>NZ_JASISO010000070.1 GCF_030063135.1 Streptomyces sp. G-G2
GCAGGGACGCAGCCCGATACGGACGCTTGATGCCCTCGAGAATCGCCACACTCACCACCGGCTCCGGAGTCAACCCCCGAAGGACTTCGCGCGTCGACCACTTAGTGGTCGACGCGCGAAGTCCTTCGGGGGTTGATCAAGCAGTCGGTGCGGTGGAGGATTCTTCCTGTCGGTCGAGAGAGTGCCGGTCGAGTCTGGCCAGCAGATCGTCCAGGTCGGAGGTGGTGAACTTCCACTGATACGGCTGTGCCGTGGCGTTGTAGCGGACTTCGAACCCTCGGAGCCGATCCCTGGCCTGGTCGGGGTCAGCGAAGTCGTTGGGCGTCACGACCTTGCGTTGCACGATGGAGAAGTAGACCTCGATCTGGTTCACCCATGAGGCATGGACCGGGTGTGAACGAGGACGGCGCTCGGGAACCTGGCGGCCAGGCGGTCGATGGCCTTGTTACCGCGGTGCGAGGAGTCGTTGTCAACGATCCAGAAGACGCGTTTCGCGCAGGCGTAGGGCTCGGTGGTCATGACCTGTTCGACCAGGGCCATGAACGGCACGATGCCGGTGGTGGCCTCGCAGCGGCCGAAGACCTTCGCTCTGTGGACGTCGTAGGCGGCCAGGTAGGCCAGGGCACCGCCGCGGCCGTACTCGTGGTTGACGCGCATCGTCCTGGCCTGGCCCGGGGCCACGGTCGGGTGGCAGCGGCAGCGGGCCTGGATCGAGGTCTTCTCGTCGCTGGAGATCACGTACTCGTCCGCGCCGAGAGGTTCGCCCTCGTAGGTTCGGGCGTACAGGTCAAGGACGCGCAGGGCCTTGGCGCGGAAGTCCGGGTCCCGGATGAAGATCCAGGACCGGTACTGCCAGGGCTTGATGGCATCCTGTCGCAACCCAGCGGCGCACGGTGGACGCCGGGATGCTGTCAGTGACGCCGCGCAGTGAGCTCGGCGGCTAGCTCCGGGCACGACCAGCGCGACAGCGGCACCCCGGTCTCAGCTGGGAGCTGGCAGGCCAGGGCCTTGGCCTCGGCGACCTGCACTGGGGTGAAGCGGGCAGGACGCCCGCTGCGCCTGCGATCAGCCAGGGCCGGTAGGCCGCCGGCAGCGAACCGGCCTCGCCAGGTGCGCACCGTGTCCAGGTGCAGCCCCATCTCCTGGGCGATATGCGCGTTGGAGCGTCCGCGCGCGGCGTGCAGCACCACCTGTGAACGCATCCGCAGTCGGTGCTCGGTCTTGTGGCCGTAGGCCATCGTCTTCAGCCGCGCGCGTTCGGCGGCACTCGGGGCTATCGGACAGGCAGTGCGGAGGGGCATGGCAGGCGAGCCGATCGGCCGAAGTGGATCAGTGGCAAGCCGCAGCCTTCCCCGCCCGCCGTGGCAGTGGAGCCCAGGCATCGCGGCGGTCAGCGGGCGCCCGAGCTTGGACTGACCAGATCACTCCGTCACGGGCAGGCACTCGGCGAGCAGGTCGACGACATCGCGCCAGGCTCGCTGTGCGTGCCGTGGGTGGTAGCCGACGCCGGGGACCACGGGGTGGTCGACCGGCGGGTGGTGGAAGGCGTGCAGGGCGCCGCCGTAGACCGTGAGGCGCCAGTCGACGCCCGCTGCCTGCATCTCAGTGGTGAACGCGTTCCGTTGCGCGGGCGGCATGATCGGGTCTTCCGACCCGACCCCGGCCCACACCGGGCAGCGAATGCGCGCCGCCTCGCCCGGTCGGCCCGTGGTAGTTGCGTTGACTGTCCCGATCGCGCGCAGTTTGACGCCGTCGCGCCCGAGTTCCAGCCCGATGGCGCCCCCGGTGCCGTAGCCGACCGCGGCGATCCGGTCGGGGTCGGTCTGCGGTTCGGCGCGCAACACGTCGAGCGCCGCATGGCCGATGCCCCGCATCCGGTCGGGATCAGCGAGTAGCGGCAGGCAACGGGCCAGCATCTCCTCAGGGTCGCCCAAATAGCGCCCGCCGTGAAGGTCGAAGGCCAGCGCTACGTATCCCAGCTCGGCGAGAGCATCGGCACGGCGGCGCTCGACGTCGCTGAGCCCCATGCCCTCTGGTCCGAGCAGCACCGCGGGCCGGCGGTCGACTCCGGCCGGGAGCGCGAGGTGCCCGATCATCGTCAGACCGTCGGCCGGATACTCGACTGTACGCGTCGTAATCGTCGTCATGACACTGGACCGTAGTGATCGTCGAGTCCGGTCGGGCCGGGGTTCGCCGCTGGCAGAACAGCGCGGTGCCCCTCTGAAATGCGGCGGTGGCTCACAAGATCCGTCACAACCCCCGTTCCCACGGCAGCACCTGCCGGGCACCACGCAAGACACAGGTTCCGGAGTCAACCTCCGAAGGATTTACAGAGCCGACCACTTAGCACCTTGGGGAAAATTGAGGTCGGGTCGTATGGGTCTGGCGGTTCGGCTGGTGGGTGATTCAGCAGGCCGTCGCGCGAACGGGCACGAGTTCGGTGCTCGTGAGGCGACGGGTCGTGCGTCGGGCCGCGCGGTCGGAGACCAGGCCGACGATGGCGGGGTGGGTCTGCTCGTAGTCCTCGCGGCGTCCGGTGGAGCGCTGAAGCGGATGCCACTGCTTGTACTCGGCTTGCACTGGGCTTGTACTGGGCGTTGGTGTGTTCGACCAGGATGCGGGCCGATCACTGCCGCCTGCGCGCCTCGCGCCAGGCACGCTTGTCGCCGTCGGGAGCGTCCTGGGCCGGCTTCTTCGGCGGGGCGCTGACCCGGGACGGGAACGCCTTGGCCAGACCCTGGTAGCCGGAGCCGGCCTCGGCGTGCACATCGGGGTGGAGGCGGAACTGTTCGGCGATGCGCGGGGTCGCACAACGGTCTGGTCGTGCATGCGGCCCGGGGGGACGACTCCGGAGAACGGGGTGCGGCCCTGGTGGTCTTGATCGTGTTCTGCTTCTTCTTGCCCGAGACGAAGGCTTTGCGTCCGGGGCGGCCCGCGCGCGGGCGTCGGACCTGGACTCCCGTGCCGTCGAATCGGATGTCGACGCCTTCGGCATCTGCGTAGGCGAAATCTGCGTAGGCGAACAGGTCGTCCAGGGTGCGGATGCGCAGACCGGGGCGGTGGGGGATGACGAAGCCCCGCGCGGCGAGCAAGGGTCTGACCTCGCGGAGCGCGGCGGAGACGGTGGAGCGGTCCACCAGGGAGACCCCGGACAGGGCAGGACGGGTACAGGCCGTACAGGCCCAAGTGAGCTTCACAACTCGCCCAACCCGTAAGGCCCTTCACCTGTCACGACCGACTCACTCCCGTCCTTCCCCCACGGTCGTTAGGGTTGGGCCCATGGCTTCCATAGATGTCTCCCTGCGTCCCGTGCACCCCAGCGATCTGCCTGTGTTCTTCCGGCACATGAGCGACCCCGAGTCGAATCGAATGGCCGCCTTCACCGCCGAGGACCCGACGGACCGGCCCCACTTCGACGCACATTGGAAGCGCATCCTCGCCTCGCCCGACGTCGTCACCCGCACCGTGCTCGCGGACGGCGATGTGGTCGGGCACGCGGCCGTGTACGGCGAGCCGGGCGAGCGGGAGGTCACGTATTTCATCGATCGCTCCTACTGGGGGCGGGGCATCGCGACCGCGGCGCTGCGGGGGCTGCTCGCCGAGGTCCCCGAACGCCCGCTGCTCGCCCGGGCGGCGGCGGACAACACCGGATCGGTGCGGGTCCTGGAGAAGTGCGGCTTCAAGGTCGTTGGCGAGGACCGGGGCTTCGCGAACGCGCGGGGAGCGGAGATCGACGAGCTGGTGCTGCGGTTGGATGGATAATTCTCCCCACCCCGTGAGGCCTCCGGGGCGCGTACTCCCGTACGGACCCGGGGGCCACTGGTGCGGTCCGCCCCGGGTCCGCCCCGGGTCCGTGAAATGGGGCGCGTCCTGCCAGGGGGCGACCGCCGATCCGTTCCTCGGACTCCCCCACTGTGCGCGGGGATCCCGTGTGCATGACGGTCTGATGGGTGTTGCGGACGATCTGGTCGGCTCGCAACTGGAGCCGGCGGCGTAGGCCCCGCTGGGAGATCCTCGGACCGGGGGGTCCGGCATGCCCCGTTCAGGACCGGAAGACCGCCCGGACAGCCAAGCCCACGCCGCCCGCCAGCGCCGCCAGGGCACCGAAGAAGACCGGGGGCGACCACATGAAGATGTCCGCGCCGACCATCTGGATCACGATGCTCCCCATGAGCCCGGCGAAGCCGAGGGGCAGGAGGGTGACGGCCCGGCCGCTCAGGACCGCCCACCCCGCGACTCCGAACGCGAGCCATACCAGTATCAGCGGCGGCCCGAGGTCCGTCTGGGACGCGGGCGGGTACGCGCGGGAGTGACCCAGCACGTCCAGGCCGACCACCTGGCCCTTCCAGATCCGCAGCTGGGCCCGCTCACCCGTCCTGGCCTCCGCGTACGCCTCCGGGCCGACCTCGAGCCACTGCGATCCGCCGGGCCAAACGATCCTCAGCGAGTAGCTCGTGCTGCAGCTCTCACCACCACTGGCACCGCCCGCGCTCGTAGCGGTCGACGTACAGCGCTCTCCGGTATCCCGGTCGCGGACCTCACCCGCCGCGGCCTGTACGCACCCGTCGTCGGCACAAACGGGCGCCTGCCGGTAGGCGACGGTCGACCGGTGGCCGTCCAGGACGGACTTGGCGGGGAGGAGGGCGCCGAACGCCGCAGCGAGAACGACCAGCCCGCGCAGCCAGTACGGCAGCCGCCGATCGTACCAACTCGGCCTAAAACCAGTCGGTTTCACCCTGTCAAGATACCCGCAACGCAGGCGACGCATGCCGTCGCGAGCTCCCCGCGCAAGCCCAGGACTTCCCCGTGACCGCCCGCAGGCGGGAAGTCGGCCCGCTCGATGCCGATCTCGACTTCTGGCTCTGCTCGGAGTTCCGTGAAGGGCCGGCTCGGCCGTGACCGCGCCGGGGCCCGGGGCGTGTCCTGGACTGCGGTCCGGGCTCCAGCGAGCGTCGCGATCACTGGGCCTGGGGCGGGGCGTGGCGGCAACCTCATCGACGTCGTGCACTGCTTCGGCAGTTGCCTGACACGCGGCAGGCCGGGGTGCGGCGACTTCCGGGACCGTGTGGCCAACAGGGAGGAAATCGATCCCGACGGGGACGAGATCTTCGCCGCTGGGGCAGGGCGTACCTCCGCGGTCAGCGTCAGTCCGCCACGACGAGTGCGCGGGCCGGGCCTCCGATCCGCTGCCAGGTCGCGCCGTCCCATTCCCGGATCGCTCCCCGGTCGCTGTCGAGGCGGTAGAGGCGTTCGCCCCGGGCTCCGAAGCCCGCTCCGGCATCGCCGATACGGGTCCAGGCGCCGACCCGGTAGCGCCACAGGCCGCTGTCGGTGTCGCTGGCGGCGTACAACTCCGTGGGGCTCGCGTAGATGGCGGTCGCCGCCCCGCCGACCAGGCTCCACTTGCCGGCCTCGCCGGTCCACCGGAACACCGCGTCCCGCTCGGGGGTGAGCCCGTAGAGGTGCTGGTTCGTGACGGCGAATTCGGCGCCGGCTCCACCGGCGTACGACCAGGTCGTGCCGGTGCCGCTATAGGCGAAGATCCGGCCGTCCACGGGGTCGGTCGCGAACAACCCGGCTCCACCGCCGTAGAGGCGCCCCGCCGGTCCGCCGACCTGCGTCCAGCTCGCGCGCTGCCTGTCCCAGCGGTGGACGGCGCTGCGGTCCTGGGCCAGCCGGTAGAGGTACGGGCCGCTCATCGCGAAGCCCGCGGCGCGTCCGCTGACGGTCTGCCAGCGGTTGGGGACACCGCTGTAGCCGCGCAGTTCGCCCGTTTCCGGGTCGGTGGCGAACACCCCGGCCGGCCCTGCGTAGAGGTCCTTGGCCGGGTGGCTGCCGATCGTCGACCACTGCGAGCCGGTCCCGCTCCACTGGACGACGGCGTTGCCGTCGGCGGCTATGGCGTAGACGCCGCTGCCTCCCGGAGCGGCTACCTCTACGGGCAGGGCGGCCGCGCCGGGAGGGGAACCGGGGGCCGACGTGGCAGAACCGGAGCGGGCGGGGCCGGTGTCAGGCGTGCGGGGCGGTGAGGGGCTCCCCGGTGGGGGTGCCGGGGGCACCGAGGGCGCACCCGCCGCGTGTTCCGGCGGGACGGACGTCGGCACGGGCGCCGACGGCGACGCGGCCACGCCGGGAGGAGACGGCTGCCGGGCCGGGTCCAGGGAGGTGGCGGTCATGCCGCAGGCCAGGATGACGACGGCCAGGAGCAGTACGTGGCGCAGCCGCCGCGGGCCGTGCGAGGCACGGCTCCCGGGGACGGGGCGGCGTTCCAGGGGACGGGACGCGCGGACCAGATCCCTGACCCGGGCGGACGTCGGCCGTAGCTCGCGGGCTTCTCGGAGTGCGGGCGGCCGTCGGCCGGGATACCGCGGCGGGCGGAGCTCGACTTCGGTGCCGGTGGCGTTCCCGGTGCCGGCGCCAGTCCCGGTTCTGGTGGCTGTCCCTGTTCTGGTGCTGGTGCCCGTCCCACTGCCGTTCATCGCCTCGTCGATGTCACCGGGGACGGGTCGCGGCGGCGCCCACAGGACCAGTGCCGTACCCGGTACCGGGGTGCGAGGACGGTCCCCGGCGGGCGCGTGGACCACCACGGACACCGGTTCCTCGGCCTTGAGGCCGTCCGGGCGCCCATCGTCCGGGCGCCCATCGTCCGGATCACCGACTGTGGATCGCCGCTGCTGAGGCTGATGCTCCTCGGGCCGCTCCGCGAGCCGCCCCTCCTGAAGGGCCGCGGTCCCGCCGTCCGACGGTGTGAGAACGTCGTCCAGTTCCCTGCGGAGCCTGACCGTCAGCCCGAGCAGGGTGCGTACGGTTTCTTCTGACCGGGCGAGTTCGGCGTCGGCCCGCTGGGCCTTTTGGAGCAGATCCTGCGCCGTTGACCCAGGCGGCGTCCTGCGGGGGCCCGCTCCCGCTGGGTCCTTGGCCCCTTCCGGGGGGACCCTCTCCGCTTCCGCCACGCAGGCTGCGACATGCAACTGCCGAGCCCGCTTCCACAACTCGGCGCGGCCCCTGTCATCGCGGGCCCGGCCGGATATGACGCGCTTCAACAGATCCAGCGGGATGATCTTCACCCCCGAGCGGTAGTCGCTCCAGCTGGTCTTGCCGGCCCCGTACGACCTTGCCAGCTCCCGGACCGTGCGCCCTTCCGTGATGGTCCGCAGGAAGACCGCCAGCGCATTCGCCTGGGCGATTCCACCCCTCGGGTCTCCTTGCAGACGTCCCGCCCTGCTCATCCGAGAACTCCTCAGCCTCCGCGGACCCCGGCCGTCCTCCAGCCCGCCCTGCCCAGTGCCGCCCTGCCCAAGGAGATCAGGTGGCGCGGCGGCTTATCCAGCACGTGTCTGGACAACATGGCCGCTGATGGCCAGATCCCGCGGAGGGACCGGCAGCGCATGGGTTCCCCGTCCCCTGGGCCGCCGAGCGGACACGGGGCTCCGGGGCAGGGTCAGAACGGCGCGGGCTGCGCGGACTGCGCGCCGGCCCACTGGTCCGTCGATGAACCTGGCGCCCACCGCTGGGAAGTTGTTTCCGACCTGCGGGTTCGTCGAGTCACCCGCCTGCTTGCGGCCTGGTAATGACCGGAGCAGCCGTAAGTACCAGCACCACCGGACTGATGGGTTGAGGGGGGATCCGCCCCCTTTCCATTTACTTGCCCCACCAGGTATCTTGCATCGCATGGAACCAGGTGATTCGGCCAAGCAGGCCCGGGCAGCCGCCCAGCTGCGCAAGGGCGTCCTGGAGTACTGCGTCCTCGCCCTGATGCGGGACCGCCCCCGTTACGGCGTGGAACTCCTCCACGCCCTGGAGGACTCCGGCGCCCTGGCGACCAGCCAGGGCACGGTCTACCCGCTGCTCTCCCGGCTCCGCCGCGACGACCTGGTCACCACCACCTGGCAGGAATCCGCCTCCGGACCACCCCGCCGTTACTACGCGCTCACCGACAGCGGCCGGGCCGCGCTCGACGAGTTCACCCGCGTCTGGCCCGGCTTCCGCAACGCCGTCGACGCCTTCCTGACCACCCCGCCCCCCTCCACCGGAGACCTCGCATGAAGACCTCTGCCGACCCCGTACGCGACTACCTGTCCGCCGTAGAGCGCGAGGGCTCCGCACTCCCCGCCGACCGTCGCCAGGAACTCCTCGCCGACCTCGCCGAACACATCGAGGTGACGCGCGCCGAGCGCCCCGACGCCGCGATCGGCCAGATCCTCGCGGAGCTCGGGGACCCCCGCACGATCGCGGCAACGGCGCTGGCCGAGGCGGGAACCGAGGCCGCCGGGGCCTCGGCCCGGAGCACTGCCGGCGCACCCGCCCGGCGCGGCAAGGTGCACCCCCTCGTCCCGCTCCTGATGCTCACCCTCTCCCTGGCCTTCATCATGATCTTCCCCGACCTCCCCGGGCCGCTGTTCGGCGTCCTGTTCCGCATCACCGGCGCGGTACTTCTCTGCACCTCGGTGCACTGGACCACCGTCCAGAAGACCACCGGCGTACTGCTCACCGCCATCCTGCCGAGCGCCGTCATCGCCACCTGGAACCTGTCCAACGGCAGCCCCGCGGGCGATACCCCGGCCCTGCTCGCCAACCTGGTGACGCTCGCCCTGCTGGTCGGCACGGCAGCATGGCTCTGGCGGGTCCGCCGCGCCTGAGTGCGTGTTCCGGTCGCGGGCTTGTCGAGAGCCGTTGGGCGGCCGGCGCGGTGACGGAGGGTGGCCCATCAGCTGGTGATGCGGCGGGTGTTGCGGCGGGTCATGAGGGTGATGGCGGACCCGACGCCCCGGGGCTCCCACGCGTCACGTCCTCGTCGTTGAGTTCACCGGTTTCGCCGGCGGTTCCAGATCGTGTGACGCCATTCGGTGGCATCGGCTCCGGTCGGCGTCACCGGCGTTACCAGCGGCACCGGCCCTGGGCTGGTACAGCAGCGGACGCGGCACCGAACCGGTCACGGCGGCACGATGGCGACCACCAGGGTCACTCGCCCGGCCCCACCCGCTCACCCGCGCGGCGCCGCGCGACACGCCGCGATGTGGGGCATTGCCGCGTCCGCCGCGCGGGGGTGGCCGCGCGGCGCCACGCCCGCGCGGCCTCCGGGCTGCTAGGCAGGCAGATGCACCGGCCGGTGTCGCCGACCCCTGCCGCCCCACCGCACACCCGGGAGACACGCACGTGCTGACCCACGCACGCGGACGCCGACTCCGTACCGGACTGTCCGCCGCCGCCCTCACAGCCGCTGCGCTCGGCGGGCTGCTCCAGCCCGCGCAAGCGGCCGGGAATCCCGACCCGGCAGGGGACCACCCACACCACGAGAACCGTCTCCAGCAGCAGCTCGAGCAGCTCGTCGGCCAGGATGACGGCCCGCCCGGGGCGATCGCCCTGCTCACCCGTGGTGACCGTACGGAGGTCTACACCGCCGGTGTCGGCGACATCGGGACCGGTCGCCCGCCGCACCCCGACGACCACATGCGCATCGCCAGCATCGCAAAGGCCTTCAGCGGCGCCGTCGCCCTCACCTTGGTCGACCAGGGAAAGCTCTCCCTCGACGACACCATCGGCGAGCGCCTGCCCGACCAGCCTGCCGCCTGGCATGCGGTGACCCTGCGTCAGCTCCTCCAGCACACCAGCGGCCTGCCCGAATTCTCGGCCGACCCCACGTTCCGGGAGATCCTCGCCGCCGACCCCCGCCACGTCTTCGACCCGCGGGGACTTCTCGACTTCGTGGCCGGCGAACCGCTGCTCTTCCGCCCCGGCTCCCTGTACCAGTACTCCAACTCCGACAACATCGCCGTCGCCCTCATGACCGAGGCCGCGACCGGCCGCCCGTACGAGGCCCTGCTCAAGGAACTCGTGTACCGCCCGCTGGGCCTGCGCCGCACCAGCCTGCCCCTGGGCTACCGGCTTCCGCAGCCCTACCTGCACGGCTACGACGTCGCGCCGCCCGCCGAACCCCAGGACGTCAGCGAAGTCCTCGGCACCTCCGGCGTCTGGGCTTCCGGAGGCATCGTCTCCACTCCCCGGGAACTGGGCGCCTTCATCCGTGGCTACGGTGGCCCCGGCCTGCTGTCGGAGAAGACCCGCAAGGAACAGCTCACTTTCATCCCCGGAGGTTCCTCCGAGCCAGCCGGTCCCGGAACCAACGCCGTCGGCCTGGCGATCTTCCAGTACACGACCCGCTGCGGCGTGCTCTACGGCCACACCGGGAACTTCCCCGGCTACACCCAACTCGCCGCCACCACCCCCGACGGCACCCGATCGCTGACCTTCTCCATCAACACGCAGACCAGCAAGGACAACAAGCCCGCCCTGCTGGCCCGGCTACGCACGGTGCAAGAGAACTTCGCCTGCGCGCTGCTCAAAGAGCACTGATTACAAGCCGAATTGACCTGCGACAGCGACATGCCGGGCCCCCGGGTGGCAGCCCGGCATGGTCGCAGGGCCGCGGACCGAACCACGCGTGCCCACCCAGTGCCCCCACCGCCTTGATGGGTGGATCAACGGGCGCGAAGATGCGAGGGGCGTCGAAACCGGAGGGGGCGCAGTGAGTCTGGGAACAGTTGCGGTAACCGGGGCGGCAGGCACCATCGGTTCCGTTGTGCGGGAGGCGCTGCGACGCGAGGTGGTACGCCTGATCCTGCTCGACCGCGTGCCGCTCCGCCCGGAGGCCGAGAACGAAGACGCGCACACCGTGGACCTGCGGGACGCCGCCGCCGTGGAGTCGGCCCTCGCGGGAGCCGATCGCGTGCTCCACTTGGGCGGCGTACCCGACGAGGCGCCTCTTGCGGACCTCCTCGGAGCCAACGTGCTGGGCACCGATCACGTCCTGGAGGCGGCGCGGCGCACGGGAATCGAGCGGGTCGTGCTGGCGAGCAGCAACCGTGTGACCGGCTTTTACGCCGCCGGACACCTCACCGGGCCACACAGGAGCCGCCGCGCCCTGACGGCCTCTACGGGGTGAGCAAGGTGGCTGTGGAGGCCCTCGGGCAGTTGTACGCCGACAAGTTCGGCTTGTCGGTGATCTGCCTGCGCATGGGCAGCTTCGAGCGGACACCTACCGAACCCCGGCACCTGGCGACGTGGCTGAGCCCGCGCGACGCGGTCGGCTACATCCGGGCCGCGTTGGCCGCACCGCCCTCCATCCGCTGTGCCACGGCGTACGCCGTCTCCGCCAACACCCGGCGCTTCTGGGAACTGCCCGACGTGACGGAGCTGGTCTACGTCCCCGTCGACAACGCCGAACTCCACGCCGCGGACATCCCCGGGGAGCTTGCCGACCCGAGCGCACTCCAGGCCGGCCCCTACGCCGAGCCCGAGTTCACCCTCAAGCACCTTCGGCCCTGATCGACCGGTCCGGCAGTACTCGGCAGGCTCATCGACGATTGACGCCCGTTACGCTCCGACCGGCGACAACAGCCCCCCAACCGCGGCCTCAACCTGCCCGCCCGCCGGACGACGGCGGGGTTCCGGCGATGCCGCGCCACGAGGGAGCTCCCCACGCCCCACAGACCCTGGGGCCTTTCGCGCATGCAGCAGAACCAATCCAGGCGCAGTCATGCCGCGAATCACCCATGAGGAGACTTTCTGTGAGGTGTGACCCATGACTGACGAAGAATTCGAAGATCTTATGGCTCAAGCACGGGCGGAAGCGCGCCGGACCTTCTTTCCCCCTCCGCTCTCAGACGACGATGCGGAGTATGCCTTTCACCCGCAGCACGCGGAGTTCGGGGGCTCCGCGCACTGACCGGGCGCAGGGACGCGGGGGATCTCGCGGACCGCCATCGCGCGATCTTGACGACGAGGACCCCTGCGATCGAAGCCGGCTCCGCCCCTTACGGAGTGTCGGGCGAACCGGTCGGTTCTTCGGAGCGCAGCCGAGCGATGAGAAGAGCGACGTCGTCATGATCGCCGGGGCGTCGCAGTGCTCGTAGGAGAAGGTCGCAGGTCTCCTCCAGGGCGCGGTGTCCCCCGGTGAGGAGGGACAGCAGGAGGTCCAGGCGCTCGTCGAGGGACTGGTCGCGGGTTTCCACCAGTCCGTCGGTGTAGAGGACCAGCTGGTCGTTGGGGACGAGGTCCAGGCGCGTGGTGTGGAACGGGACGCCGCCCACGCCCAGGGGAGCGCCGGTGGGCAGGTCGAGCAGTTCTGCTGGGCGGCCCGGGCGCATGAGGACCGGTGGCAGGTGTCCGGCCAGCGAGATGTGGCATTGCCTGTCGTGAGGGTTGTAGAGGGCGTAGACGCAGGTCGTGATGGTGTGGTCCATGCTGGCGGTGGCCTGGTCGAGGTAGTGCAGGATCTGGTCGGGCTGCAGGTCCAGCTGGGCCAGGGTGCGGGTCGCGGTGCGCAGCTGGCCCATGGTGGCGGCGGCGTCGATGCCGCTGCCCATGACGTCGCCGATGATCAGGGCGGTCTTGTCGTCGGGCAACGGGATGACGTCGAACCAGTCGCCGCCGATTTCGCTGGTGGCGCTGGCCGGCTGGTAGCGGTGGGCGATGTCCAGTCCGAGACGCTGCGGGGGCCGGTTGGGGAGCAGACTGCGCTGGAGGGTGAGGGCGGCGTGGCGCTGGCTTTGGTACCAGCGGGCGTTGTCGATGCAGACGGCCGCGCGTGCCGCCAGCTCGCTGGCCAGGATGACGTCGTCATCGTCGAACGGTGCGGGGTTGCGGGCACGCTGGAGGCCCACGACGCCGATTACCTCGCCGCGTGCGATCAGCGGGACCGCGAGGTAGGAGCGCAAGCCGGCTGCGGCGAGGAGCGCGGCGGCGTTGTCGTCCCGGGCGATGCGTCGCAGGTCCTGATCGGTCACCTTCGCGCGCAGTTCGGGGCGGCCGGTGTTGACGCACTGGGTGACCAGTCGGTCGGTGTCGTACTGGGCGAGGTCGCCGACGGCGTCAGCGGCCCGCGTGGCCTCGGTGGGGTACGCGGAGACCACGGCCAGGGCTCTGAAACGTGCCGGGCCGGTCGGCGCCGCGCCGGTACGCAGGCCCTGCAGGACGCTGTCGAGGACATCCACCGTGGCCAGGTCAGCCAGCTGGGGCACGCACACGCCGGCCAGTTCCCGGGCAGTCTGCTGCAGGTCGAGGGTGGTACCGATCCGTACCGACGCGTCGGCGATCAGAGCGAGGCGGCGGCGTGCCTGGGCGGCGTCGGTGGCGGCCCGGTGCTGGTCGGTGATGTCCACCAGGGAAGTGGCCAGCCCGAGTACCTGGCCCGTCGGATCCTCCAGCCTGTAGTACGAGGCCGTCCAGGCGTGCTCCTGGTCGGGGTCGGCCGGGGTACGGCCGAGTGTGACTTGGTTCAGTAGGGGAACGCCGGTGTCGAGGACCTGGCGCATGGCCGATTCGATGGCGTCCACGTCAAAGAACGGCAGCGCCTCGGCCAGGGTGCGCCCCAGGTGTTCCGCGGCGGGGCGGCCGTTCATCCGTTCAAGCGCCGGGTTGACCAGCACATACCGCAGGTCGGTGTCCATGACACCCAACCCGATCGGTGACTGGGACACCAGCCGCAAGCACAGAGCAAGGTCCCGTTCCACACGGCGGACGGTGGCCTGGTCGGTGGCGATCCCCAAGGCGTAGCGGTTTCCCCGCTCATCCTGCAGCCGCATGTTGCGGAACTCCACCAGCCGCGTGGTGCCGTCCTTGTGCTTGACGGGGAAATGGCCCGCCCATCGCAGCCCGCTCTCCATCACACGGGCGAACAGTTCGACGACCAGATCCAGGTCCTTCGCATCGACCAGCAGCCCGCCCGCGAACCGCCCGAGCGCCTCATCAGCGGAGTAGCCGAACAGTTCCTCAGCCTGCGGGCTCCACAGCACGATCCGCCCGGCGTCATCAAGTACCACAGCGGCCAGGCTCAGCACATCCAGCAGGCCGCCGGGAGCCGACCCACCCGCATCCGCCCCGTCGGCCTCCGCCCCGAACGCACTGGATGTGGTCATCCCGGCACCCTTCCCTTACCCCTGGGGCGGCAGCCTCGGAACGACGAGATCGCCGCTACGGTCTCCTCCCGTCAGGCCTTGGGCCTTCCTATCGTCTCTCAAAATCAGCTGTCCAGCGCTTCACGGCCGGCGCCCGGGCCCCGGCATTCACGTGCTGCCGAGCGTCGCCGCCGCTCATCCCCGCGTCACGAAGACCTGGCTGAGACCGGCTACCGCACCGAAGCCATCGCATGCGCCACCACCCTCGGCAGCGACGTCGACGTCACCCGGCGCTGGTTCCACCCCCGCCGGCTTCTCGCAGGTCGGCCGCTCTCGGCGGTCGGGTCTGCTCAGCGGGCGGACGGGGAGGACTGGGCAACGGGCTGGGAGGTGTGCGAGCACTGCCGGTCGACAGCCGTCGGGGGGATGCGCATCCGGCGCAGCAGGTCGCGGGTGGTGCGCAGGCTCAGGGTGCTGCGCCAGGTCATCCCGGGGTGACGGGAGCGCAGATGGGACAGTGCGCGGGTGCCCAGGCCGGTGGCGAGGAAGCGCTCCTCTATGTGGATGTCGGTGATGACGGCTTCTGCGCAGTGCGTGCAGATCCGGTAGTGGACCTGCCCTATGACCTTGCGGATGTGGACAAGGAGGAGGCATTCCTTCCCGGGGCCGGGGTCTCCGGGGATGTGTGAAGACAGGAACTCGACCTCTCGGTAGGCCAGGAGTCTGCGCCGGAGACGGCCCATGAGTTTCTTGCGGCGGGAATGCTTCGCTCCCTGGTGGCCGGTGGCCGACTCCTGCGGGCCGGTCGGCTCCGGGGCGGACGGACTGCTCGTCGTTCGCGCGCGTTGTCCAGGCATGAGGCCCGTGTACCCCGGCTGTGCATCAATTAACTGAGTCCTGAGCGCGGCCCTGGCGATCAACAGGTCATCGGCCCGGGGATTGGACAGGGCCCGGGCTACGGAGCCCGGGTGAGGGCACCGGTCGTACGGCGCTCGTCGATCACCGGTAGCCGGGTGGGCGCCCTGCCCGAGTCGGGCGGGGGACGCCGGACGGCCTTGAGCCCTCGGAGGGGGGCCAGGCCCGGCATCGCGCCGGAAACCGCCGTCACCGCGAGCGCCTCCGTAGCCGCCCGCCTGGTGAACCACCAGGCCTGCCCCTACCCAGAAGGCCCCGGGGCCTGGCTTGTGTCGGTGTCAGGCGCGGTGCGGGCCGTCGTAGTAGCCGCCCACCTGTCGGTGGTAGTCCGCGTCGCCGAGGTGCTTGTCCTTGTCGAACTCCGGAGCGTTCTTGATCTGCTCCTTCGTCCGGTCGACATAGACCTTCTCGTCCACCTCATCGATCCGGCTGACCGTACCGGCGGGCAGGAGGACCTCCTTGCCGAAGATCCACGGCCCGGTGTCGACCACGATGTACGCGGAACCGACCTCGTCGGAGTGCTTGTCGACCTTGCCGATGGAGCCGTCCGTCGCCTCGACCTTGTAGCCCGTCAGATCCGCCCCAGCCGAACGGCCGGACGTCGCACGGTAACCCCACACGTTCTCAGACATACGAAAACCCTCCACAAAACTGGAAACTCAGCGGCTGCCCCACCTCCCCGGAAAGAAGGGCGATGGGCAACCTCGTTGAAAGATCGACTGCCCCGGCGAATACGTCTTACACCCCCACCGTCGGATTTATTTCCGGGGTCTTCTGCCGGGCGGAGCCGGGACGGCTGACCGCATGTGGAGGCGGCGGTTCCCGATGCTCCCGGAAGCCACCCCAGCGACCCCCTGCCGATACCCCACGAATACCCGCGACAACAGATCGGTCGGGAAACAGGTGTGGGGCCCGCCCCCTCGAACCCAAGAACCGAGGGCGGGCCCCACACCGCGTCACGTGGCACGGCCGCGGACCGGACGTCTGCCTACCAGCGATACCAGCGTGTCTACCAGCGATACCAGCGGACACTGCCGCCCTTCGGACGGGCGACGAACCCGATGATCCACAGGACCAGCACCGCGATGGCGACCCACCAGAGGATCTTCACCGCGAAGCCGGCACCGAACAGAATCAGAGCGAGCAGAAGAACAAGAAGCAGGGGAACCATGATTATCAACCTCCAACGATCCGAATACCCCTGCGACTCCTGACCATGCATGCCGCCTTACCTGTTTCGTATCGGTCCGGGCGGGAAAACGGGTACGCCGTATCGCCGCCCGGGGCGACCGGAAGGAAGTCCGGAATTCCCTTGCCGACGATACCGGCGCACCGACGACGGCCAACTCGGCAACCGCCTGCACAACCGACTGAAGGGGGCCGGCACGCACACACCAGGCTCGGGGCTCCCGCCCACGCCTCCACCCCCTCGTACCGGCCGTGCCGGGGACAGGACGAGCGCACGGTCCGGGCCGTCATGGCGGCGCTGCCGCCCGCGCCCGCCGGTGGCCGCTCCGCCGGGAGGCCCTCGCCCGTCGGCTCGCACCGGGCCGGTGCCTGTCGGGGAGGCGGGGGCCAAGAGGGTGCGGACCATTTCGGGTCGGCTGTCGTCCGTGCGGGTGGCAAGTGCGGTGGTCGGTGGAGGGCGGGCGCCGTGGCGGGCAGGGATCGATGTGTTCGACACGGAGGCGGACACCGCGGATCCCGCGCCGTCCCCTCTGAACGCCATCGACAGAGACGAGAGACTCACGTGACGGATATGTGGAGCTACACCCTGGACTCGCACTACTCGCCCGGCACCCGCCTGACCGGCTTCAAGGTCGAGGCCACCGACGGACACATCGGCAAGGTCGACGAGGCCACCGAAGAGGTCGGCTCCGCCTACATCGTCGTCGACACCGGCCCCTGGATCTTCGGCAAGGAGGTCCTCCTCCCCGCCGGCACCATCGTCCGCGTCGACACCAAGGAAGAGAAGATCCTCGTCAACCGCACCAAGGAACAGATCAAGAACGCCCCCGAATACGACAAGGACAAGCACCGCGGCGACGCCGCCTACCGCAGCCAGCTCGGCACCTACTACGGCCGCGACCACAGCTAGGACCAACTCGTACACGCGGCCGGACCTCCCACCACACCGGTGAGGCCGACCGCTGCGGGGCTGCCCCAGCCACCACGGGCAGCCCCGCCCGCCGATGTGCTGGTCCGCCTCACGGAAGGTGCGCCAGACCCCCAGGGTCAACAGCACCGGCACCGAGGTGTCGGGCACCGACCGGCGCGTGCAAGCCGCCGTCGGCTGTCGGCTGTCGGCTGTCGGCTGTCGGCTGTCGGCTGTCGGCTGAAGAATCGACGCATGGGGCGCTCCTTCGGGAAGAGGGCGCCCGCACCCCGTCAGGCGGCTCCGCCCGGAGGTGGCGCTGCCCGCCGTTCGGCCCGATGGTGTTGAGGAGTTCCCGACGATGGGTGGGCGTCGTTGAACTACCCGCGGACCTGCGCGTTCACCGTGGAATGCGTATCACCGTCGCCCGCGCCCAGGCCCGCCAGCAGGCGCAGCCCGTCCTCGGCGGGGCTGCCGGCAGCCGCGGACAGCACCAGCAGTTCCATGCCTGATGCGTCAGGCAGTGCGAAGTTCTCCTGGTGCAGTTCCAGCAACCCGACCAGCGGGTGCCGGTACGCCTTGCGCCCATGTGTGCGGGCACGCACGTCCGCGCGGGCCCAAAGGCGACGGAAGCGCTCGCTGCCCATCGACAGCTCGCCGATGAGCGACGCCAGGCGGGGGTCCTCGGGGTATTTGCCGGCAGCAAGGCGCAGGTGCCCCACCACGTCGAGGGTGCATTCTTCCCATTCCGCGTAAAGGCCGCGCTCGGCCTCCTCCAGGAAGATGTGCCGGGCGGTGTTCATGCCTGGCACCGGCCGACCGAAGAGGAGCCCGGCGAGGCGGTTCCCGGCGAGCACGTCCAGGCGGGGGTCCATGATCAGCGCCGGCGCGTCGGCGACCAGGTCGAGGACGCGCAGCAGCTCCGGCCGGACCCGCCCGCCCAGCGCCTTGGCGCGGCGGCGGCGCTGCCGGGCGAGCCGGGAGAGGTGCCCGCGTTCGGTCTCGTCGAGGCCGAGGACACGGGCGAGGGCGTCGAGGACCTGCTCGGATGGCTGGGTCGCGCGGCCCTGCTCCAGGCGTACGTAGTAGTCGACGCTCACTCCGGACAGGTGCGCGACCTCTTCGCGGCGCAGCCCTTCGACCCGGCGGCGACTGTCGGTGGGGATGCCGACGGTCGTCGGGTCGACCCGGGATCGCCGGGTCCGCAGGAAGCCCGCAAGATCGTCCATGCCTCCCAGTATGGCCTCGGCGGCGCTCGTGAAGGTGGTACCGCTGTTACCAGGAAGTCCAGTCCGACGGAAGAGGCACCCCTGAACGCCGGGCGCCGCGGCGCCCAGACTCAGGCATCCGATCCGAAGGAGTGCCCATGAAGACGCTGATCGTCCACGCCCACCCGGAGCCGAAGTCGCTCAACGGTTCACTGAAGGACCTCGCGGTGTCCACCTTGGAGAATGCCGGGCACGAGGTGAGGGTGAGTGATCTGTACGCGATGAACTGGAAGGCGGTGGTGGACGCCGCGGACTACGGCCCCCACGCCTCACGTCCGCTGAAAGTCGCGCGGGACTCGGGCCGGGCCTTCGGCGCCGGGACGCTCACCCCGGACGTCGTCGCCGAGCAGGAGAAGCTGCTGTGGGCCGACACGATCATCTTCCAGTTCCCGCTGTGGTGGTACACGATGCCCGCGATCCTCAAGGGCTGGGTGGACCGGGTGTTCACCTTCCACTTCGCGTACGGCGTTGGCGAGCACAGCGACACCAAGTACGGCGAGCGCTTCGGCGAAGGAACCCTCGCTGGCCGCAGGGCCCTGCTGTCGGTGACGGCCGGCGGCCCGGAGCCGCACTACACCGCCCGTGGGATCAATGGCCCCATCGACGACCTGCTGTTCCCGATCCACCACGGCATCCTCTACTACCCCGGCATCGAGGTGCTGCCGCCGTTCGTGCTGTACGGAACCGACCGAATGACCGACGAGGAGTACCCGGACGTCGCCAAGGCATGGGAACAGCGCCTGCTCACCCTGGAAGCGACCGAGCCGATCGCGTTCCGGCGGCAGAACTTCGGTGACTACGAGATCCCCTCGCTGCACCTGAAGGAGGGGCTGGAACCCGCGGGCCGCACCGGTTTCGGGCTGCACGTGCGGGGCTGACCGCGGGCGATGGACAGGACGAGCTGGGACGCGAGCCCGGAGAGCACCCCGAGGGCCGTGGCGGCGGTGAGAGCGAGCGCCACCGGCCAGGGTGTGCGGGCCGGGGGGTCCTCGGCGCCCGGTGCCTGCCGTCACAGAGGAGGACGGCGGCCGGCTCGGCTCCTCCGCCACGGGAAGGGGGCTCGACCGTTTCAGCGCACGACCTGGGTGCCGAAGTGGCCGCCGAACTGCTGGCCGAGACCGAGGCCGAAGCCGATGGCGGAGTTCATGTGCACTCATGCTGGAAGTCGGGCTGGCGGTCAGCGTGCTGGGCGATTCCCCCGAGGAGATCCGGTCGGTGCTGAACCCTCGGGGGTGGGGAAAACCCCCGACTCGACCAGGGGGTATGACACATGGTCACAGGATCCGTAGCCGGACAGCCTGGGGGCATGAGAATCCACAAGCCGGTCCTGGCCGCCCTGCTCCTCTCGATCGGTGCGACGGTCGCCGCCGTACCCGCCGCCACTGCGGCGCCCGCGGCCGCCGGCGCCTCTGCCTCTGCCTCTGCCTCTGCCTCTGCCTCTGCTGCCAAGTCTCCGGTCGCGGCCCTGGACCGGATCGCGTACCCGCTGTGCTCCACCAACCCGCGGGGCGACCTCGGCGATCTGCGGGCACTCGGCCGGATGGTGGGCGACGCCAAGGTCGTTGGTCTGGGTGAGGCCACCCACAGCTCGCACGAGTTCTTCACCCTGAAGCACCGGGTGTTCCGCTACCTCGTCGAGGAGAAGGGCTTCCGCACCTTCGCACTCGAAGGCAGTTGGAGCGCCGGGCTGCGGCTGAACGACTACGTCCTGCACGGCAAGGGGGACCTCCGGAAGATCATGGACGAGGAGTTCCAGAACGTCTACGCCAGTTGGAACAACGCCGAGTACCGCGACCTGGTCCAGTGGATGCGCGACTACAACGTCAAGCACCCGAAGGACCCGGTGCAGTTCATGGGCAACGACAGCGCGTACGCCGGTCCAGATCTGTACGACCAGGTGAACGCCTACGTGGCCGGGGCACTTCCCCAGCTGGCTCCGCGCCTCACCGAGCTCTACCGGGGCCTGCGCCCGACCACCGGCGTGGACGGCTACGTCACCACGTACCTGGCGCAGCCGCTCGCCGAGCGGCAGGCCATCGCCAAGCGGACGGCGCTCGCGGTGACGCTGCTCAAGCAACAGCGACCGAGCCCGGGTGCCGACGGCGAGGCGTACGAGTGGGCCGTGCAGCAGGCCACCGCGATCGACCAGATGACCAAGCTCTTCGCCTACGACTACAACGACCCGCAGGAGGTGGTGGAGAGCATGCGCTACCGCGACTCGGTCATGGCCGAGAACGTGGTCTGGTGGCAGCAGCGCACCGGGAGCAAGATCCTGCTGGCCGCCCACAACGCCCATGTCACCCTGAAGACCTACACGTCGGCCTCCTACCCCAAGGTCCAGGGCACCTTCCTGCGCGAGGCGCTGGGCGGACGGTATGTGAGCATTGCCGCCACCTTCGACCGGGGCTCGTTCAACGCCACCGGGGAGGACGGCGTCATGCGGGAGGTCACCGTGGGCGCCTCGCGGCCCGGCAGCACTGAGTACACGCTGGACCAGGTCCGCCCACGCGACTTCGTCGTCGATCTGCGGAACGCGCCGGCCGGGGCGCGCGCCTGGCTGTCCACTCCGCACACCGTCAAGCGCATCGGGACGGCCTACCCCGCCCCCGACATGGATCCGCAGATCGCGCTCGCGCAGTCGCACGACATCCTCATCCACCTGCACGAGGTCACCGCAGCCAAGCTGCTGACCACTCCGGCCGGCTGAAGGGAGTGCGGCAGCGCCTGCTGAGAGAGCGGTACGGATCGGCCGACGAGGCAGGAGCAGCGGCACGGGCCGACGCAGCGACAGCAGTGTCCTGACAGGCCCTCAAGACCCGCGGCACCCGGGTCGGGCCTCACGAGGGACCTGCCCGGAGTCTGGCGCGCGGGCCGAGACCAGAACGCGTCGACATCGCCGGACTCCGGGCGCAGCCCTACGTGTATTGCCCCGGGCGTGTGTGAGAGGTCCCGACTGGCCCGCGATGCCCGGCACCGCGCCTCGGCGCGTTGTCGGATCGCCCGCTTACCTTCAAGAGGCGACCGATCCTGCGCCGTGCCAGGCACGGCACCAGGCACCGCGGACGGGAGATCGAAGGACCGCACCCAGTACGCCGCCGGGTCCCGCGTCTGGTCGAGGTCACGGAAGACTCCGTCAGGACTCCCCCGGCCGCCCTCACGGACCCGGTCCGTAGCGCTCTCGCCCCGCGGCGACCGGGGTGTCGCGGTCGGCAGGATCGGTGGCCCACAAGGCGACGGAGGCTACGGCGGTCAGCGCCTCGGGGTACGCGAGCACGGCCAGGCCCCGGCGGTTGTCCTCGGTGGAGGGAGCGATGCCGAGCTTGGCGAAATGCTCGCGGTGTGCCCCGCGACGGCGCTCTCGCTCCCGCAGCCGAGGCGCGCCCCCGAGGCCGGCCCGTCGGCGTACGGAGGCAGGGAGGGTGCGGGAGGCGGCGCGGCGCTCCGGACGGCTGCACTCGCCGGTCGGCGAACAGCCTGGGCCACGGGGCCCAGGCCGCACGGCACGGCTGCTCAGAGTGTGGTGGCCTCGTGGACCTGATGGAGGTGGATGAGGATGTCGTAGGCCTGGCTGATCGCGAGCGTGGGGAGCGGGTCGCTCTTGAAGGACGACCCGGCGTCGTAAACAGGCCGGGGGGTGTTCAGCCAGGTGCGGCCCGCGGCGGGCAGCGTGCGCAGGTCGAGGTAGAAGTCGCGGTGGTGGACCCGGTCGAGGGTGTACTCCTGCATGTCGGGGGTGGCCACGGGGACGGTCACCTTGTTCCAGGCCCCGCCGAAGGTGCTCGCGGTGAGGAACGACCCCTGGTTGAAGGTGAGGCCGATGGCGGCGTAGCCCCGGCCGAGGGTGTTGCGCAGGAAGACGCCTTGTGTCGTGGGGTACATCACCGGGTCGGTGGCGAGGTAGCCCACGTGGCCGTTGTGCGCCGACAGCAGCATCTTGTCGCCGGTACGGCGGTGCCACCAGAGGGTGTTGTCGGCCATGACCTGATCGCGAAGGTGCTCCGCGGCGGACACCGACCCCGGATCGGACAGGTCGAGAGAGGCGAAGGCGAAGGTCTGGGCGATGTTGCGCGCATGTTGTTCGGCCCAGTCGTAGTCCTCACCTCCGGTCCCCTTGTTCGCGGTGACCAGGTCGAGTGCCTGCTGGGCGGTGGTGGCATTGGCCCGTCGTTCCGTCACGGGCTTGCGCAGGTAGGCGAAGATGTCGTCGAGGGGGCGCAGGCCCGCATACAGCGCTTCGAGGCGCGGAAGGTCCTTGGGGTGGCTCGCGCGGACGTGGGAGGCGACCCGGTCGAAGACGGCCTCGCCGAGCTTCGGCGCTCCGACGTCGTTGCCCATGAAGTGGACCTTGCGGCCGGGGTGCCGGTCGTTGTACCGCCGCATCCAGTCGATGAGGCTGACGAACTCCTCGCGTTCCCAGGGGGATCCGGCCAGTGTCTCCTTGGCGATCCGCCGGGCGTCACCGGCGCCGCCCTGAAGGTACTCGTCGATCCGCAGCCCGGCGGACCAGCTCATCTCCAGGGCGAAGGTGGTGAAGCCCTTCTCCTCTACGAGGTGGCGGAATACACGTTCCTTCATGGCGAAGAACTCGTGCGAGCCGTGGGTGGCCTCTCCCAGTCCGACCACCTTGGCGTCGCCGATCATGACCTCCAGCGCCCGTAGGTCGGCGGTGGTGCCGCCGGGTTCCGTCGACCGCAGCGGTTGAGCGGCGCGCTGCAGCGTGCGGAGCGCGGCGGCCTGCCGGCCCTCGTTCGCAGTGGGAACGGGTGCGGCAGCGGCTGCCGGAGCCAGTACGACAGCGGCCGCGAGCCCGGCCATCGCGGAGAGCATCCCCCGTCGGCCCATCGCCTGCTTGTGCGCGGTGATCATGATCATTCCTCGGGTCGGTGGTCCACAGGGACAAAACGATCATGGCTCGCGGCGGAGCTGGTCGCGCTGGGGTCCTCCTCCGACTTGACCGGGGGAAAACCCCCGGCCGGCCGCGTCCCCGTGGCGCCATCGACGCCCGGACGGCGGGTGCCGTGCATGCGGACGATTACGCCCCTGGTCAGGCAGCCCCGAACCATCAGGTGACGCGCAAATTCTTGGCCGCCGCCGTCGCCGCCGCCGACCGTTCCGGGGCACCGAGTGGCATCTATCGCTGAGCGGTGGGAACGCCGCCAGCGTGCTGACCCGAGGCTTCTTCAGCCCGGCGCGCCAGGTACCGGTCGACGTCACACCGCCCCGCACTGGTCGACGTAGGGCGGGAGCAGCTGGTGGCAGCGCGGACGCCCCTCATGCGGGCTCCTCTTCCCGTAGCCCCGCCGCCGTGACGGACACCGGTCGCGTCTGGCTTCCGCCGGACCCCATGGAACAGGCCGAGTGCGGCAGGGCAGGAAAGGGAGACCAGCGAGACATCTCTTCGGGCGAAGTGCGGGCGGCCGGGTGGGGGTCCCCGTATAAGTTGCCGTTATGACGAACGACTGGCGACTCGATCGGATCGGAAGTGCCCTGCGTGGTGAGAACCCCACGGTGCTGCGGCAGTTGAAAGCGGGCTTCGCGGCGATCGGAGATGTTCAGTTCCTGCCGGGCTACTCGGTGCTGCTCGCGGGCGATCCGCAGGTTCAGCGGCTCTCCGACCTTCCGAAGCCGAGACGGCTGGACTTCTTGTCGGACATGGATGCGCTGGGCGAAGCGGTCGAGCGCACTTGCCGACGGCTTGACCCGGCCTTCCGCAGGGTGAACCTGGAGATCCTCGGCAACACCGATGGGTTCCTGCATGCGCATGTGTGGCCGCGGTACGAGTGGGAGCCGGACGAGCTGGTTCGCATGCCGGTGTGGCTGTACTCCCTTGAGCATTGGAAGGACGAGCGCCACGCCCTCTCTCCGCAGCATGACACTCTGCGGAGGCAGATCGGTGAAGAACTGGATCTGCTGACTGCACCCGCATGAGCCGCGAGGCGTCATGCGGCGAGTTCGTCCCCCTGCCTGGGAACGGCAGCCCATCGGCGGTGGCGCAGGCGTTTCCTGGCAAGCCGTCGGGTCACGAAAAAGGGTGTTCGCGGACCGGCTGATCAGGGCCTCGCTGTGTGTTGAGCGACGCTGAAGGTGTGCATGGCGGCGACGGTCTGGTGTCTGGTCGTCGATGTGGTGGGGTGAAGACGCCCCCGGCGACCCTAGTGCCGTGACCGGGAAGGTGCACCGGGTCGCGGCGCCCGGCACAGCACTACACGTATTGATCACGGACCTTGTTGACACTCGGTAGGTCTTGAACGCGCTGGGCGGCGGCTGGTTGGCTGGCCCCAAGGTCAGCGAAGCGGCCGTCATTCGCCAGTCCTCCCAGGAGACTTGTGCTCAGCTGGGATGCGGTCGCCGTTCCTGGTGCGGGTGGTTGGGCCGGCCGATGGCGTTGGCCCGGGTCAACGGACCAGAGGGCGTCGAGGTGAACTCCCGGACGTCAAGGAATCCTTGACAACTGACTCCCGTCAAGGTTTTCTTGACATATGTCGATCATGAAGGCGAATACCGCACCCGCCCATGGTTTTTCCGCCACCCCAGCGCTGACCGCCCTGCTGCCGCTCGTCACGGTCCTGCCCGCGCTGACGGCGATGTACGCCGACCGTTTCAACACCACAGTGACCGTGATGCTGATCGCGGTGGACCTCGCCCTGATCGCGGCCACCGCCGGCTGCGTCGGCGCGTCGTCGGCAGCCCGGGCCGCGGCCGACCGCGCACGCCACGACGAGGACGTACTCGACGCGCTGGAACCCCTCGCCGGGGCCCGATCTTGAGCAGCGAACACCTGCTCGGCCCTCAGGAAGTTTCCCGGATTCGAGAGGGCATCGCCGCGGCCGTGCTGGGTGTCTCCGATGACCTGGCCGACTCCCTCGAACACGATGCTGTCGGCTACCTGCGGCTGGTCGATGCCTCACGCGTCGGCGCCGAAGAGGCGGGCCGGCTGCTGCGCGAGGCCGTCCAGCGGGCAAGGGCGGCCGGGCACAGCTGGGACACCGTCGGACGCGTCCTCGGGGTGAGCCGCCAGGCCGCACAGCAGCGGTTCACGGACAAGGACAAGGACAAGGACAAGGACAAGGGAACCGTTCAGCCCAGCGCGTTCGTTGGCGGCCCCGACACTCCGGAGCGCCGGATCCTCACCCCACTGACCGCCTTCAACGAGATGGCCGCGCTCGCGGAAGCCGGGCGCGACGGGTGGCACCTGATCGGCTACGGATCCTTCTTCCATGAGGTCGAGTCCTCCGACCACCCCTGGAACCACTGCCGACTGCCGCTGGCCTCCGGCGCACGCCACCGGCGGATGGAAGCCGAGGGATGGATCCCGGTCGGCGACGGCTGGTTCCCCTGGCGCTACTACAAGCGCCCCGTCGGAGCGTTCGCGCCCTCAGGGTCGGCGCAAGCCGGTCAGCGCGGTCCGTTCCACCAGTGACGGCGCCGGCTCTCCAGATCGAGCAGGCCCGTCGGCTCTGACGGTGGCTCAACAAGGGCCCGGGGTGAGGACCGCGGCCTCCGTACGGTTGCCCAGACCGGTTTGGCGTCGATCGCGGACTGCTGGGCGAGTTCGGCGACCTTGCGCAGCCGGACCTCGGCGCCCGTACGAGATGACCGGGCAGATGAACCGGCGGACACGCGAACAAAGGACAACCCGCCTCCCCGCACTCGGCATAGCAGCGGGATCGAGAGGGGTAGTGGTCAGTACCAGACGATGAGGATCTCTGCCTTCTGGACCTCGGAGGAGTCGCCGGGGCTGTAGAGCACGGTCCACGGGGCCGTCTTCGACTGTGTCACGTCGCCGGCCGTGTCACCGACCACCTTGTTGTCACCGTCCATGCAGCGCCAGTTGACCCTTTGCCCGGCGATCAGTGAGGTCGCACCACCGGCCCACGAGCAGCGGAGGGTGGCTCCGCGGGCCGGGTCTTTGAGCTCCAGCGCCCAGGGCCCGGTGCCGGGCTTGGTTGACGTCCGGGATCGGTTCGCGAGTTTCACTTCTTCGATCATCAGGGCGTCCGGGTCCCACGGTGATCGTAGGCACACGACCTTGAGGGCGTAGCCCCAGCAGGGGTCGGTGAGGGCTGAGCCCTCGAAGACGCACCGCCACGCCGTCGGGTCCGTGGAGTAGAGCGAGGCGGCATCGCACTGTCCCTTCTTCGCGGTGCGCGAGGCCTTGAAAGGCGGGCGCAGTTCTCCTTGGTCGGTGGCTCTGACCCCCGGCACAACAGCACAGCGAACCCCCGGGCTCGGTCCCCGCCAGTCCGGTGACCTGGGCCGACCCGCGGGAACCGAGTCGCGGGCGGGGCGCCCGGCCCGCACCCCACGGGTGACCGCTCGACCCGCTGGTGTGCGCTCCGTCACCTATCCGGGAATCCCGCCTCCCCTGAGGGAGCCACCACCGCGCCCCGACAGCTCGGCCCCGATCATGAAACCGTCCCCCAGGATCCGCCCCTGTGGCCGCCTGACGCGCGTGTGCGCCCGGTGGGGTCACATTCCGCACCCCGTCCCCTTGCTGGGTCCGGGCTGCCGGTACCCGGGGATCGCACACCGGGCCGGGGCGGACCGGCCAGGGGCGCACAGGAAATCCGGTCGCGGCCGATGCTCCGCGGCACGGCTAGGCTGACCGCATGACTGCGCTCGTATACGAAGACTTCGGCACCGGACACCACCGCGAGGCCTCGCTGATCCGACACGCGCTCGGCAGCGTGCACGACGAAGCGCTGGTCGCGGGCCTGGCGGGCGGGATCGGCTTCATGTACTTCGTGTTCGAGTACGCCGGGCAGCCGCCGGTGCCGACGATCGTCGCCCAGGCCCACCCCGACCCCTGGGTCCAGGTAGTCCTCGGCCGCCTGGGCATCCCGTACGAGGCCACGCGCAGCGCCAAGCCCCGCTGGCACCGGGTCGAGGCCGCGCTCGACGCGGGCGCCCCGGTGTTCTGCACGGTCAACCGGTCGGGTCTGCCCTGGCACCGCCCCGCCGCACCGGCCGAGCTGGCCGCCGCCGATCCGTACGTGGTGGTCGTCGTCGGCTACGACGGCGACACCTACTACGTCGAGGACGGGGCCGAGACCCCCTACGCGATCGGCCGGGAAGAGTTCGGCGCGGCCTGGTCCGGGCACAAGAAGGGCCGCCACCAGATGGTGGTGACCACCGGAAAGCCCGTCGGCGAGCCGGACCTGGACGCGGCGATCGCCGCCACGGTCTCCCGCCTCACCGGACCGGTGCTGGGGAACCACTTCGACGTCAATTTCGGCTTCTCCGGCATGGAGAAGTTCGCCGCGCAGCTGCGTGACACCAGCACCGGAGCGGGCTGGGAGCGGCGGTTCGCCACCCCCGAGGCCTTCGCGCTGGGCACTGGGCGGCTGCACACCTGTCTGGAGGAGGAGCGGACCGCCCCGGGCGCCACCCGCCCGCTGTACGCGGACTTCCTCGACCTCGCCGGGTACGGGGACGCGGCCGCGCTCTTCCGGAACTCCGGCCGGCAGTGGTCGCAGCTCGCGGAGCTGGCCCGTACGGCGGACCCGGAGGCCGACGCCGCCGGGCGCAGGGCGCTCTTCGACGCCTGCGCCGAGCTGGTGGACGGCTCCCTGGCTCTGGAGCGGGAGGCGGTCACGCTGATGCCGACGACCGCGCCCGGCGGAGCCGCCGAGTAGACCAGAGGTGTAGTCGCTCACCTCTGGGACCGGTGGGCTCAGGGGGGTACGGAAGCCCACCCGCTTCTGAGCTTGATCTTTAACCTCGCTGCTGTTTCAGGCGGACGTGTTCGGTGAGGGTTTCGGCTCGCTTGACGGTCTTCCCGGGTTCGTGGCGTGGGGCTGGCCTGCGGTTTTTCGAGCCGGGTGGGCG
>NZ_JASISO010000071.1:0-3465 GCF_030063135.1 Streptomyces sp. G-G2
GGAAGCTAAGCCTTTCAGCGCCGATGGTACTGCAGGGGGGACCCTGTGGGAGAGTAGGACGCCGCCGAACAATTTTTCCGGGAAAGCCCCGCACCTTATGGTGCGGGGCTTTTCTGCGTTCCGGGCCAGGAGGGGCAGGTTGTTCTCCTGTAGGGTCAGGAAGCATCGTTCGTACGTTTCACATGGAGGCCCTCGGGTGGAGGTCCAGGAGACTCGGGTTCAGACGGACCGAATCCTCACCATCCCGAACATTCTGAGCATGGCTCGCCTCGTCGGCGTACCCGTGTTCCTCTGGCTCATTCTGATGCCGGTGTTCGGTGGCCCCAAGGCCGATGTCTGGGCGCTGGTGGTGCTGATGTTCAGTGGCATCAGCGATTACCTGGACGGGAAACTCGCGCGGCGCTGGAACCAGATCAGCAGTCTCGGCCGACTGCTGGACCCGGCCGCGGACCGGCTGTACATCCTGTCCACGCTCGTCGGGCTCACCTGGCGCGAGATCCTGCCGTGGTGGCTGACCGGCGCCCTGCTGGCCCGCGAGCTGATGCTGCTGGTCATGGTGTGGATCCTGCGCCGCCACGGCTATCCGCCGCCCCAGGTGAACTTCCTCGGCAAGGCCGCCACCTTCAACTTGATGTACGCCTTCCCCTTGCTGCTGCTCAGCGACGGGACCGGCTGGCTGCCCTGGTTGGGTTCAGTTTTCGGATGGGCGTTCGCAGTTTGGGGTACAACCCTCTATTGGTGGGCAGGAGTCTTGTACGTGGTGCAAGTCCGCCGTCTTGTGAAGGCGGACGCCACGGCCGACTGAGTTCGGCTCGCCGGAGTAGTCACGCGGAAGAGTTGCGTAGCCACCGTCCGAGACGGGCGAGGTCGGCGTGAATCGCCGTCTCTCAAGGAGGACTCTTCCGACATGAAGGCCGTCGTGATGGCTGGTGGCGAAGGTACGAGACTTCGCCCCATGACCTCGAGCATGCCCAAGCCGCTCCTGCCGGTGGTCAACCGGCCAATCATGGAGCACGTGCTGAGGCTGCTCAAGCGGCATGGTCTCAGCGAGACCGTGGTCACCGTGCAGTTCTTGGCGTCACTCGTCAAGAACTACTTCGGTGACGGCGAGGAACTGGGCATGGAGCTGACCTATGCCAACGAGGAGAAGCCACTCGGGACCGCCGGCAGTGTGAAGAACGCGGAGGAAGCCCTCAAGGACGACGCCTTCGTGGTGATCTCCGGCGACGCACTCACCGACTTCAACCTCACTGATCTCATCAACTTCCACAAGGAGAAGGGCGCACTGGTCACGGTGTGCCTGACCCGGGTGCCGAACCCACTGGAATTCGGCATCACCATCGTGGACGAGGAAGGGAAGGTCGAACGCTTCCTGGAGAAGCCGACCTGGGGACAGGTGTTCTCGGACACCGTCAACACGGGCATCTACGTGATGGAACCCGAGGTCTTCAACTACGTGGACCCGGATGTTCCGGTCGACTGGTCCGGTGACGTCTTCCCTCAGCTGATGAAGGAGGGCAAGCCCATCTACGGCTACATCGCCGAGGGCTACTGGGAGGACGTCGGCACCCACGAGAGTTACGTGAAGGCCCAGGCCGACGTGCTCGAGGGCAAGGTCCAGGTCGACATGGACGGCTTTGAGATCTCTCCCGGGGTGTGGATCGCAGAAGGTGCCGAGGTGCACCCGGACGCGGTGCTGCGCGGGCCCCTCTACATCGGCGATTACGCCAAGGTCGAGGCCGGCGTCGAGATCCGTGAACACACGGTGATCGGCTCGAACGTGGTCGTCAAGACCGGAGCCTTCCTGCACAAGGCCGTCATCCACGACAACGTCTACATCGGTCCGCACAGCAATCTCCGCGGCTGTGTGATCGGCAAGAACACGGACATCATGCGGGCCGCCCGGATCGAGGACGGCGCCGTCATCGGTGACGAGTGCCTGATCGGTGAGGAATCGATTGTCCAGGGCAACGTGCGGGTCTACCCGTTCAAGACCATCGAGGCGGGCGCCTTCGTCAACACGTCGGTCATCTGGGAGTCGCGGGGCCAGGCGCACCTCTTCGGGGCGCGCGGGGTCTCCGGCATCCTGAACGTGGAGATCACCCCCGAGCTGTGCGTTCGGCTCGCCGGTGCCTATGCGACCACCCTCAAGAAGGGGGCGATGGTCACCACCGCCCGTGACCACTCCCGAGGCGCGCGTGCGCTGAAGCGCGCGATGATCTCGGCGCTGCAGGCCAGCGCCATCGACGTACGCGACCTGGAGAACGTACCGCTGCCGGTAGCGCGGCAGCAGACCGCGCGCGGCAGTGCGGGCGGGATCATGCTGAGGACCTCGCCCGGCGTCCCGGACTCCGTGGACATCATCTTCTTCGACGAGCGGGGCGCCGACCTCACACAGGGGCAGCAGCGCAAGCTCGACCGGGTGTACGCCCGCCAGGAGTACCGGCGCGCGTTCCCCGGCGAGATCGGTGACCTGCAGTTCCCGTCGAGCGTGTTCGACTCCTACACCGGCTCGCTGCTGCGGCATGTGGACACCTCCGGAGTCGCGGACTCCGGGCTGAAGGTGGTCGTGGACGCCGCGAACGGCAGTGCCGGACTGGTGCTGCCCAGCCTGCTGGGCCGCCTCGGCGTGGACGCGCTGACCGTCAACCCCGGGCTGAACGAGTCCCGGCCGACGGAGACCACGGAATCCCGCCGGGCCGGGCTGGTGCGGCTCGGGGAGATCGTCGCCTCGTCCCGGGCCGCCTTCGGGGTGCGTTTCGACCCCGTCGGCGAGCGGATCTCGCTCGTGGACGAGCGGGGCCGGATCATCGAGGACGACCGGGCGCTGCTCGTGCTGCTCGACCTCGTCGCCGCGGAGCGGCGCAGCGGGCGGGTGGCACTGCCGGTGACCACCACGCGGATCGCCGAGCAGGTGGCGGCGTACCACGGCACCCAGGTGGAGTGGACGACGACCTCGCCGGACGATCTGACCCGGGTGGGCCGGGCCGAAACGACCATCTTCGGAGGGGACGGCCGGGGCGGATACATCGTTCCGGAGTTCAGCAGCGTCTTCGACGGGTCGGCGGCCTTCGTCCAGCTGATCGGGCTGGTCGCCCGGACCCAGCTCACGCTGAGCCAGATCGACGCCCGGATCCCGCGGGCGCACGTCCTCAAGCGGGACGTGCCGACCCCGTGGGCCGTCAAGGGCCTGGTCATGCGGCGGGTGGTGGAAGCCGCCGGGGACCGCCAGGTGGACACGACCGACGGCGTGCGCGTCGTCGAGGCGGACGGGCGCTGGGCGCTCGTACTGCCGGACCCGGCGGAGGCCGTGACGCACCTGTGGGCCGAAGGCCCCGACGACGCGTCGGCGCAGGCACTGCTGGAGGAGTGGGCGGGCGTCCTGGACGGCGCCGGACACTGATCCCGATCCGCCGGGCCCGGAACCCCCCGCGGGGGGCCGGCCCCGCGGCCTGCCGCCATCGG
>NZ_JASISO010000071.1:3475-26610 GCF_030063135.1 Streptomyces sp. G-G2
GATCCCCAGCGCCGGGGGGGGGGGTGCCGCCCCGGCGGACTGCCGCATTCGGTGTGGGACCGTGCGACATGCGACGATGTGCGGCATGTCGCAGCCGCCCAACAACCGGAGTTCGGCGAAACCGCCGGTGCGCCCGGACGCCTCCATGTCGCTGCTGACGCACGTGATGGACCACGGTCTCGACGAGGGCTACGCGCAAGCCGCGGCCCGGCGCGAGGCCGAGGGCACGTCGGGACTGCCGCGCAACCTCAAGGCCAAACTGGCGCTGGCCGCCGGGCTCGTCCTCGCCGCCATGGTCGTCACGCTGGGTGCCGCGCAGGCCCGCGTGGCGGCGCCGGTGCTGGCGAAGGAGCGCGAAGAGCTGATCGCCCGCGTCCAGCGGGCCGACGACCACGCCGACGGCCTGGAGAAGGACATCGAGCGGCTGCGCGGCGATGTCGCCGGCCGCCAGGCCGCGGCGCTCGAACAGCACGGTGGGGACCAGGGCCAGCTCGTGGCCCTGCTGTCCGGTGCAACCGAAGTCCGTGGTCCCGGCGTCAAACTGGTGGTGGACGACGCCAAGGGCTCCTCCACGGGCGGTGGCGGGGGGCCGCGTGAGAGTGCGGGCTTCTCCGACACCGGCCGACTGCGGGACCGGGACATGCAGCGGATCGTCAACGGTCTCTGGCAGGCAGGGGCGGAGGCCGTAGCCATCAACGGGCAGCGGCTGACGGCGCTGTCGGCGATCCGGGCGGCCGGTGACGCGATACTGGTCGACAACAAGCCACTGGCGCCGCCGTACGAAGTCCTCGCGGTGGGGGACAAGAAGCGGCTGGGCACGCAGTTCCAGGACAGCGTGGACGGGCAGTACCTGCACGTGCTCCAGCAGAGCTACGGGATCCGCTCCACCCTGTCCCCCGAGAACGAGGTACGGCTGCCGGCCGCGTCGAGCCTGACCGTACGGTCAGCTACAGCAGAAGCTCCGAAGAAGGGTGCATCGTGATCGCGGTACTGGGCCTGGTGGCCGGAGTGGTGGCCGGACTTCTGGTCCGGCCCGAGGTGCCGGCCGTCGTCGAGCCGTATCTGCCGATCGCCGTCGTGGCGGCGCTCGACGCGGTGTTCGGCGGTCTGCGCGCGATGCTGGACGGCATCTTCGTCGACAAGGTCTTCGTGGTGTCGTTCCTGTCCAACGTGGTCGTGGCGGCCCTGATCGTCTTCCTCGGTGACAAGCTGGGCGTCGGAGCGCAGCTGTCGACCGGTGTGGTCGTGGTCCTCGGCATCCGGATCTTCTCCAACGCCGCGGCCATCCGCCGGCACGTCTTCCGGGCGTGAGGCCGATGAGTACGGACGACACCATGCCGCCGGAGCCCGAAGGGCCCGGGACGGCCGGCCCGCCCGCGCCGCCGGAGCAGACCGGGCGGCAGCGGCTCGCCGCCGGGCTCTGGCCGCCCCGGGTGAGCCGGGCCCAACTGATCGTCGCGCTGCTGCTGTTCGTCCTCGGGCTGGGGCTCGCCATCCAGGTACGCCACAACAGCGACTCCAGCGCCCTGCGCGGGGCCCGCCAGGAGGACCTGGTGCGCATCCTGGACGAGCTGGACGGGCGCACCAAGCGCCTGGACGACGAGAAGCAGAAGCTCGAAGCCCAGCGCAAGGAGCTGGAGAGCAGTTCCAACCAGGCCGACGAGGCGCGCAAGCAGACCGTCGAGAAGGAACGCCAACTGGGCATCCTGGCGGGTACCGTGGCAGCGCAGGGACCAGGCATCACGCTCAAGGTCACCGATGCCAAGGGCCAGGTCCAGTCGGACAAGCTGCTCGACACCCTGCAGGAGCTGCGGGCGGCCGGGGCCGAGGCGATCCAGATCAACGGCGTGCGCATCGTGGCGGGCTCGTACTTCTCGGACGAGGGCGGCGGGGTCGCGATCGACGGTAAGAAGATCACACAGCCCTACGAATTCCGGGTCATCGGCAAGCCGCAGGACCTGGAGCCGGCGCTCAACATTCCCGGCGGCGTCGTCCAGACGCTGGAGAAGGAGCAGGCCACCGTTACCGTCGCCCGATCGACGAAGATCGTTGTGGACGCCTTGCGGGCGGCGAAGCAGCCTGACTACGCTCGGTCGTCATCGTCATGAGACGGGACGGGAAGTGCATCGGCTCACGTGGGCGGATGCCTGCGGGGGGTCGGCGCACCGAAGAAGCGGTGCGTGGTGGAAACTGTCTGGTGGTGACGGACGTTGTGAGAATGTCCGGGTCGGCAGGTGTGAGTATTCGGAGTTCGTCCTGCCCCACGGGCGGGTCTGTTTCGGTCAAGGGGAATCGCCCGTGAAGTTGTTTGAGAAGTTGTTCGGCAAGAAGAACCGCGAGGACGGTGCGCCCAAGCACCGTGCGGGGCACGGAGACGTGGAAGGGCAGGGCGACCGGCCGCTCTTCCGCGACGAGGTTGCCGGAGCGGGTGGCAATTCGGGCGCGCACGGCGCGTCGGCTGTTGACCCTGCCGGTTCCGGGCGCATAGGTTTCGGTGAACCATCAACCTCAAGTACGGGTGGAGGGTTTGCCTCCGACCCGTATGCCACCAATGCCTCCGCGGGGCAGCCGCGGCGCGAGGAGCCGTCCATGTCGGCCGAGCAGGTTTGCAGCAGGTGCGGACACCGTAGCGATGCGGCCAGTCGGTTCTGCTCGAACTGCGGGGCGCCGCTGCGGCCGGGTCTGACGCCGGAGCGTGCCTCGGAGACCACGTCCACCATCTCGATCTCGGGCCTCGAGGCCTACGAGGCCGAGGTGTCCGGACAGCACGTGTCGTCCTCGCTGTCCCCCGAGGCCCAGGCCGCGGTGGAAGCGCTGCCCCCGGGTTCCGCGCTGCTCATCGTGCGGCGCGGCCCGAACTCCGGCAGCCGCTTCCTGCTGGACGGCGAACTGACCACGGCAGGCCGCCACCCGCAGAGCGACATCTTCCTGGACGACGTCACCGTCTCCCGGCGTCATGTCGAGTTCCGCAGGGGCGCCGAGGGCGGTTTCACCGTCTCCGACGTCGGCAGCCTCAACGGCACGTACGTCAACCGCGAGCCGATCGACCAGGTCGCCCTGCACAACGGCGACGAGGTCCAGATCGGCAAGTACCGACTGGTCTTCTACGCGAGCCAGCGGGGCATCTGACCCTTCAGGGAAGGTCCATGCTGCGTACCTCGACCGGCGGTGCCCCGCGAAAGGGCACCGTCGGCAACGCCGGCTCGGGCGGGCGGCTGGTCAGCATCGGAACGGTGCTGACCACGCTGCGCGACGAGTTCCCCGAAGTCACGATTTCCAAGATCCGGTTCCTTGAGGCGGAAGGGCTCGTCGAGCCCCGGCGCACACCTTCCGGATACCGCAAGTTCAGCCCCGACGACGTCGAGCGGCTGGCCCGTGTCCTGCGCCTGCAACGCGATCACTACCTGCCGCTCAAGGTCATCAAGGACCAGCTCGACGCGCTCGCCCGGGGCGAGCAGATCCGTATCCCCGCGCCCACCCCGCACGCCGACGGCGAGGATTGCGCCGGCGCGGCGGTGGTCGCGGCCGTGCTCGGCGAGATCGGCCGGACCAGGCCCACCGTGGCCCGGGTCGGCCGGGGCGAGCTGCTGGCCGCCGCCGAGGTGGACGAGGTGCAGCTGGTCGAGTGGGAGTCGTACGGGCTGCTCGCCGAGGCGCCCGAGGGTGGATTCGACGCCGAGGCGGTCACGGTGGCCCGCCTTGTGGCGCAACTGGGCCGGTTCGGTCTGGAGCCCCGGCACCTGCGCGCGATGAAAGCCGCGGCCGACCGGGAGGCCGGGCTGGTCGAACAGGTGGTCGCGCCCCTGCGAAGACACCGCAATCCCCAGACCAGGGCCCATGCCGAGGCGACCTTGAAGGAGCTGGCGGGGATCTCCGTACGGCTCCACGAAGCGCTCGTACAGACCGCGCTCGGGGTCCGGCCGCACTGATGGAACGGGCCCCGACTACCCAAACCGGCCGGGCAGGTCCTAGGGTTGCTGTGTGAACGAGCTCGACGTTGTGGGTGTCCGGGTTGAAATGCCCTCCAACCAACCGATCGTGCTCCTGCGTGAAGTGGGAGGCGATCGGTACCTCCCCATCTGGATCGGTCCGGGGGAGGCTACCGCCATCGCCTTCGCACAGCAGGGCATGGCCCCTGCCCGGCCGCTGACGCACGACCTGTTCAAGGACGTGCTGGAGGCGATCGGTGAGGAACTCACCGAGGTCCGGATCACGGATTTGCGGGAGGGTGTCTTCTATGCGGAGCTGGTCTTCGCCAGTGGGGTCGAGGTGAGCGCGCGGCCGTCCGACGCCATAGCGCTCGCCCTGCGCACCGGGACGCCCATCTACGGGAGCGACGGGGTGCTGGACGATGCCGGAATCGCGATTCCGGACGAACAGGAGGACGAGGTGGAGAAGTTCCGCGAGTTCCTCGACCAGATCTCGCCGGAGGACTTCGGCAGCAGCAATCAGTGAGGTTTCGGCCGAGTCGTCCTCAAGGGAATGCCAGCCCATTCGAGTAGCCTTTCCCCACAGAGGGATACGGGAAACCACTCTCAGGGTGATTATCACTCGGCGTGCCGAGTGTGGCGATCGTTGACGCACCCCGGGTGACTGCCTACCTTCGAGGTGGGCAGGTCAAGGACGGAGGGTCGGCGTGAGGATCACGGGCGACGGTACGACCGGGGGCATCCCCGCATGGAGTCAGGGCGGACCGTACCCGCTGCACGGCGGTGCGGTGGGTCCCGCGCGCCGTCAGCCGGAAGCCGTGCCGCCCGACCGGGACGACGGCGAGCCGGTGGCCGAGGAGATCGGCTACCGCGGCCCGACGGCGTGCGCCGCCGCGGGCATCACCTACCGGCAGCTCGACTACTGGGCGCGGACCGGGCTGGTCGAGCCCAGCGTGCGCGCGGCGGGCGGCTCCGGCACGCAGCGGCTGTACGGCTTCCGGGACGTGGTCGTCCTGAAGATCGTCAAGCGCTTCCTGGACACCGGGGTGGCGCTGCAGAACATCCGCACCACCGTCCAGCACCTGCGGGACCGAGGCTTCCTCGACCTGGAGCGGATGACGCTCATGAGCGACGGCGCGACCGTGTACGAGTGCACCTCGCCGGACCAGGTCGTGAGCCTGCTCCAGGGGGGCCAGGGCGTCTTCGGGATCGCCGTCGGCGTGGTCTGGCGGGAGGTGGAGAAGGCCCTGTCCCAGCTGCACGGGGAGCGGGTCGAGACCGGGGAGACGCTGGTCGGGCACAACCCGGCCGACGAGCTGGCGGCGCGCCGCAACCGCGCGGGCTGAGCCGGATCTTCCCGCGAGCGAGCGAGCGCTGAGCGGGTCCGTACCGGTCCGTACCGGCTCCGTACGCGTCTCGCCGCCGGGCGCCACGGGCCTGGCCGGACGCGTCCCGGGGCCGTTGTCAGTGGCGTAGGGCAGCATCGGTGCCGTGAGAGCCGCGCCGACCATCCTGCATCTGGACATGGACGCCTTCTACGCCTCCGTGGAGCAGGCGGCGAAGCCGAGCCTGCGCGGGAAAGCGGTGATCGTCGGCGGGCTGGGGCCGCGCGGGGTGGTCGCCACCGCCTCGTACGAGGCCCGACGGCTCGGCGTGCATTCGGCGATGCCTACCGCCCAGGCCCGGCGGATGTGCCCGAACGGGGCCTATCTGATCCCGCGCTTCAGTCTGTACCGGGCGGTCAGTGAGCTCGTCATGGCCCGGCTGCGCGAGCTGTCCCCGCTGGTGGAGCCCCTCAGTCTGGACGAGGCCTTCGTCGACCTGGAGGCCGGGGGCACCGCCTTCGACTCGGCGGGGGCCCGGGCGACCGCGGAGCTGCTGCGCGCGGACATCCGGGCCGCGACGGGGCTCAGCGCCTCCGTGGGGCTCGCCGGGTGCAAGATGCTGGCCAAGGTGGCCTCCGAGGGGGCCAAACCGGACGGGCTGCTGCTGATCGAACCCGGAACCGAGCGGGAGCTGCTGGCGCCCATGTCGGTGCGGACCCTGCCGGGGGTGGGTCCGGCCACGGGGGAGCACCTGCGGCGGGCCGGGATCACCACCGTGGGGGAGCTGGCCGAGGCCGGTGAGGACGAGCTGGTCCGGATGACCGGTCGGGCGCACGGCGTGGCCCTGTACCGGATGGCGCTGGGTCTGGACGACCGGCCCGTGGTCGCCGAGCGGGACGCGAAGTCGGTGTCGGTCGAGGACACCTTCGACGTGGACATCCACGACCGGGTGCGGATCCGGGGCGAGGTGCGGCGGCTCGCCGACCGGTGTGTGGAGCGGCTGCGGGGGTCCGGGCACTCGGGGCGGACGATCGTGCTCAAGGTGCGCCGGTACGACTTCTCCACGCTGACCCGCTCCGAGACCCTGCGGGGGCCGACGGACGATCCCGCGGTGGTGCGGGAGGCGGCGGCGCGCCTGCTGGAGGCGGTCGACACCACCGGCGGGGTGCGGCTGCTGGGCGTGGGGGTGTCCGGGCTGGCCGACTACACCCAGGAGGACCTGTTCGCCCAGGCCGAAGCGCAGGCCGAGGCCGAGGCGCGGGCGGAAGCCGATGCCCAGGCCGAAGCCCGGGCGGAGGCCGGGGCCGGGGAGGCAGCGGGGGAGGGGGCGCGGGACGGCGGCGGGGGCGCGGGGGAGTCCGTACCCCTGGAGGTCACGACGGCCGGGAGCGGGCCCGGAGCCGTTCCCGCGCCCGAGCGGTACTGGCCGGCCGGGATCGACGTACGGCACGAGGAGTACGGCCCCGGGTGGGTCCAGGGCAGTGGGGTGGGCCGGGTAACGGTCCGGTTCGAGCGGCCCGGATCCGCCCCGGGGCGGGTGCGGACCTTCCGGCTGGACGATCCCGCGCTGGAGTCCTCCGATCCGCTTCCGCTCGTGGGGGACGGGGGGAACGTTGCCTGACGCGGCACTAGGAGTGTCCTGAAGATCTTGGAAACGCGCCCGGCTTGCACCAGGTTGCCCCGATCGACATTTACCGGTGAATCGGGGTGACTCGGGCGCCCCGAGCAAGATCTTCAGCAGTCTCCTAGCCCTCGTCGCCCGCCAGGTTGCCGAAGTCGCGGTCGGCGCTGTGGTGGAACTCTCCCGGCAGGGTGACGTCCAGGCCGTAGTGGTGGTAGAGCTGGACCTCCTGCTCCGGCGAGAGGTGGCGGCCGACCCCGAAGTCGGGGGCGTCCCTGATGAGGGAACGTTCGAAGGGCACCCGCAGGGTTTCGTCCACCACCTCGCTCGGCTCCAGCGGGACGAAGGCGTCCCGGCTGAAGAGTCCCGTCCGGACGGCGGCCCATTCCGGGACGCCCGTGGCATCGTCGAGGTAGACCTCGTCCACGGTGCCGATCTTGGCGCCATTACGGTCGAACGCCTTGCGGCCGATCAGGCTGCGCGGATCGATGTCGGTCTGCACGGTCGCCTCCTTTTGGTCGCAACTCCTCCGGTAATGACTACAAAAGTGCATTTCCCGGCGGGGGGCCACTCGAGGAAGGGCCCAGATCCTCGCTGGTACGCTGGGCAACGGCTGCTGACCCTGTGCGGGAGAGTCCTCCGATCGAGCTCGCCGGAGGCGCCGAAGGAGCAACTCCTCCCCGGAATCTCTCAGGCAGACGTACCGCACGGACGAGGCCACTCTGGAAAGCAGGGCGGGAACCGGACAGCAGTGCCGGCGCCCCTCCTCACCGACGGTGAAAGCCGGATCTCCACGGGCGAACCCCAGGAGGCCCGGTGAAGCTCTCAGGTTGACATGACAGAGGGGGAGGCCGTCCGGGTACCCGCGCCGTGGTGCCCCTCGCAGGTCGTACGACCAGGAGGCCTCCGTACATGACCGCCAACCGCATTCCGCTCTCCCAGCTGGAGCGAGGCATCCCCTTCGAGCAGCGCCACATCGGCCCGGATGCCGAGGCGCAGGCGAAGATGCTGGCCCAGGTGGGTTACGGCTCCCTGGACGAGCTGACCGCCGCCGCGGTGCCGGACGTCATCAAGACCGCCGAGGCGCTGAACCTGCCCGAGGCCCGTACCGAGGCCGAGGTGCTCGCCGAGCTGCGTCGGCTCGCCGACCGCAACCAGGTCCTCACCCCGATGATCGGCCTCGGTTACTACGGCACCTTCACGCCGCCGGTGATCCTGCGCAACGTCATGGAGAACCCGGCCTGGTACACGGCGTACACGCCCTACCAGCCCGAGATCTCGCAGGGTCGCCTCGAAGCCCTGCTGAACTTCCAGACGGTCGTCGCCGACCTGACCGGACTGCCGACCTCCGGCGCCTCCCTGCTCGACGAGGGCACCGCGGCCGCCGAGGCCATGCAGCTCGCCCGCCGCGTGGGCAAGGTCAAGGGCGGGGTCTTCCTGATCGACGCCGACACGCTGCCGCAGACCATCGCGGTCATCCAGACGCGCGCCGAGCCCACCGGGGTCGAGGTCGTCGTCGCCGACCTCTCCGAGGGCATTTCGGCCGAGATCGCCGAGCGCGGCGTCTTCGGCGTGCTCCTCCAGTACCCCGGCGCCTCCGGCGCCGTCCGCGAGATCAAGCCGGTCATCGACCAGGCGCACGGCCTCGGCGCGATCGTCGCCGTGGCCGCCGACCTGCTCGCGCTGACCCTGCTCACCTCCCCGGGCGCGCTCGGCGCCGACATCGCCATCGGCACCACCCAGCGCTTCGGCGTTCCGATGGGCTTCGGCGGTCCGCACGCCGGATACATGGCGGTCCAGGAGAAGCACGCCCGCTCCCTTCCCGGCCGCCTGGTCGGCGTCTCGGTCGACGCCGACGGGAACAAGGCCTACCGCCTGGCCCTGCAGACCCGCGAGCAGCACATCCGCCGCGAGAAGGCCACCAGCAACATCTGTACCGCGCAGGTGCTGCTCGCCGTCATGGCCGCCATGTACGCCGTCTACCACGGCCCCGACGGCCTGCGGACCATCGCCCGCCGCACCCACCGCTACGCCGCCCTGCTCGCCGCGGGTCTGACGGCGGGCGGGGTCGAGCTGGTGCACGGCTCGTACTTCGACACCGTCACCGCCCGGGTGCCCGGCAAGGCCGCCCAGGTCGTGGCCGCCGCCCGCGCGGCCGGGGTGAACCTCCACCAGGCCGACGCCGACCACGTCGGCGTCTCCTGCGACGAGACGACGCTGCGCGCGGACATCGACGCGGTCTGGGCCGCCTTCGGCGTCAGCGCCGACATCGAGGCGCTGGACCTGACCACGGCCGACGCGCTGCCCGAGCGGCTGCTGCGCTCGGACGCGTACCTGAGCCACCCGGTCTTCCACCAGCACCGCTCCGAGACCGCGATGCTGCGCTACCTGCGCAAGCTCTCGGACAAGGACTACGCGCTCGACCGCGGCATGATCCCGCTGGGCTCCTGCACCATGAAGCTCAACGCGACCACCGAGATGGAGCCGGTCACCTGGCCCGAGTTCGGTCAGCTGCACCCCTTCGCGCCGGTCGAGCAGGCCGCGGGCTACCTCACGCTCATCACCGAGCTGGAGGAACGTCTCTGCGAGGTCACCGGCTACGACAAGGTGTCCATCCAGCCCAACGCCGGCTCCCAGGGCGAGCTGGCCGGACTGCTCGCCGTACGGGCGTACCACCGGGCCAACGGTGACGAGCAGCGCACCATCTGCCTGATCCCGTCCTCCGCGCACGGCACCAACGCGGCCAGTGCCGTGATGGCCGGGATGAAGGTCGTCGTCGTCAAGACGGCGGACGACGGCGAGGTCGACGCCGCCGACCTGCGCGCCAAGATCGAGCAGTACCGCCACGAACTCGCCGTGCTGATGATCACCTACCCGTCCACGCACGGTGTGTTCGAGGAGCACGTCGCCGACATCTGCGCGCAGGTGCACGAGGCGGGCGGCCAGGTCTACGTGGACGGCGCCAACCTCAACGCGCTCGTGGGTCTGGCCAAGCCGGGTCACTTCGGCGGCGACGTCTCGCACCTCAACCTGCACAAGACCTTCTGCATCCCGCACGGCGGCGGCGGCCCGGGCGTCGGCCCGGTCGGTGTCCGGGCGCATCTGGCGCCGTACCTGCCCAACCACCCGCTGCAGCCGACCGCCGGTCCCGAGACGGGCGTCGGCCCGATCTCGGCCGCGCCGTGGGGTTCGGCGGGCATCCTGCCGATCTCGTGGTCGTACGTGCGCCTCATGGGCGGCGAGGGGCTCAAGCGGGCCACCCAGGTGGCCGTGCTCGGCGCCAACTACATCGCCAAGCGGCTGGAGCCGCACTACCCGGTGCTCTACACCGGTCCGGGCAACCTGGTCGCGCACGAGTGCATCATCGACATGCGCCCGCTGTCCAAGGCCACGGGCGTCAGCATCGACGACATCGCCAAGCGCCTGATCGACTACGGGTTCCACGCGCCGACCATGTCCTTCCCGGTCGCCGGGACGCTCATGATCGAGCCGACGGAGTCCGAGGACCTCGCCGAGATCGACCGGTTCTGCGACGCGATGATCGCGATCCGCGCCGAGATCGAGCGGGTCGCGGGCGGCGAGTGGCCGGTGGACGACAATCCGCTGGCCAACGCCCCGCACACGGCGGCGGCGCTGGGTGGCGAGTGGAACCACCCGTACAGCCGTGACGAGGCCGTCTTCCCGGGTGGACTGACGGCCGCCGAGAAGTACTGGCCGCCGGTCCGTCGCATCGACGGCGCGTTCGGTGACCGCAACCTCGTCTGCTCCTGCCCCCCGCTGGACGAGTACGACCACTGAGGGCGGGGTCGGCGCGCCGGTGCGCCGACCGGCTGACGCGTGAAGGGGCCGGTCCGGGAGTGCGTCTCCCGGACCGGCCCCTTCCGCGTGCGCGCGGGTCCCGCTGTTCCTAGGCCACCGCGAGAGCGCGGTGCGGAGCGATGATCTTTCCGTTGGGCAGCAGCTCGCCGGTGTCCTCGAAGAGCAGGACGCCGTTGCACAGCAGGCTCCACCCCTGTTCCGGGTGGTTGGCCACGGGGTGCGCGGCCTCCCGGTCTGCGGAGTCGGCTGATGGGCAGGCAGGCTGGTGCTGGCACATGGATACGTTCTTTCGCTGCGGTGTGGTCTGTGTGCTGCGGCTCGATGCGTGGTTCATGGCCGCCCCCCGTATCAATCTCGGTGTGGTCAGAGTCCAGTGTTGCCCTACGGACTGACGTCCGCAGGGATTTCCGGTAGCTGTCCTCATAGATTGATGACGCATCACCCGTGCGGGCGGTTCAGGTCAACTCCCCTGTCATTTCGGGTGGTTCGGCGGGGGCCCCAGCGGGCTAGGCCGAATGGGCCAACCAGGCCATACGGCCGGGCGCGGCGCGGCCTCCTCAGGCCGCCGGGGCCGCCATCGTCGGCGGGACCGGCGGGCTCTGCGGACCGGACGGGCTCTGCGGAGTGAGCCGGCGGGTCAGTACCGGCAGGAGTTCGGACACGAGGTGCGGGCGGTACGCGGCGATCCCGGGCGGGGCCGGAGCGAGCGGCACCAGCAGATCGGCGGCGGCCGGGAGCCCGGCGGAGGCGTCGGCACCCACCCCTTCGTGCAGCCACAGGGTGAGCATGTACAGCTCAGGTACCGAGAGCAGTCGGGGCTGGTAATTCTTGCTGAGCGATTCCGCCTGACGCAGGGCGCGTTCGGTGGCGGCCACGTAGGGTCCCTCGAAGAAGTGGGAGAAGACCCAGCCGTCCGCTGTCAGCCGGGTGTCCGCCGCGGCCACGAAGCGGTCGCCGCTGCGGATCAGGAAGCGCCATCCGGTGAGCCTGGTGCGGGGAGGGCGGCCCGCGGTCGACGGCAGGAACTGCAGCCGGTCCAGGACGTGGACGGGGAGGGGGAGTTCGGCGGTCAGTGGCCCTTGCAGGGCGCGCAGCGCCGGGGTGTGCGCCTCGTGTACGGCCGTGGGGGAACCGAGTGCCGCGAGGACGCTGCGCAGGGCGGGCGCGGGAGCCGGAGGGACATGCAGCGGCATGGTGGGTCGCCTCTCACTTGGGAGACCTGGGAGAACAGGGGCAGGTGCGGACGGCGCTGTCGCATTCTGGGGTCAGAGGGGGGCTGAGGGGCAATGGCCGCGCGCCAACTCTCTGCCTCGTTTGCGGAGTTTATACGACGCGTGTTCACGCAGTGTTTCGGCTAGCTGTCCCGCCCATTGCCGGCAAGGCGCATACCGGTCCCGCTGCGGAGGATTTTGAGCTGGGCATACGCGCCCATCTCACCCTGACCTCGAAGGTTACTCGAACGGCGCTCGGCTGGAAAGCGCCGGTATTGCGTACACGGAAAAGTCGACGAGGGCATTGCGGGATGCCGCATGCCAAGCGAATGTGCCATGGCGCCTGTCGGCCAAACCGGCGCGCGCCGTCCGCCAGTCGCACCCCCGCCGCGTTATCGATCACCGGCCCGGGGCATCATCGACCGTAACGCGCGCCTGGGTGGACCGGGCCAGGCGCACTCGAGGAGGGACCCTTCGATGGGGGAGAAGATCGTGGCAGGCGGGTTCGACCTGTCCGATCGGCAACGGTATAGGAGGAAGCTTCACGAGTGCCTGGAGGGACTGGAGCGACTTCTGGCGGAGAAGAGGTTCGATCGCCCCAAGAACATGATGGGGCTGGAGATCGAGTTGAATCTCGCGGGTTCCGACGGATTGCCGAGAATGGTGAATGCGCAGGTTCTGGAGCGGATTGCCAGCCCTGATTTCCAGACCGAACTGGGAATGTTCAACCTGGAGGTCAACATACTTCCGCACCGGCTCGACGGCCGGGTATTCGACCAGCTCGCGGAGGAACTCAGCGCGGGCCTCGCATATGCCCACCGGCAGGCCGTGGAGATCGACGCCGGGGTGGTGATGATCGGCATCCTGCCGACGATCTCCCGCAGTGACCTGGTCTCCGCGAACCTCTCGGCCGTGGACCGGTACTCGCTGCTCAACGAGCAGATCCTGGCCATGAGGGGGGAGGACTTCGCCCTGGACATCGAAGGGGTGGAGCGGCTCACCTGGACCGCCGGGTCGATCGTTCCCGAGGCCGCCTGCACCTCGGTGCAGCTGCATCTCCAGGTCACCCCGGGCCGGTTCGCGGACGTGTGGAACGCGGCGCAGGCGGTGGCGGCCGTACAGATCGCGGTGGGGGCCAACTCCCCGTTCCTGTTCGGGCGGGAGCTGTGGCGGGAGTCGCGTCCGCCGCTGTTCCAGCAGGCCACCGACACCCGGCCGCCGGAACTCCAGGCCCAGGGGGTGCGGCCGCGGACCTGGTTCGGCGAGCGCTGGGTGGACTCGGCGTACGAGCTGTTCGCCGAGAACGTCCGCTACTTCCCCTCCCTGCTGCCGATCTGCGACGAGGAGGAACCGCTGCGGGTGCTCGCCGACGGCGGGGTGCCCAGCCTGCAGGAACTCGTCCTGCACAACGGGACCGTCTACCGCTGGAACCGGCCCGTGTACGGGGTGGCCGACGGGGTTCCGCACCTACGGGTGGAGAACCGGGTGCTGCCCGCCGGGCCCACCGTCACCGACGTGGTGGCCAACGCCGCCTTCTACTACGGGCTGGTGCGCACCCTCGCCGACGAACAGCGCCCGGTGTGGAGCAGGCTCCCCTTCGCGGAGGCCGAGGCCAACTTCGACGCGGCCTGCCGGTACGGGATCGACGCGCGGTTGCGCTGGCCGCGCCGGGGTCGGGGCGGCGGGCTGGCGAGCGTACCGGCGGTCCGGCTGGTGCTGGAGGAGCTGCTGCCGATGGCGGCGGCCGGGCTGGACGCCTGGGGGATCGCGCCCGCGGACCGGGACCACTACCTCGGGATCATCGAGGAGCGGTGCAGGCGGCGGGCCAACGGGGCGACCTGGCAGGTGGAGACGTACCACCGGGCGCTGGCGGCCGGACTGGAACGGGAGGCGGCGCTCGCGGCGACCACCCGGCGGTACTCGGAGCTGATGCACCGGGGGGAGCCGGTGCACACCTGGCCCGCGGGCCTGCCCGAGGAGGAGGTGAGCGCGGCCCTGAGCGCCGGTCGCCGCTGACGGCGGCGTGGCGGCGCACCGCGATCGGCCGCCGCCCGGGTCCGCCGCCCGGGTCCGGGTGATCCGGGTCCGGGCGATCCGGGTCCGGCGGTCCTCTTGCGGCGACCTCGTTCCGGCGGTCCCGTTCCGATGATCCTGTTCCGCCGCGGAACGGGCAGTATGGGGTCGTCGGAACGGGATGGCGGTTTGGCGGGACGGGAGTGCGGCGTGCGGGCTGAGCCGGAGCCGGTGGTCGGGACCTTGCGCGAGGACGGGCGGCGGGTCCTGCGGACCGAGACGCTGCTGGTCCTCGCCCTGTCGCTGGGCGCGAGCGGGGTCTCGGCGCTGATCAGTTTCATCGGCTCGCTCACCAAACCGGGCGGCCTCAAGGACCAGGCCGCCACGCTCAACGGCTCCCACGCGCCCGGCCGCCCCTGGCTCGACCTGGCCTGGCAGCTCTTCGGGATCGCAAGCGCCCTGGTGCCCGTACTCCTCGTGGCCCACCTGCTCACCCGCGAGGGCGCGCCCGGGCTGCGGGTGCTGGGCTTCGACCGGACGCGGCCCGGCTGGGACGTGGGCCGGGGCGTGCTGGTCGCGGCCGGGATCGGCAGCGCGGGGCTCGCCTTCTACCTGGCGGCGCGGGCCTCCGGCTTCAACCTGACGGTGGTGCCGGAGGCGCTGCCCGACGTGTGGTGGAAGTTCCCCGTACTGATCCTCTCCGCGGTGCAGAACTCCGTGGTCGAGGAGGTCATCGTGCTGGCCTACCTGCTGCGCAGGCTGGATGGCCTGGGATGGTCGCCGAGGGCCGCGCTGCTGGCCAGCGCCCTGCTGCGCGGTTCGTACCACCTCTACCAGGGCGTCGGCGGGTTCATCGGCAACGCCGTGATGGGCGTGGTCTTCGTCCTGCTCTACCGCCGCTGGGGGCGGGTCGGGCCACTGGTGGCCGCCCACGCGCTGCTCGACATCGTCGCCTTCGGTGGTTACGCCCTGCTCGCGGGCAAGGTCGGCTGGCTGCCCACGCCGTGACCGCTCGGCGCGACGCTCAGGGGGCGGTGAGGAGTTCGCCGTCGATGACCGTGACCGCGCGTCCGGTGAGCAGCGTACGGTCCCCCACGAGCCGGACCGCGACGAGGCCGGTGCGCGCCGAACCCTGGAGGCCGGTCAGCTCGGTGCGGCCCAGCCGAGCGGCCCAGAAGGGCGCCAGCGCGGTGTGCGCGCTGCCCGTGACCGGGTCCTCGTCGATGTTCAGGGCCGGGAAGAAGCCGCGGGAGACGAAGTCGTAACCCCGGGCGGGGTCCTCGGCGGCCGCGGTGACGATCAGCCCGCGCTTGGCGTAGGCGGCCAGTACCGCGAAGTCGGGGCGCAGCTCGCGCACGGTCCGCTCGTCGGCCAGCTCGACCACCAGGTCGCCGATGTGGGCGGCGGTGTCGTGGACCGAGCGGATCTCCACCCCGCCCAGCGCCCGGGCGAGCGCCTCGGGAAGCTCGTACGGGGTGAGCGAGGAGGTCGGGAAGTCCATCGTCACCGTGCCGTCCTCGGCGGCCTCGGTGGTGAGGATCCCGCAGCGCGCCGCGAACCGGACCGGGCCGTCCGCCAGGCCGGTGCTCGCCAGGACGTGTGCGGTGGCGAGCGTGGCGTGGCCGCACATGTCGACCTCGGCGACGGGGGTGAACCAGCGCAGCGCCCAGTCCGCCTCCCCGCCGGGCGGTAGCGGGTGGGCGAAGGCGGTCTCGGACAGGTTGACCTCCGCGGCCACCCGCTGGAGCCAGGCGTCGGGCGGGAAGCCCGCGCCCGCGTCGAGGAGGAGGACTCCGGCGGGGTTGCCCTGGAAGGGGCGGTCGGTGAAGGCGTCGACGATTCGGATGCGCATGACCTCGACCGTAAGGCGGTCGCGCGCGCGGCGACAAAGGCCAATCCGGGGTGTCTGGACCTTGCGTGGCGCCGCCCTGGACCGTGTGCGGCGCCGCCCGGAGGCTGCCGGAGCCGATCGGGCCGGGGCGGGCCCGGGGCCGTCAGGCCGGGTGCAGTACGGCCATGGCGATCTCGCGTACGCGCTCGCGGGTGATCCCGGTGCGCTGCTCGACGGCGAGCGGGTGGCCGGTGGGCTCCAGCTCGATGAGGGGGCTCCTGCCGACCGGCCGGGTGTGGGCGTTGGTCTTGAGGTCGGTGGTGCTCTCGGAGTAGAGGGCGAGCTCGGTGCTGAGCCAGCCGAAGTAGGGCTTCTCGGCCTCGCGGCCCTCGGTGTCCCACACGCTCAGGGCGCGGGTGAAGTTCTCCTCGCTGAGCGAGACCCAGACGCCCCAGGAGAAGACGTCCCCGCTGCCGATGACGGGTATTTCGATCAGGCCCTTGATGAAGAAGTGGCTGCCCCTGATCACGCACTGGTCGGGCGACAGCAAGGAGTGCGCGTCGCTCTCGTAGCCCGCCTCCCAGGCGTCGGGGGCCGTGGCCGAGTAACTCATGGGCAGCTCTGGGTGGTGCTCGCCGCAGCAGGAGCACGTGAAACCGGGGTCGGTGGGCATGGCGTGAGCCTAGCGACGACTGGGGCGGCGGATTTCCGCGGTACGGGTCGGGCTCGTTCGGGACATCGTCCAGAACATCGTTAATGAACACTCCCGATATATCGTTGACACATCGCGAGCGGTCGGCCATGGTGGTGATGTCGGACAACGACACCACTCGGAACACTCCGGAACGAAGACGAAAGGAGCGCAGTCATGCGTTCACACGGACATGGACACGGACACGGGCATGAACACGGTCACGGTCGCGGCCACGGCGACTGCGGGCCGGACCGTCAGGGGGACTTCGAAGGGCGCCGCGCCGCCTTCGGGCCGTTCGGGCCGCCCTTCGGCGGACCCTTCGGCGGCCGGGGCGGACGCGGGGGACCGCACCGGCGGGCCCGGCGGGGAGACGTCAGGGCTTCGATCCTGGCGCTGCTCACGGACCGGCCGATGCACGGCTACGAGATGATCCAGGAGATCGGCGAGCGCAGCGGCGGGGCCTGGAAGCCCAGCCCCGGCTCGGTCTACCCGACCCTGCAGCTGCTGGAGGACGAGGGACTCATCACCAGTGTGAGCGAGGGCGGCAAGAAGCTGTTCACGCTCACCGACGCCGGACGCACCGAGGCCGAGGCGGGCTCCGCCGCTCCCTGGGACGAGGCCGGGCGCGGGTTCGACCGCGAGGCGATGAACGAGATCCGGACGGCCGGGTTCGGCCTGATGGAGGCCTTCGGCCAGGTCTGGAAGACCGGCTCGTCCGAGCAGCGGGACAAGGCCGTCGCGGTCATCAACGAGGCCCGCAAGAAGCTCTACCTGATCCTCGCCGACGAGCACTGACCCCTCGGGGGGCCGGCTCTTCGGGCACTGGCCTTCCGGGGCCGCCCTTCGGGGACCGGCTCTTCGGCGGACGTACGGCCGAGCGCCCCGCGCGGTACCGCGCGGGGCGCTTCGTCGTGTCCGGCTCAGACCACCAGGCCGGCCAGCTTGCGCAGCGACTCGTTGAGCGCGGCGGTGGCCGAGTCCTTGAGCTTGCCCGCCATCAGGGAGACCGCGGCCCCCTGGAAGTCCCCGTCGATGCGGACGGTCGTCGCCTCCCCGTCGGGGACCAGGGTGTAGCGGGTGCCCACGATCACGCCCATCGGGCCCTTGCCGCGGATGGCGAAGACGCGCTCGGTCTCCAGCTCCTCTATGGTCCACACCACCTCGGCCGGGAATCCCATCATCTTCATGTTCTCGGCGAAGGTGGATCCGACGGCCAGGGTCTCCGGGCCTCCCTTGGGGAAACCGGTGTGGGTCATGCTCCACTCGCCGTAGGCGTCCCAGTCGGTGAGCTGCGACCAGAGTGCGGAGGCGGAGGCCTCGATGCGTGATTCCGCGGTGACTTCGGCCATGGGACCGCCCCTTCTCGTCGGCTGTGTCCGGCGGAACGTAGTCCCGGTGGGCGGAACATTCAAGACTGACGACCTGTCAGAAAATCTCAACAGGTGTCACCCGCAGGACGCTCCTGACGGGGGCTGCCATGATGTGCCGATGCAAGCGTCAGGGAGAAATGCCGGACTGGGCCTGGCCCTCGTCTCGGCGTGCGCGTTCGGTGGTTCCGGCGTGGCGGCGAAGCCGCTGATCGAGGCGGGTCTGGACCCGTTGCACGTGGTCTGGCTGCGGGTGGCCGGAGCGGCGCTCGTCCTCTCCCCGCTGGCCTGGCGCCACCGCGGCCTGCTACGGCGCAAACCCGCGCTGCTCGCCGGGTTCGGCCTGGTCGCCGTGGCCGGGGTGCAGGCCTTCTACTTCGCCTCCCTGTCCCGGATCCCGGTCGGTGTGGCCCTGCTGCTGGAGTACCTCGGGCCCGCGCTGCTCCTGGGATGGATCCGCTTCGTCCAGCGCCGGCCGGTGACCCGGGCGGCCGCCGCCGGGGCCGCCGTGGCCGTGGTCGGACTGGCCTGCGTGGTCGAGATCTGGGCCGGGCTGCGGCTCGACCCGCTCGGGGTGCTGCTCGGTGTGGCCGCCGCCTGCTGCCAGGCCTTCTACTTCGTCCTGGCCGACCAGGGCTCGGAGCGGGGTGACGCCCCCGACCCGATCGGCGTGATCTCGTACGGCATGATCATCGGCACCCTGGTGATGACGTTGATCTCCCGGCCCTGGGAGATGGACTGGTCGGTCCTGGGCGGGGACGCGGCGGTGGGCGGTCTGCCGGTGCCCGCGCTGGTGCTGGTCGGCTGGGTGGTGCTGATCGCGACGGTCGCCGCCTACCTGACCGGCGTGGTCTCGGTGCGGATGCTCTCGCCGCAGGTGGCGGGCGTGGTGGCCTGCCTGGAGGCGGTCGTCGCCACGGTGCTGGCCTGGGTGCTGCTCGGCGAGCACCTCTCGACGCCGCAGATCATCGGCGGCGCGCTGGTCCTGGGCGGTGCCTTCATCGCGCAGACCTCGCGGCCCACCCCGCCGGGGGCGCCCGAACCGGAGTCGCTGGATCCGAACGCCCTGGACCGTACGGCCTCGAAAGCCTAGGCTCACGACCATGCCGATGACCGTGCTTCCGCCTCCCGCCGCCTGACGCGGGCGGCCGCACTTCCGTACGACCGATCCGGCCCGGTGTCACCGGGCGGGTCCGTGCTGCCCGCGAAGCGATGACCCGTTCCCCTCATCCTTCACGTCATGCGGAGCACACACGTGTCGAAGCACCTGTATCTCGTCGTCGCCGGAGCCGCCTGGGGCACCGCCGGGGCGGCTGCCTCACTTCTCTTCCTGGCCAGTGACCTCGGTCCGCTGGCCCTGTCCTTCTGGCGCTGCGCGGGCGCGCTGGTCCTGTTGCTGGCGGCCCTGGCCGTACGCCGTCCCCGCGGCCGGGAGCTGTCCGCGCGGCGGCCCTCGACGGGCTCGCTGGTGGCCACCGGGCTGCTCTTCACCCTGTTCCAGGCCGCCTACTTCGGGGCCGTGCGCGAGACGGGGCTCGCGGTCGGGACGGTGGTCACCCTGGGCGCCGGGCCGGTGCTGATCGCGCTCGGGGCGCGGTACTGGATGGGCGAACGGCTCGGCGCGGGCGGACTCGCCGCCGTCGGTGGGGCGCTGGCCGGGCTGGCCGCGCTGACCCTGGGCGGCGGGGGCGCCGAGGTGCGGCCCGCCGGGGTCGGCTGGGCGCTGCTGTCGGCGGCCGGATACGCCGCGATGACCCTGCGGACCCGCGCGCTCGGGCGTCGCGGGGCGGGCGGGGACCCGCTGGTCACCACCGCGTGGTCGCTGGCCGTAGGGACGGTGTGCCTGCTGCCGCTCGCGCTGCTGGAGGGTCTGGTTCCGCACACCGCGCAGCCCGGGCGGGTGCTGTGGCTGCTGGTGTACGTCGCGACGGTGCCCACCGCGCTCGCGTACGTCCTCTACTTCAGCGGGGCGGCCGCGGTACGGGCCGCCACCGTGTCCGTGATCATGCTGATCGAGCCGGTGGCCGCGGCGGTCATCGGGGTGCTGGTCCTGGGGGAGCGGCTGACCGGGCCGGTGGTGCTGGGAACCCTGCTCCTGCTGACGGCGGTCATCGCGCTGATCGTCGACGAGGGCCGCCGTCCGGCGGAGGTGGGCGGGGGAGCGGACGGGGACGTGGGCGCGGACGTGGGCGGGCCCGGGGTGGAGCCCGGGGTCGGCGAGCCCGGAGTGGGTTCCGTACCGGCTCAGAGCGCCGTGAGGTAGTCCGGTACGGCTATGCCGGGGGCCAGGTCGGCGGCCGGGACCGGGGTCCCGTAGGTCCGCGCGACCGGGACCACTCCGGACCAGAAGGGCAGGTCCAGGTCCGCGGCGTCGTCGTTGGGGCCGCCGGTGCGGATCTTCGCCGAGACCTCGTCGAGGTCGAGGCGGATGACGGCGGTGGCCGCCAGTTCCTTCGCGTCGGCCGGGCGGGAGTCCGCCGCGCGGCCCGCGACCACCTGGTCGACGAGGGCGTCGAGGGCCGTCCGGCGCTCTGCCTCGTCGGTGACCTCGTAGGCCGTGCCGTGCACCACGACCGAGCGGTAGTTCATCGAGTGGTGGAAGGCCGACTTGGCCAGCACCAGGCCGTCGAGGTGGGTGACCGTGACGCACACGGGCAGCCCCGGGTCGGCCTTGCCCGCGGCGAGCAGCGGGCGGGAACCGGTGGAACCGTGGATGTAGAGGGCCTGGCCGACCCGGCCGTAGAGGGTCGGCAGGACCACCGGGGCGCCGTCGCGGACGAACCCGAGGTGGCAGAGGTACCCCTCGTCGAGTATCGCGTGCACCGTCGCGTGGTCGTAGTGCGCCCGGTCGCGGGAGCGGGAGGGGACGGTGCGCTCCGTGGGCTCGTACGTGTCGGTCGCGGGGCTCTGGGGGGCGGCAGGCGCGGCGGTCATGATGCGAACTCCATTGCACTAGTGCATACTGTCTTTTGTGCTAGGAGAATACATGATCGTCGGAAGTCGCGCATCGGAGATCGCCGCCAGTGTCGAGGCGGGCGTGGGGGCGGGGGAGCTCGCGCCCGGCGCCCTGCTGCCACCGATGCGGGAGCTGGCGGGCGCGCTCGGGGTCAACCCGAACACCGTGGCCGCCGCCTACCGCACCCTGCGCGAACGCGGGGTCATCGAGACCGACGGGCGGCGCGGCAGCCGGGTCCGGGCCCGGCCCGCGAGCGCTCCGCGCGACGGGCTGCGGGTGCAGGTGCCGCCCGGCGGCCGTGACCTGGCCAGCGGGAACCCGGACCCGGCGGTGCTGCCCGCGCTCGACGGCCCGCTGCGCGCCGCCGCCGCCCGCTACGCGCGGGCGCCCACCCGGTACGGGGACGACGCCGTCGTCCCGGAGCTGGCCCGGATCGCCCGGGCCGGGCTGGACGCGGACGGGGTTCCGGACGGGCCCGTCGCGCTGGCCTCGGGCGCGCTCGACGCGATCGAACGCGTCCTGTCCGCGCACCTGCGCCCTGGGGACACGGTCGCGGTCGAGGATCCGGGGTGGGGCAGTGTGCTGGACCTGGCTCCGGCGCTCGGGCTGCGGATCGCCCCGGTCGCGGTGGACGACGACGGTCCGGTGCCGGGGGCGGTGGAACGGGCGCTGGCCGAGGGCGCGCGGGCCCTGGTGGTGACCGCCCGGGCGCAGAACCCGACCGGGGCGGTGGTGAGCGCGGGGCGGGCGGCCGAGCTGCGGGAACTGCTGGCCCGCCACCCCGGGACGCTGGTCGTCGACGACGACCACGGGCACGGGATCGTGGACCTGCCCTTGCAGTCCCTGGGCGGGATCACCCGGCACTGGGCCCTGGTGCGGTCCACCGCCAAGGCGTACGGGCCGGACCTGCGGCTCGCGGTGCTGACCGGGGACGCGGTGACGCTGGACCGGGTGCAGGGGCGGCAGCGGCTGGGGCCGGGCTGGGTGAGCCGGCTGCTTCAGTACGCCGTGATCGAGCTGTGGACCTCGGGGGCCGTGGACGGGGCGGCGGTGGCCCGGGCCTACGGGGTCCGGCGGGACGCGCTGGTGGCGGCGCTCGCCGCGCGCGGGGTGCGCGCGCACGGCCGCAGCGGGATGAACGTGTGGGTGCCCGTGCCGGACGAGACCGGGGCGGTGACGCGGCTGCTCGCGGCGGGCTGGGCGGTGGCGCCGGGCTCGCGCTTCCGGGTGGACAGCGGGCCGGGCGTACGGATCACCGTGTCACCGGTGTCCCTGGCGGAGGTCCCGGCCCTCGCGGACGCGGTGGCGGCGGCGGTCCGCCCGGCGCGGGGGGCGCGCTACGACTGAGCGGACCGCGATGCCCGGAGCCCGGCCCTCGGAGGCCGGGCTCCGAGGGCCGGTGCGGCGTGCGGCGCGCGGTCAGTGCGGCTTCCGCGCGCCGGGGCGGGTCTGGGACAGGGCGGCTCCGGCCAGCACGATCGCGGCGCCGACCGGGGTGTTCCAGTGGAGTTCCTCGCCCAGCACCAGGACGCCCGCGGCGGTCGCGACGACCGGGATGAAGTACGTGACCATCTGGGCCGTGGTCGGGCCGATCTCGGCGACCAGGCGGTACTGCATCTGCAGGGCCATGCCCGTGCCCAGCGCGCCCAGGGCGACCACCGAGAGCGTCGGCCACAGCGGGAACGAGGTCGGAAGGGTGGTGAACGCGGCGCTGGCCAGGGCCAGTTGCAGGGTCGAGACGATCAGCTGGGCGCCGGTCAGGGCGACCGGGGAGCCCGGGGTCGCGGCCAGGGTGCGGCGGACGTAGATCCAGCCGATCGGGTAGCAGAGCGAGGCCAGCAGGGCGAGCGCGGTGCCCTTGGCGTCGACTCCGGCGAAGCCCTGCCAGGCGCCGAGGACGGTCAGCACCCCGAGGAAGCCGAGGCCCAGACCCGCGAACCGGCGCCGGGTCGGCCGGTCCTCGGAGAGTGCGACCAGGGAGAGCGCCATGCCCCACAGCGGGGAGGTGGCGTTGCAGATGCCCGCGAGGCTGGAGGGGACGGTGAGTTCGGAGTACGCGAAGAGCGAGAAGGGGGCGGTGTTGAGCAGCAGCGCCGCCACGGTCAGGTGGCCCCAGGTCCGCAGTCCGCGCGGGAGCGGTTCGCGCCGTACGAGCAGGACGGTGAGGAGGGCGAGCGCGCCGAAGAGGACCCGGCCCAGGGAGACCTGGAAGGGGGCGTAGGCCCCGGTGCCCACCTTCACGAAGAGGAAGCTGAAGCCCCAGACCACGGAGAGGATCGCGAACCGGATCCGCCAGTCGAGGCCGGAGCGGGCCGCTGCCGGGGGAGTGGCGGCGGGCGCGGCGACCGGGGCGGATGCCGGGGCGGCGG
>NZ_JASISO010000072.1 GCF_030063135.1 Streptomyces sp. G-G2
GGACCCGCTCACGGAACGCTTGCCTCTCCGCGGTCAGACCCCCACCCTGCGGATACCTCATACAACCGGCATACCGCGACGATCACCAACCGTCAGCCCCTACGACAAGACGACTTCAAGGTCAGTAACTGGCTGCCAATTTCTAATGCGTGAAAAAGGGTTGCAGGACCGTGCGCCGGAAGCCGGGAACCACGCGCGCCGCCACCGGACCCCGCCACCACCAGCGACCCCGCACCCGCACCACCACCACCGTCACCGCCGGGCCACCCCACGCCACCACACACCCACACCCCCCACAAACACCACCCCACCACCCACACCACCCCGACACAAAGAAGCGACGACCACCCACTGGTTGAACGAGCCAACGGCGCAAAGCAGCCCTGTCCCAAAGCGTCCTCTGGTTGGGTGGCCGGATGGGACAACAGGAGTACGTCGGACATCGCCTCATCGACGTCGCGGTACTGCCTGCGCGGGTCGCTTACCTGATCGCAGAGGGAAGCTCGGACGGGTTCCGCGCCGCCGTACGGGCAGCAAGCCACCGGTGGGGCGGGATGACCGAGCCCATCATCGAGGCGACCTCTGAAGCCGACAGCAAGGACGTCGCGAAGCTGGTGCGGATCGCGGATGTCCAGGCTGTCGTCAACGTCGACGCGGATGCCTCCCGGGCTACCGAGCTCGGCGACTCCTGGAAGCTCCCCGTAGTAGCCATAGGCGCCATGTACTCGCGCAGCCCCTGGGGCATCTGGGAGTTCACCACCCGTCCGGAGTCGATGACGAACCTGCTCGGCCCCGCATCCGACACATGCTTCCGCGCAGATCCCAAGGGCCCACTGTGGGCGGTGGCCGTGGCCGGCATCTACGACGTACCAAACGAGTTCATCGGCTACGCTCCCGTGCTTCCTCAGCAGCTCACGCTCCTCGGCGGAGCCCAGAGTTCGTCGGCCACCGTTCTCCAGAAAGGCATGGCCGGCTTCGAGGAAAGTTGGGCTATGTACGACCGGCACAACCACGAACTGCCGGTCGTCGTCGTGATCGCCGAGCCCGACTCCCTGGCGGACTCACTGTGGTTCTGGAATGCCCGCGCCATGCGTTCACATGCGCGGATCGACATGCCCGTCGTGCTGTTTCCGCAGGAGGCCATCGAGTACTGGCTCGGTTTCGCCAACGACATCCGCTCGGCCCAGACCCGCTCGGGACCAAGGCCCATGCCAGACGTGATTCTGTTCAGCCGGAGCCTCTCAGACGATGAGCTACACCAGGCGGCCGCCCGCGCGGAGCTTGTAGCCGATGACGGTTCCGGGGTTCGATGGATCGAGCATCATCCTGATGGCGGTGAGCGGCTCACCTATCGGATTGACTGTGACTTCGAGCCCGAGCTGTTCCGCCGCCGCTGGGGCAAAGCGGAGCCGAACAACTTTCATCAATTCGTCGGACCCAGTCGGTTCGACGTCGCCCTGCCCGCGCTGCCAAGCAGGCCGAGTGCAGCGCTCCTGCGGCTGGACGGCGAGCCCTTCGCCAAGCTGCCGCGCAAGGACATCGTGGCGTGGATGATCACCCAAAGGGCTATGTCGATCGCTCCCCTATCCGCATCCTGGCACGGCAACCAACTCCAGATCCCGGTACGGATTCCTTGGCTGGACTTTCCACAGCTCACCCTGTCCATCCCTCGGCCAGAGGAAGTCGTTGCAGAGCTGCTCAAGCAGGCCACCTCCAGCAGTGCGCCATCTATCCCGGGAACGATCGGGATGACCGTCACGGAGCAGTCCGACATCAGCGCCCTACTGGGCGTTTTCGTGGTCGAGGCCTTGACCGCCTTGAAGACCGAGCGCACCGAGCACTTCCTCAAAGAACTGCGTCGTCTCAATGAGGGCAGATACCCCGATTGGCTTGCGCTGGAGGACGCAAAGGAGCTTGCCCGGGAGTTCGGGGGGCGCCAGGAACGAAAGTTTCAATCGGCGACGAACGTGCTCAACGGATGGACCGCTTCCGAGGTGACCCCAGCGCTAGAGGCCGCTTGCGCGCAGGGCTGGGCGGAGCGTGGTCTGGGTCTGGACTGCGATCAGTGCAGCCTGAACAGCTTCATCCCTCTGCACGCCACGAGCGGGACCGCGGTGTGCCCTGCGTGCTCCGCGCCAGCGTTGTATCAGCGGGAGAACGGGAAGGCCGTTGAGGTCGTCTACCGCCTCAACGGATTCATCGACCGGGCCATCGACAACGGCGTGCTGCCACACCTGCTGGTGGCGGCTGCCCTCAAAGATCGCGACCCCTCCACCTACCTCCTGCCCGGCGTCGATGTGGTCGTCGACGGTGCGAGGAACGAGGTCGACGTGTTCGGTATCCATGAGGGCAAGGTTCTTGCGGGTGAGGTGAAGGTCAAGGCAGCAGAGTTCTCCAAGGGCGGGCAGATCGTCCGCGACGTCGCGCTCAGTCGGCGGCTCGGGGCGGACATCCACCTCATGGCCGCCACCGACATCATCGACGAGGATCTCCAGAGGGAGGCGCGCAAGCTGTGTGAGCGCGACGGGATCGAACTACTTGTCCTCCACGAACCTCAGCTCCGTCCCGGTCTCGCGGAACAGCGTGATGCCCGGAAGCAGCGGAAGGCGGCAGCGGCGGCGGCCAGCACCCCGAAGCCCCGCCGTGGAGACTCCAAGGCGTCCTCGGCTCCGGGTCCGGAGCCGAGGACGTGAAGGCACTCCCTGCCAGAGCAGCCGGATGCAGGCCGCTCCGGCGGCACTCGATGGGGTGGACCTGTCCCATGCGCGGAACCAGGCACCCTGCGCGGGGGTTCCTCGTTCATGAGCGACGAGAGCATGATCACGATCGAGATCCGAGGCCCTGAGAAGGCTGCACTGGAAGCCTCCCGCCGCATCTCAGACCTGTTCCTGTCCAGCGGCCCCTGCCGACTCCGGCGCACGCCCGGCGAAGACGAAGTCCAGGTTCTCGTCTACGCGGACATCGACAGGGGTGCAAATGAGGGCGGTTACCTCGACCCCGACGAGACGATGCCCACAGGTTCGTTTCTGCGGTGAATCCGGCCGCCCGCACGGGTGAGTTTCCCTGTGAGGGCCTGTCGGGTCGGGTATCGGGCCCGCTAAACCCGCCTCTGTGATCAAGAACCTGATGCTGCGTGGTCTGCCCGCGCTCACCCTGTGCGCTCTTCCCCTTTTCGCCGCTCCGGCCGCACACTCCGCCCCCTCCGGGACACCGGAACGGGCGGGTACGGCCGCAGCCGGCCCGTCCGGGGTGCGTGCTCCGCTGCCATTGTTCGAGGCGATCGACCGGCTTACCGTCGCCGCCGAGCACCGTGAGGGCTACAAGCGGGACCTGTACAAGCACTGGAACAAGGGCCTGAATGCCTCCGACGGATGCGACACCAGGCGAGAAGTCATCCTGTCCGAGGCCGTGGAGGCTCCGCAGGTCGCGGCAGGCTGCAAGCTGACGGGTGGATCCTGGCGCAGCGCCTACGACAACATCGTTGTCACCGACGCGGGCCGTCTGGACGTCGACCACTTCGTGCCGCTAGCAGAAGTTTTCGATTCCGAACGGGAGCCGTGGTCGGCAGCGCGTCGGGAGGCGTACGCGAACGACCAGAACAGCCCGGACACCCTGATCGCGGTCTCCGCCGCCTCGAACAGGAGCAAGGCCGACAAGGACCCGGCGGAGTGGTTGCCGTCGGATGGCTCCTACCACTGCACGTACGCGGCGACGTGGGTCGGCACCAAGCTCCGCTGGGACCTGGCCGCGGACGAGGCCGAAGTCCAGGCCCTCCTCGGACTGGCCGAGGACTGCCCGAACACCACCGTCGTCTACGAGAGCGCGGTGTGAGCGCCATGACTGGGTTTGGGCAGCAGACAGAGTCGTGGCCCACCGTCGTTGACATCACTGCCCTCGGGCTCCGTGTTCGGGGGCTGCCTGTCATTTCGGCGTCGCAGGGGATGATGAAGAGCTGGGCACACGATCTGGAGGGTCTCGCCGAGGACTTCGAGGAGATCTTCTCCGGAACCCAGTACGCCGAGGTAGGTAGTGACCTTCACCAACTCGGTGACGGGAGTGCGGAGCTGAGGCTACGGCCATGGAGCGGAGCGCAGGCCTGGCATCTGGACCTCTTCCTGGCAGGCTGGTCCAATCACCCCTACGACGGGGTGCCGCCCGAGCGTCGGGTGGAGGTGGCCGCGTACACCGATCAGGTTGCTGGCCTGTGTGACGGCCGCCTGCGCGAGAATGACCTGCGTACGGCGGCCGCCAACGGCGGTGCGGCCGCAGTCGACCGCCTCGTGCGGGAACAGGTCGAACGCCTCGACCAGCGGCATGGCGCTCTCGATGTCCTGCACGGCTCCCTGCTCGACGACGACTTGCGGCTCCCCCACTGGGCCCTCAACTTCATGCTCCACGAGATTGAGACCTTGCATGGTGACCGTGAATGGCTCGCGGCCGCCGTTCTCACCTACCACCACGGGACCGCCGGGAACCGGCCGGAGAACGTCTTCGGCGGGATTGGGTTCGTTTTCACCCATGGTTCCATCGACCTGGCCCGCGGCAACCGAGCGCAAACGGCCGGAGGCTGGGCCGGCCTGATGAGGGCAATGGCGCACGAGCACAACAGCGACGAAGCGACGGCTACCCAACCAGCCGTGTCATAGCCAGCGCTGCTACCCGCGTGGCCGCTCTGCCAGCGCTTTCCGCGCTGGCAGGGTTGAACGCGGAGCCCGCCCGGGTCCTCCTTCGCACGTCGACCTGGGCGGGCCACCACGATGCTCAGCCAACGGTGTCAGCACGCAGCCACGTCAGCCAGTTCGGCGGCCATCCGGGCGGGTCTGTCTCCCGCTGGTCGACCGGCGACAGACCGGTGTCGGCTCCCCCCTTTTTTCGCGCGGATGTGGGAACCATCCACGCAGGCCCTGGACCAGTCGAGGCGCCCTGCCGCGTTCAGGTCGGCGAGCAGGATCCGGTGCAGCTGATCGAAGACTCCGACCTGCCGCCATCGCTCCCGCCGGCGCCCACCGGGGAGCTTGGCGTCCGTGTTTCCCCGGGGCCGGGCGGGCGCACTCGCGCGGCGCTGCTCAGTGAAGCCCTCCGTGGATGGCGGACAGGGCGACACCTCGCGACGGGCCACTGGAATGGATCAGAATCCTGCGCCCGGGCCCGGGCCCGCATTACAGTCGTGGCAGACCGCGCCGAAATGGGTGCGCGGGGCAGGACCGGTGCCCAGCGCGCTCTGGTGCAGTACGACCGGACCGAAACCGGGCCCCGGTATCCCACGGGATACCGGGGCCTCCACCGCGGGCGTGGCTGCCCCGGTGGGCCGCAGCGCGCACCAATCCCTCCATCAAGCGGTACGGAATCAGGACTGCCAGCAGCCGGTCCAGCGGCACCGAACTGTCGGTTCCCGCTCCCCGCGACCGGGTGGCCTTCTACCTGCTGGACCCCGAGCTGCTAGAACGGATCACCGCGCGGCGCGCGGAACTGGACGAACTCGAACTACCTGGCGCTCCGGCCGGCCCGTCTGGTGATCACCGGCGAGCCGGGCGCCGGGTAGACCCTGCTGGCCATCCACCTGGTGCTGGCGCTGCGCTGGTAGAACGCCAACTCTTGCTCGGCCAGTGCCAGCAGTGGGTCGGGGCAGAGGCCCAGGCATCAGTATCCGGAGTTGGTCCGCGCATGCCAGCATCATCGTCACCGCTGCAAGTCGGTGTCAGCCGATTCGTCAGCACGTGAGCTCATCAGTCCCAAAGTCGATCTTGGCGACAACAAGCCTGCCTTTGTGATTCCTATCGTGCTTCGGCACAGTCACGATAGCCGTCGGGCTGTGCAGCACAGCGAGAAGAGCCGGTCCGGAGGCTGGCTTACCCGGGTCGTCTTCCATCCTATGGGCGTGCGCGTCGCTGGGCTGGTGCAGAACGCGACCGCGGATCTAGCCGAGTTGGGGACGGGTAGGCGGCGAGCCTCTAGCCTGCGGACAGGGGGCAGCGAAGGGGCCGTCGGACTCGCGGCGGCAGGGAGATCTGGGGGATGCGATGGCTGGGCTTTCATTGGGGGCGCGGTGGATGGTACGGGGTATAGGGGTGGTCGCCGCTCTAGTCGCGGTGGGCCTGCTGGTGGTCCTGGTCGTGGCCGATCTTGATACTGGTGACAAGGTCGCCAGCATCGTGGGTGCTGTTCTCGCGGGTGCGGGGCTGGTGGTGGCGGTCCTCGCGCTGCTCCGGGAGAACACTTCTCCGGTTGGGCAGGAGGTGCGGGCCGGACAGGACAGCGTGGCCGCTGGCGGGAGCATCATCGGCAGCGCTCTGGGCGTGAACGCACGCGCGGGCGCGTCGCCTGCGGTGTCGTCCGCACCAGCGGGTGGAGGGACCGTCGGTCCGCCGGTCAGCGGGAGCGTGGTGGCCGAGCCCGGCGGGATCGCGGCAGGGGGCGACATCAGGGACAGCGCTCTCGGTGACGGCAGCCAGGTTCAATGACACGGTGGCGGTCGCGGAAGAAGCGCAGGGGGGGTCCCGCGGATGAGGGCATTGCGATCCCGGACGCTGGTTCCGTCAGTGAGCAGCTGCCGTCTGAGCGGGTGTCCACGCTCGGGTCGGTGAGCGCTGGCCCCTACGCGACGGCTGCCGGGCGCGACATCACCAACAGCGCGATAGGGACGGGAGCCACCGTCACCAATATCAACATTGCGCCTTTGACGGTGAGGGTGTCGTGGCCTGTGCGGGTGGGGACGCCGCCGGCGTGCGCCTCCGCCTTCCAGCCCCGCCTTGCGCTGCGCGCGGCCATCGATGAGGGGCGGCGTGCGGGAGACGACGTGGTGCTCGCGCAGGTCCTGTCCGGGGGCGGGGGCGTGGGCAAGTCCCAGCTCGCCGCCTCCTACGCCCATGGAGCGGCCCGCGTGGGCAGCGGCGTCGATCTGGTCATGTGGGTGAGCGCGGCGGATGTCCAGCAGGTCATCGCTCTGTACGCCCATACAGCCAGGCTCGTTCAGGCCCCCGGAGCCTTGGGCCGGGATGTTGAGGCCGATGCGCGGGCGTTCCTCGGGTGGCTGGCCGCGACCTCTCGCGAGTGGCTGGTGGTCCTGGACGATGTCACCGACCCGGCGGCGCTGGCGCCGTGGTGGCCTGCGGTGCACTCCGGGACGGGGTGGGTTCTGGCCACCACCCGCCTGAAGGACAGTCGGCTGACAGGGCAGGGTCGCAGGAGAGTCGACATTGACGTCTACGCATCGGCCGAGGCTGTGGCCTACCTTGAGCACCGGCTCACCAGGGATGCTCTCGCGTATCTCCTCGACGGGTCCCAGGAGCAGCTGGCCCTGGAGCTGGGCTGCCTGCCGCTTGCGCTTGGGCACGCGGTGGCCTACCTGATCAACCGGCAGATGGCATGCTCGGACTACCTCAAGCTGCTCCGGGACCGGGAGCGAAGCCTGGAGGAGATGCTGCCCAGCTGGGCAGATGCCGAGAACTACGGCCGCCAGGTGACCGCTGCTCTGCTGCTCTCCCGTGCCGCGGCCGAGGCCGCCTCACCGCGCGGGCTCGCCCTTCCGGTGCTGCAACTCGCCGCGTTCCTCGACCCGGGCGGCCACCCGGCCGCCCTGTGGGACAGCTATCCGGTACTGAGCTACCTCGCCTGGTTCGACGTCGACGAGCATGGTCTCTCCGTTCCCGTATCCAGAGATGAGGTACAAGAGAGCCTCCAGGTACTGCACCGGTACGCGCTCATCACCTACGACCCGCAGAACACCGGGCAGGAGGTCCGGATGCATGCGCTGACCGCCCGCGCAGTCCAGGACACAACTCCCCACGTCCTACGGTCCCGCCTGGTGCGGACCGCCGGTGATGCGCTTCACGCCATCTGGCCCGACGGCCCTGGACCTGGACCTGGCCGTGAAATCTCCGAGATTCTGTGCGCCAACACCATCACGCTCACCCGCCACAATGGCCGCGCCCTCTGGGAAGAGGAGACCCACAAGGTGCTCTTCCAAGCCGGCGAAAGCATGCTCTCCAACGGGCTGCTCCAGTCCGCCCTCACCCACTTTGAGGAACTGCTCGCTGTCACCGAGGAAAAGTACGGAGCGGAGCACGCCGATACGTTCAGGGCGCGCACCTACCTCGCTTCCACGTACAACCTGCTCGGCCGTTACGACCAGGCACAGGTGCTGTACGAACAGCTCCTCGCCAACACCATCCGCCTGCACGATGAAGATCACCCCAAAGCTCACACGGCCCGCGCCTTCCTCGCTGCCACGTGCAGCCACCTCGGCCGCTACGACGAAGCCCTCCAGCTGGAGAAACAGGTCCTGGCCGCGTATATCCGCATTCTCGGCGACGACCACGTCGACACGGATTGGGCCCGCGCTAACCTCGCCGTCACCTACAACCAACTCGGCCGGCACACCGATGCCCTCCCCCTGTGCGAGCACGTTCTCGCCGCACGCATCAGGGTCCTTGGTTCCGACCACCCCGATACCCACCTGGCCCGCAGCAATCTGGCGGCCACCTACGGGAGCCTCGGCCGCGACGACGACGCGCTAGCGCTGTGCGAACGAGTCCTGGCCGGGTACGCCCACTTCTACGGCGAGGACCACCCCGACACGCACCTGGCACGCGCCAATCTGGCTGGCGCCCACAGCCGCCTCGGCCACCATCATCACGCGCTGCTCCTGGAAGAACAGGTCCTCGCAGCGCGCATCCACCTTCTCGGCGACGACCACCCCGACACCCACCGGGCCCGGGCCAACCTGGCCGTCACCTACAACCAACTCGGCCGCCACCGCGACGCCTTCCCCCTGGCCAAGCAAGCTCTCGCCTCACGAGTCCGTCTCCTCGGCGAGGGCCACCCCCACACCATCCGCTCCCTCGCCGTCCTTGCCACCACTCGTGGCTTCCTCGGCCCTGCCGATGCGCCGGAGTAGGAGCAGTGCCCAGTACCGGCAGGGCGCTCCTGACCGGCAGGGTCCACGCGAGGGCCTCTCGTTTGGATCTGCCGCATCGCGGCAGCGCGGCACGGGTCATCCTCGGACATCAAGCGCACCCGTGGGTCAGGTACGGCGGCACTCGTTGGGGTGGGCCCGGCCTACGCGCCCAGGAGCGACAAAGACCCGGCCGAGTGGCTGCCCTCTGACGGCTCCTACCACTGCACCTACGCAGCCACCTGGGTGGGTACGAAGCTGCGCTGGGACCTGGCCGCGGACGACGCGGAGGTGCAGGCGCTCCTCGATCTCGCGGAGGACTGCCCGAACACGACCGTCGTCTACGAGCCCGCCCTGTAACCCTCCTTCGACCTCGGCTGAGGCACGCGGGCCTGCCAGCCTTCGGCATAGCCGAGAACGTCCGCCCGGAGCGCACGCTCACCTTCGGCTGACCACCACGTCCGCAGGCGCGGGTGGTCAGCCGTAGTGGCTCCAGCCGCCATAGCGGGCCAGGAGGGCACGGGAGTCGTCGACGTTCAGCCCCAGGGCGGCGGCCACCGTCTCCGGGTCCTGCCCACGGGCTTCGTGGGCGGGTTCGTGCGCGGTCCGGGCGGCGATGAGTTCCAAAGAGCGGGCAGCCTTCAGGGCGGCGGTCGGTGCGTCCTCGCCGAGTCGTTCGATCGCCTCGGCGACATCCCGTAGAAGGGTCTCCAGTGCGGCTGGCAGGGGAACGGTCGTGTCGGCGATGGCGGTGATGTGTCGGTCCCAGTCGTCCTGACATTCCCCCGCCGTCTCCCAGCCGTACTCGCGGAAGGGCAGATCGCCGACCGTCGTCCGGTCCACGATCCGGATCTCGCCCCGCCACCCGCACGAGCACTCCCCCTGAAGTGCGTGCGCCTCGGGGCGCCGTGGGTAGCTACCGCCGTCGTAGACGGACCAGTGCTTGACCTCCCAACCAGATGCCCCGGAGTTCGAGTCGAAGTACACCGCCTTGGGACTGCTTCCGTCTTCCAGAAGCGTCCCCACCCGGCCCTCGTGCGACTTGCCGTACTCCTCCGACGTCCAGACCTCGTCCCTGTCCACCAGCACCTCCCACACCGCCACGGACGGGATCCCCGCCCCTGGGAAAGACGATCTCGCACCCGAGGGGCGGCCGTGGGAAATCCGCTGAATCCGAGGGCCTCTTCAGCGCGGCCGGGCGTTCGACCGTTCTCCGTTCCACGGAGAGGGGCTTCCCGACTGCCCATGCCTTCACTAGCGCACGGGTCTGCGGGTCGACCCTGATCTGGTCGGCGGTGCTTCGGCTCCCTGCTCCCCGTTACCGCGGGGGCATGCGGACAGTTAATCGCTTTAAGTAGCTGGAGTTTCACTTATCGCGACAACCCGGTACGGTACTTCCCTCGGCTTCGTGAAGCCGCAGGGTCCGTACGTTCCGCCCCGTGACCGCAACGTACGAGCATGGACCCGAAGGTGCATCGCATCAACACGACATGTATGTGCATTTCCGCAACGTGCCTCTCAGTCGGGCCACCCGCGGATCACGGGACCGTGAAGGGCCCGGATCAAGGACGTTGCAATGACCACCGATCACGCCCGGAAGAGCGCTGCCCGCGAACAGGTGCGCATCACGGGAGAGAGTTATCTGCGCGCCGCCGTCGGCGCTGCCGCGCCTTCACCTGAAGTTATTCGCAGTACGGGACGCCAGTTCGTCCTGTCTGGTTTCTGCGGATCCTTCGCCGGGGTGGTGCGCAACCGGCACTGGCTGGTCGATGTGTACCCGGCCCAAGAGGGACGAGGCCTGCCACGCGGGCTCGCTCCCTTCGAAGCCCCCCTCCACTCGTGGGAACGCTTCGTGCAGGGCGAGATCAACCATGAGGTTCTCCTGCCTCGTCCCCAGGGAGGCACGGCTTTGCCCTTGCGGGACTACCAGCAGGAGCAGGTGGCACGTCTGGTGGCAGCGCGCCGCGAAGGTGCGCCCGGATATCTGTGGGCTCTGCCGACGGGTTCGGGGAAGACGCCGATGGCCGTCAGGGCGGTCTGTGCGGCGGCGGGGCGCGCTCCGCAGAAGATTTTGGTGGTTACGCGCCTGTCTGTCGTCCCGGCCTGGCGGGCGACCATTGACCGGTTTGCCACCAGCGGGCACCGCTGGGTGGTGATCAACCCCGAGCGGTTGTGGCGGCTTCTGGATCACCCTGAGGCTGGCCTGCACCGGTTGCCTGGCGACGAGGCGGCCAAACTGGTCGCGCAAGAAGGTGTCTCGCGGGTCGATTGGGACACGGTCGTCATCGACGAGTGCCACATGCTCGCGAACTCCGAGTCGCGCCGGGCCCGGACGGTTCAGCGCCTGATGGCCCGCAGCGATGGTGGGCAGGCGTTCGCGATCTGGGCGTCAGCCACCCCGTTCACTGAACCGGAGGAGAGCGCCTATCTGGGCAACCTGGTTGCCCATGCCGCTGGTGTCCGGCCTCCCGCTGGCGAGGTCGACTACCGCCTGTGGCTCAAGGAACTGGGGCTGCGGCTGAACAACGACCGCCGGGGGCGCTGGTATCACCGGTTCAACCGCCCGGACGTGACCCGTCTCAGGGCCCTGCTCTACGAGTCGGGGGTGGGGTCAGCGGCCACCGCCTCGGATCTGAACCTGCCCGAGCAGGAGCGCGACGTCCAACCCATCGTGCTGTCTGAGGCGGACCGGGTCCGCTACGAGCGGGCGTGGGAGGAGTTCCGTCGCTCCGAGGGCCTGTCGGTGTTCGCCGACAGCAGCCCGGGCTCCTACCGGGTCGAGGCGTTGCGCAAGGTGCAGAAGGCGTCGTTGGTGAAGGCGCCCTACGTGGCGCGGATCGTGGTGGATCAGGTGCGTCGTGGCTGCCAGGTGGTGGTGCCGATGTGGTTCGTGGAGTCGATCGACGAGGTCGCCGTGCGCATCGCCCGGGAGCTGCGCGCGGCGGGACTCGACGAGCGGGTGGTGGCGATCACCGGGCGAGACGTTGAGTTGCGCGAGCGCAAGCGTGTGGCGTTTCAGCGCGGTGAGGCGTTGGTGGTGGTCCTCAACGCGTTGGAGGGCATCAATCTCCACGCAGGCGAGGCGAACACCGACGGGAAGGGTGGCCGCGCCACCTCGACGCCTCGGGTGTCGGTAATCGCCGATGTCCTCACCGGTGGCAAGCGGGCGCTGCAGGCCGAGGGACGGACGCAGCGTGACGGCCGCTCGGCTCCGGTGATCTACGCGTACGCCGCAGGGACGGGCGAGGCGCAGTGGACCGCGGCGACGTTCCGGTCGCTGTCGAACACGCTCAGCCTCAGTACGAACGACCGGGACTCCGCGGCGTTTGCCTGCCTCGCGGACCACATCACTCTCCAGGACACAACATGAGCATCGATACGTTCAGCCTCGCCCGCGAGCGTTGGGTGCCGGTCCGGGAACTGGGTGGGGAGCGGTCCCTGGTGAGCGGGTGCCAGGCGTTGGAAGGTGCTGAGCGGTTCGTCCTGGACGTGAGCGACCCTCTGGAGTACGCGGCCGTCGTCCGGTTCCTGGCAGCCGTCCTCAGTGCCTGCGGGCTTGGCGCCGCGTCGGAGGAGGAGTACAGGCTGCGGTGCGTCGGCTCGGTTCGCGTCAACTGGGATCGGGCTTCCCGGTGGCTCGCCGAGCATGCCGATGATGTCGACATCCTTCATCCGCAGCGACCTCTCTTCCAAGATCACGCTCTGCGTGCCCTCTCTCGGGTGCACGCGCTGCCTGTGCGCTACCTCGATCACACCGCCGCGGGTGCGCTGGGTCGGCCCCTGCTGGGGGATCACCGTCATCTGTACGCCGACCTGCCGGCGCTGGAGCCCGCCCGCGCCGCGGTCCTGCTCCTGACTCAGCAGATGTGGGCCATCGGCGGCCGTCTGCGCTGCTCGGACGCGACCTACGGCACGGGCTCGAACTACGCCTCGGGCACGGCCGCGTGCGGACGTCTTCTCTGGCTGCCCGACGGCACCCTGGCCGACGCCCTGAACTGGCGGGCGGTCCCGGTCAGCGACCCCTGCGTCCCGAACTGGACCTACCGGGTTCGAGGGGGCCCCAAGGAGCGCCTGGAGCCGGCCGGGGAACTCGACGCGCTGACGTGGATGTCCCGGCGGGTGCTACTCATCGGCGACGGCGAAGGTCGCATCGAACGCGCGCACTACGCGCAGGGCTGGCACCGCGCCCCGGTTGCACCTGATACCCCCGGCGGCGCCGAAATCGTGTTCACAGGTGGAGGCAAAGCCCTGCCGTGCAGCGCTCTGGCCACGCCCGAGGACTTGGTGCCGATCGTCGATCGATGGTGGCAGGCGGCCGAGGGGTCGCTGCCCGCTCAGATCCGTGACGTGATTCGGCAGACCGGCTGCTCCGCCCCCCTGATGAGGGTCGTTGGCATCGCGACGGATCAGAAGAAGGTCCTCCACCTGCGCGATACCCGTGTCCCGGCCGACCTCCTCACCGACGAACGGGCGGCCGGGGCCGCCGAGCTGCTCAACTCGCTGCGCTTCGCGATGCGCCAGCGGGACGTGCACCTAGGCGACCTGGCCGGGTCTTTCCTGCTGACCGACCCGAACTTCCGTGCCGCCGACGAGCGCGAGCGCGCCCGGCTCGCTGCCCGCGCGCACCGGTTCCGTGCGCCCTCCCCTGGCGGGAAAGCGGCAGACCGCCAGTTCCTGTACCGCTTCTTGACCGCCTGTGTCCGAGAGAAGGAGCCCGACGTGACGTCCCTGTTCATCACCGCAGACACGCCCGCGCCCAGCGAGCTCACGCCGGGCCAAATGCTGGAGAAGAGGCTGCACGGGATCCGCGCCGGCGTGCACAGCCGTGGCCTGCTGGGCCAGATGCGGCTGTGGGCCGGAGCGCCGAACACCCCCAACCAGGCCAGCGAGGTGGTGACCCGGGACCTGCCCGCCGACTACAGGCCCGCCGCGGTGTGGACCGCCGCGCTCTACGCCACCCACGCACAGATGTACTTCTCATCCTTCGGCCGCACGCCGCTGCCCCGGCTGATGCGGGCCTTCGGGAGCGGCAAGAGCTTCGGCCCCCAGCACGGACCCACCGAGACCCAGATGAAGCACCTCCTGGCCACCTCCCGCCCCGCCCTGCTCCTGCCGACCCTCACCAACCTCGTCCGCTACGCCGCCGCACACGAGATGACCCCGTCCTGGTCGGCGCTCGCAGACGACCTGTCGACGTGGAACGCGGCCACTCGCGACCGCTGGGCCGCCATGTTCTACACCAGCCAGCCCCTCACCGAGCTCGCTCAGATCGGAGCGCACAGCTGATGGCACTCACCGACATCACCGCCGACCCACGCCTCATCGACACCACCGACCATGACGGCAACTTCGTCGTCGTGCACATCCTCACCACCTACACGGGCGTCTCCCTGAATAGGGACTTCACCAACCTCCCCAAGATCATCCAATTTGGTGACGCACCCCGGATGCGGGTCTCCGCCCAGTCGAAGGACCGCGCGGTCCGAACCCTCTTCCGCGGGTACACCGGTGAAACCGTCCAGGACACCGCCCGCTCGCGGCTCCTGCCCCAGCAGACCGCTCGTCAGCTGCAGGCTCTCGGTCACCCCGCCGAAGAGGCACACGTGCAGGCAGCGCTGATCGTGGCATCCGCCGGCATGCAGATCGACAAGGCCAACACCGAACGCACCCGGGCGATCGCCTACGTGCCCGCTCAGGCCCCCGAGCGACTCGCCGCCCTGGCCACCGAGGTCTGGGACGAAACCGCCGAAGCGCGGGCGAAGATGGGCGAGGCCATTGACGAGGCGGTCGCCAAGCGAGCCAAGAAGTCAACGGTCGGCAAGAACACGGACGCTGAGGCGGACACGGAGGAACCGAGGGGCCGCAAGGGCCCGGAATCCGCCGGAATCGAGGCCCCCAAGCTCCCCCAGAGCATCGTCGAGCGGGCAGCGGCCGCCTTCGCCCCCGGAACCATCGCCGAACTCGCCATCTTCGGCCGGATGCTCGCCGAGGTCCCCGACGGCACCATCTACTCCGCCGCCCAGGTCGCCCACGCCTTCAGTGTCGACCCGCTGGCCATGACCAGCGACGACTGGACCGCCAAGGACGACTGGCAGGACCTCGGCGTCTTCGGAGCCGCCGGCAAGGGCACCACCTACCTCGCCTCCGGAACCCTCTACCAGTACGCCGCCCTCGACCGCAGGGCCCTGCGCGCAACCCTCTCCAAAAGCGCCACCCCCGCCGAGGCCGAACACCTCGCACGCCTGGGCGAGCAGCTGTTCGTCACCGCGCTCGCCTACGCGACCCCGTCCTCCGCCCGCTCACGCACAGGATCCGCAGCCTCGCCCACCCTCACCATCGCCGCAGCCACCGACTACCCCTTCACCGCGGCGGCCTGCTTCGAGTCCGCCATCGAGGCACCCGCCGCAGTCTCGGCCGCCGAACGCCTCACCACCTATCTACGCCGCGCGCAACGGCACACCCCGCTCGCGGGCGGCATCTGCCGCTGGCTTCCCCCCGCCGGCGAAGACTGCCCCGCCCTGCCCTCAGTCATCCTCTGCGAGGACGACTGACATGCCGACCGGCCTGCTGCGCCTGTCCGCCCCCATGCAGTCCTGGGGCGTGCACACCCGCTACGAATCCCACAACGACACCCTGGGCCGGCCAACGAAGTCCGGCGTCATCGGACTCGTCGCCAACGCCCTCGGTCACGACCTCAACGACGACCTCGCCCACCTCGCCGCTCTGCGCTTCGCCGTCCGGGCCGACCGGCCCGGACACCTCGAACGCGATGACCAGACCGCCGGGGGCGGCGAATTCCCCCTCGACATCCTCACCGCCACCCGCGACCAACGCCTCGCCGCCGACCCGAGCAAGTTCCGCTACGCCGCCCCACGCGAAGTCGACCCCGTCACCGGAGCCTCCTGGGACAAGGCCACCCGCAAAACCGTCATGGGCAACAAGACCTACATCATCGGCGGGTCCTTCCTCGTCGGCCTGACCGGGCCCGCCCCCCTCATCGAGGCCATCCAAGACGCGCTCGCCCGACCCGCGCGCCTTCTCTACCTCGGCCGACGCTGCTGCCCACCCGCCGGCCCCATCGCCCACGGCACCACCCATCACGAAACCGACTGGCCCGACCACATCCCCCTGCTGCCCGACGCCACCACCAATCGTCCCAGCGCCTGGCAAGAGACCGAAACCCCCACGGCCCCAAGCCTTCCCGAACAACCCCCCACCACCTACCAGCGCCGCGACCACCGCAACCTCCTCATGCACACCCGCACCACGACCCCACCACCCGCACCTCAGGGAACCGACCGATGACCATCCAGACCCACGACCTGCTCGCCTTCGGCCTACCCGACACCCACCAGGCCGTCCTCATGGTCTGGCGCAGCGCCCTCACCCTCGCGCCCCGCACCGCGACCGCGTGCACCGACGCCTACCGCATGCACCAACTCGTCGAAACCGGCCTCGGCACCGTCGAAACCACCGGCGACCGCAACGGCCGCATCCTCTACGCCGCAGCCCGCACCCCCGCCACCACCCGACACCGCGACCCGCAACACCTCCAAGCCGGCCAGCCCCACACCCTCCTCGTTCAGACCCCCTCCCCACCCGACTGGACCCGCCATCAGAACTCCCGCGCCATCACGCACGCCACCACGCAGGAAGTCCACCAGACCTGGACCAGCGGCGACACCGCCCAGATCCGCACCATCGCCAGCCCACTCGTCACCAAAAACAACGACGCCAGAAAACGAAGCCGCGTCCCCCTGACACACCCCACACAATGCGGCACCTGGCTCCACGAACGCCTCACCCAAGCCGGATGCCAGCTCGCCCCCCACGACATCACCATCGACGCCCCCGAACTCACACACCAGCGCGGCCATAAGCTCACCCTCCGCCAATTCCACGCCAACCTCACCATCCACAACCCCCACGCCTTCACCCACCTCCTCGCCACAGGCCTCGGCCACCACCGCGCCTGGGGAGCCGGCCTCGTCCTCGCCAGAAAGACGGCAAAGGAATGACCAAGCCAGAAGAAGCCCCCAGCTCACGGAGGTGCCACCCCTGCGCGAGGGGATGAGCGGGCGATGTCGCACGGGTTGAATGCCACCTGAATGTGCCACCCCTGCGCCAGGGGATGAGCGGGTCCGGATGATCTCCGCCTTCTCGACCCGGCGGTGCCACCCCTGTGCCAGGGGATGAGCGGCACCCGGCCGACTGGGGACTTACCGAGGGGTCGTGCCAACCTTGCGTCAGGGGATGAGCGGTCGATCACGCACGTCTGGTGGTGGTTCTCCAGGTGCCACCCCTGCGCCAGGGGATGAACGGGCGGGGTCGTCGGTGATCAGGTACCAGGCATCGCGCCGCCCCTGTATCAGGGGATGTACCGCTGCCCCCGCTCGGTCAGAAGTACCTCGTCGGGGCACCACCTCTGCATCAGAGGATGAACCGTCGGCTACGCACCAGGGCGCGGCAACATAGGCACTACCACTGCGTCAGGGGACGAACGGACCGCCAGCCACGCCCCGTCGAACACGCTGGCGTGCCGCCCCTGCGCCAGGGGAGGAGCGGTCCTCCAGGCGCAGTGCGCACAGCTCGCCGAGTGCCGTCCCTGCACCAGGGCATGAACGGCAGGAGGACCCCCGCCTCGTCACGATCCTGCAGTGCCGCCCCTGAAGCAGGGCATGAACGGTTCGCCACGGACACGTTCCAGCTGACCACCAGGGGCCGCCCCTGCGCCAGGGGATGAACGGCCACGCGCGGTATCCGCATCAGGCTTCGTACGAGCCGCCCCTGCACCAGGGGATGAACTCAAGGCCCGCGACGCTAATGTCCGACCGTTTCTGTGCCACCTCTGTGCCAGGGCATGAACGGCGCTCGACGCTCTTGAAGTCCTTGCCGTCGGTGTGCCGTCCCTGCGCCAGGGGATGAACGGAGGAAGCGTTCGGTGGAGATGCGCACGTGGGCGTACCACCCCTGCGCCAGGGGATGAACCGCCCGTCGTCTGCGTCTATACCCACTCCACTCGGTGGAGCCCCTGCACCAGGGGATGGCCGGATGGAGTTCATCACCGCGACGGACAGGGCTTGTGCCACCTTCGAGCCGAGGGATGAACCGACTGGCCGGGCTGAGAGCGAGGACGAGCGCCGGTGGTCCCGAGCCGGGGATGGACCACTGACAGACGACAGCACTGGGAATGACGCGACGCAGCTGGCATCACGGACTTCACGGATGAGGTTCCTTCCCTGCGGCACGGGACGTACGGATCGGGCCGGCGGGCGCGACGTCATTAGTGAGGTGCTGCCTCTGCAACAGGGGGTGAACGGCTGCAAGCGTACGGCCAGCTGTACGACTACGTGTGTCGCCCCTGCGCCAGGGGATGAGCTCACCATGGCCACGGTTTCGTCGCCGTACGGCTGTGCCGCCCCTGCACCAGGGGATGAGCGGTGGGGAGAGAATGCCGCGGCCGACCCCATCGTGTGCCGCCCCTGCACCAGGGGATGAGCGGTAGGGCACGCCGTGCGTGATCATCCGCAGCATGTGCCGCCCCTGCACCAGGGGATGGACGGCGACTCCAGTATTGGTATTGGGACTCTCACGCGTGCCGCCCCTGCACCAGGGGATGTAGGGTCCCACGCGATGCTGGTTGGCCTGCCCTGCTGATGGAGTGCCGTCCCTGTACCAGGGGATGACCTGCGCGGGTGATCCTCAACGAGGGTTAGGTCTTCGTCTCTCCCCTGGACCAGGGGGATGGTCCGGGCCACCACGGGGCGTCAATCGACGGCTGGCTGCGTAGGTGAGAGCGGAGAGCGAATGTCGGTGAGTCGTGGCATCGGTTCGCTTTCAAGAGACCTCGGAATGTCGATGAGAAGTAGCAGCACGCGGCAACGGCAGGGCCGACGGTCAAGTGGGTCAGAGCTCGATTCGGCGCTTCCACCAGGGAAGGTCGGGGGCCTCGAACGGATTGTTGACCGTGCGCCGGAGGATCTGGTCATCCACGGGCGCGATGACTGCACGCAGTTCGCTTCGTGCCTTCGTGCGGAGAAGCCGGAGCGTGAGCTCCAGCAGGGTGCGGACGTGGTAGTAGCCGCTCCGCAGGTCGGTGTCGTCGTATCCGTAGAAGGGAGTGACATCCCTTCGTGGCCTTCGGGCAGTGGCACTCCATCGACGAAACGCGTGTGCGACCTCGCCGGCTGGGAGCCCATGGATGCGCTCGAAGTGTGCGATCTGCCTGTTCGCGGATGCGGACAGCCCTCGAATGACGGGGCTCCGACGATGCCTGACTCGGTTGGCCCGGCGTGGGAGCTGAGCCCTGATCTCGCCCGGTGACCGGCGAGGCATGAACACTTCCAGTTAGGAAGACGGTAGGTCTGCCGACGGTAGACCGTTTCAGTGTCCAAGATCAAGGCTGAGGGAAGCTCCGACGGTCAGACGCTCAGCCAGCGGCGGCTTGCTGTTCGGCGCGGGCACGGGTGGAGGCGAGGCGGTAGGAGTCGGTGCCGGTCTCGATGATGTTCCCGCCGAAGGTGAGGCGGTCGACGATGGCCGCGCAAAGACGCGGATCGGTGAACGTCTTTGTCCAGCCTGAGAAGGACTCGTTCGAGGCGATCGCCACGCTGTTCTTTTCCTCCCGCTCGGTCAGAACCTGAAAGAGGAGCTCGGCGCCGCGCCGGTCGAGTTCCATGTAGCCGAGCTCGTCGACCTATGTGGATATCGGCATAGATCGACCTATGCCGAGCCCGCGACTATGCCGAGGACCTGGGCGTCGAGGTTCTCTTTCGCGTGAACACGGGCGTGTTGGTCTCTGCATAGTCGCCGAGCTGGGCAGCACCTTGATCGCGGGGCAGGGGGCTCTGCGGGAAGGGGGCGGGGATGGCGGGAACTCGTAGGAAGGCCGGTGTTCTCACGCCGTATGTCGAGGGCTACAGGTCCTGGCTGGCGGATCGGGGGTACACGGAGCTGACGGCCCGGAACATGCTCAAGGACCTGGGACAGGTCGGGACGTGGCTGTCGGGGCAAGGACTTGAGGTCTCCGATCTCAGCGAAGAACTTCTGGGGCGGTTCCTGTCCGATCAGCGGGAGGCCGGCCGCCGTCGTCTTCCCGGGCCGCGTGGGATGAGGCCGCTGCTTTCGTATCTGCGTGAGGCCGAACTCGTCCCGCCGGCCAGAGTCGAAGTGTCGCCACTGGACGCCGTGTTGGAGGAGTTCGGTGACTGGATGGCCGGTGAGCGGGGGCTGGCGGCGGCCACCATGCTGCGTTACACGAACACCGCCCGCCGCTTCTTGACGGAGCAGGCCATGGCCGGTGGGGTGTTCGATCCGAGCGGGGTGAACGGCGCGGACCTGAACGCCTTTCTGCTGCGGGAGTGCGCACGGGTCTCGGCCGGTTCGGCGAAGGGGCGGGTGGCCGAGCTGCGGTCACTGATGCGGTTCTTGCATCTGCGAGGTCTGATCCCGGTGAAGCTCGGGGCGGCCGTGCCACCGGTCGGCGGCTGGCGCCTGGCGGCGGTCCCGCCGACCATGGCCGCGACCGATATCCAGCGACTCCTGGACTGCTGCCCTCGTACGGACGAAGTTGGCGTCCGCGACTACGCCATCTTGATGCTGCTGGCCCGCTTGGGCCTGCGCTCGATCGAGGTGGCGCGACTTCGGTTGGGGGACGTCGACTGGCGGTCGGGGGAGATCGTCCTCCGAGGCAAGGGACGTCGTGAGGACCGGCTCCCGCTGCCGGTCGACGTCGGCGAGGCCCTGGTCGCCTACCTGTCCGGGACGCGTCCCCAGGTCAGCACGCGCCGCTTCTTCGTCACGGGCCGGGCACCGCGCGGACCGATCCGACCGGACCTGGTGGGCGATGTGGTGGAACGGGCCTGCCTGCGGGCCGGGTTGCCGAGAGTCGGCCCGCACCGACTGCGGCACGCCCTGGCCGGGGAGATGCTCCGGCAGGGCTCCGGGCTGATGGCGATCAGCCAGGTCCTTCGCCACCAGGACCTGGCCACGACCGCGCTCTACGCGAAGGTCGACTTCACCGCGCTCCGCGCGGTCGCCCGGCCCTGGCCGGGGACGGAGGCGGCATGACCGAACTGCGGCGTGCCCTGGACGACTACCTGCGGCTGCGCCGGTCGCTGGGGCACAAGATGGCCGAAGCGGCCTGGCTGCTGCCTGACTTCGTCGCCTTCCTCGAAGCGCGCGGGCAGACCACGGTGACCATCGCCGCCGCACTCGCCTGGGTGAGCGAGCGCGAGGGGGATGTGGTGACGACCCTGAGCCCGCGCCGAATCACCGCGGTCCGCGGATTCGCCCGCTATCTCAGCGGCGCCGATCCGGCAACAGAGATCCCTCCGCTCGGCCTGCTGCCGCACCGGCAGCGCTGGCGGCAGCCGTTCATCTACTCCGACGCCGACATCACCGCGATAATGACGGCGGCTGGCGAGCTCGGCCTGCCGTTGCGCGCGGCCACCTACCGCACCCTGGTCGGCCTGCTCGCCGCCTCCGGGATGCGGGTCGGGGAGGCGATCAACCTCGACCACGACGACATCGACTGGGCCGAGGGCGTGCTGCGGATCCGGGAGACCAAATTCGGCAAGTCCCGACTCGTCCCCTTGACCCCCAGCAGCATCGACGCGCTCCGCGAGTACAGCGCCCTCCGCGATCAGGTCGCGCCGCGTCCCGAGGATCCCTCATTCTTCGTCTCGCGCACCCGGCGCCGTCTGATCTATGCGGTCGTCGCACCCACGTTCCGTCGCCTGGTGACCACCGCTGGCGTTGGCGCCGACGCACCCAACCCGCCCCGTCTGCACGATCTTCGGCACACCTTCGCCGTCCGTGCCCTGCTCACCTGGTATCGCACCGGCGGCGATGTCCAGGCGAAGATCCCGTCGCTGTCCACCTATCTCGGGCACCGGGAACCTTCCTCCACCTACTGGTACCTGTCTGCGGCACCGGAACTGCTGGCTCTGGCGGCGGCCCGCCGCGAGGGCATCGGAAAGGCGGCACGATCATGACCTCGATCGCCCCTACCCTGCAGTCGTTCTTCACCGACCGCCTGGTCCGCCAACGTCAGGCCAGTCCGCGCACCATCGCCGCCTACCGCGACGCGCTCCGTCTCCTCCTCGGCTTCGTCCAGCAGCACGCCGGCATCACCCCGGAGAAGCTGGACTGGGCCGACTTGGACTCGGACGTCATCTCCGCCTTCCTCAACCACCTGGAGGACGAACGCGGCAACAGTGCTCGCACCCGCAACGTCCGGCTGACCGCGATCCGCTCCCTGTTCTCCTACGCGGCGCTTCAGCACCCCGAGCACGCCCTCCTCATCCAGCGTGTCCTGGACATCCCGCCCAAGCGATTCGACAAGAGGAACGTGACCTTCCTGACCGGTGCCGAGGTCGACGCGCTACTGGCAGCACCGGACCCACGGCGCTGGGAAGGGCGACGAGACAAGGCCATGCTGGCCCTGGCCGTCCAGACCGGTCTGCGCGTCTCCGAGCTCACGGGTCTGAACCGTGACGACATCACCCTCGGCGCGGGCGCCGCCGTCCGCTGCGAGGGCAAAGGCCGCAAGCACCGCGCCGTCCCGCTCGACCGCGGCGTCCAGGAAATGCTGCGGTCCTGGCTCGACGAACGTGCCGGCAAGAGCGGTGATCCGCTGTTCTGCACACGCACCGGACGCCGCCTCACCCGCGACGCCGTCGCCCAGCGCCTGAACATCCACGTCCAAGCAGCCGCGGAAGCCTGCCCGACACTCCTCGACAAACGCGTCCACCCACACGTCCTACGCCACAGCTGCGCAATGTCCCTACTGCAGGCCGGCGTCGACACCACGGTGATCGCGCTCTGGCTCGGCCACGCCGGCGTCCGCTCCACCGACGCCTACGTCCACGCCGACATGACCATCAAGGAACAGGCCCTCGCCCGCACCGCGCCGACGACCGTCCGCCCGGGCCGCTACCAACCCACCGACAAGATCCTCGCGTTCCTCGACCGCCTGTGAGGCGTGAACGGCGCGAGCGGTCGCGGTCTTGCAGTCTTCGGGACGATGGCCCAGCTCAATCGGCGCTGCTGGCTCCGATAGCCTTCGGCGGTGACTGATGCTTCGTTGAAGTTCCTGATCGATGCCGATCATGGGCAGTTCTATATCCAAGACCTTGAGCCCTATGACGCCTGGATGGCTGAGCACGCGACGGACCCGGACCTGCCGCCAGCCGGCTGGACCGAGGAAGCAGTCCACGTTTATCGCATCGGGCTGGAACCGCACTCGATCTCCGTCGGCACCGCACGGGACGACATGGTCGAGTCGCTGATCACCGTTCATGCCTCCGCGCCGATGACGGAGCCGACGGCTGAGCACATCGTGGAAGCGGACCTGGAAGCCCCGACCGGCCAACTCGCCATGTCCAGCCCCGGAGTCCTCCCGGAGGACGGGCCGAGCATGACCGTTCCCTCTGGGCTGTTGCGGGCCCGGGTCTCCTACGTCCCCACTGACCCACCGGCCGTCGACACCAACGGCGGCCCCGGCGATCACTTCCTCTACCGGATCGACCTCTGGCCCGCCAACCAGGCACGCGGGCTCGTCATCCTCAAGCAGGGCCCTAACCCCTGGGCCGGATAGCGCCTCCCCGCCGTCGACTATGCCGAGCACAACAGCCGCCGCGCAGCCCGCGATCCGCGCGTACGCCGGCCGCTCGGCATAGTCGCGGGCTCGGCATAGGTCGACCTATGTGGATATCGGCATAGATCGACGAGCTCGGCTACATGGAACTCGACCGCCGCGGCGCCGAACTCCTCTTCCAGGTCCTGACCGAACGCGAGGAGAAGAACAGCGTCGCCATCGCCTCGAACGAATCCTTCTCTGGATGGACCAAGACGTTCACCGACCCGAGGCTCTGCGCGGCCATCGTGGACCGGCTGACGTTCGGCGGCAACATCATAGAGACCGGCACCGACTCCTACCGACTGGCCGTCACCCGGGCCCGCGCCGAGCAACAGGCCGCAGCACAGAAGACCGCCAGCTGACTCCCGACCACAGACCAACCACGCTCTACGGCCCCAGCCTTGGCTTTGGGGGCCAACGGAGTCGCCGGTATCGATGAGATCGATCATAGTCGCCGGGTCGTCAGCCGCTTTGACGGCCGCTGACGGTCAGACCGTGGCGATCACGGCGTAGCGCTCGTCGGTCACCGTACGGCCCCACAGGGCCGCCTGGCCGTCGAGGGGTTCGACGCGCAGGTCGGTGACGAGGGGGCGCACCGCGACGGCGAGATCGGCGGCGCCGATACCGCCCGCCCAGGGCAGTGTTCCGGCACCCGCGACGTACGGCGTTGCGCTCTGTGTGGCCTCGCCCCACCGGCCCTCGATCAGAATCAGGGTGCCGCCGGGGCGGACATGGCTGATCCAGTCGGCGAGTGCGGTGTGCGGATCGGGCAGGGTCCACATCAGGTGGCGGGAGATCAGGACGTCGAACCGCTGATCGCCGGTGGGCGGGGCGGCCGCGTCGCCAACGAGGAAACGCCCCGCCAGTCCGGCGGCCGTCAGCTTCGCCCGGGCGCGCTCGACCATCCGCGGGGAGAGGTCCACGCCCGTGACGCAGTGTCCGGCCCCAGCCGCTAGCAGGGACAGCGACCCGGTCCCGCAGCCCACGTCCAGCACATCCGCCGGCCGGGACGGCAGCCAGGAATTCAGGAGGTTTGCCCACGCGTCGCGGGTCTTCAGGTCCCGCAGTCCGTGGTCCGGCTCCTCGTCGAAGCGCTCAGCAGCGGCGTCCCAGTACCCGGCAATGGCAGCGATGTTCGTCATCCCCTGATCCTTTCAGGCGCCACTGACAACACCCTCTCCCATCCCACCCGCAACCGGACCCTCAGCTATCCATGATCGATTTCCACTCTCCCGTTGGTCCTCAAGACGGCTCCGCAGAACCCACGAACGGGGCCTCCGCGTTCGGGCGGTGCCGCCCAAAGTGGAGTCACTTCTCACCTACCAAACGAGGCCCTCCGGCCGCCGCGTGGAGTCAGAACCCGCCTACAGACGGAGTCAACGAACACCTATGAAGCCAGTCCTCGCCGGTCGGCAGTTTGGCGCCCGTCGGGAGATCGCCCGCCAGCGGGCGGAGTTCGTCGGCCAGGCCGGTGAGCATGGTCCGGAAGGAGGCCGTGGCGGTGATGTGGTCGGCGCCGTTCTTGGTGCCGGTGTCCTTGAGCTGGACCGCGCGGGTGACCAGTTCCTGCAGGCCCTTGATGGCCTTCTTCTTCCGGGCGTCTGCGGCGGGATCGCTGGAGGGAGCGCTCCCGTTGCCCGAGGGGTTCTTGGTGAGGCTGTCGGCGGGCATCTTCACCCAGCCACCGCCGAGGATCTCCTTGAGCGCGGTGGCATCGGCGGGCAGCTGGCCGGGGGCGGGAAGCTTGCTGCCGACGGCCTTCTCCAGCGACTTCACACCGGCTGTCGGCGTACTCCTGTGTGTGCTCCACCAAGTACGGAGATACGTGCACCAGCAGGGAGGCTGTGAGCCAGTCACGTCATCGCGCGGGCATGGCGGTGGCAGGGCGGTGGCAGGGCGGTGAACCTCCAAGATGACTGCGGTGCCGGCCACGGTTCGGTCCTCGTGCATGGTGATCTGCTGGCCGGGCTGGAGGTGCGTCCAGTGGGAGGGGGTTAGGGGCACGAGACGAACCGTGGCTCGCTCGCCGGGCTCCAGAATGGGCATGCTTTCAACCCAGAGCGAGGCGATGCTGACCGCACTTCCGCCGGTGGGTGAGAGGTGTCCGATGTCCCACATGGGTCGCAGAACACCGGCGCCGGAGATTGGCGTCGTGCGAGGCGCCTCGGCGGCAGGACGGAGTGTCAGATCTGCCCGGATCACGCCGTTGCGGATCTCGGAGCACCGCCAATTGTCAAGCCCCGGGTTTCGTGGAGAGTGAGTTAGCTGGTTTTCTGGAGTGATGCAGGGGGTTCGGCCGCGTAGTGGGCGGCTTCGTGTTCGGCGGGGGTGACGTGGCCGAGTTCACCGTGCAGGCGTCGCTGGTTGAACCAGTCGACGTACTCGGCGACGGCGATTTCGACGTCGTTTATGCCGGTCCACGGGCCCTTGTTGCGGATCAGCTCGGCCTTGAACAGACTATTGAACGCCTCGGCGAGGGCATTGTCGTACGAATCGCCCCTGGAACCGACCGAAGCAACGGCGGCCTCCTGTTCGAGGCGCTCGGTGTAACGCAGAGCTCGATACTGGACTCCGCGGTCCGAGTGATGTGTGAGGCCGCTGAGGTCTGCGCCGGTGTGCCGGCGGCGCCAGATCGC
>NZ_JASISO010000073.1 GCF_030063135.1 Streptomyces sp. G-G2
TCAAGGAACGGACGCTTCCTTTGTACTCACCCTCGCGGGTTTTCCTCCGGGCTTCGTTCTTCGTTTCCGACTCTATCAGACTCTCTCGTGTCCGATTCCCGGTCGAAGCGGGTTTCGCTTTCCAGGTTTTCGCTTTCGCGTTTCCCTTTCCGGCGATTCCAACTCTACCAGATTCTTTTCCCGCTCCGTGTACCGGAGTTGAATTCGAATTCGGCGGCCGTTGGGGGCATTTCCCTTTCGGGCGGTTCAGACCATATCAGGTTTCCCTGGGGTGTTTTGACCGCCCGCTCGCGTTCGCGCCCGGGCACATGCGTGCTCGAGGGTTCCTTCGAAGCGGGAGACGTAAACGTACTGGAGCGGAGCCCCCGGACGCAAATCCGGTTGCCCCGCTCCAGTGAGGACGCTACGAGGTCGCTACGGAGAGCGTCAGACCTCGACCACGACGGGAAGGATCATCGGGCGGCGGCGGTAGCCGTCCGAGACCCACTTGCCCATCGTGCGGCGGATGAGCTGCTGGATCTGGTGCGGCTCGGCGACGCCGTCCGCGGCCGCGCGGGCGATCGACTCCTCGATCTTCGGCAGGACCGACGAGAAGGCCGAGTCCTCGATGCCGGAGCCCCTGGCCTGGATGTTCGGGCCGCTCACGATCTTGCCCGTGGTGCTGTCGATCACCACGTGGACCGTGATGATGCCCTCGTCACCGAGGATCCGGCGGTCCTTGAGGGAGGCCTCCGTGACGTCACCGACGGAGAGGCCGTCGACGTACACGTAACCGGCCTGCACCTTGCCGGTGATCTTGGCCTTGCCGTCGATCAGGTCGACGACCACGCCGTCCTCGGCGATGACGATGCGGTCCTTCGGGACACCCGTCAGCGCGCCCAGCTCGGCATTGGCGCGCAGGTGGCGCCATTCGCCGTGCACCGGCATGAGGTTGCGCGGCTTGCAGATGTTGTAGAAGTACAACAGCTCGCCGGCCGAGGCGTGGCCCGAGACGTGCACCTTGGCGTTGCCCTTGTGGACGACGTTGGCGCCCCAGCGGGTCAGGCCGTTGATCACGCGGTAGACCGCGTTCTCGTTGCCCGGGATCAGGGACGACGCCAGGATCACGGTGTCGCCCGGGACGATCCGGATCTGGTGGTCGCGGTTGGCCATGCGGGAGAGAGCGGCCATCGGTTCGCCCTGCGAGCCCGTACAGACGAGCACGACCTCGTGGGGCGGCAGGTCGTCGAGGGTCTTGACGTCGACGACGAGGCCGGCCGGGACCTTCAGGTAGCCCAGGTCACGGGCGATGCCCATGTTGCGGACCATCGAGCGGCCGACGAAGGCGACCCGGCGGCCGTACTCGTGGGCGGCGTCGAGGATCTGCTGGATGCGGTGCACGTGGCTCGCGAAGCTCGCCACGATGATCCGGTTGTTGGCGTTCGCGAAAACCGTCCGCAGCACGCCGGAGATCTCGCGCTCCGGCGGGACGAAGCCCGGGACCTCGGCGTTCGTCGAGTCCGAGAGGAGGAGGTCGATGCCCTCTTCGCTCAGACGCGCGAAGGCGTGCAGGTCGGTGAGGCGCTTGTCCAGCGGGAGCTGGTCCATCTTGAAGTCGCCGGTGCAGACGACCATGCCCGCACCGGTGCGGATCGCCACGGCCAGCGCGTCCGGGATGGAGTGGTTGACCGCGATGAACTCGCAGTCGAAGGGGCCGAGGTTCTCGCGCTCGCCTTCCTTCACCTCGAGGGTGTAGGGGCGGATGCGGTGCTCCTGGAGCTTGGCCTCGATGAGGGCGAGCGTCAGCTTGGAGCCGATCAGCGGGATGTCCGGCTTCTCCCGGAGGAGGTACGGTACGGCGCCGATGTGGTCCTCGTGGCCGTGCGTGAGGACGATGCCGTCGATGTCGTCCAGGCGGTCCCGGATGGACGAGAAGTCCGGCAGGATCAGGTCGATGCCCGGCTGCTCCTCCTCGGGGAAGAGGACGCCGCAGTCGACGATGAGCAGGCGACCGTCGAACTCGAAGACGGTCATGTTGCGGCCGATCTCACCGAGACCGCCCAGGGGGGTGACCCGGAGGCCGCCCTTGGCGAGCTTGGGCGGCGGGCCGAGTTCAGGATGCGGATGGCTCAAAAGTATCTCCTCAACCACACACGCCACGTACCTACGAAGGCACGTGGCGGGCATGTCATTCGTGCACTGGTGCACTTGCTGTGTCTTGTGGATGTTTCGGTCGTGCTTATTCAGTTGTGAAGTCTGGTGTCAGAGCTGTACCCCACCGGCGGCAAGATCGATCTTGAGCTGGGCCGTCTCTTCGGCCGTCAGCTCGATCAGCGGCAGTCGCAGCGGGCCCGCGGGCAGGCCCTGGAGGGCCAGCGCGCCCTTGGTGGTGATGACACCCTGGGTGCGGAACATACCGGTGAAGACCGGGAGCAGCTTCTGGTGGATCTCGGCCGCCTTCTGCACGTCGCCGCCGAGGTAGGCCTCCAGCATGGAGCGCAGCTCGGGGGTGACGACATGGCTCACGACGGAGACGAAGCCGGCCGCGCCCACGGACAGCAGGGGCAGGTTCAGCATGTCGTCGCCGGAATACCAGGCCAGGCCGCTCTGTGCGATGGCCCAGCTGGCACGGCCGAGGTCGCCCTTGGCGTCCTTGTTGGCGACGATACGCGGGTGCTCGGCGAGACGCACGATGGTTTCGGTGTTGATCGGGACACCACTGCGGCCGGGGATGTCGTAGAGCATGACCGGCAGCCCGGTGGCGTCGGCGATCGCCGTGAAGTGCCGGAAGAGGCCCTCCTGCGGCGGCTTGCTGTAGTACGGGGTGACGGCGAGCAGGCCGTGCGCACCGGTGCGCTCGGCCTCGCGGGCCAGCTCGACGCTGTGCCGGGTGTCGTTGGTACCGATGCCCGCGACCACGTGGGCGCGGTCCCCGACCGCTTCGAGCACGGCTCGTACGAGGTCGTTTTTCTCCGCGTCGGTGGTGGTCGGCGACTCACCGGTGGTGCCGTTGACGATCAGGCCGTCGTTGCCTGCGTCCACCAGGTGGACGGCGAGCCGCTGCGCGCCGTCGAGGTCGAGTGCGCCATCCGCCGTGAACGGCGTGATCATGGCGGTGAGGACCCGCCCGAAGGGGGTCTGCGGAGTCGAGATCGGAGCCATGGGTAACACGCTACTCGCTGCCACGCTCGCGGTGTCCCCTCGGGTGACGTCAAGAGGGGGTGCCGACCGCCGATGGACGGGTGGGTGTTGGAGCCCGGCACTGCCTGCTCGGGGGTTCAAGCAGTGCCGGGTCCGTTCGATCAGCCTAGATGAACTTTACGAAACGCCGCAATACGGACACTTCGACCATTGCACCGCACATGCGTACGTGCCGGGCGCAGCACGGGATCGCGGTGTTACGGAGCCACACGGCCGTTGGTGTTGAAGGCCGCGTACGTCAGGGGCATCAGCCCCGCCCAGTGCTGCTCCATCTTCTCGCCGACCATCTCGATCTCCCGCTGCGGGAAGGACGGGACCGCCGCCAGCTCGTGCTGGGTGCGCAGGCCGAGGAAGTGCATGAGGGAGCGCGCGTTGCACGTGGCGTACATCGAGGAGAAGAGACCCACCGGCAGGACCGCGCGGGCCACCTCGCGGGCCACACCGGCCGCGAGCATCTCCTGGTAGGAGTCGTAGGCCTGACGGTACGAGTCCTCCATGACGCGCCCGGTCAGCTCCTGCTGGGCCTCGGTGCCGTCGACGAAGACGTACTTGCCGGGGCGGCCCTCCTGGACCAGCTTGCGCTCGGCGTCCGGAACGTAGAAGACCGGCTGCAGCTCCCTGTAGCGGCCCGATTCCTCGTTGTAGGACCAGCCCACGCGGTGCCGCATGAACTCGCGGAACACGAAGATCGGGGCGCTGATGAAGAACGTCATCGAGTTGTGCTCGAAGGGGCTGCCGTGGCGGTCCCGCATCAGGTAGTTGATCAGGCCCTTGGAACGCTCGGGGTCCTTCCGCAGCTCCTCCAGGGACTGTTCCCCGGCCGTGGAGACCCGGGCCGCCCACAGCACGTCGGAGTCGGCGGCGGAGTGCTTCACCAGCTCCACGCTGACATCACTGCGGAAGCTGGGTTTCAGGTCTGGCGCGGCGGTCTCGCTCACCGGGGGTCCTTCCAAAGGGGCATCGCTTGGGGCGCGACCACTCTACGGCGCCGAGCCGTGATCGCCCGACCGCGCCGCAGACGCCGCCCAGCTGACTCCCAGCCATAAAGTTCCGCTAAATTGCCGGAATCCGGCACCGATTGGACCTTTCGTACGTCCTTACAGGTAGCGGTATCCACCCGGACCGCGCCCCTGGCCCAAGGGCCCGACCGTGAGGAGAGCCGCCCCCATGTTCCTCCCCCAGCTACCGCCGGGAGGTACCCCCTCGCGCGAATCCGTCCCGTTCGCCTTCGTCGCCGAGGCCGAGCGCTTCCGCAGCAACGTCACTCCGCCGCCACGCGAGAGTCTCAGCGTCACCCAGATCGCCGCCCGTAGTCTGGTCGGACTGACCGTGGTCGCGGGGCTCGTCGGCTCGCTGCTCTTCGGTATGCCCGCACTGCAGCCCCACCAGGCTCCCGAGAAGACCCAGCAGTCCGAGGCCGCCGAAGGGCGCTGACCGGCACTGACCCGTCCGGCCCCCTGAGGTGGTCGGCCGTCATCGGACTGGGTAGCCTCACCGGCACTGCCCGACCGAATGTGCATGTGAGTGAGGAACAGCCGTGCCCCTGCCCTTCCTGACGGCCGAGTACCCCGACGGCGAGGACGATGCCGACGCGGCGCTGCCCCACGACGACCCCGACCGCTGGCGGCGGCCCTACCGGCCCGGCCCCTGGCGGGTGGCCAGCGCGGCCGTCCTGCTGCTGGTGTCCTCGTTCATGCTGCTCGCCACGATGATCGTCGCGTTCGCGGGCGCGTGGGCCGGAGCGAGCGCCTGTCTGGCCGCCGCGCTCGCCGTCATCGGCTCCGCGCTGCGCATGCTGCGCGCGGGCGTCTGGGTGAGCCGTACGGGGCTGCGCCGGGTGTCCTTCTTCGCCACCCGGTCCATCCCGTGGGCCGAGGTCGGTGAGGTCCGTACGGTGCAGCAGCCGGTGCGCTGGCTGGGGCTGCCCCGGACCGTGCAGGGCCAGGCCCTGACCGTGGCCGCGCCGGACGGGGCCACGGCCTCCGCTCCGGTGCTGCTGACCGACCACAGCGCGGACTTCCTGTCCCGCACCGAGGCGTTCGACCGGGCCGCGGGCATCGTCGAGGCCTGGGCCGAGGAGTACCGGGCCGTCCCGGCCTGAGCCGTCCAGCACGCACCGCCGCACGACCGGAGGCCGTACAGGGATCAGACCTGTACGGCCTTTCCGTCGTGCAGGGATCAGACCTGTACGGCCTTTCCGTCGTGCAGGGCGATGGCCCGCTGCATGGCCTTGCGGGCCCGCGGGGTGTCGCGGGCGTCGTGGTAGGCGACGGCGAGGCGGAACCAGTTGCGCCAGTCCCCCGGCGCGTCCTCGGTCTCGGCCTTGCGGCGCGCGAAGACCTCGTCGGCCGAGTCCCGCAGGATCCGGCCGTACTCGTCCCGCTCCAGCTCGTCCACGGGCAGCCCGCCCTCGGCCTCCAGCTCGGTGGAGAGCTGGTTCGCCCGGGTGACGAACCGGGTGTTCTTCCACAGGAACCAGATCCCGACCACGGGCAGGACCAGCACCGACAACCCGAGGGGGACGGTGATCCAGGTGCCCATCGTCAGCAGGGTCAGGCCCTGACGGCCCGCCAGGACGAAGTAGAAGACCAGGACGGCGGCCGTGATGAAGTAGATGATCTTCGCGCGCATAAGGAGTACTACTGCCTGCTCAGCCGAGGTCGAGGAAGTGTTCCAGGCCGAAGGTGAGGCCCGGGGTCTGCGTCACGCGGCGCGCGCCGAGCAGGATGCCCGGCATGAAGCTGCTGTGGTGCAGGGAGTCGTGGCGGATCGTCAGGGTCTCGCCCTCGCCGCCGAGGAGCACCTCCTGGTGGGCCAGCAGGCCGCGCAGGCGGACCGCGTGCACCGGGATCCCGTCGACGTCGGCCCCGCGGGCCCCGTCGAGGGCGGTGGCCGTGGCGTCGGGCTGCGCGCCGAGGCCCGCCTCGGCGCGGGCTGCCGCGATGAGCTGCGCCGTGCGGGTCGCCGTACCGGAGGGCGCGTCGACCTTGTTCGGGTGGTGCAGCTCGATGACCTCGACGGAGTCGAAGTAGCGGGCGGCCTGGGCCGCGAACTTCATGGTGAGTACGGCGCCGATGGAGAAGTTCGGTGCGATGAGCACACCGGTCTCCGGGGAGCCGGAGAGCCAGGCGGTCAGCTGCGCGAGGCGGTCCTCGGTCCAGCCGGTGGTGCCGACGACCGCGTGCATGCCGTGGCGCACGCAGAAGTCGAGGTTGCCCATGACGGACGCGGGGGTGGTCAGCTCGACCACGACCTCGGCGCCCGCGTCGGCCAGCGTCTCCAGCTTGTCCCCGCGGGAGAGGGCGGCGACCAGTTCCATGTCCTCGGCGGCCTCGACGGCCCGGACGGCCTCGGCACCGATCCGGCCCTTGGCTCCGAGGACGGCCACGCGCAGCTTGCTCATGTCTTTCGCTTCCTTACGTCCGTGACGTCGTACGTCCTGCGTCCCTACGCGACCGCTTCGTCGAGGCGCGCGGCCTGCTTCTCCTTCAGCGGGCCGATCACCGAGAGCGAGGGCCGCTGGGCCAGTACATCCTGTGCGACGGCCCGGACGTCGTCCGGGGTCACCTCGGCGATCCGGGCCAGCATGTCGGACACCGACATCTGGGTGCCCCAGCACAGCTCGCTCTTGCCGATGCGGTTCATCAGGGCGCCAGTGTCCTCCAGACCGAGGACGGTGGAGCCGGAGAGCTGCCCTACGGCGCGGCGGATCTCCTCGTCGGTGAGCCCGTCGGCGGCGACCTTGTCCAGTTCGTCCCGGCAGATCCGCAGTACGTCGTGGACCTGGCTGGGGCGGCAGCCCGCGTAGACCCCGAAGAGGCCGGTGTCGGCGAAGCCCGAGGTGTACGAGTAAACGCTGTAGGCCAGGCCGCGCTTCTCGCGGACCTCCTGGAAGAGCCGGGAGGACATCCCGCCGCCCAGGGCGGTGTTCAGGACGCCCAGCGCCCAGCGGCGCTCGTCGGTGCGGGCCAGGCCGGGCATCCCGAGGACCACGTGGGCCTGCTCGGTCTTGCGGTTGACCAGCTCGACCTGTCCGGCGACGCGGATCCGGCGGGCGCCGGTGCGCGGGCCGACGGGCTCCTGCCCGACGCCGTCGAAGCCGGCGCGCTCGAAGGCGGTACGGACCTGGCGGACGACCTTGGCGTGGTCGACGTTGCCCGCGGCGGCGACGACCAGGTGCGTGGGGTCGTAGTGCTTCTTGTAGAAGCGGCGGATCCGGTCGGCGGTCAGCGCGTTGATCGTGTCGACGGTGCCGAGGACGGGACGGCCCAGCGGGGTGTCACCGAGCATGGTGTGCGCGAACAGGTCGTGCACGCAGTCGCCCGGGTCGTCCTCGGTCATCGCGATCTCTTCGAGGATGACGCCGCGCTCGGCGTCGACGTCCTCCTCGCGGATCAGCGAACCGGTGAGCATGTCGCACACCGTGTCGATGGCGAGCGGCAGGTCGGTGTCGAGCACCCGTGCGTAGTAGCAGGTGTACTCCTTCGCCGTGAAGGCGTTCATCTCGCCGCCGACCGCGTCGATCGCGGAGGAGATGTCGAGGGCACTGCGCTTCGCGGTGCCCTTGAAGAGGAGGTGCTCGAGGTAGTGGGTGGCGCCGTTCAGCGTGGGGGTCTCGTCGCGGGATCCGACGTGGGCCCAGATGCCGAAGGTCGCCGAGCGCACGGACGGCAGCGTCTCGGTGACGATGCGCAGTCCGTTGGGCAGGGTCGTGCGGCGGACCGTGCCGATCCCGTTCTCGCCCGGGAGCAGGGTTTGGGTACGGGCAACGGCCCGCACCTCCGAGGAGGTGCGGGCCGTCACACGGGAACTACGCGACATCACTTGTCGGAGTCGTCCTTGTCAGCGTCGGCGTCGGCCGTCTCGCCGTCGATCACGGGGATCAGCGAGAGCTTGCCACGGGAGTCGATCTCGGCGATCTCGACCTGGACCTTGGTGCCGACCGCGAGCACGTCCTCGACGTTCTCCACGCGCTTGCCACCGGCGAGCTTGCGGATCTGCGAGATGTGCAGGAGGCCGTCCTTGCCCGGCATGAGGGAGACGAAGGCACCGAAGGTGGTGGTCTTGACGACCGTACCCAGGTACCGCTCGCCGACCTCCGGCATGGTCGGGTTGGCGATCTGGTTGATCGTGGCACGGGCGGCCTCGGCGGCCGGACCGTCGGAGGCGCCGATGTAGATGGTGCCGTCGTCCTCGATCGTGATCTCGGCGCCGGTGTCCTCCTGGATCTGGTTGATCATCTTGCCCTTGGGGCCGATGACCTCACCGATCTTGTCCACGGGGATCTTGACCGTGATGATCCGCGGGGCGTTGGGGGACATCTCGTCCGGCGCGTCGATCGCTTCCATCATCACGTCGAGGATGTGGAGGCGGGCGTCGCGGGCCTGGGTCAGGGCCGCGGCCAGGACGGAGGCCGGAATGCCGTCGAGCTTCGTGTCCAGCTGGAGCGCGGTCACGAACTCCTTGGTGCCGGCGACCTTGAAGTCCATGTCGCCGAAGGCGTCCTCCGCACCGAGGATGTCGGTGAGGGCGACGTAGTGCGTCTTGCCGTCGATCTCCTGCGAGATCAGACCCATGGCGATACCGGCGACGGGGGCCTTGAGGGGCACACCGGCGTTCAGCAGCGACATGGTGGAGGCGCAGACGGAGCCCATCGACGTCGAACCGTTGGAGCCGAGAGCCTCGGACACCTGACGGATCGCGTAGGGGAACTCCTCGCGGCTCGGGAGGACCGGCACGATCGCGCGCTCGGCGAGCGCGCCGTGGCCGATCTCGCGGCGCTTGGGCGAACCCACGCGGCCGGTCTCGCCGACCGAGTACGGCGGGAAGTTGTAGTTGTGCATGTAGCGCTTGCGGGTCACCGGGGAGAGGGTGTCCAGCTGCTGCTCCATGCGGAGCATGTTGAGGGTGGTGACACCCAGGATCTGGGTCTCCCCACGCTCGAACAGCGCCGAGCCGTGCACGCGCGGGATGGCCTCGACCTCGGCGGCGAGGGTACGGATGTCCGTGAGCCCGCGGCCGTCGATGCGGACCTTGTCCTTGATCACGCGCTCGCGGACCAGAGCCTTGGTCAGGCTGCGGTACGCGCCGGAGATCTCCTTCTCGCGGCCTTCGAAGGCCGGGAGGAGCTTCGCGGCGGCGATCTCCTTGATGCGGTCCAGCTCGGCCTCGCGGTCCTGCTTGCCCGCGATGGTCAGCGCCTTGGTCAGGTCGCCCTTGACCGCGGCCGAGAGGGCCTCGTAGACGTCGTCCTGGTAGTCCAGGAAGACCGGGAACTCGCCGGTGGGCTTGGCGGCCTTCGACGCGAGGTCGGCCTGCGCCTTGCAGAGGGCCTTGATGAAGGGCTTCGAGGCGTCGAGGCCGGCGGCCACGACCTCCTCGGTCGGCGCCTCGGCGCCGTCCTTGACCAGGGCGATGGTCTTCTCGGTGGCCTCGGCCTCGACCATCATGATCGCGACGTCGCCGTCATCGAGCACGCGACCGGCGACGACCATGTCGAAGACGGCGTCCTCAAGCTCGGTGTGCGTCGGGAAGGCGACCCACTGGCCACGGATCAGCGCGACGCGGACGCCGCCGATCGGGCCGGAGAAGGGCAGACCGGCCAGCTGGGTGGACGCGGACGCGGCGTTGATCGCGATGACGTCATACAGGTGGTCCGGGTTGAGCGCCATGATCGTGGCGACGACCTGGATCTCGTTGCGCAGGCCCTTCTTGAAGGACGGGCGCAGCGGGCGGTCGATCAGACGGCAGGTGAGGATCGCGTCCTCGGAGGGGCGGCCCTCGCGGCGGAAGAAGGAACCGGGGATCTTGCCGGCCGCGTACTGGCGCTCCTCGACGTCCACCGTGAGGGGGAAGAAGTCGAGCTGGTCCTTGGGCTTCTTCGACGCGGTGGTGGCGCTGAGCACCATCGTGTCGTCGTCCAGGTAGGCAACGGCGGAGCCGGCGGCCTGGCGGGCCAGACGGCCCGTTTCGAAGCGGATGGTGCGGGTGCCGAAGGAACCGTTGTCAATGACGGCCTCGGCGTAGTGGGTCTCGTTCTCCACTAGCGTTTTCTCCATTTTCGTCGTCTCCCGTCCTCCGCCCGTGTGGCGGGGGACGGTTTTCGGAGAAGCGCTCCTGGCGTGCGGGCCGGTCTTCGATCGAAGCATCCGGTTCGTGGCCCGGCGTACGGACCTTCCGGGTGCCACTACCGAGGACCGGCGGCATAGGGAGGGCGCTCCTCCTCTTCAGTTGTGCTGCGCGGGACCAGACTACAAAGCGTCCGGTACGTCCCGCACGTACAGCAAAGGGAGCGGTCCCCTAATCGTGGGAACCGCTCCCTTCACGGCGTTCTTACTTGGCGCCCGCGGCACCGCGGCGGATGCCGAGGCGCTCGACCAGGATGCGGAAGCGCGCGATGTCCTTCTTGGCCAGGTACTGCAGCAGGCGGCGGCGCTGGCCGACCAGGATCAGCAGGCCACGACGCGAGTGGTGGTCGTGCTTGTGGGCCTTCAGGTGCTCGGTCAGGTCCGAGATGCGGCGGGAGAGCATCGCGACCTGCACCTCGGGGGAGCCGGTGTCGCCCTCCTTGGTGCCGAACTCGGTAAAGATCTGCTTCTTCGTAGCGGCGTCGAGCGGCACGCGTACTCCTCGTGATAGGTCTTCGTAGCCACCGAGTGCCCCAGGTCGAATTCTCTGGAGAGCTTCCGTAACTCGGGAGGCGGGTCCGCTGGGCGCAGTTCTTCAGAGGCTTCGAGGAAGGCTCCGGGAACGCGTACACAAGCGGCCGTCACCCAGACTACCAGGCCACCGGAGCGCCACGGCTCAGCTGGTGAGGGCGCGGGCCGAGGCGTACACGTCGAGGACGGCGAGGCAGAGCGGGACCAGGCTGAGCAGCACCGCGGCCTCGGTGAGGTCGAGGAGCCTTCCCCAGAAGGGTGACAGACCCTTGCTCGGGATGACCAGCGCGATCATGGCGAGCAGGGCGGCGCCCGCGGCGACGGCGGCCGAGAGCCAGATCGTACGGATGTCCAGGTTCCCGTGGTCGCCGTACTTGAGGAAGTCCGCCAGCATGGCGAGCGGCGGGTTCAGGGCGAGGCCCAGCACCAGCAGCGCGATGGCGGCGAGCCCGGCGGTCAGGGTGCACACGACCTGCGAGGTGTAGCGGAAGAGACGGGCGCGCAGCAGCATGGCGAGGCCCGCGCCGAGGGCGAGGAGCTGGCCCCAGACGTTGTGGGAGAAGCCGAGCACGGCGGCGGAGCCGACGACGACCGCGGCGCAGCCGCCGACCAGGCCGAGCAGCATCTCGTGGCCCCGGCGGGCCTGGGCGGCGATCAGCTCGGCGTCGAGGGGGGTGCCCGCGTCGGCGAGGTCGGAGGCGGGGTCCGCGCCGGGGTCGTGGGCGGCGTTCTCGTAGCGGTCCGGGCTCTCGTAGTCCTCTACGGAGCTCTGCGGGGCGGAGTAGCCGATGGGCAGCCGGGCGAAGCGCGCCGAGAGGCCGGGGAGGAAGGCGACCAGTGCGATGGCGGCGGGAGCGCAGACGGCGGCGGTCGCGGTCGCGGAGGCTTCGGTGAGGATCGCGACGAAGGTGGCGGCGGTGCCGGTGACGGCGAGGAAGGTGGCCGCGACGAAGGGCGCGTCCCCGCTGGGGGTGAGGGCGGCCAGGGCCACCGAGGCGACCAGGACGCAGACGCAGCCGAGCAGGAACTGGAGCCTGCCCGGTCCCTCGCCCGCGTCGGCGCCGATGATCCCGGAGCCCGCGATCAGGAGGAGCGGGAGGGCGCCGAGGCCGAGGGCGACGGCGGAGCCGCGGTCGCGGTAGACCCTGGCGCGCAGACCCGCGGCCGCGGTGAGCAGGACGCCGAGGGTGCCCGCGATGATGCCGGGCAGGCCGTGCATGTCGTGGCGCACCGGGTCGGCGTACCAGAGGACGAAGCCCATGAGGACGAGCAGCAGGACGGCGCCCGCCAGGCCCGCGCCGCGCAGCATGTCGTCGCTCCAGCGGTGCCGGTCGCGGACCACGGCCGCGGCGACGGCGTCGGAGACGTCGTCGAAGACGGCGGGGGGCAGGGACTCGGCGAAGGGGCGCAGGCTGAGCACTTCGCCGTCGAGGACCTGCTGGCCGGCCAGGGTGCGGGCGCCGTCGAGGACGGTGCCGTCGCGGCGGACGAGGTGGTAACCGGTGGGGGCGCCGACGGGCTGGCTCTGACCGGTGAGGCGCAGCAGCTCCGGGTAGACGTCGGCGACGGCGATGTCCTCGGGGAGGGCGACGTCGATACGGCTGTCCGGGGCCACGACGGTGACCCTGCAGAAACCCGTCGTTGCGGCCGTACTCACCTGTGTGACCCCCTGGTTGGCAGACTCGTCCGGCAGGCCGTCGCCGTGGCGACGGTGTGTGCCGCGCTGCGGATTCGCGGATGCGCATGCTGCGCGCGGCCACCCTACCGGGCATAAGGCGGACTGTCGGCAAGTAGGATCACCTCCGCGCGGAGGACACCCGCTCCGCACCCGGGACTTGGGGGCGCCGGCATGGACGTCCCGTCCGTTTTCGAGGGATTGATGCTCCGGTGAGCCAGATCGTCGTCAAACGCCCGCCACGGTCGCTGCCGCCCGAAGTCCCTTCGGACGAGCTGCGGCTGGAGCCTCCGCCGGAGCTTCCGCGCGGGCAGCAGGAAGGCATGGCGATGCAGCTCCTGCCGATGCTCGGCATGGGCTCCTCCGTCGTGTTCTTCTTCATGCCGAACGTGCCGTCGTTCATGCGCATCATGGGTGTGCTGATGCTGGTGTCGACGGTGGGCATGGTGGTCGCGCAGATCATGCGCCACCGGCGCGGTACGCAGGGGCAAATGGCCGATGTGCGCCGGGACTACCTCAAGTACCTGGCGCAGACCCGGCGTCAGGTGCGGCGGACCGCGCGCGCCCAGCGCGACGCGCAGTTGTACTTGCACCCGGCCCCCGAGCAGTTGTGGTCGGTGGTGGCCGAGGGATCGCGGCTGTGGGAGCGGCGCGTCGGCGACGAGGACTTCGGGCAGGCCCGGCTGGGGCTGGGCGCGCAGCGCCTCGCGACCCCGCTGGTGGCGCCGGACACGGCGCCGGTGGACGAGCTGGAGCCGCTGACGGCGGGCGCGATGCAGCGGTTCCTGAAGGTGCACTCCTCGCTGGACGGGCTGCCGGTCTCGGTGTCGATGCGGGCCTTCTACCACGTGACGGTGTCCGGCGAGCCGGAGTCGGCGCGGGGGACGGCGCGGGCGCTGGTGGCCCAGCTGGCGACGCTGCACTCCCCCGAGGACCTGATGGTGGCCGTGGTCGCCGCGCCGGGCGCGGTGCCCGCGTGGGACTGGACGAAGTGGCTCCCGCACACGCAGGTGCCCGGGCAGGTCGACGGGGCGGGCACGAAGCGGCTGTTCGGCGACGACCTGGGTGAGGTCGAGGACCTGCTGGCCTCCCGGCTGGACGGGCGCCCGCGGTTCAGCCGGGAGGTCCAGCCGGTGCTGGACCAGCCGCACATCGTGGTCGTGCTGGACGGCGGGATGGTGCCGCCGGACTCGGTGTTCGCGGCGGCCGAGGGGCTCCAGGGCATCACCATCGTCGAGGTGGTCGCGGGCGAGCTGGACGAGCCGCGCGGCGGCCTGTCGGTCGTGGTGCGGCCGGGGCGGCTGCGGCTGGAGTCGGGCGCGGGGATCGCGTACGAGGGTGTGCCGGACGGCCTGTCGCTGCCCGCGGCCGAGGCGCTGGCCCGCCAGCTGGCTCCGCTGCGCACGGGCGGCGGGGACGACGACGAGCCGCTGCTGGCCAATCTGGACTTCACGGACCTGCTGAACCTGGGTGACGCCGCGTCCATCGACGTGGCGCGGACCTGGCGGCCGCGGTCGGCCGGTGAGCGGCTGCGGGTGCCGATCGGGGTCGGCGAGGGCGGCGCTCCGGTCATGCTGGACCTCAAGGAGTCGGCGCAGGAGGGCATGGGCCCGCACGGCCTGTGCGTGGGCGCGACGGGTTCCGGCAAGTCGGAGCTGCTGCGCACCCTGGTGCTGGGCCTGGCGGTCACGCACACCTCGGAGACGCTGAACTTCGTCCTCGCGGACTTCAAGGGCGGCGCGACCTTCACGGGCATGTCGCAGATGCCGCACGTGGCGGCGGTCATCACCAACCTGGCCGACGACCTGACGCTCGTGGACCGCATGGGCGACTCGATCCGCGGTGAGCTGCAGCGGCGCCAGGAGCTGCTGCGCTCGGCGGGCAACTACGCCAACATGCACGACTACGAGAAGGCGCGGGCGGCGGGCGCGCCGCTGGAGCCGCTGGCCGCGCTGGTGCTGGTCATCGACGAGTTCAGCGAGCTGCTCACGGCGAAGCCGGACTTCATCGACATGTTCATCCAGATCGGCCGGATCGGCCGGTCGCTGGGCGTGCACCTGCTGCTGGCCTCGCAGCGTCTGGAGGAGGGCAAGCTGCGCGGCCTCGACACCTACCTCTCGTACCGGATCGGTCTGCGGACCTTCTCGGCGGCGGAGTCGCGGACGGCGATCGGGGTGCCGGACGCCTACCACCTGCCGTCGGTGCCGGGTTCGGGGTACCTGAAGTTCGGTACGGACGAGATGACCCGCTTCAAGGCGGCGTACGTGTCGGGGACCTACCGTTCGGGCGGCCCGGACCTGTCGGTGGGCCGGTTCCCGCTGGAGCGGCGCCCCGCGCTGTTCACGGCGACGCCGGTGCCGGTGGTGTACGCGGCTCCGGACCCGGCGTACCTGGCGGCGCAGGCCGCCCGCGCGGACGACGCCCTCGCCGACACGGTGCTCGACGTGATCGTGGGCAGGCTGGAGGGCCAGGGCGTGCCCGCGCACCAGGTGTGGCTGCCGCCGCTCGACCAGGCACCGCCGCTGGACCAGCTGCTGCCCGCTCCGGCGACCACCGCGGAGCGCGGGCTGCACGCGGAGGGGTACACGCGGCTCGGTGGGCTCGTCGTACCGCTCGGGCTGATCGACAAGCCGTTCGAGCAGCGGCGCGAGGTGCTGTACCGGGACTTCTCGGGGGCGGCCGGTCACCTGCTGATCGTGGGCGGGCCGCAGTCGGGCAAGTCGACGCTGATGCGGACGCTGGTGTCCTCGTTCGCCCTGACGCACACCCCGCGCGAGGTGCAGATCTACGGTCTGGACTTCGGCGGCGGCGCCTTCTCCGCCGTGCAGGACCTGCCGCACGTCGGCGGGATCGCCTCGCGGCTGGATCCCGAGCGGGTGCGGCGTACGGTCGCGGAGGTCGCGGGCGTGCTGAACCGGCGCGAGGAGTTCTTCCGCGCGCACTCGATCGACTCGATCGGGACCTACCGGCGGCGGCGGGCCTCGGGCGATCTGGCGGACGAGGCGTTCGGTGACGTCTTCCTGCTGATCGACGGCTGGGGCCAGTTCAAGAACGACTACGAGCACCTGGAGCCGGTGGTCGCGGACATCGCGGCGCGCGGGCTGGGCTACGGCATCCACGTGGTGCTGACCGCGTCCCGGTACATGGAGGTGCGCGCGGCGCTCAAGGACCAGATCCTGGGGCGCCTGGAGCTGCGGCTGGGCGATGTCATGGACTCCGAGTTCGACCGCAAGGTCGCGGCGAACGTGCCGCAGGGCGCGCCGGGCCGGGGCCAGGTGCCGGAGAAGCTCCACTTCATGTCGGCGCTGCCGCGGGTGGACGGACGGGCGGGCCCGGAGGGGCTGACCGAGGCGACCACCGCGTTCGTGGAGTCCGTACGCGCGTCCTGGTCGGGACCGGGGGCTCCGGGGGTCCGGCTGCTGCCGCGCAAGCTGGCGGCGGACCGGCTGCCGAAGGGCTACGAGTACCCGCAGCACGGCATCGCGATCGGGATCGACGAGACGAACCTGGAGCCGGTCTTCATCGACTTCGAGACCGACCCGTTCTTCCTGATCTTCGGCGAGAGCGAGTCGGGCAAGACGGCGATGCTGCGGCTGATCGCGAAGCAGATCAGCGAGCGGTACTCGCCGGAGCAGGCGCGGATCGTGGTCGGTGACTACCGGCGCACGCTGCTGGAGGCGGTGCCGTCCTCGCACCTGCTGGAGTACGCGCCGATGGCCTCGGCCATGCAGATGCACATGGAGGCGATCGCGACGGTCATGGGCAAGCGCGCCCCGGGCCCGGACATCACCCCGCAGCAGCTGCGCGACCGGAGCTGGTGGACCGGCCCGGAACTGTTCGTGATCATCGACGACTACGAGCTGGTGTCGACCAGCTCCTCGAACCCGCTGGCGCAGCTGGTGGAGAACCTGCCGTTCGCGCGGGACGTGGGCATCCGCTTCATCGTGGCCCGCAGTTCGGCGGGCGCGTCGCGGGGCGCGTACGAACCGTTCATGCAGCGGGTCAAGGAGCTGGGCGCGCAGGGCCTGGTCATGTCGGGCGACCGCAACGAGGGCGACATCCTGGGCAACGTCCGCGCCCGCCCGATGCCCCCGGGCCGCGGCACCTTCGTCTCCCGCAAGCGCGGCACCCCCCTGATCCAGGCGGGGTGGCTGCCGGACCGGTAGGAGCGGCTTCCCGTGGAAGCCGATGGAGGAGGCCGATCCGACACGGAGTGGGGCCGGCCGCGCACGCGGCCGGCCGGCCCGGGCTCGTCGGACCATGAGCCGGGCGGTAACGGGGGCCGGAATCAGTACCGTTGAACAAGCGTGAAGACGTTGAAGGTGACTGGTAAATGGCAGCACTTGTCTACTTCCGCAAGGCGTCCGAGGACTCGAACCAGGTCCATTACGACTTCGGGGACGATCCGGGGAATTTCTCACGTCGCCTCACGGTGGCGAAGGACAGTCACACGTCGGTGGCCGACGACGGCCGCGTCGACTACACCTTCCTCAAGGCGTCGCGGAAGATCAACTCCCTGCGCGAGGAGAGCGGCCTGTGGCCGGAGCGCGGCATGAGCGTCAGCTGATCCCGCGGCCGCCGACTCGCGCGAGGCGCCCGGTGGCCGGAGTTGCCGCGCATGCGGTCTTCCCCGGGCGCGGGGATCGGCGGCGGAGTTCGGGAGGCTCGACGGGCTGCGGGAGGCCGGGGTGCGGGTGGTTCGGTACCGCTGACGGGTGGGGTGGGGCGCACGTACGATGCGGGGAGTGGCCGCCCAGTGACCACCCGCACCGCCGAGAGGAATTCGCGCCGATGGCTGACACACACGAGAAGGACGCGCTGTACGCCCTGGACATTTCGGGTGTGGAGTGGATCAGCGCTCCCGGGACCGAGGAGCACGAGGAGCGGGTGGAGATCGCGCACCTGCCCGACGGGGCCGTGGCGATGCGGTCCTCGCTCGATCCGGAGACCGTGCTGCGCTACACCGAGGCGGAGTGGACCGCCTTCGTACTCGGGGCGCGCGACGGGGAGTTCGACCTTCGCTAGTGCCGCGACCCGGTGCGTCTTTCCGGTCGCGGCACCGGGGCCGGCCGTGGAGCAGGACGTGGGAGGGGCCCGCGCACCGAGTGCGCGGGCCCCTCTCACGTGTGCTGCGGGTGGTACCGGTCAGACCATCCGGAAACGCGTCGCGTTGCCGCGGTCGGTGTCCTGGTAGCCGACGAGGGAGCTGTCGAGCAGACTCGCGATGTTGCCGAGCTTCGCGTTCATCTGGTCCATGTTGATCGTGACGTCGCGCTGGATCTCGAGGTAGGCGGTCTTGGCCTCACCCTCCCAGCTCTCGGCGACGGTCTTGACCTTGTTCATCAGTGTCTCGAGGCCCTGGCTGAGCTGTGAGCCGGTGGTGCGCACGTCCGACGCGGCGGTCGCGACGGTGTCGTAATTGACTGCGAGTGACATCGCTGTCTCCCCTCCCGTTGTGGTTCGTTACTGAAGCGCGGGCGTGTGTCAGACGCCGAGGATGGAGCTGGTGTTGCCGCCGACCTTGCGGATCTCGGCGATGCGCTCCTGCTCCTGGGCGGTGAAGCCCTTGACGCTCATGCGCATGGCGTCCTCGAGCTCGATCAGGCGGTGCTTGATCTTGCCCATGTTCTCGTTGACCCCGCGCTGGAGTACGTCGTACTCCTTGCTCGCGGCACCCTGCCAGCCCGCCTGGATGCGGTCGACGACATCGTTCAGCCGGTTGATACGGCCAGAGAGATCCGTGTGGAACGTGTTGATCTCGTCTGCGAGCTTGACCTTCTTCTCGTCATCGACTTGAAGGTTCATCGCCATATCAGTTCTCTCCCGTCATCACACTTGTGAAGTCCACTGACACTGTAGCCACTTCATACGACAGGCCCAACAAGTATCCCCGCGCTGCGGCCTGATTCACGAAGTGCAAACGCGTACGCCCGGCTACCCGGGGGCACTTGGTCCCGTTCGGCGCCTTCTGCGACGCCTCTCCCGGGCCACCGCCGCCGCACCAGCGATGACGGTGATGAGCACGGCCGCGGTTCCCAGAGCGTACGTCCCGAAGCGTGTCCGGCGCTCCTGCGCGGTCTCGTTCAGGACCAGGGGGGCGGCCTCGGGGGCGGCGGCGGGCGGCGGGCCCGGGTCGGCGCTCGGCGGGCCGGCGGGCGGGGCGGCGCTGTCCGTGGCGACGGCGCGGACCGGGTCGACGACGCCCCAGCCCACGTAGTCGTCGCGGCCGTTGACGGCCCGCTCGGCGGACTGCTCGATCTGCCAGATGATCTGCGGGGCCGTCCACTTGGGGTTCTGGGCCCGCAGCAGGGCCGCGAGGCCCGCGACGTACGGCGCCGAGAAACTGGTGCCGTTGTCCACGCACTGGCCGAAGCCCGGGACGGTGGAGACCATGTCCACGCCGGGGGCCGCGACCCCGATGAAGGCGCCCGGCTGGGAGAAGGAGGCGCGTTCGTTGTTGCGGTCGACGGAGGCCACGGCGAGGACGCCGGGGAAGGCCGCCGGGTAGGTCTTGCGCTTCTGTCCGTCGAGGCCGTCGTTGCCCGCGGAGGCCACCACGACGATGTCGGCGGCCACCGCTTCCCGGACGGCCCGGCCGAGGTCGGAGTCCTCGGATACCGGCACCGTGGTGTCCTGCGAGATGTTGATGACCTGGGCCTTCTGCGCGATCGCGTGCCGGATCGCGGCGGCCAGGGTGTCGGCCTTGCCGGTTTCCTTGTCGTCGTTCTGCCGGATCGGGATGATCGTGGCCTCGGGGGCCAGGCCGACGAAACCGGTGCCCTCCTGCGGGCGGGCCGCGATCAGGCCGGCCACCTTGGTGCCGTGGCCGACCGTGTCGTTCGTACCGTCGCCGCCCTTGGGGTCGATGTAGTCCTTGCCCGCGCCGACGTCCACGGCCGAGGCCAGCTGCGGATTGACCCGGTCGACGCCGGTGTCGATGACGGCGACCCGTACGCCCTTGCCCTTGGTCTTGACCCACAGCGCGTCCAGCAGCAGCCGTTGCAGGGCCCAGGGGCGGTCCGCGATCTGCTTCTTCATCGGGAAGGTGCACTCCCCCGCGCCCGCGAGCCGCAGCGCGGCGGGCGGTTCAGGGGTGGCGGGCGGCGCGGGGGCGGCCGCGGCGGCCGTCAGCGCGGTGAGGGCCAGTGCCGCGGCGCGCAGGGCGGCCCGGTGGCGGGGACGGCGCCCGCCCGTCGGCGTCGGGTTCGGCATCCGCGGCCTCACGAACCCTGCGGCTGACGCGCGGCGTTGGTATCCAGGCGGGGCCCCTTCGACAGGAACTCGGACCAGGCGATCGGCACCATGGACGGTACGACGTTCCCGTAGCCGAGCCTGATCTGTGCCTGGCTGGCTTCGGGGCGGCCGTCCGCCGTGCCCTTCGCCTTCGGGTCGGCCGCGCCGATCTTCGAGTGCTCGGCGTCGCTGTCCCCGTTGGCCTGGACGGCGTACCGCAGGCCCGTGTCGGTCACCAGGAAGAGCGTGCCGCCCGCGGTTCCCTGGCTGCCCTGCGCCTGGGTGTAGAGAAGGCCGGAGCCGGGGGTGACGTACGCGCTGGTGCCGCTCGCGGTGATGTCGACGGGGAAGCCCGTGCCCGCCCAGGTGCTCATCGTCTGGTTGCCCTGGCCGTCGACCGAGCGCAGGACGTTGCAGACGGTGTCGCGGTCGGCGCTCTGGGCGGTCCCCGGGGCGGGGGCGCCGGGGGCGGGCGTCCGGTTGATCTGCGCGGGCTTCCTGGCGGGCCAGCGGGCGTCGCCCTTGAAGGGGGCGGCGTCCGGGCTCAGCGACTGGAGGTCCACCTCGCGCGGTTTGCCGGTCATGTTCAGCTTGTCCGTCGCGGGCGCGTTGATCAGCAGCCAGGCGGTGAACTCGGTGACCGGAGAGACCTTGCCGCCGGGCAGCACCACGTAGTGCTGCGGGCCGGAGCCGGTCGTCGCGCGCAGCACCATGCCGACCCGGTTGTCGGCGGTGCTCAGCCCCGAGACCCCCGCGTCCGCGCCGACGCTGCCGGGCAGCTGCGGGAAGCCGAGGTCCTCGCCCGCCCTGAGGGTGGCCAGCCACTGGTCGGTGACCGGCTGCGGAGCGCCGCTGCCGACCAGGGCCATGGTGAGCGTCCCGGCCTCACCGGCGCCCGGGGTGCCCGGCGCGCCCTCGGGGAACTTGTACTTCGTACCCGAGGCGTCGACCAGGAAGCGCTGCTTGTCGGGGCCCGTGCTCTGGACGTACAGCGCCTGATTGTCGGCGAGGCGGCGGCCGTCGTCCATCAGGTGCGCCTCTCGGTCGGCGAGGACGAACGCGGCGGTCTGCACGCCGTGTCCGTTGCCGCCGGGCTGCTGGCAGACGGCCCAGCGCTTGGCCTTTCCCGCGTCGTCGGCGCTGGGCAGCCGGTCGGGAGCGTAGGGAATGCCGATGATCGGGCCGCGCGGCGGCTTGCCGCCGTCGAGCAGCGAGTCGGCGACCTGGATGACCTTGAACTTCTGCGGGTCCAGGAGCAGTCGGGCGGAGGCGAGGTTGAGGACGGGGTGCAGCCTGTTCTGCTTCTTGTCGCCCTCCTTCGTGGTCAGCACCACGTACCGGGTCGTCGAGTCCTTGCCGACGAGCACGTTCGCGCCCGCCGCGTCCCACCCCTTGGGGGGAACGGACTTGAACATGCCCCAGGCGCCGAAGGCGGCGAGGATCAGCGCCCCGGTCACCAGCCCCGGCAGGACCGTGCGCAGGGGGCGCGGGGCGCCCTCCTCCGTGCCGGTGGCGGAGGGCTGGAGGAACGCGGCCACGGTGCGCCGCTTCGCAAAGGTGTACGCGTTCAGCTCATCGCGTCGTGATGCCATGACCGCCTGCTTCTCCCCGCACGGCCCGGTCGGTGAGTCCGGTCCCCGGGCCTCGATTGTCGGACCGGGCACCTACTATGCCTGTTGACGGAGGGTGTGCGGGGGGCGGGTAGGGTGAGGACGCCGCTCCGTGCCTTCCGTACCGGGGTATTCAGGGCTTGTTGGGGTGGATAGCGGAGATTCCGGGGCCACGCGGTCAGCTGCCGTGCCGTCGGGACTCACGGGGTCTGGCCCCGGGAATGGGGAGGTCCGCGAGTGAGGACGAGCGCGAGGGAGCGACGGCCGGCCGCGGCGGGTACGCCGCGCGGCGCGGAGCACGCCCGGAGGGACCCGGGAAACCCGGGGAGCACGGCCGGCTCCGGGGGCGCGTCCGGTGTGACGCTTCACCCCCGTTCGAGCCCGGGGCGGTTCGGACCGTTCCGATTGCAACAGCTGGTACTGGTCCAGGTCGCCGCCGCCGCGCTGCTCGTCGCCTGGGTGGTGAATCCGCTGCTGCTGGCGCCCGCCGGAGTACTGGCGGCCGTACTCGTCCTTCTGGCGGTCGTCCGCCGGCACCAGCGCTCGCTGCCCGAATGGATCGGCACCGCGCTCGCGCTGCGCGCCCGTCGGCGCCGGGCCGCCTCCTCCCCCGTGCCCGCGGGCACGGAGCCGGGGCTGGCCCCGCTCGTCGAGGCCGATCCGGCCCTGCGGACCAGCACCTTCAGCGACCGCGACCGGCGCCCGGTCGGCATGATCGGCGACGGGACCTTCCTGACGGTGGTCGTCCAGGTGGACATGGACGCGACCGCGCTGCGCCCGGACCGCTCCGCGCGGCCGCTGCCGCTCGGCATCGTCCGGGACGTCCTCGAAGTGGACGGCATCCGGCTGGAGTCGGCGCAGTTGGTGCAGCACACCCAGCCCGCTCCCGCCCCGCACCTGCCCGCCCAGTCGATGGCGACCCGCAACTACGCGCCCCTGCAGGCCCTGACCGGCGCCCCGGCGGTGCGCCTGACCTGGATCGCGCTCAAGCTCGACCCCGAACTCTGCCCGGAGGCCGTCGCCGCGCGCGGTGGCGGTCTGGCGGGCGCGCAGCGCTGTGTGGTGCGGGCGGCCGACCAGTTGGCGAGCCGTCTCGCCGGGGCCGGGTTCCGGGCCACCGTGCTGACGGAGCAGGAGCTGACGGCCGCGCTCGCGACCTCCTCGTGCGCGAACCCGATGGCGATCACCCAGGCGGGCCGCACGGCGGGGCGCTCGGGCACCCCGGGCCGCCGCACCGAGGAGACCCCGCGGACCTGGCGCTGCGACGACCGGCGGCACACGACGTACTGGATCGCGCGCTGGCCGCAGCTGGGCGGCGGCGCCGCGCCGCTGCCGCAGTTCGTGGCGCTGCTGACCTCGCTGCCCGCACTGGCCACCAACTTCAGCCTCACCCTGGCCCCGGCCGAGCGGCACGGGGTCACGGTGACCGGACACGTCCGGATCACCGGCCGCAGCGATGAGGAACTCATCGCCGCACGGCGGGCGTTGGAGACCACGGCGCGCGGGGTGAAGACCGCCCTGGTGCGGCTCGACCGGGAACAGCTGCCGGGCGTACTGGCTTCACTTCCGCTGGGAGGCGCACGATGAGGGTGGGTTCACGATGAGGGTGGGCTACGGACTGGTCGGCCCGCGCCGGGAGCGGCACGCGATGGCGGCCGGAGACCTGGACGCGCTGGCCCTGCCCATAGGTGACGACGGGGTGGTCATCGGGGTCGACTCCGAGAACCGGCCCGCGGTGCTGGGCGTCAACCGGCCCACGCCGTACGAGGTCGCGCTGATCGGCGGCCTGTGGACGGCGCAGGTGCTGGCGCTGCGCGCGGCGGCGACCGGGGCCCGGGTGGCGGTGGAGACCGGCCGCCCCCAGGCGTGGTCGGGGCTGGCGCAGGCCGCGGGCGGCGGCCAGCAGTGCGTGACCCTGCACGAGGTGGGCCGGGTACCGCCGCAGGGCGCGTCCGCGGGCAGCCCGGTGCTGGTGATCCGCGACTGCGGCATGCGGCCGCCGCGCGGGCGCGTGGTGGCGGGGCCCTGGCAGTCGGTGCTGACGCTGCTGCCCTACCTGAGCCCGACCGCGCCGAGGCTGTTGCAGCAGGCGTCGCTGGTCGGGGTGCAGCGGGTCTCGCCGGACGAGGCGGAACAGATCGGGCGCCTCATGAACCTGCCCCGGGGGGCGGTGGATTCCCTGCCGACGCTGGGGGACGGCGTGACGCTGTGGTGCACGACGCGGGACCGGCAGTTCGTGATGACACAGGGGACGGACGCGGAGACGGGGCTGCTGGGGGCGGCGCGGCGGATCGACTGACGTCGGCGCCGCCGGGAGCGGCCGGAAGTGTGGAGCCCGTTGCGCGTAGGTGGCTTGCCGGGGGTGCCGGACGGGCAGGCGTCCTGTGGGGGCCTGTGGTGGCGCTCACGGGGGCCGCGCGGAAGCGGGTCGGGTGTGGGTGCTGATACCGGTCGGGGGCCGGTCCGGGTGCGGGTCGGGTCCGGGAGTCCGTGCCGGGCGCGATTAGGCTGACCGTGGGCGCGGTGCCGATGGGGGCGCCCGACCAGTGCTCGACCAGACCAGGAGGACCAGTGAACAGCGATCGGAACGAGAGCCGCGGCGGGACGTGGGACGTCCCGACGGACGATCAGTCCGACGCGGAGCCCGAGCTGACGGGCGAGTTCACCATCGACTACACCCCGCCCGCCTGGTACACGCAGGACGCGCAGGCGGGGCCGACGCCACCGCCGCCGCCGGGCCTTCCGGCGGGCAGCGGCTTCGAACCGCACCGGCCGGGAGACATCACTTCCCCGTCGACGATGCGGATCGCTCCGGGGTCGGGCACGGGCCCAGGTGCGGGGGCCTCGCCGTACCCGGCCGCCGCTCCGGCGGCGGGCGCGGAGACGGGGACTTCCCCGCTGCCGACCGCCCCGGCGGAGCGCCCGGCCGCGCCGTACGCCGCTCCGGGCGGTGCGGATACGCCGAACGCCGCTCCGGGTGGGGCGGATTCGCCGTACGCCGCTCCGGGTGGGGCCGCGTCCTCGTACCCCGCTCCCGCGAGCGACGCCGGTACGCCGCCCCCGGCCCCCGGCGGCCCGGGATCCACCCCCGCGGGGGGACTGCCCGTGCCGTACCCCGCTCCCGTGGGTGACGCGGGTGCGCGGTCTTCGGCCTCCGGCGGGGCGGGATCCACCCCTTCGGGGGGCGTGGCCGCGCCGTACCCGGGCAGCGGGGCCGCGGGGGACGCGGATTCGCCGCACCCCGCTCCGGCGCCGTTCGACGGTGGGACGGCTACCGGTTCCGAGCCGGGGGACGGTGGGCCCGCGTCGTTCGCCGGCGCCCCTGTCCCGGACGAGGGCACCGGAACGCCGTACGCCGCCTCCGCGAGCGACCGGCCCTCGCCGTTCCCCGGGGGCCCGGATTCCACTCCTACGGGGGGTGACCCGGCCCCGTACACCACCGGAACGGGTACCGACCCGGCCCCCGCGCCCTCCCACGGCGCCGGCACCGGAACGGGTACGGACCTCGACCCTGCGGACGGCGGCCCGGCCGCCGAGCAGCCCGCGGCCCTGGACGGGGGCGAGCCCCAGGACGTGGCTCCGGCAGTCGCACCCGCGGCCACGCCGCCGCCCGCGCCCGGTCCCGAACAGCCCTGGAACACGCCCGCCGCGCCGCCCGGGCTCCCGCCGCTGCCGCCCGCGTTCCCGTCCTACGGCGGCAACGAGCCGGTTCCGGCGCCGCCGCAGGGCTACGGCTACCCCCCGGCC
>NZ_JASISO010000074.1 GCF_030063135.1 Streptomyces sp. G-G2
CTTCAACTCGTCGTCGATCCGGGCATAGAGTGCTGTGGCGAGGGTGTCCAAGTCGGTCTTCACACACAGACTCTGGATGCCCTCGTCCTATGTCCGCAGGTCATCCCTTGGACTCATTCATCTAGCGAGCGGGGTCCTCCAGCCGGGGTCGAACGGGCAGCGGAGCACCGGATCGCCGCCGTACCGGCATGAGTGCCGCCGGGGTGGACATCCGCACGGCATGGAGAACACATCGAAGGCAGGCCGCGAGGACGAGCGTCCGGTCAACGACGGGGACGGCGTCCCGGGAGAGGACGGCCGGGTAGGCAGGGTAGGCCAGGGAAGCCAGGTCGGCCCGGGAAGCCACGCCGGGCCGGAAAGCCAGGCCGGGCCGACCGGCCAGCGGGGCCCCGATGGGCCCTCCGACCTGTCGAAACGGTCGTGGTGGGCGGTGGCGCGCCGGACGGTGGGCGAATTCACCAAGGACGAGCTGTCCGACCGCGCGGCGGCCCTGACCTACTACGGGGTCCTGGCGATGTTCCCGGCCCTCCTCGTCCTGGTGTCCCTGCTGGGCATGGCGAGTGACTCCGCGACCCAGCGGGTGCTGGACAACTTCCAGCAGCTGGCTCCCGCATCGGCACGGGAAGTGACCAGTTCGGCGGTGCAACAGCTGCAGGGCCACAGCGGTGCCGGTTCGCTGCTGGCGGTCGTCGGTCTGCTCGTGGCCCTGTGGTCGGCCTCCGGGTACGTCGCCGCCTTCATCCGTGCCTCGAACGCGGTGTACGACGTGCCCGAGGGCCGCCCGGTGTGGAAGATCCTCCCGCTCCGCCTCGCGCTGACCGTGACATTGATGGTCCTCGCCTGCGCCGTCGCCCTGATCGTGGTCTTCACCGGGGGGCTGGCCCGGCGGGCGGGCGCCGAACTGGGCATCGGCGACAGCGCGCTGCTGGTGTGGTCGATCGCGAAGTGGCCGGTCCTGGTCCTGCTCGTCACGATCATGATCGCGCTCCTGTACTGGGCGGCGCCGAACGCCAAGGGCCGTGGATTCAAGTGGGTGACCCCGGGCAGCTTCCTGGCCCTGCTGATCTGGATGATCGCGTCGGCGGGCTTCGCCTTCTACGTCGCCAACTTCGCCTCGTACAACAAGACGTACGGCACGGTCGCGGGCATCATCGTCTTCCTGGTCTGGCTGTGGATCACCAACCTCGCCATCCTCCTCGGGCTGGAGTTCGACGCGGAGCTGGCGCGCCAGCGCGCGATCGCCGAGGGGCTGCCCAAGGACGAGGAGCCCTACGTGCGGCCCCGCGACACCCGGGCGTGGAGCGACGAGGACCGCCGCCGCCTGGAGTGATCACCACCGCACGAGCGGTCGGCGGTCCGGAAATCCACGGGGTTCCCGGACTTCCGGCGGGTGACTCACCGATTGGCGGGTAGCCGCGAGACACACGCATACCGCGCGGATTCATGAATGAGGTGGGTGAACGTGAGTACGACGGAACAGCGGGCCGCCACCGACGACTCGGTGGGCGTTCTGGTATCGCGGGCGTCACAGCAGATCTCCGAGCTGGTGCGCGAGGAGATGCAGCTGGCGCGCGCTGAGATGACACAGAAGGGGAAGCGGTTCGGGAGCGGCGGCGGCCTGCTCGGTGGCGCCGGACTCCTCGGCATCCTGGCGGCCCAAGCCCTGGTGGTGACGGGTATCGCCGCCCTGGCCCTGGTCCTGCCGGTGTGGGCCTCCGCCCTGATCGTGACCGCGGTGCTCGCCGTCACGGCCGCCGTGCTGGCGCTGTCCGGCAAGAAGCAGATCGCGAAGGCCGGCACGCCCGCGCCCCAGCAGACCATCGACAGCGTCAAGGCCGACGTGGCCGAGATCAAGGAGAGGGCACACCGATGAGCGAGAAGTCCCACGACGCATCCACCCACGACGCATCCACCCACGACGCCGGAGAACTGCGCGAGCGGATCGAGCACACCCGCGACGAGCTCGGCCGCACCGTGGAGGCACTGGCGGCCAAGGCCGACGTCAAGGCGCAGGCCAGGCAGAAGACGGAAGCCGCCAAGGAGCAGGTGACGGAGAAGGCCGCCGTGGTCGCCGGGCAGGTCCGGGACAAGGCCGAACAGGCCGCGCAGCTGCTCCGGGAGAAGACGCCCGACGCGGTGCGGGAGAAGGCGGTCCAAGCGGCCGGGCAGGCCCGCGCGAGCGCGACGCGCGTCGGCCGGACCCCGCTGCTGGTGATCGGCGGAGCCGTGATCCTGTTCCTCGTCGTCCGCCGGAGCCGGGGGCGCCGATGAACGGGACGAAGATCGCCTACAAGCCGGTCGGACTGGTCCTGGGCGCCACCAGCGGCATGCTCGCCGGACTCGTGTTCAAACAGGCCTGGAAGCTGATCGAGGGAGAGGGAGACGCCCCCGACGCCACCGACGAGCACCGCTCCTGGAAGGAGATCCTCCTGGCGGCCGCCATCCAGGGGGCGATCTTCGCTGTCGTGAAGGCCGCCGTGGACCGGTCCGGCGCGGTCGCCACCCGGCGCGTGACGGGCGTCTGGCCGGGCTGACCGGCCGGACCGCCGTTCCCGGGGGAATGGACCCGCGGGAGGCGGGCAAGGGCGTCGGAGTACGGCCGGGCCGTCCGGCCCGGTTACCGCGAGCAGGAAGGACGTGTAGTCCCGTGTCGAAGGTCGAAGAGTCCGTCGAGGTCGATGTTCCGGTGCGTACCGCCTACAACCAGTGGACGCAGTTCGAGACGTTCCCCCACTTCATGGAGGGTGTGGAGCGGATCGACCAGCGTACCGACACCATGACGCACTGGGTGGCGAAGGTCGGTGGCGTCACGAAGGAGTTCGAGGCGGAGATCACCGAACAGCTCCCCGACGAGAGGGTCGCCTGGACCACCCTCGGCGGCGAGGTCAAGCAGGCGGGTGTCGTCACCTTCCACCGCCTGGACGCCACCAAGACCAAGGTGATGCTCCAGCTCGACTACGACCCGGAGGGGTTCACGGAGACCGTGGGCGACAAGCTCGGCTTCGTGAAGCGACAGATCACCGGTGACCTGAAGCGGTTCAAGGAGTACATCGAGGACCGCGGCCGGGAGACCGGCTCCTGGCGCGGCGAGGTCTGAGCCATCGGCTCCGCCAGAACGAACCGGGAACGGCCCGGGACGCGAGACGCGTCCCGGGCCGTCGGCCGTGGTGGAGCGGTCCGCGGGAAGGACAGGCGCGCCGCTCAGGCGCTCAGCGCGCGGAGGAGCGCCGCTCGTGGGAGCGGCGCATCCGGGCCTCGAGGTACCCGTCGACCACGCGCGTCTCGAAGGCGGGCTGGGGAGCGGTGGCCGGACCTTCGACGTTCCAGCCGTCCGAGAGGCGGAACAGGCTGCCGTGCCACGGGCACCGGACGCAGCCGTCGACCACCTCGCCCTCCGACAGCGGACCGGCCATGTGGGAGCACCGGTCGGCGAGGACCCGTACGGGCCCGCCGTCCTCGCGCACGACGACCACGTCCACCCCGTTCACACCGGCGCGCACCGCCCGGCCCACGGGAAAACCGGACAGTGGCCCCATCCGGTGCCAGCCCTCGCCGACCAGGTGCGCCACCTGCTCGGCGTGGTTCGCCCCGGCCGCCTGCCGGTAGGCGAGGTGCCCGCCCAGCGCCCCGGCAGCGCCCACGGCGGCCAGTCCCGCCATGGCCAGTGCCTTGCCGCGCCAGACCCGGCCGCGCGTGCGCGCGAGGAACGAGCCCGCGTAGAGCAGTACTCCCGCGCTGTTGGCCAGGGCGTGCACGATGCCGGTACGGGCCTGCTCCGGCGGGAGCTCCGCCCAGTCGACCCAGCCCGACACCGCGGCGGGCACCGCCGCGGCCAGACCCGCCCCGACCAGGACCTGCGCGGCGCGGCGCTGGCCCGGCAGCAGGTCCAGGGCGGCCGCCGAGAGCCAGGTGCCGATCGGTACCTGCACGAGGAGGGGGTGGGCTGGGTGACCCAGGGGCCGACCGTGCAGCACATCGCGGACCGGCCCCAGCGGCACGGCCCGTACGGCCCGGCGGACCACACCGATCAGCGGATCGGGCAGCGAGGACTGCTCCAGGCGTTCCACGGCTGCGAGCACGGGGCCGGGGCCGCTGCCGCCGACCCTCGGATGCGGGGAATGAGTGTCCATGGCCCGCGCCTACCCCTGGCCACCGGGAGTATGGGGCCGCAGGTGCCGACGGGCGCTGGGCCGGGCGGGGCCGGTGGCGCCGGGGTCGAAGACCCGTGCGGCGGACATCGTGCGCAGGTCTTCGAGCGTCTCGGCCTGCTTGTCCGCCCGTTCCAGGAGCCGCGCGAGCCGCTGGGTGTCGATGCGCTCGTCGCTGTCCGCGAGGGTGCGCAGGGAGAGCCAGCAGGACCGTTTGCCCTGGACTCCCAGCCGCATGGCCTCCAGTTCGAGGACGTCGCTGAGCGGAGAACGGGACAGGAGGCGTCCGTTGAGCTTGAGACGCCCCGCCTTCTCCCCGAGCCAGCCCAGCGCGGCCCGCGACCGGCGTTCCGGCACGCCCAGGCTCCGCATCATCTCCTTGAGGGACGCGCGGTCCTGCGCGACCTCCCGCGCCAGGCGCTCCAGCTGGGGGCCGAGGGGGCCGCCCCGGTGGCTCTTCGCGGTCCGTTTCAGCAGGTCGACCCCGGCGGTGGCTCCCGCCAGGTGGTCGTTCAGGTAGAGACCGAGCAGGTAGTGGGCATCGTGTTCCGACGGCGTACGCACGGCTGCACCTCCCGTGGTGCGAGTACCTGGATGGGATCACCCTGCGGATACCCGCGCCCCGCCCCTCCACGCACACCGGGGCGCCCGGTGCGGTGTGGTCAGCGAGGGTCCCGCTCGGCAGGCGGCCGGGAGCCGTCCGGCAGGAGCGCCGGAAGCCCCTGACAGGCGAGGTGCTCCTCGGCGGCCGTCAGCGCGCCGTGGACGCCCCGTTCTCCCATGAGGACGCACAGCATGTAGGCGGCGCTCTCCAGCTCGGCGCGCACGGTGGCGTCCCCGGGCGCGTCCACCGTCCGTCGGCGTGCGCCCCGCAGGTGGTTCAGGTGCTGCCGCAGGATGAACGGAGGCGGCAGCACCACGTTCGCCGGGTGCACCGGCGGCGTCCGGGCGTGGTCCACCTCGTCCCGCAGCACCTGGACGAGGGCGCGGGGAACATCGGCGGGGTCCTCGGTACGGAGCACCTCGACGGCCCGAGCGGTCTCGCCCGGCGTCGTGCCCGCCGTACGGGCGGCGTTGTCCAGGATCCGGCGCGCGGTGACGGCCGTACAGGGCACCAGCGCCATCAGAATGCCGGTCGCCCTTCCCGCCGTCTCCCTCTGGGCGGCGGCTTTCCGCGAACCGTCCCCGTCTGCGGGAACGCGCCCGGCTGCTGGTCCTGCGGTCATCCGCGTACTCCTCGGCTCGCTCCGGACGGTTGCCGGTGCCGTTTTCTTACAGCCCCCGGCCGTTCGGGCGGGGGAACACGCAGTCGGCGCCGGTCCCGGCCACTCGATATGGCGGACCCGGGGTCACGGGATTGACCCGGCGGGCGCTCCGGCTCAGACCGGCCGTTGGCCCCCGGCGCCTCCTTCACCTGGGTCATCAAGGTGAAGCCGGACCCGTCCCACACCGGCAACGGCTCGGGCCTCGCCAACACGGCCACGGTCGACTCCCTCACCCCGACCCGAAGCCGTCGAACAACACCAGCGCTGCCGCGGTGCTGTCCGTCGCGGTCCTGTCCACCCGCGGTGGCGTCCATCGCGTCGCTGTTCATCGCGGTGCCGCACGGGTGACGACAGGGGCCGGCCGATCGGGGAGGCTTGGGGCATGCGACAGCGATCTCCGAAACCCGTGTTCCGGCTGGCGGCGGTCCTCGTGCTGGCCGTGGTGACGTCGGCGCTATGGGCCGCCTGGCTGGGCTGGGACCAGCACCGCGACGTCCAGCCCGACGGGACGACGACCGGACCGTACGAGGCGTGGCAGGTCATCGGGCTCGTACTGACCCTGCTGGCACCGGCGTACTGGGCGGTGTCCCGCTACGGCGGCGCGGTCTACGCACTCGGCACCACCGCAGGCCTGACCGCCGCCGCCGGTTACGACTGGTCGGACGACTCCAGCGGACTGTTCGTGGTCGGCGTGGGCCTCGTCATGGCGGGCAGCCTCGTCGCGACCACCGTCGTATCCGCCGTGATCACCGCCATGACGCGCGGCGAGACGCGACCCGGCCGGACAGGGCCCGGAACGTGACGGGGCCCGGAACGTGACGGCGCCGACGCCTCGGCGTCACCGTCCGCGCGCGAACGGGCTCCGCGCCAGGTGGCGCAGGAGGTCGGCGGGGTCCTCGTAGACCGCCACGGCCCCCGCGTCCTCGAGGTCCGCCTGGGGGATGCCCCCGCTGAGCAGGCCGACGCAGGCGACACCCGCCCGCGTACCGGCCTTCATGTCCCACACGCTGTCACCGACCAGGACGGACCCGCGAGCCGTGGCGTCCGCCAGCTCCAGCGCGTGCTGGACCTGGTCCGGCGCGGGCTTCCCGTTCTCGACGTCGTCGGCGCTGGCGGTCGCGGTGATGGCGTCGTCCGCGCCGATGGCCTTGGTCAGGGCGTCGAGTTCGCTTCCTCCCGCGGAGGTGACGAGCACGACGCGCCAGCCCTCGCCGTGGAGCGCGCGCAGCAGCTCATCGGCCGACGCCAGTCGTGGCAGCCGTTCGAAGTAGGTTCCGTAGAGGGTGTCGTGCGCGGTGCTGAGCGCCTCGTCCTGGTCCGTGTCGCGCCCGCTGCCGAGCAGCTGGGCCAGGAGGTCCTCGGCGGGGAGGCCGATGGCCCGGTGGACGGCGCGCATGGAGACGTCGTGGCCGGCCTGCCGAAGGGCCTCCCACCAGGACGTGACGTGCAGGTGGTTGCTGTCGACGAGGGTTCCGTCGATGTCGAACAGTGCGGCCCGGTTCATTCCTCCGCCCTCCCTGTCGGCCCGGTACGTCGAGTGGTGTCCGCGCCGGGGCCGCTCTTCGCCCGGGCACGGTGACTGGTGTCGCACCAGGGGTAGATGCGGCTGCGTCCGCAGGTGCAGACGGCCACCACCATCCGGTCGGAGGCGGCGGTGGTCCCGTCGTCGAGGACGAACTCCACCGGCCCGTCGACGAGCAGCGGACCCCCGGCCCGGTCCCCTCGGATACGGCGGGGGAGCGCCCTCGCGGAAACGTTGCCGTTCGGATCGTCCGACATGGGGGACACCTGCTCTCAGTGGAACGCGACGGAACCCAGTGGTATGCGTGGGCGCTCAGTGGCAGTGGCGCCCGGTGGAAGAAGCGAAGCCCCAAGGCCCTGACGCCACCCGGCCGGGGGAGGGCTCAGCGGTCGACGAGCGCAACGGTGAGCGCCGAATCCCCGCGCCCCCACGCGGCCAGCAGGACCTCGCCCAGCCGGTCGTCGAGGAAGTTCGTGGCGTCCGCGCCGAAGGCGACGTCCGCGTCGAGGTGCGGCTCGTCCTCCAGGAGACCGGCGATGACCTCCCGGCGTACGAGCTGCTCGTGCACGGCGTCGGCCTCCACGTGCTCGGCGTAGAAGTGCTCGGCCGCGGCTCCGGCTCCCAGCCGCCGCATCGCGTCGGCGAGTCGGCGCGAGCCGGGCGAGGAGGTCACCTCGACACAGCCGAAATGACCCACCAGGGCTCCGCGCAGCGCGCGGTGGAGCCCGAACAGGGACATCAGGTTGACGGTCGCCAGGGCCTCGGCCGGGGCCGCGTCGAGGTAGCGGCCGTAGCCGGGATCCAGGTCCAGGTCCCGCATGAGGTCCGCGAAGAGCCGCGAGTGCATGTGCTCCGCCCGCCCTCCGCCGAATTCGTCGAACTCGATCGCGACCATGGCGGCCTTGGCCCTGCCCCGCAGCCGGGGGATGACCCACGCGTGCGGGTCCGCCTCCTTGAGGTGGTAGAGGGAGCGCAACGCCGCGTACTCCCGCATCTGCCACAGTTCGCCGTCGTGCGCGAGGTGGCCCGAGACGCTGCCCACCTGGGCGACCGGCTCGACGAGCAGCTCGTCGAAGACCTCCGCTGCCGTGCGGTCCGCGGGGACGTCCTCGCGCAGCGCGGCCAGGAAACGCTCCTCGAGCGCGCGGCGCAGCCGCAGCAGGCCGGGGTCCCATTCGAGGGCCTCACCCACACCCGCGAAGCCCCGGTAGTGGAGTTCGTACAGCACGTACAAGGCCATGTGCAGGTCTTCGCCGTACGGGTCCGTCCGCGCGACGGCCGAGTCGTCCGGCAGGGACCGGCCGCCCCCGGCCCGCAGAGCGGCGATGACCACCGCGGACACGGGCCCCCGGGCCGTCGGCAGGTCGGGCTCCGTCGCCGTCGGAGCGGCCTCGGCCACCTTCGGAGCGGCCTCGGCGGGCGATCGGGTCAACGGCATGGTTCCTGGTTCTCCTCACTGGCGGCGCCAACGGCGGTCGAGGGCCGTCGATGGACGTCCGGGGCTGTCCGGGGCTGTCAGTGGCCGAGCTTCTGCTTCAGTTCAGCCTTGTTCATCGAAGAGCGCCCGTGGATGTCGCGGCGCTTGGCCTCTTCGTACAGCTGGTCGTAGGTGGGTCCCTGGGCGCCACTGTGCGAGCGCAGACCGCCGCGCTTGGACGAGGACATGTCCCCGAGGGAGGCCTTGCTCGCGGTCTTCGACTCCCCGGCACGGGCGCGTTCCTTGTTCACGGTCCGGGCGGCGATCTCCTCGGCCCGCTTCGCGCTCCCGCCGCGGTCCTCGACGCTCTCCTTGATGTGCTCGTACTGGCGCTCCCGCTTGGGGCTGGATCCACGCGGCATGGCGGCCTCCTCGCATCGCTCCGGGCCGTTCGCCGCCGGGACGGCGGACGGCGCCCGCGGCCCGGTGTCCCGGCAGCGCCGTGGTCCTGCGGCTACCCCCGCCGCCGGGGCCTAATCCCGCCCGGGTGAGCGCGGGGGGTTTCGACCGCGGCTTTGGGGCCAGGTGGGTGAACAGGCGGACACGAGGCGGACACGAGGTACCCCCCGAGGGCCGTGAACAGGGAGGCAAGAACATGGCGAAGGTGTCGCACCTGCCGGGCCGGGCGGAACACCACTGGATCTGGCAGGAGGAGGCGGCCTGTCGCGGCCAGGGATCGGACGGGTTCTTCCACCCGGCCGGTGAGCGGGGCCAGGAACGCGCGGCACGGGAGGAGGCGGCCAAGGCCGTGTGCGCGACCTGCCCGGTCCGGGAGCAGTGCCTGTCGCACGCGCTCGGCGTTGGGGAGCCGTACGGAGTGTGGGGCGGCCTCACGGAGAAGGAGCGGACGGTGGTCTGCGCCCGCTCCGGGACGGCCGCCGCCTGAGTGTGGAATCCGATGCCGGGGGCAGGCGAGGAGCCGTACGGCGAGGACCAGAAGATCTACGTCAACCGGACCAAGGAGCAGATCAAGGCAGCTCCGGAGTTCGACCGGGACAAGCACCTCGGCGACCCCGGGTACCACGAGACGCTGGGCAGCTACTACGGCCCCGGCGCGACGTCCGGGCCGGACGTGCCGTTCGGCGGACGCCCCGCCTGACCCTCCCGGACAGCCAGTAGCGATCTCGCCGGACCGTGAACCGGACGCATGAGCGGCCGCGCGACCGGCGGAGCGGGCCCCGACCACCCAGGTGGCGGGGTCCGCTTCCGTTGGCCCGGCAGACGCCGCGGCTCACACGCTGACGGATCGATTCGCCGGTACGACTGATCCGCCCGTGCGGGTGGATTGAGCGGACCGCGCCCGGCCCGGGGTGCCCGCCGGCCCTATACAGGAGCCGTCACATTGATCAACTGATCGGGCTCCCCACCATGTTGCAGGCCGCTCTCCGGGTCCTCGCCGTCGTTTCCCTCGTCTCCGCGGCCGTGGCCGCCGCTGCCGTCGCACCGGCCGCGGCCGCACCCGCCGCGCCCCAGGACGAACTGACCGCGCCCTGCGGGCCAGTGGTCGAGTACCGGGCCTGGGACTGGTGGCGCACGACGACCAACCCGACGATCGCCCGTTCCGTCGCGTCCGCCGCGACGGCGGAGGCGTGGCAGTGGCGCAGCGACGTCAACACCCTGTGGCGCGGCGACACCCGGGAGACCGTCGAGAGCATCTTCCAGACCGGGTTCACGCCCCGGGGTGACCAGCTGAGCCCGCTCGCCGAGTACATCGTCAAGGGCGGCGGCCAGAACAGCGCTCACCTCAGCACCTCGTGCGAGAGGTGGGTGGCCCAGAAGTTCGCCACCTACGGCGCCGAGAAGACCGGCTGGGTCTACGAGATCTACGCCCCCGGCGGCATCGACGTGAACGCCACCGCGCGCACGAACAACTACAACTCCCCCTACCTGTGGAACAAGGAGGTCGACTTCCCCGGCGGCGTCGAGGGCCGCTACATCAAGGGCGCCTGCAAGTTCCACCTGCTGCGGACCGACCCGGAGACCAAGGCCAACACCTTCGAGCAGCTCGGCTGCAAGGACAACGCCGGCTTCGCGCCCTACAAGGCCGACGCGTCAGCGCTCGCCGCGGCCCGCTGAGGTCACACCGCCGCTGCCGGAAGGAGCGTACCCGCGCCGCCCAGCCCGCGGGTCTGGTGCCGGTACGCGTCCCGACGGCCGCGGTGGATGGTCCGGCGGGTCCGGCAGAGCGCGCCCGGCTGAGCGGAGCAGTCCGGGCAGGAGACCCCGTAGGCGCCGTGCCGGAAGAGGCGAAGGGTCTCGTGGACCGCTTCGAGTGCCGACTCGGTGACGGTCATGTTGCTCATCCGTTCGCCTCCAGGCGTCGCGCTGACGGGCGGGTCCGTCTCCACCCGTGTGCCCCGGACGGCGAGAACCATGATCGGGATCGTAGAAGAGGGGTCTGACAACGGGCCGGTCCGACGTTTACGGCACCAGGAAGGGGCAAGGCGCGGGGGACGTGTACCGGACGTGTACCGGACGAGAGGGAGCGCCGTAATGGGAACGCTGATTCTGTTCATCGCACCGATGATCCTGGCCCTCGCCCTTGCCTACGGACGTGGCGGCCGGGCCCGTCACCGTGCCCGCTGACGGACTCGAATCCGCGCGGCCGGACGCTGCGACACCGGGTCGGCAGCGCAGTGTCAGTAGCGCAGGGCAGTGCCCACCTCGGCCTTGACGTCGCCCGAAAGGCTCCGGGTGCTGCGGGCCGTTGCCTCGCCCTTGGCGCCGGGGGCGACGTCCGACACCGTCACCACGACCGTGTCGAGGAGATTGCCCCCGCTGTCGCGGAAGTTGACCTGCACCGCGTACGACTTCTTGCCCGTCGCGGTGTTCGAGACGCTCACGGGCACAGTGCTGCGACCGTCGGCGTCCTTGGCCGGCGTGCCCAGGCGGACGTCGCTCTTCGCGTCGGCGCCGTCCTTCACGCTGTCGAGCTTCTTCTTGGCGTCGGCGGCCGCGGAGTCGAGGTCCGCCCCGACCGACTGCACGGCCGAGGCCGCCTTCGAGGCCACGCTGGAGGGCGTACTGTCCCCCGAGCATCCGGTGGCGCCCGCGGCGAGCGCCACGAGTGAGGCGGCCGCGGACAAGGGGTACGTCCACGAGCGGATCGAGCGGATCGAGCGGGTCATACGGGCCTCCACAGGCTGGCTGCTCCCGACGCCACCCGGCGCCGGTTTTCATCCGCCTCAGGGGGGTAAGTGGCCTATCGACCGATTACCGAGGTCGGTGGTGCCAGAGTCCCAGAGTCCCACCCGCGTGGCACGGGGCCGCCGCCGATCGCGTGAAGAATGGAGCTCCCTGTGTCCGTGGTGAAGAGTGCCCTCCCGGAAGCCGACCTGAAGATCGTCGGCGAGGCCCTGCAAGGCGCGCTGGTCGACCTGATCGACTTGGCGCTGGTCGCCAAGCAGGTGCACTGGAACGTCGTGGGCCCTCGCTTCCGGTCCGTCCACCTCCAGCTCGACGACGTCGTGGCCTCGGCCCGCACCCACTCGGACGTGGTCGCGGAACGCGCTTCGGCGCTCGGCGTGCCCCCCGACGGCCGAGCCTCCTCGGTGGCCTCGTCCAGCGGCATCAGCGAGGTCCAGGCGGGCTGGGTCAAGGACGTGGACGCCGTACGGGTCCTCGTGGACGCCCTCGGCGCGGTGATCACCCGCATGCGGGACCGCATCCGAGCCACCGGTGACGCCGACCCGGTGACCGAGGACATCCTGATCGGCCTGACGGGCGACCTCGAAAAGCACCACTGGATGTTCCAGGCCGAAAGCGCCTGACCTGTCCGGAGACGCCGCAGGTCGCTGCCCCTTCCGGCTGCCGTCAACGTTCGCGGGACCATCGGAGATCCGGTTCTACCGCGCCGCAGGTCAGGCCGCAGACCGAGTCGCAGACCGGGACGCACGTGCCCGACCGAGGCGTGTACGGGGCCGGGTGTCCGGCACTAACCCCTGGCTTTGGCCTGGGCGGTGGCGACGTAGCGGACGGTGAACAGCATGGGGGCGACGAACCCGGCGGCCTGGACGAGTGTCGCCGTCGTGGAGTGGCCCTGGCCGGCGTGGGCGAGGGCCGCGAGCGCGCCGGCCGTGACGGCGAAGGCGGCGGTCCATGCGGTGGTGATGACGACGTTGACCCGGACGAAGGGCTTGAGGCCCCAGACCTCGGGCGGGGTGGTGCGCTTGGCGATGCCCAGCGTGAACGGCTTGCCCACGAGCAGCGAGGCCCCGGCGATGAGGGCCAGGGTGGCTGAGGACAGCGCTGCCGAGTAGGCGTGGGCGGCCGAGTGGGGGTCTGCGAAGGCGACGAGCGCCAGGACCGCGAAGAAGACGGCAGAGCCGGTCTCCATGATCAGTGCGTCGAAGCCGACTCCCGTCCGGCGCTGCTGGGCGGTCACCGCCACCGCCACCAGCAGACCGGCGAGCGCCCCCCACTGCCACTGGGCGGACGGGAACACCGCGAAGACGATCCAGGGGAGGAAGGTGCGCACGTACGACATGGAAGACCCCGTATGTTGACGTTCCTGCTTTGACATGTTGAAACTAGAAGCTCCACCCTCGACATGTCAAGAGTGGAGGGTAGGGTGATGGCATGAGCCTTCGACACGCCCTCCTCGGACTCCTGTCAGAGCGCCCCGCCAGCGGCTACGACCTGCTGAAGCGCTTCGAGACCTCTTTGGCCAACGTCTGGCCCGCCACGCAGAGCCAGATGTACACAGAGCTGTCCAAGCTCGCCGACAACGGGCTGATCAGCGCGTCGGCCCAGGGACCGCGCGGCCGCAAGGAGTACACCCTCACCGACCAGGGGCTGACCGAGCTGCGCCACTGGCTGACGGAGATCAAGCCCCAGCGCAACACCCGGAGCGACATCCTGCTGCGGGTCTTCTTCCTCAACGTGATCACGCCCGACCAGGCGCGGAGCTACCTCACCGAGCTCATGCAGCTGTCGGAGCAGGAGCACGAGGCCTTGCGCCGGCTGGCCGACTCCATCGACTGGGGCGACGACCCGCTGTCGGTGAACGGCAAGATCGCCTTGGAATACGGCCTCCGCTTCAACGCGATGCGCCGCGAGTGGGCCGCGTGGGCGGCCGACCAGATCCGCTAGACCGCCGAGTTCTGGCAGGCCCGAATTCCGGCAGGCCCGAGTTCCGCCAGGCCCCAGTCCCGGCAGGCCCGAGTTCCGGCAGGGCCCGTGCGCTCACGGGGGCGGGCGGACCGAGCGGCGGAAACGGCGAGAGCGGCGAGATCGGCGAGAGCGGCCCTCCTGGCACCCTTCCGGTTCCTCAGTCGGCGGGCGCCAGGGTCCTGCGGCCGTGGCGGAGTTCCTCCATCAGGCGGCCCGCATCGGTGAGGAGCGTGCCCTGGAGGGCGGACGCGGCGGCCGACGTGCCCTGGGCGGTCAGCGCCACGTGCTGAGCGCGGTCGAGTTCGGTCGACGCCCTCTCGAGGACCTCGTTGAGAAGGGACGTATCGGTGCGCGCGGCCTGACCGACCTGCTGCATCGCGGTGGCGGCCGTGCGCAGCAGGGGTGCGTAGGCGAGGCGGAACGAGGCGGGGACGGCGGCCAGCTCCCCGCTGTCCATGGCGTAGTCGAGGCTGCGGCTGATGGACCGGAGATGGCCGAGGCACCGCTGTGCCACATCGAGTGCCGTGTGCGCTCGGGGGAGGGCTTCTCCGGTGCCGTCGACGCTCCGACGCGGGTTGAGGCGGCTGTTCTCCCTCTCGGTGTCGACGGCCTGCCGGATCCGGTCCGCTTCGCTGGCCAGCGTCCGCCACTCGCCGCGCAGTCGGCGAACCTGGTCGTGGTCGTGGTCGTGGTCGTGGTCGGCGGTCTGCGCGGCGCTCGCCTCGGCGAGGCGGCCGACGCCCTCGTGGATCTGCGAGTACAGGGCGGCGACGGCCTCTTGCCGGTGGCGGGTGTGGCGTGCGGGAGCGAGCGCGAGGTGGGCGGACAGCCCACAGACGGCGCCGATGGCGACGGAGGCCACGAGGTGGCCGATGTAGTCGATGCGGCCGTGCCCGGAAGAGAAGGCGAAGAAGCCGACCACCGCGACCTGCGTGCCGTGCCGGCCCAGGGGCCGGAAGCGGCCGATCGCGAGGGCGATGAGCGTGAGCAGTCCGAAGGTCCAGCCGTGGATGCCGATCGCGGCCGCCAGCGTCGCGGCGAGGGCCGCTCCGGCGGTCATGGCCACCAGGTACTGGGCGCAGTCGCGCAGGGAGCGGTACACCGTCGCCTGGAGTGTGACCATCGCGGTGAAGGGGGCGAAGGTGGCCACTGCCACGGGGAGGAAGTGGCGGGCGAGCATCCACGCGCCCATGGCGGCCACCACGGTCTTGCCGTGCAGCAGCAGGTCGTCACGCTCGCTGCCCGCCGACGTGATCCCCCGCCGGACGTATCCGGCCACCCCGCACAGCGCCTTCTTCGCCGACCCGGTCACTTCGCCCCACTCGGACATACGCGGCCCACCTCCCGGTGCACGTATGCCCGCAGGGTCAGGTCGGATGCGTCGGATCGGTGCTGTGGGGGCTGCCGGTGCCTGTGGGGAGGCGATTCCCTGTCTGGTGGCTATGGCGGCTACGGCGGCGATGGCGGGCCACCCGCGGGGAGATTCTGCTGCCCGCTCGATCAGATGGTAATCAGGGAAGTTCTCCACGCATGCTCAGGCGGGGTGAGGGCACTCGATTGCCTGGAGGTTGATAAATATGGTTCCCCTGCTTCTTGTTCTTCTGCTCGCTCTGATCCTTTTCGGTGCAGGTTTCGCGGTGAAGGTCCTTTGGTGGGTCGCGATCGCGGTGCTGGTCATATGGCTGCTCGGTTTTGTGGCCCGTCCCAAGAGCAGCAGCGGCCGCTGGTACCGCTGGTAGCCGGATTGTTCTGTCCGAACGACGCGGTGGGGCCCATGTCTTCCGACATGGGCCCCACCGCATTCGTATGTCCCACCCGAGGCGCCGTGCCGGGCGCCGCGACCCGGTGCACCTTCCCGGTCACGGCACTAGCCAGCGACGCTCTTCTCCCGCTACCCCGCGGTGGCGCCGTCCGGCCCGCGCCCGAAGGCGGCCGCGAGGACGGCGGGGACGTCCACCTCGGGAATCGTCGCGCGCACCTCCGCGAGGACCTGGGGGAGGTCCTCATCGCTGATGAAACCCTGGTGCTCCTGGCGCAATGCGCGCATGGCGACGACGAGTTCGGGCCGCAGCCTCATCCAGGCGCGAGCCGTGCGGATTTCCTCCGCGACCTGGTCCATGAACCAGCGCATGACCTCGTACGGGACCTCCAGCGATCCCTCGGGGTGGAAGCTCACGGTCGGTTCTCGTGCCGGGTCCTCGTCGGGAACGACCGCGGTCACCACGGTCCGTTGACTGGCGACGACGTCCAGTTTCAGGTACCACGCGTCGTCGGGTACGGAGTACATCGCCGTGATCGCGTAGTCGCCGTCGTGGTGGGGGAGGGGCATGGCCGAATGGGCCATGCCCTTGGTTCGGCAGAACGCCCGCACCGACGCGGACGTGGACGCGGCGGCCCCGCACCCGCCTTCAGCGCCGCACCGCCCTTTCGGCTGGTCGAACGGGCGGCGGCTGTCGTGATGTGGCCAGGCTCCGGAGAAAGGGGCGGTCGTGCCGCATGGAGCGAATACAAAGGGGCAGGCGATGATCGGGCGCCACCGCGCCTCTCCGGTGTGAAATCGGCGGGGAGGAAGCGGACGCTGATACCGACTTGATGGAGGAGTTGTTCGCATGACTGAGAATGTGTGGGGTTACCGCGAGACGTCCGGCCGTCTGGCCGGTGCCGACCTGACGGGTTATAAGGTCGAGGCCAAGGACGGGTCCATCGGCAAGGTCGACAAGCACTCCGACGAAGTCGGGTCCGCGTACATCGTGGTCGACACCGGTCCGTGGATCTTCGGCAAGGAAGTCCTCCTTCCGGCGGGAACGATCGAGCGGATCGACGCGCAGGAAGAGAAGATCTACGTCGGCCGGACCAAGGACGAGATAAAGGCGGCTCCGGAGTTCGACAAGGAGACCCATCTCGGCAACGAGGACTACCACCGCCAGGTCGGCGGCTACTACGACGGACCGCACCGCCTCTGACCGGCGGGCGGTAGGACTGCGGGGCGGGGCGGCAACCGTACGGGTGCCGCCCCGCCCGTGCGTAGGGGCGCCTTCGTCGGCAAGGCGTCACGCCGCTGCCGCGCGCTGCCGGACGCGATCCGTCCGAGGGCGCGCGGGGCGCGATCGCAGGTAGCTCGCGCGCCCGAACGTGCGCCCGCGCGCCTCCGTGCGCCCCCGCACGAGGGATGACCGTAGGACGCCGCCCCCGACCATGAACTGCCGCCCGGGCCGAGGCGAGCGCGACCGCGGAAGCCGGCGACCGCGCGGGTGTCTCACAGCCGTTCACGACACGACACGACACGACACGACCCGACCACGTGAGCGGTGCGACGACGCGCCGCGTGCGACCACGACGCCGCGGATACAGCCGAGTTAACACGGCTCCTGCGGGCACACCCGGTCGCACCACGGGCGCACGGACGCCACGCAGATCATCCGGAACGGCTCAGTCACCACGGGGGAACGATGGGAAGACGCTGGCTGATCACGGGTTGCTCCTCCGGTCTCGGGCATGCCCTGGCCGCGGCCCGGTCCGGAGACGACCTGGCGGTGGCGGCTCGCAAGGCCGCCGACCTCGCGGCACTAGCCGCCGCCTGGCCCGGACGCATCATCGCGGTCCCGCTCGAACTGCGTGACGCCGCTTCCTGCGAGGAGGCCGTCCGCACCGCGGCCGACCGCCTCGGCGGGATCGACATCCTCGTCAACAACGCCGGCATCGGCCTGTTCGGCGCGGTCGAAGAAGTCTCGGACGCGGAACTGCGCGACCAGTTGGAGACCCTGGTGGTGGGCCCCTGGCGACTCACCCGTCTCGTTCCTGCCGCTGATGCGGTCCCAAGGGCACGGGCACATCATCAACGTCTCCTCCGTGGTCGGCCGGATGGCCTTCCCCGGCCTGGCCGCCTACACCGCCGGGAAGCACGCCCTCGAAGGGATGAGCCAGACCCTCGCCGTCGAAGCCGCGCCGCACAACATCCGCGTGACGGTGCTCGAACCGGGGATGTTCGCCACGCGCTACGGCACCTCCATGACCGAAGCGCGCCACCGCGTCCCCGCGTACGACGCGACCAACCGCGAGATGCTCGACGGCGCGCGCGGTCTCGCGGAGAACCCCGAGACGGGCCGCCCCGAGGACTTCGCGGCCCGGGTCCTCGCCATCGTGGCCGCCGACGGCCCCACACCCCTGCGGATCCCCTTCGGCGATGACGCGTATGGCTACCTGGACCTGGCCGAGGAGGCGTCCCGCGAGGAGTTCGCCGCAGCTCGCGCCCTCACCCAGGGCCCGCCGCCGTCATAGGGGTGGGCGGCGGACGTCAGCCGCCCCGGCCCGCTCACGCGGGACCGTTGGAGGGGCGGTGGCGTGATTCGGTGGCCCGCGCCGCGCGGCGCAGGCGGGACCGGGCGGGGTCCTGGAGGGAGTGCGTGGTCGTACCGGGCTGTTCCTGCGGGTTCGTACGGACGAAGAGGGTGACGGTGACCTTCTCGGCGAACCCGTTGCGCCGCATCATCGCGGCCGAGGCCGCGTTGCCGCTCTCCACGTCGGTGATGATCCGGGACGCCCCCGCGGCGAAGAGCGCGTCGCAGCAGCGCTCGACCAGGGCGCTCGCGACTCCCCGGCCCCGGGCGCGGTCCTCCAACGCGATCCACTCCAGGTATCCCCAGTCCTCCCGCTCGTCGTAGGACAGGGACCCGAGCACGAAGCCCAGCAGTCCCTCCTCGTCGCGGGCGATCCAGCAGGCGCCCGGCTGGGCGTCCCAGTGCGCGGCCACCGACGACAGTGACCACGAGGTGTATGGCATCGCCTGCACGTCGAACGCCCGGTGCCCGAGGCCCAGAACGGCATGGAGATCGGTCAGCTGCAGCGGCCGGACCTCGACGTCACTCAGGTTCATGCACGGATCATGACATACAGTTAGATATCGCCGCCACATACCGTCGCGAACACCACCGGAGGCGACATCCGCACGCTCCGCGGTCCTGACCCCGTCGCGAACAGGGGACGGTCCCAGGTGCTGTCGACGGCCGCGCCGGTGGAGGTCAGGTGAAATCGACGCTGGACAGGCGAGCCTTGTAGAACTGGCCGTCGTATCCGTACCCCACGAGGTTGCGATGCTCAACGGAAGCGCCGGAGCTGTCGAAGAACTGGAGGAAGTAGTTCGTGTGGGTCGTCGCGCTCGCGGCTTGCTGCCAGAAGGATTCGCCGGAGGCGATCCGGGCGAAGGACTTCACACCGTCGCTCGACGGCTTCATCGGCGAGAGGGCCCCCGTCGACTTGTTGAGCCGCTGGACGCTGCCGCCTCCGGTGAGCAGCAGGTAGCCGGGGTCACTGTGGTCGGTGTCGAGGCCGTGGCCGTTGAAGGGGTGCCCGTCGGGGAAGGTGTGCCCCCAGACCTTCACGAGCCGGGAGTCGCGGTGGCTGCCGGTGATCTGGTATTTGGTGATGGTCCACGTGCCCAGCGCCCACAGGTGGATGCCGTCGTACCAGAGGCCGTGCGCACCCTGGTAGTCGATCGTGTCGACCTGGGCGAGCGTGCTGGGGTCGTCCGAGTTGGTGGGCGCGTAGATCGTCAGGTACCCCGGGTAGGCGTCGCGCGTCTTCGGCTTCGCTTTCGGGTCGCGCTGTTCCGAGGAAGCGGTCACGATGACGCCGATGTCGGGTATGCGCTCAATGGAGTGCGGGTTGCCGTTGGGCTGCGCCTGCCAGAGCAGCCCGTCGCCGTCACCCATGTTCACGATGCCGACCTTGCCGCCGGAGGCGGTGACCAGGGCGACCCAGCCGAACGCCGTGGTGTTGCGGAACTTGACGTCGGAGAGCATGCCCCAGGCCTGCTCGGCGGGCGGCGTCCAGCGCCACAACCGAGTAGCCGGCGACCAGTCCACGTTCGGGGCGACGGGGTGAATGAGGATCTGGTTCCTCGCCTGCTCACAGACGGCCACGTGGTAGACGCCGGCCGCCTGCGCGCTGGTCGGCGACGCCAGCGATGCCAGCGGCGCGCCCACGGCAGCGGCCGCGGCGGTCTTCAAGAGCGTTCTGCGGTGCACGAGTTCTCCCGACATGATGCTGCTGAGTCCTGGTCAGTCGGAAAACCTACCGCCGCCCGCGGTACGAGCACCCGTTTGCGAGCCGCCAACTCCGGTGCCTGATCGTCGACGGCCATCGGCCGTCGGCCCCGCGTCAGTGGCGCGTTATCGGTGCCGGCGGTGCGTCCGGGCCAGTTCTCGCGCGCCGGTGAAGTCCGGCGAGGGCCGCCGCTGCCTCCGGTGGCATGGGGACGGGAGCAGGCGCAGATCAGTCGAACGGCGTCTCGCGTTCGGCCAGTTCACGGTCGAGCAGCTCCTGGACGGCGGTACGCGTGGTGTCGCTGAGCCGTCGGGCGGCATCCCGGCGTTCGGCCAGGCCCTCGGGCCGGACCGGCGCCGCAATGGGTTTCCCGATGGTGATCGTCCAGTTGGAGGGCAGCGGGAACGGCGTGGTGACCGGGAAGTACGGCATCCCGAGGAGCCGTGCGAGCGTCGGCACCTCACCGAGCTTGGGACACGCCTCCTCGGCCCCGACGATCCCGATCGGCACCACCGGGGCCCCCGAGCGGATGGCCGCGACCGCGAAGCCCGGGCTGAAGGCGCGGAGGCGGTACCGCTCGGTGAACGGCTTCTCCAGACCGGCGATGCCCTCCGGGTACACCCCGACGAGCCGGCCCTGGTTCAGGTGGTCGACGCCCGCGGTCGGCCCGATGGGGAGCGCGCCGTTGCGGCGTGCGTGCCGCCCGAGGATGGGGGTCCGGAAGACGAACGGGGCGGCGAGGAAGCGGACCCGTCGGTCCAGTGCTCTCCCCAGGACCTTGTCCAGTACGAAGGCGTCGAGGCCCCAGGCGCCCGAGTGGTTGACGGCGATCACGGCCGGGCCCTCGGCCGGGATGTTCTCCAGTCCGTGTGCGACCACTCTGAAGTAGTCGTCGACGAGCCAGTCGAGCAGGCGGTCCCACGCCACCTCGCCGGCTTCGCCCAGCAACCGCTTCGCGAAGCCGAGTTCCGCCCCGGTCGCCTTGATCATCTCCGCCAGGTTGTCCCGCACGGTGGACCTCACTCTCGCATCGGCGTTTCTGGCGGTACAACGTCCGGGACGTCGGTTGATCACGGGTCAAGGCGGGAGGAGCGCACCAAGTCGACCAGTCGACATCCGGGGCGGGCCGGGTGGCCCTTCCCAGCCCGCCCCCGACCCCGCCCCCGTCCCCGCCGCCCCGCACCACGGGGCGCGCCGCGCCCGCGTCCGGGG
>NZ_JASISO010000075.1 GCF_030063135.1 Streptomyces sp. G-G2
GAACGTCAATGTTCACCTGTTCCAAGCAGGGACGCAGCCCGATACGGACGCTTGATGCCCTCGAGAATCGCCACACTCACCACCGGCTCCGGAGTCAACCCCCGAAGGACTTCGCGCGTCGACCACTAAGCGAGTCCGGAACGACGCTCGTGCGTTCGGTTTCGATCGCTTGTCGCGGATCTGGTCGGAGGTTCCGCGCTGCAGCTGGCGGAAGTGCATGGTGTGGCCGAGCCAGTGCTCGTAGTGTGCGATGTCATTGTTCGAAGTGCCCCCTCATCTCCTGCAGCGCGGTGTCGATGTTGTTCAGTGCCTGCGCTTCGCTGTGGCGGTCGCCGAGCTCGCGGAAGATGGTGGTGGCCTGGGTGTGGGCGTCGATCGCTTCCTCGAAGCGCCGCACCTCCCGCAGGGCGTTACCGAGGTTGTTCAGCGTCTGGCCTTCGCTGTGGCGGTCGCCGAGCTCGCGGAAGATGGTGGTGGCCTGGGTGTGGGCGTCGATCGCTTCCTCGAAGCGCCGCACCTCCCGCAGGGCAAGGCCGAGGTTGTTCAGCGTCTGGCCTTCGCCGTGGCGGTCGCCGAATTCGCGGCAGATGGCCAGGTCCTGGGTGTGGGCGTCGATCGCTTCCTCGAAGCGCCGCACCTCCCGCAGGGCAAGGCCGAGGTTGTTCAGCGTCTGGCCTTCGCTGTGGCGGTCGCCGAATTCGCGGCAGATGGCCAGGCCCTGGGTGTGGGCGTCGATCGCTTCCTCGAAGCGCCGCACCTCCCGCAGGGCAAGGCCGAGGTTGTTCAGCGTCTGGCCCTCGCCGTGGCGGTCGCCGAGCTCGCGGAAGATGGTGGTGGCCTGGGTGTGGGCGTCGATGGCCTCCTCAAAGCGCCGCACCTCCTGCAGGACGCTGCCGAGGTTGTCCAGCCCCTGGCCTTCGCCGTGGCGTTCGCCGAGCTCGCGGCAGATGGCCAGGTCCTGGGTGTGGGCGTCGATCGCTTCCTCGAAGCGCCGTACCTCCCGCAGGGCAAGGCCGAGGTTGTTCATCACCTGGCCTTCGCTGTGGCGGTCGCCGAGCTCGCGGAAGATGGTGGTGGCCTGGGTGTGGGCGTCGATCGCTTCCTCGAAGCGCCGCACCCTCTGCAGGGCCCTACCGAGGGTGCCCAGCGCCTGGCCTTCGCCGTGGCGGTCGCCGAACTCCCGGCTGATGGTGAGAGCGGTGGCGGTGAGGGTGACCTGGTCGTCGAAGTAGCGGCGGTAGTCAAGGTATCGGCTGAGATCGTAGGCGAGGGAACAGCTGATCTCTGGGTGGCCTAGAGCCGGTGCCGCGGTGGCGGTGGCGGTCAGATTGGGGTACTCGGCGTCCAGCCATTCCAGGGCCGTGGCGCGGTTGGGGAAGCGGGGGTCGCGGGGGCCCGGGAGGGTTTGCAGGTGAGTGTCGGCGGCTTGGGCGGTGTCCTGGTAGTGGGTGAAGAGGCGGGTGCGGGATATGTCGCGTTGGTCGCAGGTGGTGTGGGTGTGGCCGTGTTCGCTTGCGTAGAGGCGGACCAGGTCGTGCATGCGCCAGCGGCCCCAGACCAGTGCGGGTTCGATGAGGTGGGCTTCGGCGAGGTGTTGCAGGAGTTCTTCGGTGGCGTCGGTGTTGGTGTCGGCGAGGTGGGCGGCGGCGCCGGTGGACAGGTCGGGGCCGGGGTTGAGGGGCATAAGACGAAACAGTCGGGCCTGGCTGGCGGGCAGCTGCTGGTAGGACAGGTCGAAGGCGGCCCGTACGGCGCGGTCAGGGCGGGCCAGCTTGTCCAGCCGACTGTGCTCTGCTTGAAGGGCGGTGGCCAGGGACGCGGCGGGCCGGGTAGGGGCCGCGGCCAGAATGGCTGCGGCGATACGCAGAGCGAGGGGAAGACCAGCGCAGAGACGGGCGATCGTGGCGGCTGCCTGGGGGTTGTCCGCGATGCGGGTGTCGTGGTCGCCGCGAGCGTGGCGCAGGGCCTGGTCGAGTACGTCGGTGGAGGTGGTGTCGTTGAGGGTGTCGAGGTCGTGGAAGCGGGCATTGAGGCCATCGAGGGTGTGACGCGAGGTGACCAGGGCGGCAGTGATGCTGTCGGTGGGCAAGAGCGGTGCGGCCTGGTCGGCGGTGGAGACGTTGTCGATGACGACTAAGAGGCGCCGGTTCTCGCGGGCGTAGGCGGCCAGGACGCTGCGGTAGAGGCGTTGGCGGTCTTCCAGGCCGTTGGGTATGTGCTCACCGGGAATCGCCAGGGCGCGCAGGAGTCCTTCAAGGGCGCGTTCCGGGGTGAGGCGGCGTTCGGGGTCGTAGCCGGCGAGGTCGGTGAACAGCACTCCGCCGGGAAACCACCCCTGCCCCAGGGCCAGGGTGGCGGCCTGCACAGCGAGTTCGCTTTTACCGATACCTGCCAGGCCTGACACCGCGCTCACCAGCACCGCACCCCCGCCCCCATCGGTGGTGGGGGCCAGGGCGGCTAGGAGCTGCTCGACGTGCTGGTCTCGGCCGGTGAAGGCTGGGGCCGGTGCGGGCAGCCCTGACAGGGCCGGGGTTACAGCGGGCGGGAGCTGCACGGTGATGTCCCGGCCCTGGATGACCGCGTGGAAGAAGATCCCGCCGCTGATCGTGTTGCTCGTCGTACCGCCCTCAGTGCTGTCGGTCATCCCGGTCACCGTGCCTGGCCGGGCACGCCGTCTGCGGAAGTACCAGTGGGCGGGGGCGCGGTGGTGAAGGTCAAGTTGGTGAAATCCCGGCCCTGGACGACCGGTCCGTTGTGGGTACCGCTGGCCGTGTTCGTCACCGCCCCGCTGTCCTGGACCCAAGCGGCCCGCTCCAGCCAGGCCGCAAGACTGTCACGGAAGTCCGCATCCACAGCGGCCCGCACCGCCAACGCCATACTCAACGCCTGCGCCCGCCCCTGGTCAGCAGGCTCCTCGTCAAGCCGCTCCAGTTCCACTTCCCCGGAGCTGATGGCCAGGGCCTGCCCGCCGTCCTCCCGGCGGAACGGGCGCCGCACCACCGCACCCAGCCCCGCCCAAGCCTGCCGGCCGAGCTCACCACCAGCCCCACCCGCCAGCGCCACCAGCAGCCCAACTGTCACCGGATCCATCCCCCACCATCCCCGCCTCGAGCAATCGGACACGTGCGTTCAGTAACGCAGCGGCGCGCCGGACCGTTCCCGCCAGCCCATCGCTGATCTGTCTTCACGCCCCGCCACCCGCTTTACCGGGCTGTTTACCCGCTCTGGAGGCTGCGGACCTCCCCTGGTCAGCGCAGCCCATCCACCGGCACGAGCCCCGGCTGCCCCGTACGGACGAGCAGATCACGTGCGGTAGAGAGCGGGCGGTGCGACCCTGTATCCAGGGGGCCACGCGCGCGGAGGTTCGATGCGTCCCATCTGGTCTGGTGCGATCTCCTTCGGCCTGGTCACCATCCCGATCAAGGTGGTGCCTGCGACCGAAAGCCACGACATCAGCTTCCGGCAGATCCACACCGCCGACGGCGGCCGGATCCGCTACCGCAAGGTCTGCGAGATCGACGGCCAGGAGCTGCGCCAGGACGAGATCGCCCGCGGGTACGAGACCGCGACGGGGACCCTCATCCCCGCCGCCGACCTGCCTCGCGTCCGTACAACCATCGCGGCGCATCAGATCCCGGACCGCGAACTCGAACGCACGGTGATGGAGACCGTCAAGCTGACCGAGCGCGTAACGCAGACCACTCGCCCGAACCTGCTCCCACCGGGCAGTCTCCTTCCGCCGCCACGCCCAGGCCCCGCCCACGGCCCCCGCGGCTAGGAGCGCCGCGGCCACGGCCCAGGGATGAGCGGCCAGCCACCGCAGCGCGGAAGCCGCCAGGCTGAGCACGACCGCGGCCGCGAGAGCGGCGAAGCAGCTGCTCGAGATGCTGGTTCTTCCGCCGTCGGGGCTGGCGGCCGAAGCGCCGGACCGGACGACGACGCGCACTCACCGCCCCCTCCCAGGGTGGAAAGCGCCTACATGCCGGAGCAGGGCCAGTTGCTGTTCGGCTCGACGAGGGAGCTGACCAGGGGTGGTCACAGCTTGGCCTGGGAGACACCGTTGACGAGTTGCCCGATGAAGTGGGCGATGCCCTGGCCGACTTCGGTGGGGGCGAGCATGACGCCCAGGGCCAGGACGATGACCACGGTCATCTTCTCATCGAACCGGCTCCGGGCCTCGGTGCGACGGCGCAGCCGCAGGGCGACGATGACCACCAGCAGTACTGCCACGTTGATCGTCAGCAACTGTCCAGTCCCCCCGCCAGAACCTTCACGGGGCAGCGAACGACAGCCCCTTGGTCTTGTGTAGCTGGAGGTCAGCGCTGCTGTGGCCCAATCGCTGGGGATTGGCGGCAATGCACTGCACTGGCCAGATTCGGCAGGATCGCGTGTTCGGGGAACGTTCTTCCGCCTGCGGCCCGGGCTGGCAGTCGCTCAGGCGGCGCCCTCCTTCTTTCCCGCCGCGCGGCGGGGCCGTCCTCCGGTCACCCGGGTCGCCCCGCGTCGTCTCGTCAGGAGCCGTCATCTCGGCCTCATGCGGCCCGAGCCTCCCCGAGCTGCTTCCCGCCATCCGAGTGAGCTTTCAGGCACAGGGAAATCTGCGGTGGTGTTGGGCCGTTGGGTCTGGCGTGACGAGCTGCACGTGCGACTTCGGCACCATCTGCGGGCCGGCGATGATGGCCGCTGGCTTCCTCAGTCGCATCCAGGAACGGGAAACCGGCAAAAAGAGCCGAAGCGACGACGGGACGACCAGGAACGTGCTGGACATCCTGTCTGGCCGACTAAAGGGCAGCGGGCCAGTCCTCTTTGACTTCGCTCACTGGGCCGACGAGCTGAACGTCACCGTCGCGCGGCTACGGGAGGTGGTGACGTGGCTTGTCGGTCACCAGTTCCTCGCCCTGGAAGGAGACGTGAACGGCGTCGCCCGGTTGTGGGTGAACCCCTCCGTGGCCTTCTCCCCGTGGACAGACCCGAGGATCACCGCCGCCCGTTACCGTTTCCCTTACATCATGACGGCAGAGGGCGGGATGACCGCCGAACAGCCGGTGATCGTCCACCCCTACGACGCCGCCGGGTGGAACGAGGTCTATCAGCAGAGCCTGTCCTTGATCCATGACCCGGTTTGCTTCTCCTCCGGGGGCTGTTCGGTTCACGACTCGTAGCTGACGACGCCTGGCTCACCGACCTCCACCCGGCTGGTCGGAGTGGATGCCCTGGACTCCGCTCCGGTTGTTCCGTGGGGGAACAGGCTGATCCGCCCGGCGGAGTCACCGCGGTCCAGGAAGATCCGGGTGACCCTTGAATGCCGGCATGACGGGCTACGCCGCCTCGGTCACGTCATCGGGTTCCACCGGGCGGGTCTGCTTCTTGAGCTGCATTCGGGCGTTCACCAGGTTTTCACGCGGAACGGTCGCCCAGTGGGGGTGGTCGACGACCGTGGTTGACAGCTCCCGGAGCTCCGCCCGCATCCGTTCGACCGTTTCCTTCTGCTCGTCGCTCCAGCCGGGGCTGTCGGGGACGTCGCCGCGGTGGGAGAACCGCTCACCGCGCGTCCATCCAGCCATGGGTTCCACGCTCCAGGGCAGTTCTGCCAGGTAGGCACGGTGTTCGGCGTGGGCGCGGTGGAGGCGCTCCTGTAGTTGAAGGAGGTCGTCGGGGAATGCGGGCGCGGTAGTGGTCCCGCCTGAATCATAAATCTGTTCGATTGCTGTGGGGAAGTCGACGCTCGGGAGTGTCACCTCTTCGGGCTCCGGCTCCCCGTGGCTGGCCTCCCCCAGCGCGGGCGGCGAAGGCGCCGAGACTGCGGGGTGCGTCAGCGGCTGGGACACATGGGCGAAGGTCCCGACCGGGGGTGGCGCTGGCGCGAAGGCTCGCTGCTGAGGGATCAGAGCGGTCGGATCGGATGCGAGGGCCACTGCCGGGGCGGACTCGCCCAGGATCGTTGCGGGGCGACATGTGGGCAGGTTGGGGCTCGACTTCGAGCTGGAGTCGCCCGGCTGTGTCGGGGGCAGGACGATGACGCCCGATTGAAAGTCGGCCAGGCGGTCACAGTCCGCATCGGTCACCCAGAACCGGTCGACCTTGGTCCCCCTGAGGAACTCGACGGGAACGATCGTTCCCGCCGCCGTTCGACGCACAAGGTCGTCGAACAGCACGTCACGCGGCTTGGGAGTGACGTGCGGCTTGCCGCACCGGCGGACCCCGTCCGGGCACGGGTAGACCGCCCGCAGGTCACAGACCCAGAAGTCCAGGGCCCGGTAGCCGGAGATGACACGCAGGTCGCCGATCTTCGCGATGACATGGGCGGGCAGGTCGTTGCTCTGAGTCCACTGCGTATCGCTACGGCGAGCGTAGTCCGCCCGGTCGGTGTGCCAAGCCGGGGTGATACCCCGCTTCGCCGCTTTCGAGGCCCGAGCCTTCACGCTAGACGGCCCGTCGGCTGCGGCCGAAGACAGCTGAACCTCCCACCCGATGCGCCTTCCATCTGCACCCTCGATCAGGGTGTCGGTCTGGATGAAACTGCTGCGCCCCACGGGTGTGCGGACCTCGCAGTCACCGTCGAAGCCGCCTTCCGCAGCCGCCCGCAGAATCCGTTCCTGATACGCCTTGTGCTCATCGCTCATGGGCGCCTTGTGACGCTCCTCGTCCTCCGCACGCTCATGGACGGCTTCGCGACGGCCGTTGGCCTGCTGCCGCAAGTACATCCACGCGACCACGCCCGCGTCCCTGCAAATGCCACCGCACTGGAGCCCCCGCTCGGAGACCGGAACATTGCGCTGGGCAGCCATCCGGTCCGCCTTGTAGAGCAGGCTCCACAGGCCATCGAAGTTCTCGTGCCCGAGGTCTTCCTGCTTGAGATCGAGAAGCAACCTGTACGTGGTGTGCCAGACGATGTTGGCCACGGCGTGCCCTCCCCCTTGACGGCAATCCCTGCCTTCACGGTAGAGGGCACCTCTGACAATCCGACAGGGGTCGTTCACGCTGAGCGACGAAGCCCGCCCCGCCAGTCGAGTCCGCCCGGTCCGCCGTCTGGCGCGGCGACCCGTCATGGCTTCTTGCCCGGTTCAGGCTGGCGCCAGGCCGTCGAGCACGAAGGAGGAGCCGGGCATGGTGCTGCTGCCCCCTGTGGAACCGATGCTCGCCCAGGCCGCCGAGGCCGTACCGGGACCGGGCGTGCTGCGCAATCCCGCGTACGAGCAGAAATTTGACGGCCACCGAGCGATCCTCTTCACACCGGCCGAGCCGGGCGGGCGTGTGCTGCTCCAGACCCGGCGCGGCTCTCTCGTCCAGGACCGGTTCCCCGACGTCGTCGCGGCCGCCGTGGAGCAGCTGCCCGCCGGGTTGGTCCTGGATGGCGAACTCCTGGTGTGGGATCCGGAGGCGGGACAACTGAGCTTCGAGGGGTTGCAACGCCGGGCCGCAGCCCGCAGCGGCTCCGCCGCCACCCTCGCAGCTCGCCTGCCCGCCTACTACGTGGTCTTCGACATCCTGCAGCAGGACGGCACAGAGCTCCTTTCACTGCCTTACAGGGAGCGCCGCAGACGGTTGGAGGCGTTGTTCGCCGCCCGCTCTCTGACCGCGCCGTGGACGCTCTGTCCCATGACCACGGATGTCGCCAAGGCCCGTGAGTGGTTGGAGAACTGGACCGATGTGTCAGGCGTCGAGGGTCTCGTGGTCAAGGCCATGGGACAGCGGTACGTCACCGGGGCCAGAGCGTGGACCAAGGTCAGGAGAAGGGACACCACCGAGGCCGTGATCGGCGCCGTCACCGGCAGCCTTGCCCGGCCCCAGCTCCTCATCCTCGGCCGCCACGACGACACCGGCCGGCTGCGCACCGTGGGCCGCACCGTCCCGCTGCGCCCCGACGCGGCCCGCCAGGTCGCCGTCCAGCTGGTCCCGGCCGCTCCGGGGCACCCGTGGGAGGGCGTGAGATTCGCCGCGTCGTGGGGCAGCAAGGACGTCTTGGACGCGGTCCTGGTCCGCCCTGAGATGGTGGCCGAAGTCAGCGCCGATCGGTCCATCGATCGCGGCGGCGTATACCGGCATCCCCTCAGGTTCCGGCGGCTGCGCCTGGACGTGGGAGTGGAGGACGTTCCGCCGTTCGGGCAGGGCCCTGCGGCTGCCGCCGACTAGCACCACCCGCCCGGCTCTGCATTCAGGCGCGGTCGGGCCGTTCCGGCTGGCATTTGCCGCAGAGTTTGAAGCGCTCGCCGCCCTTCGGACCGGTGCGTTCCGCGATCCAGGAGGCGGCCTCATGTCGGGCAAACACGGTGCGCCCCTCGCAGGGGATGCTCTCGCATTCGTCGTGTGTGAACCAGTGGAGATGCCGGTCGTACTCGTCGGGGTTGGTCTCGCCCGACTCCGTGAACAGGCCGCCGCGGGAGGCGCCCAAGGCTTTCACTTCCCGACAGTCGATCCGATGGAGTGCGGACCGGGTGGCAGCCCATGGGTGGGCTGTCTGGTCGCGGTACCGCTCGCGTTGCACAAGCACCTCGTGGAGGCGGCGGTCGAACTCCGGTTTCCGGGCGACGCACTCGTCGCAGTCGCCGAAGCAGCGGGCGGCGGCACGCTTGACGGGGTCGGCTTCCTCCGGGTCGCAGGCGAGCACGACCTTCTCCGCCAGTGAACCGAGGACGACGCGGGCCTTTTCGGCCGTGAGCTCGCCGGCGACGACCTTGTCCAGGAGGGCGAGGAGGGCGGGTACTTCTACAGCGGTCCCCCAGCCTTCGAGGTGGCGCCGTTCCCTGGGGTAGTCGCCGCCCCAGGTGAAGCGGATGTTCTTGATCGGCTCGTCGCCGATGTTGAGGGCCGCGTGCCTCGTCTGCACAGTCTCTGTCTTCCTGGTCAGGAGGTCTCGTCGAGCTTGGCCCGGATCAGTGCCAGGAGGTGTTGGGGGTGCGCGGTGCTGTCGGTCGACCCGAGTTCGTTCCATCCGGTGTTGCCGCTGTCCTCCAGCACCTCGCCGTCTTCCTCGCGTACGAGATTCCAGCAGCAATTGCCCCAGTGGAAGTTCCACCCCTGACCTCGATGCTCGAACCGGATCTCGCACCCGCACCCGAGCCCTCGGTCGTCCTCGATGTATTCGCCAGGGCCGTGGTTCTCCGTCACCTTGGCGGCGGGACCGAGAAGGGCAGCGACGACGGTGAGCGTCTCGTGCGCGTCGGCGGGCAGCCGGGAGAGGTCCGGGCCCGCATTCAGGGAGTTCACGACGCCAGGGCCGAAGCCGCAGGTGAAGGCGACGGCTGCCGCGGCGTTCCTCAGGTGGGCATCCGCTTCCGCGGTGAACGCGGTCTCGCGGCGGTCCTCGGCGTGCTGGAGTAGACGACGGAGCGACTCGAAGGCGTCCGTTGTCGCGTTGAGCTGGGCGAACAGGGCGGAGGCGACAACGGCAGCTTGTTGCGGGGTGTAGAGAGCCCAGTCGGATTCCAGGGCGCCACGCAGCCTCTCGGAAGCTTCCGCTCCGACGATGGCCAGGGCAATCGTGTCTGCAGGATCTTGACAGCCGCTCTCCGTGAAGCTCGCAAGGCCACTGCAGGCCTCTGTGACGGCGTTCCTGGTCTTGGGCTCCTCGTACCTCTTCCAGAGCGTGCGCCACTGCTCGGGACCCGTCATGAATGCGTCTCCTCCTCTTGGCAACTGCGCCGGGACTCACCGCCGCAGCCCATGGCGATCTTCGACTTGCTCCACTCCGCGTGCAGCTACTCAGCCTCAACGAGCGGGTCCGAAGCGCCGGAACCGTCACGGGGCGCTCGGCTACCAGCGACGAGACGGTGCTCCAGGCCGCCGGGCCTAATGGGTGCAGCTTCAGGAACAGGTGCCGAGCATGGTGGTCAGCTGATCGCGCTCGGGTTCGGTGACGGCGAGCTGGTAGGTGTACTTGATGTGCGTCCACGCGCGGGAGTACGTGCACCAATAGGCGCGGGACGGCGGACTCCACTGGTCAGGGCTCTGGTCCCCCTTCGACCGGTTCGATGCCGCGGACACCGTGAGGAGCTGCGGGCCCTCGAGGTCATTCGCGAACGACTTCCTCCTCGCCGTGTCCCACAGGTCAGCGCCGCTTCGCCAGGCGTTGGCGAGGGGGACGATGTGGTCGATGTCCACCTGGCTCGCGCTTGTCAGCACCTTGTCGTCGTACGGGCTGACCCAAGTGCCGGATACGGCCCGGCACTCCGAGTCGCGCTGGACGTCCTGGCCGTCGCGGGCCAGGACGACTTCACGGGTGTCGCACCGCTCACCTTGCTGCGCCCAGTGCGGGAACTTCGCCCGGCTGTAGCCGGTCATCGAGTGCGGGGCCTCCACCATCAGCTCCGTCAGCTCCGCCCGGGCGACAGCTGCGGACGGCGCCTCCGGAAGATCCCTCCGCACCACAACCACGGTCGCAACAGCAGCCGGGGCCGCGGCCGCGGTCGATTGGGCAGTGGTCGCGGCGGTGGCGGGAGCGGTGGTGAGCAGGGGCAGCGCGGCGAGGGTGAGCGCGGGCAGACCGCGCGTCATCAGAGGTTTGATCACACGGGTTGGTGTAGCGGTCCTGTTCCCGGCCTGCCCACGGCCTCGGGAGGCACCTCACCCGGCTGGGTGTACGGGTTCACCGGGGAAACGATCCCGCCGCGGCCGGTACTGACGCACACTCCTGTCGGGTACACATCGAGAGCCCTGTCCGCTGGCCCAGCAGGTGCCCACGGCCCGATGCTCTTCGTGAAGTGCAGCCAGGCGCTGAGCGCTGCCTGCAGGTCGATCACCGCCAATTGTCCGCGCACAATTGGCACCCCCCCCGCGGCGGGGTCTACCGCGCGTCGTGCGGGCGCGCGGGATGCAACCGCTCCAGTACGGGCTGCGGAGGAAGCCCCCAGGAAGGACTGACGATCACCGGCATACTCTCCAGCCACCCGCCTTCATCGACAGTCCGGGGGCCCGGCGATTCATACGGCAGGGTGTGCACGTCCAGTCGGTCCAGTGCGTCCTGGAGGCGGGGTGAGGGCCACATCGTCGGCATCTGGATGCGGATACCCCGTGAGGCGGACCTGCATCATCTCCACGGGCTCTGCCACCATGTGGGCATGGGGTGTGTGCAGAGCGAGCCCCAGTCAGTCGGCCTTGAGAGCCAGGCGCTCTCCGTCGAACGTGAGCTGGTAGTGGCCGGTGTCCGGCACGGCCCCGGTGATGATCTGGTTGGGCGCCTCCCTGTGCGTACACCTGCGGGTCCTGATCGGCAGCTGCCATATGGCAGTGAGTTGCCTGGCACCTTGACGCCTATCGATACCCCGTGACATCGGCATCACCATCGAGGATTCTTATTCCTGAGAGGGGCGCCACCAGGAAGGTGGCGCACCGCCACAACTCCGGGAAGAGGTATCACAGATGCACGAGAACGCGATTATTGAGCACGAGGTCCGGACCATCGAAATCTCCGACGAGCAGATCGAGGCTCTGAGCTGGCCGCGCTGCCTTTCGGCGATTCCGGCGGACGTCCTGGCACGGATTTCCTAACCTCACGGAATGACGCTTGAAGGCGTCCTGCCTCGGAAGGATTATTCCTGATGCGTGTCACCTACAGTGACAGCACCTGTCTGGTGGTGGATGACTTTCTTGATCAGGACGCCTTCGGGGGTTTGAGCAAGAGTGTTCAGTACATTAATTATTCTTCTATTCATGACTCCGGCTGGAATAAGCCCTATGGTCCGCCGGGACTCCCGATCATTCAGAGCGCGGGGGTGCTGCGCGGTGAGAAGGAGACGACGCCTCCGGGCCTGAAACCGATCGGTTCGTTCGTTGAGGACCTGCGCAACGCGCAAACGCCTCTGAGTGATGGGCCAGGCTCGGGTGTGGTTGGGAGTCGCATCCTGACGGGGAAAGTGGTGGCCATGGGAGCCGGTGCTGGTCTCTTCTGGCATGCAGACACCGATCAGGTAAGCGGAGCGTACATCTTCTATCTGCATCCACGTTGGGATTCGTCCTGGGGCGGCGAGCTCATGGTCATGGACGGAAAGTCCCAGCTCGGAGTCTCCACTCAGGCCCGGGCGGCGCTCAGCGACAGCGGCCGACCGGACTACGAGGCCGTCGGTGCCGTGATCGGCCCGGACTTTCGCGCCGATCCGGCCGAGGAGCGGCGCATGCACATCGGCAGCGGACGCTTCTACGCCGCGCGCCCCAACCGTCTCGTAATTCTCAGTGGCCAGGTGGAGCACCGCGTCAATCCGGTTCTCCCGGCAGCCGGTGACAATTTTCGCTGCAGCGTCGTCGGATTTGCAATCAAATGACACTCGTGGCGCAGTACAGTCATCTGCCAGTTTTCGACCCCACCGAAGATCCCGGTGATGTGTTCGCGGAAACCGCCTATCAGGCTCTCAAATCCGCACCTCCCATCGCGCGTACATCGCGTGGAGATTTTCTGGTGACCGGCCACCCCGAGGCAGTTCGGGTTCTCCGCGACCCACACGCCGAGCCGCGATTCGACTATCAGACCACGGGAAGTCCGTGGAACCAGCTCGCGGAACGGTTCTTCGTCTTCCTGGACGGGTCTGTGCATCGGCGCCTGCGGTCGGCGTTCGACGCAGAATTCACGCGCCGGGCACTTGATAGCGCGCCCCTTTCAGAGCTAAGTGACCGTCGCGCTGCAGCGTTCATGACACAGCTCGCTGGGAAGGGTACGGCTGACGTCATCACGGATTTCGCCGTCCCCTGCACGGTGGAGATTCTCTGCAGTGTTCTTGGCATCGCGGACGAGGCAGTCGCAAATGTGGTGGACCTCGCTGCCCGTGTTCGTTCGACCGGGGACCAGGACAAGCGCTTCCTCGACCGGGTGGCTTCCGAACTGGAATCGGTAACGGATGCCCTTATGGGGGCAGCCTGCATCAATCAGCGCATGCTGACACGGATCGAGGAGGCGTGCGGGAAGGACGGTGCCCTCGTGCGGGCGACTGTGTCTCTGCTGCTTCTGGCCGGGTTCGAGACCAGCGCCAACCTGTTCGCGAACATCGCGTTCGCGCTCCTGTGGGACCCGCGCCGCGTGCGGGCTCTCGTCGGAGCGGGGCCCGAAGTCCTGCCCACCGCTGTGGAGGAGTTGCTGCGCCTGTATTCCCCGGCCCATGTGGTGGCCCGCATCGCGCGCCAGCCCATCGAGGTGGGCGGAACCGTGCTGCCGGAGGGAGCGCGTATCGCTGTGTTCCTACGGCTGTGCAACACGGATACCCGTGTCTTCGCCGACTCTCACTTGATGGACCTGCGCAGGAGCCCCAACCCGCACCTCAGTTTCTCCCACGGTCGGCACTACTGCCTGGGAGCAACATTGGCGCGCATGGAGATGGGGACCATGCTCCAGGCCCTCATGCCGTACCTCACCCGCCTGGACCTTGCTGGATCCGCTCCCGAGTGGACCGAACAGGCCCTGGGACGCTCACTCATCACCCTCCCTGTCCGGCTGAGGACACCGGACACCGACGCATCCTTCGGAGCTGGGCCGTGAACGTCGCCACGCACGTCACCATCGGCAATTTGCGACCGGTCCACCGCATCGGACTGGGCGGCAACAAGTTCTGCGGTCCCGGTATCTGGGGTCCCCCGCGTGATGTCGAGGCCACGGTCACCGCAGTGCGTGTGGCCTGTGACAGCGGAGTCGAGCTCATCGACACTGCGGGCTCCTACGGTCCCGGCTGGTCCGAGGAGATCATCGGCCGGGCGCTGGGGGGAAGGGCCGATCCGCCACTGGTCGCAACCAAGGTGGGGAAGCACCGCGGACCCGACCAGAGCTGGATTGTCGACGCCACACCGAACAGACTCATCGAGGAGATCCATGCATCGCTCGCCCGCCTGCAGCGGGAGCGTCTCGACCTTGTGCAACTGCATGGTGTCGATCGCCAGGTGCCGCTCGACGAATCGCTCGGCGTTCTGTGGGACCTGCGTGCCAAGGGCGACATCGGTGAGGTAGGTGTCTGCAATGTGTCGGCCGAGCAGCTGACACAGGCTCTGGGTACCGGGCCCGTGGCCTCGGTGCAGAACCGGTTGTCTCCGCAGCAGGTGGACCCGTCCACGCTCGCGGTACTGGACACGGCCGCTACCGCCGGAATCGCCTTCCTGGGGCACCAGCCGTTCGACCACGGGCGTGTTTTCCTGTCGGATGTCCTGGGGCACGTACCGCACCGAATGGGGCGCAGTGCCCCTGGGCAACTGCTGTTGCGACTGCTTCTGGAACTGGGGCCCCACGTTGTTCCCCTGCCCGGCTCGGGCGACGTGGCACATATTCGGGCCAATCTCGGTGCGCTGCAACTCGCTCTGACAGAGCCTGAACTGATCGCTCTCCTCCACGAGCTGCCAGCTTCAGCGGTGTTCCGTGAGCGGATCACGAGCGGCCGAGGTGCCACTGGCAGCCTGCCGCCTCGGCTGGGCACGGCCCCGCGCACGACCCTCGAGGTGCCGCAACAGCAGATATCCCAGAACGGGGACCCCCGGGCCCGCGACGAACTCATCCGTCGCGCGGAACAGCTGTCCGGAGTCCGCGTCCAGCGCACGCTCCTGGCGATCCCTGGCAGTGTCGCCTTCCACATGACCGACGAGCCGGTGGAGGGCGCGCTGATGGCCGGGACGGAGTTCTTGCACTTCCACCCGCCCCACGACGGCTCTCTGCACGCTGTCTTCAGTCCCGAGGACCATGCCGAATTGCTCACCAAGGGGTGGGCGATCCCCCATCTCCTCGTCCGGTACATCGTTCACGAACGGTCACTCATGATCTGGGCACCGCGAGATGCGGCCGAGCTAGAGGTCTGCTGGCACATCGTCCAACGCGCTCATCGGTACGCCATGTCGGTCACGAGCCGCCAGGAAGCCGGGGCCCGGTGATGAATGTCGGCATCATCGGCGCCGGCACCTTCGGGTTGGCCCTCGCGGCTCGTTCGGCACGTCACGGGATAAAGGTGCGGGCAACGAGTCGGGATCTGGACCGCGCGGCCGCACGCGCACGCGCTCATCCCGAACTGGCCGAGTCCTCCTCCTTCCTCACCAGTATGGCCGAGCTCCTGGGAGCGAGTGACCTGCTGGTACTGGCACTCCCCCACCCCGTCGCAGTACGTCTCAGCCAACGCTTCCCCGCCTTCGCCGCGGGACGGACGGTCATCGATGCGACCAACCCGTGGAGCGCGGAGCCGAGCGCCCCCTTCACTTTCGGGGCGGGCTGCCTCGACATAACCCGCGCCCTGCCCTACGCGCAGGTCGTCAAGGCGTTCAACACCCTGAGCGTCGAGAACCTGCTGTCCGACGCGGTCAGCACTGTCCCCTACGCCACGGACGAGGCCGCAGCCGCCGAGGTCGTCGAGGCCTTTGCGCGCCGCCTCGCACTGCACCCGGTGCCCGTGGGGCCGCTCGTTCACGCCACCCACTTGGAAAGTTCAGCCTTCATCCGTCATCTGATCTCAAAGGAGTCGACGTCATGACCTCTACAGCACACGAGCGGTCCACCAACGGCACGCGCCGGATCATCGTTGTGGGGACCGGAATGCTGTCGCCCCGCGACATCACGGCTGCAGGAGTGGAAGCCATTCGTTCGGCCGACGTCGTCGTCTACTCGGCCACCTGGCCCGGTATCAAGCAGTGGCTGTCGAGCCTGGGCGGACGACAGATCATGGACATCTCCCACCTCTACCAGCTCAACGGAGTCGACTCGGACAACTACGACGCTATCCTTCACTCCCTGCTTGACCTGTCTCGTGAACACGAAAGCGTCACCTATCTGGTGCCGGGCACGCCGCACCTCGGCGTGTCGAACACCAGCGCTCTCGTGCAGCTGGCGCGAGATACCGCCGACCTGGTGGTCGAGGTGGTACCCGGCGTCTCCAGCTTCGACACCATTGCCACGGATCTGGACGTCGACTACCTCTCCCGTGGTACGACCGTCATCGACTCCAACCGCCTGTTGATGTACCGGGTGAAGCTCGACCCCACCTTGGGCGTACTGATCTACCATCCCGCCTCGGTCGGCAACGCCCGCGTCGACTACGAGGAGCCGTGGAGGTCGAACAACTTGGCACTGCTGCAGGACTACCTGCTGAGTACCTTCGACGCACAGCACCCCTACTACGCCGTGCTCTCGGCCTCGGCCCCCGGCCGCAGCGCGGAGGTCACCCGGGGAGAGCTGGGCCAGCTGGCTGCCGACGCCCGGGTCTTCCAGTACGGCTCCTCAATGTATCTTCCCCCGTCCACGGACTTCGACCTGGACAAAGAGTTCGTCCGCCGCCTCACGCAGACCATGGCCCCCGCGTAGTCGCAAACCGGCCCCCTCCGCCTGCCTGCGGCCAGGATCAGGCCGCAGGACCGCAGTTGCGAGAACAACTTCCGGGACCCGTGTCCACCACCGTTGCCCCACCCACCAGGAACCGAGCCAGCGTGCACCTGCGCCCCCAAAACGGTCGTGCCGCAACGAAAACCTTCGGCCAGCAGCGCACCCAACTCGTTCGCTGGCCCTGAAGAGACGCCTGTAGCGTCACGGCACGACCGCGCAAGCTCATGGGAGAAAGACGATGTCAGACTCGACGCACGACCAAGCAGCCTGGCTCAGATTCCGGCAATTGTGGGCATCCACAGCCACGTCGAACCTGGCCGACGGAATGCTGCTGTCCGCCACACCACTGGTCGCCCTGACCCTCACCCGCGACCCACTGGCAATCACCACAATCACCGCCATGCAGTACCTGCCATGGCTGCTGCTCTCGATACCGCTGGGGACACTGGCAGACCGCGTCGACCGCGTACTCCTGCTCCGCATAGCAAGCATCACCCGCGCCGTCGGCGTCGGCTTGCTGGCCTTAGCCCTGGCCACCGGACATGTGCACATCGTCATGCTCTACGCCTTGTCGTTCCTGTTCGGCCTCGCCGAGACTCTCTACGACAACACCTCTTCGGCACTGGTGCCCAGCCTCGTCGAGGACCATCAGCTCGAACGGGCTAACGGCCGGCTCTACGCGACCTACACCGTGGCCAATAGCTTCGTCGGCCCCCCGCTGGGCGGCGGCCTCTTCGCACTCGCCGTCGCCGCTCCCTTCGCCTTGGGCGCGGCCGGCTATGCCGTGGCGGCACTCCTCTTGGTCGTGCTCCCCCTTACAAGCAGCAAGCGGGCATCCGGCAGACCCCCGACCACCTTCACCGAAGACCTTAAGGCGGGAGTGCGTGGCTTCACTGGCGAGCCTCTACTCATCAGCCTGTGTGTCCTGTTCGGCGTCGGCAACCTGGCAAGCTCGGCCGCCTACAGCCTCCTGTCCCTGACCGTGGTCGAACGTCTGGGCGCGAGCCCTTCCGTTTTCGGTCTCATCCTGGCCGGTGGCGCGATCGGGGCCTTCCTCGGCGGCGTGTACGGCGACCGCATCGGCAAGCTCACACGCCCCGGTACGACCCTGCTGTGGACCACCGTCGTGTCCGGCGTGGCGGTCGCCGCTGTGGGACTCGCCGACCACCCCATCGTTCTCAGCGCCTTGATGGCGGTGGACGGGTTCGTCGTGGTGACCCAGTCGGTCGTCGGCGTAAGCCTGCGGGCCCGGCTCATCCCGGACCACATGCTCGGTCGCGTCACCGCTGTCTTCCGCACGCTGTCGACCGGCGCTTCCACCCTGGGAGCAGTGTTGGGCGGTCTCCTGGCCAGCGCAGTCGGATTGCAGTGGCCCTTCATCATCGTCGGTGCCGTCGTCGTCGCTCTCGGGCCGAGTGTCTTCCACTGGCTCAGCAACACCCGCATCGAGGCAACGCTTCCTGCCAAGCGCACGATTGAGGAGAAAATCTGATGTTCGAGGCGCATCACCACGCACGCATGCTCGCAGACGCCACTCGGCTGACCGCGTTCTACGACGCCATGGTGGAGGTGCTCGCAGACAGTGATCGTGTCCTCGACGCCGGAACGGGCACGGGCATCCTGGCGGCCATGGCCTCTCAGCTGACCGCGGGAACGGTCATCGGAGTCGAGTACCTCAAGGACACGGCGGCCTTTGCGAAGCAGGCCCTGCAGGCATCGCATCTCGACCGCGTCGAAGTCGTGCAGGGCAACGCGGCCCAGGCGGACATCGGCACGCCTCCCGATGTCGTCGTGTCGGAAACGATTGGTGCCCTCGGTCCAGAGGAGAACATCGTGGGCCTGACCCACGCCCTGCGCCAGCGCTACCCCGGCATACGCGCCTTCATCCCCTCACGGCTCCGTGTCCTGGCGGAACCGGTAGTCTCCGCGGAGGCGGACGCTCTTCGCGCCAGCATCCTAGGAACGTTCATGCGGGAGCAACCAGGCGGATTGTCGTTCACGTCTGTGCTGCCGCAGGCGGAGTACGCGTTGGGAACCCAGATCGTCACCGCAAGCCTGAGTGACACGACCTCGGCGGGCCCTGCCCGGACATTGGTCGAGTACGACCTGGGCACCACACCGGAGGCCGATTTCAGCCAGACTCTGTTCATCGGCGACTCCCCGGCCAACGCTGTGCACCTTTACTTCGAGGCGTCTCTGTCCCCGGCCGTCACACTCAGCAGCCACCGTGCCGCAGCATTCACGCACTGGGGCCACTCGTATATCGTCCGCCCGTCAAACGCCTCCGCAGTCACAATCGGCTACCACCACTCCGACCGGCGTTTCACCTGCCACTGGTACAGCACCACCGCGTCCGACGAACCGCACGCGATGTCAGCGGCCGCCGACGGAACGAACGTCACCCATGCGGCCGAGCCGCTGACGGTGTGACAACCATCCGTCTGTTCATCCGAGGCTAGTGTCAACGGCAGCCACGAACCGCCGCCCCCCGTACGGCACACTGGGGCTGCGGGCCTTGGGCCCCCGCCCCGCCTCTGGTGCGGAGGAGTTCAGGGGCGGGCAGTGGCCCCGCGCCATGGGACCGTACCCGAGCTGGTGCCGCGCGCTACCGCCCGCTCTGGCGGTGGCCGCACGCATCCGGGACTCAGATCCAGCCGCGTTTCGTGGCCTGGACACCGGCCTGGAACCGGCTCGTGGCCTCAAGGCGGTCCATCAACGAAGCCATCATGCGACGGATCGTGCGCAACGACACCGACAGTGCCCGCGCGGCCACCTCATCCGTTTCACCAGCAGTGATGATCTCCAGCAGCTGACGCTCCATCGGGTTAAGGCCGTGGTCGTCCTCCTGAGCCGACTCACCAAACGGAGTCGCGGCGTTCCAGAGCTGCTCGAAGAGGGCCTGGGCAAGCGCCACGACACCAGGACTGCGGACCTCGAGGGCACCGTCCCGGGGCTGTTTCGGGTTCAAGGGAAGAACCGCGGTCTTCCGATCGACCACGACCATCTGCAGCGGCACGATCGGTACGGTTCGCATCTGCCCACCGCGCTCCGTGAGCCAGCGTACATAGGCGAGTGTGTCGCTGTCATTGCGGAAGCTGTCCCGGCATATTGCTCGAATAGCAACGCCCCTCCGCAGTGCTTCCTCGTTGAGAGGCGCAGCCACATCTCTGGCATCCGGCCGGTGGGCACCGCCCGGATTGAGTGATAGGCACTCGAACTGCGCTGACCGTTGCAATTCCTCCAAACGAGATCGAACGGCATCGATTCCCTGCAGGACGACGGTCCCGTCTCCGCTCTGCTCCAACTGGTGATCGGCGGCTATCGCGGCTATCGCGGCACGCGCCGCCTCCACCTGCGCCTGCTGCATTGCCACGTCCGCTTCCATCGAAGCGAGAAGCGAAGCCAGACCGACGCTCGGACTCACCGGCCACACGTCCCCCGCCGCGTCGGCCGACGGACGCAGCAGTGCCAACGCCCCTAGATGAATGAGTCCAAGGGATGACCTGCGGACATAGGACGAGGGCATCCAGAGTCTGTGTGTGAAGACCGACTTGGACACCCTCGCCACAGCACTCTATGCCCGGATCGACGACGAGTTGAAGG
>NZ_JASISO010000076.1 GCF_030063135.1 Streptomyces sp. G-G2
ACTCTTCAGCTCGATCTTGATCATCTGGCTGTCACCAGTGGTGAGCTTGGCGCTCGCCACATGGTCCTGACTGATCGCCTTGATGACCTCGCTGGTCTCCACCGACTTGTAGCCGCCGCCGGAGCCGCCGACGTTCATCAACACGACCACGGCGAGGACGGCCAGCACGATCCACATGACCGGCCCACGGAAGTATCGCTTCACGTCCATCCATACGGGGCGCAGAGCACCCCGTCCCTCCTGCCCGTAGGTAAATGCTGCTGTGAGTAAAGACTGTTCTTCGGAATGTACCCCTGAATTGTCACCCGCGGCCTCGTGGGGCGGCTGACAGACCCGCCTTCGCTAGCTCAACGGCGGGAATCGCCCCCAGGTTCCCTCTCGGGAGACCCGGGAGCCGCGGCGGGGCCGACGGCTGGGTCAGCCGCCGTAGACGTGCGGGGCGAGCGTGCCCACGAAGGGGAGGTTGCGGTACTTCTCGGCGTAGTCGAGGCCGTAACCGACGACGAACTCGTTGGGGATGTCGAAACCGATCCACCGGACGTCGATCGCGACCTTCGCCGCGTCGGGCTTGCGCAGCAGCGTGCAGACCTCCAGGGAGGCAGGCTCGCGCGAGCCCAGGTTCGACAGCAGCCACGACAGCGTCAGGCCGGAGTCGATGATGTCCTCGACGATCAGGACGTGCTTGCCCTTGATGTCGGTGTCCAGGTCCTTGAGGATCCGGACCACTCCGGAGGACTGGGTCCCGGCGCCGTACGAGGACACCGCCATCCAGTCCATGGTGAGCGGGGTGGACAAGGCACGCGCCAGGTCCGCCATCACCATCACCGCGCCCTTGAGGACGCCGACGATGAGCAGGTCCTTGCCCGCGTACTCCGCGTCGATCTCCGCGGCCAGCTCAGCCAGCTTCGCGTCGATCTCTTCCTTGGTGATGAGCACCGACTGGAGGTCGTCGCCCATGTCCTTCTCGTCCACCCGCATCACTTTCGTTGTCGGCCGAAGCTCCGGGGGGTCCCCGGAGGGCTCAGCCGCCCTTGGCGAAGGCGCAGTCAGCACCATCAGCCCTGCCGGATGACCAGTCTGCCACCCTGGCGCTGGGCCTCGACCCGGCCGGGCAGGTTGATGGCACCCTGACCACGCCATCCGGTGATGAGACGGTCCACTTCCTCGATGTGCCGGGCGAAGAGCGAACCGGCGGGAGAACCGGCCGACAGCACGGCCCTGCGCAGCACCCGGCGGCGGACGGCCGGGGGCAGGGCGTAGAGCTTGGCGCACTCCAGCTGGCCGAGTTCGTCCCGTACGGCCGACTCGGCGTCGGCGGCCCAGGCGTCGAGGGCGTCGGCGTCGTCGCGGGAGAGCTGGGCGGTCCGGGCGAGGGCCTCGACCACTCCCTTGCCCAGCGCCTTCTCCAGGGCGGGCAGTCCCTCGTGGCGCAGCCGGGAGCGGGTGTAGGCGGGGTCGATGTTGTGCGGGTCGTCCCAGACGGCCAGGGACTGGACCATGCAGGCCTTGCGGGCGGTCTGCCGGTCGATGTGCAGGAAGGGGCGGCGGTAGCGCCCGGCGCGGCCGGGGCCGCCGGAGATCTCCGCCATCCCGGACAGGGAACGGATGCCGGATCCGCGGGCGAGGCCCAGCAAAACGGTTTCCGCCTGGTCGTCCCGGGTGTGGCCGAGGAGGACGGCGGCCGCGCCGAGCCGGTCGGCGGCCTCGTCGAGGGCGCCGTAGCGGGCGTCACGGGCGGCGGCCTCGGGGCCGCCGTCGCGGCCCACGCGCACGGCGATGGACTCCGCCGGGTCCAGGTGGAGCGCGGTCATCCGGCTGACCACTTCGGCCGCGCGCAGGTCGGAGCCGTCCTGGAGGCCGTGGTCGACGGTGATGCCGCCTGCCCGGATGCCGAGTTTGGGGGCCTCGAAGGCGAGGGCGGAGGCGAGCGCCATGGAGTCGGCGCCACCGGAGCAGGCGACGAGTACGAGCGGCTGCGTGCCACCCGGGCGGTCGGTGCGGGCCCTACTGTCGGCGCGGTCGGCGCGGCGGGCAGCGGGGGCGGTGCGGCGTTCGGTGGGGTCGGTCAGATCGGTGAGGACGTCGTGGAGTACGCGGCGGACCGCCAGGCGTATCGCCGCGACCGCAGGATGGGGACCCATGTCCGGTGCCCTTCGGTGGAGTTCGGATGCCACGGAGGCGTTGGGGGTGGTGGAGCGGAGGGTTGTCACTCAGAGTGCGTCGATGGTGACAGAAGCGAGCCGTTCCCCGAGCATCGCACGCCCTTCCACGGCCCACGGTCCCTCGGACGGGTGATGCTGCTTCCCCCAACGAGACAGCTTTACGCCCCCGCGTTCGCTCCGTTTCACTCCCCCTTGCGGTGGACGCGCGCCACCCAGTCCGCGGGCTTGGCGATCTCCGACTTCGTCGGCAAGGTGTTCGGGGAGGTCCAGACCCGGTTGAAGCCGTCCATTCCGACCTGGCCGACCACCGCACGGACGAAGCGTTCGCCGTCGCGGTACTGACGCATCTTGGCGTCCAGTCCCAGCAGCTTGCGCAGGGCCGCGTCGAGGCGTCCGGCGCCACTGGCCCGGCGGGTCTGGAACTTCTCCCGGATCTCGGCGACCGAGGGCACCACCTCGGGGCCGACCCCGTCCATGACGAAGTCCGCGTGGCCCTCCAGCAGGGACATCACGGCGGTGAGCCGTCCCAGCACCTCCCGCTGCTCGGGGGTCTGGACGAGTTCCACCAGCGAGCGGCCCTCTTCCCCGCGCTCACCGTCGGGCCGGGCGCCGACCAGGGACTGGGCGGCCTCGCGCAGCCGCTCCAGCACGTTCATGGGGTCCATGTCGGTGGCCCCGAGAAACGTCTGGATTTCGCCCTCCAGGTGGGCCCGCAGCCACGGGACCGCCGTGAACTGGGTACGGTGCGTCTCCTCGTGCAGGCACACCCACAGCCGGAAGTCGTGCGGGTCCACCTCCAGCTCGCGCTCGACGTGCACGATGTTGGGCGCCACCAGCAGCAGCCGCCCGCCGCCCGCGGCGGAGCCGGGCAGGTCCCGGGACACGGGCGCGAAGGTCTCGTACTGGCCGAGCACCCGCGAGGACAGGAAGCTCAGCAGCATCCCCAGCTCGACCCCGGTCACCTTGCCGCCGACCGCGCCGAGGACGGCCCCGCCGGGCGCGCTCCCGCGCCGCTCCCGCATCGTGGTCAGCAGGGGTCCCAGCAGCTCCCGGAACCCGGCCACGTTGGCCTTGACCCATCCGGCCCTGTCGACCACGAGGACCGGCGTGTCGTCGACGGCCGTCCCCTCGGGGATCATCCGCGTGAACGCGCGCACGTGCCGTTCCGAGGTCTTGGCGTGCTCGCGCAGTTCCGCCACCACGGCCCGTGCCTCGTCCCGGGTGATCTCCGGACCGGGCCGTACGAGCCGGGTCGCGGTCGTCACCGCGAGATTCCAGTCGACCATCTCCGCACCACCGATGCTCGTCATGCGTCAACGGTACGTGGACCGGCCCGTCGGCGGATCCCCCCTGCGCGCCCGGGCCAGGGCTCAGGGAGTGGTGGCGATGGCCGCCGCGAGCTTGTCCAGGGCCTTCTCGGCGGTGTCCGGAGCGGGAGTGTTCGCGGTCAGGAACGCGAAGACGAGCAACCGCCCGGACGGGTCGACGACGGCTCCGGCCAGCGAGTTCACCCCGGTGAGCGTGCCGGTCTTGGCCCGCAGCAGGCCGGCCGCCGGGGAGGCTCCGGCGTTGCGGGCGCGCAGGGTGCCGCTGAATCCGGCCACCGGCAGCCCGGTGAGGACCGGCCGCAGCTCGGGCCGGGCCGGGTCGGCGGCCTTGGCCAGCAGGGTGGTGAGCAGTCCGGCGCTGACCTTGTCGGCGCGGTTGAGCCCGCTGCCGTCGGCGAAGCGGGCGCCGCGCAGGTCGACGCCGAGGGTGGCGAGCCGCTCGGTGACGGCCTGCTCGCCCCCCTCGAAGCTGGCGGGCTGCCCGGCGGCGAGGGCGGTCTGCCGGGCGAGGGCCTCGGCGATGTCGTTGTCGCTGTTGGTCAGCATCCGCTCGACGAGGGCGCCCAGCGGGGTGGAGAGGGTGGCGGCCAGCGGCGGGGCGCCTGCCGGGGCCTTGCCGGGGGCGGGCTCGCCGGTGACCGTGATGCCGCGTTCGCGCAGCAGGTCGGCGAAGGCGCGGGCGGCGTCCTTGGCCGGGTCGTCGCTGCGGTCCGCCGGGCCGGAGAAGGACTCTCCCCCGGAGCGGCCCTCGTCGGCCATCAGGGCGCTGACGGGAGCGATGTTGTCGTTGGGGCCGATCGGGTGGCGGGCGGGCCCGCTGTAGAGCGTGGTGTCGTACCCGAGGGTCACGGTGTCGGTGTTCGCGGAGCGCAGCGCCTGGGCGGTGTCGGCGGCGAGCGCGACGAGACTGCCGCCGGGGCCCGCGGGGTTCTTCTTGCGGGCGCTGAGCGAGGGGTCGCCGCCGCCGACGAGGACGATCTTGCCGCCGGGGGCGGACACCACGGTGGTGCGGATGCGGTGCTCGGGGCCGAGGGCGGCGAGCGCGGCGGAGGCGGTGGCGATCTTGATGGTGGAGGCGGGGGTCATCGCCTCGCGCGGCGCGGACTCGAACAGCACCTGGCCGGTGGCGGCCTCGACGACCGAGGCGCCGCGGTCGGTGCCGAGCGCGCCGTCGGCCAGCAGGGGCCGCAGCGCGTCGGCGAGCGCGTCGTGGCTGCCCGCCGGGGCGGCCGGGGCGGAGCCGGGGGCGCGCAGCGGCGAGAGCACGCCGGGGGCGCTCGGAGCAGTAAGCGGAATGAGGCGTTCCCCGTGATCTCCGCCACCCGTACGGCTCCAGGAGGCGGCCATGTCCCGCTCGGCCTTACGCTGGCCGGAGTCCCACGGACCGGCAGCACTCACGGCCGCGGCCGACAGGGCCAGGCCCGCGACGGCCGAACCGGCGATGAGCTGCCATGTCTTGATCAATGGCACCTCGACCAGCCCCTTTCGCGATCACACGTATGCGTGAGGGACACTTAACCACTGAGTCTTGCCGCGAGCATGGCACCCCACCCGCCGGGGTGGGCCGGACGCGCACGCGGTTGGATCAAAGCAGTCTCGAAGCAATGCAGCTGATCATGGAGGAGCAGGACGTGGAGTTCGACGTCACCATCGAGATCCCCAAGGGTTCGCGGAACAAGTACGAAGTGGACCACGAGACCGGCCGGATCCGCCTGGACCGTCGCCTCTTCACGTCCACGAGCTACCCGGCCGACTACGGCTTCGTCGAGAACACCCTCGGCGAGGACGGCGACCCGCTGGACGCGCTCGTCATCCTCGACGAGCCGACCTTCCCCGGCTGCCTGATCAAGTGCCGCGCGATCGGCATGTTCCGGATGACCGACGAGGCGGGCGGCGACGACAAGCTGCTCTGCGTCCCGGCCTCCGACCCGCGCGTCGAGCACCTGCGCGACATCCACCACGTCTCCGAGTTCGACCGCCTGGAGATCCAGCACTTCTTCGAGGTCTACAAGGACCTGGAGCCGGGCAAGTCGGTCGAGGGCGCGAACTGGGTCGGCCGCACCGAGGCCGAGGCGGAGATCGAGAACTCGTACAAGCGCCTGGAAGCGCAGGGCGGCCAGCACTGAGCGGGTCCCGCTGATGTCCGCCCGACGGGCGGCGCCCCCGATGACCGGGGGTGCCGCCCGTCGGCGTATCCCGGGCCGCCACGGACGAAACGATTCCGCATAATTGGATCACCGGTTCGGGATCCGGCCCAGGGACACAGGAGCGCGCGTGGCAGAGGGCGAGTCAGAAGACCGGGACCGCCGTAAACCGGCGTCGGACGAGGCGCGCAGCGCCTTCATCCAGCCGTACGGCGTCGAGTCCGGCGTGATCGAGGACGACCAGCCGACCTCGGAGTTCTCGGCTCCCGTCGGAACGGCCGCCGCACCGGTGGAGCCCGAGGGCTCCGCGTTCGCGCTGCCCGCCACCTACAGCGGCAAGCACTCCCCGTCCGCCTACACCCCCGGACAGGGGTACCCGGTCTCCCGGATCGGGGACTCCCCCTGGCAGGACCGGATGCGCACCATGCTGCGCATGCCCGTCGGCGACCGGCCCGTGCCCGAGGCCGTGCAGCGCGTCAGCGAGGACTCCGGGCCCGCCGTCGGCCGCGTCCTCGACCTCACGCTGCGCATCGGCGAGCTGCTGCTCGCGGGCGGCGAGGGGGCCGAGGACGTCGAGGCCGCGATGTTCGCCGTGGCCCGCTCCTACGGGCTCGACCGCTGCGAGCCGACCGTCACCTTCACCATGCTCTCGATCACCCACCAGCCCTCGCTGGTGGACCATCCCGTCTCGGCGACCCGGACCGTGCGCCGCCGGGGCACCGACTACAACCGGCTGGCGGCCGTCTTCCGGCTCGTGGACGACATCAGCGCCCACGAGATGGAGGTCTCCCTGGAGGACGCCTACCGTCGCCTCGCCGAGATCCGCCGCAACCGCCACCCGTACCCCGGCTGGGTGCTCACGGCGGCCGCCGGGCTGCTCGCCGGGGCCGCCTCCACGCTCGTCGGCGGCGGGGTGGTGGTGTTCTTCGCGGCCGCGATCGGGGCGGTGCTCGGTGACCGGCTGGCCTGGCTGTTCGCCGCGCGCGGGCTGCCGGAGTTCTACCAGTTCGTGGTGGCCGGGATGCCGCCCGCCGCGCTCGGGGTGGCCCTCAAGCTCGCGCCGATCGACGTCCGCGCCTCGGCCGTGATCACCGGCGGCCTCTTCGCGCTGCTGCCCGGGCGGGCCCTGGTGGCGGCCGTGCAGGACGGCCTGACCGGCTACTACATCACCGCGTCCGCCCGGCTGCTGGAGGTCATGTACCTCTTCATCGGGATCATCATGGGCGTCCTGGTGGTGATCTACCTCGGCCTCCACCTGGGCGGCGCCGAACCCAATCCGGAGGAAGCCCTCCAGATCACCCAGCGGCCGGTCCTGCAGATCCTGGCCTCGATGGTGCTGGTCTTCACCTTCGCGATCCTGCTCCAGCAGGAACGGTCCACCGTGCTGATCGTGACCCTGAACGGCGGGGTCGCCTGGGCGACGTACGGCGCCCTGCACTACGCGGGCGGGATCCCGGCCGTGCCGTCCACCGCCCTCGCCGCCGGGCTGGTGGGCCTCTTCGGGCAGCTCTTCTCCCGCTACCGCTTCGCCTCCGCGCTCCCCTACACCACGGCCGCCATCGGTCCGCTGCTGCCGGGTTCGGCGACGTACTACGGGCTGCTGCTGATCGCCGAGAACCGGCCCGACGTGGGCCTCGCGTCCCTGACCAACGCCGCCGCGATCGCCTTCGCCATCGCCATCGGGGTCAACCTGGGCTCGGAGGCCTCGCGGCTGTTCATGCGGATCCCGGGCGCCGCGAGCGCCGCCAAGCGCCGGGCGGCCAAGCGCACCCGCGGATTCTGACCCGGCCGCCGCGGCGGACGGTCAGCGCTTGGCGTGACGGCCGCGCTGGCCCTGCGCGGGCGGGGGGCCGTCCTGGCCCCCGGCGCCGGGAGCGGGGGCCTCGGCGGCCTTCGCCTTCTTCTCCTTGCGGGACTTGAGCACCTCGAGGATCACCGGGATGACCGAGATCAGGACGATGCCGATGAAGATCGGCTCGACGTTGTTCTTGATGAACTCGAACTGGCCGAGCTGGTAGCCCAGGATCGTGACCCCCGCGCCCCACAGGACGCCGCCGATCACGTTGAACAGCAGGAAGGTGCGGTACTTCATCGCGGTCGCGCCCGCGACCATCGGCGCGAAGGTGCGGATGATCGGCACGAAGCGGGCGAGCACGATGGCCTTGGGGCCGTGCTTCTCCATGAAGTCGTGCGCCGAGTCGAGGTTCTCGCGCTTGAAGAGCTTCGAGTTCGGCTTGTTGAAGAGCTTCGGGCCGAAGACCTTGCCGATCATGTACCCGACCTGGTCACCGATGATCGCGGCGGCCGCGATCAGGGCGCAGACCAGCCACAGCGGCTGCTTGATGGTGCCGCTCGCGGTGAACAGGCCGGCTGTGAAGAGCAGCGAGTCGCCGGGCAGGAACGCGAAGAGGCCCGATTCCGCGAAGACGATGACCAGGATGCCGATCAGGCCGAATTGCCCGATCAGATACTCCGGAGAAATCCACTCAGGGCCTAGTGCGAGCGTGTTCACGAGTCCGGAGTCTCCTGGATCGGGGGGTTCGGGCAGGACCTGCGCCGGGCCGGAGCACATGGCGATGGTTTCAAGTATGAACGCACACGGCCCCCACCGGGTTCCAGGTTCCGGTGGGGGCCGCCGAGGTGACGGTGGCCGCCTACGCCCGGCGGACCGCGTTCGCCATGATCGCGTCGCGCAGGAAGACCGCCAGGCCCGGACGGACCGTGTCGTAGTACGCCGTGAACCGCTCGTCCGCGACGTACATCTCGCCCAGGCAGGTGTGCATCTCGTACGAGCAGGTGTAGCAGTTCCCGTCGATCCAGCCGCGGTGCTCCTCGGCCAGGTCCATGGCCCGCTCGGACTCGGCGGACGCGCCCGAGTCCATCAGAACGGCCAGCCGTTGGTTGATGTCCTCGGCCTCGGCCAGGATCCGCTTCCAGTCCTCCTTGGTGCAGGCCGCGGCCCTGCGCTGCGACTCGGCGTAGGCCTCGGTGGCGCCCCAGCGCTGCTCGGCCTCGGCCGCGTACTGGTCCGGGTCGTGGTCCCCGAAGACCTCGAACTTCTCCTCGGGGGTCAGGTTGACGCTCATCGTGCGTGCCTCCATAGCGCGCTCCACGGCGGCGGCCATCTGCTGGAGCCTGCCGATCCGCTCCGACAGCAGGGCGTGCTGCTTGCGCAGGTGCTCCCGCGGATCGGTCGTCGGATCGTCCAGCAGGACCGCCACCTCGTCGAGCGGAAAGCCCAGCTCCCGGTAGAACAGGATCCGCTGCAGCCGGTCGAGGTCGCCGTCGTCGTAGCGACGGTGCCCGGCGTGGCTGCGGCCGCTCGGGGAGAGCAGCCCGATCTCGTCGTAGTGGTGCAGGGTCCGCACCGTGACGCGTGCGAAACCGGCGACCTGTCCCACGGAGTAGCCCATCGCCTCCGCTCCTTCTCTTCTCGGGTACGCGCCTCACTGTGCTGCCTCACGTGGCGTGAGGTGCAAGCGCGTGCCCGGGAAGGAGGTGGCGCGGCGGCGCGCTCAGCGGTGCTCGGGGTTGGGGAAGTCGAAGCGGCAGCCCGCGTCCCACTCCGCGCGCTGGTTGCCGTGGGCCGGGATGCCGCCCGCCCGCTTGAGCAGGGCCGCCAGGTGCATCAGGTTCCAGGACATGAAGGCCGTGTTGCGGTTGGTGAAGTCGTTCTCGGGGCCGCCGGAACCGGGGTCGAGGTAGGAGGGGCCCGGCCCGGCCTCGCCGATCCAGCCCGCGTCGGCCTGCGGCGGGATCGTGTAGCCCAGGTGCTGGAGGCTGTAGAGGAGGTTCATGGCGCAGTGCTTGACCCCGTCCTCGTTCCCGGTGATCAGAGCGCCGCCCACCCGCCCGTAGTAGGCGTACTGGCCCTCCGCGTTCAGGACCGAGGAGCAGGCGTAGAGCCGCTCGACGACCTGCTTCATCACGGAGCTGTTGTCGCCGAGCCAGATCGGCCCCGCCAGGACCAGGATGTCGGCCGCCATGATCCGCGAATAGAGGACGGGCCAGTCGTCGCTCTCCCAGCCGTGCTCGGTCATGTCCGGCCAGACCCCGGTGGCGAGGTCGTGGTCGACGGCGCGGATCAGCTCGGTGGTCACCCCGTTCGCCTCCAGCACCGCGCGGCTCTTGTCGATCAGGCCGTCGGTGTTGCTGACCTCGGGCGAGCGTTTGAGCGTGCAGTTGACGTAGACGGCGCGCAGGTTCAGGTCGCGGTAATCGTGAGCGTTCGTCGGCACGGTCCCAGCCTGGGCGGGTACGGGCGCCCGCGCGAGCGCGGTGGTCCGTACGGGCGCCCGTACGGACCACCGCGGGGATCGGGCGGATCAGGCGGGCCAGGACCGGCCCGACTCCTGCGCGATCAGCTCGAAGGCCGTCTTGCCGTCGAGGGATTCGCGGACGACGTCCGCGTGGCCCGCGTGCCGGGCGTCCTCCTCGATCAGGTGCAGGAGCAGCCAGCGCATCGAGACCCGGCCCTCCTTGGGGAACCACGGCTGGTCCGGCAGCGGGAAGGTGTCGTCCAGGCTGGGCAGGTCCTGGACGAACTTCTCCAGCTCGCCCGACACCCCGGCCCAGAACTCCAGGACCTGGGGAACGCTCTCGTCGCCGGTCAGCCGGAAGCTGTCCGCCCAGGTCTCCTGGGTGCGCTGCTTCTCGTTCGGCTGCTGCTGGGCCATCCGCAGCCAGTTCAGCTCGGTCTCCGCCACGTGCTTGAGCAGCCCGGACAGGGAGAGTTCGCTCGCGCTGGGGCGGCTGGCGGCCTGCTCCTCGGTGAGCCCGAGGACCGTACGCCGCAGCCCGCCGCGCTGGGCCTCGATGAAGGACAGGAGCGCGCCGCGCTCGTCGCCGAACGTCTCTGCGGGAACGTGAGTGACCATGCTGACCAACCGCCTCTTGCTCATAACGCCGTACTGCGCTGACAAGAGACAATCTAGGGAGCAATGAGGTCAGTACGTGTCCTAGATCGACCCCGCGCCCGCCCCGGGTCTTCCGCGGTTCCTCAGAACGGGATCAGTCAGAACGGGCCCATCCGGAACGGATCAGCCACAACCGGATCAGCCACAACCGGATCAGCCAGCACCGGGTCAGCCAGCACCGGGTCAGAACGGGAAGTGGCTCCGGCCGTGCTGGACCGAGATCCACTTCTGCGTGGTGAAGGCCTCCACCGTCGCCTCGCCGTTCAGCCGGCCCAGGCCCGAGGCCTTCTCGCCGCCGAAGGCCGCGAGGGGCTCGTCCCCGATGGTGGAGTCGTTCACGTGGATCATGCCCGTCTCGACCCGCTGGGCGAAGCGCACGCCGCGCTCGACGTCCCGGGTGTGGACCGCGCCGCTGAGGCCGTAGGGGGTCGCGTTGGCGAGCCGTACGCCCTCCTCCTCGCCGTCGAAGACGACCAGCAGGGCCACCGGGCCGAAGATTTCCTGGCCCAGCAGCGGGGAGTCCTCGGGCAGTCCGGCCAGGACGGTGGGTTCGACCAGGTTGCCGCGCGTAGAACCCCGTACGAGCGCCTGCGCGCCGGAGGCGATCGCCCGGTCCACCAGGGCGGTGAGCGCGTCGGCCTGGAAGGAGTTGATCAGCGGGCCGATGTGGGTCTCGGGGTCGTGCGGGTCGCCGGTGTTCAGCGAGCGCACCTTCGCGGTGAACTTCTCGGTGAACTCGGCGGCGACGGAGCGGTCCACGAGGATCCGGTTCGCCGCCATGCAGACCTGGCCCTGGTAGACGAAGCGGCTGAAGACGGCCGCGTCCACCGCGTAGTCGAGGTCCGCGTCCTCCAGGACGACCAGCGCGCTGTTGCCGCTCAGTTCCAGGACGGTCCGCTTGAAGTGGCGGGCGGCGACGGCGCCGACGTGGCGGCCGACCCGGTCGGAGCCCGCGAAGGAGATGACCTTGGGCACCGGGTGGGTGAGGAGCGCGTCGCCTATCTCCGCTATGTCGGTGACCAGGACGTTCAGCAGTCCGGCCGGGAGACCCGCGTCCTCGAAGATCTTCGCGATGACCCCGCCGCCGACCACGGGCGCGTTCTGGTTCGGCTTGATCACCACGGCGTTGCCGAGCGCCAGGGCGGGCGCGACCGACTTCAGGGTGACCAGGAAGGGGAAGTTGAAGGGGCTGATGACGGCGATGACGCCGACGGGCAGCCGCTGGACCCTGTTCTCCTTGCCCGGCACCAGCGAGGGCAGGATGCGGCCCTCGGGGCGGACGGCGAGCTGGATCGCCTCGCGGATGAACTCCTTGGCGAGGTGGATCTCGTACGCGGCCTTGGGCCGGGTACCGCCCAGCTCGTCGATCATCGCCTCGATGATCTCCGGCTCGCGCTCCTCGGTGATCCGCAGGGCGCGTTCGAGTACGGCGCGTCTGGAGTAGGGGCTGGTGGCGGCCCATTCGGCCTGGGCGCGCTCGGCGGCCCGGTAGGCACGGTCGACCTGCTCGACGGTGGCCACGGTGATGGCCGCGAGCTTCTCCCCGTTGTAGGGGTTCACGTCGATGATGTCCCACGAGCCCGTGCCGGCCAGCCATTCGCCGTCGATGTACTGGTGGGCCAGGTCGCTGAATATGGACATGCCATCCCTTACTGCGAGCGCGCACCCTAGCGCTGCACCGGAGACTGATCAGTCGTCATAGTACGTGCGATTCAGGACAGTTGGAGCAGGCCTCGGAGAAGATCCCTGGTCTGGCGCGGATCCGGGCAGTCCTCCTGGAGCCGCTCCATGGCCCGGCTGTACTGCCCCACTTCCTCGTCCTTGTCCAGGTAGAGGGCGCTGGTGAGCTGTTCCAGATAGACGATGTCCTGGAGGTCGGACTCGGGGAAGCGCAGCAGCGTGAACGCGCCGCTCTCGCCCGCGTGCCCGCCGAAGGAGAAGGGCATCACCTGGAGCTGGACGTTGGGGCGCTGGGAGATCTCGATGAGGTGCTCCAACTGGCCCCGCATGACGTCCCGGTCGCCGTACGGGCGGCGCAGCGCGGCCTCGTCGAGCACCGCGTGGAAGACGGGGGCGTTCTCGGAGACCAGGACCTTCTGCCGCTCCAGGCGCAGCGCGACGCGCCGGTCGATCTCGGCGGTGCTGGCGTTGGGCATGCCCCGGCTGACGACGGCGTGAGCGTAGGACTCCGTCTGGAGCAGACCGTGGATGAACTGGACCTCATAGATACGGATGAGCGACGCGGCGCCCTCCAGACCGACGTACGTCTGGAACCACCCGGGCAGGACATCGCCGTAACTGTGCCACCAGCCCGCCGCGTTGGCCTCGCGGACCAGCCCGAGGAGCGACTCGCGCTCGGTGCCGTCCATGACTCCGTAGAGCGTGAGGAGGTCTTCGACGTCCCTGGCCTTGAAGCTCACCCTTCCCAACTCCAAGCGGCTGATCTTCGACTCGGATGCGCGGATCGAGTAGCCGGCCGCCTCACGGGTGATCCCACGGGATTCTCGGAGCCGCCTGAGCTGCGAGCCCAGGAGAATGCGGCGCACCACAGAACCGCTGGCTTCTGCGGTCACTAGTCCTGCCCTCCCCTTCGCCTTGGCTGCGCGGGGCCCCCGTACCCCAGGGGCCGCAGTCTGCCACCAAAACGCATCCGGCCGTACTCGTTCTGTAACGGAATCCCGCGTCCCGCTGAAGAAGTCCGTAAGTATGCGTAGGAAGAAATGAGTCACAACCGTCACGGGACCGGACAGGTCCGGCGCGTGCACGTGCATCTGCCCTTGCATCTGACATCCGCATTCGGAAGCATGGTCCCCGCGCACCTGCGTGCTCTTCGCGCCGGCGCGAGACCCACCCCGCAGTTCTTTCTGGCCAGGGCCACCGCCCGGCCGCGAATCCCGGGAGTGCCTCGCATGGGGACGAATGGATCGACCGTGCTAGAGCCGTTACGGCAGGGGCTGCCCCCGGTCGACCCGACGGCTGTGTCCGGGTCCGCCTCCTGCGCGCTTCCCGCCCGTTACGAAGCGGTGCGCGGCGCCCGCTCGTTCACCAGGTCGACGCTGACGCAATGGGGACTGGACGAACGGTTCGACGACGTGTCCCTCGTCGTCTCGGAACTCGTCACCAACGCGCTGCGGCACGCCCTGCCCGAGGATTCCCACGGGTCCCACGGCTCTCGCGAGGCCCACGGCGAGCAGGATCCGCCGGTACGGCTGCACTTGATGCGGTGGAGCACCCGGCTGGTGTGCGCGGTGCGCGACCCGAGCGAGGACCGCCCCGGAGGCTGTTTCTCACCGGCACGCACCGAGGAGAACTTCGACCTCGAATCCGGGCGCGGGCTGTTCCTGGTGGACTCCTACAGCGACAGCTGGGGCTGGCACCCCCTCGCGGGACGGCTCACCGGCAAGGTGGTCTGGGCGCTGTTCATGCTCCAGGACTGAGCGGTCCGCGCCGCGCGCCGCCGGGGCCCGCGACTGACCGGAACACATGACACTGGCCGGGAACGATCATTGTGATCGTTCCCGGCCAGTGCACGTGCATGGCTTGATCAACGGCCCTGTGCCTGCTGCCCGGGACCCCGTGTCCTCAGGCGATGAGATGGTCGAATTCCCCGTCCTTGACGCCCAGCAGCAGCGCCTCTATCTCGGCCGGCGTATAGACCAGCGCCGGTCCGTCCGGGTGGCGTGAGTTGCGTACCGCCACGTTGCCTCCCGGCAGCTTGGCGAACTCCACGCAGGAGCCTTGCGAGTTGCTGTGCCTGCTCTTCTGCCACATCACCCCGACGAGCGCCGCGGCCGCCATCCCGTTGTACGCGTGGTCCACAGGAAGCCCCCGATAGTGCAGATGTCAACTGCACCGGATCATAGCTGTGTTCATTAACAGCTGCATGGGCAGATGCACGTGCACGGGGCGTGGTCCTTTGATCACAGCGGGGCGGCCGGTTTTCCGCCGAGCGCCACCGAGACCTCGTCCAGGGACTCCAGCAGCAGCTCAGCGGCATTGCGCAGCACCCCCGGCCCGGGCCCCTCCGGACCCGCGAGCACCACGCGCACCGGCTCCCACTCCGGGACCCGGCGCTCCCGCACCGCCCGCGCCCCCTCCTCAGTGGCCGAACGCAGCGCCTCGGCGAGGGCCGCCGCGCCCGGTACGGGGGCCCGGCCGCGGTCGGGCAGGTGCGCCTCCAGGAGCATCGCGCGCCGCCCCAGCGCCGCCAGCGCCTCCCCCGCGTCATCGGCGGCGGAGCGGGAGATGCCGCGGTGCCGGACGGGCTCGCCGGACGCCCGGGCGACCGCGTCGTGCCAGGCGATCCGGGCGTCCCGGGCGGCCAGCACCGCCCCGCGCACATCGGCCCGTCGGGCACCCGCCGGATCGGCGTACTGCCCGAGCACGGCGGCCGCGTACCGCCCGCTGGCCGCGACCCAGTCGGCGAGGCGGGTGCGCAGCCGCGGGGTCTCCCAGGCCGGGTAGAGCGCATAGGCGGCCATCGCGAGGAGTCCGCCGACGAGGGTGAGGGCGACCCGGTCGGGCACGGTCTGGTCCCAGCGCACCCCGCCCATGCCCAGCAGGAACACCACGTACGCCGATACGAAGATCTGGGAGACGGCGTACCCGGTGCGCATCAGGACGTACATCAGGCAGGCGCTGACCACCGCGAGCAGCCCCGACAGGTACATGCCGGGGTGGGCGAGCCGGACGATGCCCGTGGCCACCGCGACCCCGACCAGGGTGCCGCCGAAGCGGGCGACGGCCCGCGAGTAGGTCTGGCTGAAGTCGGGCCGCATCACCATGACCGCGGTCATCGGGGCCCAGTAGGCGTGCCCGAAGGGCAGCACGTAGCCGATCAGGTAGCCCGCGGAGGCGACCGCGGTGACGCGCAGCGCGTGGCGCAGGACGGGCGACCCGGGGCGCAGTTCGGCCCGTACCGCCTTCGCGACCAGCGGCACCAGCCCGGGCAGGGTGGGCCGCAGCATCGATTCGGCGGGGTCCGCGGTCCGCCCGGAACCGGGCGCGGCGGTCTCCAGTACGTCCGCCAGCAGGGCCGACAGCCTGCGCGCGGCCCGCAGCGCCGCCCCCTGGAGCAGATCGGGGGTGTCCGGTGAGTTGAGCACCGCCAGGGCGGGCGACGGCGGCCGTACGGGCTCCCCGTGCCGGATCGCGCGCGCGGCCGCGTCGAGTACGGACCCGGCCGCGGCGAGCAGCTCCCGCGCCCGGTCCCGGGCGGCGCCCTCGGCCGGCGCCCCCACGGCGGGGTCGGCGAGCGAGGCCAGCACCGGCCGGATCCGCTCCGCGAGCCCCCGCGCCCCGTGCAGTTCGGCCGGCCTGCTGCGGGCCTGGCGGCGGGTGACGATGGCGGCGGCCCGGGCCGTCATCAGCGGCGCGGGGTCGAAGGGCGCGACCGGGTCGTGGCGCAGCCTGCGGGCGTAGTCGGCCTCGGCGGCGAGCGCGTCGGCGAGGGCGTCGCGCTGCGCGCCCCAGCGGCGGACCGGGAACAGCGCGATCAGCAGCGCCTGCACCACCCCGCCCGCGGCGATCATCGCGGCGTGCCCGGCGGCCTGCGCCACGGACGTGGGCAGGGTGACGGTCACCAGCATGATCGCCACGTTGCCGGAGGCGATCACCCCGGCGGTCGGCCCGGCGGCCCAGAGCATCCCGGTCGCGAAGGTCCACAGGGCGAGCAGCCCGAGGAAGGCGAGGGTGGCGGAGGAGCCCACGAGATAGCCGACGAAGGTGCTGACGGCCAGGGTGAGTCCGGAGGCGAGGGCGAGCACGGGGCGCGGGCGCCAACTGCGCTGGAAGGAGGCGATGGCCGCCATGAAGGCGCCGAAGGCGGAACTCGCGGCCGAGCCGGGCCCCAGGAAGGCCAGCCCGAAACCGATGACGAGGGCGAGCCCGACGCCCGCGCGCAGCGCGATGAGGGGCTCCAGCCGGGTTCGTTCGACCGTCAGACCGGACCGGGCGGTGTCCTTCAGCGCCCGGAGCCAGCCCATGGAGCGAGCGTAGCGGCTTTCAGGGTTTCTTCAGATTTGTCCAGGCGTGTTCGGGGCGCTTCCATGAGGCGGTCCAGTGCCGTTCACTGCCGTTGGACGCCGGTCACGGTCCGCGAGATCCGACAGATCCGAGAGATGGGTACGCACATGCTCAGAAACGCCATGGAACCCTGGCACCTGGTCGTCCTGCTGGTCGTCTGCCTCCTGGTGTTCGGCTCGAAGAAGCTCCCCGACATGGCCCGCTCGCTGGGCAAGTCCGCCCGCATCCTGAAGAGCGAGGCCAAGGCGATGCGCGCGGAGGAGCCGGACCCCGGGACCAGCCCGCACTGAGGACGGTGGGCGGGGCGGCGCGGCGGCGGCCGGGCGGCGGGCCGGGTCGGCGGGGCGGTCTGCGGTCGGCCGGGCCGAGTCGGCGGGCCGGGGTCTGGCGGGGCCTTCCCCCGCGGCTACTTCCGCAGGGCCTGGCGGTCCGCCGCCGCCGCCGACCCCATCCGCGCCCGGTCGGCCGCCGCGGTCCCGTCGGTCCAGCCCGCCAGGTCCGTGGCCCCGCGCAGCCGGGTCGTGGTGGTCTTCGGGAACATCTCCTCGGCCCGGGCGCCGACGGCCACGTCCCGGGCCACCAGAGCGGGCAGGTAGTCGGGCGTCCCGGTCGCCGCGTGCTCGGCGGTCTCGGCCAGCCGCTGGCCCAGCCGGCTCGCGTAGGCCAGCAGGAACGACTGCCGGAACGTCTTGGTCCGCTTGCGCCCGCCCGCCCGCTGCCCCGCCTCGGCCCGCGTCATCGCCGCCGTCCCCTGCACGAGCAGCGACGTATAGAGGAGCTCCACCGACTCCAGGTCCCCCTCGAACCCCACCACCGTGGAGAACTCGAAGGCGGCGTTCCACACCGCCTGGCACCGGTTGGCCCGCGCCACCGCGTCCAGCAGCACCGCCTTGGCCTCCTCGTACGGCGGCTCCACCCCGATCCGGCAGGCCCCCGGCAGCTGCCCGGACCCGCCGCCGCGCACGGCCAGCAGCGCCTCGTCCACGGTGTGCCGGGCCATCAGCTCCTGCGCCTTCGCGCTGAGCGCCTCCGCCTCCTCGGGGAAGGTGGTGGCCTCGGCCTTCGCCAGCAGCGCCCGGATCCGCCCGAGCATCCGCGGCTCCAGGTGCCCGGCCGCCTCCAGCTCCCCCGCAGGATCCCCCGGCAGCGGACCGACCGGCTCTATGGACGGCAGCCGCACCAGCACCCGCAGCACTTCCAGGACCGCGGTCGCCAGCGAGAACCGGTCGCTCTTCTCCCGCGCGACCAGCCCGTCGGCGTACCGGTCGTCGTCCCCCCACCAGGCCTCGTCCGCGCCCCACCCCGCGGGCAGCCGCGCGTACCGCCGCGCCTCCCCGGCGATCAGGTCCGCGGCCAGCCGCACGTGCCGCTCGTCCAGGTCCCGCCGCACCAGCCGCAGCACATCGGCGGGCCGCCAGCCGCGCTCCCAGGCCTGCCGTACGAACGCCTCGCCGCGCCCCAGCAGTTCCCGCCCCACCTCGCCCCACGCGGCGGCGAGCAGCGAGGCACCGGTGTCGAGCCCGGTGTCGTCCCGGGCGTACAGAGCGGCGGCGAAGGCATTGTCGACAACATGTTTCACACCAACAGCTTGGCACGGCCCCTGCGAGTGCCCCCGAACCCGTCCGTTCGTTGACCCGGGCATGCTGTTAATCACCGGCGCCTCGGGCGCCCTGGGCTCTCTCGTCGCCCAGAAGCTCGCGCACCACCCGCACGCCAGGACCGGCTCCCGGACCCCGGCCCCCGGTCAGGTCGCGGTGGACTTCGACGCCCCGCACACCCTGGACTTCCAGGGCGTCGACACCCTCCTCCTCATCTCGGCGGGCTACGGCGAGGACGACACGGTCATCGCCCGCCACGAGGCGGCGATCACCGCGGCCGAGCGCTCGGGCGTCCGCCACGTCATCTACACCAGCCTCACCGCCGAGGGCGACCACCTCCCGTACGCCCTCGCCCACCGCTGGACCGAACGCCGCCTGCGCGACTCCCCCGTCGCCTCGACCGTCCTGCGCAACGGCCTGTACGCCGAACTCCTGGCCGCCCTCGCCGCCCCCGGCCCCGACGGCCGCGTCACCGCCCCCCTCGGCACCGGCCGGGTCGCCGCCGTGGCCCGGGAGGACCTCGCCGACGTGGCCGTACGGGTGGCCCTCGAACCCGACGCGCACGCCGGCCGGACGTACGAACTGGTCGGCGAGCACGCCCTCGGCGGCGCCGACCTGGCCGAAGCGGTCGGCGCGACCTACGCCCCGACCTCCCTGGCCGCCACCCGCACCGCCCTCTCCGGCCCCGGCTCGGTCCCCTTCCAGGTCCCGATGCTGATGGGCACGTACTCGGCGATCGCGGCAGGCTTCCTCGCCACCCCGGACCAGGGCCCCCTGCGCACCCTCCTCCCCCACCCCCCACGCAACGCCCTGACCACCTACGCCACCGCAACCTGACCCCGCCCCCCATCCCAACCGAACCGACCAGCCCGGGACGGCAGCCGAGCGCCCCGGCACACCCCACGGAGCAGACCGGCCAGACGGACGACCGGGTCAGACCCCACCGGACAGACGGGCCAGACGGTCGGACCCGACCGGGCAGACGGCAGATGGCAGCGGCCAACCGCCAGCAGCAAACCGCCAACGGCCAGCCGCAAACAGCCGGCAGTCGGCAGTCGTCAGTCGGCAGTCGTCAGCCGGCACACACTCCCAGCCCGGGGAACACCATCCGGGCCAGGAACACCGGGCTGGGGTCCTCCGACGCGCGGGCGGGGGCGGTGGGGCGGGTGGCGGAGCGTGGACCCTCCGGGGTGTCCCCGCAGGCCGAGCGAAACCAGCTCGCTCCATCGCTCCGACCCGCGAAGGTTTCGCGAGCCGAGGAGTCACCCCGGAGGG
>NZ_JASISO010000077.1 GCF_030063135.1 Streptomyces sp. G-G2
CTCTTCCGCATCCTGGCGTTAACCGCCGCGATCTGGTTCAACGACAAGACGGGGCAACCCGTCAAGCGGTCACTGACCGCCTACGATCACTGACCGCGACGACACCCCTTGGACTCATTCATCTAGCTGGTTCCTTCTGTGCGCAAAGACCCTCCTGGGATGAACCGGGAGGGTCTTTCGCCGTCCTTTGGGAGAGCGGGTGGGGAGCGTGGCAGCCCTTGACCTCGTTGCGCTCGCGCATTCGGCCAACTGTTACGTGGCCGAGGGATGACCAAAACATCACCCTCGTAACGTTCCACGTGTCGCGGACATCCCGCCCCACCACCTGCCCGGAGTACCCCCATGACCACCAGCGTCCGAGTCCGCCCCCGGCCCCGCGCCCGCCGGGCCGTCGCCACGGCGGTCGTCGCGCTCGCCGCCACCGGCGCCATGTCGGCCTGCGCGGCGGGCGGCGACCGGCTGCCCCCGGACCCCGAGGTCGGCGAGGACGTCGCCAAGAAGAACTTCCCGACGGACACGGTCTACGGCGACACGACCCGGCCCGAGCCGCGCCTGCCGACCTGCGGCGGCGACATCGAGGACGGCCACCGCACGAACAACGTGATCTTCTACGGCGACCTCGTGGCGTGAGCGACCACCCGCGCCCGGAGCCGGGCCCGCACCCGGGCCCGCACCCGGAGCCGCATCCCGACCCGAGCCCGAGCCCGGACACGCCCCCCGAGCCCGGACACGCCGGCCAGGGGCCGGGGGCCGCCGGGTGGCCGCCGGACACGGCGCACTACCGTGATGCCCGATGACCGGCCCCGCCCGCCCCGCCCGCCTCCGGCGCCTCCCGGCCTGGACGGCGACGCTGACGTGGAAGGCAGCCGTCTTCATCACCCTCATGTGCTGCGGGCTCGCCGCCCTGCTCGGCGGCCTCGTGCACAGCGCGATGACCCGGCAGACCATCGGCACGGCCCGCGAGAAGGCGCTCGACCGGCTGGACCGGGTCACGGCGGCGTACGAGACCGGTACGCGGATCCCGCGCGGCGAGGGCGTCGACCCCAAGGGCCTGCCCGAGGAGCTGCGCGCGTACGCGGCGGGTGGGCACCGCGGCACCCTCGTCGGCGTACTCCGGGACAAGCCGGTGATGTGGGCCGCCGGACCCGCCGACCGTGACGGGGTGATCGCGGCCGCCGTCGACTACGGCAGCAGCGCGAAAACGATCGCCGACCTGGACCGGGCCATCCTCGGTTCCTCGGTCCTCGCCATCGGCGGCACCCTCCTGATGGGCGCGATCGGCGTCACCCGGATCACCCGGCGGCTGCACCAGACCGCGCAGGTCGCCCGCCGGATCAGCGGGGGCGACCTGGACGCGCGGGTCGAGGACTCGGCGCGGGCCCGGGACGAGGTGGCCGCCGTATCCGACGCCCTGGACACCATGGCGGCGTCGCTGCAGCACAAACTGGAGGCGGAACGCCGTTTCACCGCCGACGTCGCCCACGAACTGCGCACCCCGCTGACCGGCCTCAACGCCGCCGCCGAACTCCTCCCGCCGGGGCGCCCCGCCGAACTCGTCCGGGACCGGGTCCAGGCCATGCGCGCGCTGACCGAGGACCTGCTGGAGGTGTCCCGGCTGGACACCCGCAGCGAACGGCCCGAGCTGGACTCGTACGACCTCGCCGCACTGGCCGCCCGTACGATCCGCACCTCGGGCACCGACACCCTGCTGCGGGTGCTCTCCTCCCACCTGGTCGAAACCGACCACCGCCGGGTGGAACGCATCCTCGGCAACCTGATCACCAACGCCCACAAACACGGCGCGGCCCCCGTCACGGTGACGGTGGAGGGCATCACGGTGACGGTGACGGACGCGGGGCCGGGCTACCCGGAGTACCTGCTGACGAGCGGCCCCCAGCGGTTCCGCACGGAGGGCATGAACAAGGGCCACGGCCTGGGCCTGACCATCGCCGCGGGCCAGGCCCGCGCCCTGGGCGCCACCCTGACCTTCACGAACCGCCCCGAGGGCGGCGCCCAGGCCCGCTTCACCCTGCACCCCCCACCCCGGTCCCCGCGGGCCTGACCCCCGGAGCCCAAGAAAAAGCCCCCAGCCGCGAACGGCTGGGGGTCAGTGCCTCATGTGCCCTCGGCAGGATTCGAACCTGCGACACCGGCTTTAGGAGAGCCGTGCTCTATCCCCTGAGCTACGAAGGCGGGTGTTTGATCTGTGTCGGCAATCACCTTACCCGATAGGCCTGCTGAGCATCTACGGGCTGCATTCCCCCAGGTCAGGGCGCGTGTGACCGGTGTCGGCAGGGGGTTCCGCCTTCCCGTTCCTACCCACCCCTTCCCTGTCTTTCCTTGATCTTCCTCCCCCTTCTGTCCCCCGGTTGTCCCCCGCCGTCCCCCCGTTGTGTCCCCCGCCTGTCCCCCCGATGCTCGTCCTCCGGGGCTATCCGTCGGGTGGCTGGGCGACGTAGTCGCAGGTGGGCGGCTGTCCTGCGCAGTGCTGACGACCGCAGTCAGTTCGCGATCTATGGGCGATGAGAAGGCGATAGGCATCTCAGGTGGGGAGGACCATGCGCTGGAGGCGTACGTCCCACACGCACTCGCGGTAGAGCCGGTTCAGGTCGTGTTCTGCGCCTTCGTCGTCAGCGTTGCAGGGCTCGGCGCCGTTCGCTCCGGGGCGGTAGTAGAAGCCGTACTCCTCACACTCTTCTTGGCCGGGCCAGCGCCCGGACCACAGGGTGAGGCAGGTGGTGCCGGGATGGGTGCAGCCGCTGCGCTGGCGGCCGGTGAGGGCGCATTGTGCGAGGCCGCACCAGTGGGTGTGGAGGTTGCCGGGGCGTGTGTGGCACTTCGGGCAGGTGTCGCTGGTTGCGGGGTTGGTGGGAGGCTCGGAGACGGGGGCGAGCTGGAGCCGGCCGAGCCACAGCGTCCGGAGGTGCTGGTCGAGTTCGCGGCCGTCGGCGATGGAGTGGAGGTTGAGGGTGCGGTGGAGGAGCTCGCGCAGGTGGATCGCGGGGAGCTGGCTGAGGGCCCAGTGGAGGGTGAGGCTGCCGTCCTTGTGGCGGTTGATCCAGCTGGTGCGGGCTCGCCAGGAGACCTTGAGTTCGGTGTCGGGGTTTGTGGTGAGTTGCGTGATGCGGCGGCCGTGGTTTTTCAGCCATTCTCGGGTTTCGTTGGCGTAGAGGTTGATGAGGGTTCGGCGTGCATCATCCTCGTTTGTGATGGCGTGCGGGCGCAGGTCAAGCGTGGGGTCGAGGTCGGGGTGGGTGTAGGCGGTGGCGGCGCTGGCGCCGGGTTCTTGGCGGGTGATGCGGAGGGTGTGGGGGCGGCCGAAGAGGGGGAAGATCTCGCCGTCCTTGATGGTCTTGGTCGGGTTGTCGGGTGCGGTTTCGCAGAAGTGGGTGAGCTGACGGTAGATCCAGCGGCGTCGGCGGTTGACGAGGTCTTGGGCTTCATCGTCGGTGGTGGCGTGGGGGCCGCGGACGATGATGTTGCCGGTGCTAGCTATGTTGAGGTCGAGGGTGGTTCGGTTGCTGGTGCGGATGGTGACGGAGACACCGTTGACGTTGATGGTGCGTTCGTTCAAATAGGTCATTGCACATGCTCCGGTTGGGGTGGGCTTTGGTGGAGGTTTGTGGTGGTGCCCCCTCCCGTTCATATCTAAATTCTACTATGAATGGGAGGGGGGTCAACTGGGCTTGAGGAACAGACCTGGCCCTTACCTTCCTCTGGCCGTGGCCTCAGCCTCGGCGAGGCGAGAGCGTGCCACCTTCAGCGCCCGCCGGGTCTCGGCGAGCTTGGCCGCCCGCCGAATCTCCATCCCCCGGAGTCTGGCCACCTGCCGCTCGCAGTACTCCAAGTGCTCCGCGTCGATGACGGCGCCCGGCCTGTGCGGCGAAGGCTTCCTCCGCGGTGTGACCGTCGTGCGCCTCAGCTCCGCGAAGGCGATGAACTCGGCCTTCGACACGTATTTGATGCGGCGGGACGTAGGGCCGGTTTCCAGGACGAGCTTGGGGAAGTTCGGATGGCGGGTTGCCCAGTTGCTGACCGCCGACCGAGTCACACCGACGAGATCGGCGCCGGCCGCGAGGTGGATCAGTTCTCCCTCTCGTCCCTGGAACTCGGCCCGGTGCCAGGTAGTGAGCGGGGTGGTCTTCGTGGTGCTCGGGTTCTTGTTCATGGCCTGCCTTCAGGTGTGCGCCCGGCGGCGGCCTCGATGAGGCCGCCGCCGGGGTGGGGGTGAGGGTCTAGTTGGTCTTCTTCTGGCTGGGCTTGTGCTTCTTGATGCCCTTCGCCAGGATCTCGGCTTCGACCTCGCTCAGCTTGTAGCCCTGCTCCTTGAGGTACGACAGCCAAGTCACGGCGTCCTGCTCGATGTTGCGCCACGCGCCGTCGTGCATGACCTCGCTCTCGAACATCGCAGCCACCTGGGCCAGCAGGAGGCGCCACCGCCGGGTCTTTGCCGTCGTAGCGATCACCGGCCCGTACGGGTTACGCACCCGGCGCCAGTGGTCAACGTTCTCGTTGGGGTCCGCCATGCCGAGGAAGGAACTGATTAGGTCCGTCTTCGGGCGGGATGCCGCCCGGCCGTAGTGGTCGGAGGTGCCCGTGATCGTGGACAGGATCAGCACCCACGTCGCGTCGTTCGCCTCGCCGCCTGCCGCGCACAGCTGGGCGATGTACTCGCGGCGCACCTCGCGGGCTGTCCTCCACGCCTTGTTGTAGCGCCGCACCTTGCGTACGGCCTCCAGTGTCTCCGGCGTCGACTTGGGGGCCTTGGCCGCAGCGGCCTGACTGTCGGTGAGTTCGTGGTCGTACCGCTTCCAGTCCGTGCACAGCCACTCCACCTCGGTGTCGCCGGGGACCAGTGCGACCGCGTGCCCGGGGCAGTCCTGGTGCAGCTCGGCCGTCATGGCGTTGCCGATGTCGCTGACGAGGTCGCTGAGGCTGCGCGAGATGCCGTGCTCCCGCTGGGCGCTCCAGGCGACCACCGGGATGTCCTTGGCCCTGAAGCCCTCGATGAGGCGGGTCCGCTCCTCCTCGTCCTTCTGCTTCTGACGCAGCTCGGCGAGGGCGTGCGCCCAGTGTCCTCGTGAGGAGTCGCCCGCCTCCACATCCTTCCTCTTGGCGCGCTTGAGGACGGTCAGGGCTCCGCCGAGCGTTTCGACGGACTGGTAGTCGGCCATCTCCACGAGGTCGAAGTCAGCGGCGTACGCCTCGCCCAGCGCCCGGGAGGTGAGCTTGGCGGCCTGCGGGGCGGCAGCGACCTCCTCGGGCTTGATGCCCAGGGCGCGGGCGGCACGCTTCTTGCGCAGCTTGCCGACCGGCATGAGGGACAACTGCTCGGCGGCGTCGAGGACGTCAAGGGTCGTCGCCTGGCGGCGGTGGACGTTCTCGATGACCGACAGGGCCAGGGCCTCGTCGTCCACGTCGCGAAGGTCTTCGCGGACGATGGCCGGCACGAGGCGGATCGGCTGTCCGGCTTCTATGGCGCGCTCGGCGGCGATGATCGCGGCCTTCATGCGGCGCTGGCCGAAGACGACGCCGAGGGCGCCGTCCTGCGCGCCGGTCTGCGGGCGCAGCAGCAGGGGGGCGTTGACGCCGAACTCCATGACGGAGTCGACGAGTGCCTGGTCGGGCTCTGTGCCGTTGTCGTCGTCGCCCCGGGTCTTGCGGTGGTTGAACGGGTCGATCACCAGGTCGCGCGGGTCGTACCAGCCGAAGTGGCCTTCGTAGGCTGCGATGCCGGTTGCGGTGGTGGGCTCGATCGCGGTAGCGGTCATGATCGGTGTCCTTAAGGGGTGGGGGTGCGGGCGGAGTCGCCGCCCGCACCGGTTGGGTTTTGTCAGGCGGAGGCGGCTGTGGCCTTGCGGGTCGTGGCGCGCTTGGCGGTTCGGGGGGCGACGCCGGTGGCCTTGGGGGCGCGACGCGGCGTGGTGGTCTTTGTCGCTGCGGTGGCTGTCTTCGGCTTGCCCGCGGGGGTCTTCTTCGTCGGAGGCTTTGCGGCGGCCGGGGCCGTGGGCGCGGTGATGTCGGTGGGCGGGTTGTTCGGCTGGGCGGGCTCGTTGCCGTCCGGGCCGTCCTGTGCGGGCTCGTCGCCGGCGGGAGCCTGCTCGGCGGACTTCTGCGGGTCCGCTTTCGGCGGGTGGGGGGTGCCGCTCTGCTGGAGCTTGGGCCGGTGGCCGCCGACGGCGGGGAGCAGGCGTTCCTCGATGGCCTTGAGGAGGGTGTCGCTGGTGCCTTCGGAGTCGCTGAAGACGACTCCGGCGTTGTAGGTGGGGAGGCCTTCCATGCGCAGGGAGGTCTGGGCGCCGACGCCGTCCCACAGCCGTCGGATGCTGATGGTGTGGCCTGCGGTGTGATCGAAGCTGACGGCTTGGGTGTCGGTGGTGTCGTCGGCCTTCGTCCAGGCTTCGCCGAGCCTTGCGGCGATCAGGTCGCCCAGGATGTAGAGGTCGACGAGTGACAGGCGGGGTGCGGTGGCGGTGTCGGTGCTCATGTGACGTTCTCCAAGAGGTGGTTGATCTAGAGGGACTGGCAGGCTGCGCGGATGGTGTCGGCGGCGCCTTCGGGGAGGCCGGTGAGGTCTCCGGCGGCCGTGTATCCAGCGAAGACGACTTCGCCTTGGATCAAGTGGGGCAGTGGTGCGGCGAGTTCGTGTACGGCGCGGGCGGCATGGAGGTTGGGCGCCTGCTGGTCGCGGTGGACGCGGGCCAGGACCACGATGTCGGGGTCGGTGGGCTGCCGGATGAAGTCGACGGCCTGGATGCTGTCGAGGAGGGCGCGGCCGATGACACGGATCTGCTGGCTGCGGGCGGTGCCGATGTCCAGCTCGCGGATGTTGCCGTTGAGGTCGATCCGCAGTGCGATCTCCGGTCCGGTCACGGTGTGCTCCTCCTGGTGGCGGCTGGTGGCTTCCCCCTCAGCTCATATCGAAATTCTACTATGCGTGAGGGGGGTGTCAACCAGATCACCACAGGTCAGAGGTGGGGGGCTAAGTCATGCACCACCCGGAATCGCAGCCGACATCGAGCGGCAGCTCATCCTGCGCGGCCGATATCGCCTCGTGCAGCGGGCGGCCGGCCCGGCTAAGGAACACCGGGTCACGCCCCAAGGCGGTACGCCGCGCGACCAGGGTCTCCTCCAGCTCGCAGGCGCGGTCGAAAAGTCCCGGCCGGTCCCGGCGCAGCTCCCTCCAGCCCGCCGTGGATTTCAGAGGGCAGAAGAAGCATGCCGACTTCGCGGGGGCTTCGAGGCCCTCATCTGCGATGACCGCCAGGCAGTCCGCCCGGCGCATCCGAAGATCCAGCAGCGGGTAAGTGACCTGCTCGTACGGCTCGGTGCGCCGGTTGGAGGCGCGGGATATCTCGTCCAAAGAGATCCCGATGCCCACCTCGGCCGGCGCCGAGACGCGGGCGCCGTGCTCGCGAAGCCAGCGCCCGGTGACCGTGATCTTGAAGTCCTTCGTGCAACTGCGGGTGCCGGGGGCACCGTTCGACATCCGGACCGGAATCGGCAGGGACCGCGAGCCTTGGCGCATCAGCCGTCCCCACAGTGTTTCGCGCTCCCCAGTGCGCCGGGTGCGGTGCAGGATGCGCAAGTCCAGCCCGTTCGCCTCGGCGTACGGCGCGGCCACGCGCTCTACGTAGTCCAGGGTGCGCGGGTCCTCGCTGTCGTCGCCGACGTTGGCGAACAGGAAGGTTCGGTGCGGGATTTCACCCCGGGCGGCCAGCACCATCAACCCCATACTCTGCGTTCCGCCACCAAAGCTGATCGTTTTCATGCCGCGACTGCTTCCAGGAGCCGCTGTGTGCGCCGGACCGCGCTGATGATCTCGGCCTTGCCGAGGACCTGGTCCCGGTGCTCGATCGCGGCGAGGGCCTGCGCCTGTGCGTCCTCGACAGCCCTCGGGTTGGAAAGGGAGTTGTCGCAGGCGACCGTCACGTGAATGCCGAGCTGCCAGACGATCGCGTTGACGGCCGCGCAGGCGGCCGCGATGTTGTCCACGTCGACCATCGACCAGCGGTAGGCGGCCGGATCGTGGCCGCGGTCGCGCAGGATCTGCGCGGCGGCGCGCAGCAGCCCCCCGCTGCCGCCCGCAGGGTCGTGGATGTGCTGCCCCGGCTGAGGGCCACCATAGGCGCGCTCTGGGTCCCAGAAGGCGCCGAGGCTAACGGCGGCGAGGGTCTCGGCCGCCGGCGCCGGGGTGTGGTACTCACCCAAGCCCTGCTGGGCGCCGTGGGATCGCAGCAGCATCATCGCGTGGGAGAGCACGTCGGTGCGCGAGCGCATGTACGGATCGGCGTGACCGGTCAGGTCCAAGATTCCGGCTCGGAGCGCGGCCTGAGTGACCGCGCGGACGGCGTAGACACGGTGGCTGTCCGGCTCGGCCTCGTCGTTGAGCCACTCGTGCAGGATCCGGGCGCGCTCAATCAGGTCGGGCCGGGCCCTCCAGTGCCCGGCCCATATCTTCCGGTACATCGCGATGAGGTCGCCGTCGCTCTGGGCGAGGATCTGCGTCTTGAGGTCGGGCCCGGAGGGGTCCTTCACGTGGATCAGGGCGAGCGCGGCCACGATGCCGATGGGGACCTCGATGTGTGTGCCGCCGTGCGCGCGGTTCCAGGCGCCGGTCACGGCCTCGCCGAGGGCAAAGGCGCGGCCGTGTACATCGTGTGAGGAGCCCGGCCGGTCGGCTGCCGGACGGGCCGGGGGTGCGGCCGGCCGTGCGGGCGGGGTGGCGGCCGCCCTCGGCGCGGGCGCAGGCCTGCTGAAGGTGGCCGGTACCGGCGTGGGTGCGGGGTCGTCGAAGGCGGCGAAGAGGTCGAGCTGCTCGGTCATCGTGGTGCCTCTCGTGAGGGGGTGCCAGAACGGGACGGCCCGCCCCGCAGGTGCGCGGGGCGGGCCGGGAGCGGGGGGAGGTTCCCCTCCCGCTCATATCTAAATTCTACTATGAATAGGGGAGGGTCAACCTTGCCCACCCGGCACAGGGGGCCCGGGCTTCTGGGCCTGGTCAGCCCCGGTCGATCCAGAGCATCCCGTACGGCGTCTGCCGGACTATGGACATCTGCGCCTTGTGGATGTCCTCGTGAACGGCCTCCCAGTCCACGAGGCCCGTACCGTCGTGATAGCCCTCCAGGTCCCAAGCGGCCGGAGTGCCTTCGAGTCCGGCCATGATGTCCGTGAGATCGTCGCCGAAACCGATCACGGCATCACGGAACGAGGTGTGGACGTCGGACAGCCGGTCCCGCCAGGAGTGGTCCCGCTCCACCCACGGGTACAAGCTGCCGGGCTTCCATCCCCGGAAGCCAGAGACCGCATCCACCTCCAGAAGCGCCGCCCATGCCACCGCACGCTCTCGGGACCGCAGCGGCGGCAGATAGGTCAGGCGGTACGGAGTTCGCGGACCGCCCGGCCGTCCCGCGTCGAGCGCGGCGCTCTGGCGCTCCGCGACGGCGCGCGCCTCCAAGCGGGTTCCCATCCTCGTCACCGGGGTGTACGTCTTCCACTCTGCCCCGGTCGCGGGATCGCAGAACAGGGCCAGCCATGCGCCGTGCCGGTCGGTCCTGGCGTGCTCGGCGGCCGTCATCGGGCCTCATTCGAGAGGCTCTCCACCGCGGGGGTGATCCACTGCTGGTATTCGCGAGGGAAGTTCGTGCGGAGCTCGCGTATGTATTGGACCGCCTTCGTGGCGTGCTCCCGACGCTCCTCCGTGGTCAGTTCCGCGTAGACCGACGGGCGGTGCCGGCCTTCGGGCCATGTCGTGCGCATGGAACCGCCTCCCGCCATGGCCAGGTGCCAGTCCGCGTTGGCCAGGAGGCGGCCCACGGACTGCCTCTCGATGGGCTCGGCGTCCATGTGCTCGATGAAGTCGGGGTGTGCGAGCGTGCCGTACACCGTGCCGTACGCGCAGTCGGGGGGCATCGAAACCCAAAGGCGCTGGGAGTGCTGCTCGACCGCCTCGACTTCGATGACGGGCCGGTTGTAGGCGAGGCAGGTGCCGTGTCGATTGGACAGGTACAGGATGCTGATGCGGTCGCCCGCTTTGTACGTGGTCATGGTGCTCCTCTTGGTGGTTCAGGTGCGGGGGAAGGCGGCTAGGGCGCCGCGAGCGCGCCGGGCGGTGGCGGTGCAGGGGCCAAGCAGGTGCTCGGCGAGAGCGAGGGTGCGTTCGTGGTCCCCGGCCTTGTGTGCGAGCAGCAGGCGCTGGGTGCCGTCGAGGAACTGCTCAGCGGTGGTGGCGTGCCTGGTGTGGTAGCGGCAGGTGCCGGTCGCGGTCATGGCGAGGGTGTGGAGCAGCACCGGGAAGTCGGCCTTCGGGGAGCATCCGGTATGCCGGATGGATGGCCTGTTGCGCCGCAGGTGGCTGTAGAAGCGCAGGCCTTGCCAGCCGCAGAGCAGGCAGTGCACCGGCCACAGGACGTCGGAGCCCGGGTATCCGGCGCGTGGGGCCCAGCCCAGCTCGTCGATCCGGGCGAACGCGACGGCGGCTGAGGTCAAATTGCGGGTTGTCGGCGGGAGTTCGGAGAGATATCGGCTCAGGTGGTCGGGTTCGGGCATTGAGTGCAGGTGTCCTTCCGGGCTGGGGTGGGGCGAGGGGGTGGTGGTCACCCCCTCGCCTTATATCGAAATTCTACTATGAATGAGGGTGGGGTCAACCTTGGTCAACTCCGCCGACTGCCCCCTATGAGGCCGACTTGGCCAGGTGCTCGGCCATCTCCTCCGGCGACTTCCGTCCGGCGACGCCGTCGTACTTCAGGGTGTGCGTCATGTCGCCGAAGGTGCTGTTCTCCCTCGTGACCACCTCCTGGTGGACGTTGAGGATCGAAGGCACCGTCACCGACTTCGGGTTTACCCGCAGCACCTCGTACCAGCGGCCTCGGCACCGGACGTAGTCCCCGCGCGTGAAGTCGCCCTTCGACCAGACTTTGAAGCCCTCCTTCTCGGCTTCGGCGATGATCTTGCGCCACTCCTCACGCTCCTCGGCCACCTCCGCCCGGCGCCGGCGGACCTCGGCGGCTTCCTCCGCGTCCTCGAGGTTCCAGCTGCCCGTCTCGCCGCTCAGGACCCGGTCCCAATGACGCAGGTCCGCCTCCAGCTTCTCGATGCGCCGGAGCGTGCGAGGGGGGTCGTTGCGGTACCGCTCGTAGTTCGCGGCGGCCTCCTCCCGGTTGGACCAGTGCGCAGCCCGGTCGTCCTCCTTGATGCTCTTGCCGAAGGTGTCGTGGATGCGTTCGCGGAACCGCCGGTCGCTGTTCTCGCTGTAGTGCCCGCTCTGGACTGGCTGACCGAAGGGGATCCGCGAAGCCATCGAACGGGCCTTCGCGTGGAGGGCGTCCGCGTTCGTGGCCGCCGAGTCGGCGTACCCGCCGAACCGCTCGGCCCTGCCCTCGGCGCGCTCAACGCGGTCGGCCTCTGCCTGTGCGAAGGTGCGCCGATCGTCCTCATCGACGGTGACCGCCACGGTGAACCCGCCGGCCCGCAGGTTCTCGGCAAGCTGGTTGATGGCCCTCGTGTCGGCCTGCTTGTCCCGGCTGTGCGGGAAGTACCAGCAGCCCAGGTTCCGCGAGTACTTGTACGGTCGGCTGCTCCAGCCGTACACGCGCCGCTTGAGGATCTCCCCGCTGCCGTCGCCGCGGCCCGTCCCCGTCACGAGGGTGCCCTCTCGACGAGTGTGCTTGATCGTGATCGTCATCGCATTTCCTTGAGGTGTGAGGGTGCGGGGATGAGGCACTGGGCGCGATGCCAGCCGCCGAGCAGTGCGTCCACGGTGGAGTGGCTGCTCCTCAGCTCGTACCAGCGGCCGCCTCGGGTGCCGGTCTCGGTGATCTCGAAGACCAGGTCCCGGCCGTCGGCGCCGGTGAGCGGAACTCCGCCAGGGCCCCGTAGGAGGAGGACAGGGTCGCCCGGGTTCACGCCGGCCATCCGGTGGAGATCCGGGTCGCGAGCATCAGCGCGGCGGCGAGTGAGGTCTCCACGTCGTCCAGGTCGAAGGCCAGCGACTGGGCGAGCAGGTAGTGGGGGCTGAGGAGGTGCACGAAGTCGGTCCGCTGGGTCATGCCCCCCCGGGCGGCGGACTCTGCGGCTTCGGCGAGGTATGCGGCGTGGCGCAGGGCATCGTCGTCGGCTTCACCGAGGAAGGCGCCGCGCGCCTCCCAGGCTGCCTGGAGGAGCAGCATCCGGCGGGTCTCCGGCGCCACCCGCTGCCACATTTCCAGAAGGCCACCGTCCCGGGCGAGCTCAAGCGGGGTACGGCGCTCTGAAGGCACACGCAGGAGCCTGGCAGTCATGATCAGCGCGGCGCGCGTCGTGTAGAGGTCGATCACATCGGGCTCCGGTCGGGGGTCGTGAACGGGCTGGCGGTGGAGCAGGCCGTCGCGGGCGGCGGGGCCGGGACGTCAGGCCTTCCTGCCGGGCGGCCTGTTGCATTCGATTCGGTCATTTGTCGATCGGGATGAGCGTGGTCAGCTTGAGCAGGGCGAGCAGCGACAGACGCAGGTCGTCCCTGTCGGAGGCCAAGCTGCTGGCGAGGAGGAACGCCGTGGAGCGGGCTTTGCAGAAGTCGTGCAGGGTGCCGCCCTCCTCCCCGGCCCAGGCCGCTGCACCCTCGATGAGGTGCTGAGCGTGGAGGTCCTCGGCGCCCTCAGGGAGCGCGATGTCCGCCTGTCGGGCCTCGAAGGCGGCCACCAGCAGCTGGAGCAGCCTCAGTTCCGGCCCGAGGCCGACCCACTTCGCGTGAAGCTCGAACGCCACGATCCGGTAGAGGCCGGGCTGGTCGCTGTTGAGCGCGAACGTGCGGGCGAGTGCCCGCAGGGACTCCTGGGCGCTGTCTATGAGGTTCACGTGCTGATTTCCTTCGGGATGTCGGTGGTGATCGGTTCAAGTCGCGTGTTCGCGATGTCCTGCCGCAGCCGGCGGCGGCCGCGCTTCTTCATGGACCGCCGAAGCTGCTTGGTGGTGCGGGAGTTGTAGGCCTCTTCGTGGACGTAGAAGCCCTTGAGGCCGAGTGCGGCGATGCTGCGCGGGGTGAGGATCACCGGGTGCTGCCGTGGACGATGCGGGCTGCGGTCATCAGCTGGCGTGCCTCGTGGCCCCGGCCGAGTTCGAGGAGCGCGGCGACTTCGAACATGGTCAGCCAGCTGCAGGCCGGTACGGCGGCGGCGAACTCGGGGTATCCCTGGGCGTGCTTGTGGCCGGGGCGCCTCGACCAGGCGCGGCGGACGACCCTGGCCGCCAGGTTGGCGGCGCGAGCTGTCTGTTCGCCGTTCAGGTTGAGCGTCGTGATGATCTCGCCCGCCGCGATGATCGGCAGGTGCTTGAAGGACATGAGTGTTCCCTTCGGGATTCCAAGAGGTGATGGGGCCGGGGCCCGCCCGTATGGGCGGGCCCCGGTGGTCTCAGTCGTTGGCCCAGCCGAAGAACAGCCAGCCGTTCTCGGCGTTGGCCGTGGTGATCGGCAGGGCGCCCGCAGGTCCCCACTTGTTGTCGATGCGTGGGTCGCCGGAGTCGATCAGTTGCGCTGCCCGGCGATGTGCGGCTGCCTCGGATCGGCGGACTTCGTCGATGACGGTGAAGCTGTCCTTCTCCGCGATGCTGCCGGTGCCTTCCCGGTGTCCGTGCTCGTACCGGGCTTCGTCGCGGACCGTCGCGAAGGCCTTGACGGGATCGTCTCCAGCGGCTGTGTCGAAAAAGGTGATGGCGCCCATCGGGTCCTCCAGGTGGTGTCTCGGGTGGCGGCGTGGCGCGGCCCGCCCCGGTGGTGGGGCGGGCCGGGAGAGGTCTGCGCTCAGCGGATGTGGACGCGCGGCCTGTTGGCGCGCATCGGCCGTGGACGGCGGACGGGGGTCGGGTTCGCGGTGCGCCGTACCTCGCACAGCAGTTCCTCGACCGGATCAAGGGCGAAGTACTCGCCGCTGGTGACGTTCGCGATTGCCGCGTCCAGCACCGCCCGGTGGTCGTCGGGGGTCCGCTTCTCCCCCCACTCCTGCATCGCGTCGCAGTCGGCCTCGTCCAAGCCGTGAGCCCTGGCGTAGTCCTCCCACATGCACACCGTGTCGACGGCGGCCCAGGTGATGGCGACCTCCGCCTGCTGCTCGGTGACCGCGTATCGGCTTGAGATGTCCAAGATGTGCAGGGGGTGGGGGAACGGGACGTTCATGTGCGGCCTCCGGAGTCTGGGTTGGTCGGGGCTTCCCCCTCCCTCTTACCTGAATTCTACTATGGCTAGAGGGGATGTCAACATAGACCCGCAGGTCAGAGCCCCGGCGGTCCGGGGTTAGGCTGCGGCCGGAGCGGCCTTCCGCGCACTGCGGGCACCGCGCTTGCGGATCGTCGCCGCCCCGGCCGCCCGGCTCTCCGCCCGCTGCGCCGTCACGCGGCACTGCCCGCAAAGGGGCTCCCCGTTGCGCCTGTGCCCCTTCACGCCGCTGCTCTCTCCGCACACCCCCGCCCGCGACGGAAGCGTCTTGGGCAGCCCCGGCGCGTTCCCGATGGACCCCACTTCCCGGCCGTTGACCCAGATCCGCGCCGAGCACACCCCGTCGAACTGGGAGCCCTTCGGGCGGACCCGCTCGTAGCACTCCGCCAGCACCGGGCACGCCAGGCAGGCACGCAGGAGCGGGGCGCTCGCCTCGTGGAGCTCCGCTACCGGCCGGCGGGCCATGCCCGGCGTGAACACGAAGTCCTCGATGCCGGTGCACGGCGCCAGCTCCAACCAGGCCGTCGGGGCGGTGGAATTGATCACGGGCTGCTACTTCCTCGACTCGGTGGAGTGGATCAGAACAGGGAGGGCTGGGGGCTGACTGCCGGGAGGATTGCGTCCTTGGCCGCCGCCGACCGCAGGGCCAGCAGCGCCGCCCTACGGGACCAGGGGAGGTAAAAGCAGGCTTGCCAGGTCGCGTGGTCCCGGAAAGGGGTCGGCCCGCGGTGGTAGGCCCTCGCGTGGGCGGCTTCCGCGTCCACGGCCTGGCGCAGCGCCCCGTAGCGCACCGGCGTCAGCCGCACCTCGATCAGGTCTGTCACGGCCTGCCATCGCACGACGCCCGACCTGGCGCCCTCCGGAGCCTCCACCGCGTACCCGAAGCCGAGCGGGGCGGGCGGCCACGTGCAGAGCGCCCCCTCGTCTGGCTCGCCAGGTAGGCGGCGCATCCGAAGGCGCCGGATGGGGTCGAGGAGCGCCCGCTCTCCCCAGGCGGCTCGCTCGTCGTTCAAGGCGAGATCGGAGAAGGCGGCCAGCTGTGCCGGGGTGAAGAAGTCGCGGGCGGCCATGCGCCGGTCGTCGTCGGTGAGGGTCACGCTCAACCCACGCTCCGTGAAAGGTGATGGCCTATTTCGCGCCCGTGGCCAGTGCCTTGCCCCTCCGGTCGGCCTAGCCCTGGGGTCAAAGGGCGGCTAAGTTCCTCCGGCGGCAGGGGGCTGGTTGCGGCTGATGGGTGCTGAGATACAGCGGCGCTCGACCACCTGGAGGTGGGCCGTCGGTCGGGCATTTGAACTCTCCAAGAGGTGTGGCGGAATTCGCCGGTGAGGGTGGATCTGGGCGCCGCGAGGCGAGGCCCTGGCCTCGCGCTCAGAGTATACGAATGTGGTGGCCTATTTCCTCTTCTGTCGCCGCTCCTGCGCCGTCTTCTCCTTGACCTCCCGGTTCCGGAGCCGCATCTCGGCGATGGCATCCGCAGCCAGCGCCGACAGCGGAGCGCCATCCGAGCGGACCTCGCTCAGCACCCGCTCATCCCGAACACGCTCCCGCTCCTGGTAGGCGTCCTTCTTCGCCCGCTCCTCGTCCGCCCGCTGCTGGCGGGGACTGGTCCCGCAGCCACGGCAGGAACGCCCCCCGCCAGCAGGGTGGGCCGGGCAGCTCCCCGAGCCCGGCGCCCCCGCCGGAGTCTGTTCTGCTGCGGGCAAAGGCTCCCCGGCAGCGCCAGCTGCGGGGGTTGGGGGGTTCTTCTCTGAGTACTTGATCTGGTTACTACCTATAACCCCCGGCGAACCCCCGACCGGAGAACCAAGACCCGGATCCCCTGCTCCTGGAGAACCGAACCCCGAAAACCCGGTTTCGGTCCCCGCCTCCCCCTCCTTCACGGCAACGGACCCGGCCGGCTTCCGCCCTCCGGGCTGCTTGGCGCGCCGGGCCACCCGCCGCTCCTCCGACTGCCGGAACTCCGCTGCCGCCCACTCCTGCGCCTGGTCGTACACCTCTGTGACCCGGTGGAACGTTCCGTCCGCCAGACGCTCGGTCACCACCCGGTAGTACCCGGCGTCCCGCAGCTCCCGAAGCGCCGTACGGACCGCCTCGACGCCCTCCTTGCCCGCGTTCGAGATCCGATCGGCCGCGACCCGCCACGAGTCCGGTTTCGCCAGCAGGTACGCCAGAATCCCCCGGGCCCGGAACGACAGCCGGGAATCCTCGAGGGTGGCCGTCGGCAGCACGGTGTAGCCGGTGCTGAGGTGGCGGCGCAAGATGGTCACGGGGGAGCCTCCAAGGGCATCTGAACGGCTGAAACATGGGTGTTGGGGTTGCTGGCCACCCGGCGGTCTGCGGGGCGGCCAGCGGCGGCGTCAGGCCGCGGGGCGGGCCTTCGAGACGTTGATGGAGCGGGCGGACTTCTTCCCCGGCGCCTTGCGCATCGGCACGGTCATGCCGGCGCGGCGCATCACGCGGATCATCGCTTCCTGGTCCGGGACCATCGGGACCGCGAGGTCGGCATCCTCGAACGCGTCCACCATCGCGGACACGTCCGGCTCCTCCTTGTCCTTCCCGCCGTCCCACCCCAGGTGGTTCGAGCCGTAGTTGCCCTCGGGGGATGCGTCGACCATGGCGCGCACCAGCTCCTTCACCCGGCTGGCCTCGCGGGCCCGCTCCCGCGCGCGGACGTATCGCTCCAGTGCCTTCGCGCGGTCGGCGTCGTCATGGATGAGGACCGTCTGCGCTGGCACGCCTGGGGCGGCCTCTGGCCAGCAGGTGTCGAGGAAGGGGCAGTTGTCGCAGATCGTGGACAGGCCGGGGCCGTCGTGGTCCCGCCGGAGCTTCTCCGGGTCGTCCTCTTCGGTGACTCGGTCCACCCACCACCGCGCCTGGGCGGCTAGCCACGGGTCATACGGGAACTCCTGGACCTCCTCCTCGCCCGTGTCCCGGTTGACGAACCGGAACCGGATCAGCGCCACCTCGATCGGCCCCAGGCGGGCCAGGTACCGCTGGCCGGGGATGTCCGCGAACCCGACCGTGGCCAAGAGGCTGGCGTACAGCAGTACCTGCCGCATCTCGGCGGCGGTCGGACCGAACCGTACGACCCGGTCCCAGATCCGGCCGGACTTCGTCTTGATGTCCTCCACCGTGACGGCGTGCGCCGCGATCTTCGGCCGGTGCCGCTTCGGCAGCCGGGCCGCCGTCGCCGCATCCAACTGCACGACGTCCACGTGCCCGCGGATCGTGTCGCCCACCACGGTCCGCTCCACCAGCCACCCGTACTCCCGCCGGGCATCCTCAAGGAGCCCCGTGTGGATGTACGTGCCGAGGATCGCCGCCTTCTTGTCGGGCGTGTTGGTGCGGGGGGTGCCGGACAGGATGTACCCGGCACGGCGCATGCAGATGGTGTCCGAGGCACCGAGCTGCGTCTGATTCGACCGGGGCCGCCGCGCATCGGCGGCGTGCGCGGCCTCCCAGATCGACACAGGAGTACGGGGAGGCAAAGCCGTTGTCGTCATGAACTTCTCCAAGAGGTGTGCCGGGCCCGCCCGTCGCGGCGGGCCCGGCGAGAAGGCGAGAGGGTCAGGCCGAGGCGTACTCGTCGAAGGCCGCCTCCGGCGCCCCCTGTCCGCCTTCCTCGGCGGCCGCCGCGCGGAGCCGTGCTGTGTCCCTCGTGGGGTCCAGGAGCTTCCTCGGGTTCTGCAACTCCACGGCCTTGTGCTCGATGGACGCCCGCACCACGAGGACTTCGTCCCGGCTCAGGCTCTTGTCGACCTCCACCTGCTTCCACAGCCTCTTCAGTTCGTCCACCCCGCGCTTGGCGGCGTTCTCGACCTTCGGCAGCCACGCCTGCGCCAGGTCGCCGGTCAGCTCGGGGGTGGCCTTCGGCTGGTTGTGGATCGCGCAGCCCATCAGTCCGAACACCAGCTCCTCGATCGTCTCGGGCGCCGGCCGCGCCTTCCCGTTGCGGGGCACCTCGAATTTGAGGCTGCGGGCGCCGATGATCTGCGGCTGCTCGCCACGGCGCAGGCGGATCCACACGGTCGCGTCGTAGGCCAGCGACTTGTGCCCCTCGACCCTCCAGTCCTTGGTGCGCGGGATGGGGTCACCCTTCGCGTCGACGGCCGCGACCTCCTTGCCGCGCGCCAGCAGAATCACGATGCCCGGCATCGTGCGCACGAGGTACATGACCCGGTTCCACCGCTCCGAGGCGTCGTTCCACAGGTTCATCGACGGCTTGACCTCTGCGTCCGGGTCCTTGTCCAGCTTGTTCTGGCCGCTGTTGGAGCGCCGGGCCCGGTCGTTGGTCCAGTTCACGAGCATCCGCCAGAGCATCGACACCGAGTCGATGACCAGGACGACCGGCTTCTCCTTCGCCGCTGCCGCCCGCTTGGCTTCCGCGTGCACGGCTTCGAGCTGGCTGAGGATGTCGCGGTAGGTGCCGTTGTGGTCGATGACGAGGTAGTCGGCGCCGGGCACGTTGGCGTACTCGTCGGCGGTGTCTTCGCCCAGCTCCAGCCAGTACGCCTGCCCGGTCTTGTCGGAGCCGGTGAAGGCGGCGGCGCGGTGAGACTTCCCGGCCTTCTCCTCGCCTTCGAGGAGGATCACGGGCCAGGGGATGACGCCGGTCGGCTTGCGGGTGCGGACCTTAGTGGTCGACGCGCGAAGTCCTTCGGGGGTTGACTCCGGAGCCGGTGGTGAGTGTGGCGATTCTCGAGGGCATCAAGCGTCCGTATCGGGCTGCGTCCCTGCTTGGAACAGGTGAACATTGACG
>NZ_JASISO010000078.1 GCF_030063135.1 Streptomyces sp. G-G2
GGGGCGGGCGGGGGGGGGGGGGGCCGGGGCGTTAACGGCATTAACGGCGTTAACAGGGGCGGGGGACGGGGGGGCGGGTGCGGTGGGCGTCGGGGTCGCGGACCGGGGTGCGGGTGCTGGTGCGGGGTCCGCTGCGGCGGGCTGCTCCGGGTGCTGCGCCTCGGGGGCTGGGGGGGCCGGAGGCTCGGGTGCGGCGGGGGTGGGGTTAACGGCGTTAACGCCGTTAACGGGGTGGAGGGTGGCCAGGCCGTCCAGGAGGCGGATGTAGGCCGCTCGTTTGGGGGGGCGGGGGTCGGTACGGCCCGTTTCCCAGGAGGTCACCGTTTCACGGCGTACGGACAGGGCCCTGGCGATCTGGTCCTGACTCAGGCCTGCGGCTTCGCGCAGGCGCTTGCGTTCGTCCGGGTGCGGGAGCGAGTCCTGGGCGGCGGCTTCTTCCAGCAGGGCGTCCACCGCTGCGAAGAGGCTCTCTTGTTCGTCGGGCATGTTCGTACCTCCGCGGGGGAGCCTAGTCCAGTCGCACGCTTGAACGCACATGAAACGCACGTGGGGCGTTAACGGCGTTAACGGTCGTCAGCGCCCCATCGGGAGTGCTGCCTGCTTCAGATGCGTGTCATGAGGAGTTCGGTGACGGCCTTCAGGTCGTCGGGGGTCAGGTGGGCGGTCAGGGCATCGGCGACGGATTTGGGGGAGTCCGCCGTGATCGTGATGCGGTGGGTATTAACGGCGTTAACGCCGTTAACGGGTGCCGGGGTCGGGCGGGTGCGCTGGCGTGGGGGGTTAACGGCGTTAATGCTTTCGTCCGCCGCCGCGGCCTGGGACTCCTGGGGGAGGCGGCCGATCCGGCGGGCCGGTTCCACCTTCAGCTCGCCCGTCTCGACCTTCTCCTGAAGGCCGGGGGTGAGGTTCAGGAGTGTGAGCCGCTGGGAGACCCAGGCGGGGGTCTTGCCGAGGCGCTTGGCCACCTGGGCCTGGGAGCCGTGGACTTCCACGAGTTCCTGGAGGGCGCGGGCCTGGTCCATCGGTGCCACGTCGACGCGGTGGACGTTGGCGATCAGCGCCGATTCGAGGATGTCCGCCGCGGAGGTGGAGAGGGAATCGTTGACGTGGATCTGCATCGTCTTGAGGCCCGCGAGCTGTGCCGCGGCGAGGCGGCGGTTGCCGTCGATGACGACGTACGGGGCGCGGCCGAGGCCGTCGGTCTGGCCCGGGTGGGCCTCCATGAAGGCCATGCGGGTGGCGACCGCGAGCGGCTGGAGCTGTCCCCGGGAGATGAGGGACTGGGCCAGTTCGTCGAGTTCGGTGAGGTCTTCGCGGAGGTTGAACGGGTTGTGGGCGAGGGCCTCGATGGGCACCTCGGACGGGGGGACCACTCCGGAGGTGGGCGCGCCCGTGGCCTCGGCGATGGCGGCCCGGCGGGAGCTGACTCCGGCGGGCTGGGCGCGGGCGAAGGAAGCCGAGACCCCGAGCTTGTCGGCCTTGCTCATGAGATCTCCCTGGCGAGTGCGCGGAAGGCGACGGCCTGGTCGCCCTTGGGCGCGTAGACGAACAGTGGCTGCTTCACGCGGACGGCCTCACGCTGCTCCTTGAGGTCCGGGACGATGGCGACGACACGCGGATCCTTTATGTCCATCCAGGCTTGGAGGGAGGAGGTCGCGATGTAGCCGCGGCGGCCGTCGTACAGGTTGACGACGAGCCCGAGGTAGTCGATGTCGAGGCTGAGGTCGTCGCGGAGATCGTTGATCTGGGACGTGAGGAGGTCGTACGCGTCCGCCGAGGAGTCCTCGGCCTGTACGACGATCAGCGCGCCGGAGGCGCCGGGCTGTTCGGTGTCGCGGCGGCGGCCGTAGTAGATGGCCGCGTCCATGCTGAGGCCGAGGCTGGGCGGGCAGTCGACGAGGATCACGTCGTAGTCGGACTCGACCGGGGCGAGGGCGCGTTCGAGGGCGGCCTCGCGGGCGCGGACGGTGGAGAGCCGGACGTCCAGGAGGAAGGCGTCCGTGCAGGCGGGGAGGACGTGCAGCCGGTCGCCGAAGCGGTCGTCCGCGATGGGGACGATGAGGTCGGCGAGGGGGCCCTTGGCTTCGCTCGCCATGTGGCAGGTGAGGCTGTCGCCGCCGATGGGCAGGGGCTGCTGGCCGAGCTGCTTGGTGAGGTGGCCCTGCGGGTCGAAGTCGACGATCAGGACGCGCATGCCGAGGCCCGGGAGGTCCTCGAGGTCGAGCGGTGTGGGGTGGGCTTCCGCGGGCCGGGTCTCCGGGGAGTGGACCCGGGTGGGGTCGGCCTCGGTGGGGTGCGGGTGCTCCTCCGCGGCGAGGCGCGCGAGCTGGCGGGCGATGCGGACGGGGTGGAGGCTGTCCGGGTCTTCGGCGAGGGCCTCGGCCGTACCGGCGGTGATCGCGGTCTTGCCGACTCCGCCCTTCTGGTTGCACACGATGATGCGGCGGACCACGGAGGGACGCTTGACCGTGGGGGCCGGGTTCATCTCCAGCCAGAGGCGGACGGATTGGGCGAGTCCCTGGATGAGGGAGACACCGCGGTCCTTGGAGGTGGAGCGGAAGGATTCCCACTGGCCGGCGGGCAGCCAGGTGGAGAACGATTCGGCGCCGGAGGTGTCGACCGGGGAGGGGGCGGACGCGAGGGAGCTCCAGTGGGAGATGCCCTGGTGAACCGCGTCCTGGATGTCCACCCGCAGTTGTGCCGTGCGGATTTTCAACTCCTGGCGCAGCCACGGAGGCAGCTTGGAGACGACCTTCTCTCGGTCGCTCTGAGACGAGGGTGAAGTCATGAGAGGGACTTTACTAACGTTCAGAGGGTGATGTGGGCGCCGCGCTTGAGTTTTGCTAACGGAATAGGGAGGAACGTGACAGGGCGGTCTCGCACACGCCGTGGCGAGCACCCCCGTGGTTCGCCACGGCGTGTGCGAGGCCGCCCTGTCACGTCGTCAGCCGACCGGGACCACTGCGGAGGCCAGGTTCGGCAGACCGAGTGCGGTCCGGCATTCCGGTGAGCCGGACGGGTCGAAGAAGGGGATGCGGTCGGCGGGTGTGATCCCCGGCAGGACGAAGTTCCACAGGTCGACGACCCGGCGGTGGAGGTCCTCGCGGGCGCTCCGGACGTGGGAGGTGACCTGTACCCCGGTGAAGGAGGCGATGAGGTAGGTCGCGAGGTCGCGGGCGTCGAGGTGGGGAAGTACGTCGCCGCGGTCCTGGGCGGGCCTCAGGCAGCTGAAGCAGGTATCGATCCAGGCGTTGTACGGGGCCGGGTCCGGGTCCGTGAACGAGCCGAACTCGATGACCAGGCGGATGCCCGCGCGGACGCGGACGTTGGTGCGCAGGCCGTGGGCCATCTGGTGGGCGAGGTCGATGGCGGTCTGGAGACCGGGGTTCACGACGGCGGGAACGTCCTCGGAGACCTGGAACTGCTCGTCCATCAGGGTGCGGGCGAGGGCTTCCTTGGACGGGAAGTGGAAGTAGAGGGCGCCCTTGGTGACACCGGCGTGTTTGACGACGTCGCTGAGGCTGGTGGCTCCGAAGCCGGACTGGTCGAAGGCGATGGCCGCGCCGTCGAGGATCGCCTGGCGGGTGATCTCGGCGCGTTCCTGCCTGGCCCTGGCCACGTGCGGGTCTCCTCGGGGAAGCGGGTGTTCAGCGGTGGTCGTTCTGTGCTGGGTGATCAATCTAGGGCGTGGTGGGGAAGAAAACCAGTCGACCAGTACTTTTTCCGGGACAGTGTTAACGCCGTTAAGTGGAGTGAGTGGGTCCGTTTGTTAACGGCGTTAATGCCGCAACGCCGTTAACGCCGTTAACGGTGGGGGCCTCAGCGGGTGGTCCAGCCGCCGTCCACCGAGAGGGTCGCGCCGACGACGAAGGAGGCGCGGTCGCTGCAGAGCCAGGCCGCGGATTCGGCGATCTCCTGCGGGGCCGCGATACGGGGGAGCGGAGCGGACTGCAGGAGGGTCGCCTCCATGGCCGGGTTCTGCTTCAGCCAAGCGTCGATCATCTCGCTGCGGGTGGAGCCCGGGGCGATGGCGTTGACGCGGATGCCGTGGGGGGCGTATTCGGCGGCGGCGGCCTTGGTCAGGCCCAGGACCGCGTGCTTGGACGCGATGTAGGCGGCGGTCACCGGGGTGGCGACCAGACCGGCGGTGCTGCTGTTGTTCACGATGGTGCCGCCCGTGCCCGCGGCGAGCATGACGCGGATCTCCTGGCGCATGCAGTTCCAGACGCCCCGGACGTTGGTGTCCATGACGCTGTCGTAGACCTCTTCGTCGAGGAGGTGCATGGGCTTGGGCTCGGCGCCGATGCCCGCGTTGTTGAACGCGGCGTCCAGGGAACCGTGGGTGGCCACCGCGGCGGCCACCGCGCGGGCCACGTCCTCGACGCGCGTCACGTCGCCGACGACGTACTGGGCCTGGTGGCCCGCTCCGCGCAGTTCCTCGGTGAGCGCGGCGAGTTCGGGTTCGCGGCGCGCGATCAGTGTCACTGCCGCGCCTTCCCGGCAGAACACCCGGGCCGCAGCCGCGCCTATGCCCGCGCTGGCGCCGGTGATCAGCGCCGATTTCCCCGCCAGCAAAAAGCTGTTACCGACTGTCACGGGCGTGACGGTAACACGAGGTGAGGCTGTCAGTAAGGGTTTTGTGAAGAGGCGGGGGGAGTGGGGGCCCGGTACCGGGGCGAGGCCCGCGGGGTGGAACCGGGGCGAGGTCAGCGCGGGGAAGCGGTGCGGGCGTAGCCGGTGACGGTGGAGAGGAAGACCAGTTGGTCGTTCTGGTGCCCCGTGACCTCGATGACCGTGGGGGTGCGCGGGGTGGCCTCGATCCAGCACGGGGTGTCCAGTTCGGCGTAGTGGCGGAACTCGGTGGCGACGGCTGAGGGGGCGAAACCGCTCTGGGGGTGGAGTCCGCAGGCCGCCTGGCGGGCGGCTTCGACGAGGACCATGCCCGGGTGGTGGTCGTTGGCGTGCTCGAAGAGGATCGGGTGGTCGAGGTCGGGGCTCAGCAGCCAGCGCCCGCTGTTCTCGGTGGGGGCGAGGACCACGTCGAAGGGGAGCAGCCGTCCGGCGTGGGCCGCGGGTATGGGCGTACGCCGTTCCAGGGGCTGGGCCAGGCCGGTACGGCCGCGGTCGCCTCTGAGTCTGCGGTAGGTGGCGGGGGCGACGCAGGTGAAGCGGGCGGTGCCGGTGGCGGCGAGGCGGCCCGCGCGGTGGATGTCGACCTGGAGGAACCCGGCGAAGCGGTTCCCCTGCCAGCCGAAGTCCGTGCACGTGGCGACCATCGTGAGGTCACTGGGGCCGCGACCGATACGCAGCTGGTCGGGGTCGGAGGCGAAGTCCAGGCTCCACAACAGGACATTGTGGTCGAGGGGGACTCCGTAGACGGCATGGCAGAGGTACAGGCCGACCTGGCGGATCGTCTCGCCGGCCTGGACCGGGTCGTGACTGGTGCCGTCGGCGCTGGTGAAGAACGTGTGGGCCCGGGGCCACTGCCCGGTGAGGGAGAAGGTGTCCGGGCCGATCAGGTCGCAGCCGGTCAGGAAGACCTCGGCGAGGGAGCTTCGGTGGACGTACTCCCGGGGGACCGTGGTGGTCAGCCGGGGGGCCGCCGGGACCTCGTTGCACCGCGTCCATGGTGCTCCCGTGGGCTCCAGCGGGCGGATCGGGGGGTTCTTCCGGATCGTCAGCATCGTCATGGACCTCTCCACAGAGCCGTGTCGACGGATGGGATGGGTTGCGCACGCGAGACGCAAGATACGTACTCTCCGGTTTTGTTTGCAAGGTGCTAAAGATGACCGCATGTCGCTCGTGTACCAATGTCAACATCCTGCAAGAGGGGTTTGACGGGGTCCTGGGCTGGTCTCACCAGCGAAGTTCCGGTCGGAAGGCAACGGCGATGACGGCTTGGTTCCGCCCCAAGTGGGAGCCAGTCTTCCGGTCATATGCCCCGGTCCGACGGGGTGTTGGGGCGTGAGGCCTCGTGAGGGGAATTCAAGCCACCGTCAAGTGCGGGTCGACTGGCCTGTCGATGGTGGCGCAGGGGTGGGGGCGGTGTCAGACTTGGCTCCGCCACCGGTGAGTTCAAAACCGGATGGGCGGTTTGGAATACGGGGCGTGGAAGTTCCCATGCACCGCGTCGCCAATGTGTCACCACCTCATTGCCGCCCACGCCGACCATCTGGAGCCACCGATGAACCGTCAGTGCCCCTACGCGCTCGATCTGTCCGGGACGGACATCCACGCGGAGACCGCGCACCTGCACCGGCAGGGCCCCGCGACGCGGGTGACGCTGCCCGGCGGGCTGCCCGGATGGGTGCTCAGCGGGAGCGCGACGATCCGCAGGCTGCTGGTCGACCCCCGCCTGTCCAAGGACGGCTACCGGCACTGGCCCGCCTGGATCAGCGGCGAGGTCGGCGCGGAATGGCCGCTGGCCATCTGGGTCTCGGTACAGAACATGATCACGGCCTACGGGTCCGAGCACACCCGGCTGCGCAAGCCGGTCGCCGCCGCCTTCACCGCACGGCGGGTCGCCCCGATGCGGTCGCTGGTCGAGGAGGTCGCCGACGAGCTGCTCGACCGGCTCGCCGCATTGCCCGATACCGCGCCGGTCGACCTGCGCGCCCACTTCGGGCACGAACTGCCCACGCGGATCGTCTTCGAGCTGTTCGGGATACCCGAGCGGTCCTGGGAACCCCTGCACACCATCATCAACGGGTTCTTCGACACGGCCATCACGGCCGAGGACGCCCAGGCGAACGGCGAGCTGATGTACGCCACCATGGCCGATCTGCTCGCCTACCGGCGGGAGCACCCCGGCGACGACATGACCACCGTGCTCATCAACACCCGTGACGAGGGGGACGGGTCGCGGCTCAGCGAGAAGGAGCTGATCGACAACCTGATCCTGCTGCTCACCGCCGGCTACGAGACCTCGGTGAACCTGATCTGCTCGGCTGTGTACGAACTGCTGCGCAACCCGGACCAGTTGGAGCTGATCCGGACCGGGCGGGCCTCGTGGGACGACGCGGTCGAGGAGACGCTCCGGCTGGAGCCGCCCGCGGCGTACGGGCTGATGCGCTTCGCGGTGGAGGACATCGAGGTGGCCGACGGGGTGGTCATTCCCCAAGGCGACCCGATCGTGGTGTCCTTCGACTCGGCGGGGCGCGACGAGGCGGTGCACGGGCCGGACGCCGGGCGCTTCGACATCACCCGGGCCACCCGCGGGGACCACCTCTCCTTCGGGTTCGGGACGCACCACTGCCTGGGGGCGTCCCTGGCGCGGCTGGAGTGCGCCGTGGGGATCGAGCGGCTCTTCGACCGGTTCCCCGAGCTGTCGCTCGCGGACGTACCGGGTGGGCCGGGCAGGGTCGAATCCTTCATCTCCAACGGACCGCGGGAGCTTCCGGTTCTCCTCGGGGCGCCCGCGCGGACCCGGTGAGCCACGGCTTCCGCGCGGACCCGGTGGGCCACGGCCCCGACTTGACACAGACGGGCCGGGTTTCGGTGCCGTATTCCCGCGCCGGGTACGCGGGCGGACCGGGGCCGGTGAGCGGGCTCGCCCTCGGGGGCGGGAGGTGGGGCCGGTGCGGGGGCGCGGAGCGGGAGACGGGCCCCGGGAGGCGGTACCGAAACCCGACCGAAGGGGATCATGGAGTCGCTGTAGTCTGCTTGATAAAATACGGACCTTCTGGTTGGTTTTATCGGGGGGATGGATCCTGTGCGGTGAACCAGCCGAAACCGACCCTCGACAACGGAGGCACCCGTGGCACGACAGGAACGTGCGGTCCGTACGCGTCGCGCGATCTTGGAGGCGGCCGCATCGGTCTTCGACGAGCGCGGCTACGACGCGGCCACCATCGCCGACATCCTTTCGCGGGCGGGCGTCACCAAGGGCGCGCTGTACTTCCACTTCGCGTCCAAGCAGGAGCTGGCGCAGGGCGTGCTGGACGAGCAGTTCGGTGAAGCCGGGGTGCCGCACCGGGAGAGCAAGCTCCAGGAACTCGTCGACGTCGCGATGGTCCTGGCCCACCGGATGAAGCAGGAGCCGATGCTCAGCGCGGGAGCGCGGCTCTCGCTCGGGCCCGGGATGCGGGAGATCTTCGCGGGCGGATCGGTGCCGGGCTGGATCGACTTCACCCGTGAGCTGCTGGTTCAGGCGAAACAGCAGGGCGAACTGCTGCCGCACGTGGACCCCGCGGAGACGGCCTGGATCCTGTCGGCCTGCTGGACGGGTGCGCAGATCTTCTCCCAGACCCTCAACGACCGGGCCGACATAGAGGACCGGGTGGCCTCGGTCTACCAGCACATCTACCCGAGCATTTCGACGCCAGCGATGCTGTCCCGGCTGGACATGGCACCGGACCGGGGGGCGCGGGTGGCCCTGGAGGTCGAGGCGCTGGCGGCCGTGGGCGCGGGCGCCGGGGTGGGCGTCGGCGCGGGGTCCGCGGGCGGGCGGTAGGGGTTCGGACGCGGGACGGGCCGGTTGCGCCGGGTGCTCGCGGGCAGGCGCTGGTTCGGCCGGGAGTCGGCCGTCGTTCACCTTCCGGCTCCGGCGGGGCGCGAGCGGCGCTCCAGTGGGGACACCGACTGTGTCGGCTGAAGATCTTTTGCCCCCTTGGGCAAACCGCGAGGGCGGTTTGTGGAGACTCCATGGTCAAGCAGGAACGTGCCGCCCGCACGCGTGAAACGCTGCTCCGCAGCGCGGCGGAGGTGTTCGCCGAAGAGGGATTCGTCACCGCGTCGATCGCGATGATCAGCAAGCGGGCCGGGGTGAGCGCCGGAGGCCTGCATTTCCACTTCGAGAGCAAGACCGCGCTGGCGCGGGCCGTGGAGGACCGCGCGGTCGAGGCCCTGCGGCTGATCACCGTCGGGCGCCCGGGAGTTGAGGGCGAGCTGGACGCGAACGCGTTGCAGGTCCTGGTCGACTCCACGCACGAGCTGATGGCACTGCTGGCCGGGGACGTCGTGGTACGGGCCGGATTTGGTCTGTGCGCGGATGCCGCGCGGGACAGCGGAGTGGATCTGAGGCGCCAGTGGCGGGTGTGGGTGGACGAGGTGTTGAGGGCCGCCGCACGGGAGGGTGCGCTCGCGGACGGGGTGCCTCCGCAGGACGCGGCGAGTGCGGTGGTGGCCTCCACGGTGGGGCTGGAGGTGCTGGGGGCCGGTGATCGGGACTGGGTTTCCAGGGGGACCCTCACCCGGTTCTGGACGCTGATGCTGCCGAGGCTCGCTGCCGAGGGGGCGTTGGGGGGCTTGGTGGCCGAGGGGACGGGGCGTCGGCCGTTGGGCGGGTGAGGGGGTTGGTGCGTGGAGGTTAACCAGACCGTGCGGTCTTGTTCTTGAGGGTTCAGGGAGGGGCTTTAGGGCTCGTTGAGGCGTCGACTAGGGGATGGGTTGGCCGCATCACGCGTCGGATACCGCACAACTCCCCAGGTCAACATGGGTTCTTGAGTGTCAGTAGGGTGCCGCTGGGCTGCAAAACAGCGCAACCGGTTTGATATTGACAAACCGTCGGTCCTGTTTTCTACTGAGGATGCGACTCATCCAAGGACAGGGGAGTACGGCGTGGACATCGATGTACTAGGCGCACTGGCGGTGCGGGAGAACGGGATCTCCATCACGCCGACCGCCCCCAAGCCCCGGCAGGTCCTGGCGCTCCTGGCGCTCCATGCCGACCAGGTCGTGCCGGTGTCGGCGCTGATCGAAGAACTGTGGGCGGGGGAGCCGCCGCGCAGCGCGCGGACCACCCTGCAGACGTACGTTCTCCAGCTGCGCGCGCTCATCGCGACGGCGCTGGATCGGGAGCCGGCGGCCGCGGAGGCCGCGGGTGCGGCCGGTGCGGCGGGCACCGCGGGCGCCCGTACCGCCAAGGAGGTGCTCGTCACGCTGCCCGGCGGCTACCTGCTCAACAGTAACGGCGGCACGAGCGACGTGCGGGAGTTCGACCGGCTGGCCGGGACCGGCTACCGCGCCATGGACGCCGGGGACTTCCCCGGCGCGGCGCGGCTGCTGCGCGAGGCCCTCGCCCTGTGGTCCGGGCCCGCCTTCGCCGACGTACAGGGCGGGGTCCAGCTCGACATGGAGACCCGGAGGCTGGAAGAGACCCGGCTGTGCGCGCTCGACCAGCGCATCGAGGCCGACCTCCGGCTGGGGCGGCACCGCGAACTGCTGGCCGAACTGACCGTACTGGCGAGCCGCTACCGCACGCACGAGAACCTGCACGGGCAGTTCATGCTCGCCCTGCACCGCTCCGGCCGCCGCGGCGAGGCCCTGGACGTCTACCAGCGGCTGCGCGGAATGCTCGTACGCGAACTGGGCCTGGAGCCGTCCGCCGCGCTGCGGCGCTTGCAGCGCTCCATCCTCATGGCCGGTCCCGAGAGCCTCGCCGAGGCCACGGACGCGGGTGGCGAGCGACTCGTACGCGTCTGATGCCGCACCCGGGTACGAGCGTGCGCGGACGTGCGAAGGCGAGCGGCGGGGCTCGGCTGGACGGGACGAGAGGGGACGGTTCGGTGCAGGAGAGGTCGGAACGGACCCGCAGGCGGCTCGTCGGCGCCGGGGCCGAGTTGTTCCACCGCAACGGGTACGCCAACGCGACCCTCGGTGACATCGCGGGCGCCGCCGGAGTGACCAAAGGGGCGCTCTACTTCCACTTCGCCTCCAAGGACGAGCTGGCGGAGGCGGTGCAGCAGCGCGGCTGCGCGCTGCTGCACGATTCGGTACGGGCGCTGCGCGAGGCCGGGGCCTCGCCGCTCCAGTCGCTGATCGACACCACGCACTGGATGGCCCGGACGCTGCACGAGGATCCGGCGATCCCGGCGAGCTTCCGGATCACCAAGGAGTGCGCGGGACAGCAGCCGCCGGTCATCGACTTCCACCGGGCGTGGATCATCGCCGTGTGCACGCTGCTGCGGCAGGCGCGGGACGCGGGTGAGCTGCGCGCCGACCACCGCTGGGAGAGCACGGAGTCGCTGGTGGCCGCTGCCGCGAGCGGGATCGAGGTGATGTCCGGGACGGGCATGCCGTACGGGGAGTTGCAGCGCAAGGTGGCGGCCCTGTGGGTGCTGCTGCTGCCCGCGGTGGTGGCCGCGGGGCGCGAAGGGGAGTACCGGACGCGGGCGGCCGGGCCGCTGTGGGCCGGAGGCGTGGGTGTGGGTGTGGGTGTGGACCGTGACGCCGGCGAAGGGGACGGTGTCGGGCCCTCCTCCGGTTCCGGTTCCGGTTCCGGTTCGGTTTCCGGTTCGGGGCGGGGAATCATCGGCATTCTCGGCAGCGGTGTCTGAATTCCTCTGCCGGTCCGGGTCGTTGGGTTACTCTCTCCTTTTCGGTCGGTCTCCCGGGTTATCCCGTCAGGGCTCCAGTGGAATTCAGGCGGCGGGTGAGTGTGTCCACCCGGGTGCTCAGCCGGGCTATTTCATTGCGGAGACCGAGAAGTGCGGCCGCCGCCGGGTCCGCGGATTCCAGGACGTCCGTGACGCGGGCGTGCAGGGCCGGGCCCGGCTCCACGCCGAGTTCCGTGCGCAGCCGGCGGCGGGCCCGTTCGTACACCCCGAGGGCCTCCGAGCGGCGCCCGCCGCGGTACAGGGCCACCATGAGCAGGTCGTAGAGGCGCTCCTGGGTCGGGTGGTCGGCGGTGAGCCGCTCCAGCTCCCGGGCCAGGGCGTGGTGGTCGGCGTGCGGCATCGCCAGGCAGGCCTCGTACAGGGCCTCCTGGGTAGCCAGCCGCAGCTCGCCCAGCCGGTCCGCCTCCGCCGCGCACAACCGGCCTCCGGCCGCGCCCTCCAGGGGTGCGCCGCGCCACCGGTCCAGGGAGCGTCGCAGCAGCTCAGCGGCGCGCGCGGGGTCGGTGGGCAGGCATGCGCGGCCCTCGGCCGAGAGCAGTTCGAACGCTCCGGCGTCGGTACCGCGGGCGGCGCCGCGCAGCCGGTAGCCCGCGGGCCCGGTGGCGATGTGGTCGCGTCCGTCGAGCGCGTGCAGGGAGCGGCGCAGTCGGCCGATGTGCGCCTGGAGGGCGCCGGTGGCGGCGGCGGGCGGGGCGTCGCCCCACAGCTCGTCGATCAGCCGGTCGGCGCAGAGGTCGCGGCCGCGGTGGACGGCGAGGGCGCCGAGCAGGGCGCGCTGTTTGGCTCCCGAGGGCGCGGTGCGGGCGCCCGTACGCGGATCGTGGGCCTCGACCGGGCCGAGGAGAAGGAATTCCATGACGGTGGCGATCCCCTTCGTACGTCCTTTCGTACGCCTTCGAGCGGAATGTAGCAGGTGTCGGCGGAGCGGAAAGCGGTGGCCGTGGAGACGTCCTCGAAAGGGACTTGAGAATGCGGTGACATCGCTTGGGGCGCGGCTATCTTTCCCTCAATCGAAGGCCGAAAATCGAGGTAGCTCGACGACGTGCGGAGGAGACCGTGAAGTTTCGGGTTCTGGGTCCGTTGAGTGCCGAGGTCAACGGGGGCTCGATCGTTCCGTCAGCGCGCAAGCCGAGGCAGATCCTCACCCTCCTCGCGCTGTATCCGGGGCGGGTGATGCCGGTCCCGACCCTGATGGAGGAGATCTGGGGCACGGATCTGCCGCAGAGCGCGCTGACCACGCTGCAGACCTACATACTCCAGCTGCGCCGAAGACTCGGCACCGCGATGGGGCCGGGCGGGACCGGCGGGCCGGGGGGCCCGGGTGGTACCGGCGGACCGGGCGGACTGGACGGCGCGGGCGCTGGTGCCAAGGACATTCTGGCCACCCGGCACGGGGGCTACCTGCTCCAGATACCGCCGGAGTGCCTTGACGTGTACGAGTACGAGACCCTGGTGGCCGGAGGGCACGCCGCCTTCGAGGCCGGGGACGACGAGAGCGCGGCGGCGCAGTTGCGCAAGGCGCTGGCGCTGTGGCAGGGCCCGGCGCTGGTCGACGTACGGGTCGGGCCGATCCTGGAGATCGAGGTGATGCGGCTGGAGGAGTCCCGGCTGGTCACCACGGAGCGGCGGATCGATGTGGACCTGCGGCTCGGCAGGCACGCCGAACTGCTCGCGGAGCTGGCGGAGATGATCGCCCGGCATCCGCAGCACGAGGGGCTGCACTCGCAGGCGATGGTGGCGCTGTACCGGTCGGGGCGGCAGGCGAGCGCGCTGGACGTGTACCGGCGGCTGCGGGCCCGGCTGATCGAGGACCTGGGGGTGGAGCCGTCCCCCCAGTTGCAGCGGCTGCACCAGGCGATGCTGACGGTGGATCCGGCGCTGGACGTGGCGGCGGGGCCGAAGCGGGGCTCTACGTTCGATCTGTACGCGGCCTGACGGGCGGAGCCGACGGGAGCGAAGCTGGGCCATGTCGAGCGGACCCGGGTTACGTCGAGCGGAGCCGAGCGAGCGAACCTGAGCCGCGTCCAGCGGAGTTGAGTGGAAAAAACTGGCCGAACGCCTGCGCGAAGAGAGAACGCCCTCATAACATAAAGGGCGTTCTCTTTTTTTCTGTGCGCAGTCGGCCGGGGGTGGCGTGATGATCGTGATCAGCGGGGGAACCGGGTTCGTGGGCTCGGCGGTGGTGCGGAGACTGCTCGACGCGGGGGTGCCGGTACGGCTGCTCTCGCGCGAGCCGGGGGAGTCCGGGGAGGCGGGGGCGCCGGGCGGCTCGGCGGTGCGGGGGGACCTGGGTGATCCCGCCTCGCTGCGCGGACTGTGCGACGGGGCCTCGGTGCTGCTGTCGCTCGCCTCGTACGTCGGCTCCGACGAGGGGCGCTGCGCGGACGTCAACGTGCGCGGAACGGCGGCCCTGATGGCGGAGGCGCGCCGGGCCGGGGTGGCGCGCGTCGTGCACCTCTCCACCTGCGCGGTCTACGGGCCGGGCCCGCACCGCGGCCCGGCGGTCGGCGAGCTGTGCCCCGCGCCCGTGTCCGCCGCCAGCCGGAGCCGGCTCGTGGGGGAGGCGTCGGTGCTGGCGGCGGGCGGGACGGTGCTGCGGGCTCCGCTGGTGACCGGGTGCGGGGACCGATGGGCCGTACCGGCGCTGGTGGACGCCTTCCGGCGGGTGCCCGCGGGCTGGGGCGGGGGGCGGGGCCGGGCCTCGTTCATAGATGTCATGGACCTGGCAAGACTGGTGGCCGCCCTGGCGCTGACCCCGACGGCGCTGCCGGGCGGGGTGCTGCACGCCGGGGATCCGGAACCGGTGCGCAACGGGGAGCTGATGGGGGCGCTGGCGCGGTACGGAGTGCTGCCGCACGCCCCCGCCGCAGGCGGCTCGCTGGACTGGGAGGCCTGCCTGGCCGGGCTGCGGGCCCGGCCGGGATGGGTGAGTGAGCGTCAGTTCACGCTGCTGGCCGGGGATATGTGGTACCGGAGCGACGCGGTCTGGGAGCTGGGCGGGATCTCTCCCGGGCCCGGGCCGCTGGCCCGGCTGGAGGCGGCGGCGCAGTGGTACCGGGCGCGGGGCGGCGTGCGGCCGGACGGGGGCGCTGATGTGACGGCGGGAATGGCGGTCTCGGCTGCGTCCGCGTCGTCCGAACCGCTTGCCCTGGCCGGCTTGCGGGGTCTGGTCGGGCTGGGTGCGCTGGCCGGGCTGCCCGGGCAGCGGGGCGGCCGGCGGGGGGCGGTCCGGGGTGCCGTGCCGGGTGTCCAGCAGGTGGAAATCGGGGCGGGCAGGCTCGTACAGCGGGCATGATCACGCGATGTACGACGAACAGCGAACCGTTCCGGTCCAGGTGGGCGACGAGCGCGCCACCCTCACCAGCATCCTCCAGTACCAGCGCGACACCCTGATGATGAAGTGCGCGGGGCTGACGCCCGAGCAGGTGCGCCGCAAGGCGATACCGACCACCGGGATCACCCTGCTCGGGCTCGTCCGGCATCTGGCCGAGGTCGAGCGGGGGTGGTTCCGCAACGTCGTCAACGGCGAGGACATCCGCGGGTACTGGCCGCGCGACGAGGCCGGACGCGGAACGGAGTGGGAGGTCGGGGGCGCGGACCCGGACGAGGCCTTCGCGGTGTGGGAGCGGACCTGCGAACTGTCCCGGGCGATCGTCGACGGGGCCGCGTCCCTCGACGTCACCGGGCGGTACGTCGACGAGGCGCGCCAGATCGACGCGACCTACTCCCTGCACTACGTCCTGACCCACATGATCGAGGAGTACGCCCGCCACAACGGCCACGCCGATCTGCTGCGCGAGGCGATCGACGGGACGACGGGGGAGTAGACCGCGGGCGGGGGAGCGGGCGCCGTGGGGCTCAGGTTCCGCTGCCGCGCGCGTCCTCGACGCGGCGGTCCACCGCGTCCAGGGCCGAGGCCCACGGGAACTGCGCGGGGGCGTCCGGGCCCGCCGGGCCGGGCACGAAGCCGCCCTCCCCGTAAAGGAACTCGACACCCGCCCCGCGCAGGGCGGCCACGCTCTGGTCGAACTGCGGGTGGGCCGCGAGGGCGGCGTTCACGCACGGCATCGCCACGACGGGTATCGCCTTGCCGATCGCCTCGGCGGCGGAGCCGGCCACGAAGCGGTCGGTGAGGCCGAGGGCCCAGGCGTTGAGCGAGTTGAAGGTGGCGGGAGCGAAGAGCAGCGCGTCGGCGGCGGGCCAGACGTCCGGCTCGCCGGGCAGCTTGTACTGCCAGCGCACCGGGTGGCCGGTCAGCGCGGCCAGTCCGTCGAGGCTGCCTGCCACCCAGTGCGCCGCGGTCGGGGTCAGGCCGAGGCACACGTCCCAGCCGCGCGCCTGCGCGTTCTCGATCACGTGGGCCACGTCGAACACGGGCGGGGCGGCGGAGCAGAACAGGTAGAGAGTCCTCGTCATACGATCATGTGATCACATGTCCCGACCTCGACCATGCCTGAGGTCGGCCGGATGTTCGAGGTGCGACGTGCTGGTGGGGGTGTTGGGCGGGGGTGCGGGGCCGGGCGGGGGCCGGGTGGGGTGGGTGCGAGCGGTTCTCCAGTGGCCGTCCGGGGGGCTGCGAGCGGTGGGGCCGAGCATGGAACGCCGTGAACGCCGCGTACGCGACAGCGGATCGACGGCCCACGGGGAGGGGGCGGCGCCATGCCGCGAAGCAGGGGGCCGGGTGCGCGGGTGCTCATCGTCGGAGCCGGGCCGGTCGGGCTGACCGCCGCGCACGAGCTGGCGCGCCGGGGCATCGCCGTCCGGGTGGTCGACGGGGCGGCGGGCGCGGGAGCGGGAGCGGGAGCGGGGGCCGGGCGCGGAGGCGGGCGGGGGGCGGCCGGTCGCGGGGGCGGGTCGATGGTGCTGCACCCCCGGACGCTGGAGATCCTCGACCAGATGGGTGTGGTGGGGCCCGTACTCGAACAGGGGCGGCGGAACAGGGCGTTCACGCTGTCCGCGGGCGGGAGCGTGTGGGACGGCGGGTCTTCGGTGCGGTTGGACGCGGACTACGCGTCCACGCCCACCCGGTACCCGTACACCGTCGTCATCGCCCAGGCCCGTACCGAGGCCGTGCTGCGCAAGGCGGTCGCCCGGCTCGGTGTGCGGGTGGAGTGGGGCGTGCGGCTGACCGCCTTCGCGCAGGATCCCGAGGGCGTACGGGCCTCCTTGGAGCACCCCGGCGGGCGCCGGGAGGTCTGCGCCGTGCCGTGGCTGGTGGGGTGCGACGGGGCGGACAGTACGGTGCGGGCCGGGCTGCGGCTGCCGTGCGTCGGCGGGGCCGAGGAGACCTGGGAGCTGGCCGACGCGCCCGTGCGGGCGACGGGGCTGGCGCAGGACACCGTGCACTGGGTGTACACCGACGGCCAGGCGCTGATGATGATCCCGCACCGGCGGGACGGGCACTGGCGGCTGCTGGACCCGGCGCCCGCCGATGTGGTGCGGGATCCGCGCCCGGTGGAGCGCCGGCTGTCGGCGAAGCTGTCGGCCGGGCTGGGGCGCGAGGTGCGGGTGGGGGCGCCGGAGTGGAGCGCCGTGCACACCTTCCGGGGGGCGGTGGCCACGCGGATGGGGGCGGGGCGGTGCTTCGTCGCCGGGGACGCGGCGCACGTGTACGGGCCCGCGTCGGGGCAAGGACTCAACACCGGAGTGCAGGAGGCGTACGACCTGGCGTGGAAGCTGGCGATGGTCGAACGGGGCTGGGTGGGGCCGGAGTTGCTCCGTACGTACGAGGAGGAGCGGGTGCCGGTGGCACGGGCGCTGCGGGGGGCGGCGGCGCGGAGGACGAGTGCGCTCGCGCGGGTCACGGGTGCGGTGGCGGGGGCGGCGTTGCCCGCGGTGGTGGGGGTGGTGGGTGCTGCGG
>NZ_JASISO010000079.1 GCF_030063135.1 Streptomyces sp. G-G2
CTCCTGGACCTGCACGGAATCCTCGTCACACCGATACCCGGATCGCCCGCCCGCACATTGGCACAGCTACACGCCCGAACAACCCTCACGGAAACCCGTGATTGACACTTATTGAAATACGGGCCCCAGCGGTGCCGGAGTATTGGCGCTGGACACCGGCCGAGTGCTCGCCCTTCTTCAGGAAGCCTGTCTCATCCACGATGAGGACCCCGTCCAGGTGGCCCAGACGTTCCACGACCAGGTCGCGCAGGTCGTCGCGGACCGCGTCGGCGTCCCAGCGGGCCGAGCGCAGGAGCCGTTGCATCGCGTCGGGACGCCGGTGTCCGCAGTGCTCGGCCAATGACCAGCAGTTCTTGCGCTCCACGTTCGAGAGCAGTCCGGTGACGAACGCCCGGGCCGTGGCGCGTGGTTCGACCCGGGCGAACCGGCCCGCCACCTTGGCCATCACCTCCCCGAGCACCGATCGCCACCGGTCAGGGTCTACTCTGTGGCTCGCGGCCACCGTCCGATCTTGAAGAGTCCACACACCTCACCAAGATCACGCGATGGCCGTACCGGTTCCCTCCGCGTGCCACTGGCAGCGTCAGTCCCGCCACCTGTCTCGGAACAACCAGGTCAACCGCTCGGCGTAGTGGTGCCGCCAGAGCCACCACGGCAGCCGTCGGTGGGCGATGAAAGACCACAGGTCGTCATCGGCTTCGTTGCCACGCTGGCAACCGCGCAGGAGATCGAGAGATCGTCGATCAACGGTCCGATGCAGACGGGCGACGTGGGCCAGAGCGATGACACCTTGGCGCCGGACCTCCGGGTCCTCCGCCTCCAGCGCCTTGCCGACTCGGGGCAGAATCGCGTCCGCGTCCGCATGGTTGAGAGCGAGCGCGATCACAGCCACCCCGACGAGCGGCTCGCCCCGGCTGAACGCGGCATCGACCTCCTCAGGCCGATCGGTCCAGCGCAGTGTGGAGCCGTCCTGCCAGTTCAGGACAGGTGCCGGATCGACAGGGCCGCTCTCATCAGGGTGCACGGCCCGACCCTACCGAGCCGCACCCGCAGGAACCCTCGATATACGAGCCACCCCTCGCACACCCGACCCACGACTCCTTCAACGCCCCCATCACGAAGTGCGGGTGGAGTACTAGCCGAAAGCTGGGGCTCTGGGGCGGCGAACTGGATGCCGGCCCGGCGCGAGGCCTACGCCAACGACCAGGGCGCGCCGCATCTTTGATCGTGCTCTGTGCAGTGCCCTGACGTCCGACGAGGCCGGGGCACTCCCAGCTGTCACCGGTTCGGGCTACACAGAACGACTGATCAGCTCCGTGCGAGTCTCCAGGGCCAGACGCTGTTGTCGCTCGACCAGAGCGGGTTCCTTGTCACCCACGCTGCGGAATACGGCCAGTGCCTCGTCCACGGCCACCAGCACTTCGGCGGCCCGGACTCCCGCGAGCTGCCGGACCCTGGCGTACGTGAGGAGGACACCGGAGAGGTCGAGTTCGTGGGCGGCGGGGTCGGCGTCCCAGAGGCGGCGCCAGACCTTGAGTGCCCCTTCGGTGATCTCGGCGGCCTCGTCGTACCGCCCGGCCCGGGCCAGGCACAGGCCCAGGCTCGCCCGTGCCCGCGCCAGGTCGGCCTCGTGGGCCAGCGAATCGGCCTCGGCCAGCGGGGTGAGCAGGGCGACGGCCTCCTCGGCCGCTGCCAGGGCTTCCTCGTGCCTCTCCGGTTCCTCCGCCAGGTACTGGGCGAGCACGTTCAGCGCCGAGGCCAGGATGACCCGGTAGGCACCGGCGCCGGTCTCGGCGGACGGCCGGGCGACTTTCACGGCGCGTTCGAGGACGGGCAGCGCCGCTGCCCGCTGATCCAGCTCGGTCAGGACCGCGCCGTGCATACCGAGCGCTATGGCGAGGATCGGACTGTGCGCGGGATCCAGCCGGACGAGAGCGTCACAGGAGTCCACGGCCTCCCGGCCGGCCTCTACCGCCTCGTCGACTTGGCCGGCGCTGAAGCACAGAAAGCCGAGGAGGGCCAGTGCCATTGACGGAGCGGGCTCGTGCGGCCCGCGGTCAGCTCTGGACAGTCCGCGCCAGAGGCGGACTGCCTCCTTCACCGCGGTCAGGGCCTTGCCGCGCCGCCCCGTCTGCATCAGGTACTCACCCAGGTTCCCGAGCGACGCTGCGAGGGCGGCTCGGTGATCCGGGGTATTGGCTCGGGCCCGCACCCGGCGTCGGACTGCCACCGCCTTCCGGGCGGCGGCCACCGCCTCGGCATACCGGCAGATCGACGAGAGCTGACGTCCGAGCAGGTCCAGTGTCGTTGCCTGCTGCGGTTCGTGCGTCTGCGGATCCTCCTGGGCCAGGCGGCCGCGGATGCCCGCGGCTTCCCTGGTCACGTCGGGTGCTTCGCTTCGCTGCCCAGCCAGGGTCAGGGCGGCGGAGAACCCGGCCAGCCGGGAAGCCGATTCGGGCAGTCTGCCCATGGGCGCGGTGGCGGTCACCTGCAGTTCCACCGCCACCGCCTCCCGCACGAGCGGCACGGCCTCCTGCAATCGGTCCAAGTCCCGCAGGCACACGATGTGGTGCAGCAGGTACATGGAGAGTGCGGGCTGGAACGCCTGGGGGTTGGCGCGGGCAAGATCACGACAGATCTCGACGGCCTCGGCGATCCCCGCGAGAGCCGCGTCGGCCCTGCCCAGTGCGAGAAGCTGGCCGCCGAGGTTGTTCAGGCACGCCGCGAGGTCGGGGCGGACGACTTCGGAGTGCTCCGCGGGCTGTGACCGGTAGATCTTGACGGCTTGTTCGATCTCCTCGACGGCATCCTGGTGCCGCCCGACGTCGCCCATGCGGCCGGCGAGTGTGACCAGCCCCATGGCGAAGACGCGGGGGGAGGCATTGTCGAGCTCACGGTAGATGCCGGCCGCTTCCTCGGCCAGCGTGAGTGCTCCCTGCAGGTCCCCGATGCTCGCGAGCTGGTTGGCCTGCGTGTTCAGGCTCATGGCCAGCTCACTGCGAAACGCTTCGGGTTGTGCCTCGGCCAGGAGTCGGTAGCGCGCGACGGATTCCTCGCCCGCCTCAACGGCTTCCTCGTAGCGTCCGAGGTTGCCCAGATCGATGGCGAGGGAATTGAGCGTCATGGCCAGCCCCGGGCCGAACGCGTTGGGGCGCCCTTCGGCGAGCCGACGGCGGATGGCAATGCTCTGCTGGACAGCCTCCAGTGCCTCCTCCCATCTCCCCATCCCGCTCAGGCAACTGGATCTTGTGCTCAGGCTCATGGCCAGGGCCGGACGGAACGCGTCGGGGCGGACCCCGGCCAGCGGCCGCAAAATGTCCAGGGCCTCGTCGATCTCCTCCAGCGCCTCTGCCGGCTGCTCTGTGTCCAGACATTGGATGGCAAGATTGTTCAGATCCGACGCAAGGTCCGGCAGCGCTCCTTCCACACCGTCCCGGACCAGTTGACGACGTTTCCTGACGGCTTCACTCCCCGTTTTCAGTGCACCCCGTGCGTCGCCCAGTTGTCTCTGTGCGTCGGCCAGCGTGTTGAGGCTGCGTACCATGTTCGACAGGTCGCCGGCGGATGAGACTTCGGACTCGGTCAGTTTCCGGTAGATGGAGACGGCCTTGGTTGCCGCGGCGAGGGCTTCCTGCCGCCGACCCAGCAGGCCGAGGCATACGGCGGTGTTGTTCCAGCCGGCGGCCAGTTCGGCCCGGACGGCGTGAAGTTCGGGCTCTGCCGCCTGACTGAGCAGGCTGACGGCCTCCTCGACCACCGACAACGCCCGATCCGCCTCTCCGATGTCCATCAGACGCTTGGACAGCTCACGCAGTCTGGTGGCGAGGGCAACCGTACGGTCGGGGCTGTTCCCGCTCTGGGCACGCTCTGACGCGACGAGCCGTTCCAGAAGGGGCACGGTCCAGGGAGCGAGGTTGTAGGAGGTCCTCGGAAGATGGTCGGCCAGCGCCACGAGATCGGGCAGCGTGGCGCCAGGGCTTTCGACCACCTGACTCAGTGCGTCGAGCAGCGGCTTCGGTGCCTCGACTTGGGTGGCGACGTCGATGGCGGGCAGGGTCAGGGCGGTCGGGTTACCCGTACACAGGTCGACGATCAGCCCGTCCAGCCGCCCGCGCAGCGGCGGATGCGCAGCAGCTCGCGTGAGGAGTGTGAGGAGCTTGGCCGCCTGGTCCGGATCCGCGCCGGGCACGAGGCGGTGGGCGAGGTCGGGATTGTCCTTCAACCGCTTGCCGACGAAGCGCTCGACGAGTCGGTCTGGCTGCAGGCTGCCCCAGGGGCCGGAACCGGTCGGCGGGTAGATCGCGGTGATCCACGCACGGACGGCGTCACGGCGGTCACGCGTCTGGTCCGAGAGGCTCGGCACCCTGCTCAGGACGTCATCGGCCCGCTCCCGGTCAGTGGCTCCGATCAGCAGAGCCGCGGCCAGGGCGTCCTGCAGTGTCGCGCGGCTCAGCGGCGGCAGGTGATGGGCATCGGCACTCGCCTCCCAGTACCGGCGCTCGCGGAGGAGTATGCGGTCCTCCACGTCAGCCACCTCCCCGAACCCCAGGGGCGGCGCGCTCGGGGCCCGATCGCCGGCAGGAGCCTGATCGGCAGAGTCCAGCAGGTCGGCCAGCGCGGTCATCTGCAGGGTCAGGGCGTTGTCGAACCCCGCGCGGTCGAGGTCGGGGACGGGAAGGGCGAGCGCCCGGGCCCGCCAACCCGGACCCTGATCTCCGCCGACCCCGGGCAGCCTGGCCGCGAATGCCTCGGCCGCCCGCCGGTACATCCGTCGACGGTCGACCGGATCGGCTTCCAACGGGGGCAGCTCCACCACCGGTGTGCCGTCCAGCAGTTCCCCGGCGGCACGATTGGCGGCCCGCGCGTTCTCCCACCAGTCACCGGCGGTGCGGGACAGCAGGAGCAGCTTGAACGGTGTGACACGCTCCTCGGCGGCTTCCAGCAGGGCGGACAACTGGACGAGGCTGTTCTCCGCGTAGTCCAGCACCACCAGCAGGGGCCCGGTGGCCTCCCACAAGACGCCCAGACTCCTCGGATCGGCGCTCGTGGCCGGCCACACCACCGCCCAGCCGTGCGAGGCCGCCCGCTCGGCCAGGCGGCGGGAGAGTTCGTGGCCCAAGCGGGTCTTGCCCTGGCCGCCAGGACCGTAGAGCAGCAGGGCCCCGAACCCGTCCTGCTCACACCAGGAGGTCAGTTGGTTCAGGATCTCGTCGCGGCCGTGAAAGTCCACCACCGCCCGCTCGGCCAGCAGCAGAGCCGCAGGGGACTTCCTGCCACCGGCTGCACCCGGAACATCACGCGCGGTCAGGTCCTCGAACTCAGCCGGCCGCAGCGTGGTCGAATCGGCACCGTACTTGTCCAGAGCGGCGCGGAAGTCCGTCTTGTGGTGCAGCGCATAGGCCGGTACGGCCTTCAGCACGCCGTGGCCGGAGTGCGCCGCTTCGGCGAGGATCACCCCGATCAGCAGCCCGTTGCAGAACAGGGGCGCCCCCGACAGTCCGGCCCACGTACGGGCGGGCGGGTGCCGGTCCAGGTTCACCACATACCGGTTGCCGACGAAGCCGCTGCCCGGGTTGATCTTCCCGCTCACATCCTCGGCCTCGACTGCCTCGCCGGGCTGCCGCGCCACGTCCGGCACACCCCAGGCGTGGCATTCCTGTCCGGGGCGGAGGGTGGCCAGCTGTCCCCAGCGCACACCACCGCCGCTGGGCGGCGCCCACCTCTCGTCGTCGACGAGCACCAGCGCCGCGTCGTCACGACCTCCGGGCGTGCCGCGCCACACCACCACGCCGCTGTACACCTGTTCCTTACCGGGATGGAAGAGCCGCACCACCGCGGCCCCTCCGACGACGTGCGCCGAGGTGAGTACCAGGCGGGGACCTACCGCATACCCGGACCCGCGCCCGGACGGCACCTCCACCCTCACCAGACGAGCCTCGTCCACCCCGCCTCCTCCGTGTTCGCCAGCCGATCACAGGTTCAGGTACGGGCTCAGCGCCGGATGCGCCCCTCTAGCGGCCCCGGCCCCGAGGGGCCGTCGGCCGAGCCTCTGATGAGCATCTCGGTACCGTCGGCACTCTTCGGAGTCAGCGTGAACGACACCCGGTGGGTACGGCCGCGGGAGACCCCGGCCTCCGCATCAGCGGTCACCGCCCAGACCCGGAATCCCCCGGTCGCCTTCGCATCCGAGCGCAGCTCGACCTCGAACTCCATCTCCACAGGCCCCACCGCGAACGTGATGTCCTGACCCACCCCACTCGCCGCGGCTTCCAGCAGCTCATCGCGCACTGCCGCAACCGCCTTCGCCAGCTCGATTCTCACGAAGTCCCCCTGTACTGAGCAGCTAAGTCCGGCGACCCAGCGTAGGAGCACACCTCGACCCGCGCACGCCAATCCCTAATATTCACCGCACCCCGCCCGTAACACCTCGCAGCACCGGATCTGCCCGTCGTCGTCGACGGCCGGCGTCCAGGCGGAGGCGGGAGCTTTGAGCACGGCCTGATGGATGTCGGCGGTGATGGTCATCCCGACCGAGTAGAACAGCCACCGCCCGGGCCATGTGAGCCAGTTGACGAAGGCGTGAGTACCTCCCGCGGAGTCGGTGCGGATCATGGTCTGGTGTCGCCGGCGCCACCCACCTGCACACGGTCGCGGTGCTGGGCAGGCTGCTCACCCAGCTCGCCGCGGGCTCCCCCGACTCCGTCGTGGCCGTCGCCCTCGCGGCTTCGGGCCTGCTGGCGTGGTGCGCCGGCTTGCTGGTACGGGGGCTGTACCGGCGCCTGGCGCAGCTGCGCCAGGCGAGGCGGCTGGCGGCCCGCGCGGACGGTGAACTCGTAGTGCTGGCCGACGACTTCCCGGACGCCTACGCACTGCCCGGCCGCCCAGGCCGGATCGTGGTGACCTCCGGCATGCTCCGGGCCCTGTCGGCCACCAAGCGCGAAGCACTGCTCGCCCACGAGCGCGCCCACCTCAAGGGCCGGCACCACCGCTTCACCGCCGCGGTGGAGCTGTCCGCGCTGTACCACCCCGCGCTGCGCGCCCTGCGGGAGCCGCTCGCGTACGCCCTGGAGCGCTGCCGGGACCGCGCGCACCCGGCGCGACACCCGGATCGCCATCGCCGCTGCCCTGCTGGCCTGTCTGGCGCTGTCGGCATCGTCGGCCGTGGAGGCCGCCGACGATCTGCACGCAAGCATCGAAGTCGCGCAGGGCGAACTCCCTCGGTAGACCAGTGGACTGTCACACACGGGTAATCTGTCATAACTGTGTCTAGCGTGATCGGGCTCTCCCGCCACACCGCCGTCCCCCACCTCCCCCGCCCAACGGCGCTGGTTCGTCTGGCCGGCCGTCCTCCTCATCGCCTGCGCCGCCGGTGAGGCGAGGGGGCCGGTCCTGTCGGCCCCGCATCTGGTCGATCCGCTGCTGGCCGGACTCGCCGTCGCGGCCGCCGCCTTCGGCGCCGGAAAGCTACCCGTACAGATGAACCGCGTCTTCCAGGTCGCGCTCGGGGTGCTCATGGGCAGCTACCTCAGCTCCCGCACCCTCCCGCAGCCGCCGGGCCACGTCCTTCCCCTGACCGCCGTCACCGCCGCCACCGTGGCCCTCAGCCTCGCCGAGGCCGCGTTCCTCTCCCGCCTGGGCCGGGTCGACCGGGCCAGCGCCGTCCTGGGGATGGTCGTCGGCGGGTCAGCGGCCGTCGTCTCCTGCGCCGAGGGGCAGGGCGCCGACCCCCGGCAGGTCGCCTTCATGCAAGTACCTGCAGGCGGGTCGGCCTCCTCGCCACCACCGCTCCGGCGGTCGTGCACGGGCTGGTCGTGCACGGGCTGGTCACGCCCGCGTCGGCAGCGGCCACGGCGGCTGGCGACCCGCGGGCCCGACATCGGCCTGCGGTTCGCCCGGCCCACCCTGGCCCCGGATGGACCGCCTGCTGCCGCTCGCGCTGGCCCTGACCTCGCGGTCAGCGCCGCCTGCGGGGCGCCGGCCTGGCTGCTCGCGGCGACCGAGCACGTTCCCTTCCTGGACGCCTCCTGGCCACCACCCCGGGCGGAATCAACGCCGCCCTCGCCACGGCAGTGGCCGCTCACGCGGACTTCTCCCTGATCTCCACGGTGCAGAGCCTGCGCCTGATCGCGATGGTGCTGCTCGCCCCGCTACTGCTGCGCCTCGCGGCCCCGCCGCCGTCACGGGGCGGGCGGTGAGGCCTCCAGGCGGTAGCCGTGCCCGCGCAGCGTGGTGATCTGCGGCAGCCGGACGGGTCCCGGAAGTCCGGCGGCCGCCTCGCGCAGGCGGCGGCGCAGGGAGGCCATGGTGACGTCCAGCGTCTTCGTCGGGCCGAACCAATGCTCGTCCCACACCCGCGCCATCAGCGTCTCCCGGGAGACCGCCGCGCCCTCGTGCCGGGCCAGTACGGCCAGCAGCTCGAACTCCTTCGTCCGAAGGACGACTTCGTCACCGGCGAGCAGGCAGCGGCGGGCTGGCGGCGCAGGTGGGCGCGGAGCCGGGCCAGCAGGACCGTCAGGCTGAACGGCTTCACGAGGTAGTCGTCGGCCCCGGCGTCCAGGCCCGCGATCACGTCGATCTCGTCGGCCCGGGCGGTGAGGATGACGATGAGCAGGCCGGGGAAGTCGGCGCGCAGGCGACGGGCGACCTCGATGCCGTCCAGGTCGGGCAGGCCGAGGTCGAGGAGGACCACGTCGGGCCGGGTCCGGTGGGCGGCGGCGAGCCCGGCGGCGCCGGTGCGGCACCAGGTGGCGGCGTATCCGTTGCCGCGCAGCCCAGTCTCCAGGTGGCGGCCGATGGTTTCGTCGTCCTCGACGACCAGGGCGGCGGGCGGCCCCGCGGCGGTGCCGGTGCGCATACAGGCAGGGTAGGCGCTCGTCACGGTTCGCGGAGTTCTTCCACGGCGGGGCGCACTGAGTGGCGGGCGCCGCTGAGCGTCGCAGCGCCGAGGGCGGCGATCACCGTGAGGAACGTCAAGCCCAGATAGGGCCAGGGGACGGCGACGGTGGACGGCGGCGGGTCGAAGACGCCGGTGAGGACCTTGACCAGCATTTGCGACAGCGCCCAGGCGATGAGCGCGCCGCCGGCCAGGCCGCCGAGTATCACGGTGGCCGCCTCACTCAAGACCATCCCGCGCAGCTGCCGTCGCGTGGCGCCGAGCACGGTGGCGATGGCGAACGTACGGCGTCGTTCGGCCGGTCCGAGGGCGAGGACGATGCCTCCCGCGCCAGCTGTCAGGACCACCGCGAAGCACAGTTCGATCCGGGTCAAGCCGGACAGGTCCACCGAGGTGAGGCTGGAACCCACGGCGGAGCGGGTCTGGGTGAGGTCGGTGACGGTCGCCGTGGTGCCCAGAGCGTGGCGAATCCGTGCGGCGACGGCCTGCTGGTGGGTGCCGCCGGTGTCGATGAGGAAGGCGCCGACGGCGGCGCTGCCGGTCTGCCGGGCGACGTAGTCGGCGTTGGCGACGAAGAAGCTGTCCTTGGGCGCGGTCGGGAACTCCTTCACGATCCCGGCGTAGTGGAATCCCACCGTACGGAACTGCTTGGTCCGCCCGTCCTTGAGCCGCAGGTTGAGCCGGTCGCCCGGCGAGAGCTGGAAGTCCTTCACGGTCTCGTCACTGGCCAGGACGGAGTCGGGCCGGGCCGCGAGGGTGGCCAGCAGGCTCTTCGCGGTGCCGCCCGCGAAGTAGGTGTCCCGCAGCGCGGTGGCGGAAGCGATGGTGGACGGCCTGACCCCGTACAGGTCCTGGAGGTCCGCCCCGACGTAGGCGAAGCGGTGCTGGAGCGGCTCGACATGACGTACCCCGGGCACTGCGGCCAGGATGCGCCCGGCGTCCGGGGCCGCGTTCACCCCGGGGGACTCGGTGACGGTAACGTCCGCGCCGTTGGTCAGCTGGGCGTCCACCTCGGCCTGCTGACGATAGGTGGCGTTGAACGTCGCGGTCGAGACGGCGAACGACACCGCGAGGGCGAGCAACACCACGGACCGGGCCATCGTACGGTGCTGCCGTGACATGCTCGCGGCCGTGGCGGCGGCGAGTGTCCCAGTCAGTGGCCTGACGAGGCGTGCCAGCGGGCGCCGACCGTGCGCCAGCGCGAGCGTGGCCAGCCGCCACAGCAGCAGCGCGCTGCCGAGCCAGAGCAGGGCGGGTCCGAGGAAGGCCCAGTACGACACGGAGATGCTCGCGACACCCTCCGGGGCCAGGACAAGGGCGTAGTTGTTGCCGCTGGAGGCGCGGAACACCAGGAGGGACACGGCGAGCAGGATGAAGTCCAGGCCGGTCCTGCGCCACAGGGGGGGCACGTCCGGGGCCGGCGCCCTGCCGGGCCTCGGTGACGGTGGCGGTCCGCAGGTCGCGCACCGCCGGAAGCAGGACGACCGCCACGGCGACTGTGAGTCCGAGTACCACGGCGAGGGCCGACCAGCCCGCCGTGGCGGCGGCGCCGAACGACGCGGCGCCGACGGCCGCACCGAAGGGGTCAACACCCGCACCAAGAGGATCATGCGCCAGATGCACGGCCGATCAGGATTCGACCTCCTCCGCCACCGCATCCTCCTCACATAACAACGGAACGTCACCACCGACTACGGAACAGAGCGATTTTTTTGACAGACTCTCAGCTTGACTCTGTCGGGGATCTTGGAGTTTCGCGGTGCGGCAGCATGGTCAGCGGGCATGCTCGGGTGGGTCCGATGACCGATGCAGCTGTCGAGGTGCCCGTTGTCCCTCCGCCCCCGTTCCGGTGAGCAAGTCCCGCCTCTGACTGCACAGGTTGCCCCGATGCGGAACTGGACCTCCACCTGGTCCGTGCCCGCCCGCCGCAGCTGTGGCTGATGCACCGATTCCCAGCTGACGTATCAGAAGATGGCGATCGGGTTGACGATGAGTCCGGTGGTGCCGGTGATGCGCGGCGGCGCCAGTACCAGCATGAAACTCGAGCGGCCCAGCCTCCCGCAGACCTCGGCGAGCTCGTCGAGCTCTGCGGCGTCGACCAGTGGCAGGCCGAGGCGTGCGAGTGCGACCTGGTGCATGGGCATGGGGAACTGCGCAGGTCGTGCGTCGCCGATATCGCCGAGGTAGACGCTCACACCGTGCTCGTTCAGCCACTGCACGGCACTGAGGTCGAGGCCCGGTACAGGTTGGCTGAGCGGGCGGTTCGTGTCCCATCCGCCGCGCACGGCCACAGCGTCTCCGGAAGAGAGCACCGTGTCCGCGCGCTCGAGTGCGGCGTCGAGGTCGGCCCCTGCGACGCGCCGATCGGCCGGCAGCCTGCCGCCCCCGGGCGCCAGGTCCAGCAGCACGCCGCGGGTCACGACCCCTGCGCCGAAGGGATCGGCCGAGCCATGCGTCACGCCGGTCGGAGTCACGGCGGCATGCACCGGCACTCCGGGGTAGATGTGCCCGTCGACCGGCATGTGTGCGACGGCGTCGACATGCGTCACGGCCGCGTTGTGCGTGTTGACGACCAGTGTGTCCGTCATCGCCAAGGGCTTCACGCCGTTGAAGTTCACGATCTGCAGCACGCCGGCCGGCATCACGGCCGGGCTGCCGACGGGGCCGAGTCCGGTCGTGAGAGGCACCGGATGGACGCGGCGAGCAAGGCTGACGTGATGCGCGTCGCGCACCTCGGCGGCAGCTCGTTTCCTTGCCGCCGCGTCGATCAGATGCAGGGTGCCCAACTGGTCGTCGTCGCCCCACCGGCCCCAGTTAGTCGGAAGTTCCGTCTCGGTCATGTCTTGCTCCGTCCCGACGTGACGGTCCCCGGGGGTTCCGTCCGTTGCCAGCACTGTGTGGTGGTGGGCAGATGAGGCGACGCTCATGGCTCCTCCGTCGGCGTACCAGCCCAAGGCGGGCGCCGGACCTGAGGAGTGCGTCAGTGGGCGAGGGCCGGTGCCGGTTCTTCGTCGGGGCTGCCGCTGTGGTGGTGCGGGTCCTGGTGGCCGGTGTTGATGAGTGTGAACGCGGTAGCAGAGGCCAGGGCGAGGATGCCGGCCGCCCACCAGATGGCTGTCGAGAAGCCGTGGACCATGGCCTGGAGCTGGAGGAGCCGTCCGGCCGCGGCTGTGGTGGCGTCGTGCGCGTGAGCGGTGGCGTAGCTGGTGGTGGCGCTGGTGGCGATGGTGGACAGCAGGGCGGTGCCGATCGCGCCGCCGATCTGCTGCGATGTGTTGACCATGGCGGAGGCGACGCCCGCGTCGTGAGGCTTCACGCCACGGGTGGCCAGGCTCATCGCGGGCATGAACGCGGTGCCCATGCCCAGACCCATGAGGAACAGTCCCGGCAGCAGCACGGACGCGTAGGAGCTGTCGACCTTGATCTGGGCCAGGATCACCAGTGCGCCGGAGGCGAGCAGGAAGCCGGGGCCCATCAGAAAGCGCGGGGCGACCCTGGTCATCAGGCGGGCGCCAATCTGGGTGGAGCCGGTCATCATGCCCGCCACCATCGGCAGGAAGGCGGCTCCGGAGAGCACCGGGCTGTAGTCCAGCACCACCTGCAGGTAGTACGTCAGGAACAGGAACAGCCCGAACATGCCCACCACGGCCATCCCCAGCGACAGATAGGCGCCGCCCCGGTTGCGGTCCAGGACCACGCGCATCGGCAGCAGCGGTGCCTTCACCCGCTTCTGTACGACGACGAACAGGGTCAGAAGGACAGCGGCTGCGGCGAACAGGCCGACGGTCGACGCGGATCCCCACCCGTCGCTCTCGGCACGGCTGAACGCCCACACCAGTGCCGCCAGGCCGCCGGAGGCCAGCAGCACTCCCGGCAGGTCCAGGCGGTCCTCATTGCGGGTGCCGGCCGGCTCCCGCACCTCCATCAGCGTGCCGGTGATCGCTATCGCGGCGATGAAGATGTTGACGAGCAGCGTCCAGCGCCAGTTCGCGTACTCCGTCAGGACGCCGCCCAGCAGCAGGCCCACGGCCGCGCCGCCGCCCGAAATGGCGCCGTAGATACCGAACGCCTTGGCCCGCTCCTTACCCTCGGTGAACATCACCGTCAGCAGGGACAGGGCGGCGGGTGCGAGCAGCGCGCCGAACGCGCCCTGCAACGCGCGAGCGCCCAGCAGCATGCCGGTGTTCAGAGCGGCGCCGCCCAGCGCGGACGCCAGGGCGAAGCCCGCCAGTCCGATCAGGAAGGACCGCTTACGGCCCCATTTGTCCGCGATCCGCCCCCCGAGGAGCAACAACCCCCCGAACGCCAGCGCGTACGCGGTGACCACCCACTGGCGGTTTCCGTCAGAGAAGTCAAGGTCACGCTGCGCCGAGGGCAGAGCGATGTTCACGATGGTGCCGTCGAGCACGACCATCAGCTGTGCCAGGCAGATGAATATCAGCGCCTTCCAGCGCCGTGGATCAGGGAGGGACTTCGAGGACGACATGATGGTGCTCACCTATCGAGTGGAGTCAAAGAGGGACATGCCGGGGAAAACCATTCGGAAAGACGCCGGGGCTCTCGTTCCGGCAAGTCCGTCGTGCACCGGGCGCGGCTTGTTCACCGCTCGGGCTGGTGTCTCGAGGCCCGGATTCGGGGCTTGCCGAGGATTACGGGGCGGCGGCCAGGGGGAGGATCACTTCTCGGATCACTCGCCTGGCGAACGCGGAGTCCGGAGGCGCACCATGCAGGAGTACACGTTGGAAGACCAGGGCCGGGAGCAGTCCGGCCAGTAGTTCGAGGTCGCGCTGCGGAGCGACTTCCCCGCGCTTGACCGCCCGCCGAAGGACGGCCTCGAGCACCTGCCTGCGAGATTTCTCGAAGTACTGATGGAATACCTCGCGCAGTCCGGCGTCCTGCATCACCGCGGAGATCAACCCGGCCATCACGCGGGTTTCGAAAACGTTGCCGCCCTCCCCGAACGCACAGGCGATCTCCTCCAGGTCCCCCCTCAGGGAGCCGGTGTCCGGTTCCGCCAACGGGCCCTTGAGGCGCCCGACAGCCTCGATGACCAGCTCCGCCTTGCCGGACCAGCGGCGATACACCGCCCCTTTGCCGGCATGCGCACGAGCCGCCACCGCGTCGATCGACAGGCGTTCATAGCCAATCTCAGCCAGCAGTTCCAGGGCCGCCTGGCACAGCTCGTCATCCCGTGACGGGTCCCGACGGCGCCCTCGGCCGCAATGTTCCTCCTTGCGTTCCACGGCGCCGCCAGCAACCGGATCAACGGGAACCTCCACGGGAACACCTCCTAAATCGGTACGACTAAGTTCCGGAACTACACCGTACCGCATGGATGGGAGTGGCGAGCGTTCGCTGACGCTTCCGGCGTAGCCGGAGGCGGAGGTCATCTCGTGAACGCGTCCTTCCACTGCCGGGCGGTTGTCGCATCCGGCGGCGACAGCGTCGATGTCGGCTGAATGAACCCGGCGCGCATCCGGTCGATCACGCACGTGCCGACTCCCGCAGGTGCAGGCCGGTCAACCGGTCCAGGGCAGCGCGGAGGCTGGTGTCCCCGGTGCCGCGAGCGCTGAGATAGCCGTCGGGACGTACGAGGATCCAGTCCCCGTCGGCCGCGGCCAGCGTGTCCGGGACCCGGCCGTCGGGATCCCACACACCGTGGTCATCCTCATCCAGCCGACGCCGGCTGATCGTCACCTTGTCCAGCCAGACCGGTAGCGTCGTGGTCTCCGCGAGGACCTGATCCTGACCGGTAGGGTGCTCGCTCCCGGCGAAAACGAGCAGGTGCCAGGCTGAGGTCCTGAGCAACGCGCGCAGTACCATCCAGCCGGGTGATTGACCATCGGCAGCGGAGATCTGGGTGAGTCGCTGGCCAGGTCGCGGACCCGCACCCGACTCGTCGTCGGGCAGCGTCAGCGGGCTGTCGGGGTAGGAGATGCTCAGACCCGACATGTTCCGAATGAGCTGGCGCATGAAGCCACGATCGGAGTCCTGGGTGTCCATGGTGGTGGTGTCGACCATGGAGTTCTCCGTGACCTTCGCGGTGGAGGCGAGCAGGGCCTGGCCGATGGGAACACGCTCGACGTCGTAGGTATCGAGCAGCACGGCATCGGCGTGGCCGTGTACGACCATTGCCAGCTTCCACGCCAGGTTGTACGCGTCCTGGATGCCGGTATTGAGACCCTGCCCGGACGCGGGGGAGTGGACGTGCGCGGCGTCACCGGAAACGAAACACCGCCCCACGTGCATCGCGGGTACCGCACGCTGCTGGATGGTGAACTTCGACACCCAGCTGGGGCTGTCCACGACGGTGTCGCGCCCCAGAGCCTGCGACAACTTGGTGCTGAACTGCCCAGCGATCTGCCGGGGATGCTCAGGTTCTCCTTCGCCGGTCGTGTCCAGTAGCCGCCACTTGCCCGGATCCGGGAACGGGAACAGCATCAGCGCGCCACCGGCTGGGAACAGCCAGTGCACGCCATCTCGCTCCAGATCGGTGTGCACGATCGCATCGGCGATCAGCCATGTGTGGGCGGCTTCGCCTGCCAGTGGGAGCCGGAGGGTCTTGCGGACGGTCGAGTGTCCGCCGTCGCAACCCCAGAGGTATCGCGCACGCACGGTCTCCTGCCCCGCGCCGGGACCATCACCGTTGCGCAATACGGCCGTGACGGCGTCATCGTCGTGCTGGAACGACTCCAGCCTGGTGTTCCATTCCACCTGGATCCCGGCCGAAGCGGCATATCCGCGAAGTACGCGTTCGGTGATCACCTGATCGATATTGAACATGTACGGAAACCGGGTCACCAGGCCGCTGAAATCATAGTCGACCCGGGTCGCACGGTCGGCCTGGTGGCGGATGAACGCGTTGACCCTCGTTCCGTGTGGCGCGATGTCGCCGAGAATCCCGAGCTGATCGTAGATTTCCAGGCTGCGGGCGTGAGTACCCAGCGCGCGGCTGGTCGTAGCCGGACCAGGCGCGGCATCCACCAAGCGAACCGAGACACCCCACCGGGCCAGTTGCAATGCCGCCGTGAGTCCGACCGGGCCGGCCCCTGCGACAAGGACGTCAACGTCATAGCTTGTCATGGCAAGCAAACTCCTCTGTGTCAGCTAAGCTGACACAGGAGCTTATCTCACGAACGAGAGGAACGCGAGCAATGAGCGCTGAGGGCCATTCGGACGTCAACCTGCCACTGCTGACACTTCTGCAACGAGGTGTCCGGTGGTTCTCCGGCGAGCTGCTGGAGCGCCTGGAGGCCGCGGGCGTGGACCCCATCACGCCGGCGCACGCGGCGGTGCTCGCGCACCTGGAGCGGGGCACATCGCTGAGCATCGCCGAACTCGCCCGCCGGGCCGGCGTCACCCGTCAGACGATGCATCGCGCTGTCACGCAGCTTCTCGGCGAAGGTCTGCTGACCAGTACGCCGGGGCCGGGATTTCCGCGTAGCACCCTTATCGGACTGACCGACGCGGGTTGCCGGCGCCGTGACGTCGCAGGGAAAATTCTTCATGACCTGGAACAGGTTCTGGGCAGTCAACTGGGGCCCGCGGCACTGGAGGAGTTGCGCGACAGCCTGACGCGAGCGTGGCCGCAGTGAGTTCGGCCGGGGGTGCCGCGCGCGCAGCGGGCTTGGCGCATGGTGACATGCCGGGCCTTCCCTCGTCAGGCGAGTGGCCGTGAGGGAGGACTCTTGTAGGAGATCACCTTGCCGTCGGGTCGTGGAGGCGGGCGCGCAGCAGGTACAGGTCTGCCGGGCCGGCTGCGACTGTCAAGCCCCGGGTTTCGTGGAGAGTGAGTTAGCTGGTTTTCTGGAGTGATGCAGGGGGTTCGGCCGCGTAGTGGGCGGCTTCGTGTTCGGCGGGGGTGACGTGGCCGAGTTCACCGTGCAGGCGT
>NZ_JASISO010000007.1 GCF_030063135.1 Streptomyces sp. G-G2
CCTTCAACTCGTCGTCGATCCGGGCATAGAGTGCTGTGGCGAGGGTGTCCAAGTCGGTCTTCACACACAGACTCTGGATGCCCTCGTCCTATGTCCGCAGGTCATCCCTTGGACTCATTCATCTAGGACGCCTGCGGTACGTCCCGGCCCACGCGCAGGTTCCAGCGGCCGGAGCGGCCGGTCAGCTCGGTGAGCGTCCCCGGTCGTACGTCGAGGCGCCAGAAGGCGGCGTGCGGCAGCTCCAGCGCGTGCACCACGGCCGCGCGGACGACGGCCTGCCCGACGGCGAAGCGGTGGCGGCCCGGGTCCAGCGCGGCCAGGGCCGCCCCGACCCGGGCGGTCAGCGCGGCCAACGACTCGCCGCCGGGGGGCGCGTACGCCGGATCCGCGAGCCAGCTCCGCACGCCCGCCGGGTCCTCGGCGGCCACCTCGTCCAGGGCCCGGCCGGTCCACGCCCCGAAATCCGGGCCGCGCAGGCCCGGCTGCCCGGGACAGTCCGGGCCCGGGTGGAACCGCCCCTGAGGGACGTCGGGGTCCAGCGCGGGAGTGACCAGGAGCAGGCGTACGGACGCGGCGGAGGGCATGGGGCGAGGGTAGAGCGCACGCCCGGGGCGTGAGACAGCGGCCACACGCCGTGGTGTTCACGCTGCCCGCGCGGTACGGTCTCGGACGACATGACGACGGTATGACGGAAGTACCGGTGAGAATCCGGCACGGTCGCGCCACTGTGAATCCTCCCGCGAGGGAGGTAAGTCAGACCCGCCACCTTCGTCAAGAGCACCACTGACCGGGACGCGTGTTCCCCCTGGAGGTTCTGCCATGGCCCACTCCGCCGTGCCCACGACGGCTCCCGCCGCCGTTTCGCCCATCTCGCTCAAGGAACTGGCCCCCTGGGCCCTGTTCGTCGGCATCCTGATGCTCGTCCTGCTCTACTTCGTCGGCGCCGAGCAGGGCGCCACCGCGGTCTTCCAGGGCGACACCATCCACGAGTGGATGCACGACGGCCGCCACCTCCTTGGTTTCCCCTGCCACTGATCTCCACCGCGGCAAAGGGAACCGAACCAATGAACTCCATATCCGTCCGTGCCCTGTTGATCCGGGGCATGCTCGCCGGCCTGGTGGCCGGTGTCGCGGCCTTCCTCGTCGCGTACCTCCTGGGTGAGTCCGAGGTGGACGCGTCGATCGCCATCGAAGAGGCCGCGAACGCCGGTCACGACCATGCCGAGATGGCCCCGGTCAGCCGGGCCCTGCAGTCCACCGCGGGGCTCGGAACCGGTGTGCTGCTCTTCTCGGTCGCGCTCGGCGGCATCGCCGCGCTCGTCTTCTGCTTCGCGCTGGGACGCATCGGCCGCTTCACCCCCCGGGTGACCGCGGCGCTGGTGGCGGGCGGGCTGTTCCTCACCGTCACGCTGGTGCCGTTCCTGAAGTACCCGGCCAATCCGCCCGCCGTCGGCGACCCCGACACCGTGGTGAAGCGGACCACCCTCTACCTGCTGATGATCGCGCTCAGCGTGCTGCTCGCGGCGGCGGCCACGATCCTGGGACGGCGCCTGGCGCCGTCGCGGGGCAACTGGGACGCGAGCCTGATCGCGATCGCGGCGTTCGTGGTGGCGATCGGTGTCGCGTACGAGTTCCTGCCCTCCGTCTACGAGGTGCCCGCCGACTTCCCGGCGGGCCTCATCTGGCAGTTCCGGCTGGCCTCGCTCGCCATCCAGGCGACGCTGTGGGCGGTTTTCGGCCTCGGCTTCGGCGTTCTTGCCGAACGCCTGCTTGTCCCCTCCCCCGGACGGAAGGAAGCTGTTCAGCCTACGAGTTGATCGTCCGATCGCCTCGGTCGTCACCGACGGAGGGCTCCGGCATGCGAACGGCGACATGGCGTTGGCAGGGCTGGACCGGCTGGACCGGCTGGACGGGTACGGCGCCCTTCTGGGTCAACATCCCGCTGCTGGTCGTGGCCCAGTTCTCCACGGTGACACTGGTGGCCCAGATCGGCGTCATCACCGCCCTGGCCGCGCTCGGCGGCCTGGCCCGGCACCTCTGGTACGGCGACTACGGCCATCCGGCGGTCCACCTCGCCGCCGCGCTCCTGGGCGCGGCGGCGGTGGCGTCGGTCCTCACCTGACGGCGCACCGCCCCGCCGGCCCCGCACCACCCGGCCGGCCCCGCACCACCCGGCCGCCCCCGCACCGCCCCGCCGGCCCCGCACCGGCCCGCACCGCCCGGACGCGTCCCCGTCGTCACCCGTTCGGCGGTACGTACGCCTCCGACTCCCCGCCCCCTCCGCACCGCCCGCGAGCTGCGAAGACGCCCTCCCGGCGAGCCGACACGCCCCTGACACCTCATCAGCACCGGGTCGTTCACACGGTACTGACAGTCAGACGGGGGGCCTCTGCTCACTGGACGACCCGGCCGCCCCCGCCCCGGCCGGACTCTGGAGGGACTGCCATGCACCGCCCGAAGTGGATTGCCGGCGGACTGACGGTGGCTCTGCTGTGCACCGGACTGCTGTTGCTGCGGAACACGAGCGGCGCCGACGGCGACCCCGGGACCCCCGCCAAGGCCCCGGCCGAAGGCTTCCCCTCCCGCGCCCTCGGCCTCTCCGGCCACCGCAGGCTCGTCGAGCAGCTGGAGGACGGGCGCTCGGAGCACTCCGGCCACGGGCCCGCGCACTCCCCCCGCAAGGGCGCGAGCCGGGCGGGCTCCGTCCCGCTGGCGGCGGCCCGGCCGCTGCGGCTGCGCATCCCCGACCTCGGGGTGGACGTCCCGCTCAGCGCCGGTTCCGCGGGCAACGCGGTCGGCTGGGACGTGGACAGCCCCACGCCGGGCGCCGCCGGTACGGCCGTGGTCTCCGGGGAGAGCGCGACGCTGCGGCTGGCCACGCTGCGCAAGGGGCGGACGATCGAGATCCCGCGCGCGGACGGACGTACGGCCGTGTTCACGATCGACCACGTCGGCACCCCCCGGGCCCTCGGTACGGGCAAAGGCGCCGAACTGCGCGTGGTCACCGGGGAGACCACCGTCCACGCCCACCTGACCGGAACCCGCCGCACCCGGTGACCGGTGACCGGTGACCAGCACCCGGTGATCCTTGAGGGGGCCCCGCGTCCCCCGATCGAGGGCTTCTGCGGCCCGGAACGGGCGGACCCGCTCATGTCGGGGCACATCCCCGACATGAGCGGGACCCGGACGAGGGCGCGGTACGCGCGGTGGGTGGCGGCGAAGGCCCTGATGGTGGCCTGCGTCGTGCTGCTCTGCGCCTTCGGCGCCGGTCCGGCCGCCGTGGCCGCCGCCGTTCCCGGCCCCGCCGCCACCGCCGCGCCGCGCCCCGCCGGCGGGGCCGAGCCCGCGGAGTCCGACCCGGGCGGCGCCGACCCGGAAGGACGGTCGGCGGCCCGGTCCTGCGCGCGGGCGATCGCCCCGCGCCGCGCCCCCTCGCCGGGGACCCCGGTGAGCGCGTCGCCCCGGGCGCTCGCGCTCCCGCGCGGGCCATCGGCGGCGGAACACGGGCCCGCCGCGGAGCGGGCGGCCCGGAGTGTGGTCCTGCGCTGCTGAGCGGGCCGAGGCCGGTTCTTCCTGATCTCGCCGGGAGACGGCCGGACAGCGCACCCCCACACCCCGTCACCACCGTGAGGATCCCGCATGCCCATCGACCCCTACGCGGCCCTGAACGCCATGCTGCGCGCGGAAGCGGCCCGCTTCACCGCCCCGGCCCCGGCGCCCGCTCCGGTCCAGGCACCCGCTCCGGCTTCCGCGTCCGCGGAGCCCGGCGCCCCGGGCGAGGTCCCGCCGGGCGAGCAGCCGTAGTACCTGGTGAGGAACGCCGGTTCCCGCGCCCTCGGCAACGGGGAGTGGTCACGTGAGGTTCGACCACCGGTCACGGGAACCGGCGCCCTGCCGGTCCGCGACAGCGGCGCCGGGGCCCGCCTCGGCCGTAGGGCCGCGATCAGGTCGGCCGGAAGGGCGTCAGGGCTCCCGCGTGTAGTACCGGTAGAAGGCCACGATCGCCACGCCCGCCCCGACCGCCAGCGCGATCCCGCTCGACAGCAGCACGGTGTGGTCGGTGAGGCTGTAGAGGTAGCCCATCGCGAGGGCCGCGAAGATGCCGTACGCCGCCGCGCGGGCCTCCCTCGGCAGCCGCGGGCCGAACCGCGCGAGCGCGATCAGGCAGGCCGCGAAGAGGGCGCCGCACAGGATGCCGTAGAAGACGTTGCCCGCGTCGACCGGGCCCATCTGCCGTTTCATGAAGGCCGCGTAGACCCCGTAGATCAGGCCGAGGACCAGGGGCAGGGCCAGGGCCGCCTTGCTGGTGTGCTTGAGTTCCGCCGCGTACCGCGCGCGGGCGCTGGGTGCCGCATGTGCCATGACCGGGCTCCCTACTCTGGGGTCGGGGTGGCAGGGGGCGGGAGCGGGTCCCGCGTCCTCACCCTCAAGGGCACACCCGGCGCCCCCTCCGGGCAAGTGGATCAAGCTCCGCGCCCGGCCCCGGCGGGACCGGGGACGTCCCGCCCCCGGGTGACAGCGGGCAGCGGTGTCCACCCGTGCGCAGCAGTCCCACTGGCGTCCGCGCCCCCGCCTGGCTTTCCCTGGTGACGTGCGCACCTTCCTCTCGGCGGTACTGGTCGTGCTCGTGGCCCTCCTCGTGCCCGCGAGCGCCGTCGCGTACTGGGCCGACCACGAGCTGGGCGACGCCGACCGCTACACCGCCGCCATGTCCCCCCTCGCCGGGAACCCGGCCGTACAGCACGTCGTCGTCACCCAGGCGTCACGCGCACTGGCCGGGCAGATCGACGCGGGCCCCCTCCAGGGCGGGGTGGAGAGCCTCCTCGACGAGGCCCTGCGCTCCTTCACCGGCACCCCCGCCTACCGGACCGCCTGGGACGCGGCCAACCGCGCCGCGCACGCCGCGTTCCTGCGGGCCCTGAACACCGGTCACGGCGACGCCCTGACCCTCGACCTCGCGCCGATCATCGAGCAGGTCAAGGGGGAACTCGTCGGCGACGGCGTGCCCCTGGCCGACCGGATCCCGGTCTCCCACGTCACCGTCAAGGTGATGGAGTACGACAACCTCGGCGCCCTCCGGAGGGGATTCCACATGCTCCAGATCGCGGGCGTCTGGCTGCCCCTGCTCACCCTGGTCCTCGCCGTCCTGGCCGTCGCCGTCGCCGCCCGGCGGCGGCGCGCCCTGATCGCCACCGGGGCGGGGCTCGCGGTCGGGGCCGGACTGCTCTGGATCGCCGTGGAGATCTGCCGCGGCCTCACCCTGGACGACCTGCCGCCCGACGTCGACCGGCCGGCCGCCGGAGCGGTCTACGACGCCCTCACCGCCTTCCTGCGGACCACCACGTGGGTGGTGCTCGCCCTGGGACTCGCGGTCGTCCTGGCCGCCTGGCTGACCGGGCGGCCGCGCCGGACCCCATAAGCTCGGACTCGTACACAACGTCCCCAGAAGGCCCCAGAAGAACCGATTCGCGAGGGGCGGTACGGAAGCGGCATGGGCAGCGAACAAATACGGTCCGGGCGGGCCGGGCAGCACCCCCTCGCCCCTCCCGAGTGGCTGCTCAAGGGGCTGCGGCCGAGCGCCGCGCCGATCCCCTGGGCCGCCGTGGCGCGCGCGGGCGTGGCGATGGCGGCGCCGCTCGCGGCCGGATTCGCGGTCGGCGAGCCGGAGTACGGGGCGCTGGTCTCGATGGGGGCCCTGTCGGGGGTGATCGGCGACACCGCCGACGCCTACCGGATGCGCGTCCTCAACATCGCCGTACCGCAGCTGTTCGGCGCGGTCGGAGTGGCCGTGGGCACCCTGGTGTTCGGGCACGGCTGGCTCGCCGTCGGGGTGCTCACCCTGGTCGCGCTGATCTCCGGAATGATCTCCTCCATCGGTACGGTCGCCTCCGTGTCCGGGCTGCTGCTCCTGCTCAACGCCGTGGTCGGGGCCGGGCTGCCGATGCCCGAGCCGTGGTGGACGGCGCCGCTCCTGCTCAGCGCGGGCGGGCTGTTCGTCCTCCTGCTGACCCTGCTGGGCTGGCCGCTGCGCGGGCGGGGCCCGGAGCGGGCCGCCGTGGGCGCCACCTACCGCGCGCTCGCCGACCTGCTGGAGACCGCGGGCGGCCCGGGCCACGCCTATGACGAGCGGCGCCAGAAGGTCACCCACACCCTCGACCAGGCCTACGACCTGGTGCTCGGACGGCGGGCCCGGGTGCACGGCCGCAGCACGTCCCTGGTGCGGATGCTGGCGCAGCTCAATGTGGTCATCCCGCTGGTGGAGGCCGCGCCCGCCGCGCACCTGCGCGGCCGGCCGCTGCCCCCGCAGATCCCGGCGGCCGTACGGGAACTCGCCGCGGCCGTCGAAGAGGGCCGCACCGGGACCTTCGTACCGGACCTGCCCGAGCCGCACGGCCAGTCCGAACGGGCCATCGACGCCGCCCTGCGCCACGCGGCCACCATCGTGCACCTGCCCGAACCGGACCTGAACAATGTGGACGACCGGCTCGGTCGGCCCGCCGCGCTGGGTGTCCGGGCCCGGCGCGCGGTGCGGGACATGATGCTGTCCGGCGCCTCCTGGCGGTACGGGCTGCGGCTCGCGCTGTGCATCGGGCTGGCCCAGGCGCTGGTGTCGGTGGTGGAGATCGAGCGCTCGTACTGGGTGGCCCTGACCGTCACCTTCGTCCTCAAGCCCGACTTCGGCTCGGTGTTCTCGCGGGCCGTGATGCGCGCGCTGGGCACCGCGGGCGGCCTGGTCGTGGCCGCCGCCGTGCTCGCCGAGGTGCCGCGCGGCTGGTGGGACGTACCGGTGATGGTGGTGCTCGCCGCGCTGATCCCGGCCTTCTCCGCCAAGGGGTACGCCTTCCAGACCGCCGCGATCACCCCGGTGATCCTGCTGCTGTCGGACATGCTCAACCACCAGGGCTTCGACCTGATCCGGCCCCGGCTGCTGGACAGCCTGATCGGCTGCGCCATCACCCTGCTCGCGGGCTACCTGCTGTGGCCGGAGAGCTGGCACACCCGCATCGGCGACCGGCTCGCCGACACCGTGGACGACGCCGCGCGCTACGTCGAGCGGGCCTTCGGGCCGTACGAGGACACCGAGGCCGGGCTGAGCGCGGCCCGCACCGCCCGGCTCCAGGCCCGCCGCCGGATCTACCGGGAGCTCTCGGGGGTGCGCAGCGAGTTCCAGCGGGCGCTGACCGAACCGCCGCCCGCCGGGGCCCGGGCCGCCGCCTGGTGGCCGCTGGTGGTGGCCGTCGAACGGATCGTGGACGCCACCACCGCCGCCCGGGTCCGGGTCAACCACGGCGCGGAGCACCCGCGTCCGGAGGAGGTCGCGGCCGTCACCGCGGGGCTGCGCGCCCTGGCCGAGGACGTACGCACCTCCCGCGTCCCGCTCCGGGCCCGCGGCCGGCAGCTCGCCGGACCACCGGAGACCTCGGTGCTCTCGCCGGTCCACCAGGAACTCGCGGCCGCCCGGGGCATCGCCACCCCCGCGCCGTAGGGATCCGGCGGGACAACCCGGATGGCTCCGCGCGCGGGCCGGGGCGCGGGCGGCGGGGGAGCATCGGGGTATGCGGAGCCCGCGCGCCTGCGCCCTGCCGGTCCTCGCCGCCCTGCTGGCGGTCACGGCCGGGTGCGCCGAAGCCGGGGGGCTGCGCAGCCGGGGCGCCCTGGGCGTCGTACACGCCCCGTCGGCCCTGTGGAAGGACCACCGGCCCGCCCCGCCCGAGGCCGGGCAGACCCCGGGGAAGGCCGCCGTCGTGCCGGGGCTGGCGCCGGTCCCCGGCCGGGACATGCGGGGGGTGGACGCGCTGGCCGTCGTACGGGCCGACCTCACAGCCGCCGCCCGGCAGGACGGCGGCACCGGACGCCTGGTGGACCCCAGGGCCGTGCGGCGGCTCGCGCTGTGCACGCGGGAGGCGGGCGGCGGCCCGGACTGCCCGCTCCGGCCGGGCGTCCTGCACGACCTCACGGGGAACGGCAAGCAGGAGCTGATCGCCGCCCTCGACATCGACGGCAGGCTCAGCGAACTGCGGGTCTACACCGTCCAGGACGACGGCCGGATCGCCCGCGTCCTGTCCCGGCGCGGGGTCCTGGAGGGCGTCGAGGTCGCCGCCGAGCACCTGGCGGTCCGCGAGCCCACGTCCGACCCGAAGTACGTCGCCGTCTCCGACTACGTGTGGGAGCCCGCCGCCGGGATGATGAGCCTGAGCCGGCTGACCCTCGACGACTGCCCCGCCCGCAAGGACTCCGGCAGCCGCTGCTCGGGCGCCGGTTCGTGAGGGGCGGCCCGCGGTGCGCGTGACGAGCAGCCTGCGCTGGAAGATCGCGCTCACCACCACCGCCGTGTGCTGCGCGGTGGCCGCGGTGCTCGGGATCCTGGTGCACGACGTCGTGGCCCGGCAGATCACCGGCGAGGTCCGCAAGGACGTGGACCGGGACCTCGACGAGGCCCTCGGCAACTACCAGTACGGCACCGGGTACGGCGACGGGAACGCCGCGCTGGACCCCGCCGGGCTGCCCCCGGAACTGCGCGCGCTGGCTGCGCGCGGCGAGACCGGCAGCATGGTCGGCGCCCGCGACGGCGCACCCGTCATGTGGGCCGCCGGGCCCGCCGACCACAGCGCGCTAGCGGTCTGGCAGCCGTACGAGGGCACGCGCGCCCGGCTGCGCGACATCGACACCGCGATCCTCGCCTCGTGCGCGATCGCGGCCGGACTGGTGGCGCTGGCCGGGCTGTTCCTCGCCGACCGGATCAGCCGCAGGCTGGTCAGGACGGCCGCCGTCGCCCGCCGGATCAGCGCCGGGGACCTGGACGCGCGGGTCGGCCTGGCGGCGGGGCGGACCCACTACCGGGACGAAGTGCGGGACCTGGCCGTCGCGCTGGACTCGATGGCCGGATCGCTCCAGGGGCGGCTGGAGGCGGAGAAACGGTTCACCGCGGACGTCGCCCACGAGTTGCGCACCCCGCTGACGGGATCGCTGGCGGCGGCCTCGCTGCTGCCCGACGGCCGCCCCAAGGAGATGATCAACGACCGGCTGAAGGCGCTGCACCTGCTCACCGAGGACCTGCTGGAGATCTCCCGGCTGGACTCGGGCGTCGAACGGGCCGACCTGGCCCGGGTCGAACTCGGCCGGGCGGTCGAGCGGATCGTCACCGGGACGCGCGTGCCCGCCTCGGTGCGGGTGGTTCGGGACGCGGTGGTGCTGACCGACCGGCGGCGCCTCGACCGGATCATGGCCAACCTGCTGGTCAACGCCGCCAAGCACGGGCGGCCGCCGGTGGAGATCACGGTCGAGGGTCCGCTGGTCGTCGTACGCGATCACGGGCCGGGCTATCCGGCCGAGCTGATCGAGCAGGGCCCGCAGCGGTTCCGTACCGGCGATCCGGGGCGGGGCCGGGGGCACGGGCTGGGCCTGACCATCGTGCTGGGCCAGGCCGCGGTGCTGGAGATCGCTCTCGACTTCGCCAACGCGCCGGACGGGGGCGCGGTGACGACGCTGCGGCTTCCCATCGGAAAGCTGACGCCGGGCAGTTGACCGGCCGGGCGGCCGGCGGATGAACAACACGTGAACCGGAGCCGGGGGCAGCGTAGTTCCCCCTGGTGGGGGGACGTGCGGAGGCGGTGGGCCACGCGAAGGGTGCCCCTGCCGAGGTTCCAGCCACGGGGCCGATAACCTTACGTGTCCACTCTGGGCAGGGATCTTCCCCACAGCACGGACAAATGACGCACGCACTCATGTGAAAGGCCTCGCCCATGGGTATTCGGAGCTTGTTCCGCAAGGTTTTCGGCCGTTCCCCGGAACCGGCCCTGGAGGCCTCGGCGGACACCACCGCCGCCGTCCCGCAGGCCGCCGTCCCCTCCCAGGGGGCCGAACGCACCCCCCTGGACGCGGCGGCGGAACTGGTGGCGGCGTCCTTCGACAGCCCTACGGTCCCCCCGCAGTCCACCGCGCGCGACGGCGGCGGCACGGTCCTGACCGCCCCGACCCCGCCCCCCACCGCCGACCCCACGGTCCCGGAAGCCCGCCGCCACCCTTCCGCCCCGACGGAACCGGAACCCCTCCCCGCCGAGGCGTCGACCCCGCAGGCGGCCGACGCCGTCGCGCCGGAGGCGGAGGCCGAGCCGGTCGCCGCCGAGGCGGATGCCGAGCCGGTCGCCGAGACCGTCACGCCGGAGGCCGAGGCCGACGCGGTACAGGTCGAGGCCGTCGCACCGGAGGCGGAAGCCGAACCGGCCGCCGCCGAGGCGGAAGCCGAGCCGGTCGCCGCCGAGGCGGAAGCCGAGCCGGTCGCCGAGGCCGTCACGCCGGAAGCGGAAGCCAAGCCGGTCGCCGCCGAGGCGGCCCAGCCCGCGGCCGACGCGGCAGCGGACCCCGCGCCGCAGGCGCTGGACAAGGTCGAGGCCCCCGCCGCCGACGTGGTCGCGCCGCAGGCGCAGGACGAGCCGGTCGCTGAAGCCGCCCCCGAGGCGGAAGCCGAGCCGGTCGTCGAGGCCGCGCCCCTCGCGGCAGCGGACCCCGCGCCGCAGGCGCAGGACAAGGTCGAGGCCCCCGCCGCCGACGCGGTGGCGCCGCAGGCGCAGACCGAACCCGCCACGTCCGCGGATCCCGCGCCGCAGGCGCAGGACGAGCCGGTCGTCGAGGTCGCACCCGTCGCGGCAACGGAGCCCGCGCGGGCCGAACCGGTCACCGCCGAGGCAGAGGCCGAACCCGCCGCCGCAACGGCAACGCCCAAGCCGGTCGCGGCAGCCGTCGAGGCGCCGGAGGCCGAACCGGCCGCCGAGCCCGCACCCCTCGCGGCAGCGGACCCCGCGCCGCAGGCGCAGCCCCTGGCCGCGCACGCGGCCGACGCGGAAGCGCACCCCGCCCCCCTCACGGCGGCCAAGGCCGAGTCCGGCCTCCCGGTCCCCGCCGAGGTCCGGCGGCGGGCGCCCGCGCTCGGGGGTGCCTACAAGGCCGCCGCCCAGGCACTGCGCGCCAAGGACGCCACCGGCACCCGCGCCACGGTGTACCTGGTGCTCGACCGCTCCGGCTCCATGCGCCCGTTCTACAAGGACGGCAGCGCCCAGTACCTGGCCGACCACGTCCTCGCCCTCGCCGCGCACCTCGACGAGGCCGCCACCGTGCACACCGTCTTCTTCTCCACCGACATCGACGGCGCCGCCGACCTCACCCTCGACGAGCACGAGGGCTGGGTCGCCGCCCGCCACGCCGCCTTCGGACGCATGGGCCGCACCAGCTACCACCGCGCCGTCGAAGAGGTCGTCGAGCACTACCAGAAGAACGGCGGCGAGGGCCGCGCCCTGGTCGTCTTCCAGACGGACGGCGCCCCCGACAACCGCGTCCCCGCCCGCGCGGCCCTCGCCGAGGCCGCCGCGCTCGACATCCACTGGCAGTTCGTGGCCTTCGGTGACCACGACGCCAAGGCCTTCGACTTCCTGCGCAAGCTGGACGCCGAGAACGCCGGGTTCTTCCACGCGGGCCCCGCCCCGCAGGAGCTGACCTCGGCCGCCCTCCTCACGGGCATCCTGAACCACCTGTAGGGCGCACACCGCCTACGAGGAAGCCCCCGCCGGGATCCGATGATCCGGCGGGGGCTTCCTCGTACAGCGGAGGCGGAAGGCGACTACTCGGCGGCCGGAGCCGCGGCCTGCTTCGTCTCCACCGGCTTGCGCAGCGCGATGTTCAGCTCGCGCAGACGGGACTCCTCCAGCACCGTCGGCGCGCCCATCATCAAGTCCTGGGCGTTGCCGTTGAGCGGGAAGGCGATCGTCTCGCGGATGTTCGGCTCGTCGGCCAGCAGCATCACGATGCGGTCGACGCCCGGGGCGATGCCACCGTGCGGCGGGGCGCCGAGGCGGAACGCCTTCAGCATGCCCGCGAACTCCCGCTCGACCGTCTCGGCCTCGTAACCGGCGATGCCGAAGGCCTTCAGCATCAGCTCGGGCTCGTGGTTGCGGATGGCGCCGGAGGACAGCTCGATGCCGTTGCAGACGATGTCGTACTGCCAGGCCAGGATGTCGAGCGGGTCCTTCTCCTCCAGGTCCTTCATGCCGCCCTGCGGCATGGAGAAGGGGTTGTGGGAGAAGTCGATCCGGCCGGTCTCCTCGTCCTTCTCGTACATCGGGAAGTCGACGATCCAGCAGAAGCGGAAGACGTTCTCCTCGAACTGGCCCGCCCGCTTGGCCGCCTCGACCCGGACGCCCGACATGATCTTGGAGACCTCGTCGAACTCGCCCGCGCCGAAGAACACCGCGTGGCCCGCCGCGAGGCCGAGGCGCTCGGTGAGGACCTTGACGTTCTCCTCGGTGAGGAACTTGGCGATCGGGCCGGTCAGGGCGCCGTCCTCGCCGACGCGGACCCAGGCCAGGCCCTTGGCGCCGAGCGAGATCGCGTACTCGCCCAGGCCGTCGAAGAACTTGCGCGACTGCGCGGCGGTGTCCGGGACGGCCAGCGCGCGCACGTGCTTGCCCGCGAACGCCTTGAACTCGGAGGCCTCGAAGACATCGGTGATGTCGACCAGTTCGAGCGTGGTGCGCAGGTCGGGCTTGTCGTTGCCGTACTTCACCATCGACTCGCGGAACGGGATCCGCGGGAACGGCGAGGTGACCGGGCGGCCCTTGCCGAACTCGGTGAAGATCTCCGTCATCAGCTTCTCGATGGGCTGGAAGACGTCTTCCTGCTCCACGAACGACATCTCGACGTCGAGCTGGTAGAACTCGCCCGGCGAACGGTCGGCGCGGGCGTCCTCGTCGCGGAAGCACGGCGCGATCTGGAAGTACCGGTCGAAGCCGGAGATCATCAGCAGCTGCTTGAACTGCTGCGGCGCCTGCGGCAGGGCGTAGAACTTGCCCGGGTTCAGGCGGGACGGCACCACGAAGTCACGGGCGCCCTCGGGGGAGGTCGCGGTGAGGATCGGGGTCGCCATCTCGTTGAAGCCGAGGTTGACCATCTTGGAGCGGATGGAGGCGATGACGGCGGAGCGCAGCATGATGTTGCGGTGCATGCGCTCGCGGCGCAGGTCGAGGAAGCGGTACTCCAGGCGCCGCTCCTCGTTCACCCCGTCGTCCGTGTTGATCGTGAAGGGCAGCGGACCGGCCGCGCCGAGCAGCTCGACCTCGGTGACCTCGATCTCGATGTCACCGGTGCCCAGCTCGGGGTTGACGTTGTCCGCGCCGCGCGAGACGACCTTGCCGTCGATGCGGACGACGGACTCCTTGGAGACGCTGGAGAGCGCCTCGTTCGCCTGGGTGCCGGGGCGGGCGACGAGCTGGACCAGACCGTAGTGGTCGCGCAGATCGATGAAGAGGATGCCGCCCAGGTCTCGACGGTTGTGCAGCCAGCCGCTGAGCCGGACGTCGGAGCCGACGTCAGAGGCGCGGAGCTCGCCGCAGCTGTGGGACCTGTACCGATGCATCGTTCATCCAGTTCTTCGCGATAGCAGGGTGGGATTCAACCGTCCCAAGGTTACCGTCCGGCCGGGGGCGCCCGGAGGCCCGCCAGAACGGGCACCCCCGGGGCCCGACCTGTAAAGATGACTCAATGCGCACCGAGGACCTCCTGGCGGCGATCGCGACCGGTCTGTGGCGCTGGGACAACGCCTCCGGGACGGTCACCCTCGACGGTGAGGCCGCCCGGCTGCTCGGGCTGCCCGCGGAGGGCGTCACCCTGCCCGAGGTGGCCGTGCGGTCCCGGTTCCACCCGGTGGACTGGAACGAGATCAACGGGATCGTGAACCTCGCCGTCGCCGAGGGCACCCTGGCCGAGGCCCGGCTGCGGATCATGGACGAGGACGGGCGGGTGCTGCGGACCGTACGCAGCCGCTCCAAGCCGCTGCCGAACGTCGCCGCGGACGGCCGGATCGACTACGAGCTGATCGGCACGATCCAGGAGATCGCCGAGCCGCAGCCGGGCACCACGGCCGTCCACACCCCCATCACCGGCGACTGGCGGCGCTCCCGCGAGGCCTTCCTGCTGGACGCGGGCCGGGCGCTGGCCGAGGCCCGGTCCACGGCGGAGGTGCTGCGGGTGGCGGCCTCGCTGTCGATGCCCGGGTTCAGTCCGGACGGGCTGGCCGTCTTCGGGGTGGACGGGGACCGGCTGTCGCTCATCGGGCACCACGGGCACGACGTCGGGGACGAGAACCCCTTCGCGGAGATGCGGGTGGACACCGATTACCCGGCCGCGGAGGTCGTCCGCACCGGCCGGGCGATCTATCTCCCCACGCCCGAGGACTACAAACGGCGCTTTCCGGCCACCTGGCCGCTCGCCCAGCGCTTCGGCAGGATCTCCTGGGCCTTCCTCCCGCTGATCGTCGCCGGGCGCACCATGGGGGCCTGGATGGCCGCCTTCAAGCACCCGGTGTACTTCTCCCCCGACGAGCGGTCCGTGCTCACCACGGTGGCCCGGATGCTCGCGCAGGCCCTCCAGCGCGCCGTGGTGGCCGAATCCGAGCGGGAACTCACCACCGGTCTCCAGCGGTCGATGATGCCCCAGCTGGGCCCCGAGATCCCGGGCATGACCCTGGCCGCCCGTTACGTCCCGACCGGCGGCGGCCTCCAGGTCGGCGGCGACTGGTACGACATGATCCCGCTGCCGTCGGGGAGGTTCGCCCTGGTCATCGGGGACGTCCAGGGGCACGACGTCCGCGCGGCGGGCCTGATGGGCCAGCTGCGGATCGCCGTACGGGCCTACGCCTCCGAGGGCCACCGGCCGGACGCGGTGCTCTCCCGGGCCTCCCGCTTCCTCGCCGGGCTGTGCCCGACCGAGGAGGCCTCGGACTCCGCCGCCTCCGCCGACGGCTCGGGGGTGCACGCCTACGACGACGGGGACTTCCTCAGCCCGCGCTTCGCGACCTGCCTGTACGTCGAGTGCGACCCGCAGACCGGCCTGCTGGAGGTGGCCCGGGCGGGCCACCCCGACCCGGCGATCCGGATGACCGACGGCACGGTGCTGATGCGCCCCACCGCGGGCGGTCTGCCGCTGGGGATCGTCCCGGACACCGACTATCCGACGACCCGGTTCACCCTGGAACCGGGCGAGACGATGTTGCTGTGCACCGACGGCCTGATCGAGACCGGCGGCCACGACCTGGACACCGGCTGGGCCCGGCTGCGGGCCATCCTGGAATCCGAGACGCACGACACCGAGAGCCTGGAGAAACTCGCCGACCTGCTGGTCTCCGCCGTCCACGGACCGTCCTCGCACCACACCACGGGCCCGCTCGCCGACCGCCGCGAGGACGACATAGCCCTGGTGCTGCTGTGCCGCGAGGGCCCCGGCTGCGGCTGCGGCACCTCGGCCCACCCCGCCCGCCCGGTCCGCCGCACGATGCTGACCGTGGCGCAGGCCGAACCGGAACGCATCGCGGGCGCCCGGCAGCAGATCCGCGAGCTGCTCCACGACTGGGCGGACGAGGACCAGTTGGACTCGGCGGTGCTGATGGTGTCGGAGATGGTGACGAACGTCCTGATGCACACGGACGGCGACGCGCTCCTCATGGCCGAGGCCGTCGGTGAACCGGGCGGCCGCTGCCTGCGCGTGGAGGTCGCGGACTCCAGCGACGAGCCGCCCCACAAACGCCAGCCGGGCGAAATGGCCTCCAGCGGCCGCGGCGTCCTCCTGATGGAGATGCTGGCCGACAGCTGGGGCGTCGACCCCCGCGGCGAGGGCAAATCCATCTGGTTCGAACTGAACGAGCAGTCGAAGGAGGACGACGCCAGCTCCACCTCCAGCCCCGCCGGAACATCCAGCCCCGCCGGCGTGTGAGGCGCGGGGTCCGGGGCGGAGCCCCGGCCGCCCCGCCCCCGGCGCGCGTGCTACCGGGTCCGCTCCGTCGTCGGCACCGTACCGAGCCGGCCGGCCTGGAAGTCGTCGAAGGCCTGCTGCAGCTCGTGCTTGCTGTTCATCACGAACGGCCCGTAGTGCGCCATCGGCTCCCGGATGGGACGGCCGCCGAGGAGTACGACCTCCAGGTCCGGGGCGTTGGAGTCCTGGGCCTCGTCCGCCCGCACCGTGAGCGAGCCGCCCTCGCCGAAGACGGCCGTCTGCCCGGTGTGCACGGGCCGCCGGTCGGTTCCGACGCTGCCGCGCCCGGCCATGACGTAGGCGAGGGCGTTGAAGTCCTCGCGCCAGGGGAGGGTGATCTGCGCGCCCGGGCTGACCGTCGCGTGGATCATCGTGATCGGGGTGTGGGTGATGCCCGGGCCCTGGTGTCCGTCCAGCTCACCGGCGATGACGCGGAGCAGCGCGCCGCCGTCGGGGGTGGAGAGCAGCTGGACCTGGCCGCCGCCGATGTCCTGGTAGCGCGGGGGCATCATCTTGTCGGAGGCCGGGAGGTTGACCCACAGCTGGAGGCCGTGGAACAGCCCGCCGGACACGACGAGGGACTCCGGCGGGGCCTCGATGTGCAGGAGGCCCGAACCGGCGGTCATCCACTGGGTGTCGCCGCCGTTGATGACTCCGCCGCCGCCGTTGCTGTCCTGGTGGACGAAGGTTCCGTCGATCAGGTAGGTGACGGTCTCGAAGCCGCGGTGCGGGTGCCAGGGCGTGCCCTTGGGCTCGCCCGGCGCGTACTCCACCTCACCCATCTGGTCCATCATGATGAACGGGTCGAGGTGCTGGTAGTTGATCCCCGCGAACGCGCGGCGCACCGGGAACCCCTCTCCCTCGAACCCACCGGGAGCGGTCGTGACGGCCAGCACGGGCCGCGCTGCGGCCGCCTGGGGCGCGGCGACGCGCGGAAGCATCAACGGGTTCTCAACAGTCACTGCAGGCATGGTCGGGGCCTCCTTCTGACTCAACTTTAGTTGAAAGTCGAACTTTCTGCCACACCCGACAGAACAGAAGCGGCCCCGGGGGAATTCCCCCGGGGCCGTCAGGTCCATGGAACCACCACCGCTACGGTGCCAGCACGACGCAGTGGCTCCCTTCCTGGCCGCTGAGGCCGCCGGCCCTCTCCCCGCACGCGGGAGACGGCCGGTCACCGTTCGACCCGCTGCCCGACGCCCGCGCCGGTGCTGCCGCCAGGACCCCCGTACCCAGCGCCGTCACCGCCGTAGCCGTCAGTACCGTGGCCCTCTTCCGGGCCGACGCGAGCGTCATCGATGCCTCCGCGATCAGTGGACCGGGACGGGACCTCGTACGGCCTCCCGGCGATCCCGATACTCGATCGTGGCCGACGGGCCCGCAATGGTTTCGGTCCTCGCCGAAACGGACGCTCAGCCGCCGCTTAGGAGCAGCTCCACACCCAGGCCGGTCGCCGCGTGCAGGACCGCCTTGCCGTCCCGGCGGGTGGTGATCAGGCCCGCCGCGCGCAGGGTCCGGGTGTGCTCCGAGACCGACGGCAGGCTGATGTCCAGGTCCCGGGCCAGTTCGCTGGTGGTGCGCTGCCGCGTCAGCGACTGGAGCACGGCCGCCCGGGTGCGTCCGAGGAGCGCGTCCAGCGATCCCTCCGCCCGCCCCCCGGCCACCAGCGGCAGCGGGGTCATCGCCGGGTAGACCAGCATGTGCGACCCGTCGGGGTGCTCCGCGAGCAGCGGGCGGCCCGTCCAGAACGGCGACGGCATCAGGGTCAGCCCGCGCCCCGCCAGCCGGATCTCGAAATCGGGCGGCAGCCCGACCTCGAAGGCGGTCCCGGTCCAGGTGGCCGCGGGGTGCGTACTGGCCAGGGCGGCCTTGATCCCGTGCGTGGCCAGCAGCCGGGTCCGCCAGGCGACGTCCGCCCGGAAGGACTGGCCGATCGCGGCCCAGTGCGGGGCGATCACGGCCCGGTGGGCGCAGCGCAGGGCCGCCTCCAGGACGTCCCAGGACTCCCGGTCCCGGTCGTGCAGCCCGCGCAGCCAGCCCGCCGACGAGGCGCCGCCCGGGCTGCGGGCGAGGATCCGGGTCAGCTCCTGGGGACCGACCCGCGGGAGCCCGTCCCGTACGGCGACCAGCGCCTCCTCGAAGTCCCGCAGCGCGGGCTCCACGAAGGACGGGTTGTCGCCGTCCGGGCGCAACAGCTCCAGCAGGGGTAACGCGGCCCGGGGCAGCTCCCGGGCCAGCCGGAGCCGCCAGCTCCCGAAGACCGCCGCCTCGTCGGTCCGCTGCGCGGCGACCAGGGCCAGCGCCAGCTCGATGAGCGGCAGCGGTTCGGGGGCGAAGCGGACGCCCAGCAGATCCTCGGCGGTGAACTGGACCCTGAGCACGCGCCCCCCTGAGCGTTGGCCCTATCCGTACATGCGGCGCATGGCGAAGTCGACCATCTGCTCGACGGCCTTCGCGTCGAAGACCATCCGGTGGTCGCCCTCCATGTCGAGGACGAAGCCGTAGCCGGTGGGCAGCAGGTCGATCACCTCGGCGCCGGTGATGATGAAGTGCTTGGACTCCTTGCCCGCGTACCGGCGCAGCTCCTTGAGCGTGGTGAACATCGGGATCACCGGCTGCTGCGTGTTGTGCAGCGCCAGGAAGCCCGGGGTGTCCCCGCGCGGGCAGTAGACCTTCGAGGTCGCGAAGATCTGCTGGAAGTCCTCGGCGGCGAGCTGCCCGGTCGTGAAGGCGCGCACCGCGTCCGCCAGGGTCGGCGGCGAGGGCTCGGGGTACAGCGGCTGCTCGGCGTAGCCACCGGCCATCTGCTGCGGGGCGGCGTACTGCTGCTGCCCCGCGTTCACGTTCTGGTCGTAGCCGTACATGGGCCGAAGCCTACCGAGGCCGCGGGCCGCCGGTACGCCGAGTTCCGGCCACGGCCGCCACGAAGGGGGCCCAGGCCGTGTGCGGGATGAGCAGCACGGGGCCGCCGATGACCTTGCTGTCCCGTACGGGGACGACCCCGTCGACTCCGTCGGCGACCTCGACGCAGAGCCCTTGGTCGGCAGTGCAGTAGCTGCTCCTACGCCATGTGACCGCGCTCAACCCGATGTGCGTAGTTGCCATTTCGGTAATCCTCCGCTGCGGACTCGATCATCTTCAGAGACACCTCTGGCGGCAGGGCCGCCGCCCTGAGGCGGTTGTACGCCTGCTGGTACCGCACCACGATGCCCGGGTCGTCGATGATCTGACCGCTGTACATACCCTCCGTGTACATGACCGGTGGGGCATCGCTGAAGCTCATGAGGTAGGTCGACCCCATCATGAACGGGTGCGCTCCGGTGTTGCACGGCAAGATCTGTGGAATGAACCGGCGGCGGCGAGCGACAGCGGCGACGTGAGCCAGCTGCTCCGCCATGAGCTGGTCTCCGACGATCGGCTGCCGAAGGATCGACTCATGGAAGACGACCCAGGACGCGGGGCCTTCCGCGTCCTCGAAGACCCATGCGCGTTCCCGCCGTGCCGAGACCTTCCGCTCGACCGCCGCCTCGTCGTCCATCGGGTTGAACGCATGAACGATCTCCCGGATGTACGGCTCCAGCTGGAGGGGGCCCGGGATGAACATCGGGCTCCACTCCTCGATGTCACGGGCACGTCCCTCCATCTCCACGGCATCCGCGAAGTAGGGCGCGTGCACGCTCTTGCGGGCGTTCCGTACGTCCTCGCAGCGCCGCGCGAAGAACCCGTCGGTGTTCAGCTCCCGGTCGATGTGCCGCGCCAGATCCAACGGCATGCGCCGCTGCCCGCGCTCGATCTCGCTCAGGTAGCTGACCCCGTAGAAGCACCCCTCCACCAGCTGCTGAAGCGTGCGCCTCGCCGCCTCCCGCTTCCAGCGCAACTCCTTGCCGTAGAACGCGGGCACACTCGCCGAGCCGTCGATTTCCTTGCGCGTGCCCATGATGGCCCGCCTTCCACACTTCGCGCCGTGGATCCCAGATCCCTTCCAACGCTACGCACAACCACGGCACGCTGTGAGGAGTTCGTCACACTCCGCACCCCCCGGAAGGGGAACGCCATGAGCGACCACGACAACGACGAGGCGGCGCGCGCCAGCCTGGCCCGCCTCCAGACGGCACTCTCCGCGCACGGGATCACCCTGCCCTCCCTCGGGATCGACCCGCCGAGCTTCGCCGGGAGCTACCGGATCCCGCCGCTGATCGCCCTCGGCAACTGCAACGTCGCCACCGCCGACCGGCTGGCCGACGCGCTGCGCGGGGCGGCGGCGGGCCGGTGACGCCGTTCACCCTCGGGCTCCTCGCCGTGCCCAAGGCCGTGCCCGAGGCGCGGCGGGCCGTCCTGGAGCACCTCGGGCCGGCCGGTCCGCCCGAGCTGCTGCTCTGCGTCAGCGAAATACTCACCAACGTGATCACGCACGTCGGCGAAGGCACCCCCGTCACGCTGCGCGTCACCGGCACCGCCGACGGCCGGACCCGGGTGGAACTGACCGACCCGGACCCCCGCGTCTGGCCCGTCCTGCGCCACGTCGACGCGGACGCCGAGTGCGGGCGCGGGCTGGCCCTGCTGGACGCCGTAACGCTGCGCTGGGGCGTACTCCAGGGGCCGGACACCAAAACCGTCTGGTGCGAACTGAGTACCCGTACTCACGTGTGACCGCCGGTGCGCTTGTTAACTTCGGAAAAGCGGATTCGATGGTTTCGGGGGGGACTACATGGCGCTCAGTTCCAAGTGGCAGACGCTGCTGGGCGAAGACGGAGTCGGGATGACGCTCGCGTCCGCCGCGACGCCTCCGGGCGGCGGGGGGCCAGACCTCAAGGCCGACGAGGGGCCGTGGACCAGCGCGGGAAACATAGCGGGAGCGCTGCGGACCTCCTCCGCGACAGCCGTCACGGAGCTGGGGGCGGCGAGTGAGGGCGTCACCGGCGGCACGACGGGGTTCGCCTCCACCGGTGCCCTGACCGAGATACTGGGCACCTGGACGGCACGCTTCGGCGCCGTCCGCGACGAGTGCGGGCGGCTCGACGGCGCCCTCAAGAGCACCGGCCGGGACTTCGGCGAGCGGGAGATCGCCACGAAGCAGAAGTTTTCCCAAGCCGTCATCGAACAACCCAAGAACCGGGGTTGATGCGGCGTGCCCAGCTGGCAGCAACTGCGTGACGTGAAGCTCTCGGAGTACGAGGACGCGGCAGACGGCTGGGGCAAAGCCAGCTCCCGCGCCAACGCCGACAAGGACCGGGTCGACAACCAGATCCTCGCCAAGATCCGTGGCTCCCAGACCGGGATGGCGGCCAGCAGCGCCATCTCGAACCTGGAAGACCTCAGCCGCAACTACCAGTACCTGCACACCGAATGCGGGCTCATCCGTACGGCGCTGAACGGGCTCGCCACCGAACTCGCCGCCCCGCAGAGGAGACTCAAGCAGGCATTGGAAGATGCCGAGAGCCTCAAGTTCACCATCCACCCCGATGGCTCGGTCGATTATCCCGCCACCCCGTCCTTCGTCCAGGTGCCCTCATCAGGTGTCGGCAGAGCCACGCCCGGTGCTCCCGTACCGTTCCTGCCCGGTCAGGCCGAAGGCGGTGTGGACCCCAACAAGGGCAAGGCCGAGGAGATAGCCGAGAAGATCGCGGAGGCGGTCCGCGACGCCGCCGAAGTCGACAGCCGGTACGCGTCGGTGCTGGGCAAGCTCAAGGCGAGGCCAGGACTGAAGGTCGACGCGGCCGATCTCCTGGACGCCGCTCAGGACACCCGGGACGTCCAGAAGGCGGCAGGGAAGTACGCGGGCGCCGACAAGATCCCCACGGACAAGAGCCCCGAGCAGAACGCCGCGTGGTGGAAGGGGCTGACCCAGGAGCAGCGCGACGAGTACGCCACCCTGTACCCGGCCGCGATCGGCGCCCTCGACGGCATCCCTTCCCCCGTGCGCGATGACGCGAACCGGATGGTCCTCGCCGAGGCGAAGTCCCAGTACGAAGCCGACCTGAAGGCCATACCTGCCGAGCCCTCGCCGAAATTCGTGAGTCACGGCGCGCGCGGCGACATGGTGTACAGCAAGGAATGGCTGGAGTGGCACAACAAGGACTACGCGGGGCAGAAGGCGAAGATCGAGGGCCGGCTCAAAGGCATGGAGGCCATCGAGCAGCGGTTCAAGCGGTCGGCCGACAGCAATCTCCCCGAAGCGTATCTGCTGAAATTCAACGCTGAACTCGACGACGGGCGGGTCGTCCTCGCCAACGGAAATCCGGACACGGCGGATCACACATCGGTCTACGTACCTGGCACGAAGTCGAAGCTGCCGGACATCGGCAAGGATCTACTGCGCAGCGAAAAACTCTGGGACGCGAGCAACAGTGCCGCTCCGGGCGAAAAGATTTCCACCATCACCTGGTTCGACTACAACGCACCGAACGACATTCCTCAAGCGACGGCCGGAGGCTATGCGGAGCAGGGTGGACCCACCCTGCAACAGTTCATGCAGGGTCAGCGGGCCGCCCACCAGGAAGCGACCGGAACCGCGTCCCACACCACTGTCATGGGCCACAGTTACGGCAGCACGGTCGTCGGCGTCGCGACACAGTCCGGCACATGGCGGGACGGCGCCATGGCCGACGAAATCATCGCCATCGGCAGCCCTGGCATGCAGGTCGACCGGGCCATCGACCTCGGCCTCAAGCCCGGTCACGTATGGGCGATGGGTGGTAGCGGCGACGACATGATCGTGCGGCACGGCGGGAGACTCGTCGGACTCGGCGACGATTGGAACATTCCCACGGACGAAGATTTCGGCGGGAAGATCATGAAGAGTGACTCTTCGAATCACGGAGGATTCTGGGAGGATCCGGTCAGCCTTCGGAACCAGGCAGCCGTCATCACCGGGAAATACGACAGGACCGTTCTTGAATAAGAGAATCACATTGGCCGGCCACGCCTTCCTGGCATGCATACTCCTCACAGGATGCGCAGATATGAACAAACCCACGGCGAAAACACTCGACACCAAGGAAGTGCAGGCGGAGACCGAGAAAGCCTCCAGTCGAATCCTGGACCTGATCGCCTTGAAGGGGCAGGTGACCCGCGCGAGGGCCAGCCTCTTGGAATGTTCTCACTTCAAGCCTGAGGGGAAGGTGCATCAAGTCCATCACCCATGGAGCGTATACGATGTCTCAGTGGAGGACATGGAAAAGGCCATGGCCCGAATGCGGAAATCCTTTCCGGAGAACGGCTGGACCATAGTAAAAGACGGCCCGGACGAAAGTGCCGCGAAGACCCCGACGATCGTCGCGAACTCGGATGACGGAAAACTCTCAGCTGAGATCCAGCTGCTGGACGAGCGGGCCAGGGGCAAGACCTCGGTCCTCGCCGTCACCGTCGTGTCCACCTGCTTCCAGAGCAAGCCTGAGACGTAAGGTCGCGCGCGGCAAGACCGTGTGGTGCGAACTGAACCCAACTCCCCCTGGAAGAGAGACTCTCGGAGACTGACTCCAATCGGGCTAGCCTGGCCGAGAACGGTCCGATGAGGTCATGCTCACGAGGGGAATCCGGTGTCGTTCGAACAGGAATGGGCGGAATTGCGAACGGCCACGGCCGATAAGCAGGCGTCGATGCGACTCAACCACGTCCCCGACGACGGCGGCGGCGGCGGGCCCACGCCTCAAGGGGACCTGGTCGTCACGCAGCAGGACCTGGCCGCCATAGGCGACGCGGCGTTCACGCTGCACCAGCGGCTGGACACCGACGGGGACCACGCCAAGGCCAGTACGTACGAGGCCGCCGGTTCGCTGAAGAAGGACTTCGCGCTCGGCGGCGCGCTGTCGACCGTCGCCGACGCGTGGAACACGCAGGTCAACACCCTGCTGGAGGCCTGCGCGCACATCTCCAACCACCTCGACTACACGCAGAACGCGCATGCCGAGGGCGAGCACTGGATCGCGACGCAGCTCAAGTACGAGCAGTTGGACAAGGGCTTCGAGGAAAGGGCGCAGCACTGATGGATCTCGACGCACTGCGGTTCGCGGACTTCTCCAAGCTCGCCACGGCCGTCACCGACTGGTCCGCGATGGTCGCCAAGCTGCGGACGCTGGCGGAGGACGCCCGCAGCGACATGGGCGGGAAGGCGGCCAAGGCGAAGTGGGCCGGGGTGAACGCCACCGTGACGCGGGAGTTCATCGGCAAGACCGCCAAGGAGTTCGCCGACGCCGCGACGGAGGCGGACAGCATCCGCAACATCCTGAGCGACACGCACGGCGAGCTGGTCGACTACAAGGCCAAGCTCAACACGGCCATCGAGCAGGCCCTGGCCCGGAACCTGACCGTGGTGAGCACCGGTAACGGCGGCTTCACGGTCACGATGAACATCCACCCCGACCGCGCGGCCAAGGGCCACCCCGTGCCGCAGCACTCCGAGGCCGACGCCATCGCGCTGCGCGACGAGGTCCAGGGCATCCTGGTCCACGCCACGGAGAGCGACACCACCGCCGCCCAGGCGCTGACCATGCTGGTCGCCCAGAATCCGTACGGGTTCTCCGACGCCAGCTACTACAACCGCGACGTGGCCGCGGCGGCCATCAAGGACGCGGAGCGGATCGCGAACCTCCTCAAGAAGAAGGGCGACGACCTGACGCCCGAGGAGTTCGACCAGCTGAACAAGGACCTGGCCGCGCACAAGGACGACCGGCTGTTCCAGGAGGAGTTCGCCACCACCCTCGGTCCGCGCGGCCTGCTGGACTTCTGGGCGGACCTCTCGGACCCCTCCGACGGCGGGACCCTCCAGCGGGCCCGGCTCGACCAGTTGGGCGACTTCCAGAAGAACCTCAGCTTCACCCTGGCCGGGGCCACCCAGTCCGACAGCCCGGCCATGCGGGGCTGGGAGGACGAGATGGTCAAGCTGGGCGATCAGACCGTCCAGACGCGCGGCACGCGGGTCTACGGCTTCCAGCTGATGAGCAACCTGATGCGCAGCGGCGACTGGGACAACCGCTTCCTGAACGACTACGGGAACGCCCTCGTGGCCACCGAGAAGAAGATGAAGCTTCCGGACCACTACTGGAACAGCGGCACCCCTCCGATGCCCAAGATGAACTTCACCGGCGAGGACTTTGGCCGCGACCCGATGACCGGCTTCATGACGGGCCTGGCCAACAGCCCGAACGCGGCGACCGAGTTCTTCAACACGACCCAGCCGACGAACAACGCGGAGTACGTCCTCAAGGACCGCCACTCCTTCGACGACACCCCGCTGAACAGCCACGACGGCAACTCCTCCCGCGAGGCCACGGGCAACGCCCTGGTCGCGGCGGCCACCGGGGTCAACCCGCTCGACCCGTCCGCCCAGCCGGTCGACCTCACGGCGGACCACCGCAAGGTGCTGGACAGCTCGCTGAAGTACCTGTCGGCGGCGGGGGACGATTTCGCTCCGGAGCTGCGGGACGACATGGCGACGGTCCTGGCGCGCCACGGCGACGTGGTCCACCATTCGACGAGCGCCCTGTCCGACGACCCCGGTGACCCGCGGCTCCTCGACCGGAACCAGTTGCTGGAGGTCAGCAAGCAGATCTCCCGGGACCAGAACTCCTACGGCATGCTCAACGAGGCGATGAACCGCGAAATGGTCCAGGACATCCACAACGACCACCCCCGCGACCCGCACGAGACGCTCCAGCGGGCGGGCAACACCGTCGGCTTCCTGGAGGAGGCCCGCTACCAGGCCCTCAAGACGGACAAGCACGATCCGGCCTGGGAGGCGAAGTGGATCTATCACGGCTTCGGCGGAGTGGCGAACGCGGTCTTCCCCGTCGTCGGGGACGCCGTGCAGCGCGGGGTCGACGCGCTCGCCTACCAGTGGCAGCTGGACGAGCAGAATCGGATCGACGCGGAGATCGGGCAGCACAACAAAGACGTGTTCACCCTGCGGTCGAACCAGCTGAAAGCGCTCTCCGAGGAGTGGTACAAGGTCAACCCCCAGGACGCCGGGACGGCGTACACCCTGCAGAACGAGATCAACCTCGCCGCGGTGAACGGGAACGTCCGCGCCAAGGGCCTGGCAGGCACCCAGTGAACCGCCGGTGGGGCGTGCTCGCCGCCGCCGCCCTGCTCGTCACCCTGGCCGGGTGCGGCGAGCAGGGCCGTGACTACGCGGTGCCGGGTGACGTCTGCGGGGTCCCGGTCCAGCCCTCCCTGCTCGAACCGCTGCTACCACCGGGGAAGAAGCTGGCGCAGTCGCCGGACGGATCCGGGATCGGCACTCCGCGCTGCGAGGTGACCGTCGACAAGGGGTTGGCTCTGAAGGCGATCGGCGATGTGACCACCCAGGTCCCGGACCTGCCGAAGGTGATCCAGCAGAAGCTCAACCTCGCGGGCAACCCGCGGAAGATCGCCGTTGGCGACGAGGCTTGGGTGACCGACTCCACGGCCCTCGCCACGGTGAAATGCGTCTTCCAGGGCCAGGCACGACTGTTCATCACCGAGGTGTCGGCCTACGGCGGGCCCTCCGACGTGACCGCACGTCGGACCGCCCTCACCGCCTTCATCACGGCATACGAGCCCGCGGCCCGCAAGGCGGTGGGCTGCGACGGGTGACCGGCTGGTCACAGCCCCGGCCGGACCTCTTTGAGCGGCTCTCCAGCGTTTCTGGCTTGATGCTGGTCACAGTCGTCAAGCAAGGGTTGTTCTTATTACCCGCGGGTAGCATCATGACATTACCGATTGGTAAGTACGAGGAACCTGTCTCCCCGATCCTTAAAACGGAGCCGTAGCCATGGGGCACTACAAGTCGAATCTGCGCGACATCGAGTTCAACCTGTTCGAGGTGCTCGGCCGCGACAAGCTGTACGGCACCGGCCCGTTCGGGGAGATGGACACCGAGACCGCCAAGAGCGTCCTGTCCGAGCTGGCCCGCCTCGCCGAGAACGAGCTGGCCGCGTCCTTCACGGACGCCGACCGCAACCCGCCGGTCTTCGACCCCGAGACGAACACCGCGCCCGTCCCGGCGTCCTTCAAGAAGAGCTACGAAGCCTTCATGGACTCCGAGTACTGGCGCCTCGGCCTGCCCGAGGAGATCGGCGGCACCACCTCGCCCCGCTCCCTCATCTGGGGCTACGCGGAGCTGCTGCTCGGCTCGAACCCGGCCATCTGGATGTACTCCTCGGGTCCGGCCTTCGCCGGGATCCTGCACGAGGAGGGCAACGAGGCGCAGAAGAAGGTCGCCCAGATCGCGGTCGACAAGCGCTGGGGCTCCACCATGGTCCTCACCGAGCCCGACGCGGGTTCGGACGTCGGCGCGGGCCGCACCAAGGCGATCGAGCAGGCGGACGGCTCCTGGCACATCGAGGGCGTCAAGCGCTTCATCACCTCGGGCGAGCACGACATGGAGGAGAACATCCTCCACTACGTCCTCGCGCGCCCCGAGGGCCACGGCCCGGGCACCAAGGGCCTCTCGCTCTTCCTGGTCCCGAAGTTCCACTTCGACTGGGAGACCGGCGAGCTGGGCGAGCGCAACGGCGTCTACGCCACGAACGTCGAGCACAAGATGGGCCTCAAGGCCTCCAACACCTGCGAGATGACCTTCGGCGACCGGCACCCGGCCAAGGGCTGGCTGATCGGTGACAAGCACGACGGCATCCGCCAGATGTTCATGATCATCGAGTTCGCCCGGATGATGGTCGGCACGAAGGCCATCGCCACCCTCTCCACCGGCTACCTGAACGCGCTGGAGTACGCCAAGGAGCGCGTGCAGGGCCCGGACCTCGCGAACTTCATGGACAAGACCGCGCCCAAGGTCACCATCACGCACCACCCCGACGTGCGCCGCTCGCTCATGACGCAGAAGGCCTACGCCGAGGGCATGCGCGCCCTGGTGCTCTACACCGCCTCCGTCCAGGACGAGATCCAGGTCAAGCAGGCCGCGGGCGAGGACGCCTCCTCCCTCGTCGGCCTGAACGACCTGCTCCTGCCGGTCGTGAAGGGCTACGGCTCGGAGAAGTCCTACGAGCAGCTCGCGCAGTCCCTGCAGACCTTCGGCGGCTCCGGCTACCTGCAGGAGTACCCGATCGAGCAGTACATCCGCGACGCCAAGATCGACACCCTCTACGAGGGCACCACGGCGATCCAGGGCCAGGACTTCTTCTTCCGGAAGATCGTCCGCGACCAGGGCGCCTCGCTGAACGTCCTCACCGAGACGATCAAGAAGTTCCTGGCCGAGGCCGTCGGCGGCGAGGAGCTGTCCGGCGCCCGCGACGCGCTGGCCAAGGCCGCCGTGGACCTGGAGGCCATCGTCGGCCAGATGGTCACCGACCTCACCGCCACCGGCGAGGACGTCCGCAACATCTACAAGGTCGGCCAGAACACCACCCGCCTGCTGATGGCCTCCGGCGACGTGATCGTCGGATACCTGCTGCTCAAGGGCGCGGCCGTGGCCGCCGAGAAGCTGAACGGCGCCGCCGCCAAGGACGTCGCCTTCTACCAGGGCAAGATCGCCGCCGCGAAGTTCTTCGCCGGTCAGGTCCTGCCGGGCGTCTCCGTCCAGCGCCAGCTGGCCGAGGCCGTCGACAACTCCCTGATGGACCTCGACGAGGCCGCCTTCTAGGACGCGCCATCGGTTCCACAGACGTACGCGGTGTATCCGCGCCGGCCGGACTCCCTGATCAGCGGGGGTCCGGCCGACCGCGTGCACGGGTTGTCGGCGGTTCGTGGGACGCTCGTAACATGAGCGCACAGGACCGGCACAGCAGGGGGTACTCCGTCCCGACCGGGCGGCCGTACGCCCTCAAGGAGCTGCAGGCCAAGCTGGGCACCCTCGGCGACCGCGTCCAGGACCTCTACGAGGGCGCCCACCCCTCCGAGTACGACGGGATCGCCGACGCCCTCTACACGGCCTTCCAGACGGCCTCCGCACTGGCCCCGTCCAAGAGCTACACCGGGTGCCCCATCCACCCCAACGGGGCCCTGGACCCGGAAGCCCCCGAGGGCTGGGGCCGCTGCCTGCTCTGCAACGACCGGCGCCGCAAGGGCCTGCGCGGCCGCGGCGGAGCGCCCGCGGCGGCGCCCGCGCCGGAGCAGCGGCGGCTCGGCTACCCCGTGCCGGAGCCGCCGTACACGCTGGAAGGGCTGCGGCTGTACCTCCGCACGCTCGACGAATGGCGCTTCCACCTGACCATCGGCTCGCCCGACGAGGAGTTCGTCCGGGTCGCCGACGACCTGCACCGCGCCTTCATCGTGGCCCGCGAACTGTCCCGTCCGCGCAACCCCTCCGGATGCGCGGAACACCCCGGCGCCCCCATGGACCTCGACGCTCCGCCCGGCGAGGCCTGTATCTTCTGCGCCGGACGCAAGAGGCGCGAGCAGCGCTCCGCGCAGACCCCCGAGATGCTCCCGCGCATCCGCCGGGGCGAGCGCAGACAGCTGCAGCGACGCTTCGAGCGTCCGCCGGGCTGAACCGGCCGGGACCGCGGACCACACCCCCGCGCCCTCGCTCCCCGGCTGTCGGTCGGCTATCCGCCACAGCCCGGCCATGACGAACACGACCGTCGTTAAGGTGAACCACATGAGCTCTCCCGCCCGCTTCGACCGCGGCCACACCGACGATCTGATGACCTACCTGGCGGCGAGCCCATCGCCGTACCACGCTGTCGCCAACGCGGGCGAGCGGCTGGAGAAGGCAGGCTTCAGGCAGTTGTCGGAAACGGACGCCTGGGACTCGTCCGCGGGGGGCAAGTTCGTCCTGCGCGGCGGCGCGCTCATCGCCTGGTACGTCCCGGAGGGCGCGGCCGCGCACACCCCGTACCGGATCGTCGGCGCGCACACCGACTCCCCCAACCTCCGTGTCAAGCCGCTGCCTGACACCGGCTCACAGGGCTGGCGGCAGGTCGCCGTCGAGGTCTACGGCGGCACCCTGCTCAACACCTGGCTGGACCGGGACCTCGGCCTCGCGGGACGGCTCACCCTGCGCGACGGCACCGAGCGGCTCGTCAACATCGACCGGGCGCTGCTGCGCGTGCCGCAACTCGCCGTGCACCTCGACCGGTCGGCCAACAGCGAGGGCCTCAAGCTCGACAAGCAGCGCCACATGCAGCCGATCTGGGGGCTGGGCGAGGCCCACGAGGGCGACCTCATCGCCTTCCTGGAGGAGGAAGAGGGCCTGACGCAGGGCTCGGTGGCGGGCTGGGACCTGATGGTCCACTCGATCGAGCCGCCCGCCTACCTCGGCCGCGACCGCGAGCTGCTCGCCGGGCCCCGGATGGACAACCTGCTGTCGGTGCACGCGGGCATCGCCGCGCTGGCCGCCGTGTCCGCCGCCGACCACCTCGACCACATCCCCGTGCTGGCCGCCTTCGACCACGAGGAGAACGGCTCGCAGTCCGACACGGGCGCCGACGGCCCCCTGCTGGGCAATGTGCTGGAACGTTCAGTCTTCGCGCGCGGCGGCAGCTACGAGGACCGGGCGCGCGCCTTCGCGGGCACCATCTGCCTCTCCTCGGACACCGGGCACGCGGTGCACCCCAACTACGGCGAGCGGCACGACCCGACGCACCACCCGCGCGCCAACGGCGGCCCGATCCTCAAGGTCAACGTCAACCAGCGGTACGCGACCGACGGCAGCGGGCGCGCGGTCTTCGCGGCGGCGTGCGAGCGCGCGGGCGTGCCGTGGCAGAGCTTCGTCTCGAACAACTCGATGCCCTGCGGTACGACGATCGGCCCGATCACGGCCGCGCGCCACGGCATCCAGACCGTTGACATCGGTGTCGCGATCCTGTCGATGCACAGCGCCCGCGAACTGTGCGGCGCGGACGACCCGTACCTGCTGGCCAACGCCCTGGTGTCATTCCTGGAGGGCTGACCCCCGAGGCACCGGCCGCAACCAGCCCCGCCGGCGTTGGCGGCACCAGCCACGACCAGCCCCGCCGGCGTTCGAGGCGCCCCCGGAGGGCCGACCGAGCCGCAGGCGCCCACCGGGCGGAGCCCCACACGGCCCTGCCCGGGGGCGACCGGGAGGTCAGGCGTCCATGCCCGCCAGGACCAGCGGCAGGCGGCCCACGCCACCCGAGACGACCCGCACCGGCACCCCCCAGTCCTGCTGATGCATGTGGCAGGCCGGGTACTCGTTCTCCGGGTCGTCGTCACAGGACGCCGCCATCGCCGACACGTGCAGCACCCCCTCCGCGACCCCGTCCGCCAGGACCAGCTCCCGGAACAGGTCCGTGCCCTGCCCCCCGCCCCCCGCCAACAGCTCCGGCGGCGTCGAGGAGACCTGGAGCCGGGTCGACGGCCCGTACCGGGTGTCCAGCTTCTGTCCGGTCGGGGCCTGGAAGACCACGTCGAGGCGGAGCGTCCCGGGCGCCACCTCCGTCGCCGCACGCTGCGTCCGGTGCGCGACGGACTCCACCCGCACCGCCTCCTCCGGCAGCCGCAGCCGGGTCAGCCGGTGCCGGGCGGACTCGACGACCAGGATGTCCTCCCCGACGAGCACGGCGTCGCTGGGCTCGCGCAGGTCGGTGGCCAGGGTGCTGACCTCGCCGGTGGCGGGGTCGTAGCGGCGCAGGGCGTGGTTGTAGGTGTCGCAGACCGCGACCGAGCCGTCCGGCAGGGCGGTCACCCCGAGCGGGTGCTGGAGCAGGGCCTGGCCCGCCTCCCCGTCCCGGTGGCCGAAGTCGAACAGGCCGCTGCCGACGGCGGTCCTGATGACGTACCCGGCGCCGTCCGCCGAGGGCTCCGCGTACCGCAGCGCGCTGGTCTCGGAGTCGGCGATCCACAGCCGCTCGTCCCCGGCGGCCTCCAGCCCCGAGGGCTGCGCGAACCAGGCCTCGGCGGCGGGCCCGTCGACCAGGCCCTCATTGGTGGTCCCCGCCGCCACCTCGACGGTGTCGGACTCCGGGTCCCAGGTCCACAGCTGGTGCACCCCGGCCATCGCGATCCACACCTTGCCGCGCCACCAGGCCACGTCCCACGGCGAGGACAGGTCCACCTCGCGCGCGGGCCCGGCGGTGGGCGAGCCCTGCCACCACTGGCGGCCCGTCCCGGCGACGGTCTCCACGGCCCCGGTGGCCGGGTCGAAGACGCGCAGCGCGTGGTTGACGGTGTCCGCGACCACGACCCTCCCGTCGGGCAGCAGCGCCAGGCCCTGCGGCTCGCTGAAGGCGTCCGGCCCGAAGCCGCGCTCCCCGCTGCCGATCCGGCGTACGACGCCCTCGCCGTCCGCGTCCAGCTCGACCAGCTGGTGCCGGGTCGAGTCGGACACCAGGATGTTCCCCGACGGCAGCGCGAGCGCCTTGCCGGGGAACCGCAGGCCGGTCGCGACGGGCTCCGGCGCCACGTACGGCCCGTCCCCGCGCCGCAGGGTCCCCTTGGCCCCGTGCTCCGCCTCCAGCTCCTCGACCAGCCGCGCGATGGCGTGCGCGTGCCCCTCCCCGGCGTGCTGGGCCACGATGTAGCCCTCGGGGTCGATCACGACGAGCGTGGGCCAGGCCCGGACGGCGTACTGCTTCCAGGTGGCCAGCTCGGGATCGTCGAGGACCGGGTGGTGGACCCCGTACCGCTCGACCGCGTCCACGACGGCCTGGTGCTCGGCCTCGTGCACGAACTTCGGCGAGTGCACACCGATGATCACGAGGGTGTCGCGGTGCTTCTCCTCCAGCTCCCGCAGCTCGTCGAGGACGTGCAGGCAGTTGACGCAGCAGAAGGTCCAGAAATCCACAACAACGCACTTACCTCGCAGTTCGGCGAGAGTGAGGTCTTTGCCTCCGGTGTTCAGCCAGCCACCCTTGCCGATCAGCTCGGGGGCACGGACTCGGGCGCGACGGGGTGCGGACGCGGCAGGATTCATGCGTCAAGGGTGCCATCAGGCCAGGAAGGACCGGAGGGAGGCCGTCAGGGCGCCCACGAACCCCTCGCGGACCCGCTCGGGGACCAGGTCCAGGGACAGGTACGGGTTGAGGTCCTCCAGCTCGACCAGCAGGAGTTCGCCGGAGGGCGCGCGGCAGGCGTCGACCCGCTGGATGCCGTGGCTGAGTGTGTTCCAGTCGATGAACGAGCGGGCGAAGGCCAGGTCGGCGGGGGTGGCGGCGTACGGCTCCAGCTCCCAGCGGCGGGCCGGGTCGGGCGCGTACAGGGCGTACTGGAAGGCGTCGTCGACGAAGTAGAACGACACCTCGTACGCGAAGTCCACGCGCGGCTGGACGAGCAGCCCACCGCCGGGGGTGAGGTGCGGGGCGGGATCCGCGGTGAAGACCAGGCCGATCGAGTCGGCGCCCTGCTGGGGCTTGACGGCGTACTCGCGCGCCTGCGGCAGCAGGTGCAGGTCGGCCGGGTCGTCCACCGTGGGGATCACCGGATAACCGGCCCGGGTCAGCTCCAGGAGGTACCGCTTGCCCGCCATGTCGGCGCGGCCCGTGAGCGGGTTGTAGACCCGGGCCCCGGTGGCGAGGGCGTGCGCGCGGAAGGCGTCGTAGGCCTCCTGGTGGTGCAGCACGGGACCGCTGTTGCGGACGATCACCGCGTCGAAGGCGGGCAGCAGGGCCTGCGCGTCGAGCGGGTGGCACAGGGCCAGCGCGAACTCCTCGCGCAGCCGCGAGGTGAGGAATATGTCCTCGTCGCAGTAGCGGCGGCCGCGCGCCGGGTACGCCAGGTCGGTCACATAGAGCAGAGGCATGGCGGCAACCTATCGCGGGCAGCGATGACGGCATGAAATACCTGGTTCGGGACAAAGTGCTGGCCATCGGCGACGACTACTGGGTCGAGGACGAGGCGGGCAGACACGCCTTCCTGGTCGACGGGAAGGCGCTGCGGGTCCGCGACACCCTGGAGCTGAAGGACCCGGACGGCCGGATCCTGATCACGCTGCGGGAGAAGATGTTCAGCTTCCGCGACGCGATGACCCTGGAGCGGGACGGGCAGAAGCTCGCCGTCATCCGCAAGAAGCGGTTCTCGCTGCTGCGCAACCACTACCGCGTGACCCTCTCGGAGGGCACGGAACTGGACGTCAGCGGACGGATCCTGGACCGCGAGTTCAAGGTCGAGTACGACGGGGAGCTGCTGTCCCTGATCAGCCGCCAGTGGTACCGGGTGCGCGAGACGTACGCCGTGGACGTGATCCGGGAGGACACGGACGCGGCGCTGCTGCTGGCGGTGGCGGTGTGCGTGATCCGGATGGCGGAGAAGGAACGGGAGGAACGGGAGGAACGGGAGGAGGACGCGGAGGAGAAATGACCACCGGCTGTCCGCCCGCTCCCCCGTCGCCGGGGTCAGCCGGTGCGCCGGACCCCGAGCACCCGGTCCTTGAGGGCCGGGAACTGCTCCCGGGTCTCCTCGACCTTGGCCGGGTCCAGGTCCACGGTCAGGACCTCCTCGCCCGGGCCCGCCTCGGCGATCACCTCGCCCCACGGGTCCACCACCAGGCTGTGGCCCGCCTGCTCGACCCCGGCGTGCGTGCCGGCGGTGGAGCAGGCGAGGACGTACGACTGGTCCTCGACGGCGCGCGCCCGGTTCAGCAGGGTCCAGTGGGCGCGGCGCCGGGCGGGCCAGCCCGCGGCCACCACCATGGTCCGCGCGCCCGCGTCGACCAGGCCGCGGAACAGCTCCGGGAAGCGCAGGTCGTAGCAGGTGGCCAGGCCCAGCACGGTCTGCGGCAGGGCGACGGTGGTCAGCGAGTCGCCCGCCGCCATCAGGACGGCCTCGCCCTGGTCGAAGCCGAAGCGGTGGATCTTGCGGTAGGTGGCCGCCAGTTCGCCCTCGGGGGACAGCACGAGGGCGGTGTTGTAGAGGGAACCGTCACCGGAGCGTTCCACGACCGAACCCGCGTGCAGCCAGACCCCGGCGTCGCGCGCCGCCTTCGACATCGCCTCGTAGGTCGGTCCGTCCAGCGGCTCGGCCTCTGTCTCGAACTGCTCGTAGGAAAAGGCGCCGACGCCCCACAGTTCCGGCAGGACCACCAGATCGGAGCCGCTCTGCTCACGGACGAGGCCGGCGACGCGAGAACGCCGGGAAACCACCGACTCGCCGTCGTTCACCGCGATTTGGATCAAGGAGGCGCGCACACTACCACCGTTCTGGCATTCAAGCCGTCAACTCGGGGCCTACGATCGTCACACGAAAGCACTGCCGGGGTGCTCACCGGCAGCGTAGCTTTGACAACCACGTCGCCAACCAGTCCACAACGCGCCACGCGCCACTGAACAGCACGCGAGGGGTCCCGTTGACCGTCCATCCAAGCCTTCAGCCCTACGTCGATGCGTGGACCCACTCCATCGAGGCGATATCCGAGCTGGTCCTGCCCTTGGCGGAAGCCGAATGGAACCGGGCGACCCCGTGCCCCAACTGGTCCGTCCGTGACGTCGTCTCACACATCATCGGCATCGAGTGCGAGCAGCTGGGCGACCCCCGGCCGATCCACACCCTGCCGAGGGACCTGCGGCACGTGGTCGACGAGTTCACCCGGTACATGGAGGTGCAGGTCGACGTACGCCGTCACCACACCGCCCCCGAGATGACCTCGGAGCTGGAGTACACGGTGATCCGGCGGATGCGGCAGCTGCGCAACGAGAAACGGGATCCGGCCACCACGATGGTCCGGGGACCGCTGGGCGAGCAGACGACGCTGGAACACGCGATGCGGCTGCGGGCGTTCGACGTGTGGATCCACGAGCAGGACCTGCGGGCCGCGCTCGGCGTACCGGGGAACTGGGACTCCCCGGGCGCGACCGTGGCCCGGGACCTGCTGCTGGCGGGGCTCCCGAAGGTGGTCGCGAAGCGGGCGGGCGCGCCCGCGGGGTCGGCGGTGGTGCTGGACGTGCACGGGACGCTGGAGTTCATGCGGACGGTACGGGTGGACGGCGAGGGGCGCGGGACGATGGACAGCGCGCCGTCGCTGGGCCCGGCGGTGACGCTGACGATGGACTGGGAGACGTACGTCCGCCTGGCGGCGGGCCGGGTCCGCGCGCGTGCGGTGGGCGACCGGGTGAAGGTGGAGGGCGACGCGGAGCTGGCGGAAGCGATCCTGACGGCCTTCGCGGTCACCCCGTAACGAACCGTGGCTCCGCCGGGCGGGGCTACAGGTGCTCGGCGGGGCTGGATTGCCGGAGGCGATTCCAGCCCCGCCGGCGCTTGAGGCGACCCCGGGGCCCCGCCGGCGTGTGAGGCGAACCCCGGACGGCGGGCTCGGGGCCCGGGTCAGGGGCGGGGGGCAGCGGCCGGGCGCGGGATCGGGACGGCCGCGGCGACAGCCAGCCGCTCGGCCCGCAACGCCCGCCCCCGCAACCGCAGGATCTGCGTCACCCCGACCGCCTCCAGCACGAACACCGACGAGAACGCGACCCGGTAGTCGTCCCCCGTCGCATCCAGCAACACCCCCACCACCAGCAACGTCGTCATCGACGCGATGAACCCGCCCATGTTCGTGATCCCGGAAGCCGTCCCCTGCCGCGCCGCCGGATTCGCCGGACGCGCGAAGTCGAAGCCGATCATCGAGGCCGGCCCGCACGTCCCCAGCACCACGCACAGCACGACCAGCAGCCACATCGGCGCCCGCTCCCCCGGGTACAGGAGCACCGCCCCCCACAGCAGCGCCGTCACCCCCACCGTGCCGAGCGCCAGCGGAATCCGCGCGCTCTGCCGACGGCCCACCAGCTGCCCGTACACCAGCCCGAACCCCATGTTCGCGACCACGATCAGCGTCAGCAGCCCGCCCGCACCGCCCCGCGTCATCCCCTGCGCCTCGACCAGGAACGGCATCCCCCACAGCAGCAGGAACACCATCGCCGGGAACTGCGTCGTGAAGTGGACCCACAGCCCGAGCCGGGTCCCGGGCTCGCGCCAGGATTCGGCGATCTGGCGGCGTACGTAGCCCCCCTCGCCCCGCGCCACCGGCGGCGGCGCGTGCCCCTCGGGGTGGTCGCGCAGGAACAGCACCAGCGGAACCAGCACCACCAGCCCCGCCACCGCGCTGCCCGCGAAGGCCTGCACCCAGCCGACCCCGTGCAGGACGGGCGCCAGGACCAGCGTGGAGACCAGGTTGCCCGCCATGCCGACCAGCCCGGCGAGCTGCGCCATCAGCGGCCCGCGCCGGGCCGGGAACCAGCGGGTGCCCAGCCGCAGCACCGAGATGAAGGTCATCGCGTCGCCGCAGCCCAGCAGGGCGCGCGCGGCGAGCGCGGTCCCGTAGGACGGCGAGAACGCGAACCCGATCTGCCCGGCGGTGAAGAGCACCGCGCCGAGCGTGAGCACCTTCTTCGTGCCGAGCCGGTCCACCATCAGTCCGACGGGTATCTGCATGCCCGCGTACACGAGCAGCTGGAGCAGGGAGAAGGTGGACAGGGCGGAGGCGCTGACGTGGAAGCGGTCCGCCGCGTCCAGGCCCGCGACGCCGAGGCTGGTGCGGAAGATGACGGCGACGAAGTAGACGGCGACGCCGATGGACCAGATGAGGACGGCCCGGCGGCCGCCCGGCGGATCCTTGACCACGGGCACGGGCACGGGCACGGGCACGATCACGCTCGCGGTCTCGCTCCCGGCCGCGCTGCTCGCCGTCACGGGCACGCTCACCTCGCTCATCGCGCGTCACCCCGGACCAGGGCCGCGACCCGGCCGATGTGGCCGCGTACGGCGTCGGCGGCGGCCTCGCCGTCCCCCGCGCGCAGCGCGTCGAGGATCTCGGTGTGCTCGGTGAGGGTCCTGGCGATCCGCTCGGGGTGCGCGTGCAGCAGGGCGACGCCCATCCTCAGCTGCCGGTCGCGCATCTGGTCGTAGAGCCGGGAGAGGATCTGGTTGCCGACGCTGCGCACGATCTCGGCGTGGAAGCAGCGGTCGGCGGCCATCAGCGCGGCGAGGTCGCCGCTCCGCGCGTGCCGCCGGTGTTCCTCGATCAGCTCCGCGAGCCGCTCCAGCAGGGCGGGGGCGGCCGGGACGGCCCGGCGCACGGTGAACTCCTCGACCAGCAGCCGGGTCTCCACCACATCGGCGATCTCCTGGGCCGAGACGGACAGCACCAGCGCGCCCTTCTTCGGGTAGAGCTTGATCAGCCCTTCCGTCTCCAGCCGCAGCAGCGCCTCGCGCACGGGCGTGCGCGACACCCCTACCGCGTCGGCGAGTTCGCCCTCGGTGAGCAGCGAGCCGCCTTCGTAGCGGCGGTCGAGCACGCCGTTCTTGACGTGCTGGTAGACCCGTTCCGCGGCGGTGAGGGTGGCGGGGGCCGAGGCGGCCGTGGCAGTGGCTGATGGCATGCGCACAGCTTAGATACAAGACAGGTGCATCTGATCAGCCGTCCAGGATGTGGACCACCGGGCGGCGGGGCGGCGGGACCCCCGGGACCCCCGGGGCCACCGGGTGGCCGGGCCCTGGGGCTAGCCGGGCGGCCGGGCCGCTCACCCGTCCGGGCGGCCGGTGACCTCGACCTCCAGCACGAACTCGTCGTACGGCGCCTCGTCCGGATACGGCGGCCTGACCTGGGCGAAGCGGATCCGGGCCCGCCCCCCGGGACAGCGGCCGCGGACGACGTACGTCCTTTCCACCGGGGCACCGGGCAGCACCGGCTCCGGCTCCGGCGGGCCGTGCGCGGGATCTCGCGCCGAGCCCCGCGCCGGGCCCCGCTCCGGGCCCCGCTCCGGTTCCCGCGCGGGACCTTCCGCCACCTCGACCGCGTCCGCGTCACCCGTCACCCGCCAGGTCCACACGTACCCGCGCGCCCCGCGCCCGGTGAGCCGCAGCGTGTACGCCTCACCGACGCGGATCGCCACCGTCCGTACCTCCACCGCGGCCCCGTCTCTGATCCGTCGGCGCCCGGGCGGGACCGATCACCGATCCGTCAGCGCTCAGGCGGGACCGATCACCGGCCCCTCGTGCCATCCCGCGCCATCGCGCCAGTAGTGCTGGAGCTGCCGGTCGGTGCGCAGGACGACGACCTCCAGATTGAACCCGAAGCTGCCTTGCAGCATCCCGGTGACCGCGAGCGCGTCGTGCCCGAAGACCGCGCTGCGGCTCCAGCCCGCGCCCGCCGCGTTGCCCCGCCACCAGTGCTCGACACGGCCGCCCGCCGCCACGCACAGCTCGTAGTTGCCGGCCGTGTCCTCGTCCAGGGCGCCGTACTGGCCCTCGATCAGGCACGGCGCGGAGGTGATCCCGGTGCCGAACAGCTCGCCCGCGCGCCAGGCGAAGCCATTGGGGTCGTCGCGCCACCAGAGCTGCATCCGGCCGTCCGTGCGGGTGGCGACCAGGTCCAGATGGCGGCTCCGGGTCTGCACCAGGGCCGGGCCGTAGTGCGCGATCCCCGACCCGAAACGGCCGCCGTCGCTCCAGGTCCAGGGCGAGCCGTTGATCCGCCACCAGTGGTTGAGGCGGCCGTCGGCGGTGCGCAGCACCACCTCGAAGTTGCCCGGCTTGCCGTAGTCGCTCTGGATGAAGGCCGGCGTACCGCCGATCGCCGCGTCGGGCGGCCCGAAGAGCCCCGCGTCGCGCCAGGTGCCGTTGGTCTGGTCGTAGAACCAGTGGTGCAGCCGCCCGCCCGTGGTGACGTGCACCGACTCCAGGTTCCGGTTGTACGTCGTCGTGGTGAAGGCGGGCAGCCCGGACGCGTCACCGCCGAAGGCCGCCGCGCGGGCCCAGGGGAAGGGCGCGTCGCCCTCGCGCCACCAGTGCTGGAGACGGCCGCCGCCGGTCGTCGCGAGCATCTCGAAGTTGCGGTGCGCGCGTCCGTTCCCGCTCTCGAAGAGGTTCCCGGTGTGCAGGCGGCGCTTGGTCCACGGGTCGGTGCTGGTGCCGCGCAGGCCGCACTTGGCCCAGTAGTCGATCTTCACCTCGCCGTAGGCGATCCGGCCGTAGCCGCCCACGTGGTAGCCGGGCCCCCAGGAGTTCTTGAAGAGCCAGCACCCGGCGGCGTCGTCGTAGCCGACGATCAGCACGCAGTGGCCGCCCGCGAGCCGGTCGCTGATCCGCCGGTAGACGCCCGCGCCAAGCCCGAAGAAGTCGTCGTACACGTCGAAGCAGGCGGTCAGCGGGCCCACCGTGTCGAGCCAGACCTTCTGCTGCTCCACGTCGCCCAGCCGGACGTAGTCCACGATGCGCGTGGTGCGCCCGGACCGGTCCCAGCTGGGCGTGTAGTCCGCCCGCCAGGCATCGCGGCGGTCGGCGGGAACGGAGGGCGGCGGGGGCGTGTACGGGTAGGAATCCGGGTCGCATATACCGCCGCTGGCCTTGATCCAGTCGAGGGCGGTCTCGGGGTTGCTGCCCTGGCCGCAGCTGAACTTCAGCCCGTCGTGGACGTCCCCCTCCGAACGCTTCGCCCACACACTGTGCTCGATCCGGGCCATCGACTCGACCAGGCCGGTGGCGCCGAAGGCCCAGCAGGATCCGCACGGGTTCTGGTCCTTCACCTTGGTGATCCAGGACCATCCCCAGCGGCCGCGCCAGTCGACGGCGGCGGGGCGGGCGCCGACGGCCGACGGCTCCGTTTCCGGCAGCAGGCCGTGCGCGGCGCGGCGCCGGGTGAGGTCCGGGTTCGCGCTCTCCCGGCCGATGAGCGCCCGCAGGTCCACGGTGCCCGCCTCGGTCGCGGGCGTGAGGTTGGCCCCCGGCTCCAGGCCGAGGGAGGGCCGCGGGACCGGCTCGTGGTCGGCGAGGTGCTCGCTCACCGACCACGGCGCACCGGCGGCGGCGAGCTGGGCGCGCAGCTCCCCGGCGAGCTGTGCGCGGCCACGGCCGCCGCCGTCGCCGCCGTCCCCCGTGGTGCCGTTGTAGCGGTCATTGCCGTTGTTGCGGTTGTCGCGGTCGTGCTGGTCGTGCTGCTGCGGCATTCCGGTTTCCCCCCAGATGCAGCGGTGCGGATGAGAGGTCCCGGAGCGTCCATCCGCCGGACGGCGCCGTCAAGGGGGTCCGCACGGTGGCACCGGGGCACGAGGGGGGAGCGCCCGGCCGAACCCGATCGCCCGTCGATCCCCGGTGTCCCGCCGGAGGGCGGAAGGCGGAAGGCGGAAGGCGGAAGGCACCGGGGATACGGCGTGCACGGCGCGGCGCGCTACTCCACGGGCAGCGCGGGGGCCTGGACGGGCAGCGCGGGCGCGGGAACCGGGAGGGCTGGCGCCGCGACCGGCAGACCCGGCAGTCCGCTGCCCGTCAGCAGCGCGGTGACCAGACCGACCAGGGAGGTCACCACGTCGGTGGACTTGGTCGTCGCGTCCGTGGAGCAGCCGCAGGAGCCGGAGGCCTTCAGTGCCCCGTCGACGGCCTTCTTCAGCTTCTCCACGGCGGGACCGACCAGATCGACCGGCCCCGCGGCCCGGACGGGAGCCACGGGCAGCTTCGGCACGGCCAGGGGCAGCTTGGAAGCGTCAGCCGGGAGCTTGGGCGTGTCGAGGGGCGCCTTGGGCGCCGCCGGAAGCTTCGGCGCGTCCGCGGGGAGCTTCGGAGCCGCCGCGGGGAGCTTCGGAGCGTCCGCCGGGGGCTTCGGCAGGTCCGCCGGGGGCTTCGGCAGGTCGGCGGGCGGCTTGGGGAGGTCGGCGGGCGGCTTCGGGAGCTTCGCGAGGGCTCCGTCGATCGCCGCCTTCAGCTTGGCCGCGTCCGCCTCCGGAACCTTGCCGTCGGGGGCCTTCAGGATGGCGGCGACCAGGTCACTGACCGCCTTGAGGATCTCTCCGGTCACCCCGAGGGACGCGACCTGCTGCTGCAGGGCGTCCGTACCCGGGATGACGGCCGGGGCCGACCCCGGTGCGACGGGCTTGTCCGGGGCCTGGGAGGCAGCTCCGGCGAGGCCGGGGGACGCGGCCAGCAGGGACACGCACAGGACTGCGGGGACGGTGAAGCGGGTGAAGCGACGCAACGTTCTCTCCTGTTCGGGCGCGATGACGGCATGGGACGTGCCGCCGCCACCCACTCACGGACACCCCGTCAGGTCCCGCAACCCGAGCCCCGGAACCGCCCGTCGGGACACGCCGCGCAACCGGCGTACCCGCCCGCGTGACCAGCATCGATTCCGTCACCCTCGCCAGGTGCTGCACCCTCGTGAACGGCGAGGGCGCCAGGGTCAGGGAAGCTGCGGGCGGACCGCCGCCCAGGCGTCCACGGCCGTGCCCAGCGGGTCGTGCTGCGCCAGGTGGCGCCGGGCCAGCGCGAGCCAGGGCAGCAGGTTCTTGATCCGGCGCAGGTGCAGGATGCGGGACTTGGGCAGCTCCCGCCAGGAACGGGCCTCGCGCGCGGCCTCCTCGGGGGTCACGTCGATCAGGGCCAGCAGGTCCCGGCACAGCTCCGCCGGATCACCGCCGGGGCCGGGCCCGAACTGCTGGATGAGGTAACCCCGTACGGACGCCTCCTCGGCAGCGGCCACCAGCGCGTCCTCCCCCGTCCACGCGGCCTTGCGCCGGGTCGCGGCCACCGCCACCCGGCCCCAGCGCAGCCGTACCTCGTCCGGCAGCCAGTCGGCCTGCGCCCGGCCCACCGCCAGGGCCCGCAGCTCCAGCGGGCGGGGTTCGTCGTCCAGCGGCGGACCGGTGGCCAGCCAGGCCTCCAGTTCACCGAGCGTGTGCCCGTCGGGCGGCACCGAGGTCAGCACCTGCCCCCGGGTGAGCAGGGCGACCACCGCTCCCGTCAGGTGCACCTTCGCCACGTGCCCGGCGTCGAAGAAGCCCACGGCGCGCCCGTACCGCTCGATCCGGCGCAGGCCGAGCCTCGACTCCCCCGCCGCGTAGACCTGTCCGGCCCGCGCCACGCCGCCTATGCAGCGTACGACGCACACTCCACCGGACACGTCCGCCTCTTCGACGGAGTACACCTGCAACTCGGCGATCGACACCCCGGCCCCCATTCCCCGGCGGCACGCTACCGCGTCACCGGCCGGTCGGCCCGTCTCCTTCACGTGACCGGACACAGTTCGCCGTCGTAGCCGACGGTGCGCCGCGCACCGTCGGGGGCGGTCCGGGCGGCGACCAGGTCGAAGAGGGTGACGGCGCCAGCAGCAGCCCGCGGCACTCAGACCTCGCCCGGTTCCTCCAGCACCAGCCGGATCTCCGTCACGCGGTACCCGGCCCGGTCGAAGGCAGCGGCCATCGGGGAGTTGACGGTATCGGTGGTGGCCGTGATCCGGTTGGCGCCCTCGCCCGCGTGGAAGCGGGTGATCTCGCCGAGGATCTCGTCGATCAGGCCCTGGCCGCGCCGTTCGGGTACGACGCCCAGGTAGCCGACGTTGCGGTGGTAGGGCGTCCGGGAAGGGATCGCCATGCCCGCCAGCTCGCCGCCGGGCAGGTGGGCGAGCCGCCACCAGGAGCGCTCACCCGGGCAGTCCCGGTAGTACTCCAGGTCCTCCCGGGCCACGGTCAGGGCGTCCTGGGAACGGAGTTCGGTCTGCGTGTGCAGGTCCAGGCTGCCTTGCGAGAGCCGGGCGAACGCGTCGAGGAACTCCTCGTCCGTGCCTTCCCGGAACACCAGCCGACCCGGCGCCGGCGCGGCCGGTCCGGCGGGCTCCTCCACGGCGGGCCCGTCCCCGGTGCTCGCGTCCCCCGGGGTCCATTCGTAGCGCAGCCGCTCGACCACGCTGGTCAGGCCCACGCGCCGGGCGGCCTCCCGGCGCCAGTCGACCGCGGCCATCAGCGCGGGATCGGTCCGCCATGCGCGGGGCAGGGAGACGTTGTAGAGCGGCCGGTTGCCGAAGGCCGTGTGCCCGGCCGCCAGCAGCTCCGCCGCCAGCGCCGTCGGGTCGGCAACCTCGGGCCGCACCTGGAGGCAGTCCAGGGCGAGCGGCCGCTCGCTGTCGGTCCGCCCCCACCACAGGGCGCGGGCCAGGATCCGGCCGTCCTCGTCCTCGGCGTACCAGGTCCACTCGGGCCGCATCCGGTGCTCGGCGAGTTCCGCGCGGACCTGTCCGGCGTCCAGGGCCGCCACCGGCTCGGCCGGACCGCCGGCCGGGTAGCCGACGGCCCGCTCCAGAGCGGCCGGGTCGTCGGCTGCGGAGCGCGTGCGCATCCGCGTCACCTCCAGGTCCGCGCGTCCCGGACCACACCGGCTTCCAGGTCCAGCCGGCTCTGGAAGTCCCCCGACCGCGTGGCGATGACCAGCAGCGGCAGGCCCTCGGAGTCCGGGAAGGCGCTGTAGAACCCGAACACCGCGTTCGGGTCCGACAGCAGACCCTCCGGCGGGCTCAGCCGGAGCCGCTCGGTGCCGTCCGCGCGGTAGACGACGGCGTTGTCCTTCGGGGTGAAGGGCTTGGTGTCCAGTGCCTCGACCACCAGCACCAGTGTCTCGCCGTCCCGCGTCCACGTCATCACGGACTGCGGCGGCTTCGGGTGGTGCTTCTCGACCACGGCCCCGCCGTCGCCCCCGCGCCAGCGGACCGTGCTCTCGCCCGCCGTCCAGATGACCGTCACTTCCGGTTCCTGCGTCATTACTTGGGAATCTCCACGGGAGGGCCGACTGGGATCAGCCGGGCTCGGTCTTCGTAGTTCAGGATCTCCAGCTGACTGACGCCGCCGGGCAGATGCCCGAGCGAGGGGTCCGTCTGGGGACCGATGATGCTCTCCTGGATCCGGATGGGATCACCGCTGTCCGGGAAGCGGTACCGCTGGAGCATCGAGACATCGTCCTTCCAGTCGGTACGGATGGCCAGCTGATCGCGTACGAACTGCTGGTTGGGCACGTCCTCGAACGTACCGAACCCACCGGGGCTGGTGCCGGGCTGGCCCTTGGAGAGCACCATGTTGAACTCCTCACCCGGTTGCGCCAGCCGTGAGGTGATCGGAGTGCCGTACATGTTCGGGGGTTCGCGCTCGGCCTTGGGCAGGGCCAACTGCTCCTTGGGCGCCGCCTTGCAGCCGCTCAGGCCCAGCGGGTCGGCCCACACCAGCGGGTTGCTGACGTACGCCATCGGGTTGGGGGACGGGGTCAGGCCCAGCGGGTCCGACGTCAGGTAGCGCGCCGTCTCCGGGTCGTAGGTCCGGAAGTAGTTGTGGTGGAGACCGGTCTCCGGGTCGTAGTACTGACCGGGAAAACGCAGGGGCGTGTAGGCCGAGGCGTCCCGGTTCCAGCTCGTCGCGCCCCACACCGTCGACCGGGTGCGCCACGCGAGGGCGCCCTCCTCGTCGATCATCTCCGTCGGGGTGCCGACGAGGTCCGTGACGATGGCGAAGAACCGGCTGTCGATCTCCGCCTGCGGGACCTCCTCCCACGCCTGCGGCTCCCCCGTCCCGGCGGCCGGCCGGATGGATTCCACCTGGGTGAGCGGGTGCAGACCGGCGTGCGTCCAGCTGAGGGTGACCTCGTGCGGGCTGTCCCGGACGTGAGTCGTCTGCTCGACGAGGGTGGTGCCGTCCCACGTGAAGCGGGTCTCCTCAAGGACCACGGGGTGTGTTTCACGTGAAACAGCGGTTTCACGTGAAACATCGGCCCCGGCGAGCCGCTGCTTGGCGGTACGCCGCCCCAGCGCGTCGTACCGGTAGCACCAGCGCGTCCCGTCCGGGGTGGTCACCTCGGCAAGCCGGTCGTCCGCGTCCCAGACGTAGCGCCAGGTGTCGGGCTTGCGGGAGAGCCGGGTGCGCTGCCGCAGCACCACCCGGCCCTGGGCGTCGTGCTCGTAGCGGACCCGGCCCGCGCGGGTGATCCGGGTTCCGGTGTACTCGCGTTCACCCGCCGCGTCGGCGCCCGGGTGGTCCTGCGGCCAGTCGGCGGACGTCTGGTTGCCCGCCTCGTCGTAGGCGTAGCGCTCCGACCAGGAAGCGGCGTCCACCCCGGTGACCCGGGCGGCGGCGTCCAGGGTGAAGCTGCGCGGGCCCGTCGCCTCGTCGTCGATCCCCAGCAGGTTGCCGTCGGCCCGGTAGGTGTAGCCGCGGCGCTGGAGGGTCCGCTGGTCCGACCCGGTGATGTGCCGGGTGGTGAGCCGTCCCGCGGGGTCGAAGGTGTGGTGCAGGACGGTGTTCTCGCCGATGCGCCGGGTCAGTTCACGGCCCGCCGCGTCCCGCTCGAAGGCGAGGGTCCGGCCGGAGGCGGTCAGCCCGGTGCAGTGACCCGCCGCGTCGTAGGTCCAGCGGGTCTCCGCCCCGGCGGGCGTCGTCCGGGCCACCGGCCGGCTCAGCTCGTCGTACGCGTAGCGGACCACCCGCCCGTCCACGTGCTCCTCGGCCAGCCGGCCGTGCCGGTCACGGATGCGGACCAGCGTGGTCCCGTCGGCCGAGGTCGCCGCCGCGGGCAGGTCGAAGACGTCGTACTCGAAGGTCGCCGTACCGTCCGGGGAGGTCTTGCGGACGATCCGGCCGAGCACGTCGCGCTCGTAGCCGATCTCCTCACCGAGTGCGTTCACCCGGGAGGAGAGCCGCCCGGTCGGGTCGTAGGCATAGCTCAGGGTCCGGCCGTCGAAGTCCGCCTCGGAGACCAGCCGGCCCGCCGCGTCGTAGGTGTACTCCCAGCTCAGGCCCTGGGGATTGCGTACGCCTGTCAGGCGCAGTCCCGCGTCGTAGGCGTACGTGTGGCGCACCCCGTCGGGGCCGGTCCGGGCGGCGAGGAGGTCGAAGTGGGTGTACTCGAAGCGGGTCACCCCACCCGACGGATCGGTGAAGACCGTGCAGTTGCCCTCACCGTCGTACTGCCAGGTCCGCTCGCTGCCGTCCGGGTCCACCCGGCGGGCGGGCCTGCCCTCGGTGGTCCACTCCATGACGGTCACCCCGCCGAGCGGATCGGTGACCCGGACGGGGCGCCCGAAGGCGTCCCGCTCGAAGCGGGTGACGGCGCCCAGCGGATCCGTGACGGTGAGCGGCAGGCCCGCCGCGTCACAGGTGCTGCGGGTGACGGCGCCGAGCGGGTTGGTGACCGCAGTGAGATGGCCCCGCTCGTCGTACGCGAAGGACGTCACCGCACCCGTCGAGGTGATGAGCGACGTGCGGTTTCCGCGTTCGTCGTACGTCTGGCGGACGACGGTGCCGTCGGCGTTCGCCACCCGGGTCGGCAGGCCCAGTGCGTCGTACTCGGTGCCCGCCGCCCGTCCGTCCGGGCGGACCGACCGGACGATCCGGCCGGACGCGTCGTACTCCTGCGCGGAGGTCGCACCGAGGGCGTCCGTGCGGGAGGCCGGACGCCCGTGGCGGTCGTAGGTGTAGCGGGTGACGGCGCCGAGCGGGTCGATCTCCGCGACCACCCGGCGCCGGTCGTCGATCAGGTAGCGGCGGGTGGCCCCGGCCGCGGTGGTCACGCTGGTGACCCGGTGACCGGTCGCCGGGTCGAGCCCGTCGTAGTCGAGGGTCAGGACGAGGTGTCCCTCGCTGCCGCCTTCGGCGACGCAGCGGTCCCGGTCGTCGTAGGCGTAGTCGTAGCGGCTGTCGTTGGTGTCGGTCCAGGAGGTGATCCGGCCGCGTTCGTCGTAGCTGAACCGCAGGGGCAGGCCGCAGGAGTTGGTGACCTCGGTCAGGTGGCCGGAGGTGTAGCCGTACCCGAGGATCCGCGGACCGCCGGTCAGGTGCAGGGCCGTGATCCGGCCCCCGGCCGTCTCGAAGGCCAGGTGATAGCCCCCGCTGTGGGCCATGCCGAGGGGGGCGCCCTGGGCGTCGTACTCGAAGGTGATGAAGTTGCCGTTGCGGTCGGCGAGTTCCACGATCGGAGCGAGCCCGTCCCCGCCGCCGTCCAGCGGCTGGACGAACCGGCGGACCTGCCCGGAGACCGGATCGGTCAGCGTGTAGTCACCGTCCGGAGTGCGCTCCAGCGGACGGAGCGGACCGGTGACCGGCAGCACCGGAACACCCGGCGCCGGGTGCGGGTACCCGATGAGGAGGCCGTCCTCCGCGACCAGGACCACGCCCTCGGCGTCGATCTCCAGGTGCTGGTCGGCCGTACTGCTCCAGGAGGGCCCGAACCAGCGGCCCGCCGTGTACCCGGACTCCGCGCGGCGGTTGAAGACCAGCGGGAGCGCGCCCGGGAGCACCACGTCGGTCTGCGGGAGGTACATCCGCCCGGTGGCGAGGTCCACCGGGTCGGTACCGCCCGTGGTCCGCTCCCCGTCCGGTGTCTTGTGCAGGTCCGGGCCTTCCCCCGTGAGGGCCTTGCGGCCGGGGCCCGTCGGTATGTCCTCCGCGAGCTTGGCGGCCGTTCCGGCCTTCTTCGCCAGCCCCAGGCCCTTGGTGCCGATGAGCTCCGGCAGCAGCTTGCCGACGCCCTCGGAGGGGTCCTTCATGAACTGGTCGAGCATCTGCTTGCCCGCGCCCATGGGGTCGTTGACCATCGTGACCAGCCCGGCTGCGGTCGAGTTCAGGCTCGTCGCGTACTCGGCGGGATGGGTCAGGTTGTACGGGTCCGTCGGGTTGACCGAGCGGACGAAGTTCACCAGACCCGCCGTGCCCTTGATCACCCCGCCGGTCAGATGCGTCTTGGCGATGTCCACGTACTGCATGCCGTCGCCGAACTGCTCACCGTACGAGGGCTTCGGCGGGGCCGCGTCCCGGGCCGCGCCGACGGCGATGCGCGCGGTCTCCGCCACCTCGTTGCGCTGACGCCGGGCATCGTCGAGCTTGTCCTGGGCCGCCTTCGCGAGCGCCGTACCCGGATCGGTGAAGGCCCCCGGCTTCGGCGGCAGGGTCCCCTTCTTCGCGTCCACGGCGTCGTTGTAGGTGTCGACCTGCTTGTTGTAGGCGGCGCGCGCGTCGGTCGAGGCCTTCTTGGCCGCGTTGTAGTCGGCCAGGGCCTCCTTGGCCCGCCCCTGCGCCCACTCCACCGTCTCGGCGAAACCGCCCATCGCGACGGCGGCCTTGCCGAAGGACTCGGCCGCCTTGAACCAGCGCGGCGGTTCCTTCGCCACCGACTCCCGGAAGGCATCGACCGTCTTGCCCTTGAGCCCGTCGGAGTCCATGCCCTTGAGCCCGCCGCCGACCTTGTCGAAGGCGGCCTTGAAGTCGTGCAGATGGGCGGCCTGCGCGCGGATCTTCGAGACGCTGCCGTAGACCAGCTTGGTGGGGTCCTCGGTCTGCCCGAGTTCCATCTCGGCGACGTCCGCGCCCAGTTGGTTCGCGGCCGAGCGGCTCTTGTCACGGATCCAGTCGCCCGCGTCCTCCAGACCGACCTTGTCGGCCAGCCCGGCGACCTTGTCACCGGTCCATTCGATGGCGTCGCCGACGTCCTCGGTCCGGTCCTCGACCCAGTCCTCGACCGAATCCGGAATGAAGTCCCCGAGCCCCATTACCTACCGCCCCCGTCGCCCGTGACCTGATCCACCATGTCCTTGAGCGACCCGATCTTCCCCGTGGTCACCAACCTGTCCCCGGTCTCCGACCAGGTCTTCTTGATGTCCTCACCACTCTTCGCGAAGGACTCGGCACTGAAATCGGGCCGGTACACGTCCGCCCGGAAAATATCCCCCCAGGCCTTGTTCTCGATCTCGTCCTCACTGGCATGCGGATTCCCGTACGCCGAGTTCGCGGCGACCTTGAACGCCCCCTGGACGTACTGGTCCTCCTCCCACAGCGTCCCCGCCGAAATACCCAACGCCTGAGCCAGCGAGCTCGCATCCTGGATCAGGGAGCGCACACCCCACTCCCAGCTCTCGCAGAAATCCTCGAATTCCTTCGCCAGCCCCGCATGCCCGGCCTCCATACCGGTCATCGACAACGCGCTGAACCCGGCGCCCATCGACGCCCCACCCGCATCCGCACCCGACTCCCGCAACTCACCCACAGCGGCCCGCAGACCGTCCTGCACCTTCTGCACGGCCTCCGGCGCGACCGCGAGATCCTTGTCCCCGCTCACACCGACACCGCCACCGCATCCGGCACGATCCCCACGACCGGCGGAAAGAGCATCGAGCCCTCCGGGTCGGCGACGTTGACGGCGACACCTGTCGGGCCCTCGGCCCCGGGCACCACCGCGTCGACCAGCCGGGCCCCGAGGATCGCGAGGTACTCCCACTCGCGGTCCTCCTCGTCCCGGGCGAGCGCGAAGCGCGCCAGGGCCTCCTCGTCCGTGAAGGCGTAGATCCAGCGGACGCCGCCCCGCTCACCCGACATCAGGGCGCCGTCGGCGAGGGGAGCGAGCAGTACCGTGCGCCGGAATTCACCGAGCAAACGGTGTGAATGCCCGGATCCGCCCCGCAAGGCGGATATTTCCTCGGTCAGTCCCATGTTCCGTAGCCCCGTTCCCAGAGGCATGGGTCGCCCCCGATTCGCACACGTTACTCAGCACCGATGGCCGGCCACCCGCGGGGGTGGCCGGCCATCGGTGACGTGCGCCGGTCGGTCAGGACCAGGTGACCAGGCGCTTCGGGTGCTCCAGGACGGCCGCGATGTCCGCGAGGAACCGCGAGCCGAGCTCACCGTCGATGAGGCGGTGGTCGAACGACAGCGCCAGGGTGGTGACCTGACGCGCCTTCACCTTGCCCTTGTGCACCCACGGCTGGGGCTTGATCGCACCGACCGCGAGGATCGCGGCCTCGCCGGGGTTCAGGATGGGGGTACCGGTGTCGACGCCGAAGACGCCCACATTGGTGATGGTGACGGTGCCGCCCTGCATGTCCGACGGCGAGGTCTTGCCGTCACGGGCGGTGCCGACCAGGTCGGACAGGCCCCGCGACAGCTCCGCCAGGGTCTTGGCGTGCGCGTCCTTGATGTTCGGCACGATCAGACCGCGCGGGGTGGCGGCCGCGATGCCCAGGTTCACGTAGTGCTTGAGCACGATCTCCTGGGCCGCCTCGTCCCAGGACGCGTTGACGTCCGGGTGCCGGCTGATGGCGATGAGGACCGCCTTGGCGATGAGGAGCAGCGGGTTGATCCGCAGCCCCGCCATGTCCGGGTCGTCCTTGAGCTCCTGGACGAGCTTCATCGTGCGCGTCACGTCGAGGGTGATGAACTCGGTGACGTGCGGGGCGGTGAAGGCGGAGCTGACCATGGCCTGGGCCGTGACCTTGCGGACGCCCTTGACCGGGATACGGGTCTCCCGCGCGTCCGGAGCCGCCTGGGCCACCGCGGCCCGGGCGAGCGCGGCCTGGGGGGCCGTCACGGTCTCGGCCACGGGCGCGACCGGCTGCGGCGCGAGCGCGGCGGTGGCCGCCGCGTGCACGTCCTCGCGGGTCACGACGCCGCCGTCCCCGGTGGGGACGATCGCCGCCAGGTCGATGCCGAGGTCCTTGGCGAGCTTGCGCACGGGCGGCTTGGCCAGCGGTCGCTCGGCGACCGCCTGCCCGTGCCCGTGCCCGGCGAAGCCGTTGCCGCCGTTCCCGTTCAGCGCCGGAGCCTGGACCGGTACGGCCGCGGACGCGGTTGCCGCGGCCACGGAGGACGCCGCGGGCACGGAGGACGCCGCGGGCACGCCCTTGCGCGGGCGGCGCTTCGTGGAAGCCGTGGACACGCCGTACCCGACGAGGACCGGCTGGCGCGCCCCGGGCGTCGCCTCGGCCTCGGGGGCCGCGGCGACGGGAGCTGCGGCGGCAGCCGGGGCCGGAGCCGCGGCCGGAGCCTGCGCGGCGTCCGCCCCGGTCCGCACCGAGATGATCACCTGGCCGACGTCGACCGTCGTCCCCTCGGGGAAGCGCAGCTCGTGGACCACGCCGTCGAACGGGATCGGCAGCTCGACGGCCGCCTTCGCCGTCTCGACCTCGCAGACCACCTGGCCGTCCGTGACCGTGTCCCCGGGCTGCACGAACCACTTGAGGATCTCGGCCTCGGTGAGGCCCTCGCCCACATCGGGCATCTTGAATTCGCTGATCGTCACGAAAATCTCCTCAGTACGCCAGCGAGCGGTCGACGGCGTCGAGTACCCGGTCCAGGCCGGGCAGGTACTCGTCCTCCAGGCGGGCGGGCGGGTACGGCGCGTGGAAGCCGCCGACACGCAGCACCGGCGCCTCCAGGTGGTAGAAGCACCGCTCCGTGATCCGCGCGGCGATCTCCGCGCCGACGCCCAGGAACACCGGGGCCTCGTGCACGACGACCAGACGGCGGGTCTTCTCCACCGAGGCCTGGATGGTGTCGAAGTCCACCGGGGACATGGACCTCAGGTCCAGGACCTCGATGGACTTGCCCTCCTCGGCGGCGGCCGCGGCCGCCTCCACGCACACCTTGACCATCGGGCCGTACGCGGCCAGGGTCACGTCGGACCCCTCCCGCGCGACCCGCGCCTTGTGCAATTCGCCGGGGATCGCCTCGACGTCGACCTCGCCCTTGTCCCAGTAACGGCGCTTCGGCTCGAAGAAGATCACCGGGTCGTCGCTCTGGATGGCCTGCTGGAGCATCCAGTAGGCGTCGGCGGCGTTGGACGGCGAGACCACCTTGAGGCCCGCGACGTGCGCGAACAGCGCCTCGGGGGACTCGGAGTGGTGCTCGACTGCGCCGATGCCGCCCGCGTACGGGATCCGGATGACGATCGGCATCTTGATCGTGCCCAGCGAGCGAGCGTGCATCTTCGCGAGCTGGGTGACGATCTGGTCGTAGGCGGGGAAGACGAAACCGTCGAACTGGATCTCCACCACGGGCCGGTAGCCGCGCAGCGCGAGACCGATCGCGGTGCCGACGATGCCCGACTCGGCGAGCGGGGTGTCGATGACCCGCTCCTCGCCGAAGTCCTTCTGCAGGCCGTCGGTGATCCGGAAGACGCCGCCGAGCTTGCCGACGTCCTCGCCCATGATGAGGACCTTGGGGTCGGTCTCCAGGGCCTTGCGCAGCGAGTCGTTGAGCGCCTTGGCGATGGTCAGCTTCTGCACCGGCATGGTCACTCCCCGCCTTCGAAGGACGCGAGGTAGGCGGCGAACTGCGCGCGCTCCTCGTCGACGAGCGCGTGCCCGTCGGCATAGACGTTCTCGAAGATCGCCATGGTGTCCGGGTCGGGCATGGCCCGCACGACCTCGCGGACGTGCTTGCCGAGGGCCTCGCTCTCGGTCTCCAGCTCCTCGAAGAACGCCTCGTCGGCGGCCCCGCTCGCGAGCAGGTGGGTCTTCAGGCGCAGGATCGGGTCCTTGGCCTCCCACGCCTCGCGCTCCTCGTCCCGGCGGTACTTCGTCGGGTCGTCCGAGGTGGTGTGGGCGCCCATCCGGTACGTGAAGGCCTCGACCAGCGTCGGTCCCTCGCCGCGCCGCGCCCGGTCCAGGGCCCAGCGGGTCACGGCCAGGCAGGCCAGGACGTCGTTGCCGTCGACCCGTACGCCGGGGAAGCCGAAGCCCTGGGCGCGCTGGTAGAGCGGTACGCGCATCTGGCGCTCGGTGGGCTCCGAGATGGCCCACTGGTTGTTCTGGCAGAAGAACACCACGGGGGCGTTGTAGACGGCCCCGAAGGTGAAGGCCTCGGCCACGTCGCCCTGGCTGGAGGCGCCGTCGCCGAAGTAGGCGATGACCGCGGAGTCCGCGCCGTCCTTGGCCACACCCATCGCGTAACCGGTCGCGTGCAGCGTCTGCGAGCCGATGACGATCGTGTACAGGTGGAAGTTGTTGAGGGTGGGGTCCCAACCTCCGTGGTTCACCCCGCGGAACATGCCCAGGAGGTTCGTCGGGTCCACCCCGCGGCACCAGGCCACGCCGTGCTCACGGTAGGTGGGGAAGACGTAGTCCTCGTCGTTCAGCGCACGCGCGCTGCCGATCTGGGCGGCCTCCTGGCCGAGCAGCGAGGCCCACAGGCCCAGCTCGCCCTGGCGCTGGAGCGCGGTGGCCTCACCGTCGAAACGGCGGGTCAGGACCATGTCGCGGTAGAGACCGCGCAGGTCGTCCCCCGTGATGTCCTCGACGAAGGCCATGAATTCCGCGTTCTCAGGATGGTCCGCGGCCGAAACCCGGTCCCCCTCGGGCGTCAGCAGCTGTACGAGCTGGGGCTCGGCGGCGGCTGCGGCAGCGGCGGCGGCTTTGGCGGCGCTCGCGGCGCCAGCCGCTCGCTTGGTGCCGCTGCTGCGTCGCGGCTTGCGCGCGGCAGTGCTCTCCACGGTCACGTGTGCTCCTCCGTCGGTCCGGCACCCGGGTTCTCCGGGGACCAGTGCGGCTCGCCCAGAGTCCCGCCCGCGCACGGGGTGGGTGCGTCGTGGTGGGGTCCAGGCGTGACAGGTGCCCCGGCGAGTGCCCTGCGCAATGCACGTTACCCAGTGCGTCGCATAACTGCGAAACCCCGTTTGACCTGCGATTTTGCTTGGATTTCCAAGTAAATCCGAGGATCCGGGAACAACCACTGGTCACAGCCTTGCAGGGGGCCGGAACAACGGCACGTTATCCCGGCCTCTTGCGGCAGGGAAGAGGTGAGTGTGTGAAACTGAATCCGTGCACGAAAACGGGAAAATCAAGGTGTTCCTCCTGGACGACCACGAAGTGGTACGACGTGGTGTCTATGAGCTGTTGTCGGTCGAAGACGACATTGAGATCGTCGGCGAGGCGGGCACCGCGGCCGACGCTCTGGTACGCATCCCGGCCACCCGTCCGGACGTCGCCGTGCTCGACGTGCGCCTGCCGGACGGCAGCGGCGTCGAGGTCTGCCGCGAGGTGCGCTCCCAGAACGAGGACATCAAGTGCCTGATGCTGACGTCGTTCGCCGATGACGAGGCGCTGTTCGACGCGATCATGGCCGGTGCCTCCGGGTACGTGCTGAAGGCCATCCGCGGCAACGAGCTGCTGCACGCCGTACGGGACGTGGCGGCGGGCAAGTCGCTGCTGGACCCGGTCGCCACGGCGCGGGTGCTGGAGCGGCTGCGCGACGGCAAGAACGGCAAGGGCGACGACCGGCTCTCGAACCTCACCGAGCAGGAACGCAAGATCCTCGACCTGATCGGCGAGGGCCTGACGAACCGCGTGATCGGCGAGCGCCTGCACCTGGCCGAGAAGACGATCAAGAACTACGTCTCCAGCCTGCTCTCGAAGCTGGGCATGGAGCGCCGCTCGCAGGCCGCCGCCTACGTGGCCCGGCTCCAGGCCGAGAAGCGCCGCTAGCCCACCGCGCGCCCGGCCTCACCAGCACCCCCGGCCTCACCAGCACCACCAGCGGCCCCGGGCAGCACCCCGCGTGAGCCACCGCTACGCCCCGCGATCACCCGTATGCCGGGTGATCCCACGGGGCGCGCTGTTTCATTCGGGACCAACGTCCCCGATGACCGGGGCGGGTTCCTCTTTCCCGGCGGCGTGCCGGTGCCGGACAGTGGACGGCATGCCCACTGAGGAACTCCACGCCATCGAACTGCTGCGCCAGGTGCCCTACGGCCGTGTCGCCACCAGCATGCGCGCGCTGCCCTTCCTCGCCCTGGCCCGCCACATCGTGGTCGACGGCAAGGTGGTGCTGAGAATGCACGCGGGCTTCGGCTACCACCACGCCTGCAACGGCAGCGTGGTCGCCTACGGCGCCGACAACTTCAATACCGGTGACCCCCGGCTGTGGTCGGTGCAGTTCACCGGAACCGCCCAGATCGGCGAGCCGACCACCGCCGAACTGGAACTCTTCGGTCCGGGTCCGCATTTCGTCGACGGAGCGCTCTTCGACCCGGTGTACATGCGAATCGAGCCGCAGTTCGTGACGGTGCACGCGCTGGCCGGGAATCTCGACCGGCAGTTCCAGCACGCGCTCTGACCAGCGATTTCAGCGTTCCGTACATATGTTTACGGGCCCGGCGGAAGTAATTCCGCCGGGCCCGTGAACGTGTGCGTCCGCCATCCGCCCGCTACTCGTCGAAGCTGTTGTTCCGAAGCCCGCCGTCCGGAGGGGGAGAGACCTGCGTCTTAGATGGGATGGGCTTCGACGGCGTCGGACTCGCCGGCTCCGACGTCTCCGGCGACGGATCGGGGGACGACGGCGTCGGCGTCGGGGTGGAGCTCGGCGTGGGACGCGAGCTCCTGGGGGTCGGCGAGTAGCTCTCGCGCGACCGCGTGGACTCCGGCGAGTCCGACGGCGTGTCCTCCGGGCTGTCCGACGGGGTCGGCTGGGAGCTGGGCGTGCTCTGCGGGCTGCTCTGCCGAGTGTCGGGCTTATTGCCCGATTTGCCCGTCTTGTCCATCGCGAAGACCACGCCCGCCGCGATCGCGATCACCGCGAGCGCCGCGAACAGGATCATCTTCCAGCGGCCGCCGCCACCGGATCCGCCCTGGCCGTGCCCGTGGCCCTGGCCGCCGTCGTGGTAACCACCGCCACCGGGGAAGGCCGAGCCGTCGTCCGGGTTCAGCGGCGGCACCATCGGCTGATGGAACTGCGAGGTGGTGGCGTGGGAGGGGTACTGCTGGCGGCCGCCCGTGTTCCCCATCGGCATCGCCGTGGTCGCGGACCCGCCGCGCCCGTTCGGCAGCGCCATGCCGACCGGGCCGGTGTTCCAGGTGCCCGTGTTGGGCCCCTGGTCCTGGAGCATCTGGAGGGCGTACCCGACCAGGCCGCGCATCTCCTCGGCGCTCTGGAACCGGTCGTCCGGGTCCTTGGCCAGGGAGCGCATGACGAGGCCGTCCAGCTCCTGCGGGATCATGTGTCCCTCGGGCAGCTGCGAGGGCGGCACCGGCGCGTCCTGGACGTGCTGGTAGACCACCGACAGCGGGGTCTCCCCGGTGAACGGGGGCCGCAGCGCGAGCAGTTCGTAGAGCAGACAGCCGGTCGCGTACAGGTCGGAGCGGTGGTCGACGGCCTTGCCGAGGGCCTGCTCCGGGGAGAGGTACTGCGGTGTGCCCATGACCATGCCGGTCTGGGTCATCGTGGACTGCACGCCGTGCAGGGCCCGCGCGATGCCGAAGTCCATCACCTTGACCGCGCCGGTGTCCGTGATGATGACGTTGGCGGGCTTGATGTCCCGGTGCACGATGCCGTGCTGGTGCGAGTAGGCCAGGGCCTCCAGCACACCGGAGACGATGATCAGCGCCTGGTCGGGGCCGGGGGCCTCGGCGCTGAGCAGCAGTTCGCGGATGGTGCGGCCCTCGACCAGCTCCATCACGATGTACGGGACGACGTTCGGGCCGACCCGGTCCTCGCCCGAGTCGTAGACGGCCACGACGGCGTGGTGGTTGAGGCCCGCGACCGACTGTGCCTCGCGGGTGAACCGGGCCTTGGACACCGGGTCCTCGGCGAGGTCCGCGCGCAGCAGCTTCACGGCGACGGTGCGTCCCAGCCGTACGTCCTCGGCGGCGAACACCTCCGCCATACCGCCGCGGCCCAGCCGGTGGGTCAGCCGGTAACGGCCGTCTCCCACGAGTCCTCCGGCGCCCCAGTGCTCCGGACTATCGGCCATCCCGCCGCCGTTTCCCTCGGGTTCGGGTGCCATCAGTCCTCGCCGTCGTCTCTCTCGGCCGCACAAGCGGTAGCTCTTGTTCGGAGTGCTCCGATGAACGCTACAGCCTCGACGCCGGTCGCCGACCGGCCCGGAGCGCCCGTCCCCGTGTGGTCACGGAACGGGCACCTGGCTTGACGTGGGCTTGCCCTCCGGCAGACTGGGCTCGATATGCGCTCTGTCAGACGCGTACGGACACGCCCGAGGGGAAGCAACAGCCATGAGCCAGGACGGCACTGAGGGCCGGTACGCAGGCGGGTCCTTGGCCGGTGGCCGTTACCAGCTGCGGGACTTGCTCGGCGAGGGCGGCATGGCGTCCGTCTACCTCGCCTACGACTCCGCGCTCGACCGGCAGGTCGCGATCAAGACCCTGCACAGCGAGCTGGGCCGCGAGGCGTCGTTCCGCGAGCGCTTCCGCCGTGAGGCACAGGCTGTAGCCAAACTGTCGCACACCAACATCGTCTCGGTCTTCGACACCGGCGAGGGCGATCTCGACGGCATGCTCATGCCGTACATCGTCATGGAGTACGTCGAGGGGCAGCCCCTCGGCTCCGCCCTGGACCGGGACATATCCCAGTACGGGGCGATGCCCGCCGACAAGGCCCTCAAGGTGACGTCCGACGTCCTGGCCGCGCTGGAGACCAGCCACGAGATGGGCCTGGTCCACCGGGACATCAAGCCGGGCAACGTGATGATGACCAAGCGCGGCGTGGTGAAGGTGATGGACTTCGGCATCGCGCGTGCCATGCAGTCCGGCGTCACCTCCATGACCCAGACCGGCATGGTCGTCGGCACTCCCCAGTACCTCTCCCCCGAGCAGGCGCTCGGCCGGGCGGTGGACGCGCGCTCCGACCTCTACTCGGTCGGCATCATGCTCTTCCAGCTGCTGACCGGCCGACTGCCCTTCGAGGCGGACTCCCCGCTGGCGATCGCGTACGCGCACGTGCAGGAGGAGCCGGTCACCCCGTCCTCCATCAACCGCTCGGTGACCCCGGCGATGGACGCCCTCGTCGCCCGCGCGCTGAAGAAGAACCCGAACGAGCGCTTCCCCACGGCCGCCGCCATGCGCGACGAGGTCCTGCGGGTGCTCTCGGCCGGGCAGACCGGGGCCCCCGTGATCATCGCGGGCGCGCCCGTGAGCCACGGCGCGGGAGTCTCCTCGGCCGTGTTCCCGCCGGTGGACTCGGGGTTCCAGGCTCCGCCGCAGTCGCTCCAGCAGCCGTACCAGCCGTCGCCGTACGCGCCCACTCCGGCGCCGCAGCACCATCAGACCCCGCCGCCGCACGGGTACGCGTACCCGCCCCAGCAGCACACTCCGCCGTCGATTCCCCAGCAGCACGCGGCCTACGCCCCGCACGCGCCGCAGACCCCGCCGCCTTTCAGCACCTCCCCGAACCGCAGCGGGTCCGGGCACAGCGGGTCCGGGCACGGCGGGGGCAACGGCGGGAACCGGAACATGCCGGTGATCGTCGGCTCGATCGTGGTGGCCCTGCTCGCGATCGGCGGCCTGATCACGGCGCTGTCGTTGAACGGCAAGGAGAAGGACGCCCGGACCCCGACCGCGAACGGCTCCCCGAACGCGTCCGCCTCGGCGTCGGCGAAGGCGGGCCACAAGGGTCCGGACACCTCCCGCACGATCGACCCGGCGAAGTGCAAGGACGCGCCCAAGTCGTTCAACGACGCTGCCAAGGTCGACGCTCCCGACTTCCGCTACAACAACGTCCGCTCGGTCAAGGAGTGCATCCAGGCCGCCGGCTGGAAGTACAAGATCCAGACCCGTGACGAGGCCGTGTACGGGCAGGACACGGTGCTGGAGCAGGTCCCCGCGCCCTCGACCGACGTGCCCAAGAACGGCGCCGAGTTCACCCTGGTCGTCTCCAGCGGCGACGCGGAGTAGCGCGCGTCCGCAGGACCACGGCATCCCGGGCTCCCCTGATGGGGCGTCCGGGATGCCGCTTTTGCCCCCCTGTGTAAATCTGAGCTTGACATCTCGGTCGCTCGGTACGGGAGGGCTCCCCGTGGCTCAGGACATCCGTACGCTCCACTGGCTCGCCGGAGCCGCCCTGGCGTTCGCCGCACTCGCCCCCGGAGCCGCGTACGCCGCCCCGCTGACCCCCGCCGCCCCGTACGCCCTGCCCGGCGCCCGGCCCGGAGCGCTGCCCGAGTACGAGGGGCCCGAGGACGACGCGCTGGCGGGCAGCGTCGCGGGCGCCGGGCGCGAGCATCCCGGGCGCCCGGCCACCGAGCCCGCGAACCCGGAGACCGTACTGGCCGCCCGGCCGCTGCCCCTGCGGCCGGGCCCCGTCGAAACGGTCGCGCCGGTCGCGCCGGTCGCGCCGGTCGCCCCGGTCGCGCCGGTCGCGCCGGTCGCCCCGGTCGCCCCGGTCGCGCCGGTCGCGCCGCCGCGCGCCGTACCGAGCCCCCCGCCCGCCGCCCGGATCCGGGCGATGGGCACCGGACCCAACGAACGGGCCGCCGATCTGGCCGCGCACCTCCTGCCCCTGGGCACCGGATTCGCGCTGATGGGGCTGGGCCTCGGGTACATGGGCGTGCGGTTGCGCCGGGCCTGATCCCGGCCCCCGCGGGGCCTCCTCCCCCTTACGGCCTACGACTCAAGGCGGTTGCGTTGATCAACATACTCGGTATACATACTGAGTATGTCTATCCGCCATGGCCTTCTCGCCCTGCTGGAACGAGGGCCCCGTTACGGCTCCCAGCTGCGCACCGAGTTCGAATCCCGGACCGGTTCCACCTGGCCGCTCAACGTCGGCCAGGTCTATACGACCCTCGCCCGGCTGGAGCGCGACGGGCTCGTCGCCCCCGGCGGCGAGGACTCCGCCGGGCACACGCTCTACGCCATCACCGACACCGGCCGCCACGAACTGCACGCCTGGTACGAGCGCCCCGTCGACCGCACCAACCCGCCCCGCGACGAGCTGTCGATCAAGCTCGCGATGGCCGTCGGCGCCCCCGGCGTCGACATCCGCGCCGTCATCCAGGCCCAGCGCCACGCCACCATCCAAGCGATGCAGGACTACACCCGGCTCAAGGCGCAGGCACTGGCCGCCGTCGAGAGCGGGCGGTCCGGCGAACGGGACGACGTGGCCTGGCTGCTCGTCCTCGAACAGCTCATCTTCCAGAGCGAGGCCGAGGCGCGCTGGCTCGACCACTCCGAATCCCGGCTGGTACGGCTCTCCGTCCTGGCCGAACGGAGAGCCGCGCCGCCCGCACCGCCCACGGCCGCACCCGATACCGCGGACGGCCCCGACGCCGTCGCCGCCACCACCGCACAGCCGTCCCAGGGGGGACTCCCGCATGCCTGACCAGCACTCGTACCCGTACCCGTACCAGCATCCGCAGGGGGGCGGCCGGCCCGCCGGCGGCCCCCGGCAGCCCGGTCCCGGCCAGCAGCCCGTGCTCCAGCTCGACCAGCTCGTCCGTACGCACGGCAGCGGCGCCACCGAGGTCCACGCCCTGCGCGGCATCAACCTCTCCGTCTACCCCGGCGAACTCGTGGCCGTCATGGGCCCCTCCGGCTCCGGCAAGTCCACCCTGCTGACCCTGGCGGGCGGCCTCGACACCCCCAGCAGCGGCCGGGTCGTCGTCGAGGGCTCCGACATCACCACCATGAGCCGCAAGCAGCTGGCCGCCCTGCGCCGCCGCAGCATCGGCTACGTCTTCCAGGACTACAACCTCATACCGGCCCTCACCGCCGCCGAGAACGTGGCCCTGCCCCGCGAGCTGGACGGCACCTCCGCCCGCAAGGCCCGGGTCTCCGCCCTGGCCGCGCTGGAGGAGATGGGCCTGGCCCAGCTCGCCGACCGCTTCCCCGACGAGATGTCCGGCGGCCAGCAGCAGCGCGTGGCCATCGCCCGCGCCCTGGTCGGGGACCGCCGCCTGGTCCTGGCCGACGAGCCCACCGGCGCCCTGGACTCCGAGACCGGCGAGTCCGTCCTGGCCCTGCTCCGCTCCCGCTGCGACGCGGGCGCCGCCGGGATCCTCGTCACCCACGAACCGCGCTTCGCCGCCTGGGCGGACCGGGTGGTCTTCCTGCGCGACGGCGACGTCGTCGACGAGACCCTGCGCTCCCACGCCGACTCCCTGCTGTCCGGGCAGGGGAACGCCCAGTGAGGACCTGGTACCACTCCTGGATCGCCGCCCTGCGGATCGCCCGCCGCGACGCCTGGCGCGCCAAGGGCCGCAGCGCCCTGGTCCTCGCCATGCTCGCCCTGCCGATCCTCGGCGTGAGCGCCGCCGACCTGACCCTGCGCAGCGCCCAGCTCACCCCCCAGCAGAAGCTCGACCGCCGGATGGGCGCCGCCGACGCCGAGCTGCGCGGCACTGGCCTGGGCGTGCCCGTCTACCAGCAGCCCGACGCCGAGAACTACGCACCGGTCGGGGGCTTCGCCTCCTACACACCGCCCCAGAGCGGGCGGCCGGACACCGACGCCACGCCCGCGCTGCCGGCCAACGCCGAGAGCGTCAAGGACAGCCGCGGCTACGGCAAGATGCGCACCACGCACGGCCTGCTCGACATGCAAATGCGTGAGCTGGACACCGCCAGCCCGCTGGTCAAGGGCCTGATCACGCTCACCGGCGGGCAGCTGCCGAAGCGGCCCGGCGAGGTCATCGCCACCCACGCGTTCCTGTCGGAGGCCGGGTACTCCGTCGGCTCCGACGTGACCCCGCGCGGCATGAAGACCCCGCTCAAGATCGTCGGCTCGTACGAGATGCCCGACCAGCTCAAGGTCCCCGAGATCATCGCCCCGCCCGGGACCCTGATCGCGCCGCTCGACCGCGCCCTCACCGAGGCCGGGCTGAACGGCATCCGGCCCACCGACACCTACCTCGTGAAGGTCGGCGGCGCTGGTTTCACGTGGAACATGGTCAAGGAGGCCAACGCCAAGGGCGTCGCCGTCTACTCCCGCGCGGTGGCCCTGCACCCGCCGGCCGATTCCGAGGTGCCGTACTTCCAGCAGGAGAAGAACCGCTTCGAGCCGAACCGGTTCGGCAGCGCCACCGAGATGGCCATCGTCGCGACCGTCGTCGGCCTCGCCCTGCTGGAGGTCTGCCTGCTGGCCGGGCCCGCCTTCGCCGTGGGCGCCCGGCGCTCGCGCCGCCAGCTCGGCCTGGTCGGCGCCAACGGCGGTGACCGGCGGCACATCCGCGCGATCGTGCTCTCGGGCGGTCTCGTCCTCGGTGCCACGGCCGCCGTCATCGGCACCGCCCTCGGGGTGGCGCTCACCGCGGCGCTGCGGCCCGTCCTGGAGGAACAGCTCGGCGTCCGCTTCGGCGGGTTCAACCTCAAGCCGCTGGAGCTCGCCGGCATCGCCCTGCTCGCCGTGCTGACCGGTCTGCTGGCCGCGATCGTCCCGGCCGTCACCGCGTCCCGGCAGAGCGTCCTCGCCTCGCTCACCGGCCGCCGCGGAGTCCGCAGGTCCAACCGGATCCTGCCCCTCCTCGGTCTGCTCGCGCTCGCCGGAGGCGCGGCCATCGCCCTCTACGGCACGGTCTCCGGAATGAGTTCCGTGGTCGTCGCGGGCGGCAGCGCCATCGCCGAACTCGGCGTCGTCGCGATGACCCCGATGCTGGTCGGCCTGTTCGGACGGACCGGGCGGTGGCTGCCGCTGTCGCCGCGGCTCGCGCTGCGCGACGCCGTACGCAACCGCGGCCGCACGGCCCCCGCCGTGGCCGCCGTACTGGCCGCCGTGGCGGGCACCGTCGCCGTGGCGACGTACCAGCACAGCAAGGACGTACAGGCCCAGCACGAGTACGTCGCCAACCTGCCCGGCGGTTCCGGGAGCATCAGGATCAACGAGGCGGGGGCCTACCGCGACGTACCCGCTGCCCGCGACGCCCTCGCCCGGCGGTACCCGCTGGGTGTACGGGCCGATGTGGACCGGCTCGTCGTCGGCGACCCCGGCTGCGTCACCTCGGCGGGCCAGAAGGAGTGCGGCCGGGCCGAGGTCATCGTGCCCAAGGAGCAGCGCTGCCCGCTGGAGGAGGCCAAGAACGGTCCCGCCTCCTTCAGCCTCGAGGAACGCAAGAAGCTGCGCGTCGACTGGCGTTGCGTGCGGGGCCAGTACTTCGCCCGCTACGACGCGGTCGTCGCCGACGAGAAGCTGCTGACCGCGCTGGCGGTCACCGACCCGGGCACGGTGTCGGCGCTCAAGGGCGGCCGGGCGGTCTCCTTCGCCAAGCGCAACGTCAAGGACGACAAGGTCACCATCCGGCTGATCACCGACCCGGAGAAGGCCAACGAAGCGCAGTCGGCCCACAAGGAACTGCCGGGCGAGGACCGCGTGTTCCGCGTCCACCAGGCTCCGGAGTCGGCCGAGTCCTACGGGATCGAACTGATCCTGCCGCCCGCCGCCGTGAGGACGGCGGGGATCGCCACCGCTCCCTCCGGCTCGTACTTCACCCTCGACGGAAAGGTCACCTCCACCCAGGTGCAGCAACTCTCCGGGGATCTCGACCGGATGGGCCTGGACGCCAGTGTGTTCGTCGAAAAGGGCTACCAGGCGCCCTCCGACCTCGCCCTTCTGGCCCTGACCCTGTTCGCGGGTCTGGTCACCATCGGCGCGGCCGGTATCGCCACCGGCCTGGCCCAGGCGGACTCCGAGGCCGACCTGAAGACCCTGGCCGCGGTCGGCGCGCCCCCTCGGGTACGGCGCACGCTCAGCGGGTTCCAGTGCGGGGTGGTGGCCCTGATGGGGGTGGTCCTGGGCTCCCTGACCGGGATCCTGCCCGCGGCCGGGCTCCGGCTCCTCGAACGGCACGATCTGACGCGCCTCTACGAATACGCCATCGCCAACGGAAACGAGGCCGCCGGGGCCGACAAGCCCTGGGTGCCCATCGTCGTGCCGTGGGAGACCCTCGCCGGGCTGCTGATCCTGGTCCCGCTCGGGGCGGCTCTGCTCGCCGCCCTGGTCACCCGCTCCAGCGGTGCGCTGGGCCGCCGGGCCACGGACTGATCCCGGCGCCCCCGGACAGGGTGGATCACGCCCGTCCGGGGGCACACCGTGTGAGTACGAAGGTGTGCGAGAGAATGGGCGGCATGGAGATGCCGAGGAGTGAACGGTCGCAGGACAGCCCCCCGCACGTCCTGATCCTAGGACAGGACGGGACGGCGGTCGGCGGCGCCGATGACGAGTCTCGCGAGGTCCCGGTGACGGAGATGGTCGAACAACCCGCCAAGGTCATGCGGATCGGCAGCATGATCAAGCAGCTCCTGGAAGAGGTCCGCGCCGCTCCTCTCGACGAGGCCAGCCGCGTGCGCCTGAAGGACATCCACGCGGCTTCGGTCAAGGAGCTGGAAGACGGACTGGCTCCCGAGCTGGTCGAGGAACTGGAGCGGCTCTCGCTGCCGTTCACCGAGGAGGCCATTCCCTCCGAGGCGGAACTGCGGATCGCGCAGGCCCAGTTGGTCGGCTGGCTGGAAGGCCTCTTCCACGGCATCCAGACCGCCCTGTTCGCCCAGCAGATGGCGGCCCGGGCGCAGCTGGAACAGATGCGTCGCGCGCTGCCGCCCGGCACCGGGCACGAGGACGACGAGGACGGCGGCCACGGTGCCATCCGGTCCGGGCCGTACCTGTAGGACCCGGACACCGCCGACGCCCGCGCCCCGCCTTCCCCGCAAGGGGGCGGCGGGGCGCGGGCGTCGGCGCTCCCGGATCGCCGTCGGCCGAATGTCGGGTACGTACCGGTTGGGGGAGGTCGTCCGGCGGGGACCGCGTCCCCGCATACTCGGGACATGACGTACGACGCGATCGTGTTGGCCGGAGGCGCCGCACGACGGCTCGGCGGGGCCGACAAGCCCGCCCTGAGCGTCGGCGGGCGGGCCCTGCTCGACCGGGTGCTCGACGCCTGCGCCGACGCCGCGGACACCGTGGTGGTCGGTGGTCCCAGGCCCACCGCCCGGCCCGTGCGCTGGACCCGGGAGGAACCGCCCGGGGGCGGGCCGCTGGCCGCGCTGGCCGCCGGGCTGCGGCACACCACCGCGGACCTGGTCCTCGTACTCTCCGCGGACCTGCCCTTCCTGGACCGGGAGACGGTACGGGCCCTGCGCCGCGCCGCGACGGGAGAAGGAGCCCCGGCCGAAGGTCCGGTGACGGATGGTCCGATGGCGGACGGCGCCCTGTTGCGGGACGCGGACGGGCGGGACCAGCCACTCGTGGCCGCCTACCGGGCCGAGTCGCTGCGCCGTGAACTCGCGCTCCTGGCCACCGAGCACGGCGGGCTCACCGGGCTGCCGCTGCGCGCGCTGACCGCCGAGCTGGAACTGACCCGGGTGAGCGCCGCCGAGCCGCTCGCCTCCTTCGACTGCGACACCTGGGACGATCTCGCGGCCGCTCGTGCCCGGATCAGGGAGCATGGGACCGTGCTGGACGAATGGATCACCGCCGTCAAGAACGAGCTGGGCATCGACGTGGCCGTCGACACCAAGACCCTGCTCGACCTCGCCCGCGACGCCGCCCACGGCGTCGCCCGGCCCGCCGCTCCGCTGACCACCTTCCTGGTCGGCTACGCGGCGGCGCACGCCGAAGCCACCGGGGCCGACCCCGCCGAAGCGGTCGCCGAAGCCTCCCGAAAAGCCGCCGAACTCGCCCTGCGATGGGCGGCCGAAGCCGAAGCCGATTCCGCCCATGAGACCGGCTCGGGATGACCCCCTCCGACGCCACCGACGCCGAACGCGCCCTCGACGAAGCCCTGGACGCCCTGACCCGCCACAGCTCCCGTCCTGCCGCCGCCTCCGCGGTCGCGCCTCCCCCGGGCGGCCCGACCGAAGAACCCGGCGGCCCGGACCAGGCGCCGGAGCCTGCCGCCGCCCCCCTGCCCGAGCAGGACCCGGTACACCCCGGTACCCGCCCGGAGCCGGAGCCCGCCGGGCGGGAACGCCGCGACGGACGGCTGGAGCGGGATGTCGACGAGGCCCTCGCACTGGTGAGCCGGAGCCCCGCCACCGCGCCCGGCACCGGCGGCCACCGGGCCTCCGGCTGGGCCAGGGCCGGGGAGATCGCCGCGCTCGCGGGATCGCACGCCCCCGTCCGCACCCACCACGCGCCGCTGCCCGACGCGCTCGGCGAGGTCCTGGTGACCCCGCTGGACGCGCTGACCGACCTGCCGTCCTTCGACACCTCGGCCATGGACGGCTGGGCCGTCTCCGGACCCGGACCCTGGACGGTGCGACTCGGCGGCGGGATCCTGGCGGGCTCCGACCGGCCGAAGCCCCTCGGCTGCGGTGAGGCCGTACGGATCGCCACCGGCGCCCGGGTCCCGGCCGACACCACCGCCGTGATCCGCAGCGAGCACGCCCACACCGGAGCCGATCCGGAGCGGCTGCACGCCGACCGGCCCGTGGTCACCGGCCAGGACATCCGCCCCCGTGCCCAGGAGTGCCGCTCCGGCGACCTGCTGCTGCCGGCCGGAGCCCTGGTCACCCCGGCGGTCCTGGGGCTGGCCGCCGCCGCCGGGTACGACCTGCTCCACACCCGGCCCCGCCCCCGGGTGGAGATCCTGGTGCTCGGCGACGAGCTGCTCACCGAAGGCCGCCCGCACGACGGGCTGATCCGGGACGCCCTGAGCCCCATGCTCGGCCCCTGGCTCACCCAGCTCGGCGCCCGTGTCCTCGGCACCCGCAAGCTGGGCGACGACCCCGACGGCGCCGAGGCCCTGCACCGGGCGGTCACCGGGTCCACCGCCGACCTGATCGTCACCACCGGTGGCACCGCCTCCGGCCCCGTGGACCACGTCCACTCCGTCCTGGCACGGGCGGGCGCCGAGCTGCTGGTGGACGGGGTCGCCGTCCGCCCCGGCCATCCCATGCTGCTCGCCCGGCTCGGCGACCGGGCCCCCGGCGAGAACGCCGTCCGGCACCTGGTCGGCCTGCCCGGGAACCCCCTGGCCGCCGTGTCCGGGCTGCTCACCCTCGCCGAACCGCTGCTGCGCGCCCTCGCGGGACGGCCGCCCCGGCACCGCTACACCGTGCCCGTACGCGACGAGGTGCCCGGCCACCCGTACGACACCCGGCTCGTCCCGGTCCTGCTCACCCCCGAGCACGCGGTCCCGCTGCACTACAACGGCCCGGCGATGCTGCGGGGCATCGCCGCCTCGGACGCGCTGATCGTCGTACCCCCGGGCGGTGCCCGGGCCGGACAGGAGCTCGCCGTGCTCGACCTGCCCTGGGCGACGGGAGGATGTTTCACGTGAAACTCCACGGCCAGGACGCGATGGCCCGCCAGGCGGACGAGAAACTCGTCTCCCGGCGGATCAAGCTCCCCAGGCGCGAGGTCACCAAACCGCTGCGGCAGGTCACGCGGCGGCTGCTGATGGCCCTCTTCGTGCTCTCGCTGACGGTCATGATCGTCTACATCGACCGCGACGGCTATCACGACAACGCCAACGGCAAGGTCGACTTCCTCGACGCCGTCTACTACGCGACGGTGACCCTGTCGACCACCGGCTACGGGGACATCGTCCCCTACAGCGACGGTGCCCGGCTGGTCAACGTCCTGCTGATCACGCCCCTGCGCGTGGTGTTCCTGATCATCCTGGTCGGCACCACTCTCGAGGTCCTCACCGAACGGACCCGGGAAGAGTGGCGGCTGAACCGCTGGAGGAAGAACTTGCGTGAGCACACGGTCGTCGTCGGCTTCGGCACCAAGGGCCGCTCGGCCCTGCAGACGCTGCTGGCCACCGGCCTCTCCAAGGAGCAGGTGGTCATCGTCGACCCCAGCGCGAAGGTGATCGACATGGCCAACGCGGAGGGGTTCACGGGCGTCGTCGGGGACGCTACCCGCTCGGACGTCCTGCTGCGCGCCGAACTCCAGAAGGCCCGTCAGGTGGTCATCGCCACCCAGCGGGACGACACCGCCGTCCTGGTCACCCTCACGGCCCGCCAGCTCAACCGCGGCGCCAAGATCGTGGCCGCCGTCCGCGAGGAGGAGAACGCACCGCTGCTGCGCCAGTCGGGCGCGGACGCCGTCATCACGAGCGCGAGCGCGGCCGGCCGGCTGCTGGGCCTGTCGGTTCTCAGCCCCAGCGCGGGCACCGTGATGGAGGACCTGATCCAGCAGGGCAGCGGCCTGGACCTGATCGAACGGCCCGTCAAGAAGGCAGAAGTGGGCAAGGGGGTGCGGGAGACCGAGGATCTCGTGGTGAGCGTGCTGCGCGGCCACCGGCTGCTCGCCTACGACGACCCGCAGGCGAGCCCGCTCCAACCGACGGACCGGGTGATCTCCATCGTCCGCGCCTCACCGCCCACTTCGCCTCCGGTGACCCTGGGCCGCGCCGAGTAGGCTCCCGTCATGCATGCGATCACCATCCCGCAGCCCGGCGGCCCCGAGGCCCTGGTCTGGGCCGATGTACCCGATCCCGTGGCGGCCGACGGCGAGGTCCTCGTCGAGGTCGTGGCCGGCGCCGTGAACCGGGCCGATGTGCTCCAGCGACAGGGCTTCTACGATCCGCCGCCCGGCTCCTCGCACTACCCCGGCCTCGAATGCTCCGGCCGGATCGTCGCCCTCGGGGTGGGGGTCTCCGGCTGGTCGGTGGGCGACGAGGTGTGCGCGCTGCTCGCCGGCGGCGGCTATGCCGAGCGGGTCGCCGTCCCGGCGGGCCAGCTGCTCCCCGTCCCGGCGGGCGTGGACCTCGTGACGGCGGCCGCACTGCCCGAGGTCGCGTGCACGGTGTGGTCCAACGTGTTCATGGGCCCGGGCGCGCACCTGCGGGCGGGCGAGACCCTGCTGGTCCACGGCGGTTCCAGCGGGATCGGCACGATGGCGATCCAGATCGCGAAGGCGATCGGCGCCCGGGTCGCGGTGACGGCGGGCGGCCCGGAGAAGCTGGCCCGCTGCGCGGAGCTGGGCGCGGACATCCTGATCGACTACCGCGAGCAGGACTTCGTGGCCGAGGTCCGCGAGGCGACCGGTGGTGCCGGGGCGGATGTGATCCTGGACATCATCGGGGCGAAGTACCTGGCCCGGAACGTGGACGCGCTCGCGTTGAACGGCCGGCTCGCGGTGATCGGCCTCCAGGGCGGCGCCAAGGCCGAACTGAATCTGGGCGCCCTGCTGTCGAAGCGGGGGAGCATCACCGCGACCTCGCTGCGGGCCCGCCCCCTGGCGGAGAAGGCGGCCATCGTCGCGGCCGTCCGCGAGCACGTCTGGCCGCTGATCTCCGCCTCCCGGGTACGCCCGGTGGTGCACCACGCCTTCCCGATGCGCGAGGCCGCCGAGGCCCATCGGGTGCTGGAGTCGAGCGCCCACGTGGGCAAACTGCTGCTGACGGTCTGATCCGAGGGCGGCCCGCGCGCCCGGACGTTTCACGTGAAACACGACGGTGCCGTCTCCCCGCACCGGGGCGGGGAGACGGCACCGTCACCTTCCTCTACAAAGACCGCAGCAGGACCGACGGCGACTCCACGCAGTCGGCGACATAGCGCAGGAACCCGCCCGCCGTACCGCCGTCACAGACCCGGTGGTCGAAGGTGAGCGAGAGCTGTACGACCTTGCGCACCGCCAGTTCGCCCTCGTGCACCCACGGCTTCGGAATGATGCGGCCCACTCCGAGCATGGCCGCCTCCGGGTGGTTGATGATCGGCGTCGAGCCGTCCACCCCGAACACGCCGTAGTTGTTGAGCGTGAAGGTGCCGCCGGTGAGGTCGGAGGGGGCCAGCTTCCCGGTCCGGGCCAGCTCGGTCAGCCGCCCGAACTCCCCCGACAGTGCCTCCGCGTTCATCGCCTGCGCGTCCTTGACCACGGGGACCATCAACCCCCGCTCCGTCTGGGCCGCGAAGCCCAGGTGCACGGCGGTCAGCCGGACGATCTCGTTCGCCTCCAGGTCCACCCGGGAGTTCAGCTCCGGGTAGCGGGCGAGCGCGGCGGTGCAGATCCGGGCCAGCAGCGCCAGTACGGAGATCTTCGGTCCGCCCGGGGCGTTCATCGCGGCCCGGGCCGCCATCAGTTCGGTGGCGTCCGCGTCCACCCAGCAGGTGGCGTCCGGGATCTCCCGGCGGCTGCGCGAGAGCTTCTCGGCGACCACCCCCCGCAGGCCCTTGAGCGGGATCCGCTCGGCCGTGACGAGGGCCACCGGACCGGCCGGTACGTCCGGCGACACCGACACCGACGGCTCCGGCTCGCGCAGCGCCGCCTCCACGTCCGCCCGCAGGATCAGCCCCTCGGGGCCCGATCCGCGCAGGGCGCGCAGGTCGACCCCGTGGTCCCGGGCCAGCTTCCGCACCAGCGGGGAGATCACCGCGACCGGACCGCCCGGCGCGGTGGAAGCGGCGGGACTTCCGGAGACCGGGACGGACACCCGGACGACAGGGGACACCGGCACGAGGGGGGACACCGGAACCACCGGGGCCGGGGCCGTCACCGGCGACGAGGCCGGGCGGATCCGCCGTCGGCGGGCCGGCCGCGAGTGGTCCGTGCCGTAGCCGACCAGCACGTTGCCCGAGCCGGAAGCGGTCTCGGAGCCCTCCGCCACCGGCTCCGCGCCGGGCTCCGCCGCGGCGCCCGAGCCGACCGCCACCGTGATCAGCGGCGCGCCGACGGGCAGTTCGGTGCCCTCTTCGCCGAACCGCGCGGTGACCACACCGCCGTACGGGCACGGCACCTCGACCATCGCCTTGGCCGTCTCGACCTCGACCACCGGCTGGTCGATGGCGACCACGTCGCCCACCGCGACCAGCCAGCGCACGATCTCCGCCTCGGTCAGTCCCTCACCGAGGTCGGGCAGCTTGAACTCCATCACCTGCGGCATCAGTTCTCCCACTGGAGGCGGGCCACGGTGTCCAGGATCCGGTCCACCCCGGGCAGATGGTGCTTCTCCAGCATCGGCGGCGGATAGGGGATGTCGAATCCCGTCACCCGCAGCACCGGCGCCTCCAGATGGTGGAAGCAGCGTTCCATGATCCGGGCCGCGATCTCCGCGCCGGGACCGCCGAAGCCGTTCGCCTCGTGGACCACCACCGCGCGCCCGGTCCGGCGGACCGACGCCGCCACCGTCTCCTCGTCGAAGGGCACCAGCGACCGCAGGTCCACGACCTCCAGGTCCCAGCCCTCCTCGCGGGCCGCCTCGGCCGCCTCCAGGCACACCGGCAGCGAGGGCCCGTAGGTGATCAGGGTCGCGCTCGTGCCCGCCCGCCGGACCAGGGCCTTGCCGATGCCCGGAACCACCGCGGGCGCCTCCGGCGACCAGTCGGCCTTGGACCAGTACAGCCGCTTGGGCTCCAGGAAGACCACCGGGTCGTCGCTGGCGATCGCCGCCCGCATCAGCCCGTACGCGTCCTCCACGGTCGCCGGGGTGACCACGTGCAGCCCCGGGGTGGCCAGGTAGTAGGCCTCGGAGGAGTCGCTGTGGTGCTCGACCCCGCCGATCCCGCCGCCGTACGGCACCCGGATGGTGATCGGCATCGGCATCGCGCCCCGCGTGCGGTTGCGCATCTTGGCCACGTGCGAGATCAACTGCTCGAACGCCGGGTACGCGAAGGCGTCGAACTGCATCTCGACCACCGGCCGCAGCCCGTACATCGCCATGCCCACCGCGGCGCCCAGGATCCCGGCCTCCGCGAGCGGGGTGTCCGTACAGCGGTCCTCGCCGAACTCCTTCGCCAGCCCGTCCGTGATCCGGAAGACCCCGCCCAGGGTGCCGACGTCCTCGCCCATGACGTGCACGGTCGGGTCCTCGGCCATCGCGTCGCGCAGCGCCCGGCCCAGGGCCTGCGCCATGGTCGCGGGCTTCGCCGCCGCCTTCGTCACCGGCTTCGCCGCCACCGTCGTCATCCCTCGGCCCCCGCTTCCAGCTCTGCGCGCAGCATTTCCGCCTGCTCCCGCAGCCGGTCCGTCTGCTCCGCGTACACGTGCGCGAACAGGTCCATCGGGTCGAGGACCGGGTCCGCGTTCATTCCCTCGCGCAGGGCCGCCGCCATCACCTCGGCCGCGTCCTTGGCCTGCTGGATGCCCTCGGCGTCCAGCAGCCCGCGGGCGGTCAGCTCGCGCTCCAGCAGCTCCACCGGGTCGTGCGCCTTCCAGGCCTCCACCTCGGCGTCGACCCGGTAGCGGGTCGCGTCGTCGGCGTTGGTGTGCGCGTCGATCCGGTAGGTGACGGCCTCGATCAGCGTCGGACCACCGCCCGCACGCGCCCTGCCGACCGCCTCGGCCAGCACCTCGTGCACCGCGGCGATGTCATTGCCGTCGACCAGCCGGCCCGGCATGCCGTACCCCACGGCCTTGTGGGCCAGCGTCGGGGCGGCGGTCTGCTTGGCCAGCGGGACGGAGATCGCGAAGCCGTTGTTCTGGACGAGGAAGACCACCGGCGCCCGCCACACGGCCGCGAAGTTCAGCGCCTCGTGGAAGTCGCCCTCGCTGGTGCCGCCGTCGCCGACCATGGCCAGTGCCACCACGTCGTCGCCGCTCAGCCGCGCCGCGTGGGCCAGGCCGACCGCGTGCGGCAGCTGGGTGGCGAGCGGGGTGCTCAGGGGGGCTATCCGGTGCTCGCGCGGGTCGTAACCGGTGTGCCAGTCGCCGCGCAGCAGGGTCAGCGCCTGGACGGGGTCCAGCCCGCGGGCCACCGCCGCCAGGGTGTCGCGGTAGCTGGGGAAGAGCCAGTCACGGTCCTCCAGGACCAGCGCGGCCGCGATCTCGCAGGCCTCCTGGCCCACGGTGGACGGGTACACCGCGAGCCGTCCCTGCCGGGTCAGCGCGGTGGCCTGGGCGTTGTAGCGGCGTCCGCGCACCAGCTCGGTGTAGCAGCGGCGCATCAGCTCCGGGTCCAGCTTCTCCGCCGCCGGGGTGCCCAGCACCCGGTACGGCTCGGGGTCCGGGAGCAGCGGGGCGGCATCCGTACGGGGCCTCCAGGCGGGCGGCGGGGTCGGACGGTAGGACGCACCGGCACCGGGCAGCTCTTGGACCGTCATGGCGGCGTACACCTCCTCGTGGGAAGCGGGCAGGGAGGGCCCCGGGTGTGAGGCGCTTCACCTACCGATTGTTCGGTTTGCCGCGCATTTTGGCTACAGGCACCTTCAGGCTGTGGACAAAGTGGCGCCGGGGCCCTGGGATGGGTGCAGGACGTCCAGGAGAGGGAGGCATCGGGCAATGCCGGATGAACAAATGGCCGGAGCGGGTTCCGCACCGGCCGCACCGGGGGGCTCCGTGCCGCCCGCGGCGCCGCCCCGTTCGCTGGACCCCATCGACCGTTCGATCCTGCGGTTGCTCCAATCGGACGGCCGGGCGTCGATACGGTCGGTGGCCGAGCAGGTGCACGTGTCCCGCGCGAACGCCTACGCGCGGATCAACCGGCTGATCGACGACGGGGTCATCCGCGGCTTCACCGCGCGCGTGAACCACGAGCGCGCGGGCCAGGGCGCATCCGCCTACATCACGCTCAAGATCGTCCAGAACTCCTGGCGGACCGTCCGCGAGCAGCTCCGCGAGCTGCCGGGGGCCGCGCACATCGCGCTGGTCAGCGGGGATTTCGACGTACTCCTGCTGGTGCACACGCCCGACAACCGCACCCTGCGCGAGCTGGTCCTGACCCGCCTCCAGGCCATCCCGGAGGTGCTCTCGACCCACACCCTGCTGGTGTTCGAGGAGACGGACCTGCTGGCCCGGGACGCGGACGCCCCGGCGCTGCCGCCCGAGGACTGAGCGGCTGGCGGGCGCGCGCCCCGACCGGCACGGTGCGGCTCCCGGCGGCGCGGGCGCGGTCAGGTCAGGCCGGGTCAGGTCGGGTCAGGGCAGGGCAGGTCACGAACCGGCAAGAACCTGAAGAGACGGCCTAGCGGTCGGTGCGCAGGCCGCCGAAGGCCATCCGGACGACCGCGTCCGCGAGCTGGTCGCGGTCCCCGCCGGAGTGCGGCCGGTACCACTCGACCAGCGAGTTCACCATGCCGAACAGCAGCCGGGTGGCGAGCCGGGTGTCGACGTCGGAGCGCAGGTCGCCGTCGGCCGCGGCGGCCTTCAGCAGGTCCGCGACCCTGTGGTCGAATTCGCGGCGGCGCTCCAGCGCCCACCGCTCGGTCAGGGTGTTGCCGCGCACGCGCAGCAGCAGCGTGACGTAGGGCAGTTCCCCGACCAGCACCTCCACCGTGCGCCGGGTGACGTACTCGACCCGGTCCACCGCCCGCCCGCGCACCGCGCCCGGCTCCGCCAGGACCGCGAACAGCCCGTCGAGGGCGCGGCTGACGGCCCGCCGGAGCAGCTCTTCCTTCCCCGCGACGTGGTGGTAGATGGAGGACTTGGAGATACCGGCGGCCTTGGAGAGGTGCTCCATCGAGGTGCCGTCGTAACCGCGCTCGTTGAAGACCTGCACGGCGACCGTCAGCAGGGTCTCCGGGGTGTACGTGTCGCGCCTGGCGGTGGTCATGCCCCGTCCTCCCCTTCGGTGGCGTAGCCCAGCCGGTACAGGGCGAGGGAGGGCGCGTACCGGCCGCCGGGGCAGCGCTCGTCGAGGTGGTGCAGGAGGTCGTAGGCCCAGTCCTGGCCGAGCTTCTCGTGCCATTCGGACGGCCCGAGGGGGTAGTTGACGCCCAGGCGCATCGCGGTGTCGATGTCCTCGGCGGTGGCCGCGCCGCGGGCGACCGCGTCGGCGGTGAGGTCGATGAGCATCGCGACGGTACGGGCGACGATCATGCCGGGTACGTCACCGATGACGGAGACCTTCTTGCCGAGCTTCTGGAAGAGCCCGACGGCCTCGGCGAGGGTCTGCTCGGAGGTGTCCTCGCTGGCGGAGAGCGCGATCCGGGTGGCCCCGCGGTAGTCGAGTGCGAGGTCGAAGTAGACGACGTCCGCGAACTCGACCGAGGTCTTGCCGTCGGCCAGGACCAGCTGGCCCTCGCCGGGCAGCTGGATGTACGGGCCGCCGGTCTCGGCGGTGGTGACCGCGATCCCGGCCTCCTCCAGCAGCTCGACCAGTACGGCGGCGGGTCCGAGGTCGCCCACCACGCTCACCTTGTCGGGGCTCGCCCCGGGACCGGCGGTGTGCGGCTCGGCGCGGACCGCCTCCGGGGCGTACGGGAACCAGCCCTGCCCCGTTTTGCGGCCGAGCCTGCCCGACTGGACGAGTCGGCGCTGGGCCAGCGAGGGCGTGAACTTGGAGCTGCGGAAGAAGGACTCCCACACCGAGCGGGTGACGGCCTCGTTGACGTCCTGGCCGATCAGGTCGGTCAGTTCGAAGGGGCCCATCCTGAAGCCGCCGCTCTCGCGCAGTACGGCGTCGATCGTCGCGGGGTCGGCGCCGCGCTCCTCGTACACCGCGAAGGCCTCGGCGTAGAAGGGCCGGGCGATCCGGTTGACGATGAAGCCGGGGGTGTCCGCGCAGCGGACCGGGGTCTTCCCCCAACCCAGGACGGTCTCGTACGCGCGCTCGGCGGCGCCGGGGTCGGTCGCGAAGCCGCTGACCACCTCGACCAGCGGAAGCAGCGGGGCCGGGTTGAAGAAGTGCAGGCCCAGGAAGCGGCCGGGGTGGGCGAGGCCCGCCGCGAGTTCGGTGACGGACAGCGAGGAGGTGTTGGTGGCCAGCAGGGTATCCGGCGCCACCACCTCCTCCAGGGAGGCGAAGAGCGCGCGCTTGACGCCCGCGTCCTCGACCACGGCCTCGATCACCAGCGCCGCGGCGGCGAGCCCGGCGAGGTCCCCGGACGCGTCGATCCGGCCGATCGCGGAGTCCGCCTCGGCTCGATCCAGCCGCCCCTTGGCGGCCATCCGCTCGACCCGGTCCCGCACGGCGTCGCGGCCGGCGCGGGCCGCCGTTTCGTCGATGTCGTGGATCAGCACCCGGTGACCTGCGAGAAGGGCGACCTGGGCAATGCCCTGGCCCATGGTGCCCGCCCCGACGACCGCCACGGTGCGGGAGCGCTCGATTGCTGTCATGACCCGATCCTCCCGCACCGACTTATCCACAGGTCTGCCGGGCCCTCTTGTCCCGACCGATCGTTCGGTTACTCTAACTCCAGTCTGCTCTTTCCCGCCCTCCCTTGCCTGATCTGCCTGCCTGGTCCGCCTGCCTGACCGCTTGCCTGATCGCACGCACGATCCCGCCCGGCTCAACGAGGAGTTGGTCCCAGATGGCCGCCGAGCCCACCGTCAAAACCCTGTCAGAGAAGCACCGGCCCACCCTCGACCAGGCTCTGGCGGCCATCCGTAGCCGTGCCTACTGGTCCCCGCACCCCGAGCACCCCAAGGCGTACGGCGAGAACGCCCCGGCCGAGGGCCTCGCCGCCTTCGAGGCGGTCCGCGGCACCCGGTTCGACCTGGGGCAGCCCGGCACCGACGGCTGGGCGGGGGCCGAGGTCTCGCCGTACGGCCCCGAGCTGGGCGTCGAGTACCCGCACGTCGACCCCGACGTGCTGCTCCCGGCCATGAAGGCGGGCATGGGCGCGTGGCGGGACGCGGGACCCGAGACCAGGGCGGTGGTCTGCATCGAGATCCTGGCCCGGATCGGCGCGCGCACCCACGAGTTCGCGCACGCGGTCATGCACACCAGCGGCCAGGCCTTCATGATGGCGTTCCAGGCGGGCGGCCCGCACGCGCAGGACCGCGGCCTGGAGGCGGTGGCCTACGCGTACGAGGAGCAGACCCGGGTCCCGGGCCGGGCGCACTGGTCCAAGCCGCAGGGCAAGAAGGACCCCTTGGAGCTGGGCAAGACGTTCACGGCCGTGCCGCGCGGCATCGCGCTGGTCATCGGCTGCAACACCTTCCCGACCTGGAACGGCTACCCGGGCCTGTTCGCCTCCCTCGCCACCGGCAACGCCGTCCTGGTCAAGCCGCACCCGCGGGCCGTGCTGCCGCTCGCGCTGACCGTGCGGGTCGCCCGCGAGGTGCTCGCCGAGGCGGGCTTCGACCCCAACCTGGTGGCGCTGGCGGTCGAGAACCCCGGCGAGGGCATCGCCAAGACCCTCGCGCTGCGGCCCGAGATCAAGCTGATCGACTACACCGGCTCCACCGCCTTCGGCGACTGGCTGGAGGCCAACGCCCGCCAGGCGCAGGTGTACACGGAGAAGGCCGGGGTCAACACCGTCGTCCTCGACTCCACCGACAACTACAAGGGAATGCTGGCCAACCTGGCCTTCTCGCTCTCCCTGTACAGCGGGCAGATGTGCACCACCCCGCAGAACCTGCTGATCCCGCGCGACGGCATCGCGACGGACGCGGGCCACAAGTCGTACGACGAGGTCGTGGCCGATCTGGCGCGCCAGGTCGAGGGGCTGCTCGGCGACGACGCCCGGGCCAACGCGCTGCTGGGCGCTCTGGTCAACCCGGACGTGAAGGCCAGGCTGGAGGCGGCTGCCGGTCTCGGCGAGGTCGCGCTGGCCTCCCGCGAGGTGGCCAACCCGGAGTTCCCGGACGCGGTGGTCCGTACGCCGGTGATGGTCAAGCTCGACGCGGGCAAGGCCGACCCGGATGCCGCGTACCTCTCCGAGTGCTTCGGACCGGTCTCCTTCGCGGTGGCCGTCGACTCCACCGCCGACGCGCTGGAGCTGCTGCGGCGCACGGTGCGGGAGAAGGGCGCGATGACGGTCGGCGCGTACACCTCCTCGGCGGAGACCGAGCGCGCGATCGAGGAGGTCTGCCTGGAGGAGTCCGCGCAGCTCTCCTTGAACCTGACGGGCGGGGTCTTCGTGAACCAGACCTCCGCCTTCTCCGATTTCCACGGTTCGGGTGGCAACCCGGCCGCTAACGCCGCTCTGTGCGACGGGGCGTTCGTGGCCAACCGCTTCCGGGTCGTGGAGGTACGCCGCCAGGCCTGAGCGGCTGCCCACTGGTCAGGCCTTCGGGCCGCCCCAGTGAAAGAGGGTCATGGCCACGCTGGTGGCGAGGTTGTAGCTGGAGACCTGCGGACGCATCGGCAGGGACACCAGGTGATCGGCCCGGGCGCGCAGCTCGGGCGAGATGCCGTGGCGTTCCGAGCCGAAGGCCAGCAGGGCGTCGTCCGGGAGGGTGAGGGCGCGGATGTCCTCACCTTCCGGGTCGAGCGCGTAGAGCGGCCCGGGCGGCAGCTCCTCCAGCTCCAGCCGGGCCACCGTGGTCGCGTAGTGCAGCCCGGCGCCCGCCCGGACCACGTGCGGGTGCCAGGGGTCCAGGTCGCCCCGGGTGATCACCCCGGTGGCACCGAAGCCCGCCGCGAGGCGGACGACGGCGCCGACGTTGCCGAGGTTGCGGGGGTTGTCCAGGACGATCGCGGGGGCGTCACGGGGCGTCCGGGCGAGCGCGCCGATCAGGGCGTCCCGGCCGGGGCGTACGGCGAGGGCCGCGACCCCGGTGGGGTGCACGCGCGGCACCAGGTCGCGCAGCGGTGCCTCCTGCGCGAGGGCGTCGACCGCGGCCCGTACGTCCGGGGCCAGTTCAGCGGCGAGCGCCAGCAGCGCCGCGCGGTCCTCGGCGACCACCAGGACCACCTCCGCGCCGAAGCGCAGGGCGTGCTTGAGCGCGTGGAACCCGTCGAGCAGCACCAGCTCGTCCCGCCCGGCGGCCTCCCGCCAGCGCCGCGCCGTCCCGGTCGTCGTCTCTTCGCCACTCATGCGGACGACCTTACGGCGCGGGCGCGTACTCCTGCGCCGGTGCCCGCGGCCCGGGGGTACGGGCGGCGTCCCGGGGCCCGCCCGCGCGTCCCCGCAGGGCGCGGGCCCGCGCGCCCAGCCACAGCAGGAACACCGTCGGCAGGAACACCGCGTCGGCCGCGATCATCGCCAGCGAGAAGAACGGCAGCCCCAGCAGCACCGCGATCCCGGTGTGCTCCAGCATCATCACGACCAGCAGTACGTTCTTGATCCGCCGGTTGAACAGGGTGAACGGGAAGGCGACCTGGACGATCACGGTCCCGTAGGTCAGCAGCATCACCAGCGTCCCGCTGCCCGCCAGCAGCCCCGACAGCCCGGGCCACGGCGAGAAGTAGTCCAGCCCCAGCGGGTAGTACAGGGCGGTGCCGTCCTGCCAGCGCGAGCCCTGGATCTTGTACCAGCCCGCCGTGGCATAGATCAGGCAGACCTCGACCATGATGATCAGCAGGCCCGCGTTGTGCAGCAGGTTCGCGATCACGTCCAGGGTCGCGCGCCCCTCGCCGTCCGGCTCGTACCGGTCGGCCGTCCACCACAGCCCCTGGGCCACCCACAGCGTCAGGAAGACGGCGAGCCAGCCGCCGCCGATCCCGCCGGTGAGCCCGCCGTACGCCAGGAGCAGGCCCAGTACGGCCCAGAGCACCGGCCCGGCCGCTCCGGTGGCCGCCGATCCGGTGCGGGCGGCCCGCCGCGCGTCCAGCGACCACACCCGCGCGCAGCGGGTGAGCACCAGGTACATCGCCATCAGGTGGATGACGTTGTCCCCGCCGTCGCCCATGAAGACGCTGCGGTTCTGCAGGGACAGCACCCCGACCATGAACAGCACGGACGTCGCCCGGGTGCGCCAGCCGACGAGCAGCAGCGCGGCGGAGCCGAGCGCGAGGGCGTAGACGCTCTCGAACCAGAGGGTCGAGTGCGACCACATCAGCACGGTGAAGGCGTGGTTCGAGTCGACCAGCCGCTCGGCCAGCTGCCAGCTCCAGGGCCCGTCGGGACCGTACAGCTCGCGCCGGTTCGGGAATTCGCGCAGCAGGAAGAGCAGCCAGGTCGCGGAGAACCCGATCCGGACCACGGCGCTCTGGTACGGGCCCAGCGCCTCCCCGCTGATCCTGGCCAGCCACCGGCCGAGGGCCGCCCGTACGGCGGCCGCGGGCGCGGGGCTCACGCGGTCGTCGGCACGGTCCACCACGGCAGCTCCCGGTAGTAGGTCTGGGTGTCGGTCTTCTCCGAGCTCCACGGCGGCGCCGCCACCGAGGTGGTCGCCGAGCGCAGCTGGATCCGCAGGATCCGGTCCCCGTCCGCGGCCAGCCGGCCGACGGCGATCCGCTGGAGGTAGGCCTCGGAGAGCGCGCCCCGGTCGCCGCTCGGCTTGTTGTCGTCGTCGTGCGAGCCGGTGAAGAAGTCCCAGGCGCGGCGCAGCTCGTTCTGCTGGGTGTGGCTGGGCAGCGGGTTGTGACGTATCTCCGCGCCGTCCTCGGCGGACAGGTCGCGCCACGCGGTGGTGGTCAGCCGCCCGGCCGCGGTGCGGATCTCGGCCCGCGCCTCGACGGCGATGTTCTGCTGGAGCGGGTTGGGCGCGAAGAGCTTCCAGTTCTGTTCGAACTCGGGATAGATCCAGGAGTCCACCGCGCCCGTGTGCCGCTTGCTGACCGTGTTGGACGGCGCCACGTGCAGGAACACCATCGCCAGGTGCCAGCAGGCGGTGACCGCGACGGCGCCGAGCGCGAGGGCCGCGAGGGCCCGGTACGGGGTGGACAGCCCGGCGATTCCGGGGGCGCGGGGAGGGGGGCCGCAGGGCGGCGCTGCGGGGTTTTCCGCGGCTTCGTGCTCGTTCGAAACCATCCCGCCCCGATCATCGGCCATCCACAGAGGTTGACACCCTACGGGCCGCCGTCTCACCATTGAAGAGAATGAACCGAACGATCGGTCGGTCGGGCGGCAGGGCGAGATCGGCAGGGGGCCGTGATGGTGGCAGTGACCCCGGAAACGGGGCAGGACGTGGCCCGTACCGCAGGCCTGACGGCGCAGCTCGTGTCGTCCTTCGAGGCGGCCGTCGCGGCCGAGGAGCGGGTGGAACCCCGCGACTGGATGCCCGACGAGTACCGGGCCTCGCTGGTCCGCCAGATGGCCCAGCACGCCCATTCGGAAATCATCGGCATGCAGCCCGAGGCGAACTGGATCACCCGCGCGCCCTCGCTGCGCCGCAAGGCCATCCTCATGGCCAAGGTGCAGGACGAGGCCGGACACGGCCTCTACCTCTACAGCGCCGCCGAGACCCTGGGCACCAGCCGCGAGGAGCTGCTCGACAAGCTCCACGCGGGCAAGCAGAAGTACTCGTCGATCTTCAACTACCCCACCTTGACCTGGGCCGACGTCGGTGCGATCGGCTGGCTCGTGGACGGCGCGGCGATCACCAACCAGGTGCCGATCTGCCGCTGCTCGTACGGGCCGTACGCGCGCGCCATGGTCCGGATCTGCAAGGAGGAGTCCTTCCACCAGCGCCAGGGCTACGAGCTGCTGCTCGCCCTCTCGCAGGGCACCGAGGCCCAGCACGCCATGGCGCAGGACGCGGTCGACCGCTGGTGGTGGCCCTCCCTGATGATGTTCGGCCCGCCCGACGACGAATCGGCGCACTCCGCGCAGTCGATGGCCTGGCGGATCAAGCGGCACACCAATGACGAGCTGCGCCAGCGGTTCGTGGACATCGCCGTGCCGCAGGCCGAGTCGCTGGGCCTGACCCTGCCCGACCCGGACCTGAAGTGGAACGAGGAGCGCGGCCACCACGACTTCGGCGCCATCGACTGGGCCGAGTTCTGGAACGTGCTCAAGGGCAACGGGCCCTGCAACGAACAGCGCATAAGCCAGCGGCGCCGGGCGCACGAGGACGGCGCCTGGGTCCGCGAAGCGGCCGTGGCGCACGCGCTGAAGCACAGCGCGAAGAACGAGGAGGCACGGGTATGACCACCGGTTCGAGGCAGGACTGGCCGCTGTGGGAGGTCTTCGTGCGCTCGCGCCGCGGCCTCTCGCACACGCACGCGGGGAGCCTGCACGCCCCCGACGCGGAGATGGCGCTGCGCAATGCCCGCGACCTCTACACCCGGCGGGGCGAGGGCATCTCGATCTGGGTGGTCCCGTCGGCCGCGGTCACCGCGTCCTCGCCGGACGAGCGGGATCCGTTCTTCGCCGCCGCCGCGGACAAGCCCTACCGCCACCCCACCTTCTACGAGATCCCCGAGGGGGTGCGACACCTGTGACCACCGACGCCACAGCCCCGGCGGACACCACCAGCGCTCCGATGCCCGGCACGCCGGTCACCGGCCCGGTGCGCGCGGCCGCTCTCGCCCTCGGCGACGACGCCCTGTTCCTCTCCCACCGCCTCGGCGAATGGGCCGGACACGCGCCCGTCCTGGAGGAGGAGGTCGCCCTCGCGAACATCGCGCTCGACCTGCTCGGCCAGGCCCGGGTGCTGCTGTCGATGGCCGGGGACGAGGACGAGCTGGCCTACCTGCGGGAGGAGCGCGCCTTCCGCAACGTCCAGCTGGCCGAACAGCCCAACGGGGACTTCGCCCACACGATCGTCCGCCAGCTCTTCTTCTCCCTCCACCAGCAGCTGCTCTTCACCGAACTGGCCGCCGGGGACGGACCCTTCGCGCCGCTCGCGGCCAAGGCCGTCAAGGAGACCGCCTACCACCTCGACCACGCCGAGCAGTGGACGCTGCGGCTCGGCGACGGCACCGAGGAGAGCACCCTCAGGACGCGGGCCGCGCTGGACGCCCTGTGGAAGTTCACCGGCGAACTGTTCGAGCCGGTGCCCGGCCTCGAAGAGGTCGACTGGACCGCCCTGGAAGACCGTTGGCTGACCGCGCTGGGCGACGTCCTGGACCGGGCGGGCCTCGCGCTGCCCGAGGGGCCGCGCACCGGGGCCTGGGCCGCCGGAGCCGGACGCCAGGGCCTGCACACCGAGCCGTTCGGGCGGATGCTCGCCGAGATGCAGCACCTGCACCGCAGCCATCCGGGGGCCTCGTGGTGACCATGACCCGGCTGGAGGAGGAACTGGCGGCCCTCGCGGGCTCCGTCCCCGACCCCGAACTGCCCGTGCTCACTCTGGCCGAGCTGGGCGTGATGCGCGGGGTCAGGATGGACGAGGACGGCCGCGCCGAGGTCACCCTGACCCCCACGTACACCGGGTGCCCGGCCATCGAGGCCATGTCGGCCGACATCGAGCGGGTGCTCCACGACCACGGCATCTCCGAGGTCAGCGTGCGGACCGTACTCGCTCCCGCCTGGTCCACCGACGACATCAGCGCCGAAGGCCGCCGCAAACTGGCCGAGTTCGGGATCGCCCCGCCCCGGCCGCACGCGGCGGGCGGACCGGTGCCGCTCGCACTGTCCGTGCGCTGCCCGCAGTGCGGGTCCACCGACACCGAACTGCTCAGCCGTTTCTCCTCCACCGCGTGCAAGGCCCTGCGCCGCTGTATCTCGTGCCGCGAGCCGTTCGACCACTTCAAGGAGCTGTAGATGACCGCGGCCCGGCACGGCGCGTTCCACCCCCTGACGGTGACGGAGGTCGAGAGGCTCACCGACGACTCGGTCGCGCTCACCCTGCGGGTGCCGCCGGAGCTGCGCGAGGAGTACCGGCACGCCCCCGGCCAGCACCTCACGCTGCGCCGCGGCTCCGCCACCGGCACCGAGGTCCGGCGCACGTATTCGATCTGCTCCCCCGCCCCTGCCTCCGACGGCCCCGGGCCCGAATGGCTGCGGGTCGGGGTACGGCTGGTCGAGGGCGGCGAGTTCTCCACCTTCGCGCACAAGGAGATCGCCGCCGGTGACGTGCTGGAGGTGATGGTCCCGGCCGGCCGGTTCGTGCTCGACCCCGCCGCCGCCCCGGACGCCGCGCACTACGCGGCCGTCGTCGGCGGCAGCGGGATCACCCCGGTGCTGTCGATCGCCGCGACCCTGCTCGCCGCGCGCCCCGATGCCCGGTTCTGCCTGGTGCGCAGCGACCGTACGGCGGCCTCGACGATGTTCCTGGAGGAGGTCGCCGACCTCAAGGACCGCTATCCCGAGCGGTTCCAGCTGGTCACCGTCCTGTCCCGGGAGGAGCAGGAGGCCGGGCTGCCGTCCGGCCGGCTCGACGAGGAACGGCTGACGGCGCTGCTCCCCGCGCTGCTGCCGGTCGCCGAGGTGGCGGGCTGGTTCCTGTGCGGGCCCTACGGGCTGGTGCAGGGCGCCGGACGGGCGCTGCGCGCGCTGGAGGTCCCGCGGACCCGGACCCACGAGGAGGTCTTCCACGTCGAGGACGCCGCGACCGCGCCGTCCGCCACCGCTGCCGCCACGGCTTCCGCCACCGCTTCCGCCGCTCGGGCCGGGTCCGGACCGAGCAGCCGGGTCACCGCCCGGCTCGACGGCCGCTCCGGCACCTGGCCGGTGCGGGACGGGGAGTCCCTGCTGGACGCGGTGCTCCGCAACCGCGCGGACGCGCCGTACGCCTGCAAGGGCGGGGTGTGCGGCACCTGCCGCGCGTTCCTGGTCACCGGCGAGGTCCGGATGGACCGGAACTTCGCGCTGGAGGAAGAGGAGACCGACGCCGGATTCGTGCTGGCCTGCCAGTCCCACCCGGTGACGGACGAAGTGGAGATCGACTTCGACCGCTGACCCGGCGGGCCTGTGGCCTCCACGGGCCGCGCTCCTCCGGGCCGTGCTTGTGCGGGCGGTGCCTCTCCCGCCTGTGCCTGTCCCGTCCGTGCCTCTCCGGTCTGTCCCTCTCCGGTCTGTGCATTTACAGGAACGTGTTCTATCTTGACGCACCGTCAGACAGATACACATCCGGTGCACGCGGGAGGACAGGCAGTGGACTTCACCTTCACCGAGGAGCAGCAGGCCGCGGTCGAGGCGGCGAAGGCCGTCTTCGCGGACGTCGCCCCCGACAGCGTGCGAAGCCCCGCGCTCACGCCGGGGGCCGTGGCCGAGGAGTTCGACCGCCCGCTCTGGGCCAAGCTGGCCGCCTCCGACCTGACCGGCCTGGTCCTGGACCCGGCGCACGGCGGAGCGGGCCTCGACACCATCGCCCTGTGCCTCGTCCTGCGCGAGGCGGCCAGGGTGCTGGCCCGGGTCCCGCTGCTGGAGCACTGCGCCACCGCCATGGCCGTCCAGGCCTACGGCGGCCCGGCACTGGCCGCCCTGCTGCCCGCCGCCGCCCGGGGCGAGACCGTGCTGACCGTCGCCGCCCACGGCCGCTCGGGCCACGACCCGGCCGAACTGTCCGTCACGGCCCGGCTGGACGGCGACAGCGCCACCTGGACCCTGGACGGCGTACAGACGGCGGTGCCGTGGGCGCACAGCGCCGACTGGATCGCCGTCCCCGCGCACACCGGCGAAGGGGACGCGGTCCTCGCGCTGGTCCCGCCCACGGCGGACGGCCTCGCCCTCGGCGACCAGTTCTCCACCAGCGGGGAGAAGATGGCGGAGCTGACCCTGGACGGCGTACGGGTCCCCGCCGGCCACTTGATCGACGCGCCCGGCGCCTGGGAGCGGCTGCGCCAACTACTGGCGACCGGCACCTGCGCCCTGGCCCTCGGGCTCGGCGAGAGCGTCCTGACCATGACCAGCCAGTACACGAGCAAGCGCGAGCAGTTCGGCTTCCCCGTCGCCACCTTCCAGGCGGTCGCGGTCCAGGCCGCCGACCGCTACATCGACCTGCGCGCCATGGAGGTCACCCTCTGGCAGGCAGCCTGGCGGCTGGACCGGGCGGCCGACGGCGCGGGCGGCCCGCTGCCCGTCTCCGGGGACGTGGCGGTGGCCAAGATCTGGGCCTCCGAAGGAGTACGCCGGGTGGTGCAGACCGCCCAGCACCTGCACGGCGGCTTCGGCGCCGACACCGACTACCCGCTGCACCGCTACCACGCCTGGGCCAAGCAGCTGGAGCTCCAGCTCGGCCCGGCCGCGGCCCACGAGGAGTTCCTGGGCGACCTGCTGGCCGCCCACCCCCTCGCCTGACCGCGGAGCCGCGAACAGGTCTCGACACGATCCGCGAGAAACGGGCGCCGCGGGCCAGGAAAGATCCGGAAGGGACGGCCTCGTGCCGCGGCACTAGAGCACGAAGGCCGGGTTCCCGTTGTCCGTCACCATCGGGCGCCCGGCGGCGTCCCAGGCCTGCATCCCGCCGTCGATGTTGACGGCGTCGACCTCCTGCCGCACCAGGTACTGGGTGACCTGCGCGGAGCGCCCGCCGACCCGGCACATCACGTGCACGCGCGGGGCGCCCTCGATCGAGTCCATCGCCTCGGTCAGCTCGCCGAAGCGCGCCACGAAGTCGCTCATCGGGATGTGCAGCGCACCCTCGACATGACCGGCCGCCCATTCGTCGTCCTCACGGACGTCGAGGACAAAGCCTTCGGAGGGCACCGCGGTGGCGTCCACCGAGGGAAGCGGTCCGAAGTTCATAGCTGTCGCCTTCTCTCGTAACAGGGGTGCTCAGAACCTATCCGAACTCCCCGACTCCCCGGCTCCCCGGCCACTCGACTCCCCGGCTCCCCGGCTACTCGGCGAGCGCGGCCAGTTCCGCCTCGCGCTCGGAGACCTGGGCGAGCAGCTGGTCGGCGATCTCGTCGAGCAGCCGGTCCGGGTCCTCCGGCGCCATCCGCAGCATCGACCCGATCGCGCTGTCCTCCAGCTCCCGGGCCACCACGGCCAGCAGCTCCTTGCGCCGCGAGAGCCACTCCAGGCGGGCGTACAGCTCCTCGCTCTCCGACGGCCGGGCCTCCTGCGGCGCGGGGCCCGCCGCCCACTCCTCGGCCAGCTCGCGCAGCAGCGGCTCGTCGCCCCGCCCGTACGCGGCGTTCACCCGGGAGATGAACTCGTCCCGCCGGGTCCGCTCCTTGTCGTCCTGCGCGAGGTCGGGGTGCGCCTGGCGGACCAGCTCGCGGTACAGGCGGCGGACCTCCTCGGACGGGCGGACCCGCTCCGGCGGCCGCACGGGCTGGTCGGTGAGCATCGCCGCGGCGTCGTCGGACATGCCGTCCGAGTCCAGCCAGTCGTGGAACAGCTCGTCCACCCCGGGCATCGGCATGACGAGCGCCCGCGCGTCGCGCGCCTTGCGCAGGTCCTCCGGGTCCCCCGTCCGGGCCGCCGTGGCCTCCGCGATCAGCGCGTCGAGTTCATCGAGCCGCGAATACATCGGGCCGAGCTTCTGGTGGTGCAGCCGGGAGAAGTTCTCGACCTCCACCCGGAAGGTCTCCACCGCGATCTCGAACTCGATCAGCGCCTGCTCGGCGGCCCGCACGGCCCGCTCCAGCCGCGCCTCGGGTCGGTCGTCCTGGGGGGCCGAGGGGTCTTTGGCAGTCTGCTCGTTCACCCGGCCACCCTACGGCCCGGCCGAAGACCGTGTTTCACGTGAAACATCCCGCTCCCCCGCCCCCTGGTCTCAGACGCCCGACTCGGCCGGAACCCGCCCGGACCGCACCGCCGCCACCAGATGCGCGTGATCGGCCTCGCTGCGGTCGGCGTAGGCCACGGCGAACGTGGCGATCGCCTCGTCCAGCTCGTCGTTCTTCCCGCAGTAGCCGGCCAGCACCCGCGGATCGGCGCTGTGCGCGTGCGCCCGCGCCAGCAGCGCGCCGGTCATCCGCCCGTAGTCGTCGATCTGGTCCACGGCGAGCGCGGCCGGGTCCACACTGCCCTTGCGGTTACGGAACTGCCGCACCTGGAACGGCCTGCCCTCGACCGTGGTCCAGCCGAGCAGAATGTCCGAAACGACCTGCATGCGCTTCTGCCCGGCCACCACCCGGCGGCCCTCGTGCTCCTCGGGCGGGGCGGCGAAGCCCAGCGCGGGCAGGTGCGGCAGCAGCGCCGAGGGCCGCGCCTCCTTTACCTGGAGCACCAGCGGCTCGCCCCGGTGGTCCAGCAGCAGCACCACGTACGACCGCGTGCCCACGCTGCCGGTGCCCACCACCCGGAAGGCCACATCATGGATCGCGTACCGGGCCAGCAGTGGCAGCCGGTCCCCCTGGAGGGTTTCCAGGTACGGGCCCAGCGAGGCCGCCACGGCCGCCGCCTCCCCGTCCCCGACCCGGCGGAGCACCGGCAGCGCGTCCACGAAGCGGCGGCTGCCGTCGGGCGCCGCCTCCGTCGACTTGGCGGCGAAGCGCGCGCTGGTGTTGTTGCGGGCCTTCTCCGACACCCGCTCCAGGGTGCCCAGCAGATCCCGGGCGTCGGTGTGCGAGACCAGCTCCTCGTCCGCGATGGCGTTCCAGGCGTCCAGCGCGGGCAGCTTGGCCAGCAGCCGCATGGTGCGCCGGTAGGCGCCGACCGTGTCCAGCGCGGCCGCGCGGCAGGTGTCCTCGTCGGCGCCCGCCACCCGCCCGGCCAGCACCAGCGAGGTCGCCAGCCGCTTGAGGTCCCACTCCCAGGGCCCGAAGACCGTCTCGTCGAAGTCGTTGAGGTCGATGACCAGCCGCCCGCGCGCGTCCCCGTACAGACCGAAGTTGGCCGCGTGGGCGTCCCCGCAGATCTGCGCGCCCACCCCGGTCACCGGGGTCGCGGACAGGTCGTGGGCCATCAGCCCGGCGGCCCCGCGCAGGAACGCGAACGGGTTGGCAGCCATCCGGCCCACCCGGATCGGCGTCAGCTCCGCCACCCGACCGACGTTGGACTCCTCCACCGCGCGCACCGCGTCCGGCCGCCCGGCCGCCGCCTCGAAGTGGGCGTGCGCGGCGCGCGGCACCCGCTCCCGCAGCGCCTTGCCCTCGCCCCTGGGCGAGCCCTTCCCCGGCCCTGCCGCCCGCTGGACGAATCCGGCGACCTCGGGTATCCGGCCGCCCGCGGCCCCGGCCTTCACCGCGGTCCGCTCCCCGGCCCCGGCCGCCGGCCCCGCCTTCGCTCCAGCCTGCGCCTTCGCTCCAGCCTGCGCCTTCGCTCCAGCCCGCGTCGTCGCTCCAGCCCGCGTCGTCGCTCCAGCCCGCGTCGTCGTCCCGGCCTTCGCCGCACCCCGCACCGGTACCGCCGCCATGTGTGCCGCCCCCGCTAGATCACTTGCACGTCTGCGGACGACCGTACCGATCCGGACAGATCCGGGGAAGGGCGGCCAAGGGGTACGTCACAGCCCGGCGTCCCGCGCGAGCAGCGCCGCCTGTACCCGGTTGTCGCACTCCAGCTTGGCCAGGATCCGGCTGACGTAGGTCTTCACCGTCGCCTCGCTCATGTGCAGCCGCCGCCCCGCGTCCGCGTTCGGCAGCCCCTCGCCCAGCAGCGCCAGCACCCCGCGCTCCCGGTCGCTCAGCTCCGCGACCCGGCGCCGCGCCTCCGCACCGCGCCCCGCCGCCTGCCCCGAAGCCAGCTGGTCCACCACGTGCCGGGTCGCCGCGGGCGACAGGTAGGCGTCCCCCGCCGCGGCCGCCCGGACCGCCCCGATCAGCTCGGCCGGAGCGGAGTCCTTGAGCAGGAAGCCCGCGCTGCCGTGGGACAGCGCCCGCAGGACGTTCTCCTTCTCCCCGAACGTGGTCAGGACCAGCGCCCGTACCGAGGGCGTCGCCCGCGCCAGCTCCGCGAGCGCGCTCAGCCCGTCCAGGACCGGCATCTGGATGTCCAGCAGCACCACGTCCGGTGCGTGGGCGCGGGCCCCGCCGACTCCTCCACGGCCGCCGGGGCCTCGACCCCGTCCCGCAGGATCCCGACCACCTCGCGCAGCTCGTGCATGGCCGAGACCGAGGCCTGCCGCAGCACCCCCACCGCCTCGCGCTGGCGCTCGGTCAACGCCGGATCGACCTCCAGTGCCCCCGTGTGCACCGAGATCAGGGCCAGTTGGTGACCCAGGCTGTCGTGCATGTCCTGGGCGATCCGCTGCCGCTCCCGCAGCCGCGCCTGTCCGGCGACCATCGCCCGCTCCCGCATGAGCTGCGCGTTGCGCTCCTGGAGGGCGCGCAGCAGCGTACGGCGCTGGGACCAGTAGCGGCTGGCGAGACCCGGCATGACGGTCGTCGCGAGGAAGATCAGGGTGGCGAAGACGACGACCAGCACCGGACGCCCCTGCGGCAGCTCCTTGGCCACGCTGAGCGCGATCGAGGCGAGGAGGGCCAGGGTGAAGGCGCCGAACGCCCGCACGACGCCGCTGATCCGGCGCCCCGCGGACCAGCCGAGCAGGATCCCCACGAGGAACGCCCCGGGCAGGTAGGCGCTCAGCGCCGAGCCCACGACCAGGGTGACCACCGGCAGCCGCCGTCGCAGCAGGACGAGCGCCAGTACGGTCACCGCGCCGGCCGCCATCCGCGGGGTGGAGCCGTTGTCCAGCTCCTCGACCCCCAGACCGAGCATCACCAGCACGGCCACGAGCGCCAGATCGCCCGCGACCATCCGCCGGGTCCACGGCTCGGGCCCCCTCAGCCAGTCCAGGCCGCCACGCACCCACGCCTTCGCATTCACGTTCCGACCCTAGGGACCGCCCCGGCCCGTCGGCCGCTCTCTTTCGTCGCGTCCCGGCCCCTCTTTCGTCGTGCTCCCGCCCCTCTTTCGTCGTGCTCCCGCCCCTCTTCCGTCGTGCTCCGCCGACGGAAGCCGGACAGCCCGCAGCCCGGTTCACTGTAGGAACACAACAAAAAAAGAGAAGCCCCGCAGATCATTGATCTGCGGGGCTTCTCACATGTGGGCGAGGGGGGATTTGAACCCCCACGTCCCGAAGGACACTGGCACCTGAAGCCAGCGCGTCTGCCGTTCCGCCACTCGCCCGAGCGGCTACCAGTGGCTCTTCCCTTGCGGGCCGTTCCCCTGGCGACATCGGAACATTAGCACGTCGGAGGGGGTGGATTCACATCGCTTTCCCCGGGCATCCGGCATGGACCCGCCAGCCACTCCCGGACATCGCTCCGGGTGCGGGACACTGTGTCAGGGGCGCCCCTACCATCCCTTGTGAGGACCAACACTCTTCGGCACAGGGCCGGAGGGGAACCAGCCGAATCCGCCACGCGTGGATACGATCAGTAAGCAGTACAGGGCGACAACGACGGAGGAGGTGCCCCATGGGAGTCATGAAGCGGTTCGAGCAGCGACTCGAAGGTCTGGTGAACGGCACCTTCGCCAAGGTCTTCAAGTCCGAGGTCCAGCCCGTCGAGATCGCGGGCGCGCTTCAGCGCGAGTGCGACAACAACGCGACGATCTGGAACCGCGAGCGGACCGTCGTCCCCAACGATTTCATCGTGGAGCTGAGCGCGGGCGACTACGAGCGCCTCAGCCCCTACTCCGGCCAGCTCGGCGACGAGCTGGCCGGCCTGGTCCGGGACTACGCGAAGCAGCAGCGCTACAGCTTCATGGGCTCGATCAAGGTCAACCTGGAGAAGGCGGACGACCTCGACACCGGTCTGTACCGGGTCCGCAGTCGCACCCTCGCCTCCAGCACCTCCCAGGCGCAGCCCGACCAGGGCCAGGCGCAGGGCAACGGGCAGGGCCAGCGCCCCGGACCCGGCGGCTACGGGTACCCCCCGGTCGCCGCCCCGCCCATGCCCCACAACCCGCCGGGCGACCCCCAGCGGCGCCCGGCTCCCACGGGCCCCGCTCCCCAGCCGGGCACCGGCGGCGCCACGCGCTGCTGGATCGAGATCAACGGCACCCGCCACCAGATCTCGCGCTCCACGCTCGTACTCGGCCGAAGCACCGAAGCCGACGTGCGGATCGACGACCCCGGCGTCTCGCGCCGGCACTGTGAGATCCGGACCGGAACGCCTCCCTCGATCCAGGATCTCGGGTCCACCAACGGCATCGTGGTGGACGGGCAGCACACCACCCGCGCTACGCTCCGCGACGGCTCGCGGATCGTCGTGGGCAATACGACCATCATTTACAGGCAAGCCGAAGGGTGAAGCGGGGGCAATGTCAGAGCTGACCCTTACGGTCATGCGGTTGGGTTTCCTGGCCGTTCTGTGGCTGTTCGTCATCGTGGCCGTCCAGGTCATCCGCAGCGACCTCTTCGGAACGAGAGTGACGCAGCGCGGCTCTCGCCGCGGCGGCGACAACCGCGCGCCGCAGCAACAGCAGCAGCAGCAGTCGGGCGGCCGACAGGCCGCGCCACCGCAGCAGCGCCAGCGCCGCGGCGCCCCGACCAAGCTGGTCGTGTCCGAGGGCACCCTCACGGGCACCACGGTCGCCCTCCAGGGCCAGACCATCACGCTGGGCCGGGCGCACGATTCCACGATCGTGCTGGACGACGACTACGCGTCCAGCCGCCATGCCAGGATCTATCCCGACCGTGACGGCCAGTGGATCGTCGAGGATCTCGGGTCCACCAACGGCACGTATCTCGACCGGACCCGGCTGACCACTCCGACGCCCATTCCTCCGGGCGCCCCGATCCGCATCGGCAAGACCGTCATCGAGCTGCGGAAGTAGTACGAGAATGAGCGAGCGGAGCGAGCGAGCCGCGGCGGTGCGTCCCCCTTGGGGGACGGACCCGCGCGCGCTCCCGACCGGAGGGTGGGCAGTGTGGCTCGAGACCGGTTGTACCCGGAGCCTTCGTCGACTGGGCAGGTGCGCATGAGTCTGTCCCTGCGGTTCGCCGCCGGATCGCACAAAGGCATGATCCGCGAGGGCAACGAGGATTCCGGCTACGCCGGTCCCCGTCTCCTCGCCATCGCCGACGGCATGGGCGGCCAGGCCGCGGGCGAGGTCGCGAGTTCCGAGGTGATCTCCACCCTGGTCCAGCTCGACGACGACGTCCCGGGCTCCGACATCCTCACCTCGCTGGCCACCTCGGTGCAGCGGGCCAACGACCAGTTGCGCGTGATGGTCGAGGAGGACCCCCAGCTGGAGGGCATGGGCACCACGCTCACCGCCCTGCTCTGGACCGGCCAGCGGCTCGGTCTGGTCCACGTCGGCGACTCCCGCGCGTACTTGCTGCGCGACGATCTCCTCACCCAGATCACCCAGGACCACACCTGGGTGCAGCGGCTGGTGGACGAGGGCCGGATCACCGAGGAGGAAGCCACCACCCACCCGCAGCGCTCGCTCCTCATGAGAGCCCTGGGCAGCGGTGAGCACGTGGAGCCCGACCTCTCGATCCGCGAGGTCAGGGCGGGCGACCGCTACCTGATCTGTTCCGACGGCCTCTCCGGCGTGGTCTCCCACCAGACCCTGGAAGAGACCCTCGCCGACTACCACGGCCCCCACGAGACCGTGCAGGCGCTGATCCAGCTCGCCCTGCGCGGCGGCGGCCCGGACAACATCACCTGCATCGTCGCGGACGTCCTCGACACCGACAGCGGTGACACCCTCGCCGCGCAGATCAACGACACCCCGGTGGTCGTGGGCGCGGTCGCCGAGAACCAGCACCAGCTCTTCGACGGCGGCAACGCCATGCAGACCCCGGCGGGCCGCGCCTCGGGGCTGGGGCGGCAGGGCTCCCCGCCGCCCGGCTCCTTCGGTCCCCCCGGCAGCGGCGAGGCCCCGGGCTACGGCGCCGCGCCCGACGCCGGGTACGGCGGCAAGTCCGCCGCGGGCGGATACGGCGGCTTCGGCGAAGCCGACGGGTACGACGGGGACTCCGCCTACGAGGACACGTACGACCACCCGCGCAGGCGCCGCAGCAAAGGGCGCAAGTGGACCACCCGCTCCCTCACCCTGATCCTCGCGCTCGGCGTGCTCGGCGGCGGGCTGTACGCGGCGCACCGCTGGACGCAGACGCAGTACTACGTGGGCGTCAAGGGCGAGCACGTCGCGCTCTACCGGGGCATCAGCCAGGATCTCGCGTGGATCAAGCTGTCCTCGGTCGAGACGGACCAGCCCGACATCGAGCTGAAATACCTGCCTTCCTACAAGCGGAAGCTGGTCGAGGCCACCATCAGCGAGGGCAGCCTCGACAACGCCCGCAAGAAGATCGACGAACTCGCCGTGCAGGTGTCCGCCTGCAAGAAGGACGAAGCGCGGCGAGGCGCCGAGGGGCAGAACGGCCAGACGCCCGCGCCCGGTCCCAGCCTGACTCCCGAGGAGCAGAAGCTGGTCGGCCTGTGCGGGCAGCAGTAGACAGACGCGGGCGCAGGGGGCCTGCTACACCATGAGCGTTGTCACGAACACGACCACCATCGGAGCCATCGAGCTGCCGAGCCGGCGCAACACCGAGCTCCTGCTGCTCGCGTTCGCCGTGGTCATCCCGATCTTCGCCTACGCCAACGTGGGCCTCGCGATCCACGGCAAGCTGCCTCCGGGCATGCTCGCGTACGGGCTCGGCCTCGGCCTGCTGGCCGGGCTGGCCCATCTCGTCGTACGCCGGTACGCCAAGTACGCCGACCCCCTGCTGCTGCCGCTGGGCACCCTGCTCAACGGCCTGGGTCTGGTCTTCATCTGGCGCCTGGACCAGTCCGAGCGCCTGCAGAACCTGGCCAAGCGGCAGTTCGGCGGGTTCTCCCCCTCCGCGCCGAACCAGATGTTCTACACGGCGGTCGGCCTCGCGCTGTTCGCCGGTGTCCTGCTGCTGCTCAAGGACCACCGCACGCTCCAGCGGTTCACGTACATCTCGATGGCGGTCTCGCTCGTCCTGCTGATCCTGCCCGTCATCCCGGGCCTGGGCGCGGACGTGTACGGCGCCAAGATCTGGATCAGCCTGGCCGGGTTCTCCATCCAGCCCGGCGAGTTCGCGAAGATCATCATCGCGGTCTTCTTCGCCGGGTACCTGATGGTCAAGAGGGACGCGCTGGCCCTGGCCAGCCGCCGTTTCATGGGCCTCTACCTGCCGCGCGGCCGCGACCTCGGTCCCATCCTGATGATCTGGGGCATGAGCCTGCTCGTCCTCGTCTTCGAGAACGACCTCGGCACCTCGCTCCTCTTCTTCGGCATGTTCGTGATCATGCTGTACGTCGCCACCGAGCGCACGAGCTGGATCGTCATCGGCATGCTCATGAGCGTCGCCGGAGCCGTCGTGGTCGGCACCACCGCCAGCCACGTCAAGGTCCGCGTCACCGCCTGGCTCGACCCCTTCGCCTGCTACGCCACCTCCGGCGCCTGCGAGCAGGTCGGCCAGTCCCTGATGAGCTTCGGCTCCGGCGGGGTCCTCGGCACCGGCCTCGGCCAGGGCCACTCCGACCTGATCCTCTTCGCCGCCAACTCCGACTTCATCTTCGCCACCGTCGGCGAGGAGCTCGGGCTGGCCGGGGTCATGGCCTTCCTGCTGCTCTACGGTCTGATCATCGAGCGCGGTGTCCGCACCGCCCTCGCCGCCCGCGACCCCTTCGGCAAGCTCTTCGCGATCGGCCTCTCCGGCGCCTTCGCGATCCAGATCTTCGTGGTCGCCGGCGGTGTCATGGGCCTCATCCCCCTCACCGGCATGACCATGCCCTTCCTCGCGTCCGGCGGTTCCTCCGTCCTCGCCAACTGGGCTCTCATCGGGATCCTCATCCGGATCAGCGACACCGCACGCCGCCCCGCTCCGGCCCCGGCTCCGTCCCCCGACTCCGAGATGACCCAGGTGGTCCGACCCTCATGAACAAGCCCCTGCGCCGCATCTCGATCTTCTGCGGGCTGCTCGTCCTCGCCCTGCTGCTGCGGACCAACTGGCTCCAGTACGTCAAGGCCGAGGACCTCAGCACCCGCAAGGAGAACCGCCGGGTCCAGATCGCCCAGTACGCCTCGGAGCGCGGCAACATCATCGTCGGCGGCCAGCCCATCACCGGCTCGGTCACCACCAGCGGCAGCGACTACAAGTTCAAGCGCACCTACCTCGACGGCCCCATGTGGGCCCCGGTCACCGGGTACGCCTCGCAGGCCTTCGGCTCCAGCCAGCTCGAATCGCTGGAGGACGGGATCCTCACCGGCAACGACGACCGGCTGTTCTTCGACCGCACCATCGGCATGTTCACGGGCGAGAAGAAGCAGGGCGGCAACGTCGTCACCACCCTGAACCCCGCCGCCCAGAAGGCCGCCTTCACCTCGCTCGGCTCCAAGAAGGGCGCGGTCGCGGCCATCGACCCGCAGACCGGCGCGATCCTGGCGCTGGCCAGCACCCCCTCGTACGACCCCTCCACCTTCGCGGGGAACTCCAAGGCCGACGAGAAGGCCTGGGTCACGCTGAAGGACAGCGAGGACAAGAACCTGGTCAACCGCGCGCTGCGCGAGACCTATCCGCCCGGCTCCACCTTCAAGGTCGTCACCGCCGCCGCCGCGCTCGAGAACAACGTCGTCACCGACATCAACGCGCCGACCGACACCCCCGAGCCGTACATCCTGCCGGACACGAAGACCCCGATGGTCAACCACGCCAGCGGGTGCGAGAAGGCCAGCCTGCTGAGGGCGCTGGAAGTGTCCTGCAACTCCGTCTTCGCCAACATGGGCAACAAGGTGGGGCGGGACAACATGGTGAAGACCGCCGAGAAGTTCGGCTTCAACAACGACAAGATCGACACCCCGGTCCGCGCGTTCGGAAGCGTCTACGACAAGACCATGGACCGCCCCGGCAACGCGCTCAGCTCCATCGGCCAGTTCAACACCGCCGCCACCCCGCTCCAGATGGCCATGGTCACCGCCGCGATCGCCAACGACGGCAAGCTGATGAAGCCGTACATGGTCGACCAGGTGACCGCCCCCAACCTGGACGTCCTGCAGAAGCACGAGCCGGAGGAGATGAGCCGCCCGCTCTCCGCCGCGAACGCGCAGAAGGTCCAGCAGATGATGGTCGACGTCGTCGAGAACGGCACCGGAACCGGCGCCAAGATCAACGGCGTCACCGTCGGCGGCAAGACCGGCACCGCGCAGCACGGCGAGAAGAACGCCAAGCGTCCCTACGCCTGGTTCATCTCCTACGCCAAGACCGACAAGGGCTCCCCCGTGGCCGTCGCCGTCGTGATCGAGGACAGCGCCGCCGACCGCGAGGACATCACCGGTGGCGGCCTCGCCGCCCCCGTCGCCCTCGCCGTCATGAACGCCGTGCTCAAGGGGCAGGGCTGAGCCCCTCGTGCACGTCGCAGCGCACGGTACCGGTCCGGTATCGGCCTGTGGTCGCGGGCCGACGGGGAACACGCGGCCGGTAGCCTTTGCGCGAACAGCGCACCGCCGGACCACACACGGGTGCGGTCGGGACTGACGGAGAGGGCTGGAACGTTATGGAAGAGCCGCGTCGCCTCGGCGGTCGGTACGAGCTGAGCCATGTGCTCGGCCGCGGTGGCATGGCCGAGGTCTACCTCGCCCACGACACCCGGCTCGGCCGTACCGTCGCCGTCAAGACACTGCGCGCCGACCTGGCCCGCGACCCGTCCTTCCAGGCACGGTTCCGGCGCGAGGCCCAGTCGGCGGCCTCGCTCAACCACCCCGCCATCGTCGCCGTGTACGACACCGGCGAGGACTACGTCGACAACATCTCCATCCCGTACATCGTGATGGAGTACGTCGACGGGTCCACCCTGCGCGAGCTGCTGCACTCCGGCCGCAAGCTGCTGCCCGAGCGCACCCTGGAAATGACCATCGGCATCCTCCAGGCCCTCGAGTACTCGCACCGCGCCCAGATCGTCCACCGTGACATCAAGCCCGCGAACGTCATGCTGACGCGCACCGGGCAGGTCAAGGTCATGGACTTCGGCATCGCCCGTGCCATGGGCGACTCCGGCATGACCATGACGCAGACGGCCGCCGTCATCGGTACCGCCCAGTACCTCTCGCCCGAGCAGGCCAAGGGCGAGCAGGTCGACGCGCGCTCCGACCTCTACTCCGCGGGCTGCCTGCTGTACGAGCTGCTCACGGTCCGGCCGCCCTTCATCGGCGACTCCCCGGTCGCGGTGGCCTACCAGCACGTGCGCGAGGAACCGCAGCCGCCGAGCAACTTCGACCCCGAGATCACGCCCGAGATGGACGCCATCGTCCTCAAGGCGCTGGTCAAGGACCCCGACTACCGCTACCAGTCCGCCGACGAGATGCGCGCCGACATCGAGGCGTGCCTCGACGGCCAGCCCGTCGCCGCGGCCGCCGCCATGGGCGCGGGCTACGGCGCCTACGGCTACCCGGACCAGGGCCACAACGGCTACGACCAGCCGACCACCGCCCTGCGCTCCAGCGACGCCGGCCAGACCTCGATGATGCCCCCGATGGCGCCCGGCGGCGACAGCGGTTACGGGTACGGCGACCAGGGCCACGGCGGTTACGACCAGGGCCCGCGCCGCCGCCAGAAGAAGAGCCGGGCCTCCGCCGTCCTGCTCGTCGCGGCCGGGGTCCTGGTCCTGGTGGGCGCGATCCTGATCGGCCGCTCCCTGGTCAACAACACCGCGGACAACCGGTCGGCCGTGCCCTCGCTGATCGGCGAGACCCTCGACAAGGCGAGCGGCCACGCGGCGAACGTCGGGCTGAAGGTAGAGAAGGAAGCCGAGGAGCCCTGCGAGGGCCAGCCCAAGGGCAACATCTGCTCGCAGAGCCCGGCGCCCGACGCCAAGGCCGACAAGAACTCGGTCATCAAGGTGAAGGTGTCCACGGGCCCGCTCAAGGTCCAGGTCCTCGACGTGATGCGGCTCCCCTTCGACCAGGCCGAGGCCTCGCTCAAGGGCAAGGGCTTCCAGGTCGAGCGCAAGAACCAGGAGTCCGAGAGCACTCCGGGCACCGTGCTCACCCAGGACCCCAAGGGCGGCTCCTCGGTCGACAAGGGCTCGGTCGTCACGCTGACCGTGGCCAAGGAGGTCTCCAAGGCGACCGTCCCCGACCTGACGGGCAAGACCAGGGAGCAGGCGGTCAAGCTCCTGACCGAGGCGAAGCTGAAGCTCGGCAGCACCACGGAGGCCGATTCCTCGGCGGCGCCCAAGACGATCATCGGGCAGGCGCTGGACCCGGGTTCGCAGACCGACGTGGGCACCGCGGTGAACGTGACCATCGCCAAGGCCGCCCAGGCGACCACCGTGCCCTTCCTGGGCGGAAAGACGGTGGCCCAGGCGCGGCAGGAGCTGACGGCGCGCGGGCTGAGCCTCGGCGCGATCCTCTCCGGTCCCGGTGACGACAACGCGACGATCCTGAGCACCGACCCGGGCTTCGGCCAGCCGGTCGCCGCGGGTACCGCGGTCAACGTCAACACCATGCCGGGCCAGCAGAACGGCCAGGGCGGGCTCCTCGGCGGGATCGGCAACCGTCGCTGACCCGGGGAACGAACCCGCGGGCCGCCTGAGGCCCGTACACGGCTCAACGACGGAAGCTCTGGCCCTTGGGCCAGAGCTTCCGTCATGTCCGCCACAGGCCCGCCGAGGGGCCTTCCCGGGGCCGCCGCTAGCGCAGCTCGGCCGGCGGGGTGCGCTTCGCGTCCACCTTCTCCGTGCGCACCAGCTCGCCCCACACGACGTACCGGAACTTCGAGGTGTAGACCGGGGTGCAGGTCGTCAGCGTGATGTAGCGGCCGGGAGCGGTCTTCCCCGACTCCTTCGGGACCGGGTTGATCACGTCGGTGTTGTACTTCGAGGTCTGGCGCAGTTCGGCGAAGACCTTGTAGACGTACCAGGTGTCACGGGTCTCGAAGACGACCGCGTCACCCGTCTTCACCTTGTCGATGTTGTGGAACTTCGCCCCGTGCCCGTCCCGGTGGGCCGCCAGCGTGAAGTTGCCCTGCTTGTCCCACGGCAGCGCCGACTTCACCGGCTCCGTGTAGTACCCGGCCACGCCGTCGTTGATGACGTCGGCCGAGGTCCCGCTCTTGACGAGGACCTCGCCGTTCTTCATCGCCGGTACGTGCAGGAAGCCGATGCCGTCCTGGGTGTCCAGGGCTCCCGCCTCGGGGGTCGCCGCGGGCGGCGGCGTCTGCCACTGCTGGCGGACCGTGTCCCCGCGCCGCGCGGCGTTCCGGTCGGCGAGGACGTTCGTCCACCACAGCGAGTACGCCACGAACAGGGCGAGCACCAGGCCCACCGTGATCAGCAGTTCGCCCAGCAGGCTCAGGAAACCGGCGAGCCGGTTGCGGCTGCGGGCACGGGCGCGGGGAGCGGCGCGGCGGGCACGTGACACTGCGGGTGGTTCCTCTGCGGGGCTAGGGGGCTGCGGGAGGGCGGACGTCAGCGGGTGTCACCGCTGTGCGAGGGCGGGGGGCGCGCCCTTGTCGCGGGGGCGTTCCTCGACCATCTTCCCCCAGACGATCAGCCGGTACGTGCTGGTGAATTCGGGGGTGCAGGTCGTCAGCGTGATGTACCGGCCGGGCGCGGTGAACCCCGATCCCTCGGGGACCGGCTTGATGACCGAGACGTTCGTCGGCGGGGTCTGCGCGAGCACCGAGGTCATCTCGTACGTGTAGTACGCGTCCCGCGTCTCCACCACGACCTTGTCCCCCGCCTCCAGGCGGTTGATGTAGCGGAACGGTTCGCCATGGGTGTTGCGGTGGCCCGCCACCGCGAAGTTGCCCCGCTGGTCGGACGGCATCGCCGACTGCGGGGAGCCCTCACCGCCGTAGTGCCCGACCATGCCCCGGTCCAGCACCTTCGGTTTGCTGATCCCCTCCGCCACCGGAACCTTCACGTCCAGTTTGGGGATGTAGAGGATCGCGAAGCCCTGGCCGGGCGAGAACGCGGCGACCGGCGGGGCCGCCCCCTCCGTGTCCCAGTCGCTGCGCAGGGACCCGGCGGCGCCGTTCGCCTCGCGCGCGGCCAGCACGTTGGTGTACCAGAGCTGGTAGGTGACGAAGAGCAGCATCACCAGGCCGAGGGTGATGAACAGTTCCCCGGCCAGTCGGCTCGCGACCACCACCGGGCCGCCGCCGGGGCGCCGCCGCGCCCGTCGGCGCGTACCGCCCCCGCGCGGGGCGGCGCCCGCCCCGCGCCGTCCGCGGCCCCGCCGGGAGGCCCGCTTGGCGGCCTCCTGAGCGGCCCTGCGCCGCGCGGCCCGGCCCTCGGAAGGGGCGGGCGGCGCGAGGGCGGTCACGCGAAGGCCTTGCCCACCACCGGGGCCAGCCCCACCGAACGTTCCACGGCGTCCGCGTCACCGCAGCGCACCAGCCAGTTGGCGAGCATCTTGTGCCCCCACTCGGTCAGCACCGACTCGGGGTGGAACTGCACGCCCTCGACGTCGTGCTCCCGGTGGCGCAGTCCCATGATGATCCCGTCCTCGGTCCGCGCCGTGACCTCCAGCTCGGCCGGGAGCGTCAGCGGCTCGGCGGCGAGGGAGTGGTAGCGGGTCGCGGTGAAGGGCGACGGCAGCCCGGCGAAGACGCCCTGGCCCTCATGGACCACCGGGGAGGTCTTGCCGTGCAGCAGCTCGGGAGCGCGGCCGACGACCCCGCCGTAGGCCACAGCCATCGACTGCATGCCCAGGCACACACCGAAGACCGGGACGCCGGTCCGCGCGCAGTGGCGGACCATCTCGACGCAGACCCCGGCCTCCTCGGGCGTGCCCGGGCCGGGGGAGAGCAGGACCCCGTCGAAGCCGTCCTGCGCGTGGGCGAGCGCGACCTCGTCGTTGCGCAGCACCTCGCACTCGGCGCCGAGCTGGTAGAGGTACTGGACCAGGTTGAAGACAAAGCTGTCGTAGTTGTCCACGACCAGAATGCGCGCGTTCACCGGGTGGCTCCCGAACCTTCGTCGACGGTCACATCGTTGAACGGAAGGAGCGGTTCGGCCCACGGGAAGACGTACTGGAACAGTACGAACACCACCGCGAGGACCAGTACGAGGGAGATCAGCGCGCGTACCCACGCGTTGCCCGGCAGATGCCGCCAGATCCAGCCGTACATGCCGTCCGCGTCCCTTTCCCTTCACGTACCGCGGGAGCGGTACCCGCAACAGCCTAAAGGCAGCGGGCGTGCACGGTGGGTCAGCCGGTCAATCCCCCCGGTTCACCCTGCTCGGCCGTCCTGGTCTGGGTGAGTTCCGCCCAAATGATCAGTCGGTGGCTGTGACCCCACTCCGGATCGCAGGTGGTCAGGGTGAGATAGCGGCCGGGCCCGGTGAAGGGCGACTCGCGGGGCACCGGATCGACCACGCCGACGTCCGTCGGCAGGGTCCGCAGTGGCCGGTTCCGGACGGTGTACGTGTACCGGGCGACGGCGTCCTTGACGATCACCAGGTCGCCGGGGCGCAGCTCGGGGAAGTCCTTGAAGGGGTCGCCGTACGTGCGCCGGTGCCCGGCCACCGAGAAGTTCCCCCCGGCTCCGGGGCGTGCGGTGTCCTCGTAGTGGCCGAGGCCCTTCTTCAGCACGTCGGTGCCGGTGCCCTCCAGGACGGGCTTCTTCCAGTCCGGGCCGAAGCGCGGGATGTACATCTCGGCGAAGGCCCGGCCCTGGGGGAGGGGGGCGGGCGCCGGGGCCGGTGCCGGTGTGGCCGGTGGGCTCTGGGAGGTCCGCGGGGACTGCGGGACGGACGGGCCCGGGCCCGGGGCGGCCGCCGACCAGCCGGTGTGCAGCCGGTCCATCTCCCCCGCCATGGCCTGGTCGGCCTTGACCCCGGTCCAGAGCAGGATGTAGGCGACGAAGAGCACGATCAGCGTGCCGGCCGTCAGGCACACCTCGCTGAACGTCCGCACCAGCAGGCGCAGTACGGCCTGGGCGGACGGGCGCCGCCCCGGCTCAGGACGCCGACGCGGACGCGGACGCGGACTGCACGGGCTTCGCATAGTGGAGGTCCACTGTGCCGGAGTACCCCGGAAGTGTCAGCGCCTTCTGCTCCTCGACTTTCCAGCCCAGGCCGTAGGCCGTGACGTACAGCTGGTAGTTCTGGATGGCGGGCGAGGCGCCGAGCGCCTTGCGCAGCGCGCCCGGGTCGCCGATCGCCGTGACCTTGTACGGGGGCGAGTACACCCGGCCCTGGAGGATCAGGGTGTTGCCCACGCAGCGCACGGCGCTGGTGGAGATCAGCCGCTGGTCCATGACCTGGATGCCGCGGGCGCCCCCCTGCCACAGGGCGTTCACCACCGCCTGGAGGTCCTGCTGGTGGATCACCAGGTCGTTGGGCTGCGGCTCGGGGACGTTGGGGATCCGGGCTGTGGCGTTCGGCGGAGCGTCGTTCAGAGTCACCGAGAGGGCCTTTCCGGACAGCTCCTCGGTGCCCGCCGCGCCGCGCAGGGCGGCGAGTCTGGCGTCCTCGGCCTTGGTGCTGCCGTCGTCGCGCTCGGCGAGCGCGTCGACCTGGCGGCGGACCTCGGCGGTGCTCGCGTCCAGTTCGGCGTTGTTCTGGCTGCGCTCGTGGATCAGGTCCGACAGCTTCAGCAGCGAACCGTCCGTGCGGATGTTCGTACCCTTGGACGTGTTGAAGCTGGTGACGAAAATGAGGCCTGCCAGGGCGAACACGGCGGCCGTCAGCAGCCGGGCCGGTCTGACCCGGCGACGGGGACCCGCGGAGGAGTCGTCGGAATTGCTCAACGTACCCTTCTCCTTCAACGCCGCTAGACCCACTACGCTAACGGACGCCCGGGGGAGGCAAGGTCCCCAGCGCATCGACAGGAGAGACCCTCGTGCCGAAGTCACGTATCCGCAAGAAGGACGACTACACCCCGCCGCCGACGAGGCAGGCGCAGACCATCAGGTTGACGAACCGCAGCTGGGTGGCTCCAGTGATGCTGGCGTTCTTCCTCATTGGTCTCGCATGGATCGTCGTCTTTTATGTGACCGACACCCAGCTGCCGATCGAATCTCTCGGCAATTGGAACATTGTGGTCGGTTTTGGCTTCATCGCGGCAGGCTTCGGCGTATCCACGCAGTGGAAGTAGCCGCGACGCGGCGCGGCGGCAACCGGTCGGCGGCCAGGCGGTAGCAGGGCAGTAACGACGGCCGGAAGCAAGCTCTCCCCATGAGTTATCCACAGCGTCATCCACACCTGAGGAAAAAGGCAGAAGATCTGTGGATAACTCTGTGGAGAGTTGACGCCAGTATGACCGGACAGGACTAGACCAGCTCTGCTGTCCGGATGAGTACGACGGCCCCCGCCAGCAGGAACACGGCCGCACAGGTGCCCCACTGGACCAGTGCCCGCCGTCTCCCGGCCGCGGCCGAAGGCACCAGCATGCCCAGTCCCACCAGGGCCCCGGTGACCAGCCCCCCGATGTGGGCCTGCCAGGAGATCTCCCCGCTCCCGCCGATCGGTACGAAGGTCAGCACCAGCATCAGCAGGACCATCACGGCGATCGGGCGCATGCTGTGCCGCATCCGCCGGATCAGTACGACGGTGGCTCCGAGCAGCCCGAAGATCGCGCCGGAGGCCCCCAGCGTGGGCATGTTCGGCGGGGTCAGCAGATAGACCAGCGCGCTGCCGCCCAGCCCCGAGAGCAGGTACACCGCGAGGTAGCGGGCCCGGCCCAGCGCGGCCTCCAGCGGGGCGCCCAGGAACCACAGCGCGGTCATGTTCCCGATGATGTGCAGCCACTGCTCGTGCAGGAAGACCGAGGTCAGCAGCCGGTAGTACTGGCCGGTGGAGACGCCTTCGAGCGGGCCGCCGAGGTAGTCGACGTAGCGCCCGAGGAGTTCCAGCGGGGTCAGCAGCGCCGGAGCGGCGAGGACCGCGAGGAACACCGCGGCGTTGATCCCCATCAGGGTCTTGGTGGCGAGCGCGGTGTCCGTGACCACGACCCCGCCCGCGATGTTGCGCGCACTGGCGGCGGCGGCGCCGTGGCCCGTACCGGAGCCGGACCGTACGCATTGCGGGCACTGGAAGCCGACCGAGGCGCTGATCATGCAGTCGGGGCAGATCGGGCGCTCACAGCGGGTGCAGCTGATTCCGGTCGCGCGGTCCGGGTGCCGGTAGCAGCCCGGTACGCGTCCGGTGTCCGGCCGGTCGGTGTCCATCGGTCCCCTCCCTCGTGGCGGTGCCGTCGTCACAACGAATACGGACGGGCGGGGGGCATTGGTTCCGGGTCAGCGCTCTTCGATCAGCACGGACTTGATCACCACGTCGTCCACGGGACGGTCGGTGCGCGGGTTGGTCTTGCCGCCCGCGATGGCGGTGACGACGGCCTGACTGGCCTTGTCGGTGATCTCGCCGAAGATCGTGTGCTTGCGGGTCAGCCAGGCGGTGGGGGCGACGGTGATGAAGAACTGCGAGCCGTTGGTGCCCGGCCCGGAGTTCGCCATGGCCAGCAGGAACGGCTTGGTGAAGGCCAGGTCGGGGTGGAACTCGTCGGCGAACTGGTAGCCGGGGCCACCGGTGCCGTTGCCCAGCGGGTCGCCGCCCTGGATCATGAAACCGCTGATCACACGGTGGAAGAGGGTCCCGTCGTAGAACGGGTCGGTGGTCTTCTGACCGTCCGAGGGGCGGGTCCACTCGCGGTCGCCCTTGGCGAGCTCCACGAAGTTCCGGACGGTCTTCGGCGCGTGGTTCGCCAGCAGCTCGATCTCGATGTCGCCGTGGTTCGTCTGGAGAGTGGCGAAAAGCTTCGCGGCCACGAGTCTGCCTTCCATCGTCATCGTCATCATTGGTCGGCAAATCTTCCCACGGAGTGCTCCGTGCCGGAGAAATCGGCCACTCGTATGCCCTGTCGGCCATGCCTCGGCGCGGTAACACAGGCATGATCCGACAAAGGGTGGAAAGGTGAACTGTGTCCGCCACCGAGGAGGAGGATCCCGTGACCCGCAAGGACAGCGTGCACGCAGCGGCAGAGAGCGCCAGGGAAACCGTGCGGCACGCGGCGGAAGTGGTGGCGCCGTACGCAGGAACCGCCAAGGACGCCGCCGCGCACTACGCGCACGAGGCGAACGTACGGCTGACACCGAAGGTCTCGTACGCCGCGGACGTGGCCGCGCGCCAGGCCCGGACCGCGTACGACAGCCATCTGCATCCGCGGATGGTGTCGGCGCGCGCCCATGTCCCACCGAACGTCGACCGGGCGGCGACCCTCGCCGTACACCGGTCCCGGAAGGCGGCCCGGCAGGCCGCCGACTACACGGCACCGCGATTCGAGAGCGCGCTCGCGGCGGCGCAGCCGGTGGCGGAGGAGGCCGCTTCGCGGTCGGCCGCCGCACTGGCCGCACTGCGCGGGCAGGTGTCGGCGAAGGAAGTGCAGCGGCTGATCCGGCGCGGTGAGCGCCGGGCGCGCTGCGGCCGTGCGCTGAAGGGCGTGGCGCTGGTCGGCCTGCTCGCGGGCGGTGCGTTCGCCGCGTGGAAGTGGTGGGACCAGCAGTCGAACCCGGACTGGCTGGTCGAACCGCCCGCGGCGACGGACTTGCCGCGGGACGGCGCGGGCGTCGGCTTCGACGACGAGCTGGCCGCGAAGGAGCGGTCGGCCGCCGATGAGGAGACCGACGGCAAGCAGCCGTAACCCGCGCGCTCGCGCGTGCGACGTCGGAGGGGCCCGGATCCGTGAGTGGATCCGGGCCCCTCCGGCGTTTTCGGCGATTCCCGCCCTGGGCCGGTCAGTTGGGGAGGGTGAGGACCATGCCCGGGCGGATGAGGTCGGGATTGGAGCCGACGACGCCCTTGTTCATCGCGTACAGCTCGCGCCAGCGGGCCTCGTTGCCCAGCTCGCGGCGGGCGATGGCGGAGAGGGAGTCGCCGGACCGGACCGTGTAGGTGCGCTTCTTGGCGACGGGCGCGGGCTTCGGGGCCGCCGGTGCGGGGCGGGCCGGGGCGGGCGTGGCCGCGGCGGGGTGCGGCGCGGCCGGGGCGGGCTTGGGTGCGACCGGCGCGGGCTTCGGCGGGGAGACGGCCTGGCCGGCGGACCGGGCCCGGGCCGCCATCCGCTCCGCGGCCTCCTTGGTGGCGGCGGCGGAGGTGTCCGTGTATTTGGTGGCGGTGCCGGTGGGCGCGCCCGAGGTGGACGACGCGGACGGCGCGGTCTGCTGCTGGACCTGCTCCCTGGCCTTCTCCGCGGCGTCGTGCGCCTTCTTCTTGTCGGACTTGAGGAAGTCGAAGATTCCCATGGTGTGACGCCTCCGGCGTGGGTTGTCCCCCTGGGCTCGTTGCCTTCCCCCACTGTCGGCCACGGCGGGCGGCCCGGCCCTGTGACTGAGCCATCCGAGGGACGGGGGGAGGGGGAGCGGCGCGGGGTCGGCGGCCTGCCGGCGGGTCCGCCCACCGTGCTGCCGACGCGTCTGCCCGCCCTGCTGCTGAGGGGTCTGCCCGCCCTGCTGCTGAGGGGTCTGCCGCCGTGCTGCCGAGGGGTCCGCGGCGGGCTACTGGCGGGCGCGGCGGGCCAGGCGCGGGCTCTCGCTCGGAGTCGCGAGGTCGCCGTCCACCAGCAGGTTCAGCACGCGCAGCAGGGCGGCGCGGTCAGCGTCCGCGAGCGAGGCGAGGGCCTCGGCGTGGACCCGGTCCACGATCCGGGTGCTCCGTTCGGCCATCGCCGCGCCCGCTTCGGTGACCGCGATGATCCGGGCCCGGCGGTCCGTGGCGGAGGGCCTGCGCTCGGCCAGACCGGCCTTCTCCAGGGCGTCGACGGTGACCACCATCGTCGTCTTGTCCATGTCCCCGATCTCCGCGAGCTGGATCTGGGTGCGCTCCCCCTCCAGCGCGTGCACCAGGACGCAGTGCATGCGGGCGGTCAGCCCGATCTCGTCGAGGGCCGACGCCATCCGGCTGCGCAGGACGTGACTGGTGTGGTCCAGCAGGAAGGAGAGGTCGGGCTGGGTCCGGGTGGGCGCCATGGCAGTCATGGATCCACTCTAACAACTGGGTCCGAAATAAATAGTCTGCAACAAAACCATCTGCTACGGTCCTTCCTATCGCCCCGCCGCACCGCTCGTCCCGCCGAACGGTCCCGCTGAACGGAGAGCCCGATGCCTGCCGCACCCGCTCCTTCCCTCGCTGCTTCCCCCACCTCCCCCACCTCCTCCGCCCCTTCCGCCCCTTCCGCCGCCGGACCGGACACCGGATCCGCCGCCCGACGCACGCCCTGGCTGCGGTCCCGCTGGGCCGCCCTCGGCGTCCTCTCCACCGGCATGCTGATGACCGTCCTGGACGGCAGCATCGTCACCGTGGCGATGCCCGCCATCCAGAACGACCTCGACTTCTCCCCCGCCGGGCTCAGTTGGGTGGTCAACGCCTACCTGATCGCCTTCGGCAGCCTGCTGCTGCTGGCCGGGCGGCTTGGCGACCTCATCGGGCACAAGCGGATGTTCCTGGCGGGTACCGCCGTCTTCACCGGCGCCTCACTGCTGGCGGGCTTCGCGGGCTCCCCGGCGCTGCTGATCGCCGCCCGGTTCCTGCAGGGCGTCGGCAGCGCGATGGCCTCCGCCGTCAGCCTCGGCATCCTGGTCAACCTGTTCACCGAACCCCGCGAACGGGCCAGGGCCATCGCGGTCTTCTCCTTCACCGGAGCGGCCGGTGCCTCCCTCGGCCAGGTGCTCGGCGGGGTGCTGACCGATGCCCTCGACTGGCACTGGATCTTCTTCATCAACCTGCCGATCGGCCTGGCCGCGCTGCTTCTGGCGCTGCCCGCCCTTCCGGCGGGCCGCGGCGGACTGGGGCTGGCCGCGGGCGCCGATGTGCTCGGCGCGCTCCTGGTCACGGCGGGGCTGATGCTCGGCATCTACACCGTGGTCAAGGTCGAGCAGTACGGCTGGGCCTCCGCCCGCACCCTCGGGCTCGGCGCGCTCTCCCTGGCCCTGCTCGCCGCGTTCACCGTCCGGCAGGCCAAGGGCCGCAACCCGCTCGTACCGCTGCGGATCTTCCGGTCCCGGACCGTGGTCGGCGCCAACCTGGTCCAGATGCTGATGATCGCCGCGCTCTTCTCCTTCCAGATCCTGGTCGCCCTCTACCTCCAGAAGGTCCTCGGCTACGGCGCCGCCGCCACCGGTCTCGCGATGCTTCCGGCGGCCGTGGTGATCGGCGTGACCTCCCTGGGCGTCTCGACCCGCCTGATCGCCCGCTTCGGCGGCCGCGCGGTCCTGCTCGCCGGCCTCGTCCTGCTGCTCGGCGGCCAGCTCCTGCTGACCCGCCTGCCGGTGCACGCCGACTACGTCACCGACCTGCTGCCGGTCATGCTCCTCGCGGCGGGCTTCGGCCTGGCCCTGCCCGCCCTGACCGGACTGGCCATGTCGGGGTCGGGTTCAGAGGACGCGGGCCTCGCCTCGGGCCTGTTCAACACCACCCAGCAGATCGGCATGGCCCTGGGCGTAGCGGTCCTCTCCACCCTGGCGGCCGCCCGCACCGAGTCACTGACCCGCTCCGGACACACCGCGGCCGAAGCCCTGACCGGTGGCTACCACGTGGCCTTCGGGATCGGATCGGGGCTGCTCCTGCTGGCCACAGGCTTGGCCGCTACCCTGCTGCGCGGCGGGCGCCGCGCCTGAGCGCGATGTTTCACGTGAAACGACGGCCGGTGTTTCACGTGAAACACCGGCCGTCGCGGCTGTCGTGGGACCGGGTGGGACGGACGGGCACGAGCGGCACGGCCACGGGCGGCACGGCCCCGGCCCCGGGTGCGCACAAACCCCCTCCGGCCCGCGTTTGCGCAGGTCGAAGGGGGTTTGTGGAATGTGGAGCCTAGGAGATTCGAACCCAAAATCGTTATCGCTCTGACCTGCGGAAACGCCGGAGAACCGGGACATTAGGCCCTGTTTCCATCCTCCTGCATCCTGCTCTATCCGCCTCGATCAGGCTCCCGTGTTGACGCGTCAACACGGGACCGACACACGTTGCTGAAGGAAATCTCCAGCTCCGATCAAGCCCTTACACACCCTGCCACACAGGCGATAAGCGCAACGACCGGCGCTACTTGCGCCAGCAAAGTGCTGCCGAACGCCCGCAAGCGGTCCCGTTAGCGTCAGCACGGGCCCTTGCCCGCCCTGTGGTCAGTGGCCCGGCACCAGTTCCCTCGTCGGACTCGGGACGCCGAGATCCGTCAAGGGCTGCGTACTCGTTACCACGTCAACGCGATGCGATCTCGCGTATGAGGCCAAGGCCAAAGAGAACTTCGGCTCGCTGATCGTGCTCTGAGCCACTGCCGCAAGGTAGCGCAGCAGTCTCGGCGTGACTCTCATCCTCCCTTGAAGCAGCCGGAGATTGGCGATGCCGCACTCCGCCTCCAGCCGGATCGTCTCGTCTCGGTCAGGCTTCTCGACCAGCCCCACCATCCTCTGCACTGGGCCCTCGCCGGTGCAGACGATCACTCCGTGGCTGCTTGCCGCGCCGGCGTCAAAGGGTGCGGCCAGAACCGCCGGGATCGCTGGCGGGGTCGCTGTGACGAGCGCGGACAGCGCTGTATGAGTGGGGTCCACGTTGTCAGCAAAGACCACGTAGAACTCCCCGGTGCGCAAGTGTTCGGAACCGTTCAACACGGACGTGACATCGGCGTATCGGCCGCGTTGGGCGATGAAGTCGACTTGCAGGTGGTCGGCGGCTCGGGGCTGATCCGGAAGCTGGTTCGTGAGGCTCCGGTAGCGGGCCAAAGCCCCTGGAGCGAGGACCTGGCGGGTCCAGTCGATCAGCGGCGTGTAGTACGGGTGGTGGACTACCACGGCGCGATCACTCCCGATGGCAGCGACCTCATCCACGATGTGCGCGAGGCCCGGCCGGCCACAGACAGGCCGCAGCTCCTTGGGCAGGTACGGTGACCAACTGCCTACGCGGGTGCCCAATCCCCCGGCGGCGATCACCACCGGTGGCGCGGCGGAGGTTGACGGCCGTTTCATCGGTGTCCCCTTCGGGCCGGTCCCCCGAGCGATAGCGTCGGCGGATGCATACACGTGTGACGGGCATCGTCATCGAGGACGACAAGATCCTGGTGCTCAACCAGGACACCGACGGCCCCAGGACCTGGTCCCTGCCTGGCGGCAAGGTCGAGGACGGCGAGGCTCTGGATGAGGCGCTGATCAGAGAGATGCGGGAGGAAACCGGCGCCGAGGTTGAAGTGGGCCGGTTGCTGTATCTGTGCGACAACACGAGTGCTCACGTCGTTCACATCACCTTCGAGGCCCGCATCGTGGGCGGGGAGATCGGAGCGGTCAAGGAGGGTGCGGACACGCGGCCGATCCGAGGCGTCGAGTTCGTGGCGCTGGACGACCTGCCCGACCGAGGCTTCAGTGACGTGTTCGTGAAGCTCTGCCGGAACGGGTTCCCGGGCGCGGGTTCGTACATGGGGCCGAAGTCCGCGATCGGCCTATAAGCCGATCGAACTGATCAGCAGCCGGTCGAGTTCGCCTGGCGTGGTCCGGGCGGACTCGTTGACGGCGTCGACCCACTGATTGAGCAGGTGCGCGAGCTCCCAAGCTCCGAGCCGGGCGGCATCGGTGGTTTGGGGGTCGCGCACCAAGCGGACCCCAACGCCTCGTGAGGAACCCAGCAGGTAGCGCGAACGGACGGCTGAAATCGCATCTTCGGTGCTCGGAGTGTTCCAGGCCGCGCCGAACAAGTACCGCTGCAAGGACTGGGCTTCAGGCAGCGCAGGGCCATCGCCACACCAGAACTGAACGTTGCCGATCAGGTGGTGAATCTCCCGGTCGACAAGGCCGGGTTCCATCACAGGACAGCTGTCCCCCACGACATAGCCGCTGTTGTACGCCCGCGCGCCCTTCGTGGCGTCCAAGGCTTCGGCCCGGCTGGGCAACCGCGCTCCGAACCATGCTGCCGCGACGGCCGCCCCGATCCAGGTGACCCAGTACGCGGGATGGGACTCGTATCCGCGGCTAACCCGCCAGCGCCGATCGACCGGATCGTAGTGGAGTCGTCCACCACGTTCGTGGGGCATCGGGCAGACCAGAAGATTGGTGCCGAGCCGGGAGTTCACCGCACCGCCCGCGTGCAGCATGGTCAGCAGCTCGGCCATTTCCGTGTTGGTGACCAGCAGATTGCGCCACTGGGATCGCCCTACCGGCCTGTACGCCGGTTTGGCCGTCCGCTGGGGAGCAGGTTGGGCGCGGACGCGGTGGCTGGGCCGGAGCACGGGTTCGTGCAGCTCGTACTGATCGTCACCAGCTAGCCACTGGGTGACGGTCTCGGTCACTTCGGGGTCGAGCTGCTGGCGGGCCTGCGCAACGGTCTTCTCTACCGCCGCGCTGACGAGGTCCACCACACCGGGGGCCAACTCGGCGACCAAGGTCTCCTTGCGTCCGATGGTGGCGAAGGTGGTGTCCGCCGCAGCTGTGGCGCCAGCAGCGTTAGGCGACGCACCGGCCGGTTCCGGCATTTCGATACCGAGGAACTGGGTGAGACCCGCTTCTGTACGTCCGGGATCGCTGACGTGCTGTTCATACGGGATGACCAGGCGGGGGCGGCGGGACGGCTCGTCTCCGTCGAAGAGGGCGCGGGCGAGCAGCAGGGAGTTCACGACGATCAGCCGCCCCAAAGCGGTGGCCGGATCGGGGTCGTCCTGCGGGAGGAGCGGCGCGAAGACCGTACGCCACCTCGGGGCGCGGGCCGTCGCGGCGACCTGGGCGTAGCGGTCGCTGTAGCGCCATCGGTCCCAGAGCCGGCCTCGGGCGAAGGAGGAAGCGATTCCGATGGGTGCCCGGGTGAGGATGACGGCCGGCGAATCAGGCAGCATCCCTAAGACGGTGTCCGTGGCGAAGAAGAGGTTCGTCTCCTTGACCAAGTGCCTTGGTTTCCCGTGCAGGTCGCTGAGCGCGCCGAGGAGATGGTGCCAGCCCAAGCCAGTGAGTCCGGTTCCCTGGAGGCTTGGCGGTACGCGGTTACCAGGCGACAGCGGGTGTTCGCGGCCGAGCTGCTGGCGGAAAGGCTCGTTGTGCTGCGGCATCGTCCCGCGCAACGAGTCGGACAGCCAGTTCGATCCGACCCTCTCGAAGATGCCGAGGGCCAGCGCTGGCGGCGAAACTGGCCCTCCGCCCTGCTCCTTCAGGTGGGCGGCCAGGCGCGCGACGATGCTAGGGATAGTGCCGTCGGGCAGAGCCGCGCTCAACGCGGGGTGCGGCTTCGCGGGCGGTAAGGGTGCCGCGCCGGGCTCCGTCTGTTCGTGACTTGTTGTCATGACCCGCAAACGTAGAGCCACTTCGGGCGCCCACCCCTGAGGAAAACTCAGGGCTGAGTAACGCTCAGGGTCTGCATATGCCTATGTCTCGGGTCGCTTGACGCTACGCGGCGGCCTGGCCCGCCTGAGGGCGGGCGCCCAAGGTCTGACCCAGTGCCCGTTCGACCGAAATCAGGATGACCACCCGCTCGGGGTCCGGGGCCGGCGTGCGACCGTATCGCTTTCCGTAACGGGCCACCGCGTCTTCGACCACAGCCTCGTCGGTGCACACCTCCGCGATCCCTTCGAGCGTGGCCCACCGGCCGCCATCGACCTGGCACACGGCTACGCGGGCTTCGCCCCCACTCGCGAGAATGTTGGCCACTTTACGACTCGATTTGCGGGTGATAACTCGGGCCACGCCAGCGGCGGCGTCCACCGTCACACCGACCGGCACAACATGCGGTCGCCCGTTGGGCCGCAGCGTGGTCAGCGTGCACAGGTGGTACTCGCTCCAGAACTCCAGGTAGTTGCCCGACTGGGCGGATATCGCGTTCGACATGGCTGAAAGCGTAAACGCCATAGTTGCCCGAACTGCCCCAGAGTGACCGTCACCACACCCCTTCCGATCTGCCACTTTGTCCACTTCGCGGGTGTTTGCGAGAGCGCCAGACCCATCGAAAGTCTCAGGTTGATAACGGAGTCATCTAACAAGCTGCGAAAGTTGATCCGTTCACGCCAAACCATAAAGCAGCAGCTCAAAGCCTCGTACGAGATTCAACAAGGTTGTTTTAGGTCGCTTTGACTGGTTGAAGTCACCTGCCATCTACACGAATCGATCATGACTTTCAGGCCATGTCTTGTCGGATGCTTCACGTACTGTCCAACGAGGTTCCCGAGAGCTCCGCGGGGCAGCCCCGCCCGGGGCGTCAGGGCGCGTTCGCGTACGTGACACCCGAGCAGACGGCGAGCCCTGGATGTCTAACATCCCTCCCCCTGTGAGGGGGGCAGTGGGGGCGCAGGTGCAGCCGACTGCGGTCGTTTCCGGCGCCGGGAACCGGACGTCATCGACATGGGCGCGATGTCGCCCGGCTCGGGGAGCCATCACAGCCGGTTGGAGGGATTACTCAGTGTGGTCGGATAAGAGTGGCCGTGACGCGGCGGAGCCCAAGGTTCCCGCTCAAGACCGAGCCAACCGCCGACGTCTTGGACGCTGGCGTACAGCCACGGCACGAACGGTGGAGAAGGATCTGCACCGGCTGATTCGGCGTGAGCTGCAAGATCTCGGGGTCACTCCCCCGCTCGACGTTCACGACCTCTGCGAGAAGCTGAGCCGACGGCGCGGACGCCCTCTGTTTCTGCGTGCAGCTCCGCTGCCCAAGCCCGGCCCCTCGGGCATGTGGGCGGAGTACGACACCTACGACGTGATCCTGTACCAGCAGGAGACGACCGAGCTGCACCAGGACGGGATCATCCTGCACGAGGTCGGACACATCCTCGTGGCGGAGAACGAGAAGGCAGCCGAGGACTCCGCCCGCGGGGTGGAGACAGACGCGCCCGATGCAGCCCCGGATGAGGACGCGGCGGCCGTCGATGTGGAGGGGTGGGCGACCCTGCTGCCGGTCTTCGGGACCGAGGCGGTCAAGCGCGTTGCCCAGCGTTGCTCGTATGACGACAGCGAGGAGTGCTCCGTCGAACTCGTGGCCACGATCATCCTGGAGTGGTCGGCCCTGCTCGCATCCTCCACTCCTCCGGCCGATGACCCCGCTCTGCGACGGGTCGAGGCAGCTCTCGGCGACCGGCGAGGATGGCTGTAGAACGTGGAACTCCTGCTCCTGGGGCTCGTGGCCGCACTGGTCTGGAAGCTCTACCAGTGGAAGCGAAGCCCGCATGACGCACCCCTTCGCTCAGTCACCCTCTGCCTGCTTTGCGCTGCGCTCTCGTACCCCGTAGCGATGCCCGGCGGCGCGTCCGGCGTCGACACCGTCGCCGGCCATGGGACGGCGAAGCTGATCCAGAACGTACTGCTGCTTCTCGCGGTGTACTTCCTGATGTGCTTCTACCTCTACTCCGCCGCTGACGAGGACGCGGGCCGACGCAGGGCCCGGAAGGAAGCCGTCGTTGTCGCGGTCGTCGCGGTGGCGATCACAGTGGCTGCCGAGTCTGTGCCGCACGAGGTCTTCGCTGGCTCCTTCAGCACCGCCGACATGACGACTCCGCAGATCTCGTTCTTCTACGGCGGCGCTGGCCTCTACCTGATGTACGCGCTCGGCATGGCGTGCCGGTGGACTCGCCGCTACGCCCGCATGTCCCGACGCCCCCACTCCACCGGGCTCTGGATGGCCGCCGCGGGTCTGGGGGCGATGGCCGTGGCCTGCGCGATCCGCGCCGTCATCGTCGCCGTTCGCGCGGCCGACGTAGAGGTCCCTAAACCGCTGATGGCCGCCGTCGCCTTCCTTCTGGTGGCGTCCATCCTCACGTTCGCGGCGGGCATCACGTACTCCGGAGCCCGAGCCCGGATCTCGTCCCTCCGCCTCTGGCTCCAGCACCGACGCGATCACCGCCGCCTCGCGCCGCTGTGGGAGCTGCTGGCGGAGACGTACCCGGATAACGTGTTGCGGCCGGCGTCCGCAGCGGCCCTGGACCGGTGGCGGGCCCGCGGCGTGCACCGGCGTTATCACCGCCGCATCGTGGAATGCCGCGACGGCTTGGTGGACATCAGCCCTTACCTGCTGGACGAGGGTGACGACAGCACGGTCCTCAACATCGACTCCGCCGAGCTTGCTGCCCGGCTCCGCAGGGCCTCCACCCGGGTTGAGAAGGGGGTCCCCGCGCCCCGCCGCGCGGTTCCCCTCGCGATGGCGCTGGGCAGCGACCGCGAGTCGGATGTGAAACAACTGATTGCGGTATCCGACGCACTGCGCGCAGCCGCATGACCTCGCAAGATCAAGGAGTCACGATGCTGATTACCGGTGGACGAGTGCTCGTCGACTCGGGGACCTACCTGGAAGACGGCGCCGTTCTCATCGAGGGAGAGTCGATCGCGGCCGTCGGGCCGCGCACGGAGATCGAGGAGCGGGCCGGGGCGGATGTGCCCCGGTTCGAGTTCGGCGGAACCATCTTGCCGGGACTCATCGACGCTCACGTTCACCTGGCCTTCGACGGGGGCCCTGATCCGGTGGCCGCCCTCCAGGGCTCGACGGATGAAGCCCTGTTCGAGGACATGCGACGTCGCGGCGAACAGCTCCTGCGGAGTGGCGTCACCACTGTGCGTGATCTCGGTGACCGGGGCGGACTGGCCCTTCGTCTGGACGCCGAGATCAAGGACCGGCGTACACCGGGGCCGCGGATCGTCTCCGCGGGCACCCCGGCGACCACCGTGGGCGGGCACTGTCACTTCCTGGGCGGCGAGGTTTCCGGCGAGACGGAGATCCGCGAGCTCGTACGGCGCAACCTCGCGTCCGGGGCCGGGGTCATCAAGGCGATGGTGACCGGCGGCGGTCTGACGAAGGATGGTCCCAAGAGCCACCAGTCGCAGTTCACGGCGGAGGAGCTGGCCGCTCTGGTGGAGGAAGCCCACGAGGCGGGCGTGCCCGTGGCGGCCCATGCCCACGGTGCCGACGGTATCGCCGCAGCCGTCGACGCGGGCGTCGACACCATCGAGCACTGCACCTGGATGTCGAGCACTGGCCTGGACTTCCGGCCGGATGTGGTCCAGCAGATCATCACGAAGGGCATCACCGTCTGCCCGGCGGTAAGCCCGCACTGGCAGATGCTCCCGAAGTTCTTCGGCGAGGAACGCGCCCGTGCGATGTTCGATCTGGTGCGGCAGATGGCCGACGCCGGAGTCCGCCTGATCGCAGGGACGGACGCAGGCGTGCAGCGCGCTGGCTTCGACGGACTTGTTCAGGCCCTGTCGTTCTACTCGCACCTGGGTTTGTCGAACGCCTCGATCATCGACATGGCGACCTCACAGGCTGCTGCCGCACTGGGCCTGGGCGAGATCACGGGGAAGGTCGCTCCCGGCTACCGCGCGGATCTCCTCCTGGTGGACGGTGACCCACTCGCGGATCTCTCCGCACTGGGCGGCGTCCAGGCCGTGTTCGCTTCCGGTCTGCGCCACGAGCCGAGCGGCACGGGGCAGTAGGAACCTCACACTGGTGCCCTGTTTCCTGACTCTCGCGGGTCCGGGGGACAGGGCACTAGCTGTTGGTGCCTGGACCGGCCTTCTTGTCCAGCTCGCTGGCGAGGTCGTTCAGGATCGAGAGGACATCGGCCGGCAGGCCCTCGGTACTCATTCCACGGGCCCGGACTCGGCCCACCTTGCCCTGCTTGGCCGCCGACATGAGGCGGAGTCCTTCGTAGACCTGCCGGGCGACGGACTCGTTCGGCTCGAAGTACAGCTTCGAGACGTCGAAGAACTTGGCCAGACCTTCGAGGACCACGGGCAGCGGTGCGTCGTCTCCGCCCGTCCGCAGGGCCTCGATGTCCTCGGCTGAGGTGACCTGGGAGCCCGCGTAGGCGTTCACCGAGTCCGCGATCTCCTGATCATCCGGAGCGGTTCGGCCCGGGTAGGAGCGTTCCAGCAAGAGAGTGATCTTCTCAGCCAGCGTCTCCGGCACCTTCTCGGCCTCGGCGGTCTCCTCGTCAGACTCTCCGAAAGACCGGTCCTGGGCGCGCTTCAGCTCGTCCTCGGTCACCCCGTATGCAGCCGCCAGGAGAGGGATGTACCGGTCCTTGAGGCGGCGGACACCCCCTTCGGCTCCAGCCACCGGCCCGTCGCTCTTGGTACCGATGACCGTCCGCGTCTCGTATCGGTAGAGGCCGGCGTCGCATCGCAGGTCAATCAGATCGGGCAACCCTTCGCGCGGGAACAGGTCTTCCAGATCCCGGTTCAGCACCCTGGCCAGAGCAGGCAGCTTCTCTTGATCGGGTGTCGTCGCTCCCGTCTCCCACCCCGCCACGGTCGAGTCCGCAGCACCGAGGGCGGACGCCACGTCGGCCTGCGAGACATCGGCGGCTCGACGTACCGCGCGCACACGTTCTCTGTCGAAACGGCGAGCTGGCATCGGACCTCGTTTTTTGGGTGAACCGAGGAAACCTCGGACTGTTGACTTTTGATGCGAAGCAAGATAGCTTCATCTTAGCGAAAAACGAGGGGGTTCGCACCCCTCTCGGCCTTCGCCCACCTGCGGTTCCCATCGTGGACCGACTTGGTGGAGAGGGGATTCCGCGCAGCACTCGGGCGCGGTCCCTCCCCTCAAAACGCCATCGGCGTCCGAGAGTTCGCACCTCTCGGACGCCAGACAGCTCGTGATCCGTGGCCCCCGACAAGGGCGCTGGTCACTCGCACGGCCACTCCGTGTCCTTTCGCACGGCACGACGGAGCGGCGTACCACATAAAGGAGTGTCGCATGTCCCCCACTACGGACTGCAACCCGAAGGTGGAGATCCCTTCGGGCCCGGCCGAACGTCTGGCGGCGCAACTGTCGTCCATGCTGCCGGAAGTCGCCGTCGTACAGGTGCGCCTTCAGGGGCCTCGGACCTTGTGGCCCCACCTCGGGCTGACCGCCGTGAACGCCAGCGGACGGACCCTTCGTGTCCCTCGGGCGAAAGCGGTCACCATCGCCCGGTGGATCATCCGCTCATTCCCCCAAGCCGGATGGGCGGCCTCCGGCGGGCACGCCTTCGACCTGCGGACCGCTGAACTGCGCGGGCTGGAAGCGTGATGGCGGCCGTGGCACCGGCGAACGCGGGCCCGGCCGTGGACTTGCAGGGACTCGCGGCCGTGGTCGGCCTCCTGGCTCAGGCCGGCGGCTTGGACGCCCTGTTGGGCAGCCAGGCTACTGACTCCCGCGATAAGCGTCTGCACATCGGGTACAGCGAAGCCGCTGAACGGCTGAACATTCCGGAAAAGTGGCTCCGCGAGCGTATATCCACGCTCCCTCACCGGAAGTTCGGCAAGTTCGTGCAGTTCACGGAGGATGACCTCCACGCGATTTCCGATATGCACTTCGTCAGCCCTGGTGAAAAGGCCCACAGGGATGACGAGTCGGTACTGATGGCGCTTCAGCCTTCCAAGCGCTCTCGTAAGCGTTCCTGATCTCCTCTCGCGCCCGATTGCAATAATTCGCGGCGCTGCGAACATCGCGAGAAACAAATGAGCACTGACATATCCGGCCTCATCGAGGCTGCGCACCGGGGAAATTGGCTGCCCCTCATAGAAGAGTCGAAGAAGGCTCCGGGTAAGCACTGGGCCGAATACGCCCGATGCGCCAACCAGGACATCAATATCTTCGTCCCTCTCCCAGACGGCCCCAGGGAAGAACCCGACGCCGTGAAAGCCAAGCTGGGAGTCTCCCTCAACCGTCCTCGCAATCTGTGCGCGTCATGCCCGTTGGCCGTCGCTGCCCGGTGCCTGGTGGAGTCCCTGAAGGATGACGACGAGTACGGAATCCGGGGCGGCCTTCTGGCTTCCGAGCGTGCAGAGCTGCGGCGTGCATGGCAAGACCGGGACATCGAGAAAGCAGTAGAAGGCGCGCTTCGAGGTTGCACCGCAGCCTTGACCAAGCCCGCCCGGGACGCCGTGATTGCGCGCTTCGCCACTGATCCATCACTGGACGCTGCTGCCGTCGCCCGCGGGCTTGGCGTGACGCACGAGTATCTGCTGAAACTCGCCCGTCGCTACCGAAAGTCGCAGGCCGGGCAGGGCAAGCCCTCGCTCCACGTCGTCGCCGCCTGACGCCGCCCCGAGGAAACGATTCTTCCGCACGGCGGACCCTGCGTTCACGGGAGTTCCCCCATGCTTCAGAACAGCCCTTCCGGATTTCGGCGCAGGACTATCGGTGCCGAGATCAGAGAAATTGCACCTACGGCAGTACTCGTGCGGGTCTATCCCGTGCGCCGGTCTGTTACCCACCTCTTCGAATCGGACTTTTACCGCATGCTTATCGACCGCAGGACCGAAGAGGAAGTTGCGCGCATGGTCAGGCGTGGTTTCGGAAAGGCTGCCGACTGGCGTCGCGCCCACGACTTCTATCTCCCCACCGAAACGCTCTATCTCACCCCGGAGCCGTATCAGAACGGCTACGTCCCGGAGGACGACCAGTCTTTCGGTCTTTCCCTCAGCCGTCGCATAGCCATAGGCGACGGTGACCACTGATGAGCGCCATAGCAACTGAACTGGTCTGGTCACAGTCTAAGTCGTGCAGGGGCTCGCGCCTCGTCATGCTGGCGCTGGCCCGCGAGGCGGACGATGACGGCAAGGCGACGCTAACCCTTGATGAGATATCCGCTGTTACCCGCCTTACGCCTCGTTCGATAACGAAATGCCTCGGAGAGCTGGCGAAGCTCGGAGAACTGAGCCACGAACGCGGAGGCGGCGCCTCCAACCCGAATTCCTACTCCATATTGCTGTGTAGCGGGACCGCCGAGGAAGCCACCAGCACGGTGAAGGAACTTCCTACTCTCCGCCCTAGCGGCCCAGAAGTGGGAGAGAAGGACCAGGAAGTTCCTTCCCAGAACCTCGCTAGCGAAGTCGGAAGTGGGAAGTTTCGGCACGGAGATTCGGAAGTTTCTTCCTCGCGCGTACGTGGTGGTAATACTCCCTACGGGAGTATTACCACCACCAAAGAGCAAGCTAGCTTGCCGAGGTCGCGCCGAGAGAACAACGCTGTCGAGCAAGGCTCGGTGACGGTTCCTGACGGAGCCAAAGACCTGGTAACAGCCATAACAGGCGCCGGAATGCTCGTTGGTTGGCGACTGACCGAATCGGAATGGGATCGGGTAACAGCTCTCGCAGCACGTTGGGGAAATGAACGGCTGGTCGAGATGGTGGCGCGGCGATGGAACGCCGACCGCCCGCCACAGTCCGCCCGCTATCTGCTGCGCATCTGGGCGGATCTGCCCTCGCACGCTCCCCCCGCAGCAGCCTCTCAGGGGAATGTCGTGCCGTTGCGTCGGCAGTCCGGAGGCTGGGTTCCCTTTCAGAACGCCGCTGCCCCCAGCGCTTACCAGAACGGATTTTGATCATGGCAGAGCCAGAACGCGCGGGCAGCGCCAGGTCGATGCGCGCAATGGAACGAATACTCGCTGCGAAAGGACTTCAGGCCGTGCCGGATGCCGACCCCGCCGACGAAGCATCGGAAGAGAACCCCGGAGATCGCGAGTGGCACTCCCGGGCTCGGGCCGACTACGCCCTGAGCCGCTGGCAGAGGGCCACCCCTCCCCGGTTCCGTGACGCGGAGGCCACGCTGCCGGAGGTCATCGGCTGGGCCGACCGGGCACTCACGAACAACGCCGGGGCTGGCGCTCTGCTCCTCACCGGCCTCACGGGGACGGGCAAGACGCATCAGGCATACGGGGCCTTGCGGAGGATCGCGGCCGGCGGGCCGGACCGGTTCGAGCTGATCGCCGTGAACTCTGCGGACATGTACGGCAACCTGCGCCCGTCACAGGTCATGGGCGCCGCTGAACACGAGCTGCAACGGCTCAGCAGGGTTCAGTATCTGCTCCTCGATGATCTCGGTACGGCGAAGACCTCGGAATGGACCGAGGAGGTCACGTACCGACTGATCAACTACAGGTACAACCACTGCTTGCCGACGATCATCACGTCCAACCTGCCCGCCCGCGATGAGACCGGGCCTGACCTGACCGACTTCGTCGGGGCCCGCGTGGCGAGCCGTCTGGCCGAGATGGTCACGACCCTTGTGCCGATGATCGGCGCTGACCGGCGCCGCGGCGGGAGGGCGGCGTGATGCCCGTCCGCCTTCGCGGAGCGTTCCGCGACGCCGCAACGCTGTCCACAGCCTGTGCATACGTCGGACCGCGCAGCCGGTACGCGAACCCGTTCACAGCCGGGGCTCGGTCCCCGCTCGGTCCCCCGATGGACGCTGCGGAGTCGGTAGACCTCTTCACAGCCACGCTCCGGGGCCCGGTCGGACGCCACTACGCAGCTCGCTTCGCCCGAGCGCTGCGCGGGCTCGACCTGATGTGCACATGTCCCCTTGACGCTCCGTGCCACGCGGACGTTCTCCTTCGCCTCGCCAATGAGCCCGGCGACGGCACCGCACCTCGCACCACCGATCTTCTGGAAGGCCCCCGATGAGTCACCCGATCATGTTCGCTGCGGCCAAACACCTCACGACCGCAGAGGAGCGGCGCAAGACCGCTCGGGAGGCCGCGTTCCGCACCTGGGGCCCGAGGTCGATCACCGCAGCGTCCAAGTACGCACGCACCCTCCTGGGGGCCGCCGCAGTCACGCTCGACTGGGAGGTGCTGGGACTTCTCAGCTTCGAAGAACACCTGCAAGCTTTCGCGTCGCTCGACACGACCGGGGGCCAGCACCTGGAGCTGTACTACACCGACCAGGGCGGCACAGAACGAATCTCGCTGCGGGTGTCGTGCGTGAGCTGCCCAAGTCAGCACGTGCACGAGGTCACCTCGTTGGAACAGCTCGGACAGCTCCTCTCGCAGACCCCGGCCTGGCAGGACATCAGCCCGCGCGACGGGGGCAACCTCTGATGTCACACGCGCACATAGACACCGCGGCGGGAAACGAACGGCAGGAGAGCTACAGTCTGCGCGGAATGACGGCCTGGGACCGCAGTGCGATCATCCTGCTCGGCGCGGCCGGCTTCGCTTTCTCGTACGACGCACTGCGTCAGATCGCCCTCGCGATCCACGCCAGGGAGACCTTGTCCTACCTGTTCCCGGTGTTCATCGACGGGTTCATTGCCTACGGCGTGCGGGCGATCGTGCTTCTTAGGCACCAGCGGTTCGCGGCACGGCTCTACGCCTGGTTCTTGTTCCTCGCGGCGACCGGGGCGAGCCTCGGCGCGAACGCTCTGCACGCCATCACGCTGAACGATTCTCCGCAGGCCGGACGGTCCGCGCTGCACCTCGCGGACAGCGTCGTGGGTGTGCTGTCGATGCTCGCGCCCCTCGCGCTGGCGGGATCGGTCCACCTCTACATTTTGATGGCGCGGACGGCTGAGCGGGCGGTCCCGGACGGGGCTGACTCCGGTCCCGGACCGGTCCGCGAGACGTCTCCGACGCTCGAACGTGTCGCTGTCCAGCAGCGTCCTCGTCCGCTGGAAGCACCGGCGCCGATGCCTCCACTGCCGTTGACAAACGGTCCGTCCGCGCCGCAGGACGCCGCCGCAGCAGCCGTTGACCTGCGGAAAGCCGAGCCCCCGCCCGCAGAAGAAGAACGTACGGAGGACACCGCAGCCCATCCGTCCACCGAAGCGGACGAAGAAGACGCGGAGGGCAAGAGCGCGGACGGACCGGACGGTGGACCTACGGACAACGCGCCGACCACAGCACTTCCGGAGGGCACGGAACCCTCCGCGCCCACGGCGGTCCGCATCTCGGCGGACGGAGAAACACCGTCCGTCCCGGACGACGCGGAATGCCCACAGGACCGGCAGGCGGATGACGACTGGTTGGCAGAGCTGCTGCCGATTGCGCGATCGGCTACCGAGCGAGCCGGACGGACCAGTCGCGAGGTTGTAGGGGACGCCGTCCGCAAGCACCAGGCGATCAGCAACGACCGGCTTGGTGTGCTGCTGGCCCGGCTGAAGGAAGAGGACGACGAGGGGGCAAGGACACCCGCCGCTGCCTCCAGCGCCCTCTGGTGATGTCATCTCATGACAGGCTCGGGACCTGTGTGGCTCGCGCCGTACAGGCCCCGGCCGGTCAGCTTGATCAGGAAGGAACGACGATGTGGTCTCGCCGACGCGACCGGGCTGAGGACGCCGCCCGTGCCGATGCCGTACACGCAGCGTCCGCCCTCGCGGTTCACCTCCAGGGCGGGGGCAGTCTTGTGCCGGTCCAGGCGGACGGTCTTGCCCTTGCGGTCGGTGAGGTCGCCTTCGCGGACGTGGCGTGCTCCGCCGCCCGCTTCTACGGAACAGGGGTCGACTACCCGACCCCGGCGAGTGGCTACTTCGAGGACCACCCGACCTTCGGCCGGCGGTGGGTGAGCAACGGTCGTCTCTACTCCCGTCGGCGGCAGGAAGCGGAGGACGCCGCCCGTCCGCAGTGGCGCGATCACACCGCTGCCCGAGTAGTGCTCACGTCGGCTGGCGTACGGCTCCTCCCGGTGGGGGCTCGTGAGTGGATGCCGTTCGACCACGTCCTCCTGACCGGAGTCGCCAATGAACCGCCCGCCGTCGTGCTCTCGTACAGCACGTGCGCGCCCCTGCTCCTGAGCGGCCCAGCTGCCCCGTGGCTCGGCGTGGCGGTCGAGCACCTGCACCACAGCTCCGCATAGGACCGTAAGCCGCTCCACCGAAAGCCGGAACTTAATTCCTGGAATTAAGTTCCGGCTTTTTTGTTGATTCGAGTTGTCCGCGAACCCCTGCAAGGATTCAGGCACGGCCAACGCCACAAGGCTTTTCCGGCCTTAGAGATCCGTTTGGGATCTCCTTCGAATCACGCAAGGGACTGATGGCCTTGATATGAGTGACGCCCCCGGCAGCTCAACCGTCTCACAGACGCGAAACACGATCGAACTCTTCGACAGATGAGACAGGCAGATAGAGCTACACGCTCCGGCCTGCTTCTCAATTTCTCCGGCATTCGCCGGTAAAGCCCGCAGGAGGAATCCCGCCTCTTCCTGCGAAGGAGCGGCGCGGCTTCCAGCCCCCGCGGGGCCGCGCCGCTCGCACTTCCGAAATCTCCTGCACCAAGGTTGTGGTTCCCGCATGCCTCGATCCACCCGTTTCATACCCATATCAGCCGCAATAGGCGTAGCTGGTTCCCTGGTTCTCCTGTCGGCCGGCTGCTCCAGCTCGGACAGCGGCACGTCCGCCGCCTCGACCGCGTCCACGCAGCCGCACTCGGTCTCGGCGGGCATCCCCGATACCGCCCCGTCGCACAGCGGCAGCACCGCCTCCCCGGCAACAACCCGCCTCCCGAAAGACGTTGAGCGGACGGCTCGGGCCTTCGCCACGGCCTACGCGGAACACGACGCCCGCGACGGCGCCGACCACTCGTACGCAGACGCCGGCGCTCGGGCCGCCCGGCTCGCCTCGGGCGAACTGGCGGGCGTCCTCGCCCAGAAGCGACCGAGCCAGGACGCCGCATGGGCTGCCCTGCGGGCCGAGAAGGCCCGACAGACGGTCAAGATCACGGAAGCTGTCGTCCCCGACGGTGCACCTGCCGTAACGGTCCCCTCCGCCCTCGTCCGCGTGAGCTACACCCTCACGACCACCCCGGAGTCCGGCCACGCGCGCAGCAGTAACGAACAGCTCGCACTCCGACTGGAGCACACCGCCGAGGGCTGGCGCGTCACCGCCTTGCCATGGGCGTGACGGGGCCGCGATGAACAAGGGCACACAAGCTGGCCTGGGACTTGTCACGGCCGGGCTCATCACCGGTGTCGCCATGCTGACCACGTTCGGAGGGGCCGACAGCGCCTCCGCGCAGGAAACCGGCCCTGGTGGCGGCATCAAGACGGACGCGCCCGTACCGGGCTGGGTACGCGAGCTGATCAACAAGCACGCGGGCGAGTGCCCGCAGGTCACAGCCTCGCTGCTGGCGGCTCAGCTCTACACCGAAAGCAACTTCAACTCCGGCGCGACGTCGCCCGTCGGCGCCCTCGGCATCGCTCAATTCATGCCGGGGACCTGGGCTCAGCACGGCAAGGACGGCGACGGCGACGGGGTCAAGGACATCCGGAACCCGGCCGACGCCATCGCCGCGCAGGCCGCGTACGACTGCACCTTGGCCAAAGAGGTCAAAAAGGTGCCGGGCGACTCGACGGACAACATGTTGGCCGCGTACAACGCGGGCGGCGGTGCGGTGATCAAGTACGGCGGCATCCCGCCGTACCCCGAGACCCGCGACTACGTGCGCAACATCCGTGCACTGGCCTCGAAATGGGCCGACGCCGTCAGCCCCGACGCACCGGCCGGCAAGGGCGCTGCTCGCGCGATCACCGCCGCGAAGACAGCTCTGGGCACCTGGTACCGGTGGGGCGGCAGCTGCGTCATGCCGTACGAGGGCGTGGGCGGCTGCGACTGCTCCTCGCTCACCAAGATGGCCTGGTCAGCGGCGGGAGTGAACTTGCCGCGCACCACGTACGACCAAGTCCACGCAGGGACCGCCGTCAAGGCCGTCTCCCAGCTCGCCCCGGGTGACCTGTTGTTCAGCGTCCCCGGAAGCGCCGGACCTGAGCACGTCGGCATGTACATCGGCGACGGCCAGGTCATCGACGCCCCGCACACCGGGGCTCAGGTGCGGATCAAGCCGCTCAGCTACTGGAAACCGCAGATCATCGCGATGCGGCACGTCGGCTAATCATGCCAAAACATCCCAAACTATCCCTCACAGCACCAAGGGGCTGAACCATGCACAACCTCCTTTCTGCCGCTGCCGATCCCTCCCTGCACACCACCCTCGCTGCCGGAGTTGACGTCGTGTCCGGCGTGAAGCCCGACTGGGGCCCCTTCGGCAAGCTCGGCGGCACGGCGAAGGTGATCCTCGGCGTCATCGCTGCCGTCGTCCTCGTCGTCGGGGCGGGCGCGTTCCTCGCCGGTGTCGGCAAGTCGAAGGGCTGGTTCGGTGAGGGCCACTCCACGATGGACAGCTCGCGCGGCAAGGGCATGATGGTCGGCGGCCTGACCTGCGTCTTCCTCGTCGCCTCCTTCGGCACCATCTTCGCCATCACGTACGGCATGGGTGTGTGACCCATGGCTTCACGATCCCGGAGGAACGTTTCCTCCTCAAAGGGCAGCGGAGCGCGCCGCTCGTCGGCCAAGCTCTGGGGCATCGCGGCCGGCGGTGCGGCAGTGGCCACCGCGGCCGGGGTGGTCGTCAGCATGTCGACGGGCACCCCTTCCGCCACGGCTCCCTCCGCGTCAGCACCGGCCCACTCGGCTCCGCAGGCGAACGGCGAAGGCGTGCGCGAGCTGCACGGCGTGCCCGTCGGCTACCCGCACACTCGCACCGGCGCCAAAGCAGCGGCGGCCAACTACACGACGGTCAGCGGAAGTTCTCAGTTCCTCACGGACAAGGACGCGCGACACCGCGCCGTGGCCGTGATGGCGGCTAAGGACACGGCCGGAACGGCGGTGAAGAAGGCCGACCACGCAGCCGAGGACGCGGTTGGCTCCCTACGGGGCGACACCTCCAAGATCTCCGCCAAGAAGACCATCGCCCGCACTGGTGTCCTCTCGGCTCATGTCCTGGGCTTCGATGCTCACGGGGCGATGGTGCGGCTCTGGACGACGACGGTTCGCGGCAGCGCGGCCGGACACACGACGCCGAAGACGGATTTCCAGTCGGTGACGGTCACACTCACGTGGGAGTCCAACGATTGGAAGCTGAAGGACAGCTCGACCTCAAAGGGGCTGGTCGCACCGATCGACGTGCGGCAGGCGTCCAACGTGCCGGGCGACTTCGCCGACTACGCTCCGGCCGCTGCAGAAGACCCCGTTCTGAGCGGTGCCAACGGCCCGAGCGGTTTCCCGGCCCCGTACGGACACGACGAGCGCGGCGCGCGTGCCGCCGCCGTCAGCGCCACCATGCTCTACGGCGACCCCCGGTTCTTCACCCATGAGGACTGGCGGCACCGGATGCTGGCGGCTACCGCCGCGTCGAGCGTGCTGCGCTCGGTCACCGAGGAGACCGACTCGACAGCTCGCCTGGTCATGGAGAACCGCGGGGTCGGCGCGGACGGGACGACCGGCGACGGCAGCGAACTGATCACGCGGACCGCGGCGCTCGCCACCCGCTCGATCTCCTACTCCGACCAGGCCGCGAGCATCGAGCTGTGGACGGCGTCCGTGGGCGGCGTCGCCGGGAAGGACGAGACGCAGCGCCCGCAGGTCGCCTTCCTGCGAATGACCGTGGACCTCGTCTGGGAGGACGGCACCTGGAAGACGACGGCCGTTACGCCGTCCGAACCGCTCGTTCCGTCGCCGCCGGCCATGCAGGAAGCCGACCCGGCCGACAGGTTCGCGGACGTGGGAGGTGCCAGCAATGCGCCTGCGACTGCGTGATGACGCCCCCGGCCTGCTGACCATAGAGCGGGGAACCCCAGGCCGCTGGCGCCGCCGTCTCCAGGCGGTGGCCATGATCAACGTGATCATCGGGTTCGTCTTCGTGCCCTCGGCGGTGGCCAACCCCTTTTGCTACATCCCGATGGTCTGCGAGGCGAAGGCGGCCATCGACTTCGTCAAGGACCCGTTGGGATTCCTGCTCCAGAAGCTGACCGAGGCCAACATCTGGTTCTTGCGCAAGATGCTGGAGCTGATCCAGAACACCACGAAGATCGACCTGACGAGCACCGGCTTCCTGAAGCAGTACGCGATCATCTTCGCGGCCTCCAGCCTGCTCACCGTGGCTCTCTGGTTGATCGCCGTGGCCAAACGGGCGGTCCGCGGAGTCGCCCTGACCACCGCCGTGTCCGAGGCGATCGGCTTCCTTCTCCTCCAGTTCGTGGTCAACGCCATGACGCCGGGCGCAATCGCACTGCTGATGAAGGCCATTGACGAAGTCACGGCCATCTTCGAGCCGTACGCGACATCAAACTTCAAGCCCTTCCTGGAGAACATCCTCAAGGTCATGGCAGCCAACCCCACCGAGGGCGTGGGACAGCTGCTGGTCGTCAACCTCATCATGATGTGCGGCGCCCTGCTGATGTGGATCGAGCTCCTGATCCGCAGCGCGGCCATCTACGTGGCCGTCGCGCTCGGGCCGATCGTCAACGCCGGGCTGGTCGACCGCGACCTGTGGGGCAAGTCGAAGAAGTGGTTCGGGGCCATCTTCGCCATCGGCCTGAGTAAGCCGATCTTGTTCGCTCTGCTGGGCCTCGGCGGCGCGATCCTCAGCGACACCTCGGGGAGCATGTCCGACTCGGTCTCCAAGACCCTGGTCGGCGCGTTGATCCTCCTGCTTGCCGTCTTCGCGTCCGCCACGCTCTACAAGTGGGTGCCCGCCTTCGGCGACGAGATGGCCAGTCTCCACCACGACCGGAAGAGTGCACAGTCCTCCGGCCCGGCCGCCGCGGTCGACGGCCCCGCCCAGCACGCCAACAGGGCGATGGGCGCTCGTGTCCAGGACTCCTTGGTCGGCGGCTCCAAGTCCGCTGGCGCCAAGACCGCTGGCGCGAAGATGGGCGGCGGAACTGCTGTGGCCGGACCGGTCGCGGTCGGTGCCGCCATTGCCAAGGCCGGCGTCGACGTGGCGAAGAACAAGGCCACCACTTCCCCAGGCGCGCAGGGCACCGACGCCGCAGGCGGCGGCAAGGCCGAACAGCCCGAGAGCCAGCAGGGCGGCGAGGACACCGCCGGTACGTCCGGTGCACCGGCCGCCGCTAGTCCCCAGGGAGCGACCTCCGACCCGGTCGTCGGCTCTTCTCCGGACTGGTCCTCGGCCGGTGGGCACGCCTCGGCGGGGCGCCCACCGGGAGCCAATGGGGCACCGAGCACAGCACAGCCGCCCTCCCCGCCGTCAACCGGCACGGGAACCTCGGGCCCGACCCCGCCCGCCTCCCCCTCCTCCGCATCAGGAACCACCTCGGGCTCCGGGCCCTCCGTCACGCCCCCGCCGCCGTCGCGGCCGTCGGGCGGCCAGGCACCCGGACGACCGAACCCCAGCAAGGATCAGTGACCCTCCATGTCGACTCGTACGTATCAGTTCGGAAAGCACCGCCCCACAGGGCTGGTCGGCCGCCGAGACCTCGGCGAACAGGTCGTCCTCGGCGGCGGCGCCGTCACCGGCATCCTCTTTGGCTACCTCTTCAACGGCGTGACGGCCATCGCCGCAACGTGCCTGGTCCTGCCGATCCTGCTCGCCCTGGTCATCGTGTACGCCCCGTACCGCCCCAAGGGCACGTCCCAGCGGCGCACCCTCTACCGCTGGTGGCGGATCAACCGCTACCACCGCAAGGCGCTCCGCCGTACCGGCGGCGTATGGGTGTCCCCGGCCGTCGAGGCCGGCGTGCGCCGCAACGGCACACCGCCGGACGCCGCTCTTGTGGAGCCGGAAGGCGTCACGGGCATGACGTGGGTGCCGGTCACGGTCCGCGGTCAGCAGGCCATCGTGGTCCTCCAGCCGGAGGCCGGGTGCGTCACAGCCACCCTGGAGATCGCTTCGCCCGGCCTCGGCGGCAAGGAAGTCGGTGAGCAGATCGTCGCCCTAGAGCGTTGGGGCGAACTCCTCGACGCCTTCGGGAACGTCGAAGAACACCCGGTGAAGCGCATCCAGGTCCTGGCCCGGCAGATGAAGTCGGACCCCTACGCCCACCAGCGTTACATCGCGCAGCGCGACGAGTCGGCTGCGACGACGGACGCCCCGCAGTGGCTGAAGGACTCGTACGACGTACTGGCCAACGCCGTGTCGACTTCTGCTGAGGAGCACCGCTACTACATCACCCTCCACGCCCGGTTCACCCGCGACCTGGCGGCCGAGGGTGCCGCCCGCGGTACCGGTGACGAAGGAGTCGCCGCCGCCATGGCCGCGTACCTGGATGAGCTGTGGTCCCGCGCGGAGGACGCCGACCTCTCTGTAATCGCGCCCCTGGACGAAGGGCGGATGACCGCGTTCATCCGCAACTCGTACGACCCGGATCACGCCATCTGGGACACCGATCTCCGACAGGCGCACGCCTTCCCCCGCAACGTCGACGTCCGCGACGGCGCCCACGTCGCCACTCGCGCGGCAGGTTCCACGGACAGCTGGTACCACGCCACGGCCGCCGTCGTCGGATGGCCCACGACCCCTGTCGGCCCCGACTTCCTCTCGCCGCTGCTGATCGGGATGCCCGACGTCATCCGCACCATCTCGATCACGCAGCAGCTCGAACCCAACGACAAGGCCGTGGAGCGAATGCTCGCGGAGGACACGAACAACCAGGCCGAGATCGACCGCGACCGTAAGCGCGGCAAGAACATCGACCCGCGCGACCAGATCGCCGCCAGCGCTACCGGATCGCGCGGCATGACCCTGGCCTCCTCCGGCGCGGCCGGCTCCGCCGTCGTCGGCTACATCACCATCTCCTCGCGCAGCGCCGAAGAGCTGGAGCGCACCAAGCGCACCACCGCCTCCCGTGCCCGCAACGCGCACCTGCGGATCGAATGGCTCGACCTCGAACACGCCCGCGCCTTCGCCACGACCCTGCCCCTCGCCGGAGGCATCAAGTGACAGACCTGCTCGACCTCGCCCCGCTGTCGCCGATGCACGAGACGGTGCGCCGTCCCCTCTACACCGAGACGACCACCAGCCAAGCCCTGTACCTGCCCATCGCACCGCCGACCCTCGGCACGGCAGGCGCGATCATCGGCCGAGAGCTGTACTCGGGCAAGGCGTTCATCTACTGCCCGTTCTCGGCGTTCGGTGACGGCCTGCCCGGCGGCAACATGATCGTCATGGGGGACACGGGCCGGGGAAAGTCGGCCCTGACCAAGACGTACGCGGCCCGGCAGATCCGCCTCGGGCGTCAGGTCGTCGTCCTCGACACCAAGGAGCAGAAGGAGCGCGAAGAAGGCGAGTGGGCCGCGCTCGGCCGCTCGCTGACCGGCAAGGCCCCGGTGAAGTTCACCCCCGGCGGCGGCCGTGCGGCGTCGTGCATCAACCCGATGGACCCCGCCATCGCGGGCAAGCGGCAAGTCGAGCTGGTGCGCACGATCGTTGAACTCGGTCTCGGTAAGGCCCTGGACGAGTTCGCCGGCTCTGCCCTGCGGATCGCGATCCGCAGGGCCCACCAGCGGGCGGGTGAACTCGGCCGCACCCCGGTCCTGGCCGACGTCGCCGCCGCGTTGCGGTCACCAGAGGAGTCCGACGCGGCGGCCAAGAAGCGTACGCGGGACGAACTTCTCGGTGACGGCCTGGAGGCGTCCTACGTCCTGGATCGGCTCTGCGGCAGCGAGCAGGACGCCACCGGCGACCTGACGGGCATGCTCGACGGCCCGACCAGCCTGGGCGTGGACCTCGACGCCGACATGATCGTTTTCGACCTGACCAAGGTCCCGTCCGGTGGCGTCGCCATGACCATCCTCGTCGCCGTGATCTCGGTCTTCCTCGAAGAGGTGTGGCTGCGTCCGCTGTGCGAATGCGGGTCGGAGCCGGGGCAACACGACCGAGTCGTGGTCGACGCGAACTCCGGAGCCTGGGAGCTGGGGCCGAACCCCGGCTCCGGCTGCCGCCGCTACACGCAGCGCAAGCGCATCCTCGTCTGTGAGGAAGCGTGGCACATCCTCGGGACGCCCCAACTCGCCTCGCTACTGGAGAAGTTCCTCAAGTTCGCGCGTGGGTACGGCCTGTCCTGCATCTTCATCGTTCATCACTTGTCGGACATCGACGACAGCTCGGAGACCCAAGCGGCGCTGAAGATGGCCGACACCATCGTGATCTACAGCCAGAAGAAGGCGGAGGCGGAAGCGACGGTGGCCCGGCTGGGTCTGCCGTCCTGGACGGCCGAGCACATCATGCGTCTGCGCCGCGGGATCGCCCTGTGGAAGGTCGGCGAGGTGATCTACCCGGGCGTCCAGCATTTGTTGGTGGAGGCCGAGCAGCACTTGTGCTTCTCCTCCGGCTCGATGACCGACCTGGCCAGCACCTCCCCGGACACCGAATGAGCGGATACCACCACCTCTCCGCCGCCGACCCCGTCCACGCAGATTCGGAACGAGCCCTCGCCATGACCGTCACCACCGACCACACCACGCTTCCCGCTGACGAACGCGCGGTGCGACAGGACATCGACCAGCTGCACGCCGAAGCACTCGACCTCGCCCGGCGCATGAAAGAACTGGCCCTCGTGCTGGACCACGGCGACTACTCCGCCGCCGGGGGCCGCGTACGTACGGCCGTCGCCCACATCTGGCGAGCCGCCGAGGACCTGCACAGCGCTTTCCACACCGCGCCCCCGCGCTGTGCCGGGCCCGACGCGTCGATGTCGCGGCTGTGCGGCCGGCGGATGCGCTACCTGGCGGCCCGCGTCGCCCGGAGGGCCGAGTAGTGGACATCCTGCCCGGCGGAATCTCCCTGGCCCTGTACGCCGTGACGGCCGTGTGCGCGGTGGCCTTGGTGACGCTCTGGTTCCTGCTGAACCGCGGACGGCGCAACGCCGGATTCGCGAGCAAGGGACAGCTCAAGCGCCAGATGTCGGCCAAAGCAGTCTTGAAGGCCACCGAGATCCGGCCCTCCCTCACCAGCGACGACAGCCGCCCCCGCCGCGCAGCTGGGGTGAGCTTCGCGAAGGACCGCGCCGCCGCTCGCTGACCCTCCCTCCTTGTCGCCCACCTCGCTCCGGAGTACGTCATGCCCCACCCCCTCGATCCTCACGATTTCGGCTACTCATTGGGTACCTCGCAGCGCCCGAAGGGCGTCGACCTCTGGTCCCGCGCCGACAAGGCATGCCGGGTCATCGGTCCGATGGGCAGCGGAAAGACGATGAGGTTCTTCGCCCCGCTCGTCCGCAACTGGGCCGGGCCGGTCCTGGCCACCTCGACCAAGCCCGATCTGGTCGAACTCACCCTCGACGCGCGGCAGCGGGACAGCCGGCCCGTCGCGGTCTTCGACCCGCAGAACATCGCACCGAGCCTGCCGAAGTTCCGGTGGACGCCGATCAACGGCGCAGCCGACACGGAGGTGGCGATGATGCGCGGGAAGGCGTTCGTCGCGGGCTCGCGCACCCCCAACAGCGCGGCACAATCCAGTGAGGGCAGCGCCTTCTACAAGGGGCAGGCGGCCAAGATCCTCGCCGCCTTCTTCCACGCCGCCGCCCTCGACGGCGCGTCCCTCGACTGGGTGCTGCGGTGGGCCCGCAAGCTGACCGACCCGGCGCCCCTCGGCATCCTCAACGCCCACCCCGGCGCCGGCCCCGGCTGGGCGGACATGCTCCGCACGGCCACCTCCGGCGACAGCCGCACCGTCGGCAACACCGCCTCGACCCTGGACGCGGCCCTCGAACCCTTCATGCACCAGTCGGTGATCAACGCCCTCCAGGGAGACGGAGAGGACCCCACGGACTTCGGCGCGTTCCTCGACGCCGGGGGCACCCTCTACCTCCTCGGCAAGGACAGCGAGGTGAACAGCGTCGCTCCGCTGACCACCGCGATAGCCGAAGACCTTCTGGATCTCGCGGAGGCGCACGCCCTCGCGTCCCCGGCCGGGCGGCTCGACCCCGCTCTCCTCGCGGCCTTGGACGAGGCGCCGAACATCGCGCCTATTCCCTCCCTCCGCCAACGCGTCGCAGACGGCCGGGGCCGTGGCATCACGGTCATCTACGGCCTCCAGGCGTGGGCGTCGGCTCGTGCCCGCTTCGGCGAGGACACCGCCAAGGAGCTGGCGGCCTTCACCAACAACGTCATCGTCCTGCCCGGGGACAAGGACCCCGACTTCCTGAAGGACATGTCCGACCTGTGCGGTCAGGTCGAGCGAGAGCGCACGACGAAGACCACGTCCGGTGGGGACCGCGGTGGCCACTCGACGGCCACGCACATGGCGCTCGAACCCGTCCTTCGAGGAGACGAGATCAGGGGTCTGCCCGCCGGGCACGCTCTGGTCCTCGCGGACAACCTCCCGCCGATCGTCACCCGACTCGACGGCATGTGGACCTGGGATTCCTGGTCCGAGATCGAGGGTCACGTCCGTGACCTTCGAGCCGCCAACGAAGCCGAGCGGACCCGGCGGGCCGCCGAGAGGAAGAACCAAGCCACGGCCCACGCGGCGGCGTGGGCCGGACGTGAAGGAGCGGCTGCCGCATGACCGAGACCCTGACCCGCTTCGAGCCCTTCCCCGAGCCGCCCGCACTGATCCTGGAGTACATCGCGGAGCGGAGCACGGAGGAGTCCGTGGCCGCCGACGGTCCCGCCCCGTGGGACCTCGGCGCCCTGTCCGCCGAGTTGATCGAGCCGATGCCGGCGTGGCTCGATTCTGTGTGCCGCTGGCTGAACCGGACGTACGCCTGGCAGCCACAGGACGTGATCCCGCCCTGCTGGGCGAAGCACGAGGGCCTGGCATACGAGATCGCTGCCCTGGCTTTCGCCAGGGGAGACGCGTATATGGAGGCGGGCTCGTCAGTGATCTGGCAGGAGCAATACGACCGCTTCCTCACCCGAATGAACAAGACGTTGGGCAAGGCAGGCGACGAGTGCCGCGTCGGCAAACACGACGAGCGTCCGGCGCGTTTCCAGCTCGCGGCCTGGCCCACGGCCAAGGCCGAGGAGACGGAATCTGCGGGACGGGTCGAGGAGATGGCCGGATGATGACGGACCCGAGCATGGTCTTCTCGACGGACCCTCGTCACGGGCTGGTGGCGCGAAGCGGATGGGAGCAGGAGGAAGCACGGACAGTGCTTCGTGATCTCGGTTGGGAGTGGGCGGAGGAACTGCACGCCCTCGTCCCACCGGACGACGTGCCAGAGGTCGACGCCGGTCTTCAGGCAGTAGAGGAACTGCACCTGCACGGGCACCGAACCGGCTACGCCGTGGGGCCTTACGGCACGATGCGGTTGACTCTGGATCGCGCGGAGCAGGTGTTCACAAAGGTCGCCGCTCGGGAACCTGGTGAGGTCACCCCCGACGCGGGCGCGAAAGAAAATGATCAGCCTGCAAGAGCGGAGACCAGGCGGCCTACGTACGGGGGCGCATCCGCTTGGGAAGGGCCGAGTGAACCCGACGGGCCCGAGTCCCCAGCAATCTAGAACGCGCTCCAGCAAGAGCCCATACTTGTCTTTCAGCGTTCGAGGAGCCCCAGCTGGGGGTCCTCGAACGCTGCTGCTGTTCGTTGGCCGGCGTAACGTCCGCAGCGAGCTGTTTCGCTCTGTTCGTTCAGGCGGGAGCGGGGTCGAGGAGAAGCGAGTCGAGGATGGCAGCTGTGCCGGTGGGATCGGTCGTGTGGTGCACGGTGCGGATGCCCAGGGTCTCGGCGGGCGGCAGGTTCTCCGCATGGTCATCAACGAAGACACACTCAGGACCGGTCAGGTCTAGGGCGTCAAGCGCGCGCTGATAGATGAGCGGCGACGGCTTCCGTACGCCCTCCAGCTCCGACAAGATCACGGCATCGAAGAAGTCCGTCCACATGCCCTTGTCCTCGTACGGGTTGTAAGGCTCGATCCCGAACGAGTTGCTGAGCATGGCCACCTTGATCCCTGCCGCGCGAGCGCGCTTCGCGGCGGCGACGATCTGAGGCTCCGGGTGAAGGTTGGCCAGAGCGCGCCGCATCAGGTCGGTGGAGTCGATACCAAGGATGCCGCCGATGACGCGGTTCCAGTCCTCCTGGGTGGCCTCACCGACCTCCAGCGCTGCGTAGATCGCGACGCCGTCGGGATGCTCGTTCAGCGCCGCGAAATACGCGCCTGGAGTCAATCCCTCCGTCCTCTCGAACGCCTGCCCGTTCAGTCGCATCCGAGTGGTGAGCACACCACCGAAGTCGAGAATCAGACCACGGTATGGGGCTGGCAAAGCGGCCTCCTTGCCGATCTTTCATACGTGTACGCGGTCCCCCGGCCGCAGGGCGACAGGGGGACCGTTGAGTGCCCTCCCCAGAGGGAGAGGCCCTCAGTATCGCCTCTCCCCGAAGCACGTGGGCATACGCTTGACACGAGTGCCCTGTCCACTACGGCGAACGGTCAACCCATGGTGTATGACGGAGAGTTGTTCAGCATCGGCCAACGGATCAAGTGGTGGCGTGAGCGCCGGGGCTTGTCCCAAAGGATGCTGGGAGACCTAATCGGCAGGTCAGAGAACTGGGTCTACAAGATCGAGAATGACCGGATGCCCTTGGACCGGCTTCCGATCCTGATCGCCCTGAGTAAGCAGCTGCGATGCAGCCTGGAGGACCTGACGGGCGGCTACGTATCTGGAATCGTTACGGCGGGCACGGAGCACGAGCACGTTCCGCTCATCCGACAGGCCCTGTCGCTGCCCGCCTCCCTCCTGCCGCAGCGGATCGGGTCGGTCACCTCCGACGACTTCGAGTCCTCGGTTACGGACGCCTGGAAGGTCTACGAGACGCAGGCTGACGACCGGTACCGCGACGTCGGCGAGCGGCTGCCCACCTTGCTGCGGCAGGGACATGCCGCTCTGCGCGACGCCTCGCCTGAGCAGGAGGGCACCGTCCTCCGGCAGCTCATCAGCCTCTACGGCCTGCACCAGATCTGGCTTCGTCGCGTCGGTGAACCGACCCTCGCCCGCATCGCGGCCGACCGCGGCCTCTCCCTCGCGGACAACGCCGGTGACCCGGCCCTCCTCGCAGCTGCGGCCTGGAACCTGGCCTGCGTTCTCACTTCCGCTGGCGACGTGGAAGACAGTTACGAACTTGCCCGGCAGACCATCGCCCAGTGCCGGCCGCACGACGACTCCAACGCGGAACACTGGTCCGCGTACGGCGCACTACACCTGCAAGGTGCCGTCGCCGCGGTACGCGCCACAAAGGGCCCGAGGGCGTGGGACTTGTACAACGGCGCACAGCAGGCCGTGGACCGGGTCGGCGCGGACCTCAACCACTGGCACACGTGCTTCGGCCCGACCAACTTCGCCATGCACGAGGTACACCTGAAGGCGGAAGAGGGCGACACCAGCGAAGCACTCCGCGCCGCCGATCACGTCCTCGTCAACGAAGAGGTCCCGCTCGAACGTCGGACCCGGTACTTGATCGAGGTAATGAACCTCAACCGCATCCAGCGAGACGACTACGCGACGGTGCACATTCTCGGCAAGCTGCTGAAGCAGTCTCCGGAGGAGATCGTGTTCTCTCCCCTGGTCAGGGAGGCGGTGGCCGACCTGCTGAAGCGCGAGAAGCCGATGTGGCGCGACGACCTTCGTGCGGTAGCGAAGCACATCGGGCTCGCCGCATAGGCATATGCCAACCCTGAGCGTTACTCAGCCCTGATTTTTTCTCAGGGGTGGGGTCCCGAAGTGGCCCTACGTTTACGGGTCATGACGACAAGTCACGCTCAGACGGAAGCTGGCGCGGCGCCCTTACCGCCCGCCAACCGCCACCTCCGCCTTGCTCGTGAGGCCGAGGTCGCGCACACGGAGGCCGGTCGTTTCGCGGTCCCCCTCGACCTGCACGAGGGGGCCGCGGAGCCCGCGACCATTCCGCTGGTCCTGACGGCCGATGAAGCGGTTGCTCTGCACGGCAGGCTCGGTGCCCTCTTCCCGTTCGCGGAGGGGAACAACCGATGACCACACGAACTCCCGCAGATCGTGAGCGCCGCCGCAATCTCGCGGACGCTGCGAACACACCGTTGCCCGCCTTTGCCGTACTGCTCCGGCACGTCCCGGGCCAGCAGCGCCGGACGGGCCCGCTCGCTTCCCTCGACGACCGAGCCGCCCCGGAAAACGGGGCCTCACAGATCGGGACGGAGCGGTGATCGGCCCGGCGTCGCAGCGCCCGACCGCAACTCGTACCGGCGGCCTGGTGGAGGAACGCTTTCCCATCACCAAGCACTCCCCGGGCGAGCGCCCCCCTCCCGTAGACGAGTCCCGCGTCCGCGCCATGAGGCTCGTGACCCGCGAACGTCTCACCTCCCGCGGTCTGACCTGCGTCGCCGACGACGCGACACTCGTTGTCTCTGAGCTGATCACTAACGCCATCGTGCACAGCGGTGGCAGGCAAATCCGGCTGACCCTTGACGTGCGCGACGGCGTCCTGCGCATCCGTGTCCATGACGGCGTGCCCGGACCTCGCCCCACTGCTCAGTGCCCCGAAGACGACGACGAGCACGGTCGCGGCCTGGTGCTCGTGCGGGAGATCGCCCGAAGCAGACAGGGCGCGTGGGGTGTCAGCGATAACGGCGCCACCACGTGGTGCGAGCTGAGTTTGGTGGCGTGCTGATGACGAACACCGCATTACGCGACGAGACGACGAGCCCGGAGACCATGCCGGTCCGCGTCAAGGACCCGACGGTCCCCACGAACCCTTGGACTCCTCCACACGGTGAGGGGGATGCCCGGCGGTACCTGAGCGCAGTGCGCGAGTGGGCAAGCGTGGATTGGAACGAGGTGTACGACGACCTCGACACCGTCCTACACGGCGAGGAAGAGATCAGCCACCACGCCGCTGGCCCGTCCGGCGGAGCACCATTACCCAACTACAACAACGATGCCCTTACTCAGCGCTTCCTCATGGCGCTCAAGCTGCTTGTAGCTCGCGCCTTGCGAGACAAAGCCGACGAGAAGCACCCGGACATCGCCGCTCTGATCGGACAGGCCCGCACGCTGCGTGCCGAGGTAGTGGCCGGCGACGCGGGACAGACCATCGGACTCGTTCGGAAGCTGGCGCGGCTCACCCTCGATCTCGCCGAGCTTCTGGAAGAGGCCGGGATCGTCAGGGGGCTGGTCGAGTGCTGACGACCACCAAGGCTTCGGCGCGTTCGTTCGGCCCTTCCCTCTGCCCTGCCGAGGAGGCGTACGACTTCGAGCACTTCCGGGACCGCCTTGCCCGGCCCGAGGTCCTTGCTCACGCTGTCGCGGTACGCGTCTTCCGGGCACCACTGCTTGCCGTGCCGGTCGGCGGCCCGCGTCGCGGCGGATACATGTCTTTCGATCTGCTGTCCCTGGCAATAGGGACACGCGACCTTCTCACGAACCGGCGGGGGTTTCCGGACCTCCGCGTCCGATGGTCGCCGTACCGCGATACCTGCCACACCGTCGAATGGGGCGATCCCGCTCCCGAGTGGTGGGAGGACGACACGGTCTTCGGCCGCTTCTACGGCTACAGCGAGTCCGCCATCACTTCGTTCGTACGTGAACGCCCACAGACACCCTCTTCGGCAACCTCCACTCCGTGTTCCCCCACGGCCTCGTAGTCGCCGAAGAGGGCCCGACTTCCCCGCACTGCCTTGAGAGGACGACGAGTACGATGTGCCAGCACACCCCGCCGTGTCCCACGGCCGAGGCTTCCGACCGAGAGGCCGCCCGCCCCACGGCGGCCCACCCTGAACAGGGCTGGAGCCTGCTGTGCAACGGGGTGCTGCTCTTCGAGGACACCGGCGAGCTGTTGCCGGACGGCCAGATCGTCGCTCCACACCGGCCGGTCGCGCTCGCCGCCGGGAGCACCGCGTGACCACCGCTCCCGAGGCCGTCGTGCCCTACATCACCGCCCGGGAGGGTGAAGAGGCCGACTCGTTCCTCAACCTGCGTATGGGCCGCGGGCCGGACGGCCGGCCGCGTCTCCGATACGTGGATGAGCTGCCGCCGGACCGGGACCTCAAGGACGTGCTCTGGGCCCGCTACTCCATGTCGCTCGACACCTTTGGGCAGCCCTGCGGGACACCACGGTGGCGGATGGTTCACCCGCACCGTCAACGCGTGACGATGGCGCTGCTGCGGTGCCAGGTATGCACCGTCCAGTTGAAGCGCACCGACGGCATCCTCTTCCTGGAAACGGCGGGTGAAGAGGGCTACGACGGTCCAGTGAAGACCGCGCAGCCGCCGGTCTGTCTGGAGCACGCCCGGATGGCGGCAGGCCGGTGCCCACGGCTCAGGGCAAGGGGCCACGTAGCGCTTCTCGCCACCCGTTTCCCGCTGTACGGCGTGATCGGCCACGCGTACCAGTGGAGCGCGAACGGCCTACAGGCCCTCTCGGACATGGACTCCCCCATCCCTTACCGCCATCCCCAGATCGGCATGTTCCTGGCCTCCCAGCTCGTACGGGAACTGCGGGAGTACAAGGTCGTCAACCTGGACGATCTTGTGCCCGCCGCCTAGACGGCCGCCCGGCTCTCCTGAGTGGTACAGACAGGACCGCCGGGCGGCTCACCACCGGCGCCGGACCTTCGCGCGCCGTCCAGCACGAACCCGCCAACCTTCGGCGGTCCGACGAGAACGGAGAGCTTTCGCCGATAGCCTCCCGGCCCCCGGCACGCGTGCCGGCCTACCCACCCCCGAACACGAACGACCGAAGGAAGTCCATGACGAACACGACCGTCGAGCCTGACGAGGCGACCCGCCTGCGGAACAAGGTGGTGGACGAGCTGTGCGCAGACGGCAACATCTCCTCCCCGGAGATCGAAGCGGTGATGCGCAAGGTGCCCCGGCACGAGTTCATCCCCGACACCTCGCTGGACAAGGCGTACGACACCTACGCCGCCGTGATCACCAAGACGGACGAGCACGGCGTTCAGCTCAGCTCCGTCTCCGCGCCCCAGATCCAAGCCATGATGCTGGAGCAGGCCCAGGTGAAGCCCGGGACGCGGGTCCTGGAGATCGGCTCGGGCGGGCTGAACGCGGCCTACCTCGCCGAACTCGTCGGTGAGGACGGTGAAGTCGTCACCGTGGACATCGACCCCGTCGTCACCGATCGCGCGCGACGGCTCCTGGACAAGCACGGCTACGGCCGGGTGCACGTCGTCACCGCGGACGCCGCCGAGCCCATCCCGGATCTCGGTGAGGTCGACGTCGTCATGGTGACAGCCGGGGCCTGGGACGTCTCCCCGGCCTGGACCGCGCAGCTCAAGCAGGGCGGCCGGCTCGTCGTCCCTTTGCGGATGCGGGGCTTGACCCGGTCGGTCGCCTTTACCCAGGCCAAGGGCGAGCACGGCCCCTACCTGGAGAGCGAGTCGGCGCGGATCTGCGGCTTCGTCCCGATGCAGGGCTCGAACGCCCACCGGGAAGAGCTTCTCCTCGTCAACGGCACCCCGGAGATCGGGCTCAAGTTCGATGACGGCCTGCCCGCCGACCCGCACCGGCTCGACAACGCCGTCACGTTTCCGCGGCACGAACTGTGGACCGGCGTCACCGTCCGCATCCAGGAACTCATCGACACCCTCCAGATGGCGATGGCGATCAGCCTGCCGGGCTTCTGCACGATGGCCGTCGATGAGAACTCGGACACGGGCCTGGTCGCCCCGGTGAACAAGCGGTTCGCCCTCGCGGCCGTCGAGGATGACACCTTCGCCTACCTCGTCACCCGCCGCACCGAGGACAACAAGCACCTGGAGTACGGCGTGCACGCCCTCGGCCCGCACGCGGAGCAGTTCGCCGACAGGATCGCTGACGTGCTCCGCGACTGGGAGGCCAACCGGCGCGGCGGCCCCAGCCCGGTCATCCGGGTCTATCCGGCCAGCACCCCCGGTGACCAGATCCCGGCCGACCGGGTCATCGACAAGGTGCACAGCCGGATCTCACTCTCCTGGCCCTCGGCGTAACACCGGGAGCCAGGTCGTCCCGCACCACCCCAACAAGAAGAAGGGCACATCATGACGAGCGCCACTCTCGCCCCGCCCCCGGTCGCGCCCGCCCCGCTGGCGGGCCTGGACGACGACGACTTCGCGCCCCTGGACGTGAAGGTCGTCATCGCCGAGCACTCGTACGGCCATCTCATGTGCTCCACGGGCGACGGCTGCGGCACCACCTGCGCGACCGGTGCCTCCGCCTGCGGTTCCTTCACGGAGGACCCGGCCTGATCCAGGCCGACCCCTCACCTGTGGGCCGGGCGAAGCGCTTCGCCCGGCCCACAGGCCCTTCTCCCCTCCCCGCGCCGCCTCATGGAAGGGCCTCATGGCTTCCCGAGCAGCCGCCGGATACCAGTGGCAAGGCGTTGCGATGTTGCGCGCCACCACCAGCCCCGGGCCGGCAGACATCCCCCGTACCCTCGACCTGGACAACGTGGCCGTCACCCGCGGATGGCTGAACCGCATCTGGCAGCGCGAGGACTTCCGCAGCGCACTGGAGCTGGCCACCCCCGTCCTGTCCGACGCCATCGAGGCCGTCGTCCGGGGCCGGCAGACTGAGCCCCGTGACGTCCGCCGCACCGCGCTGTCGACGGTTTCCTATCTCCTGCGGTGGCAGCACCGGCCGACCCCGCTCGGCCTGTTCGCCGGCATCGCCCCGGTTTCCGTCGGGCCCCGGGCGAGTGCGCGGTGGCGCGACAAGCACCGCGCGATGATCCGGCCGGACGCCGAATGGGTCACCGACATGGTTCTCCGGCTCCAGCGCACCCCCGCGTTGCTGAAGCGGTTACCGCTCGTCGCCAACAACGCCGCCCGCGCCCGCGGTGACCGGCTCGTGGCGCCGGGCCCGCCCTCCGACGGTCACGCCGTCCTCTTGGCCCCGGTCGAGATATCCGTCCGCAACGCCCGGCCGGTGGCCGCCGCCATGGACGCGGCCCGCACCCCCATCCCTTACGGCGACCTCCACGGCCACCTGCGCGACCGCTTCCCGCAGGCCACACCGGAGAAGATCGACGCCCTTCTCACCAGCCTGGTCGAGCAGCAGTTCCTCATCACCAGCCTCTGGGCGCCCATGACCACCGTGGACGGCTTTCAGCACCTGTGCCGCGAACTGGACCGGCACCAGGCGGACGACGTCCCCGAGGTGCGGGACCTGGTCCACGCGCTGTACGCGCTGCGCGACGACGTGTCTGCCCACCAGCCGACCCTTTCCGACACCAGCGTGAGCGCCGTCGCCGCGCGGATGCGCGCCCTCACCACCGTCACCCCGACCCCGCTGCTCATTGACACCGCCCTCGACTGCGAGACCCAGCTCCCGCAGTCCGTGATCGCGGAAGTGCAAGCAGCCGTGTCGGCCCTCTACCGGACCACCCCGCAGCCCTACGGCTACCAGCACTGGCGCGACTACCACCGCCGCTTCCGGGCCCGGTACGGCGTCGGGGCCCTGGTGCCGGTGATGGACCTGGTTGCCGACAGCGGCCTTGGCCTGCCCGCCGGATACGTCGGCTCCGAACGTGGCGCCGCCCTGAAGGTGCGCACCGACCGCGATGAATTGCTGCTCGCGCTGATGCAGCAAGTCCTCCTGGACGGCCGCGATGAACTGCGGCTGACGGACGACATGGTCGACGCCTTGGAGAAGGCCGCCGGAGAGGACGAGCGGCTGTTCGTACCCCGGGTGGAGGCCGCCTTCGAAGTCCACTCACCCAGCACCCGGGCACTATCCAGCGGCACCTTCGATGTCCTCCTCACCGCAGTCCCCCGCCCCGGCAGCAGCATGGCCGGCCGGTTCGCCCACGTCCTGCCGCCCGAGCATCAGGACGCGCTCGCCGCCACGTACCACGGGGCGCCGGACGCCCTCACGGCACAGCTCGTGTTCCCGCCGCGCCGCCACCGCAACGAGAACGTCACCCGTACGCCGCGGCTGCTGCCGCACGTCATCGAGCTGTCCGGCCACCAAGAGACGGACGAGACGACGATCCCTCTCGCTGACATCGCCGTCACCGCGGACCCGCGCAGCTTCCACCTCGTGCAACTCTCCACCGGCCGGCGCATCGACGTGCGGGTTCTGCACGCCCTGGAAGGCGGGACACAGACACCACCACTGGCCCGGTTCCTCGCCGAAGTGGCCAACGGGCGGTACGCCGCCTACAAGCCGTTCGACTTCGGCGCCGGCGCTCGGCTCCCGTTCCTCCCGCGCGTGCGCTACCGCCGCACCATCCTCACGCAGGCCCGATGGCTGCTGATGGCCGCCGACCTGCCCGGCCGCAAAGCCTCGACCGAGGAGTGGGAGAACGCCTTCACCGCCTGGCGGGACCGGCTGCGGGCCCCCATGCAGGTCGCCATCATCGAGTACGACCAGCGCCTCCCTCTCGACCTAACCCACCCAGTCCACCGCCGGGCCCTACGCGCCCACCTCGACAACGCCCGGCGCCTGGAGCTGCGCGAGGTACCGGACGGAGACGCCCACGGCTGGATCGGACGGGCACACGAGATCTGGCTTTCTCTGCGCCGGTTGGAGCCGGACACCGCCGATGTTCCCCGCCCACGCCCCGCCGCCCCGGTAGTCCCCGGGCGGCACCTTCCGGGCGCCGGTGACGTCCTGCTCGCGCAGCTCCACGCCCACCCGCGCCGCTACGACGAGATCCTGAGCCGCCACCTGCCCAGCCTCCTCGCCGCGTTCGGCGACACCCCGCCGGTCTGGTGGTTCACCCGGCACCGGGAGATGGCCCGCCCGGACGCCGACCAGCACCTCGACCTCACGCTGCACCTGCCGCCGGACGCATACGGGGCCGCCGCCCAACACGTTCGTACCTGGGCGGACAACCTGCACGGGACCGGTCTGGCGGCCGGGCTCGTCCTGGCTCCCTACCAGCCGCAGACCGGGCGCTTCGGCAGCGAGGCAGCCATGGACGCCGCGCACCAGGTGTTCGCCGCAGACTCCGCCGCCGCCCTCGCGCAGATCCAGCTCACCGAGCGCACTGACGCCTTCGCCCCGCAGGCCCTCGCCGCGGCCAGCGCCCTGCACCTCGTCACCCCCCTGGCGCCGAACAACGCGGCGGCCGAGGAGTGGTTGGTGCGCAAACTCCCCCAGAGCACGGGGCGACTGAACCGGGCCCTGCGTACCCAGGTGCTCGAACTCGCCGCGCCGAACGGCGCCTCCGCGCTCGCGGCCCTCCCCGGCGGCCCTGCGGTCGCTGAAGCATGGTGGGCCCGCGCCGCCGCCGTGGACACCTACCGGAACGCCTTGACCGGCCAGCGTGATCCCCTTGGCGTCGCCCGGTCTCTCCTGCACCAGCACCACGTCCGGGCCCTGGGCGTCGACCCGCGCGCCGAGGAGACCACGATCCGGCTCGTACGAACCGCGGCCCTCCAGCACAGGATGGCCGCCCGATGACCGCGCCGGCCGCCACCACCGCGACGATCCTGGAGCAGTACACCGCCCACCTCGCACAACCCGCTCCGCCGCCCCCGGACAAGCCTTGGGCGGTGCAGTCCCTCGCCGACGGCGCCGCCGGAATCAGCCTGCTGCACATCGAAATGGCCAGCCGTCACGGCGGCTCCTGGCGCCCCGCCCACCGATGGATCACCGCCGCAGCGGCCGGGCACATCAGCGCGGCCGACACCGCCGGACTCTTCCTCGGCGCCCCGGCCCTCGGCTTCGTCCTCACCACCGTCCCGCCGTCCTTCCAGCACCTGTACGAACCGGCGCACCGGACCCTGCACCAGCACATCACCGACCTGACCCACCGCCGCGTGGACGCCGCTCTTACCCGCATCCGCAAGGGCGACCTGCCCACGTTCGCCGAGTACGACCTGTTCTACGGCCTCACCGGCATCGGGGCGTACCTCCTGCGGACCGATCCCGAAGGGCTTCCCCTGGAACGGGTCCTGAAGTACCTCGTTGCCCTGACCCGCCCCCTTGTCCCCGACGGCCGCGGCCTGCCGGGCTGGTGGGTCCGCCACGACCCGGCCCGTGGCGAGTCCCCCCACTTCCCGGGCGGCCACGGCAACTTCGGTGCAGCCCACGGCATCACCGGTCCGCTCCTCTTGCTGGCCCAGGCCATGCGCCGCGGCATCGCCGTCAGCGGCCACCGCGAGGCCATCTGGAGCATCTGCGAACACCTTGACGCCTGGTGCCAGCTCAGTCCCTCCGGTCCCTGGTGGCCCGAGCACATCTCGCGCCGCGATCTCGACCTCGGGCGCCCGCACCACGACGCTCCCACCCGGCCGAGCTGGTGCTACGGAAGCACAGGCATCGCACGGGCCGGGCAACTCGCCGGGCTCGTCTTGCGTGCCCCCGACGTCCAGGCGTTCTACGAGGACGCCCTGTACCGCGCCCTGACCGACCCCGAACAGCTCGCCCACGTCACCGACTCGGGTCTGTGCCACGGCTGGGCAGGCATCTACCAGACCGCAACCCGCGCCGCTGCCGATGCCCGCGACCCCCGCCTTCAGGCCCTCCCGAAGCGCCTCGGCGACACCCTCGCAGCGAACGCCCAGCCGGACCTTCCCGAGTCCGGCCTGATCAACGGCGCCGCCGGTACCGCGCTCGCCCTCACTACCTACGCCTCACAGCAGGCCCCGATCTCCGGATGGGACGCATGTCTCTTGATCAACTGATCTTGACGGAGCCGACCGCGATCCAGCGCGCGGTCTCCGCTGCCCTCACCGGCCTGCCGATCCCCGAGGTCGCAGCCCAGTACGCGATGGAACCGACGATCCTGTCCGACGCCGTGGCGGTCTACGACCAAGCCGGCCGGGAGGCCCTGGCCCGCCACGCCGCCGCCACCGACTGGTGGCAGGTGTACCTCCACTTCACCGACTGGACGAACGCCGACACCACATTCACCACGCACGTGCTCCCCGTGCTTCGGGAAGCAGAGGCCACAGGGCTCATGGGCGGCTGGTGGTACACCCGCAAGCACCCGTGCTGGCGCTTGCGCCTCCGTCTACAGCCCGAGGCCGGAACCAAACTGACCCTGGGCGACGGCTTCGACCGTCTCGTCTCCGACGGGCATCTGCAACGGTGGTGGCCCGGGATCTACGAGCCTGAGACCGCAGCTTTCGGGGGCGCGGTCAGCATGACGGCCGCGCACGCGCTGTTCGTCACCGACAGCCGAGAGGCGCAGCAACTAAGGCAGCGCGGGGACCTTGCCGTGGGACCGCGCGAGCTGTCCGTTCTCCTCTGCACGATCATGATGCGCGCCGCGGGCCTGGAGTGGTACGAGCAAGGGGACGTGTGGCACCGCGTCATCACGGAAGAGCACCGATCGGCCGTCAGCGACGTCCCGGCAGACCGGCTCGACGGCCGTGCACAGGAGATCCGCCCGCTGCTCTTCGCCGACAGTGATGTCCTGCTGCGCCCCGGCGGGCTGTTGGAGCCCGTCGCCGAGTGGGCTGCCGCCTTCCGCAGCACGGGGCAGGAACTCCGCCGTGCCGTACAGGACGGGACGCTCGACCGCGGGCTGCGGCAGGTGCTCAGCTACCACGTGATCTTCCACTGGAACCGGCTCGGCCTGTCCATGCGCGGGCAGAGCATCCTCGCCTGGGCAGCCAGGGCAGCCATCCTGCACGGGGAGAGATAAGGGTCATGACGACGCTCATCCTCGGCGGCAGTGGCTTCCTGGGGATGGATTGCTCAGGCAGGTGAGAGCGGCCGGGCAGCACCCGGCCGCCCCGCGTTGACATCTGAAACCGTGTGCCGGCCGGACCTACTACTACGACGCTAACGCCCCCTGGCCATCGGACTAGGACGTACGAGAGAGGGCATGCCATGACCACCCCTTCGCAGCCGAGACGATGGGTGAGCCTCGGTTTGGTGTTCGGGGGCCACACCCCGGTCTACTCGATCCCGCAGCCCGCTTCCGTCTCGCGTGCCCCCGTGCCGCCCGTCGGTGAACCCGCTGAAGAGGACGCCGAGCAGCTGATGCATGAAGCGCGCTACAGGCCGAAGGTGCCCTACCCCGGCGCACGCTCGATGCCTTGGGACAGCGAGTGCATCGACTGCGGGGCACGTCGCAGACCCTCGCTTCAGGATGTCGAGCGCGGTGTTCGGTGCAAGCACATCCGGCGGAGGTCCGGCACATGAGGCGAGCACCCGTGACCGCGCAGAGCGCGGTGTTCCAGTGCAAGTTGTGCCCGAACAAGGGGACAGACCGGGAGATCCGAGGTGTCGGCGCGCGGATGGCTGCGTATCGGGTGTGCAGCTCGTGTGACTTCTGGCTGATGTGTCTGGGGTACGCGATGCTCGGCGACCAAGACCCGGACGGCCGGCGGGCCCTTCGGATCGACGGCGTCCATTACCTGTCGTGGACCGAGGAGCAGGGGTTTCCGCCGGAGATCGGCTACGTAGGGGACGGGGAGTCCCACTACGTCCTGCTCGACGACCCGAAAGGCACCGTGCACGTAACGCGCCGCCTCTGGCTCATGGGCACCATCCCGGATGCGTTCCGCGACCGGATGCCGGACAACGCGGTGTTCGCTCCACCAGCCTAGGAAGGTAGGGCCCTTCTTACACGGGTGGGGCGTCGTGAGCGCTGTCCGGCGACGCGGGCTGTGTGTGGTCCACCGCGGTTCGGTTGGCGTACGGGGAGTCGGGCTTCGGAGATGAGGGCGCTGCGGACTCATCGGCATCGACGTGCTGACGTCCGTGCTGGGCTCGCAGACTCGTCTCCTTCTGGAGACCGGACACGCGGTGGTCTGCGCCGTGAGCAGTGCTGCGGGCCTTGATGGCCTCGGCCCGGAGCTGCTTGGCTGCCTCGTTGTCCTTGGCCTTGGCCCGCCGAAGCAGCGCGGCCTTCTCCTGCTGTGGCATGTCCGCTTCCGTCAGCACAGCTTCGTGCTCGTTGACGGGTCCGGCCTGCCGGGTAACTTCCTGGAGCCGCGTGTCCATCTGCTCCAGCTCCTGGACGGTCTCCTCACGGGTACGAAGGAGTGCTTCCCGGTCCGCCTCGACCGCAGCACGCTCGTCACCGCGGAGTGCCGCCCGCCCGAAACGGCCCGTCGCGGCCAGCTGCTGTTCAAGACCTTCGATACGGGCCTCGGTGCCGTTCAGTTGAGCGGTGCGTTCCGCGATGGTGCCGTCCAGCAACCGGACTTCGCGGATGGCCACGGCCCGTTGGGCAACGTCCTGATGACGGCGTTGGAGCGCGAGTGAATTGGGGCCTGCACCGGCAGCGGCCTCCTGTTCGGCACGATCGGCAGCGGCTTCCGTCTTGTCGGCCGCCCTCGTTGTGGCGCGGGCAGCGATGGCGGCCTTGCGCACGGCGTCACGCAGAGCCGAGCTACTGAGGTGAGCGTATGGACGGTCAGCCGTCGGCGCGGGTCCCGAAGGTGTGGCCGGCGCCATGGTCGGCTCGGCGTTCGCCGGTCCGGGGCGGTCCTCGTGCTCCGGAGCCTCTTCGGGAGTGTCTGCGTCGTGGTGCTCGTCGGCGCCAGGGGCGCGCGGGATCGGGAGATCCGCTACGGCCTGGCGGACGTGGGCAGGGACCGCGTTCTTCGGGAGTTCGGTGAGGATCATGCGTTCCTCGGTGCCGCTCTCGATCTCGCGGATGAGGCCCGCGACGGCGCGGTCAAGCTGTTCCTGGTCGGTGAGTGCGTCGCCGTGGCGGGCGCGGTCGGCGTCGGTCTCGTAGACGGAGAGCGGCAGGAAGAGGTGGGACTCCTTCTTGTCGCGGCTCATCATCGTGTAGAGGGCGTTCGCCTGAGCGCCGGGTCCGTAGACCAGAGCCTCTTGGACGGTGAGGCCCTGCGACTTGTGGCCGGTGATCGCGTATCCGAGGCTGAGTCCGCCCTGCGCGATGTAGTCGGCGTCAACCCATTCGGCAACGTCCCGGTGGCCGTCGGCGGTCTTCTCGCGCCACTCGACCAGCACCCGGCGTTCCTCGTCCACGGCGCGCACGATTCCGCGGTAGCCGTTCAGGACGTCTTCGCTCGCGCCTCGGCTCTTCTTCCCCCGGTAGTCGTTGATCCGAAGGAGGACCTGGTCACCGACGGACAGGGTCAGCTCGCCGCCGCCGGGCAGCGCGTAGACGTGCTCGGGATCGGTGAGGTCGCCGTTCTCCTTCCGCAGGGCGCGGGCCCCGACGTTCAGTTCCTCCACGATCTCGTTGGTCGCGGCGAGCATGAGGAGCTGCTGCACGGCGGTGTGGTCGTCGGTGTGCGCGGCGCGCTTGTCGGCCCAGATAGTGAGCATCGCCGCGAGGGTGGCGTCCTTGTCCGCGAGGGCGTGCACGCGGCCGGTTCCGGCGAAGGTACGGAGGGCTTCCACGCGGTTGTCGTCGCGCCACAGCTCCAGGGCCCGGCGTTCGACTATGTCCTTCTGGCGGAAGTTTTGGCTGAGGGTGAGTCCGCCGACGATGTGGTGCACGGCGGCGAAGCTGCCGCCGATGCCAGGCGAGTGGAGCTGCTTGGGGTCACCGATGCCGACGATCTTCGTCCCGGTTTCCGCGGCGTGGGTGAGGAGTTCGGCGATATCGCGGTCATCGCACATCGCGGCCTCGTCCACCACCAACACGTCCACGCCGGTGAGGCCGGTGCCGCCGTTGCGGATGCCGGTGAGCCAGGATGCGAGGGTGCGGGACTCGATGCCCGCCTCGGCCTTCAGGTTCGCGGCGGCGACGGCGGCTGTACTCGCGCCGGCGATGACGAGACCGTGGGCCTCCCACGCCTGCCGGGCGGTGTCCATGATCGTGGTCTTGCCCGATCCCGCGATGCCCACCACGGCGTCGATTCCGTGCCCGGCCGTAAGTAGCCGTTCGAGGACAGCACGCTGTTCGTCGGAGAACGCGAAGGTGCCACCGTGCTGGGCCTCGACGGTGGACAAGGTCATGTCGACCGTGTCGTTGCTGACGACGGCGGCCTGAGTGCCGAGCCGGTTCGTTGCCTCGGAGACGATCAGAGCTTCCGCCGCCACGACATCCGCCGTGGTGTACCGGTCGGCGTGCGTGAAGTGCTGGGCACCCTTCGGGTTGAGCTGGACCGCGTACCCGGCGTGACGGAGGACGGATGTGGTGAGTTGTTCGGCTTCCTCGGCGTGCGCGACTCCATACGGGAGGGCGTCCAGCACGGCGGCGATGGCAGCGGCGTGGGTGAACTCCTTAGAGTGGCTGGTCAGGCCGGTCTTCGGGTCGAAGACCTGGGCGCACAGCTCGTCCAGCCCCGGGTTCTGGTCTGCTCGGTCCTGTTCCATCGCGCTGGCGGCGATGGCGTCAGGGTCGTCACCAGCAGCGCGGCCCTCGGCCTGCCAGTAGGAGCGCAGCACGTCGTCCTCGACTCCGGCGGCTTCGCCGTTCTTCGCGGCCTTGGACGCGGTGGAGGCGGCGGTGCGCTCCCGGGTTGTGGCGCTGTCGTAGTCGATGCCGAGTTTCGTCAGCAGGTCCCGGACCTGGCTGTCGCGCTTGCTGAAGAGCTTGATGGTGGACTCGGGGATCGCTGCGATCTCCCACGCGCCGGTCCGCTCCTCTCGGCGGAAGCTGATGCCGAACGTGTCGGTCAGCTCGCGGCGGATGCGGGCGTTCATGAGGGACTGGGTCGCGCGGGTGTGCCGGTGGAGGTCGCGGCCCCCGCTGGCCATCGTGGACCACTTGCCGTCGTTGCCCTTGACCATGTTGGCGAGGGTGAAGTGGAGGTGGAAGTGAGGGTCTCCGTACGGGGCGCCGTCCACAGGGCGGGCGGCGCGGTGGACCATCATCCAGCCGGAGAACCCGCTCGTCTTCACGGTCTCGGCTTCGTCGCCGTCGCCGTGGTGGCCGCGCATGGCGTACGCGGTCCACCGTTCCAGGGCGCCGATGGACTCCCGGCCGGCGGCCGTGTAGATGCCCTCGACCTGGGCGGCAATCTCCTCGGGCGCGTAGGCGAGGAACGCGGACTTCGACTTCGCCAAGTCCAAGGTGACGTCGGCACCGAAGTTGCCGACCTGCACGCGGCCTTCGAGGAGAGCTGCCTCGATCTCCTCGGCGTCCCATACGTCCTCGGGCGAGAGTCCCGCTGCCTTGGCCATCGCGACGGCTTCACGCACGTCCATCGGTAGGTCCCGAAGACGACGTGCACCTTCGCCCTCAGTCTGGACGTACCGGCGCTTCATGGACGCGGCGGCGAACAGGTCGGCGGGCTGCTGTCCGGTCTCGGTGGCGCGGACCTCGACCGCGCGCAGGAGCGCACGGGCGTCCAGGTGGCCGCCCGCCTCTGCGGCCACGGCCTTCTCCACCAGGTCCTCGCCGTAGAGGTCGACGGCGTCGATGCCGACGGCGTCGGCGAGCTTCAGCACCGTCGAGACGGGGACGCGGTGCGACTCCCCGAACCGCTTGAGCTGGCTCTCCATCCGGCGGAAGGCGTCCTGCTTGCGCTTGGAGTCCAGCAGCGAGGCGGGGTTCACGCTGCGTTCGGCGGCGGCGCGGCGGATGGCGCGGACCAGTGGGGCGGCGGGGAGCTTGGCGGCCGGCGCGATGGCCAGCTTGGGTTCCACGAGGGTCTGCCCGGCCCGAGGGTCTTCGCCGTGCATGAGGCGCCGGGCGGCCGGGAACTGCTCGGGGGCGAGGACGCTGCCGGGGGTGATGTCGAACTCGGTGAGACCGTTTCCGATCCAGACCAGGGGGCGTTCGCTGGCGTCCAGGTGGTAGTCCACCTGTCCGTCGGCGGGCCGTGGAGGAAGGGCCTGTTCGCCGTAGAGATCGCGGGCGTCGAGCCCGGCTGCGGCGGCGACTTCGACGGCGTCGAACCCGGTGAACCGCGCCGTGCCCTTGCTGCGGAGGAGTCCGCGGGCGCGGAAGAAGGCGCGCTTGGCCTCGCGGTTGGCGAGCAGGGAGGCGACGGGGGCACCAGCGGCTTCGGCCTTGGCCTCGATGGCGGCGACGAGAGGGGCAGCGTCGACCGCTACGGACTTCCCGCATCCGTGGCCGCCGGTAAGGCGGTACTCAACCTGCTCGTCGGACGGGCCGATCATGGTCACCCATCCCACCGGCCCGCTCACCCCCCGCTCTCATCCGGTCAGATTCGGTCGTCTTGGCTGATTGTATCGTCACGAAGTGACGATACCTTGGTCCTCTAAATTCAAGATCATGATCAACGAGAGGGGATCTCGGGCACTCGGATCAGCCTCGTTCCTCCTGCGGATCAGGCTCCTGGAGCCTGATGTCCTGTTGGACTGTTACCTCTGCGGGAGGTGCGCGGGATGGAGTGCCGTACGCGCTGAGGCGGTACGGCGATCCGACGTCGCTGCGGTACCTACGCGCCGCTGAGTCGTTGGTCCGCGCATGGAGCACATCCCGAGTCCGGCGGCTCCTCGCCCGTTCGCCGAGTTGTCGGCCCCGTACTGGATGGCCTCGGACTCCCCGGCGTACGGGCTCGACGCAGAGGGCCGGTTCGAGCCGGGACGTGAGACTCCGCCCCACTCCCGGGCGATCGGCCGGAGGGCGGATCGGGCTCCGGACCGGCGGAGGTCTCGTAGCCGCTGATCCGTCGCCCTGCTGTCGGGTCGAGCGGTCTTGGTTGGGCCCTGCCCGACCCGTCAGCACCTGGTGACATGACGAAGGTCCCCGCTCCGACGTGGAGCGGGGACCTTCGCGTGTTCGCCGTGTGGTCTCTCGGCGGACAGCTATGCAGTCAGGGGCCAATCGCCGAACGGCACCGGTGCCTGACCTTGTGCTTCGCGCACGGCTTCCTCCGTACCGCACGTGGTGCAGATGGGAACCTCGCGGTCGGCGGTCAGCCGGGAACGTGCGGGCCGTTCACCGAGCGGGCCGCCGCAGCGCGGACAGCGGGTGTCGGGCACGGGTCACTCCTCGGGGTTCTCGCGGGCGGACTTGAGGATCAGATTCCAGGTCGGGCGTGAGTAGGTCTTCTCCGTCTGCTTCTGGAGTTCGGGGATCAGTTCGGCGTTCTTCGCGCCGGGGTTCGCCGCGATGGCCTGCCGAGCGAGGGTCAGCCGCTCGTCGCCCTGGTAGGGGTAGGCCAGTCCGCGGCGACCGGTGGGCCGTCCGCCGGCGTGGCCGCGGCCCTTGCGGTCCGCGAGGTACTGCCACAGCCTCCAGCGCTTCCACTTCGGGCGGCGCCGGGTCGGAAGCTCGTCCCAGTCGTCCGGTGCCGGCCACCCCTCGGGCGGGTTCTTGACGTAGTGGGAGACGGTGGTCGAGTCGGCGAAACCGCAGACCTTCGCGGCTTCGGCCGGGCCGACCATCTCTTCGGGGTCGCCGTCGAGCTTCGGCGGGTTGGTGGTGCTGGCTGCGGCGCGCTGCCGCTGAACCTCGTGGTGCCACGTCGCCCATTCGTCGCCGTCCCAGTGCATGACGCCGTCAATGGTCTTCGCGGGCGGGTGCCCGTTGTTCTCCCGGTCAGTCCAGAGGTTTTGAAGCGTGGGTTCGCTGATGCCGTGGACCTTGCGCAGGTCTGCGCGTGAGTAGAGCGTGCGGCCGGTCTTGGGGGACACGGTCGTCTCCTGTTCATGGTCGGGGTCGTGACCGCTCGGCGCGGTCATTGGATCTCGTCCGGGTCCGGGGCCGGCGTCCACGTACGGCTGCCCGCCGGTTCGAGCCGGGTGAGGGTGGCTATGTCGGCCAGGGGGACGGCGGCGGCCCAGTCGGCGCGGCCGGGGTGGTCGACGGGCAGGTTGAGCACGAGGTGGCGGCCGGTCGGGGGGAAGTCCTCGACGATAACGAAGCTGTCGGTGGGATCAGCGCCGATGCTGTTACCCCTCGTGAGCTGGGCGATGTCGCCGGGCTCGGGACAGTCGGGGTGCCGGTCACATAGCATGGTGTGGTCTTTCTGGTGAGAGACACTGACGGCCAGCGCCTTGTTGCCCTTGTGCGCTGGCCGTCGTCTGTTGTCTGGGTGCGTGGCGTCCTGTGGAACGCGCGGCCGGTCGGAGGTTGCCCGCTCCGCTGACGGCGAAGTAATTAAACCACCTTTAGGTTGAGTGGGTGGGGCCCTGATCCGAAGGACGGCGGGCATCAGAAGAGGGCGTCCTGATCTGCGGAGCGTCGGGCCCGGTCGCGCGGTGGCCGGGTGATGCGGAGTTCGTAGCGGGGGCGTCCGGCGTGTGGCGGAAGGTGGGCTTCGCGGCGGTACCGCCTCCAGGCCACGACGGGGGCGCCCTGGCTCACCCATCCCGCCGGGTACGGGGCAGTGAGCTGAGCCCAGCGGCTTCGGCTCCGCGGAACGGCCCATCTGTCCTCGACCGCGGTGATCGGAGGCAGTGTCCGCCAGCCGGGGAACGCGTGGTCGTGGGCGTCCTCCACGGCCTCGTTGTCACCGTCCCCGAACCCGTCTCCGCAATGGACGGGGCCTTCCCACTCGCACGCGAGACACCCGCCCCGAAATTCCTGCCCGTCTCCCCGGCGGCCGGTCGGCCGGCTGCGGGAGAGAAGGGTTGGGGTGTGGTGTGCGGGCGGGTCCAGGTCGTGGCCGATGTCGCAGTACGCGCCGCCGGGGTGTCCGGGCTGGATGTGCCACACCTGTTCCGCGCTCTCGGGGCGGTGACGCGTCCGTGCATTGCGCACCCGCCAGTAGTACGTCTGCCGTGCCCGTGCTCCAGTCGGCTCGGCGGCGGGAACGGTCACGACTTCCTGCTTCCGGCGGCGAGCACTTCGCGGAGTGGGTCAGCGAGCATGGCCTGTTCGTCGGGGGCATCGAGGAACCGCGGCCCGTACGCACGGCGCACGGCACGGCGGGCATCCTGGTGGCGGTCGAGTTCCGGGTAGTACGGCGATCGGTCGAGCACGTCATAGCCGTGCTGGGTGAGCACATCGGCGATGAGCGACCGGACCTGTACCGGGTCAAGGGCGGTGAGGTCGTTTTCCCCCGGGGCCGCGAGGAGGACGCGGATCAACTCGGTTGCGCTGAGCCGGGGGTGGAGGGGGACGCTGAGCCGGTGGACACCGTCCCGGCTGGGGGTGGCGGCTCCTCGGCGGGTCGGCGTCCTGGTGGTGCTGCGGGAAGCTGTCGTCTCGTCCATCGTGCTGGCCTTCGATGACTCGGGATGCTGGCGGGGGTCTGTCAGAACAGGGCGTGTTCGGCGCGGGCGGCGGCGGTGCGGAACGCGTGGGCGGCGTCGGCGGCGGTGCGGCCGGGATCGGCGCTCCACCGGTCGATGGCCTCGCGGTGCCGGGCGTTGGCGGTTGCGGGATATCGGCGTCGACAGGGTGACCGGTGAGGGTTTCCGCGAGGATGCCGAACGCCTGGTCGCGGGCGCGGTTGATGCGGTCCCAGTCGTACGTTCGGCCGGCGGCTCCTCGCCCGTGGCCGGCGGCGACTTGGAGGGCGCCGCGCGGCCAGCACGGCAGGGTGGCCGTACGGCCGGGACCGGCGAACAGGTGCGGGCCCTGGTGGATGCCGACGTGTTCGATGTGGCGGGCGGCCCATTCCAGGATCGCGGCCGGGGTGTCCACGATGACGATGCTTTCGGGGGTGTGACGGATCGGCACGGCGGTGTCCTTCGGGAGGGCGGGGGCGGCGGCGCACCGCCGCCGCCCCCGGTGGCGCTGCTACTGGTAGGCGGGGATCAACCGGCGGACCTTGTCCTCTCCGATGCACCCGCCCTTGTGACGGCGCGCGCTCGGCGGCTCTCCGTTGCGCCCGCGCAAGTGGCTCCAGAACTTCGGGCCTTCCCAGTCACACAATTCGCAGCTGAGGTACCAGTGGTTATCGCTGCCGGGGAACCCGGTGAGGACTGCCCGCCAGTGGTGGGCCCGGAGCCCTGCGAACGCGATCAGCGCGCCCTCGATGTTGCGATCATTGACCGGCATCCGAGGGTGCAGGAGAGACACCGGCCCGCACAGCGGAGTGGGGGCCTCGGCGAGCACCTGGTCCAGGGGGACTGCGCCGATCCGACCGGCGGCGTACTGCTCGGCGAGATGGGCGGCGGCCATCTCGGTGCCCGGTGTTCCCTTCGGCGGGCGACGGAGATTGTGTTCACCCGCGGTGGTGAGGACGAGCCAGTCACGGTGCCACCGGTAGGCGCGGCCGATGACCTGGTCTTCGCCAACGATCACGGGGTAGCGGCATTGGATGTCGGGGGCGCCGACGCGGTACGCCGGGACGGTGGTGGTGCCCTGGGTCGCGGGGACGATGAACCTGCCCCCTGCGGTGTCGGGGACGGTGACGGTCGTGGGTCGTTCGAGGAGTTGCGTGGTCATGGTGGTGCCCTGTTCTGGTGAAAGAGGGGCCCGCCCCGGCGCGCTCGGCCGCCGGGGCGGGCGGGGGCGTGGTTACGCGGCCTCGGCGGGGGCCTGCGCGGCGGCGGTCCATTCACGGCGCGGGGTGACGCCCAGGTCCGAAAGGACCGGGTCGAGACTTCCGTTGTCAGGCGTCCATTCCCAGTCGGCACCTTCGACGCCTGGCCGGTCGGTCCAGGTGAGCATGTACGAGCGTCCGGAGGTACGGGGGTCGCCGCACACGGCCTGTGCCTCGCGGCGGGTCATCGCCCACAAGGCACGCTTGCGGGAGCGGCGGGAGTTCTTCGAGGCGATCAGCACCAGCGCCATGCCGTCCTGCCAGTTCGCACCTGCGGCGGGCACCGCCACCGGGGTCGGCTTCTCCGCCGGTACCGGCTCCTCGGTCGGCGTGGACTGCTCAGCCTGCTCCTGCTGTTCGGCGGCCTCTGCCTGGGGCGGCTGCATCTCGTCGGCGCTCTTGCGCCCGGACACGTCGTCGTAGGGGGCGGTCCAAGTCCAGTCGTCGTGCTGGTTGCCGGTGGCGCGCACGATGCGCTTGCCGGTGCCGTTGTGGATGTGCGGGATCGTCACCGACTTCGGGTTGACGCGCAGGACCTCGTACCAGGTGCCCCGGTAGAGCACGAAGTCCCCACGCTTGAAGTCCGCCTTCGACCAGACCTTGAAGCCCCTGGCTTCGGCGTCCTTGATGACCGCCTCCCAGTGCTCGATCTCCTCGGTTAGCTCCTGGTGCTCGATCTCCAGCTCCGGGTCCGCCGGGCTGCGGGAGAACCCCTTGGCGGACTCACCCCGCTGCCACTTCTCGACCGCACGGAGATCGGCCCTCAGCTTGTCGAGACGGCGGAGAGTACGACCGGGGTCCTTGCGGAACCGCTCGTAGTTGGCGGCGGCTTCCTCGCGGTTGGCCCAGTGCTGGGCGCGGTCGCGCTCGCTGATGCTCTTGCGCATCGCGTTGTCCATCCGTGCGTGATCACGGCGAGCGCGGCCCTCGGAATGGTGACCGACGAGGGTGGGCTGACCGAAGGCGAACCGCTCGGATATCTCGTGGCTCGACTTCCACGCGGCCTCGGAGGTCCGGGCGGCAGTGTCGGCGTATCCGCCGAACCTCTCCGCCCGGCCTTCAGCCTTCTCCTCCCGCTCCTCCTCGGCCTCGCTGAAGCTGCGGCGGTCGGCGTTGTCGATGGTCAGTGTGACCTCGAAGCCTGCGCCTCGGAGTCGCTGCGCGAGGAGTTCGAGCGAGGGGGTGTAGGTGGCGTGGTCGCGGCTGTGGGGGAGGTACCAGCAGTCAAGGTTCCTGCTCCAGCGGAAGGGCTGGCGCTGGGTGCGGCCGTACTCGCGGAGTCGCAGGATCTCGGCCGATCCGTCGCCCCGGCTGGTCCCCTCGATCAGGGTTCCTGCTCGGCGGGTGTGGGTGATCTCGATAGTCACTGAACTGGTCTTTTCTGGTGAGAGTTTGTGGTCCGGCCGCAGGGCGGACCGTGCGTTGGCAGCGGCGCTGCACCACCGGCGCGGGCCGTGAGGGACGATCGGCTCGCGGGTCGTCGCGCCTGCGCGGCGACAGGGGCTGCCGCGCCCCCGCGGGGCGCGTCCGCTGCGGTCCGGTGCCCGTCGTCGGTCGGCGGAGCCGCCTGCGGCGGAGTCGGCCGGCGGCGGAGTCGGCCGGCGGCGGAGTCGGCCGGCGGCGGTGAACGCACCGGACCTGTCCTGCCGCCCCGAAGGGGTGTCCGCTGGGGTGCTGGGGCCCTGCCGGTCCGGGGGTGTTGCCCTCCCCCGGACCGGCAGGGCCTTGGTCAGCTGCGGTGGAGCGTGTGCCGGGCGGCCGGGTCGGCGTCGGCCAGTCCGGTCCGCTCGCGCCATGCCTGGCGGACGGCGGCGCGGAGCGCCTCCCCGTCGTCGTAAGCGAACCGTCCCCGACGCAGGTTGCGGACGATGTCGCGGAAAGTGTCCTGGTGCATCGTGGTCAGCGTGTCGTCAAGCGGGGTCAGCTCGTGGGGGAACATCGCCTGGACGCTGTCGCCCGGCTGCGGGGCACCGAGGGTGAAGAACCAGACGACCGCCATCGTGGCCTCGTCGGCGAACTCCGGCCCGCCGAATGGACCGACGACGACGGCGGGGCGGGTGTCGAGCTGGTGGCCCCGGAACCAGGGCCCGCCGATCACGAGCGTCGCGGTGGGGAAGTCCTGCACGGTCGGCTTCGGTGCGGTGGTGAGCATGTCGTGTCCTGTCTGGTGAGAGATCCCGCCGGGGCCGTTTGGCCCCGGCGGCGGTGCCGGTCGGGGGGTTGCCCTCCCCCTTCCGACACCATTAATTAAACCATGTTCTTGGGTCTGGGTCAACCCGTCACGGCAAGTTCGCGGCGGTGCTCGGCGGCCGTCGTGACGGCGCGGGCGATGGCGCGGCCGGTCTCGATGGCCCGGACGGCGGACTCGTGCACCGGGGGCTTCTTGTCCTGGGTGATGATGCCCGCGAGCGGCGGCATGACGGCGGGGCCCGGGGCGATTCCGAGGATGAGCGCGGCGACGTGGGCGGCTGAGGCGACTTCGGCGGCGTGCTGGCCGGGAAGGGGGGCGTCCACCTCGGGGATGCGTCGCCACGCGTGGCCGTACAGCAGGATGCGGACGGCGTTGTCGGGGGCATCCTGGGTGAAGTCGAACCCTCCGGCCTGCTCCGGGTCCTCGTGGTACTGGTCGCGGTACTGGTTCACCAGGACATCGCGGATGACCTCGGCGGCGAACGGGGCTGCGGCGGGCGGCTCGTAGGCGTCGCCGTCCGTCTGGCTGATGTCGAAGACCGGTCCGGCCTTGAAGCCGGAGACCTTGCGCCCCTGGCTCTCGGCGGCCTCGCCTGCGGCCTCTCGCTGCCCGCCGTCAGGGGCTGCGGCCGTGGCCTCCTGGGCATCCTCGGTCCGGCGCTTGATCGGCGTCCAGATACGGAGGGAGGTGGACCCCTTGGCCGGGAAGCGTCCCACCTTTCGCCAGTCTCCGGAGCTGAGTACGTGGGTCGCGTTCGGGCACTGGGCGGCGATGGCGATGCAGTTGGTGGGGCTGCGGTCGTCGCGGTCCGGGTGGGTCAGGTTCGCGGCCGTGCGCATGACGGCGGCCCAGAATTCCTCGCTGCCGACCATCGCGCCGTACGCGCGGTCCATGACGGCTTCGAGTTCGCCGCGCATCTTGGCGGAGTAGGCCCGGCGCTCTTCGTCGGTCATCTTCGGCTTACGGGGCATGTCGCGGTCCTCCTGGTGAGAGATCGGCGTCCGGGGCCGGCTGACCCTCGGGGGTGTCGGCCGGGGGGTTGCCCTCCCCCTTCCGACACCACTAATTAAACCATGTTCTTGGGTGATCGGCAACCCCTTAAATCCAGTACAACCCTGCTTCGTTGCTCACGGCGCGGTATGCGGCTATGACCTCGTCCTCTATTCGCGTCCAGCGGTCGAGGATATCGGGGGCGGTCTTCTTGTCGCTGGCCGCGCGCGTGGCCCTGCGCCATTCAATGGCAATTTTGAGTGTGCGGAGTTGGGAGCGGGTCAGTTCCCATCGGCCGGAATCCGGGAGTTGATCGCCGTAGGCCATTGCTACAGCGTTGTTGATGTGCTCGGTACCGGACCAAACATTATGTGCGGCTTGGAGAGCAAGGGCGCGCTTGAGGGTGCACCGAAGGTGCGGGGCCTGGACGATCCATTGCGGTTCGATGGTGAATATGTCGGCGCTCATCACGGGGCCTTTTTCCTGTGGGGGGGGCGCGCTACGGGAGCGCGCCGCCGGGATTCATGGGGGCGCTTAGAGGGCGTATCCGTCGACGTATTCGCCGTACTCGTCTTCGGAGGTCTGGACGCTGGGGAGAAAGCGACTCACCGCGAATACAACGGCGTCGGCGATAGTCCGGGGCACATCGTTGAGTACAAGGCTCACCGCATCGCCGTCGAGCCCGATACGGACTTCTCCTGGCTCAAGATTCATGTAGACAAAGGCCGTTGTACCGTCGATGCGGGTTCGCGCTCCGGGAAGTCGCTCGGAGAGGTCGCGTGCGGCTTCCTCGACGTCCCGGCGCATCTCGGCCTGTGCGCGGTTGTGCTCCTTCACTCGCTCGTGAACGTCACGGTGCGCGGGGATGAGGTCGGCGGCGATCCGGGCCGCGATGTCCGCCGGGTCCTCGGTCATGGCGACTCGGACGGTGTCGCGCTCGCCCCTGCGGAACGGGTAGTCGGTGGCGGGGAACGCGCCTCGGATGTGCAGGTGGCCAGGGTCATCGAACCGCTCGGAGAGGTGGAGCTGTCGGCCGTCCAGGTGGGTGAAGGTGGCGGCGTGGTCCAGCTCCTTGACGCCGTGGCGTGCGGGCTGCGGTCGCCAGTTCCCGCCGAGTTCGAGCGCGATCGGGTGGGCCAGCTCCGCGACGGTCAGCGGCATGTTCATCCCTTGTCTCCTGGTGAGAGAGGTTGTCGGCGGCCGGTCGGCCTGCCGCGTGCCGGTCGGGGGTTGCCCTCCCCTTCCGACATCACTAATTAAACCACGTTCTTAGGGTTGGGTCAACCCAGACATAGGCCCTGACCTGCCCTTTTCCCGTTCCGCCGACCCGCACCCGCTCGGCCGGGCCCGGCCACAACGGGCCTGGGCGGGGTTCCCTCCTCGGTCGGACAGCTCCGCCGTATCAGGGTTCCGGGCGCGGTGTCCTGGCTCGCGTAGCGACCGCGCAGCGGCTCGGCCTGGACGCCGCGCCCGGGTTCCTGATACGCCCCCTGGGTGTCCGGCCGAGGAGGGAACCCCGCCTTCACCACCCGCACCACAACGCTCCCGCACCCGACCGACCAGCCCCCACCCCCTCCGAGGAGGACCCGCCGGAGGCAGCCTTTCGCTCTGGCCGGCACCCAACCAACCCGTCGCAGGTGTTCCGGAGTCGGGGCAGTTCAGGGGGTGGATCGGTCGTGGCGTGCGCCATGCAGTGCCGCCCACCCTGCCGACCGCCGCCCTTGCCAGTGCGGATGGAACAGCACGGTCGCTGACAGGTGGATCAGCCTTCTGCGCAGCGCTGTGCACGGGCGCACGGCGAGCTGCTGATAGGTGGCGCGCCACTCGTCCTGGGCTCGGTCGAGATCGGGGGGAGTCGTCCGTCGCATATCCAAATTCAATCATGTGTTCGATTTTACAGTCACCTCGATCTTCGAGAGACGCACATCCGGAAGGCTTGTCCTCTGTCAGGTGCTCTTGACCGTTTGCCAGGTGAGTTCGACGGGGGCGGCAGCACTTGCGTCGCGCCCGCTGGGCTGCGCTCTTTGAGAGCCAGAAGGCGACGTCGCGTGGTGATCAACAGTGACTGCGGTGACCTTTTGCGATCTTGCGCTGTTAGCAGGCCGAGCAGGAGCCGACGCCGTTCAACGGAATGACAAGATGGGGGATCTCATGATGATCAACCGCACCACCTGGCGGTTTGCTGCACGGGCCGCAGCCGCTGGCGCTCTGGCCGTCGGAATGCTGACCGTAGGTGTCGCCAGCGCCCAGGCCGAGGCTGACCCGCTTGGGTGCCAGGTGGGAACAGGCACTACCGTGCCTGACCTCAGTCCGAACCTGGCCAACCCGTCGGCGGTGGACGTTGAGAGGGCCATCCTGGCCTGGCTCAACGATGTGTGCACCGTCGACTCCTCCCTTGGAGCACCCCGACGGTAAGTTCACCGCTCTCGAAACCGGGATCGCTTAACAGGCCAGGAGATCGGCCGGGGAGACCTCGAAGAACAGTGAGCGCGGGCCCGCCAAGCAGACGCCGACCTGTAGGCGCACCCCCCGGCCGGTCAAACCCACCTGGCAAACGGTCAAGAACACCTGGCAGAGGACAAGGTTGAGCGGCACCCGGTCGGCTTGCCGACCGGCGCCCTCCGCGGTCACCACAAGGCGCCCTGCACGGCGGTGTGCCGGTGCAGGGACAGGACGATCCGGACGGCCGGGCGCGCGGCGGGGCCGGCTGCCGGGCGCGGGGTGTCCGTGCCGGGGCAGTAGCCGCCCTCGTCCTCCCAGCCATCGACGGCGTCGCGCTCGGCGCGGGCCTGCTGTTCGGTGAGCAGGAGCGGCTTCCGGTATAGCTTCCGCGCGCTGGAATCGAGGGGCGGGAGTACGCGGGCGGCGGACTTCTGGTCGTCTCGGCGCTTGTGGCGTCGCCGGACTCGGGCGAACCGTGACTCGTAGGCGGCTCGATCGCTGTTGTGGAGCCCGGCCGGATGGAGGCGAGCCAGTGCAAGGGCGGCTTGACCCATCGGAGTCGGTGTCAGTACGCGGGTGCCGTCCTCCTGGGGGACGACGACAAGGTAGCGCGCGGCGAACAGGGCCTCGGTCCGCTCGCGACTGATCCGCCGGCCACCGTTCCACACGCCGTGCCGTGCTGCCTGCCGGGCTTGCCCGTCTCGCCAGTACAAGCGTCCGGACTCGGCGGCCTCCAGCACCCGGACGTGTCCGGCCGTCCATCCGAGTTCGGCGACGTGGCCCTCCGCGAGATACCGGTTCCTCGCCGCCTGGTCGCGGTTCTCCTGGTCCATGCCGGTGACCGCGCGTTCCTCGGCCTCCCGCTCGGCTTCCTCCCGGCGGCGTTCGGTCTCCCGCTCGGCATACTCGGTCGCCGTCAACTTCCGCTCAAGCTCGGCCCGCAGGTCGGTTCCCGTCGTCTCGACTCCGACAGCCGACTGGGCCCGAACGGCATGGTCGACGGCTTCACGGGCGCAGTACAGCAGAGCACTGTTCGGCATGGTGGGGTCGTCGGCGTACTCCTCGGCGCGGTCAGCCCACTTCTCGGCCGCGACGGCTTCTTTGTGGGCCGCGTGCATGACCGCCTCCAGACGGGCGGCGGCACCGGCTCGGCTGCGGCACACAGCGATCATGGCCTCGTCGGCTGCCGTGACGGCGAGGAGCGCGGCCTGCCGGGCGACCTGGAGACAGGTCTGCGGAGACGGGTCTCCTACCGGGGCGACCTGACGTTGGATGGCGCACGCGGTCTCGGGCATGGGGTGTTCCTCGGGGTCTCGGTGGTGCAGTCGGCAGCGGACGGTGCCTCCGTCGGGGAGGTGCCGCCCGTGGTCGCGCGGAGCGCGACGGAAGTGCTGTCGTGCCCGCAGGGCACGCCCGTTTCGGCCCGGCGTCCGGACGGGCCGGGAGGGCCGCCCGCGGCCCGGACGGCTCGGCCGGCTGCGAGCCGGGCCAGGCTGAGCCGTCCCGGAGGGACGCCCTTCGTACGGGGCCGGTGAGCGGGGCCGGCCGCCGACGCGGGCGGGCCCGGACGGTGGTGGGCGGAGCGTGGGGTGGGCGGCTCGATGCCGTCCACCCCACGGCCCGGCGGCCGGGGCCCGGCCGGGCGGTGCCTCCCGCCCTGCCGGGTCCTGCTACGCGGCGACCGGTTCGCGTGCGGCGACGCGGCACCGGGTGAGTACGGTCTGTGCGGTCTCGCCGTAGATGCTGTGGTCCTTGACCGTGCCGGTCAGCTCGACCTCGTCGCCCTGGTCGGGAACGTCGGCGGCGGAGCTGAACCAGACGAACACGTTGCCGCTCGGGTCCTGGAACTTCACCAGTCGGCGGCGCTGGGTCTGGTAGCCGTACGTCCGGCCCTCCAGCTCGATCACGGTGGTGACGGTGGCGTTCGTGGTGATGCGCTCGCCCACGGTGCCCTGCGGCTTGCTGTTCTGGGCGGCCCGCTCGGTGGCCTCCTTCTCCTGGTCGCGGTACCAACCCGCGATGGAGGAAACGAGCGTCGGCAGGTGACGCGGGTCAACGGTCTCGCCCTTCGCCAACTGGCCCACCTTGTGGCGGTAGTCAGAGAGGCTGCCGTATCCCTGGGCGGCCCATGCCCGGACGGCGGCGGCGGTGGTCGGCGCGTCGGGGTCGGCGTCGATGGCGGCCCGCCACTCCATCGGGGCCTTGCGGTCGAAGAAATACGCCTCGACGCCGTCGGCGGTCGGCTGGGTGTTCTTCCACTGCTCGGACCGGCTGTAGAAGCGGCCTTCGGCCTTCACGATGGCGGCGGTCACCCGCAGGACCTCGATCACCGGGACGCGGAGATCGGCCGGGATGCCGCCCTCTTCGCCGTCCCAGTCGGAGTCCTTCAGCGTGCCGAACCTCCACAGGGCCTCCAGGCCCTTGATCGGCAGACCGGTGTACGGCTCGACGCATGTGGTGCCCAACTGCCGCATCTCGCCGTTCTCGTGCCGGGCGAGATAGGTGGCGGTGCGGTGGCGGGCAACGGCGCACCCGTGGCAGAAGTTCTCGATGGCGCGGTACTGGCGGGCGGCCTCGGCGTCCTGCTCGGGCAGACCGGGGAACAGGCTGGTGATCGTCTCGCCCTCCGCGTCGTGGTCCAGGCGGGCAATGACGGTCCAGCCCTGGTGACGGGGGATGTCACCGGAGATCGTCACGGTGACGGTGGGGCGCTTACCGATCAGACGGCCGTCGATGTCGTGGTAGTCGGCCAGGAACGGCGCGGAGATGTCGAGCGTGTACGCGCTGAGGTGGTGGACGGCGGCGCGGGCATTGGTCGCCTCGACAAGCTGACGGACGCGGGACTGGGCCGTGGCGGGGATGGAAAACCGCATGGCTGCGCTGGTCATCGGGGGTGCTCCTGCTGGTGAGAGAGGAATCGCGGGCCCGGCCGGGCGGGTTGCCCTCCGCGTGCGGCCGGGGTCGGGCCGGATGGCGGCCCGTGGTGTCGGAGGGGGTGTTGCCCTCCCCCTCCGACACCATTAATTAAACCATGTTTTTGGGTGTGGGGCAAGCATCCCGGCCGGGGATGTCGAGTGCGGCGCGGTCGCGCAGGAACGCGGCGAACAGGGCGGCGGTGTAGCTGTCGGCGGTGCCGTACGTACGGCGGCAGTCCAGCGCTCCGATGCGCTCGCCCCGATGGCGGACCGGGAACGGCTGGCCGGGGGCCGGGATGGCGAGCGCGTACAGTCCGCGCGGAGTGTCCACGCGCAGGACGACGGCGGCGGCCTGGTGGTCGTAGGCGACAGACCAGCGGGCGGGCCCGATACCGAACTCCGCGAGACCGGACGCGATGGCGCGGGCCTGCATGATGTCGGCGGTGGTGCCGGGGTCGGGCTCGGCGGGGGCGGGGACGCATCCGCAACCGTGGTCGTCGGCGTGGGTCTCGAACAGAGCTGTACGGGTCACTGTGGGGCTCCTGGAGTGGCCGGGGGCGGGCGGGTTCCCGCCCCCGGCATCGGGCTGCTGAGGTGATTAGGCGGCGGCTTCGTCGTCGCTGGCCGGTTCGTCGCCTTCCTCGGCCTCCGGCTCGCTCGCCTCCTCGTCGGTGCCGGGCTCCTGCTCGGTCTCCGGCTCACTGCCCGACGTGATCGCGGCGCGGGCCTTCTTCTTCGACGGGTCGTAAGGCTCCTCGTCCACGACCGACTGCTCAATGGGCGTGAGCGGGTACCCGAGGGACGCGAGCACCTGGAACCACCGACCGGTGGGCTTCCGCGTCCACGGGGCGTGCTGGCTGTCCGTCCGCCACGCCGACCGGTTCGCGCACTTCTCCCGGACGGCCGCGATGGCGGCGAACTGGAGCTGAGGGGCCCGGCGCGGGTCCTTGGCGACGTGCCCGGCGAAACTGCCCCGATCCTTGGCCTGCTCGGTGTTCAGGCCCAGGAATCCGGCCAGGATCTCGGTGGTGCCCTCCTTGTTCAGATCGTCGGAGATTCCCCAACTGCCGTTCAAAAGAGCGTTATTGACGTGACCGATCAGGGTGTTGGTGGTGTTCTTCGGGAGGTTCCGCCGCTTGATCAGGTCCGTGATCCACTTCCGGCGCAGGGCCTCGGCCGCGTCCCAATCGATGTTCCCCTTCTTGACGGCGGCGCGGGCGGCGCGCTCGGCCTCCTTGTCGGCGGCGGTCATCGTGCCGCCGCTGGCGCTGGCCCCCTCGGGCACCGTGTGCCCGTACAGACCGGGGGCGGAGCAGTAAGGCTCGTACCGGTCCCCCCGCCGCTCATCGAACACCCACACAAGCCCCTTGCACTCGGCGTGCTCCTCGGTGCTGATGCCGCGCAGTCGCCACACGGGCGTGGCCCGCTCGGACAGCTCCTCGGCGTCCCTGATCTTGTGCCCGGCCGTCTCCAGCTCCGCGCGGTGCGCCTCCGCCTTGACCCGCTTGTCGCGCTTGGTCCGCTCGATAGCGATGGCCCAGTCAACGTCTCCCTCGTCGGCGTCATCCTCGGCGGCGGCCTCGGTGATCGCGGCGAGTGCTTCGGCGTCGTCGGCGAACTCCGAGAGCGCGGCCAGGTGCTCGAAAGTCCACTCGTAGCTGCCCGCGCCGCTGACGGCGGCGCTCAACTTCTCGTCAGACCTGACCTTGACCAGCGTCTTGACGTCCTTCTGCCGAACACCTGCGGCCTTGGCGATGCGGCCGACCTGTGCGCCCGCCTCGGCGGCGCTGAACATGGCCTGGTTCATCTCGGACGGGCTGAGGCTCTTACGGTGCTGGGCGGTCGTGATCATGTCGAGGAACTGCCCGGCCGCGTCGCGGTCGTCGTCCTCCCACTCGTACGGCAGGTGGGTGAGACCCGCGTCCGTCGCTGCGTGGTAGCGGCGGTTTCCGTCGTTGACCTGGAGGACTCCGCCGTCGAGCCGCTGGATCTTGACGGGGATGCGGCACCCCTCGGCGCGGAGCGATTCCACGAACGGCGCGTTCAGGTCGAGGTCTTCGCGGGCGTTCTTCGGGTGCGGGGTGAGCGCGTCGATCCGGATGACGGGGCGGGGGGTGACCGGCACGGTCTCCAGCCCTGCGGCGACGGCGGCGGCCAGTCGCTGGAACCCGTCGATGATCTGCGGCACGTCGCCGTGGGTGCGGACGACGTACAGCGGCTCCACGACGCCGTTGTCCTTCACGTCGGCCAGCAGTTCAGCCGGGGCCTCGATGTCGCGGACGTTGCCGGGGTGCGCGGCAAGTTCGGCGACCGTGAGGGTCGGCCACGGGGCAGGGGCAGCCTGGACGCCGGCCTGGGTCTTGGTGTTCGTCATCGGTCCTTCTTCTTCCTGGTGAGAGTTCTTCGGGCCGTTCGGCCCGGTGACGGTGTCGGCCGGAGGGTTGCCCTCCCCCTTCCGACACCATTAATTAAACCACGTTCTTAAGAGTGGGGCAACCAGGGATGCTGTGATCGCCGTCACTCGCGTGCAGGGCTGCGGCGGCGCGGATCATCGCGGCGGCCTCGGCGGTGGTTCGCTCGGGCTCGTCCCCCCAGCACCACAGCAGGGTGCGCCGGTAGGCGTCCTCCGCGAGCTTCAGCTTTCGCCACCGGACGCCGGACACGGGGCGGCCGTTGATGTGGTTGCTGAGCACCACAAGGGAGTCGAACAGGGCGCGTTGGAAGACGTGCCACGGCTCACCGCGTACGGACCAGCGGGGCCGGGCGGAGCGTACGCCGCGCTCCCACGCGTGCAGCACGGTGCACGGGGCGGTGTCGCCCATTCGGCCGGGCTGCCAGAGGTGGTCACCCTGGTAGAGCCCGACGCGTTCGATGTGTTCGGCGGCGGCCGTGAGGATGCGGGCGGGGGTGGCGTGCGGCTTCCGGGACGGCATCGTGTCCTCCTGGCGGTGGTCGGTGGTGGTCAAGTGGTGGCGTGCTGGGTGGACTTGGCCGTGATGGTGCACTCGACGCAGTGACACGGCGTCTGCCACTGCCACCCGGCCGCGCAGATGATCGAGTAGGCGAGGGCGGCGGCTTCGCTGATCCGGCCGGTGCCGGGCTCCTTCGGCGTCGCGGCGGCCCACGTGTAGGGGAAGCTGTAGGTCTGGAAGTAGTGGCGGCCGTTCTCGTCGACCTTGTGGAATCGGGCCCATTCCATGTACATGCGTGGCTCCTCGACGCTTCGAGCGGGGGGCCGGGGCGGCGGGCTGCCGCCCCGGCCGGGATGGGCGGTCAGGCTGCGAGCGCTCCGGCGGTCTGGGCACCGATGCGGCGGGTGCCTCCGATGTCGGCGCGGTTGCCTGCGGCGGCCCCGTCGCCGTACCCACTGCCGCTGTACGAGCCGCGCGAAGTCCGGACGTGCGGGTGCTCCTTGTGGTAGGCGGCCTCCACCATCGCGTCGCGGTCGGCCAGCACGAGTTCACCGCTGCGGCCCGTGGCCGACGTCTCACCACTGGCGGCGGCGCGGGCTGCCTGCTCGATCGCCTTGAGCCGTTCTATGACGCGCTCGATGAACCCGATGGTCCACGAGTTGCGCCAGGCTCGCGCACTCCGGACGCCGTACGGGACAACCTGCGCGTTGAGCCCGCCGAGCATCTGAATCAAGAGAGAGGTGTAAAGGACCTCGGCGCGCTGGATGTCGGACTCGTGGCCGACGATGTGAACCCGGCGCACGTTTCCCCGCACACCCATGTGCACGGCCTTGCAGCCGACGTTCTGAGCGATGAAGCAGATGAGGCGGACGCGGGACATGGACCACGGGTTGGGGAGGTCGACGTACTTCGCGGTGACCGCGTCCCGCGACGGCTGCCCGTCGCTCAGCATGGCCTCTTCGACGCCGTACTTCGCCATCATCTCGAACGCCCTCTTCCGGGCAAGATCGGCCTCAGACTCGGGCGTACGGGGGTCCTCCGCCGTAGCGAGCAGAGCGCGGATGGTGTCGAGCTTTCCCGGGGCCTTCGTGGTGCTCACGTTCGTTCTCCTGGTGAGAGAGGTTGTCGGCGGCCGGTCGGCCTGCCGTGTGCCGGTCGGGGGTTGCCCTCCCCTTCCGACATCACTAATTAAACCACGTTCTAGGGATTGGGTCAACCCGGACACAGGCCCTGACCTGCCCTTTTCCCGTTCCGCCGACCCGCACCCGCTCGGCCGGGCCCGGCCACAACGGGCCTGGGCGGGGTTCCCTCCTCGGTCGGACAGCTCCGCCGTATCAGGGTTCCGGGCGCGGTGTCCTGGCTCGCGTAGCGACCGCGCAGCGGCTCGGCCTGGACGCCGCGCCCGGGTTCCTGATACGCCCCCTGGGTGTCCGGCCGAGGAGGGAACCCCGCCTTCACCACCCGCACCACAACGCTCCCGCACCCGACCGACCAGCCCCCACCCCCTCCGAGGAGGACCCGCCGGAGGCAGCCTTTCGCTCTGGCCGGCACCCAACCAACCCGTGGTTCGAGATGTCCGCGGACCTGTGCCTACGGTGCGCGCGACGAGCACTGATTTCGAACAGGACTGGGGGCACGGGTGAGCACCACTTCGGCAGGACCGGTGAGCGCGGCGGACTTGCGGCGACGGGTTCGCGCTGCTGAAGCGCTGAAGGCGAAGACGCGGGAGATGGCAGCTACGAACGCGCTGAGCGCGCGTGAGGCCGCGGTGAACGCAGCCAAGGCGAAGGAGGAGGCCGACGCCACGGCTCGGGAAGCTACTGCTGTAGTTCTGCGGCTGTTCGGCAACGATGCCGAGTTGGTCTCGGAACTGCTGGGCGTGCCGGCGGAGGAGCTGGAACGCGAGGCGAAGCCTGTTACCGCGGCTCGTGCGAAGGAGATCATCGAATCGCTGCGGGCCCGTGCCGAGCGCCCCCGCCCCACCCGGGCCCGGAAGCCTCGGGCCGATGCGGCGGAAGCGGCTTCTTCGGCCTCGGGCATCCCGGCCCCGGTCGGCACAGCGGACGGTAGCCGGGCTGATGCCTCCTGAGAACGACCTCGGGCCCGGACTCTTCCCGCTCGCGGCGGTGAACGAGTCCGGGCCCGTTCACGTTGATGAGCAACTTGCCCTCATCGGTGAGCCAACGCCCGTGCGCATACCGGCTGTTGAGTGGTCGGTCTGGCTTGCCAACGAGTCCGTTCAAGCCCGGTACTGGGCAAAGGTCTACCGAACAAGGTCAACCGAGGACTGCTGGTTCTTCTTCGGCGGGATCTCAAGCACCGGCCACGCCAGCTTCAGGGCCGCCTCGCGGCCGGGCAGGACGCGACGCGGCACGGTGCCGGGCCACCTCTACGGGTACCAGCTCGCGCACGGTGTCATCCCTCGACTCGGCTGGGGAACCGACAGCCCGACCGTCTGCCACACCTGTGACAACCACTCCTGTCAGCAGCCGACTCACCTGCGGATGGGCACGGCGGCGGAGAACCGAGCCGAATGGCTGGCCCGCCGCAGAGACCCGGGAAGTCCCCTCGCCGACCTTCGCGGCCCGGCCGGACGCTCCCGTGCCATTGGTGCCGCTATCCGGGCCGGCAAGAACGGTGGGGAGTCCAAGGCAGAGATCGCGGCACGCGTCCGTGTAGCGGTTGCGGCGGGCCGCCCCCTCAGCCTCTGGTGACGACCGACCGCCACCAGACCGATCCACCTTGGGAGAGAACGTGACACCCGCTGGACCGCACCGCGCCCTCGTGTACGTACTGAACGGGCGCTGGCGCCTGATCGTGGCACCGCTTGCCTCTGAGGAACGGGAGGTCCGTGTCGAGGACCCCGACCCTGTGCGGCAACTCGTCGTCCGTGATCTGGGGCCGGCGGACTCGGGCTTCGCCCCCGCGTCGTTCGGACATCGCCTGATCGAGAACGGGTTCATCATCGACCCGTCCGAACGGGCCAAGCCGGGCACCGTCAACGGCTGGTCGCGGACCGACGACCCCGACCGGTGGCAGACGGTCTGCTACCCGACCTCGGAAGCCGTGGGCTGAAGCCACGGACGGTTTCGCGCTGCGGAGCACACGCAAATTCGGCCCGCTCCTCGCGAGGAGCGGGCCGAATTTGCGTGATGAAGGACATACTCCTTCGAGTGACCGGATGGAGCTCTGGGCTACGCCTGCGCGCTCGTGAGGTCGGCGTCCGGATGCTTGGCGCACACCTCCAGGGCCTCCACCCGGGCCTGCTCAAAGGCCCGGGACACGGCAGACTTGTTGATTCCCCGTGCGTGCGCCTCCGTGTTGCCCTGGGGGCGGAACTCGGTCCGGAACTCGGCGGCCCGCGTGGTGAAGCCGTCGTGCTCGAACTCCCACGCCCACCGGCTACTCACCGGAAGCGGCTCGTACGTCAGGGTGCCGTCGGCCTCGTACGAGGCCAAGGCGTAGTGCACGAACTGCCGCTCCGGCATCCGGGACCAGACGGAGCCGCCGCCGGTCCATCGCTCACGCTCCTCTGGGCCGAGGGCTCCGCGGCGGGCGATCCGCTCCTCTGGCCAACCGTCTGCCCGCATAGTCGCGATCTCTTCCTCGTGGTCGTCGTTCCACTGGTCGGCGACGTCCTGCGCGTGCTCGCGGTCCGCAAATGGCACCTCCCGGCCGCCCAGCGTGATGACGAATACCGGGTCGTTCTCGTGCTCGGCATCGTCCTGCGGCATGTCGCTGGCGTCCTTCCAGGTTTCCTGGGCCAGTCCGGAGAGCTGGCGAGGGACGTGGGGGAGTCCGTCCGTAGCGGCGGCCAGGCCGGAGCCTTCCAGGAAGCCGGGCAGCGGAGCGGTGGGGTCCATGGCCCATTCGATGGCGGCCATGACCTCGTCGTCCAAGGCGTCCAGGAGGTGGCCGTACCTGTCGACGGTGGTGGTGATGGACTCGTGCCCAAGACGTCCTTGGATGGCCGGAAGCGGCACCTTCGCGGCAATCAGCCACGATGCGTGGGAGTGACGGAGGTCGTGGATGCGCGGTCGCTTGATGAGGCCGTACTTCTCCGCAGCCAGCTCGATCGCGGGCAGCCAGCGCAAGCGCCGGAACGTGCCGGGGTCCCACTTGCCCCCCTCGGGACCAGTGAATATGAGGGCGTTGGGAGCCAGACCCTTGGCTCGGCGTCGCAGCATCCGATCAAGCTTGTGAGTGATGACGACGGTCCGTCGCGCCTTACGGGTCTTCGGGGGGCCGAGGATGGACTTACCGTCCTCGTCCTTCTTCCAGGCCCTCTGAACACGGATGGCGGGCCGGCCATTACGCCGCCGAAGGTCACGGGGCTGAAGTGCCGTTGCCTCGCCCCACCGAAAGCCGGTCTCCGCGATGGCCTCGCCGAGATCCTTGGCATCGTCGCTGAGGCATTCGTAGATCCAGGCCCATTCCTCGCGTTCGAGGAAGACCATCTCTTCTTCGTCTTCAGCGCCGTCGAGTCGCGGGAGACGAGTCTTCGCGCACGGATTCGAGGCCCGCAGCGACGGCTCCGCGTCCACCGCCGACTGAAGGATCGAGAAGAGCAAGCCGTGCTCGTTCTGGATGGTCTTAGGCCGGTACTTCGTTCGAGGCTTCCGGTCTGGAGGGTCGAGCGGAGCGAGCCGTCCGGCCTCCAGGTCGTTGACCCAGTCCTGCACCATCTCTCGGATGATGGTGCCCTCACCGTCCTCTACGGAGTAGGGGCCGAACCAGGGCGTCATATTGGCACGTATTCGTGTCTTGTACTTGCTGCGCGTGTCGCCCTGGATGCCGGTCAGACGGTCGACGTAGGCGAGCGCGAATGCCTCGAACATCGTGTCCGGCCGGCGCTGGTCAGCGATGAACCCCTGCCCTCGCACCCAGCCGGGCGGCCACTGCTGACCGTGCCCGTTCACCAGATCCCTGAATCGCTCGGCGGCCTTCTCATCACTGAAGACCTCCGATTCCTGCTTGGCGCTCCGCGCGCCGCCAGCCCTCCACAGCACGGTGAAGCTCGCCGTTCCGTCCCTTTTAGGACGGGTCTTGATTGATGCCATGGGGGGACCGTACGACAGGGCGGTGTTGACACGGTGTTGACGTTATAAACACGGAGAGGGTCCCTGACCCGCGTTTCCGCAGGTCAGGGACCCTCTGATCATGTGGAGCCTAGGAGATTCGAACTCCTGACATCTGCCTTGCAAAGGCAGCGCTCTACCAACTGAGCTAAGGCCCCGGAAACGGACGTAACTGTCCCCTCAAAGGGAGCAGCCGTTCCGCAGACCAGAGTACCGGGTGTACCGCCCGATCCCGCAAAATGATAGGGACTCCCGCCCCGCGACCACGCTCCGTAAGATGCTCGCGAGGTTCGCACCAGCGAAGGGGAGTAGTAAGAGTGGACGCAGTACAGCAAGAGGCAACCGCCAGAGCCAGGGAACTTCAGCGCAGTTGGTACGGGGAGCCGCTCGGCGCGCTCTTCCGTCGGCTCATAGATGACCTCGGCTTGAACCAGGCCCGCCTCGCTGCCGTCCTCGGACTGTCGGCGCCCATGCTGTCCCAGCTGATGAGTGGCCAGCGGGCCAAGATCGGGAACCCGGCCGTGGTGCAGCGCGTCCAGGCCCTCCAGGATCTCGCCGGCCAGGTGGCGGACGGCAGCGTCAGCGCGGCGGAGGCCACCGACCGGATGGACGAGATCAAGAAGACCCAGGGAGGCTCGGTCCTCAGCAACAGCGGCCAGACCAGCACCGGTTCGGGCGCACCGACCGTCAAGCGGGTCGTCCGCGAGATCCAGTCACTGCTGCGCTCGGTCTCCGCGGCGGGAGACATCATCGAAGCCGCGGACACCCTCGCCGCCAGCCACCCGGAACTGGCAGAGTTCCTCCGGGTCTACGGCGCCGGGCGCACGGCCGACGCGGTCGCGCACTACGAGGCCCACCAGAACTGACCTCGTACTGACCGCACGCACCGAAAGACGCACCGACGAAGCGACGGGGGGACAGGCGCAGCGATGGGTGAGATCTTCGCCGGTCGGTACGAGCTGATCGACCCGATCGGCCGCGGAGGAGTCGGCGCCGTATGGCGCGCCTGGGATCACAGGCGCCGCCGTTACGTCGCCGCCAAGGTCCTCCAGCAGAGCGATGCCCACACCCTGCTCCGCTTCGTGCGCGAGCAGGCCCTCCGTATCGATCATCCGCACGTGCTGGCCCCGGCCAGTTGGGCGGCCGACGACGACAAGGTCCTGTTCACCATGGACCTGGTCAGCGGCGGCTCCCTCGGTCATGTCATAGGCGACTACGGGCCCCTGCCGCCCCGCTTCGTGTGCACCCTGCTCGACCAGCTCCTGTCGGGTCTGGCAGCGGTGCACGCCGAGGGTGTCGTCCACCGCGACATCAAACCGGCCAACATCCTGATGACGGCCACCGGAACCGGACGGCCGCACCTGCGGCTGTCCGACTTCGGCATCTCCATGCGCAAGGGCGAGCCCCGCCTGACGGCCACCGACTACGTGGTGGGGACCCCCGGCTACTTCGCTCCCGAGCAGCTGCTCGGCGCCGAACCCGACTTCTCCGCCGACCTGTTCGCCGTCGGACTGGTCGCCCTCTACCTGCTGCGCGGCCGGCGGCCCGACGCACGGGCCCTCGTCGAACACTTCCTCGCCCATGGCACCCCGGCGGCCCCGGAAGGGGTCCCGGCGGCCCTGTGGGACGTCATCGCCAGTCTCCTGCAGCCGGATCCCCTGAACCGTTTCCGCACCGCCACAGGCGCCCGCAAGGCCCTTGCCGGGGCCCTGGAGCTGCTGCCCGCGCCCGCACCCGACGAGGAACCGGTCGAGGTCTTCGACCAACTCGGCCCGCTGCCCGCCGGGTTCGGCCCGCAAGGACCCCGGTCCACGGCCGCCGTCACCCCCGACGCCCCGACCGCCCCGGCCCCCGCAGCGCCGTACGAACCCCCCGCGCCCGCCCCCGCACACCTCCCGGCCCCCTCGGCGACCGGCAGCTTCCACCTGCCCCCTCCGGCGGCCCCGCCCCCGGCCGCCCCACCGCACGGCCCCACCACGGCCGTCGCCCCCGTCGCCCGCCGGAGCGCCCTCGCCCCGCCCGGCCGGAAGGCCACCGCCTGGCTGCTCCTCGCCGCCCTGCTCTGCTTCGCCGTGGGCGCCTGGGCCCTGACCCAGCTGTAGGAAGCGGCGTCAGAGAGCCGTGCGGGCTCCCCGCCGCGCCAGCAGCACCCACCCGCCGAGCACCGCCAACAGCAGGGCCCCCGCACCGAATCCGCCCGTGGCCACCACCCGCATCGTCCGCCGGTCGCCGGCCGCCGTCACCGCCTCCGGGGCCGTCAGGCCCGCCCGCGCGGCCGCCCGGTCCTCCTCGCGCACCCCGAACCCCGCCTTCGTGAGGCTCTCCGCGTACGAGGGCCCGGCGACGGCCGCGCCCTGGACGTTCAGCCGCAGGGTCAGCGGGACCGGCCGGGCGTCCTCGGTGAACTCCCCGACCTTGGACCCCATCGTCACCGCCACGTAGTACCAGCCCGCCACCCGGACCGGCCGTACCGCGCTGTCGTCGGAGAACCGGTTCGCGTAGGCCACCGGCGCGGTCGGCCCCAGCCCGGCCGCCGCCTGCTTGCCGTCGTACGCGGTCCCCTTGGACCGGACCAGCGCGCGGTAGGGGCTGTAGAGGCTGACGGTGAGCCCGTCGGAGGCCGCCCCGTACGTCTTCGTCATCCGCGCGCCCGCCAGCTCCGCGCCGACCGCGAGCTGCTGCCCCCAGTCCAGCGGCACCCGGTACCAACGGGTCTGCCCCGGCCGCAGGTCGTCGCGCCACACCCCGGCACCGAGCGCCCGCGCGTCGTTGAAGCCGGTGCCGCCGGCCCGGGCCACCGGCTCGGTGCCGGGCGGTACGGGCGGGGCCGACGGCCACACCGAGGGAGCGACGGTCGGCGCGCCGCCCGTGGTGAGGCCGGGTTCGCGCAGGAAGCGGAGTTCCACCGGCCAGGGGGCCCGCTCGGCGTCGGCGGCGGAGGTCCGGGTGAGCTTCACGAAGTACACGCCCGCCTCCTGGCAGTCCGCGTCCTCCTCCAGCCGCCGTACGCCGACGGCCGCGAGCGGTCCCGGCTCGTAACCGAACGCCGCCCGCCCGGGGTTGCCGGGGCAGGCCTTCCCCGCGTTCGTCATCAGCGAGACCTCGACGCCGTCGGAGTACCCCGCCCTCGTCCCCGCGGCCGGCCGCACCACGGCCGAGACGTACGCGCTGGACCGGGCGTCCAGCACCACCCGGTAGTAGCGCTCACCGGGGGCCAGCGTGTCCTCGTACGACGCCCCCGCGACCAGCGCCGGAGCGTCGGCGGTGGTGGCCGCGCCCGTGACCGGCCGCGCCCCCTCGGCCGGACGGTAGGCCGCCACCGGATCCGCGCCCGGCTCCGCCACCGCGTACGCGGCCCCCGGCGCCACCGCCAGGACGGCGCCCGCCAGCAGCACGGCCGAGAACACCCTCACCATCACGCCCACCCACCCCGAGTTTGCCAGCGCAACCAAAGTCTTTACATACCGGAACAATCCGCCCCGGAACAGCACGAAGCCCCGACCGCAGCGGCAGTCGGGGCTTCATGGGATCAATCGTGGGTCTCACACACCGGAACCAGAGGGCACGGAGTCAGTTGCCTCCGTCCACAGGTCCTGCTCGGCGCGGTCCGCCTGGATCTGGCGGTACACGAGGAGCCCGCCGATGGCGGCCAGTGCGACCAGGAGAAGCTTCTTCACCGCGCGACCTCGTCCTTCGTTGACGTTGGGGACTACTGCCGCCCGACTATACACACCGACCGATACCGATCGGTTACCTGGGAAGCCCCCCGCCGGCCCAACGCCCCGGCCCCGTCCGGGAGAAGCACGGGGCGGGCAACACGGGTTCCGGGAACGAGAACGGTCCGGGAACGAGAACGGTCCGGCGGAGAATCTCCGCCGGACCGAATCCGTACTGTGGGGCTAACAGGATTTGAACCTGTGGCCTCATCCTTATCAGGGATGCGCTCTAACCAACTGAGCTATAGCCCCTCCGCGCTGTGCGCTGACTTGATGAAGATTAGCGCACAGACCGGGTCAGTCCAAAATCCGCTGCCGGACGGCGTCCGCGCAGGTCATTCAGGGCTCATTCGTCCTCGGCGAGGGTCAGCTCGATGCCGCCCACGAAACCCGCGGACAGGTTGTAGATGAAGGCGCCGAGCGTGGCCAGCGCCGTCGCGAGCACCACGTCGATGATCGCGATCACCGACGTGAAGATCAGGACCCGCGGCAGCGACAGGAACGACTGGAGGTCGAACCCGTTGCTCTCGTTCGAGCCCGTCGCCTCGCTGATCGTGCCGCCGACGGTCGAGAAGACACCCATGGCGTCCATGACCATCCACAGCACCACCGACGCCACGATGGTGCAGATGCCCAGCGCGATCGACAGCAGGAAACTGACCTTCATCACCGACCACGGGTCGGCCTTGGCCACCCGCAGCCGCGCCTTGCGCGTCCTGGGCGCCGTACGCACGCCCGGGTGCGGCTTGCGCTGCGCCGCGCCGTCCGCGCCGCCGCGGGGCGCCCCCGGGCCCGAGGGCGCCGGGTGGGCCTGCGACGGCTGCTGCGCCTGTGCGGGGCGGCTCTGGCCGCCCGTCACGCCGGCTTGGGACTTTGGTCCTCGGGTATCCGTCACGGTTCCCCCCTGGGAGTCCGCGGCGGGGCCACGGGCACCGTTCGCTCCAGTATCGGCCGGTCCGGCGCCCGTGGCTCCACTCACGCTTACTCCTCGTGCTCCCCAGCCGAGGGCTGCGTGCCCTCGGCGGCCTCGGTGGCCTGTCCCTCGGCTTCCTCGGTCTCGTCGACCTCGTCAGCCTCCTGGCCCGCCTCGGCGTTACGAGCGATACCGACCACGGCATCGCGCTTGCCCAGGTTGATCAGCTGGACGCCCATCGTGTCACGGCCGGTCTCCCTGACTTCGTTGACGCGCGTACGGATCACACCACCGCTCAGGGTGATGGCGAGGATCTCGTCGGTGACGTCGACCACGAGCGCTCCGACGAGCGAGCCGCGGTCTTCCACGATCTTGGCAGCCTTGATGCCCAGACCGCCACGTCCCTGGACGCGGTATTCGTCCACGGGCGTCCGCTTGGCGTAGCCGCCGTCGGTCGCGGTGAAGACGAAGGTACCGGGCCGGACCACGCTCATGGAAAGCAGTTCGTCACCCTCGCGGAAACTCATCCCCTTCACACCCGAGGTCGCGCGGCCCATCGGGCGCAGCGCGTCGTCGGTGGCCGTGAAGCGGATCGACTGCGCCTTCTTGCTGATCAGCAGCAGATCGTCCTCGGCGGAGACCAGCTCGGCGCCGATCAGCTCGTCGTCGTTGCCGTCGCCCGTCTCCCGGAGGTTGATGGCGATGACACCACCCGAACGGGGCGAGTCGTAGTCCTTGAGTGCCGTCTTCTTCACCAGACCGGCCTTGGTGGCCAGGATCAGGTAGGGCGCGGCCTCGTAGTCGCGGATCGCGAGGATCTGTGCGATCTTCTCGTCCGGCTGGAAGGCCAGCAGGTTCGCCACGTGCTGCCCGCGGGCGTCGCGCCCGGCGTCCGGCAGTTCGTACGCCTTCGCACGGTAGACCCGGCCCTTGTTCGTGAAGAACAGCAGCCAGTGGTGGGTGGTGGAGACGAAGAAGTGGTCGACCAGGTCGTCCTGCTTCAGTTTCGTCCCGCGCACGCCCTTGCCGCCGCGCTTCTGCGAGCGGTAGTCCTCGGTCTTGGTGCGCTTGACGTAACCGCCGTGCGTGATCGTGACGACGATGTCCTCTTCGGCGATCAGGTCCTCCATGGACATGTCGCCGTCGAAGGGGATCAGCTTGGAACGACGGTCGTCGCCGAACTTCTCGACAATGGCCGCCAGTTCCTCGCTGACGATCTGCCGCTGGCGCTCCTCGGAGGCCAGGATCGCGTTGTACTCGTTGATCTTGGCCTGGAGCTCGTCGTGCTCGGCGACGATCTTCTGCCGCTCCAGGGCCGCCAGGCGGCGCAGCTGCATCTCCAGGATCGCGTTCGCCTGGATCTCGTCGATCGACAGCAGGCCCATCAGGCCCTCGCGCGCGATCTCGACGGTGTTGCTGCGCCGGATCAGCGCGATGACCTCGTCGATTGCGTCCAGCGCCTTGAGCAGACCGCGCAGGATGTGGGCGCGCTCCTCCGCCTTGCGCAGACGGAAGCGCGTGCGCCGGACGATGACCTCGATCTGGTGCGTCACCCAGTGGCGGATGAACGCGTCGATCGACAGCGTGCGCGGGACCCCGTCGACCAGCGCCAGCATGTTCGCGCCGAAGTTGGTCTGGAGGTCGGTGTGCTTGTAGAGGTTGTTCAGCACGACCTTGGCCACGGCGTCGCGCTTGAGCACGATCACCAGGCGCTGGCCGGTGCGGGACGAGGTCTCGTCGCGGACGTCGGCGATGCCGCCGACCTTGCCGTCCTTGACCAGGTCGGCGATCTTCTGCGCGAGGTTGTCCGGGTTTGTCTGGTACGGGAGTTCCGTGACCACCAGGCACTGGCGGTTCTGGATCTCCTCGACCTCGACCACGGCGCGCATCGTGATGGAGCCGCGACCGGTGCGGTACGCCTCCTCGATGCCCTTGCGGCCCACGACCAGCGCGCCGGAGGGGAAGTCCGGGCCCTTGATCCGCTCGATGAGCGCGTCCTGCAGCTCCTCGTGCGAGGCCTGCGGGTGCTCCAGCGCCCACTGGGCACCGGCCGCGACCTCGCGCAGGTTGTGCGGCGGAATGTTGGTGGCCATGCCGACCGCGATGCCCGCGGAGCCGTTGACCAGAAGGTTCGGGAAGCGCGCCGGGAGGACCGTCGGCTCCTGGTTGCGGCCGTCGTAGTTGTCCGTGAAGTCGACGGTGTCCTCGTCGATGTCCCGGAGCATCTCCATGGCCAGCGGCATCAGCTTGCACTCGGTGTAGCGCATCGCGGCCGCCGGGTCGTTGCCCGGGGAGCCGAAGTTGCCGTTGGAGTCCACCAGCGGCATGCGCAGCGACCACGGCTGGGCCAGGCGGACCAGGGCGTCGTAGATCGAGGAGTCGCCGTGCGGGTGGTACGTACCCATGACGTCACCGACGACGCGGGCGCACTTGTAGAAGCCCTTTTCGGGCCGGTAGCCGCCGTCGTACATCGCGTACAGCACGCGCCGGTGGACGGGCTTGAGGCCGTCCCGGACGTCGGGCAGGGCGCGGGAGACGATGACGGACATCGCGTAGTCGAGGTACGAGCGCTGCATCTCGGTCTCGAGCCCGACGGGCTCGATCCGCATGACGGGCTGCTCCTCCGCGGGGTTCTCCGCGGTGGGGGTGGTTTCGTCGGCCATTGCTGGTCAGAGATCCTTTCAGGCGGTCAGCTGAGCCGACTCAGATATCGAGGAACCGAACGTCCTTGGCGTTGCGCTGGATGAACGAGCGCCGGGCTTCGACGTCCTCGCCCATCAGCACCGAGAACAGGTCGTCGGCCTGCGCCGCGTCGTCCAGGGTGACCTGGCCGAGCACGCGGTGGTCGACGTCCATGGTGGTGATGCGCAGTTCCTCGGCGTTCATCTCGCCCAGACCCTTGAAGCGCTGGATCGAGTCTTCCCTGATCCGCTTGCCCGCGCTCTTGCCCAGCGCGACCAGCGCGTCGCGCTCGCGGTCCGAGTACGCGTACTCGAAGTCGTCGCGGCCCCACTTGATCTTGTACAGCGGCGGGCGGGACAGGTACACGTGCCCGGCCTCGACCAGCGGCCGCATGAAGCGGAACAGGAAGGTCAGCAGCAGGGTGTTGATGTGCTGGCCGTCGACGTCGGCGTCCGCCATCAGGATGATCTTGTGATAGCGGAGCTTCTCGATGTCGAAGTCCTCGTGCACACCGGTGCCGAAGGCGCTGATCAGCGCCTGGACCTCGGTGTTCTGGAGGATCTTGTCGATCCGCGCCTTCTCGACGTTCAGGATCTTGCCGCGGATCGGCAGGATGGCCTGGTACATCGGGTTGCGGCCCGACTTGGCGGAGCCGCCGGCCGAGTCGCCCTCGACGATGAAGATCTCGCACTTCGCCGGGTCGTTCGACTGGCAGTCGGACAGCTTGCCCGGCAGCGAGGCCGACTCCAGCAGGCCCTTGCGGCGGGTCAGGTCACGGGCCTTGCGGGCCGCGACGCGCGCCGTGGCGGCCTGGATCGCCTTGCGGATGATGTCCGCGGCCTCGGTCGGGTTGCGGTCGAACCAGTCGTTGAGGTGCTCGTGGACGACCTTCTGCACGAAGGTCTTGGCCTCCGTGTTGCCCAGCTTGGTCTTCGTCTGGCCCTCGAACTGGGGCTCGCCCAGCTTGATCGAGATGATCGCGGTCAGACCCTCGCGGATGTCCTCGCCGGCGAGGTTGTCGTCCTTCTCGCGCAGGAACTTCTTCTCGCGCGCGTAGCGGTTGACGAGACCCGTCATCGCCGCGCGGAAGCCCTCCTCGTGCGCGCCGCCCTCGTGCGTGTGGATCGTGTTCGCGAAGGAGTAGACCCCCTCCGTGTACTGCGAGTTCCACTGCATCGCGATCTCGACCGAGAGCATGCGCTCCTTGTCCTCGGCCTCGACGTCGATGACGGTCGGGTGGATCAGCTCGCCCTTGCGCGAGTTGAGGTACTTCACGAAGTCGACGATGCCGCCCTCGTAGTAGTACTGCACCGTGCGCGCCTGGGGCTCGGCCGCGTCCGCGTCCGGGTCGTCGGCGCCCGCCGTCGCCTTCGCCGACTCGCGCTCGTCCGTCAGCGTCAGGGTCAGGCCCTTGTTGAGGAAGGCCATCTCCTGGAAGCGGCGCGAGAGCGTCTCGAAGGAGTACTCGGTCGTCTCGAAGATGTCGGCGTCGGCCCAGAACGTCACGGACGTGCCGGTCTCGGACGTCTCCTCGTTCTGCGCCAGCGCGGCCGTGGGGGCGCCCAGCTTGTAGTCCTGGGTCCAGCGGAAGCCGTCACGCCGCACCTCGACCGCGACCCGCTTCGACAGGGCGTTGACGACGGACACGCCGACGCCGTGCAGACCGCCGGAGACGGCGTAGCCGCCGCCGCCGAACTTGCCGCCCGCGTGCAGGACCGTCAGCACGACCTCGACGGCGGGCTTGCCCTCGGAGGGGACGATGTCGACGGGGATGCCACGGCCGTTGTCGATGACGCGTACGCCGCCGTCGGCCAGGATCGTCACGTCGATGGTGTTCGCGTGCCCGGCGAGGGCCTCGTCGACCGAGTTGTCGACGACTTCGTACACCAGGTGGTGCAGGCCGCGCTCGCCGGTCGAGCCGATGTACATGCCGGGGCGCTTGCGGACCGCGTCCAGGCCCTCGAGGACCTGGATCTGACTGCCGGTGTACTCGACGGGGTCACCGTTCCCGGCGGCAGCGGTGGACTGGTTGTCGTTGGGGTTGCCGGAATCGGCCACGAAGCGCCCTTTCTGGCACAGCACAGGCCGTACTCCGGGCCAGCAGGCATGCAAGCAGGAGCGGCTGCGTCAATCTGCGTTGTCAGCTTTTGTCAGTGGTAATGAACTGGAATCCCGCGATGAGGCGGGATTGCCGTCAGTCTACCGGTACCACGGACATGAATGGGGGTTTGCCGGTACCTGAGTCCGCATGTGCCGCCCTCAACCCGCACTCTCCGACTCCCCATATCCGGGCAGGGGCTCAAAGAGGCTCACACGGGCATCCAGCGCTTCGGGCTGTCAACCTCCCGCCACCGTGAGCGAGACCACTGCGGGAGCGGTCCGCGGGGAGGGCCGGGCGGGGCGCGACCGGGGGCAGCGGGGAACGGGCGGAGCGGGGCGCGCGGGCGCGCTCAGCCGTACGTGTCCCCCGGACCCGTGCTCCCGGGCGCCCGCAGCGGCCCGTACCGCCGTGGCGGCCCGCCCGGACCCTGGACCTTGATCAGCCGGACCGTGCCCTGCCCGAGGTCTTCGTTCAGCCGGGCCACCAGCTGCGGTGCGAGCAGCTTCAGCTGGGCCGCCCACGCCGAGGAATCACAGCGCACGACCAGTACACGGTCCTCGTAGCGCTCGGGTTCACAGTGAGCCGCCACTTCCGGGCCCACGATCGTCGACCAGCGCTCCATCACGCCCGCGACGGCCATCGGCATCTCCCAGCCGCGCTCCGTGCGCAGCCGGTCCAGCGCCGCCATCAGCGGCATCGGGTCCCGGCCGTCCGCCCGGGCGCCCGAGCGCAGTCCCGGCTGGCCCTGGCGCGACTTCTTGCCGCCCGCCGCGAGGCCGCGGGCCCGCGCCTGCTCCCGGGCCGCCGCCAGCGCCTGGCGGGCCAGGTCCACGCCCGAGGACTGGGGCGCCTTGCGCACCGCCTCGGGGCCCTCGTCGGGCCCGCTCACCACCGGGTCACCTCGCCGCCGGACACCCCGTACCGGGCCCCCGCCAGCACCCCCGGAACGTCATCGTCCACCGCGGCCGTCACGAGCACCTGCTCGCCGCCCGCCACCAGCTCCGCCAGCCGCTCCCGGCGCCGCGCGTCCAGCTCCGCGAAGACGTCGTCCAGGACCAGCACCGGCTCGCTGCCCTCGGAGCGCAGCAGCTCGTAGGAGGCCAGCCGCAGCGCCAGGGCGTACGACCAGGACTCCCCGTGGCTCGCGTACCCCTTGGCGGGCAGCTCCCCGAGGCTCAGGAGCGCGTCGTCGCGGTGCGGGCCCACCAGGGTCACCCCGCGCTCGATCTCCTGCTTGCGGGCCTCCTCCAGGGCGCCCAAGAGGACGTCGTACAACGCCTCCCGGGTCCGCGCGGCCCCGGAGTCCACCGCCTCGCCCGCCGCCCCGGCCAGCGAGGTCGGCCGGTAGACCATCCCGAGCGGGCCACCGCCGGGCGCGAGCTGCTCGTACGCCTTGTCGGCCAGCGGCAGCAGGGTCGCGATCAGGTCGAGGCGCTGGGCCAGCAGCTCGGCGCCGGTGCGGGCCAGGTGCTGGTCCCACACGTCCAGGGTGGAGAGGTCCAGGGAGCGGCCGCCGTGCCGGCGGGCCATCGCGGCCGACTTCAGCAGGGTGTTGCGCTGCTTGAGCACCCGCTCGTAGTCGGAGCGGACCGCCGCCATCCGGGGCGAGCGCGCGGTGACCAGTTCGTCGAGGAACCGGCGGCGCTCCCCCGGGTCCCCCTTGACCAGCGCGAGGTCCTCGGGCGCGAACAGCACCGTCCGTACGATCCCCAGCACGTCACGGGGCTTGACCTGCGAGGACCTGTTGATGCGGGCCCGGTTCGCGCGGCCCGGGTTCAGCTCCAGCTCGACGAGCTGCCGGCGCTCGCCCTGGGTCACGGCCGCGCGGATCACCGCGCGCTCGGCGCCCATGCGCACGAGCGGTGCGTCCGAGGAGACGCGGTGGCTGCCCAGGGTCGCGAGGTAGCCGACCGCCTCGACCAGGTTCGTCTTGCCCTGGCCGTTGGGGCCCACGAAAGCGGTGACGCCCGGGTCGAGCGGAACCTCGACCCGGGCGTACGAGCGGAAGTCGGCCAACGACAGATGCGATACGTGCATGACGGCGCCGACCTCCCCCGGCCCTACTGCTTGGTACTACTCGGTACTACTCGGTACTGCGTGGTACTGCTGCGTGGTGCTTCTCTCGCCGCTGCCGCTTCTCCGCGGCTACTTCTTCTCGACCGCGTGGCCGCCGAACTGATTGCGCAGCGCGGCGATCATCTTCATCTGCGGGGAGTCGTCCTGGCGCGAGGCGAAGCGCGCGAACAGCGAGGCGGTGATCGCGGGCAGCGGCACCGCGTTGTCGATCGCGGCCTCGACGGTCCAGCGTCCCTCGCCCGAGTCCTGGGCGTAGCCCTTGAGGCCTTCGAGGTGCTCGTCGCCGTCCAGCGCGTTCACCGCCAGGTCCAGCAGCCAGGAACGGATGACCGTGCCCTCCTGCCAGGAGCGGAAGACCTCGCGGACGTCGGTGACCGAGTCCACCTTCTCCAGCAGCTCCCAGCCCTCGGCATAGGCCTGCATCATGGCGTACTCGATGCCGTTGTGGACCATCTTCGCGAAGTGGCCGGCACCGATCTTGCCCGCGTGCACGGCGCCGAAGTCACCCTCGGGCTTGAGGGCGTCGAAGACCGGCTGGACGGTGGCGACGTGCTCCGGGTCGCCGCCGTACATCAGCGCGTAGCCGTTCTCCAGGCCCCACACACCGCCGGAGACTCCGCAGTCCACGAAGCCGATGCCCTTGGCGGCCAGCTCGGCGCCGTGCTTCTCGTCGTCGGTCCAGCGGGAGTTGCCGCCGTCGACGACGATGTCGCCGGGCGAGAGCAGCTCCCCCAGCTCGTCGACGGTGGACTGGGTGGCCGCACCGGCCGGGACCATCACCCACACCACGCGGGGGGCCTGCAGGCTGTCCACAAGTTCGGACAGGCTGTGGACATCGGCGAGGTCCGGGTTGCGGTCGAATCCGATGACGGTGTGGCCTGCGCGGCGGATGCGCTCGCGCATGTTGCCGCCCATCTTGCCGAGACCGACGAGACCGAGCTCCATCAGGTGGTTCCTTAAGCGTCGAGGCGATTTTTCCCGGGTTTTCTCCGCGTACGAGCCTACGCCGGGCCGCGTGGCCCGGCGCAGGTGGCGCCCCGGGTGCCCCTGGGGCCCGCGCCCTGGACGGCGCCAGGCCCGGACCCGCGAGCGGCGGGACCGGGCCTGAGCGGCCTGCTGGGCGCGTCCTGGGACGTGCTGGGTGGTGCCTGGGGGCGGGCGGGAGTCCGGGGTCAGCCGGAGAGGCGCACCGGCATGATCAGGTACTTGTACGCCTCGTTCGCCTCGGCGTCGACGGCCGGGCGGCCGCTGAGCAGCGCGGGTTTCGTCGAGGTGGTGAAGCTGAGCTGGGCGGCGGGCGAGTCGATCGCGCTCAGGCCGTCGAGCAGGAAGGTCGGGTTGAAGGCGATCGAGATGTCGTCGCCCTCCAGCGTGGCGTCGACGCGCTCCACAGCCTGTGCGTCGTCGCTGGAACCGGCTTCCAGGATCAGCACGCCCTGCTCGAAGCTCAAGCGGACCGGGGTGTTGCGCTCCGCGACCAGGGCCACGCGCTTGACCGCCTCGACGAACGGGGCGGTCTCGATCACGGCGATGGAGTTGAACTCGGTCGGGAAGAGCGTGCGGTACTTCGGCAGGTCGCCCTCGAGCAGCCGGGTGGTGGTGCGGCGGCCCGCGCCCTCGAAACCGATCAGGCCCTCGCCCTTGCCGGAGCCGGAGAGCGCCAGGGTGACCGTGTCACCGCTGGTGAGCGACTTGGCGGTGTCCAGGAGGGTCTTGGCGGGCACCAGGGCCACGGCCGAGGCCTCGGGGTCCTCGGGCTTCCACGTGAACTCGCGGACCGCGAAGCGGTAGCGGTCGGTGGAGGCCAGGGTGACGCGCTCGCCCTCGATCTCGATGCGCACACCGGTCAGCACGGGCAGCGTGTCGTCACGGCCCGCGGCGATGGCCACCTGGGCGGCGGCGGAGGCGAAGACGTCACCGGGAACGGTGCCGGTCGCCGTCGGCATCTGCGGCAGCGCCGGGTATTCCTCCACAGGCAGGGTGTGGAGCGTGAACCGCGAGGAGCCGCAGACCACGGTCGCCCGTACACCGTCTGTGGAAATCTCCACCGGGCGGTTGGGGAGGGCGCGGCAGATGTCGGCCAGCAGCCGGCCGGAGACGAGGACGGTCCCGTCCTCCTCGACGTCCGCCTCGACCGAGACCCGGGCCGAGACCTCGTAGTCGAAGCCGGAAAGGCTCAGGGAGCCTTCCTCGGCCTTGAGCAGCAGGCCCGCGAGAACGGGCACCGGCGGCCGGGCCGGGAGGCTACGGGCCGCCCAGGCCACCGCCTCCGCGAGTACGTCGCGCTCCACCCGGATCTTCACCGGAAACCGCCTCCTGCTGATTGCTGGCCTTCGTCGTCGGCTGGAGGCTCGCTGCCCCGATGCCGGAGACCAGTCTGACGTACGGCGCCGACAGACGTCGCTGCTGGCGGTCAAGCCGGGTGTGAGGTGTCGGGAGGCCGGACCCGGCGAGTTGTGCACAGGCCCTGCTTGAAAACCAGACCAGGCCTAACTGTCTATGGGAGTAGTAGTAGGGCCTGTGGATACAGTGGATAACTGCCTTTTCGCAGGTCAGCACCCGTTTTTTGTCCACCGGGCCTGTGGGCGGAGCCGGTGGAAAACCCATGGGTTCTGTGGAGAACAAAAACTTCTGCACAGGCCGTCCCCAGATGACCCCTACTAGTCCACAGGTGTGTCCCCAGGTTTCCCCCGGTACTCCACAACCCAAACGTCTCCATCGGTGTGACCGCTTTCACTCGGGACGGTGATTGGGGCCGTGGTGTTGCCGAACAGTGGACAAGGGTGTGGAGAAGCGTCCGGATCCTGTGCACGACTGATCCAAACCTGTGGGTTGCCGGTGGACAGAGCCGTGGACGAGCCTGTGGACAAAAAGTTGTCCACAGGCTGTGGATAATGATTGCGCACAATTCCACAGGGGGATGACCTGGGCTGATGATGGATCAGTCGAGCCCCCTGTGGACAGATTGTGGGCGACGGAATCCCTCCCCAGGCTGTGGACGACAGAAAGTCCCCCAATCTGTGGATGAGTTGGCCCGGAGGGGGCGTATTCGAACAAGTTGGGGGCGCGCACACGACGAAGGGCGCCCCCGGTGTGGTCCGGAAGCGCCCCTTGAAGGTGCTCGCTGGCGGGCCCAAGGCCCGGAATCAGGCGTTCTTGATGCGGTTCGTCAGCTCCGTGACCTGGTTGTAGATGGACCTGCGTTCGGCCATCAGAGCCCGGATCTTGCGGTCCGCGTGCATCACCGTCGTGTGGTCGCGGCCGCCGAACTGCGCCCCGATCTTGGGTAGTGAGAGGTCCGTCAGCTCCCGGCACAGGTACATGGCGATCTGCCGGGCCGTCACCAGCACCCGGCTGCGCGAGGAGCCGCACAGGTCGTCCACGGTGAGCCCGAAGTAGACGGCGGTGGCGGCCATGATGTCGGCGGCGGTGATCTCGGGCGCCGAGTCCTCGCCGCCGGGGATGAGGTTCTTCAGGACGTCCTCGGTCAGCCCGAGGTCCACCGGCTGCCGGTTCAGGCTCGCGAAAGCCGTCACCCGGATCAGCGCCCCCTCCAGCTCGCGGATGTTGCGCGAGATCCGGGAGGCGATGAACTCCAGCACCTCCGGCGGGGCGTTGAGCTGCTCCTGGACGGCCTTCTTGCGCAGGATCGCGATCCGGGTCTCCAGCTCGGGCGGCTGGACGTCGGTGATCAGGCCCCACTCGAAGCGGTTGCGGAGCCGGTCCTCCAGGGTGACGAGCTGCTTGGGCGGCCGGTCGGAGGACAGCACGATCTGCTTGTTGGCGTTGTGGAGCGTATTGAAGGTGTGGAAGAACTCCTCCTGCGTCGACTCCTTGCTCGCGAGGAACTGGATGTCGTCGACGAGCAGGATGTCCATCTCGCGGTAGCGCTTGCGGAACGCGTCGCCCTTGCCGTCACGGATCGAGTTGATGAACTCGTTGGTGAACTCCTCGGAGCTGACGTACCGCACCCGGGTGCCCGGGTAGAGGCTGCGCGCGTAGTGCCCGATGGCGTGCAGCAGGTGCGTCTTGCCGAGCCCCGATTCCCCGTAGATGAAGAGGGGGTTGTAGGCCTTGGCGGGGGCCTCGGCCACGGCGACCGCGGCGGCGTGCGCGAAGCGGTTGGAGGAGCCGATGACGAAGGTGTCGAAGAGGTACTTGGGGTTCAGCCGGGCCGTGGGTTCCAGCGGGCCCGAGGAGGAGCCGCCGGAGCCGCCGCCGGAGCCGCCGCCCGACTGCCTGCCGGTTCCGATCTGGCCGCCCGGGCCGCCGGGACCGGTGCGCCCGGGCGCGGGCCGCGGCGCGGGCTGCTCGTACTGCTGCTGCTCGTAGCCCTGCTGGCGGCTCTGCTCGTACTGCTGCTGCTGGTCGTACGACGGGTCGTAACCCTGGGACTCCGGCTGCTGGAGGTAGCCGGGCTGCGGGGAGGCGTACGGATCGCGCTCCGGGTAGCCGCCGAGCCGGGGCTGCTGCCAGCCGTACTCGTCCTGCTGCTGGCCGCCGCGGGGCCAGGATCCCGGCTCGGGGCGCTGCTGCTGGTAGTCCGGGTAGGCGGGGCGGCCGGTGGGCAGCTGGTCGCCGGCGGGGCCGGTGTGGCCTGAGTGGCCGGTGTGACCCCCGGAGCGCTGGCCCGGGTAGGGCCCCGGCTCGTACGCGTCGCGCTGCGCGGCGGGCGGCGCCTGGGGCGCGGGCTCACCGGCGGAGTCGTCCACGGTGATGGCGATCCGGATGGGGCGGCCGCACTCGCGGCTCAGCGCGTCACTGATCAGCGGGGCGAGGCGGCCTTCGAGGACGCGCTTGCCCCACTCGTTGGGGACGGCGAGCAGCGCGGTGTCGGCGACCAGGGCCAGCGGCTGGCAGCGTTCGACCCACTGCTTGTCCTTGGGCTCGATGCCCTGCTGACCTTCCCCGAGCAGCTTCTCGAGCACGCGCGGCCACACTGCGGCAAGATCGGCAGGTACATCAGCCACAGAGCACGCTCTCTCACGGGGGTCCCACGAATGTGTGGTTCTTTGGGACGGTCGGGACAAAAAATCAGGGGTCGGGCAACGGTAGTCAGGCCGACGGGTACGGTTCAAGTCGTTGTCCACAGCCTGTGCACAGTGGACCACGTCGCCACCTCGGTTTGACCGGATGGCGTAGCCGCGCGTACCGTAACGAGGTCGAGTTGTCGATGGCTGCTGCCGCCTGCCTACCGATGGGCGAAGATCACCAGTTGTGATCATGTAGCGGTGCCACTCGGGCGAACACGTGAGTATTCCTTCGTGGGCGCACGGTGACAGCCAGGCGATGTCCCGCCACAACGATTCATTCTCTGGAGCCCCCGAGTGAGCAAGCGCACCTTCCAGCCGAACAACCGCCGTCGTGCCAAGACCCACGGCTTCCGTCTCCGGATGCGTACCCGTGCCGGTCGCGCGATCCTGGCCAACCGTCGTGGCAAGGGCCGTTCCGCCCTCTCCGCGTAACCAACGCACACAGGTCGTGACGTCGTGCTGTCTCCCGAAAATCGGCTGAGGCGGCGCGAGGACTTCGCGAGCGCGGTACGCCGAGGTCGCCGGGCTGGTCGCCCGCTCCTCGTCGTACACCTACGTACCAGCGGTGCCACGGACCCGCACGAGCCGGGGGAGATCGATCCCTCGACGCGTGCGGGTTTCGTCGTCAGCAAAGCGGTAGGTGTCGCCGTCGTCCGCAACCGGGTCAAGCGCAGACTGCGCCATCTCGTCCGCGAGCGGCTCTCCGAGCTGCCCGCCGGTAGCCTGGTAGTGGTTCGTGCCTTGCCCGGAGCGGGCGATGCCGCCTACGAAGAGCTGGCCCGGGACCTGGACGCAGCACTGGCGCGCCTCCTGGGAGGCGTGGCTCGATGAAGTACCCGCTGCTCGCCCTGATCAAGCTGTACCAGTGGACGATCAGTCCACTGCTGGGACCGGTGTGCCGTTATTACCCGTCGTGCTCGCGCTACGGATTCACGGCCATCGACCGGCATGGTGCGGTGAAGGGGACCGTTCTGACCGCCTGGCGGATCCTGCGGTGCAATCCGTGGAGCCCTGGTGGTGTGGACCATGTCCCACCTCGTAAACGCCCGCGTTGGCACGAGCAGCTGCGCAGTGCGTTGCGTCGATCTCGCAATGCTCAAGGAGCCTGATTAGTGGACACGATTACCAGTCTGTTCGGCTTTCTCACCTATCCCGTCTCGTGGATCATCGTTCAGTTCCACAAGGTCTACGGCGCGGTCTTCGGTGCGGACAGTGGGTGGGCCTGGGGCCTGTCCATCGTGTCCCTGGTGATCCTGATCCGTATCTGCCTGATCCCGCTCTTCGTGAAGCAGATCAAGTCGACGCGGGGCATGCAGGCGCTCCAGCCGAAGATGAAGGTCATCCAGGAGCGCTACAAGAACGACAAGCAGCGTCAGTCCGAAGAGATGATGAAGCTGTACAAGGAGACGGGTACCAACCCGTTGTCCTCGTGCCTTCCCATCCTCGCGCAGTCGCCGTTCTTCTTCGCGCTCTACCACGTGCTGTCGAGCATCGCCAATGGCAAGACCATGGGTGTCATCGACAAGCCGCTGCTGGAGAGCGCCCGCCAGGCGCACATCTTCGGTGCTCCGCTGGCCGCCAAGTTCACGGACAGCGCCGACAAGGTCGCGAGCCTCAGCGCCTCGATCACCGACGTGCGCATCGTGACCGCGGTCATGATCGTCCTGATGTCGTTCTCGCAGTTCTACACCCAGCGTCAGCTGATGCAGAAGAACGTCGACCTCTCGGTCAAGACGCCGTTCATGCAGCAGCAGAAGATGCTGATGTACATCTTCCCGCTGATCTTCGCGGTGATGGGCATCAACTTCCCCGTCGGTGTTCTCGTCTACTGGCTGACCACGAACCTGTGGACCATGGGTCAGCAGATGTACGTGATCAACCAGAACCCGACCCCGGGCAGCAAGGCGCAGGACCAGTACCTGACCCGCCTGGTGAAGCACCTCGGCTCGCACGGCGAGGTCAAGGGCCGCGGCAAGAAGAAGATCGTCGCGGCGATCGTGGCCAAGGGCCCGGACCGCAACGACAACGAGCGGAAGTTCATCACCACGCTGGCGAAGCAGGGGCTGGCCGCGCAGGCGGACGGTTCTGTGATCACGAGTTCCGAGGCCACGGCGGACGCGGACGCGGCCAGCGGCGGTGCCGCGGCGAAGCGGCAGCAGCCGAAGCGGCAGTCGAAGTCGCAGCGCCAGACGCCCCCCAGCAAGCCGTCCACCAAGAAGTAAGAAGGAGTCCATCCCGTGACGGAAGGAACCATCTCCGCTGCCGCTGCCGAGGGTGGCGACACCCTGACCCGCCTGGAGCAGGAGGGTGAGATCGCGGCTGACTACCTTGAGGGTCTGCTGGACATCGCCGACCTCGACGGCGACATCGACATGGACGTCGAGGCCGACCGGGCCGCGGTGTCGATCGTCAGCGACTCGACCGGCCGTGACCTGAGCAAGCTCGTGGGGCGTGACGGTGAAGTGCTGGAGGCTCTGCAGGAGCTGACGCGCCTGGCCGTGCACCGCGAGACCGGGGACCGCAGCCGTCTGATGCTGGACATCGCCGGGTTCCGCGCCAGGAAGCGCGAGGAGCTGTCGGTTCTGGGCGCGCAGGCCGCGGCGGACGCGAAGACCTCGGGCGAGCCGGTGAAGCTGGCCCCGATGACTCCGTTCGAACGCAAGGTCGTGCACGACGCCGTCGCGGCGGCCGGTCTGCGCAGCGAGTCCGAGGGCGAGGAGCCGCAGCGCTTCGTCGTCGTGCTCCCTGCCTGACCGCACGCGTGAGTGTTCGGCCCCGCCTGTGTCGCAGGCGGGGCCGAAGCTTGTCAGCCTGACTGTTGCACCACACGCTTTTAACGGAAGGACGGTCCCCGTGACGGAGGCAGCGGAGCTTCCCCCGGCGCCTGAAGAGGCGCGCGCGGTATTCGGTGAGTATTTCCCGGAAGCTGTCCGCTACGCGGAGCTCCTGGCGGACGCGGGCGTGCAGCGGGGCCTGATCGGCCCCCGCGAGGTCCCACGGCTGTGGGAGCGGCACCTGCTGAACTGCGCGGTGCTGTCCGAGGTGGTCCCCCAGGGCGTGACCGTGTGCGACGTGGGCTCGGGTGCGGGGCTTCCGGGCATCCCGCTGGCCCTGGTCCGGCGGGACCTGAAGATCACGCTGCTTGAGCCGTTGCTGCGGCGGACGAACTTCCTTCAGGAAGTGGTGGAGCTGCTGGGCCTGGATCACGTGACGGTAGTGCGCGGCCGGGCCGAAGAGGTCCTGGGCAAGGTGCAGCCGGTGCACGTGGTGACGGCGCGCGCCGTGGCACCGCTGGACCGCCTGGCCGGCTGGGGTGTGCCGCTGCTGCGTCCGTACGGGGAGATGCTGGCGCTGAAGGGCGACACGGCCGAGGAGGAGCTGGTGGCGGCGAAGGCCGCGTTGGCGAAGCTCGGTGTGGTCAAGACCTCGGTGCTGCACGTGGGTGAGGGGATCGTGGACCCGATGTCCACCGTGATCCGGGTGGAGGTCGGGGAGAGCCCCGGCGGGGTGAGGTTTGCGGCCAAGCGGGCTAAGGCGGCCCGGGTCTCCCGCACGCGCCGCCGTCGCTGAACGACGGCCATAGGGGACGCGGTGGGTGTGAGCCGCGTTCCATTGCGCCCTATAGGTATGGATTTCGGAGTGTCGTAGCGGGCTGATGACCCCGCCCGGGCATCGTGTTTCACGTGAAACGTCGCTCTCTGCTGCAGGGAATCATCAGCCGCGGTCGTGCGGCCACCTCCTCTCGTCACCGCCAGGACGATGTGGGGGTGATCGAGTTGTCCACATCGGTGGAATCATCCACAGGAGTTCAGGCCCCGCTGGTTCGCGACCCCGATGACATGGCAGGCTCTGTTCATCGCGAGCCTGAAGTCGAGGAGAGTGAACCCGTGCGGTCTGACGCCAACCTCGCGGGGCCGATGGCCGACCCGGTCCCCGGTCCCCGCTCAGAGTCGGCGGGCGAGGATGTTTCACGTGAAACATCGTCTCCGCCCCTTGTGGACAATGACACCCCCATCGGTCGTGCCGCCCAGTTGGCGGTAGAGGCACTGGGCCGAGCCGGTGAAGGTCTGCCGCGGCCCGACCAGACGCGGATCATGGTGGTCGCCAACCAGAAGGGCGGCGTGGGCAAGACCACGTCGACCGTGAACCTGGCGGCGTCGCTGGCGCTGCACGGAGCGCGGGTCCTGGTGGTCGACCTCGACCCGCAGGGGAACGCCTCCACGGCCCTGGGCATCGATCACCACGCCGACGTGCCGTCCATCTACGACGTACTCGTGGAGGGCAGGCCGCTGCTGGAAGTGGTCCAGCCGGTCGCGGACGTGGAAGGTCTCTTCTGCGCCCCCGCCACTATCGATCTGGCGGGTGCCGAGATCGAGCTGGTGTCCCTGGTGGCCCGCGAAAGCAGGCTCCAGCGGGCGATCCAGGCGTACGAGCAGCCGCTGGACTACATCCTCATCGACTGCCCGCCCTCACTGGGGCTGCTGACGGTCAACGCCCTGGTCGCGGGCGCGGAGGTGCTGATCCCGATCCAGTGCGAGTACTACGCGCTGGAGGGTCTGGGGCAGCTGCTGCGCAACGTCGACCTGGTGCGTGCCCACCTCAACCCCAACCTGCACGTCTCCACGATCCTGCTGACGATGTACGACGGCAGGACCCGGCTGGCCTCCCAGGTCGCCGAGGAGGTGCGCAGCCACTTCGGCAACGAGGTCCTGCGGACGAGCATCCCGCGGTCGGTGCGTATCTCGGAGGCTCCGAGCTACGGCCAGACGGTGCTCACCTACGACCCGGGTTCCAGCGGCTCCCTCTCCTATTTGGAGGCGGCGCGCGAGATCGCGCTGCGTGGGGTCGGAATCCAGTACGAAGCCCGGCATGCCCATCTGGGCGCCGGTGTGGCCAGCACGCAGAGCATGTCGGAGGGGATCCAGTGAGTGAGCGACGTAGGGGTCTGGGGCGGGGGCTCGGTGCGCTGATCCCCGCGGCGCCGCAAGAGAGGACGCCCGCGGCCGTGGGTGCGGGATCGACGTCACCGTCGGCGGTTCCGGTGCTGACATCGGAGCGCGGGATCGCGGCGGCGAAGCTGTCCGCGCTCGCGCAGGCCGATGTTTCACGTGAAACGGAGCGAGCGGCGTCGGTCGCCGCAGAGCCGGAGACGACGGGGCTGCCCGAGGCGGCCGCGGTGCCCGGTGCGACGTTCGCCGAGCTGCCCATGGACTCGATCAAGCCGAACCCCCGTCAGCCGCGCGAGGTGTTCGACGAGGACGCGCTGGCTGAGCTGGTCACCTCCATCCAGGAGGTGGGCCTGCTCCAGCCGGTGGTGGTGCGTCAGTCGGCTCCCGGCCGCTATGAGCTGATCATGGGCGAGCGGCGCTGGCGGGCCTGCCGGGAGGCGGGTCTGGAGCGGATTCCGGCGATCATCCGGGCGACGGACGACGAGAAGCTGCTGCTGGACGCCTTGCTGGAGAACCTGCACCGGGCTCAGCTGAACCCCCTGGAAGAGGCCGCGGCGTACGACCAACTGCTCCAGGACTTCCACTGCACCCATGACCAGCTGGCGGACCGGATCGGGCGTTCACGCCCGCAGGTCTCCAACACGCTGCGACTGCTGAAGCTGTCGCCGTCGGTACAGCGCCGGGTGGCGGCCGGTGTGCTGTCGGCGGGTCACGCGCGGGCACTGCTGTCGGTGGAGGACTCCGAGGAGCAGGACCGGCTGGCTCACCGGATCGTGGCGGAGGGTCTGTCGGTGCGCGCGATCGAGGAGATCGTCACGCTGATGGCTTCGCAGCCGACGAGTTCGGTGAAGCCGAAGGGTCCCCGGGCGGGTGCCCGGGTGGCCCCGGCGCTGACTGATCTGGCCTCGCGGCTCTCCGACCGCTTCGAGACGCGGGTGAAGGTGGACCTCGGCCAGAAGAAGGGCAAGATCACCGTCGAGTTCGCCTCGATGGAGGATCTGGAGCGCATCCTGGGGACGCTGGCACCGGGCGAGGGCCGGGTACTGGAACAGGGCATCGCCGGGGAGTGACTCCCGGGCCGCCGTGGGGGCGGGTCGTGCCGGTCGGAACCACCGGTACGGTCCGCCCCTTTTGCCGTGCTCCGGTGTTCTCCGTGGGGGGCTGTGGATACGATGCGTTCATGGGTCGCAGGGTCGCACCGCTCACGCTGGACAACCTCCAGGACCTGCCCAGACGTTGTCGCTCCTGTGTGTTCTGGGAGCTGGATCCCGTCAGTGCCGGGGCCGCGGCGAAGGCGGGCACGGTGGAGCGGGAGAAGGAAGCCTGGATCTCCGCGGTGCTGCTGGAGTGGGGGTCCTGTGGCCGGGTGGTCTATGTGGACGCGGTCCCGGTGGGTTTCGTGATGTACGCGCCGCCCGCCTACGTCCCCCGCGCGATGGCGTTCTCCACCAGTCCCGTCTCTCCGGACGCCGTGCAGCTGATCACGTCATGGATCGAGCCGGGGTACCAGGGGCAGGGGCTGGGCCGGGTGCTGGTGCAGACGGTCGCCAAGGACCTGCTGCGTCGGGGTTTCCGGGCCATCGAGGCCTTCGGGGACGCCCGTTGGAGGGGTCCGGCGTGCCTGCTTCCGGCGGATCATCTGCTGGCCGTCGGCTTCAAGACGGTGCGCCCGCATCCCGTGAACCCGCGGCTGCGGCTGGAGCTCCGCTCCACGCTGTCGTGGAAGGAAGACGTGGAACTGGCGCTGGACCGGTTGTTGGGCGGCGCCCGCAAGGAGCCCGCGCTGCGCCCGCTCTGAGAGCACGAGAACGTGAAAGGGGCCGCCCCGGCCGGGGCGGCCCCTTTCACGTGTCCGGATGGTTCAGACGGTTCAGGCGACCGGCTTGATGGTCACGAAGCCGTCGAGGTCGCGCAGGATGGCGGCCTTGGGCTTGGCGCCGACGATGGTCTTGACGACCTCGCCGCCCTGGTAGACGTTCAGCGTCGGGATGGACATGACGCCGTACTTGGCGGCCGTGCCCGGGTTCTGGTCGATGTTGAGCTTGACGATCTCGATCTCGTCGCCGTACTCGGCCGCGATGGCCTCCAGGGACGGGGCGATCTGGCGGCACGGGCCGCACCATTCGGCCCAGAAGTCGACCAGGACGGGCTTGTCGCTGGCGAGGACGTCTGCGTCGAAGCTCGCGTCGGTCACGGTCTTCAAGGTGCCGGCCACAGCGGCCTCCTTCATCTCTGCGGGGTGTGGGGTGTGGGGTGGTGCTGTAAGGGGGTCAGACGGCCGCGGAAGCGTGCTCGGCGTCCGCGAGGGCGGCCAGGAAACGCTCGGCGTCGAGGGCGGCGGAGCAGCCCGTGCCTGCGGCGGTGATGGCCTGACGGTAGGTGTGGTCGACCACGTCACCAGCGCCGAACACGCCGGTCACGTTGGTGCGGGTGGAGGGGGCGTCGACTTTGAGGTAGCCCTCTCCGTCCAGCTCCAGCTGGCCCTTGAAGAGTTCGGTGCGCGGGTCGTGGCCGACGGCGATGAAGAGGCCGGTCACGGGCAGCTCGGAGGTCTCACCGGTTTTGGTGTTGCGCAGGGTCAGACCGGCCAGCTTCGGGTCACCGTGGATCGCGGCGACCTCGCTGTCCCAGGCGAACTTGATCTTCGGGTCGGCGAAGGCGCGGTCCTGCATGGTCTTGGAGGCGCGCAGGCTGTCACGGCGGTGGATGATCGTGACGGACTTGGCGAACCGGGACAGGAAGGTGGCCTCCTCCATCGCGGTGTCGCCGCCGCCGACGACGGCGATGTCCTGGTCCTTGAAGAAGAACCCGTCGCAGGTGGCGCACCAGGAGACACCGCGGCCGGAGAGCGCGTCCTCGTTGGGCAGGCCCAGCTTGCGGTGCTGGGAGCCCGTGGTGACGATGACGGCCTTGGCGCGGTGCACCGTCCCCGCGGTGTCGGTGACGGTCTTGATCTCACCGGTGAGGTCGACGGAGACGATGTCGTCCGGGATCAGCTCGGCGCCGAAGCGCTCGGCCTGGTCGCGCATGTTGTCCATGAGGTCGGGACCCATGATGCCGTCACGGAAGCCGGGGAAGTTCTCGACCTCGGTGGTGTTCATGAGCGCACCGCCCGCGGTGACCGCGCCCTCGAAGACGAGAGGCTTGAGCGAGGCACGTGCGGTGTACAGGGCGGCCGTGTAACCGGCCGGCCCGGAGCCGATGATGATCACGTTTCGTACGTCGCTCACGGGTACTTTCCTCGTCTCTACGGACTGCTTGTTGCCTACCGGGGGGCCGGTGCGGACTCTCACCCCACCCAACGGATCCTACGGCGCGAGCATTCCCGAGTTGTCCCCACGGCGTCCGGAAGCCGTCAGAGGCGTGCGTAGGTGCTGGTCAGTAGCACCTTCCCGGCGCCCGCGCCGGGGCTGTCCGCGCAAGTGGAATCGACCAGATAGGCATCCACCCGCCCGGGATCACCGGGGTGCGGGAGGACGAGCAGGCGGACGGGAGCCCCCCGGTAGGTGCCCTGGCCCGTGGCGAGCGGTGCCTCGGAGCGCCCGGTGCCGTCCTGGACGCAGCGCGGGACCGCGTCCGGTTCCTGGCGGTTCTGGGGCGCGACGCCCTCCGGTGAGGTGTTCTGAAGTCCCGGAGTGCGCTGCTGCTCGGAGCTCTGGCCGGTGCCACCCGCTGCGGCGAGCAGTTGCTGGACGGCGGACGGCAGGTTCTGGGCGGAGTACTCCCCGGGGGCCGTGGGCTCGGCCAGGGCGCTCGCGGCGTCCTTCCGGGCGGAGGTGTCCGGTGAGGTCGAGGACTGCAGGCCGGTGAAGAGGAGGACTCCGAGGGCGCAGGCGGCCGCTCCGGCGAGAGCGGTCAGCACGGCTGTGCGCCGTCGGGCGCGCCGGCGTCCCGGGCCGGTGGCACCCGAGGGGCGGCCCTCGGGAGCGCGCGTGGCGGGAGATGTTTCACGTGAAACGTTGGGCGTCGCGTCGTGGGCAGGGGCGGACAGGGGCCGTGGAGCGGGGGGCCGGGCGTCGAGCAGGGCCTCGGCGGCGAGGGCGGCGTCGATCCGGCCCGCGATGTCCACGGGCATCCGGGGCGGCCCCGGGAGGGTGCCCAGGAGGGAGCGGATCTCCTCCAGGGAGGCCTGGACGTCGGCGCACAGCGCGCAGCCGGTCAGGTGGTGCCGTACTTCGGACGTACGGGAGGGAGAGAGCAGCCCCTCGGAGAGTTCGGAGATCTCGGAGACCTCCGGGTGCCGGATCGTTCCGGTCGCGCCGGTCATGCCGGTCGTGGGGGTCATGTTCGTCCACCTCCGCCCTTCACCGCGTCTGGGTCTGTGTGCGTGGGGTCTGCCGCAGGTGGGACGGATGTCCCCCGCGTCCGGTTCCTTCCCCGCTCGGCGGCGGTGTTATCCCCGGTATCGGCGCGCAGATGAGTGAGGAGGGGGACGAGTTTCGCCCGGCCGCGGGCGCACCGGCTCTTGACGGTCCCAGTGGGCACGTCGAGGACCCTGGCGGCCTCGGCGACGGGGTATCCCTGCATGTCGACGAGGACGAGGGCGGCGCGCTGATCGGCGGGGAGGGTGGCCAGAGCGGCCAGGAGCTGCCGGTGGAGGTCATGGCGTTCCGCCGGGGCCTCGGCGGACTCGTGAGGCTCCAGAAGGCGTTCCAGGCGCTCGGTGTCGTCGAGCGGTGTGGTCCTGCGCGAGGCTGACTTGCGTGCCCGGTCCAGGCAGGCGTTGACCGTGATCCGGTGCAGCCAGGTGGTGACGGCGGACTCGCCGCGGAAGGTGTGCGCGGCCCGGTAGGCCGACACGAGGGCGTCCTGGACGGCGTCGGCGGCCTCTTCGCGGTCGCCGAGGGTGCGCAGGGCCACGGCCCACAGCCGGTCTCGGTGACGACGTACGAGCTCACCGAAGGCGTGGGGGTCTCCGGCGGCGTGCAGGGCCAGGAGTTCCTGATCGCTGCTGCCGCCGGGTGCGGCGTGGTCCAACGGTGAGCCCCTCCCCTGCTGTGGCCTCAGCCCGAGAACTTCACATCCGTGATCGCCTGCTTGTACCCCTCGCTGCTGTACTGGTCGGTGCCGGACCAGGGCATCGCGGTGATCCAGACGAGGACGTAGCGCGTCTTGACGGGCTTGTCCGTGGTCAGGCTCAGACCGTTCTCCGAGGTGGTCCCGGTGGCGATCTTCTTCATGGAGCCCACCGGGGTCGACGACGACGTGGAGTCCGCCGCGTACAGGGTGGCCGTGGTGTGCTTGCCCGCGAACCGCAGCGCTATCGACGCGGCGGAGACCTCCTGCTCGGAACCGAGGTCGTAGACGATGCCGACGCCGGCCTTGTAGTCGGCCTTCATCTCGGGCCCGTCGTGGAAGCTCTTGGTCCGCCAGTAGCTGGAGGCGTCCCCGTCGTAGGTGCTGGCCACGCCCGTGGGGTCCTGGGGCGTGCCGTCCGGGTAGTACTCCCGCGCTGCCTTGATGGCCAACGGGCCCGGGGTCTTCTTCGCCGGGGTGTCGTCGCCCTTGGGCTGAGGGGCCTGCTGGTTCCCGCTGCCCTGGTTGCTGCGGAGGAGGGTGTCGGCGAGCTGCCAGCTGCCGAGGCCGAGGGCGGCGATGAGCAGGGCGGCGACACCCCACTTGAGCACCCGGCCGGTGCGGCTCTGGAGCGGGGGCGGCGGCGGGACGGCGGCCAGCGGTGTCACGGTGGTGGCACCGTTGTGCGCCGCGGGACGGCCGTAGCTGCCCTGCTGGTAGGTCGTGTGCTGGTACTCGGGCGGGGCGGTGAAGACGGGCTCCGGCGGCTTGATGCGAGGCATCGCGGCGACGGCCTTGGCCAGCTCTTCGGGGGTGGTGCAGGCGGGTTCCTGACGGGAGGCGGTGGCCCCGTCGTTGGCGAGCGCGCGCATGGCGAGTTCACCCAGGCCCCGGTGCACGCCCGCACGGACCTGGTCCGGGGCGATCAGGCCGACGCCCTTGGGCAGGCCGGTGAGGCCGTAGGCGTCGTTCTCGTAGGGCCAGCGCTGCGTGAGGGAGGCGTACAGGAGCGCGCCGATCGCCTCGGTGTCCGCGCGCTGCGGGGTCTCACTGGTGATGCCGCGCAGCGCGGCGTTCACGGCGAGGCCGCGGATGCGGTACTGGCCCGTGGAGGTGCGCAGTATGGCGCTCGGGGTGAGCCGCAGGTGGGCCAGGCCCTCGCGGTGGGCCGCCGTCATGGCCTGGGAGATCTGGCTGACGAGCTGGTAGGCCTCGTGCGGCTCCAGCGGGCCCGCGGCTAGCAGGGCCGTCAGCTCGGTGGCGTCGGGCAGCCATTCGTGGACGACGTAGACGAGGTCGTTCTCCTCCACGGCGTCGAGGACCTGGACGAACCGGGGGTCACCGAGCAGGGCGGAGGAGCGGGCCGCCGCCAGTACCGAACGGCCTCGGGGGTGGTCGGCGGGCAGCAGGTGGACGCCCACGGCACGGCGCAGCTTCTCGTCCATCGCACGCCAGCTGCTGAATCCGTCCAGACGGGTGACGCACTCCTCGAGCCGGTAGCGTCTGGCGAGCTTGTGACCGCTGTGCAGTTCGGGAGCGGCGGTCGGCGCCGTGCTCTTGGTGCTCGCCTTGCCGTTCTCCGGTTCGCCGTCCGATGCGGGCATCAGTCCGTCCGAGGGTCGTCCGTTGTGGTGCTGCACCCCGTCGGCCGTGACCTTGGCCGCCTCGGCGACCGGCGGCTCCTCGCCGCTGTTGTCGGCCACGTCGACGGCAGCCGTGCTACGTTCCGCCACCGTCGTTCCTGCCTCCCCATCCGTTACGCGCTGTCGGCCGGTCCGCGAGGCCGTGCCAATTGTGCCCACAGTCCGACGCTATGCACGACACGCTAGGGGGGCCGATGGTTGTGCGCATCAGCGCCCCAGACGTCCGCGCACCATTCCGACCATGGCGTTGAGCTCCTCGATCCGCATCCGCTTGGCGGCGATGAGGAATACCGCCGCCAGAGCGATCCCACCGGCCACCAGGGAAGCCAGGGAACCGGTCACTCCGCTGCCGAGCAGCCGAGTGATACCGAAGGCGACGCCACCACCCACGACGGCGGCGGGAACACAGGCTCCGGCGAGGCGGGCGTAGGTCCGCATCACGTGGGTGCCGTCCAGGTCGCCGCCCAGCTTGGTGCGCAGGCGGCGCCAGGCGACGCCCACGCCCGCCGTGTAGCCCAGACCGTAGGCGGCGGCCATGCCGACCACGGCCCACCGGGCGGGCAGCACCAGGAACGCGGCGACGGAGACCGCCGCGTTGACGCCGGCGACGATGCAGGTGTTGTAGAAGGGGGTCCGGGTGTCCTCGTAGGCGTAGAACCCGCGCAGGACGACGTACTGCACCGAGTACGGGATGAGCCCGAGGCCGAAGGCCATCAGCACGTAGCCGATGTTCTGGGCGCCGGAGCCGGAGCCCGCGTAGAGCAGCGTGGCCATTGGGACACCGAGCGCGAGGAACGCGAAGGCGCAGGGCACGATCGCGACCGCCGAGGTGCGCAGCCCGTAGGAGATGTCGTCGCGGACCGCGGAGACGTCCCCGTCGTGGGCCGAGCGGGAGATCCGCGGCAGGACGGCCGTCATGACGGAGACAGTGATGATGGCCTGCGGCATCTGCCACAGCAGCAGCGCGTAGTTGTAGGCGGTGATGCCGGTACCCGGGTGGCCCTGCTTCTCGGCCACGGATCCGGCCCAGGTGGCGAGCTGGGTGACGACGACCAGGCCGACCTGGTTGGCCAGGACGAAGAAGAACGTCCACTTGGCCAGACCGGCGGCCTTGCCGAGGCCGTGGCCCTTCCAGTCGAAGCGCAGCTTCGGGGTGAATCCCGCGTCCCGCAGGTACGGGAGCATCGCCAGGGCCTGAACGGTGAGACCCAGCAGGGTGCCCAGACCCAGCAGCCGGACGCCGTCGGCGGTGACGGTGGCGGCGTTGACACCGGAGGTGGTGAACCCGCCGAAGGCCCAGATGAAGGCGCCGAAGGTGGCGATGACGACCACGTTGTTGAGGACGGGGGTCCACATCATCGCGCCGAACCGGCCGCGGGCGTTGAGGATCTGGCCGAGGACCACGTGCACGCCCATGAAGAACATGGTGGGCAGGCAGTAGCGGGCGAAGGCGACCGCGACGTCCATCTGCGCGGGATCCGAGGCGATCTTCGGCGACATCATCGTGATGAACAGCGGTGCCGCGAGCACGCACACGGTGGTGATACCGGCCAGCAGGACCACGACGAGGGTCAGCAGCCGGTTGGCGTAGGCCTCTCCCCCGTCGTCGTCGTTCTTCATGGCCCGGACCAGCTGCGGGATGAAGACCGCGTTGAGGGCACCGCCGCCGACGAGGACGTAGATCATCGTCGGCAGGGTGTTGGCGATCTGGTAGGTGTCGTTGAAGGTGCCGACACCGATCGCACCGGCGATGACCAGGGTCCGCAGGAAGCCCGTCAGCCGCGAGACGATCGTGCCCGCCGCCATGAGCGCGCTGGACTTGAGCAGGCTCGAAGCGCGCCCGGCGGGCTTGCCGGGCGCGGGCGCGGCGACGGGGGCGTCCTCCGCCAGCGTGCGGGGAGCCGCCTGCTGGTCCCGGTAGAGGTGTGCGAAGGCGTCCGGCTCGGCCTGCTCGTCGGTGGCCCTGGTGACGAGGGAGTCGACGCCGACGAACTGGGTGGTGGTCGCGTGGTCGCCGTAGGGCAGGTGGCGGGAGGGACCGTCCGGTTCGGGCGGCGGGGTCTGCGCCCACACCCGGGGGTCCGGGGAGTACACGGGAGCCGCCGGAGCCGCGTACAGCGGCCCGGGCTCCTGGTATGTGCCCGGGGGCGGCGGCGGGTGCGACGACCGGTCGTAGAGGACCTCGGCGACCGGGTCCTGGGCCGAGAGGTCCTGGGACCGGTACGGATCGTAGTCGTAGGCATCCTGCACATACGGGTCGTGTTCCGGCCCGGCGGCAGGCGGAGGAGCCTGCCCCGGTACCGGGGTGCCCGGCGCAGTGCCCTGGGCGGGCGCGGGACCGCCAGCGCCCTGCACGCGGTCACCGTCGTACGGCGCGTTCATCGAAACCCCACCTCATCGTCCCCAGGCCGACCGGCCACGGCGTCGCTCAACGGTCCACTGTCTCACCCGGGCCGGACCCGCTCGTGCTTTGCGGTCCGGTGTCCGGGCTCTCGTCACTCTGCTGCGTGCTCTCCTCGGTGACGGCACGCGCCGCGACGCGCTTGCGGCTGGCGTACATCTTGATGCCGGCCACGACGAGGAGCAGTACGCCGCCCGCGATGACGAGCATGACAGTGGGGGTGACCTCCGTCGCCTCCACGGTGAACTTGCGTTCCTTGCCGTAGGGGACGCCGTCCTTGGTGTAGAGCTGCGCGGTGACCTCGACGGGGCCGCTCGCGGTGGCGTTGGCGTTGAACTTCAGGCTCTGGCTGTGTTCCGCCTGGACGTTGACGTCCTTCTCGGCCATACCGTCGTTGTCGAACATCAGGCGCGTGGGGTTCGCGGACTTGAGCCGCAGGACCAGCCCGCGGACGTCCTGGACCAGGCTGTTCTGGATGGTCACCGGGATCGTCGCGCTGTGGCCGGACAGGGTGGCGTCGGACTTGGGGATCAGCTGGACCTGGTCGGTGAGCCCGATCAGGTACTGCTGGACCTCGCCGCGGTAGAGACCGGCCTCTTCGGGGTGGCCGCGCCAGGAGGTGGACATCTCCCGGTTGGTCGTGTTGCCGAAGGGGATCTCGACCCGGTCCGGCGCCGAGAGGATCACCTTGAAGTGGTCGAGCGCGGTCTGGGTGGTGCGGATCTCCTCGAACGCCGAGCGCGGCAGTTCCTGCTTGCTCAGCGCCTCGGGGTACTGGCCGGCGCCCGGCACCTGGGTGGCGGCGCCCGGGTCGGGCTTCGCGGCGGCGGCGGCATCGAGGTCGACGGGCTGGGCCCAGCGACCTGCCTGGAGGCCACGCAGGGCCGCGGCCATCGTCTGGACCTGGCTGGACGTGGGCGTCCGCTGCGGGGTGACCACGAAGCTGCGCTGCTCCTCGGTGCCCTGCTGGTTCAGCACGAGGCTCTGCGCGAGGAACTGCTGGACGGCGAGGATCGAGTTGCCCGCGCTCAGCATGTCGCCCTCGAAAGCGGTGGAGAGCCGGGCGTCGGCGACCACGGCGGTCGCTCCGGCGCCGATCGGGCGGGCGGCCGAGGGCGTGTACCCGAGGGCGGTGTTCTCCTGGAGGCTGTCGCTGCGGGTGAGGATGTTGTGGGCGCCGGCCGAGGTCGCCACGTTGACGATCGACGGATCGATGGCGCCGTCCACGGGCCAGGAGAAGTCGGTGGACGGTGTGACGTGCAGCACGGTCTCGACCGCCTGCTTCGCCTTGTCGGTGGCGGGCCGCAGCTGCCCCAGGGTCCCCGAGACGTCCTTGCCGCGGTGGGCGAGCGAGGCGAGGTCGGGGTCGGCGAAGGGCAGCGCGACGACCTTCTTGCCCTGTACGGCGGCTTCCAGCGCGCTCAGCCAGCGCTCGGCGACGGCCTTGTTCCGGCCCGGTACCGGCTTCCCTCCGGGAACCCGGACCCGGTAGCCCTTGGTCATCGCGTCGACCGTGTTGAGCAGGTCGGGGTCGATCACCCAGGTGATCGGCAGGTCCTTGCCGAGGGAGACCATCTGCTCCAGCCGCCCGCCCGGGCGCAGCTCGTCGGCGAGTTCGTCGTCCTCGAAGACGGGGGTCTGCAGCTCGTCGGATCCCGTCTCGGCCGTGAGGTGGACCCGGGAGATCAGCGGCCACACGTAGCTGAGCTGGGCCCGCCTCGCCGCGGTCTCGGGCTGCCAGGGCAGGAGGGTCCGCTGAATGCCGAGGACCTGTTCGGTGGGACGGTTCTCGCTCTCCCCCGACACCGAGACCCCGAGCTGGTAGACCCCGTCCTTGTCGAGCCCCAGCTTGTCGACCGGGACCTTCAGGGTGAACGGCTGGCTGTTCTTCGAGGGCAGGGCGGAGATCTTCGCCGAGAACGCGGCGTCGATCTCCGCGGGGTCGCCACCCGGCCGGAAACCGGCCCGGTCGGCGGCCTCACCGATGGCCTCGCGGTCACTGAGTACCGGGCCGACCCGCAGACCCACGTGTGCCTCGGTGATCGTCTCGCGGCTGTTGTTGGTCACCGTGCCCGAGATGGTGAGCGTGTCGCCCTTCACCGGCGCGCTGGGCGTCAGCGTGTCCAGCTGGACATCGACGGCGCTGGAGGCGGAGGAGGCGTTCCCGGCGGCTCGCGCCGCCGGGGCTGGGGCGTAGACGAGGGCGGCGAGAACCGGTGTCCCGGTGAGCATGACGATCGTGCGCCGCAACCAGCGGCGCCGGACAGGGGCCGGAGCCGTCCCCTGGATGTCTGCCGCCTCGGCCACGCGCCCGCCCGTCCTCGAAGTGTCAGTGGTCGTCGTTTGTACGTCCACGCATGGTAACGAGGCCCGCTGTGCGCGAGTGCCGCGCCTTGCTCCACATGATCGGGTCCGCATGGCGGGCGCGCTGTGCCGGGGTGCCCATAAAGGAGGAAGCCCATGCCGGGCGGGGCACGTACCCTTTTCAGTTGTGCCGAACGCCAACGAAGACAACCCCAGTGCCCTGAGTCAGGTGCAGCACCGCGCGGTCAGTGAACTGCTGCGGGTCGCCCCTGTCGCCGATGATCTCGGCCGCCGTTTCCAGGAGGCGGGGTTCAGCCTCGCGCTGGTCGGCGGGTCCGTTCGCGACGCGCTGCTCGGGCGCCTCGGCAACGACCTCGACTTCACCACCGACGCCCGCCCCGAGGATGTACTCAAGATCGTCCGTCCGTGGGCGGACTCCGTCTGGGACGTCGGCATCGCCTTCGGCACGGTCGGAGCGCACAAGGGCGGCTTCCAGATCGAGGTGACCACCTACCGGTCCGAGGCCTACGACCGCACCTCGCGCAAGCCCGAGGTCTCCTACGGCGACTCCATCGAGCAGGACCTGGTCCGCCGCGATTTCACGGTCAACGCCATGGCCCTGGCGCTTCCGCAGCAGCGGTTCATCGACCCGCACGGCGGTCTGGAGGACCTGGAGGCCCGTGTCCTGCGGACCCCGGGAACCCCCGAGGACTCCTTCTCCGACGACCCGCTGCGCATGATGCGGGCCGCCCGGTTCGCCGCGCAGCTGGACTTCGAGGTCGCGCCCGAGGTCGTCGCCGCGATGAAGGCGATGTCCGAGCGGATCGAGATCGTCTCGGCCGAGCGGGTCCAGGCCGAGCTGAACAAGCTCCTGCTCTCGGACCGTCCCCGGCTGGGCCTGGGCCTGCTCGTCGACACGGGCCTGGCCGACCGGGTACTGCCGGAGCTGCCCGCGCTGCGCCTGGAGAGCGATGAGCACCACCGGCACAAGGACGTCTACGACCACTCGCTGATCGTGCTGGAGCAGGCGATCGACCTGGAGGAGAACGGCCCCGACCTCGTGCTGCGGCTGTCCGCCCTGCTCCATGACATCGGCAAGCCCCGGACCCGGCGCTTCGAGAGCGACGGCCGCGTCTCCTTCCACCACCACGAGATGGTGGGCGCGAAGATGACCAAGAAGCGCATGGCGGCGCTGAAGTACTCCAACGACATGGTCAAGGACGTCTCCCGGCTGGTGGAGCTGCACCTGCGCTTCCACGGTTACGGAGCGGGCGAATGGACGGACTCCGCGGTCCGCCGCTACGTCCGTGACGCCGGACCGCTGCTGGAGCGGCTGCACAAGCTGACCCGCTCGGACTGCACCACGCGCAACAAGCGCAAGGCCAACGCGCTCTCGCACGCCTACGACGGCCTGGAGACGCGGATCGCGCAGCTCCAGGAGCAGGAGGAGCTGGACTCGATCCGGCCCGACCTGGACGGCAACGAGATCATGCGGGTCCTTGACGTCGGCCCCGGCCCGGTGATCGGCAAGGCCTACGCCTTCCTGCTGGAGCTGCGCCTGGAGAACGGCCCCATGGAGCGGGACGCGGCGGTCGCGGCCCTCAAGGAGTGGTGGGCCGCCGAGAACTGAGCCCGCAGGCGACGGGTGACCGCCGTCGATGTTTCACGTGAAACATCGACGGCGGGGCCGATGTCGATCGGAGCTCGGTCAGGGGCGATGTTTCACGTGAAACGTCGTCCTCGCCGGAACAGCATCACGGCGGTCACCGCGTAGAGCGCGGCCACGCCCAGGATCAGCGGGACGGATTTCCCGTCGAGCGGCAGGACGAGCGAGGCGGCCGCGGCCGCTCCGACGAACGCGACGTTGAACAGCACGTCGTAGACGGAGAAGACCCGGCCGCGGTACTCGTCGTCCACACGGGACTGGACGACCGTGTCAGTGGCGATCTTCGCTCCCTGGGTGGCGAGACCCAGCACGAACGCGGCGACCAGCATCGGGCCGGGCGCGAAGAACAGACCGAGACTCGGCACCAGGACCGCCGCGGCGGCAGCGCACAGCGTGATCCAGCCCCGGGTGCCGAGACGTCCCACCAGCCACGGCGTGACGACGGCGGCCGTGAAGAACCCGGCCCCGGAGACCCCGACGGCCACGCCCAGCAGGGCGAGACCGTCCGACTCGTTGTCCGTCCACGCGTAGCGGCACAGGGTCAGCAGGGTCACCGTCAGCGCCCCGTAGCAGAACCGCATCGCGGTCATCGCGGTCAGCGCTTGGGCCGCGTCCCGGCGTTCGTACAGATGTCGCAGCCCCTGTGCCATCCCCCGCGCGGTCGAGGAAATGCCCTCGGTCACCGAGGGATGCCGGTGGGCGGGTGCGCGGTCGGGGCCGAGGAGCCCGATGCCCAGGCGCAGGGAGACGAGAGCGGCGCACAGGTAGAGGGCCGCGCCGAGCAGGACGACGACGGCATTGGACTCGGCGGCGAGCAGCCGGACGAGAAAGGCGAGTCCCCCGCCCGAGGTCGCCGCGAGCGTTCCGGCGGTCGGTGAGAGGGCGTTGGCGGTCACCAGCTGGTCCGCGCCGACCACACGGGGCAGCGATGCCGAGAGCCCGGCCAGGACGAAGCGGTTGACCGCCGTCACGGAGAGCGCGGAGGCGTAGAACAGCCAGTCGGGCACCTGCGCGACGATCAGCATCCCGGTGACACAGGCCAGGAAGGCGCGGAGCAGGTTGCCGTAGAGGAAGACCTGGCGGCGGGGCCAGCGGTCCAGCAGCACGCCCGCGAAGGGGCCGATCGCCGAATAGGGCAGCAGCAGGACGGCCATGGCCGAAGCGATGGCCGCGGGCGAAGCCTGCTTCTCGGGGGAGAACACCACATAGGTGGCGAGCGCGACCTGGTAGACGCCGTCGGCCGCCTGGGACAGCAGCCGCACGCCGAGCAGATTGCGGAAATCCCTCAGGCGCAGGAGTACGCGCAGATCACCTACGACAGGCATGTGGGCAAGGGTCACATACGCGGAGGGTCCCCGGGCACATTGCCTGGGGACCCTCCGCGGAAGAACAGTCGACGTCCAAGTGGCCGGAGACCCTTGGCATCGCGCTGTGTCCTGCTTAGCGCTCGACCTCGCCCTTGATGAACTTCTCGACGTTCGCGAAGGCCTCGTCGTCGAAGTACTGCACCGGCGGGGACTTCATGAAGTAGCTGGAAGCCGACAGGATCGGGCCACCGATACCGCGGTCCTTGGCGATCTTCGCGGCGCGGACGGCGTCGATGATGACACCGGCGGAGTTCGGGGAGTCCCACACCTCGAGCTTGTACTCGAGGTTCAGCGGAACGTCACCGAAGGCGCGACCCTCGAGGCGGACGTACGCCCACTTGCGGTCGTCGAGCCACGCGACGTAGTCGGACGGGCCGATGTGGACGTTCTTCTCGCCCAGGTCGCGGTCCGGGATCTGCGAGGTGACGGCCTGCGTCTTCGAGATCTTCTTGGACTCGAGGCGGTCACGCTCGAGCATGTTCTTGAAGTCCATGTTGCCGCCGACGTTGAGCTGCATGGTGCGCTCAAGACGGACACCGCGGTCTTCGAACAGCTTCGCCATCACGCGGTGCGTGATGGTCGCGCCGACCTGGGACTTGATGTCGTCACCGATGATCGGGACGCCCGCCTCGGTGAACTTGTCCGCCCACTCCTTGGTACCGGCGATGAAGACCGGGAGAGCGTTGACGAACGCGACCTTGGCGTCGATGGCGCACTGCGCGTAGAACTTCGCGGCGGCCTCGGAACCGACGGGCAGGTAGCAGACCAGAACGTCGACCTGCTTGTCCTTGAGGACCTTGACGATGTCGACCGGGGCCTCGGGGGACTCCTCGATGGTCATCCGGTAGTACTTGCCCAGGCCGTCCAGGGTGTGGCCGCGCTGAACGGTCACGCCCTTGTTGGGGACGTCGCAGATCTTGATCGTGTTGTTCTCGCTGGCGCCGATGGCGTCCGAAAGGTCGAGGCCGACCTTCTTCGCGTCGACGTCGAAGGCGGCAACGAACTCGACGTCGCGGACGTGGTAGTCGCCGAACTGGACGTGCATGAGGCCGGGGACCTTGGCCGCCGGGTCGGCGTCCTTGTAGTACTCGACGCCCTGCACCAGCGAGGCGGCGCAGTTGCCCACGCCGACGATGGCTACGCGAACCGAACCCATTCCGGTTGCTCCCTGTTTGTTCTCGGACGAGGCCTGCGAATGCAGGGCCTCATTTTGCAGTTTCGTCGGACGAGCCGGGTCGTCTCCGATCCCGTCCCGCCCGCTCGCTCTCGATCAGCTCGTTCAGCCAGCGCACTTCGCGCTCCACGGATTCCATGCCGTGACGCTGCAGCTCAAGGGTGTAGTCGTCGAGGCGCTCCCGCGTACGGGCGAGCGAGGTGCGCATCTTCTCCAGGCGCTCCTCCAGCCGGCTGCGGCGGCCCTCCAGCACCCGCATGCGCACGTCCCGTTCGGTCTGACCGAAGAACGCGAAGCGGGCGGCGAAGGACTCGTCCTCCCAGGTATCGGGGCCGGTGTGGGAGAGCAGCTCCTCGAAGTGCTCCTTGCCCGCTGCCGTCAACCGGTAGACGATCTTGGCGCGGCGCCCTGCGAGTGAAGCGGCGAGCGCGTCTTCCAGGGCGTTGCCCGGTTCTTCGATCAACCACCCGTTGGCGACGAGCGTCTTGAGGCAGGGATAGAGCGTTCCGTAGCTGAACGCACGGAACACCCCCAGCGAGGTATTGAGCCGTTTGCGCAGCTCATAGCCGTGCATGGGGGACTCGCGAAGCAGGCCGAGGACAGCGAACTCGAGAATGCCTGAGCGCCGACTCATCTGCCTGCTTCCTCCTCGCCCCTGAGTCTTTATGCCGAGCTGATGTATCGACTCGATACATCCAGACGATAGAACGGGCGGCCCGTTACGACAAGGGGAGACGTGGTGACCGGCGTCACATCACTAATTCGTGGGAGGCGAGTTGCCTGATTTGGGGTGAACTTCGGCACTGATCAGGTTTTGAGCCTGCGTAGTCTGTCCGCCATGACACCGGGGGAACCGGAATACGCCTGCCGCTTCCAGGCCACTCGCCTGCCCGAGGAGTAGTCGTTCGATGAGCGAGCACCGCCGCAAACCGCCGCAGCAGCAAGGTGGTGGACGTGCTGCGGCCCGTCGGGCCGCCCAACAGCGCCCCGGCAGGGGCAGCACGCCCGGGCGTGACGCCCCTACCGCCACGCCCAGCGGCCCGTACGCAGACCAGTCGGCACCCGGCGGTCGCGCCGGAGCCCGCAACGGAGCCCGAGGGCCGGGGGCGGGCCGCGGCGTGGGCCAGGGGCCCGGCCGCAAGAGCAAGCGGTTCATCAACTACCCGCGTTCCGACAAGGACGGCTGGAAGCGCTTCCTGCCCTCCTGGAAGCTCGTCGGAGGCACCACCCTGGGCTTCTTCGCCGTGATCACGGCCGGTACGGGCATCGGTATCGCGATGGTGGGCACCCCCGACGCGAACAAGGCCGCCAAGGCCCAGAACAACGTCTTCTACTGGGCCGACGGCAGCCAGATGGTCGCGACCGGCAGTTCGATCAACCGGCAGATCGTGCCCATCGACAGGATCCCGCGCTCCATGCGGAACGCGGTGATCTCGGCGGAGAACGAGTCCTTCGATTCGGACAAGGGCGTCGACCCCATGGGCATCGCCCGTGCCGTGGTCAACATGGCCAAGGGCGGTTCGACCCAGGGCGGCTCGACCATCACCCAGCAGTACGTGAAGAACACCTTCCTGGACTCCGACCAGACGCTCAAGCGGAAGGTCACGGAGCTCTTCATCTCGATAAAACTGGGTGTCACCGCGGAGAAGGACACGATCCTCGCGGGCTACCTCAACACGGCCTACTACGGACGGGACGCCTACGGCATCCAGGCCGCCTCCCGCGCGTACTTCGACAAGGACTCCGACCAGCTGACCCCCTCCGAAGGCGCGTTCCTCGCCTCGGTACTCAAGGGCCCCAACCTCTACAACCCGGACGGCGGCATCGGATCCGCGGCCACCCCCGAGGCCAACACCAAGCGCGCGATGAGCCGCTGGTCCTGGGTGCTGGACCGTGAGGTCGCCGTGGGCCGGATGGACCAGGCCGAGCGGGACAAGTACCGGGAGTTCCCCAAGCTCGTGGACTCCGCGCAGGCCCGCTCCCTCGGGGGCCAGACCGGCTACCTGGTGGAGACGGCCAAGCAGTACGTGATGAAAACCAAGGGGATCACCGCCGAACAGATGGCCCTCGGTGGCTACAAGATCACCACCACCTTCCAGAAGCCGAAGGTGGACGCGCTGGTCAAGGCCGTCGAGGACACCCGCAACGACTTCCTGGACGAGAAGGCGCGCCCGGAGTACGACACCTTCGTCCAGTTCGGCGCCGCCTCCGTGGACGTGAACACCGGAGCCGTCGTGGCCATCTACGGCGGCCCCGGCTGGGACAAGAAGCACTTCACCAACAACGCGAACACCATCGGCGTCCCGGTCGGCTCGACCTGGAAGCCCTTCGTGCTGGCCGCGGCCCTGGAGTACGGCACCCAGAACTCCAAAGGCAAGGGCCTCTCCGTCGACAGCAAGTACAACGGCAACGACCTCACGGTGATCAACAACCGCGAGGGCAAGCCGCTGCGCTCCGCCGACGGCACGCCGTTCAAGCAGAAGAACGAGAGCACCACCCCGTACGGGTACGTGACCCTCAACGAGGCGATGGAGAAGTCCATCAACTCGCCGTTCGCCCAGCTCGTCTTCGACGTCGGCCACGACAAGGTGCGCGGGGTGGCCAAGGCCTCCGGCATCCTGGAAGACTCGATGGACCCGGCCGACAACGCCTCGTTCGCGCTCGGCACCTCGACCCCTTCGGCCATCCGCATGGCCGACGCCTACGCCACCTTCGCGGCCTCCGGCACCCATCACGAGCCCTTCTCCGTCACCGAGGTGCTCAAGAACGGTGAGAAAGTGTCCGGCTTCGAGCAGCCCAAGGCCCAGCGGGCCATGGACAACTCCATCGCCGACAACGTCACCAAGGTCCTCACCAACGTCATCCAGAACGGCACCGGCACCAAGGCCAAGAAGCTCGGCCGCCCCGCCGCGGGCAAGACCGGCACCACCGACCAGAACAAGTCGGCCTGGTTCGTCGGCTACACCCCCCAGCTGTCGACCGCCGTCACCCTGTTCCGCAACGACCCGAACTCGGCGGACAAGAAGCTGATGTCCATGAACAAGGTGGGCGGTGTCGACTCCATCCACGGTGGTGACATCCCCGCGGTGATCTGGACCGAGTACATGAAGGCCGCGCTCAACGGCACCGCGTCCAAGGACTTCCCCGAGGCCGAGGACATCGGTGTGACGGCGGACGCCGCGGGTGCTCCCACCCCCACGCCCACCCCGTCGCCCTCGCCGTCCCCGTCGCCGTCCCCGTCCCCGTCGCCCTCGCCGTCCCCGACCCCGTCTCCGACCCCGTCCCAGGGCGGCAAGCCCACCTGCAAGCCGTGGAACCTCTACTGCGACCCGTCGAACCCGACCGACGGTCCGACTCCGAGTCCCACTCCATCGAAGACGCCCAAGCCCGGCAGACCGGGTGGCAGCATCTGGGGACCCACGGGCGCCGACACGGGCTGATCCGCCCCCCCCGTGTTTTCCGAGGGCCGTCGCACTCCGGTGCGGCGGCCCTCGCCGCACACACCGCGCCGTACGGCAGGATGAGCGCATGACGAAGGTGCAGGAGGACCGCCCCGTACTGCCCACACGGCAGGACGAGGTCGCAGCGGCCGGCAGTGAGCTGATCGGCGGCCCGATGGGCAGGTACGCGCGGCTCGGCGGTCATTGGCTGACCCCGGTCCGCGTCATCGTCCTGGTCGCCATCGGCATGTTCGCGCTCGGCATGGTGCAGAAGCTGCCCTGCTACGACTGGGCGTGGTTCCGGGGGGCGGGCTCGCAGTACACCCACGCCTGCTACTCGGACATCCCGCACCTGTACGTCGTACGCGGCTTCGCCGACGGTCTGACGCCCTACTTCGACCGGCTCCCCGGCGACATGCAGTACCTCGAGTACCCCGTGCTCACCGGTCTCTTCATGCAGGTCGCCTCCTGGCTCACGCCCACCGGCGGCTCCATGCAGCACCGCGAGCAGATGTACTGGATGGTCAACGCGGGCATGCTGATGGCCTGCGCCGCAGTCATCGCGGTCTGCGTCGCCCGTACCCACCGCCGCCGTCCCTGGGACGGCCTGCTCTTCGCCCTGGCGCCCGCCTTCGCGCTGACCGCGACCATCAACTGGGACCTGCTGGCCATCGCCCTGACCGCCGCCGGGATGCTCATGTGGTCCCGCGGCCGGGCCCTGGCCTTCGGCATCCTGATCGGCCTGGCCACCGCCGCCAAGCTCTACCCCGTCCTGCTGCTCGGCCCGCTGTTCGTGCTGTGCTGGCGGGCCGGAAAGTGGCGCGAATTCGGTCTGGCGACGTTCGGCGCGGTCGCGTCCTGGCTCGTGGTGAACCTGCCCGTCATGCTCTACGCCCGGGACGGCTGGTCGAAGTTCTACACCTTCAGCCAGGAGCGCCCCATCGACTTCGGGTCGGTGTGGCTGTTGATCTCCCAGCGCTCGGGGAACCCGCTGGAGGGCGCGAACACGTACGCCACGGGGCTGACCCTGCTGCTGTGCGCGGCCATCGGCCTGCTGGGGCTCACCGCCCAGCGGCGGCCCCGTTTCGCCCAGCTGGTCTTCCTGGTCGTCGCCGTCTTCATCCTGCTCAACAAGGTGTACTCGCCGCAGTACGTGCTCTGGCTCATCCCGCTGGCCGCCCTCGCGCGCCCGCGCTGGCGCGACGTCCTGATCTGGCAGACCTGCGAGGTCGCCTACTTCCTCGGGATCTGGTATTACCTCGCCTACACGACCAGTGGCGAAAAGCACCAGGGGCTGCCCCTGGAGGGCTACCAGCTGGCGATCGCCGCCCACCTGATCGGCACGCTCTACCTGTGCGCGGTCGTGGTCCGCGACATCCTGCTCCCCGAGCGGGACGTCGTACGCCAGGACGGCTCGGACGACCCCTCGGGCGGTGTCCTGGACGGGGCCGAGGACAGGTTCGTGCTCGCCAACGCCACGAGGGCGCCGCAGGAAGCGACGCCCTCGGAGGGACCGCTGGTCGAGTGGGGCGTCACCCGGGAGTGATCCCGGCGGCGCCCGACCCGGACGTCAGGCGTCGAGCGCCCGGTCGAACTGGGTCGTGGTGTGCCGCAGATGAGCCACCAGCTCGTCGCCCACACGCGGCTCCGTCGCGTCCGAGGGCACGAACAGGATCGACACCTGCATGTGCGGCGGCTCCGCGAACCAGCGCTGCTTGCCCGCCCACACGAACGGCGACAGGTTCCTGTTCACGGTGGCCAGCCCCGCCCGGGCGACCCCCTTGGCACGCGGCATCACACCGTGCAGGGCCTTGGGAGCTTCCAGGCCCACGCCGTGCGAGGTGCCGCCCGCGACGACGACCAGCCAGCCGTCGGAGGCCGCCTTCTGCTGGCGGTACCCGAAGCGGTCGCCCTTGGCGACCCGCGTGACGTCCAGGACGGCGCCCCGGTACTGGGTGGCGTCGTGGTCGCCCAGCCACAGCCGGGTGCCGATCCGGGCCCGGAAGTGGGTCTGCGGGAACTGCTGGCGCAGCCGCGCCAGCTCCTCGGCCCGCAGGTGGCTGACGAACATGGTGTGCAGCGGCAGCCGGGCCGCGCGCAGCCGGTCCATCCAGCCGATGACCTCTTCGACGGCGTCCGAGCCGTCGGGGCGGTCCAGCGGCAGGTGCAGGGCGAAGCCCTCCAGCCGTACGTCCTCGATCGCGGAGTGCAGTTGCCCCAGGTCCTGCTCGGAGATGCCGTGGCGGCGCATCGAACTCATGCACTCGATCACGACACGCGCGCCGACCAGGCCGCGCACCCCGTCCACCGAGGACACCGAGCGGATGACCCGGTCGGGAAGCGGCACCGGCTCCTCGCCCCGCCGGAACGGGGTCAGCACCAGCAGGTCACCGCCGAACAGATCCTTTATGGCGGCGGCTTCGTACGTCGTGCCCACGGCCAGGATGTCGGCGCCCATCCGGGTCGCCTCCTCGCACAGCCGCTCGTGGCCGAAGCCGTAGCCGTTGCCCTTGCAGACCGGGATCAGTCCGGGGAACTGATCGTGAATCTGCTTCTGGTGCGCACGCCAGCGCGCGGTGTCGACGTAGAGCGTGAGCGCCATGCCCGTCCGGAACCTCTCTAGAAAAGAACTGTGCGATGCAGCGGGGGTGGGGTGGGAATCAGCGGCGCGACATGTAGATGTCGAGCGCCTTGTGGAGCACCTTGTTGAGCGGAAAGTCCCACTCGCCGACGTACTCGACGGCCTCGCCGCCCGTGCCGACCTTGAACTGGATCAGGCCGAACAGGTGGTCGTTCTCGTCCAGCGTGTCGCTGATGCCGCGCAGGTCGTACACGCTCGCGCCGAGCGCGTAGGAGTCGCGCAGCATGCGCCACTGCATCGCGTTCGACGGCCTGACCTCGCGCTTGTGGTTGGCGGAGGCGCCGTAGGAGTACCAGACGTGCTGGCCGACGGTGAGCATCGTGGCGGCTGCCAGCGGCTCCCCCTCGTGCGTGGCGACGTACAGCCGCATCCGGTTCGGGTCCTCGGAGTTGAGGGCCGTCCACTGGCGCTGGAAGTAGCTGAGCGGGCGCGGGCGGAACTTGTCGCGCTCGGCGGTGATCTCGTAGAGGTGCTGCCAGGTCGGCAGGTCCTCGTAGCCGCCCTGGACGACCTCGACACCGGCCTTCTCGGCCTTCTTGATGTTGCGGCGCCACAGCTGGTTGAATCCCTTGAGGACATCGTCCAGCGACCGTTCGGCGAGCGGTACCTGGAAGACGTAGCGCGGCTGGACGTCGCCGAAACCGGCGCCGCCGTCCTCGGCCTGCTGCCAGCCCATACGGCGCAGCTTGTCGGACACCTCGAAGGCGCGGGGCTCGATGACCGAAGCCTCCACGTCGCGCAGGCGCTTGACCTCGGGGTCCTGGATACCGGCCTTGATGGCGGTGGCGTTCCAGCGGCGGATGACGACGGGCGGGCCCATCTTCACGGTGAAGGCACCCTGCTGCTTCAGGTGCGCCAGCATCGGCTGGAGCCATTCCTCCAGATTCGGGGCGTACCAGTTGATGACCGGGCCCTCGGGAAGGTAGGCGAGGTACCGCTTCACCTTGGGCAGCTGCCGGTACAACACCAGTGCGGCACCGACGAGTTCACCGGAGTTGTCGAACCAACCGAGGTTCTCCGAACGCCACTCGTTCTTCACGTCGGCCCACGCCGGAACCTGGCAGTGGCTCGCCGAGGGCAGGCTCTGGAGGTAGGCCAGATGCTGCACTCGGCTGATGGTCCTCAGGGACAGGCTCATGCGGGGCGTCTCCTAGGCGGCTTCGCTGGCTATGGCGCGAAGCCTACTGCGACAAGGGCGCCACCCATCTGGGGGACGGACCCGGTCCGGGCCGAAGGCCGACCGGCGCCCTGTCGCGGAGGGGCCCCGGCTACCCGAAGAGGCCGCCGTGCGCCATGGCGAGATAGAACCCGACCGCGGCCGCTCCCAGGCCGACGATCAGTGCGAAGCGCTCGCGTGTCGTGACCGAGATGAACTGCCCGTAGGCGCCGGTGAGGATGCCGATCAGCCCTGCCCACGAGCTGAGCAGGTGCAGATTGTGGAAGAACGCCGTGACGAACGCCACGATGCCCAGGACCGCAGTGATCGCCACGAGGGTGTCCTGCAGCGGGTGGGGCTTGCCGTCGGTGGAGAACAGCGAGATAGACGACTGGGGCCGCATTGCCTGTGCCATCGGAAAGTACCTCCTGGCTGACGCGGAGCGGTGCCGCGGAGCTGCCGCCCGAAGAGGCCGGAGGGCATAGCACCGAGCACACCCGATGGGTACAGAGTGTGGCCTCCAGGTGCCGGATTTCAACCGGAAGGAGGTGAGCAGGTACTCTGTACGGTCTGCACCTGTGTCCGTTCGCTCGGACAGGGTGCGCTACGCATCACGACCCTCCTGCCACGGAACGACCGTGGCCGCTGAGTCCAAAGGAGGTGGGTTCCACATGCGTCACTACGAAGTGATGGTCATCCTCGACCCCGATCTCGAGGAGCGCGCTGTCTCCCCGTTGATCGAGAACTTCCTTTCTGTCGTCCGTGAGGGCAACGGAAAGGTCGAGAAGGTCGACACCTGGGGCCGTCGTCGTCTCGCTTACGAGATCAAGAAGAAGCCCGAGGGCATCTACTCGGTCATCGACCTTCAGGCCGAGCCTGCGGTCGTCAAGGAGCTCGACCGACAGATGAACCTGAACGAGTCGGTCCTCCGGACCAAGGTCCTCCGTCCCGAGACCCACTGAACTTCCCAGTTCAGCGGTAATCGGGATTTCGAGTAGCACAAGCAGCCAGCAGCAAAACCCGCCGAGAGGTTCACCCATGGCAGGCGAGACCGTCATCACGGTCGTCGGCAATCTCGTCGACGACCCCGAGCTGCGCTTCACCCCCTCGGGTGCGGCGGTCGCGAAGTTCCGTGTCGCGTCCACTCCCCGCACCTTCGACAAGCAGACCAATGAGTGGAAGGACGGCGAAAGCCTGTTCCTGACCTGCTCGGTCTGGCGCCAGGCGGCTGAGAACGTCGCCGAGTCCCTTCAGCGGGGCATGCGCGTCATCGTGCAGGGCCGGCTGAAGCAGCGGTCGTACGAGGACCGTGAGGGTGTCAAGCGCACGGTCTACGAGCTGGACGTCGAGGAAGTCGGCCCCAGCCTGAAGAACGCCACGTCCAAGGTCACCAAGACCACGGGTCGCGGCGGCCAGGGTGGTTACGGCGGCGGTGGCGGCGGCCAGCAGGGCGGCGGCGGTGGCAACTGGGGCGGAGCCCCCAGTGCGAGCCCGCAGGGCGGCGGAGCACCTTCCGACGACCCGTGGGCGTCCAGCGCACCGGCCGGCGGCCAGCAGCCGCAGCAGGGCGGCGGCGGGGGCGGTTGGGGCGGAAGCTCCGGCGGCTCCGGCGGTGGCTACTCGGACGAGCCGCCCTTCTAGGGCAGCTCTACCCCACTTCTTGATCACACAGGAGAGACACAATGGCGAAGCCGCCTGTGCGCAAGCCTAAGAAGAAGGTCTGCGCGTTCTGCAAGGACAAGACCGTGTACGTGGACTACAAGGACACGAACATGCTGCGGAAGTTCATTTCCGACCGCGGCAAGATCCGTGCCCGCCGCGTCACCGGCAACTGCACGCAGCACCAGCGTGACGTCGCCACGGCCGTCAAGAACAGCCGTGAGATGGCGCTGCTGCCCTACACGTCCACCGCGCGATAAGGAAAGGGTGACCGAATAATGAAGATCATCCTGACCCACGAGGTCTCTGGCCTCGGAACTGCCGGCGACGTCGTCGACGTCAAGGACGGCTACGCTCGCAACTACCTGGTCCCGCGTGGTTTCGCGATCCGCTGGACCAAGGGTGGCGAGAAGGACGTGGCGCAGATCCGCCGCGCCCGCAAGATCCACGAGATCGCGACCATCGAGCAGGCCAACGAGTTCAAGGCCAAGCTCGAGGGCGTGAAGGTGCGTCTGGCCACCCGCTCGGGTGACTCCGGCCGCCTCTTCGGCTCCGTGACCCCGGCCGACATCGCCACGGCGATCGAGGCTTCCGGTGGTCCCAAGGTCGACAAGCGCCGCGTCGAGCTGGCGTCCGCGATCAAGACCCTCGGTTCGTACCAGGTCTCCGTGCGTCTGCACGCTGAGGTCGTCGCGAACCTGGGTGTCGAGGTCGTCGCCGCCTAAGTGCCGCGCACGAAGGGCCGTACCCCACGGGGTATGGCCCTTCGTCGTTCCCCCCGTGGTTCTCGGAGTCGTTCCCCGTGTTTCTCGGAGGGGAGCGGCGATGGTGTTTCACGTGAAACGGCCCGATGTTTCACGTGAAACGGAGGGCTGCTTCACGTGAGCACGTCCTGTTTCACGTGAAACGTCTGGCTAGGACGGGGCGCACGGGTCAACGGGTGGCGCCTGTGATCAGCCATCGGCCGGACCGGGCCCGCAGCTGCAGGGTGACCATCCGGACCAACATCATCAGCGTCATGGCCCACCAGAGGGTGGTGAGGCCGCCGCCGACGCTCGGGACGAGCAGGGCGGCCGGGGTGAACACGGCGAGGGTCACGACCATCGCCCCGGCGAGGTAGCGCCCGTCGCCCGCGCCCATGAGGACCCCGTCGAGGACGAAGACGATCCCGCAGACCGGCTGGGAGACGGCCACCACGAGCAGGGCGGGCAGCAGGGTGTCCTTGACCGTGGGGTCGCCGGTGAAGAGCGGTACGAACAGCGGCCGGGCCGCGATGACCAGGATGCCGAGGACCACCCCCGAGGTGATCCCCCACTGCACCATGCGGCGGCACACGGCCTTGGCGCCCTCGGTGTCCCCGGAGCCCAGGTAGCGGCCGATGATGGCTTGCCCGGCGATGGCGATGGCGTCCAGTGCGAAGGCCAGAAGGCTCCACAGGGAGAGCAGGATCTGGTGGGCGGCGATGTCGGCGTCGCCCAGCCGGGCCGCCACGGCGGTCGCGATCATCAGGACGGCCCGCAGGGACAGAGTGCGCACCAGCAGCGGCACCCCGGCTCGCGCGCAGGCCCGGATGCCTGCGGCATCGGGCCGCAGGGAGGCCCGGTGGCGCCGGGCTCCCCGGACGACGACGACCAGGTAGGCGGCGGCCATGGCGCACTGGGCGATGACCGTGCCCCAGGCGGAACCGGCGATGCCGAGCCCCGCGCCGTAGACGAGGGCCACGTTCAGGCCGCCGTTGAGGGCGAAGCCGCCGAGTGCGACGTACAGCGGGGTACGCGTGTCCTGGAGTCCGCGGATCACTCCGGTGGAGGCCAGGACGACGAGCATGGCCGGGATGCCGAAGGCGGAGATCCGCAGATAGGTGACGGCGAACGGGGTCACGGTGTCGGAGGCGCCGAAGAGCGAGATCAGCCAGGGTGCCGTGGGCAGGACGACAGCGACGACGGCCGCCCCCAGCAGGAGGGCGAGCCAGATGCCGTCCATGCCCTGCCGGATGGCCGCCGGGAGGTCGCCCGCCCCGATCCGCCTGGCCACCGCCGCGGTGGTCGCGTAGGCGAGGAAGACGAAGACGCTGACGGCAGTCGTCAACAGGGCCGCGGCGACACCGAGACCGGCGAGCTGAGGGGTGCCGAGGTGCCCCACGATGGCGCTGTCGGCCATGACGAAGAGCGGTTCGGCGACCAGTGCGCCGAAGGCGGGGACGGCAAGTGCGAAGATCTCGCGGTCGTGCCGTCTCGGGGCAGCCTTCGGAGTCTCGGTGGCCTGTGTCATGTGCTCAATCTAATCTTCCACAGGTAATGGATGCAAGGCCTCTAGGAGTATTACCAACGCGCTGACTTGGGCGTTCTTCCCACCCCTTTGGAGGCGATCTTGAGACAGTGGCAAAGTTTTTTCTCCCCCACAGCCTGCGAACGGCAAAAGGCCAGGTCAGTAGGGGTGACAGGGTGGGTCGGGTGATTTTGTCCACAGCGCCGTCCCCCGGTCCGTGCACAGCTTCCGGCGAGTTACCCACAGCATTCGGCTCGTCATCCACATCTCATCCACACAGCCTGTGGATAACCAGATTGGCTGACGCCGCTCGCGGCTCTACCGTGGTGCGTTGCCCGACGCGCCCAGAGCCGGTCCGGGTGTCCCAAATGTCAGAGCCGTGTCGTAGAAAGACTGACACGGCAAGGTCCGCGTTGCGGACGGGAGGAGGCGGCCCGGTGAGCAGTCCCGAGCCCACGGACGACCCTTGGGCCGACAGCGGTCCGGGTGACCGTCTGCCCGCCCGTCCACGCCGCAACGGCGAAGGCCGCGGCCGCGGGGACGACCAGCACGATCGAGGCCGTGAGGGAGGCTCCTGGGACGGCGGAGGCGGTGGCTTCGAGCGGGTCCCGCCCCAGGACCTGGACGCCGAGCAGTCGGTCCTGGGCGGCATGCTGCTCTCCAAGGACGCCATCGCCGACGTGATCGAGGTCCTGAAGGGCCACGACTTCTACCGTCCCTCCCACGAGACGATCTACCAGGCGATCCTCGACCTGTACGCCAAGGGCGAGCCCGCCGACCCGATCACGGTCGGCGCCGAGCTGACCCGGCGCGGCGAGATCAGCAAGGTCGGCGGGGCCTCGTACCTGCACACGCTGGTCCAGTCGGTGCCCACGGCGGCCAACGCGGAGTACTACGCCGAGATCGTCCACGAGCGGGCGGTCCTGCGCCGCCTGGTCGCGGCGGGTACGAAGATCACACAGATGGGCTATGCGGCGGACGGTGATGTCGACGAGATCGTCAACAGCGCCCAGGCCGAGATCTACGCCGTCACCGAGCAGCGGACCTCCGAGGACTACTTGCCGCTCGGCGACATCATGGAAGGCGCCCTCGACGAGATCGAGGCGATCGGCTCGCGCAGCGGCCAGATGTCGGGTGTCCCGACCGGCTTCACCGACCTCGACTCGCTGACCAACGGACTGCACCCGGGTCAGATGATCGTCATCGCGGCCCGTCCCGCCATGGGCAAGTCGACGCTGGCCCTGGACTTCGCCCGGGCCTGCTCCATCAAGAGCAACCTGCCCAGCGTGATCTTCTCCCTGGAAATGGGACGCAACGAGATCGCCATGCGCCTGCTCTCGGCCGAGGCCCGGGTGGCGCTGCACCACATGCGCTCGGGGACCATGACCGACGACGACTGGACCCGGCTGGCGCGCCGGATGCCGGACGTCTCCGCGGCCCCGCTCTACATCGACGACTCCCCGAACCTGTCGATGATGGAGATCCGCGCGAAGTGCCGCCGCCTCAAGCAGCGAAACGATCTGTCGCTCGTCGTCATCGACTACCTCCAGCTGATGCAGTCCGGCGGCTCCAGACGCCCCGAGAGCCGTCAGCAGGAGGTCTCGGACATGTCCCGAAACCTCAAGCTGCTGGCCAAGGAGCTGGAGGTCCCGGTGATCGCGCTGTCCCAGCTGAACCGTGGTCCCGAGCAGCGCACCGACAAGAAGCCGATGGTCTCCGACCTGCGAGAATCCGGCTCCATCGAGCAGGACGCCGACATGGTGATCCTGCTCCACCGCGAGGACGCGTACGAGAAGGAGTCGCCCCGGGCCGGTGAGGCGGACCTGATCGTGGCCAAGCACCGCAACGGCCCGACGGCGACGATCACGGTGGCCTTCCAAGGTCATTATTCGCGGTTCGTGGACATGGCCAACACCTAGATGAATGAGTCCAAGGGATGACCTGCGGACATAGGACGAGGGCATCCAGAGTCTGTGTGTGAAGACCGACTTGGACACCCTCGCCACAGCACTCTATGCCCGGATCGACGACGAGTTGAAGG
>NZ_JASISO010000080.1 GCF_030063135.1 Streptomyces sp. G-G2
CGTCTTGGAGACCTCGGCGCCGTAAACCTCCGCGAGGTGAGCGGAGATCTCCCCATGGGTCAGGCCGCGGGCCGACAGCGAGAGCACCATCTCGTCGACGCCGGTCAGCCGACGCTGCCGCTTCTTGACGATCTGCGGCTCGAACGAGCCCTCCCGGTCCCGCGGGACTTCAAGAACGACCGGGCCGACCTCGGTCACCACGGTCTTGGACCGGGTCCCGTTGCGGGTGTTGCCCGAGCCGGCCTTCTCATGCTTCTCGTGCCCGAGGTGGTCGGGGATCTCGCCTTCCAGAGCCGACTCGAGGATCCGCTTCGTCAACTGCTGCAGCGGACCACCCTGGCCCGTCAGCTTGATCCCGTCAGCCTTGGCCCGGTCCACCAGCTGACTGATCAGCTGATCGTCCAGAACCTCCGGCACCAACCCGGACGGCTGTACTTCCGCCACGGCCTCCGCCGACACGGTCACGTCAGTCATCAGGTGTCACTTCCTGCTCGAAGATCCACCGTTGACCGTACAGACCCGCGTCTGGTGCGGCGAGAGTGCGTGCGGGGCGTCGCGACGGGCGAACGCTGCCTGGCGCGGCACTAGCGACCGCCGTGCTGGCGAGGTCGAGCTGTGGCCCTGTCAGGGGGGCGGCACGCGAGTGGCAGGCGCTGAACCGTGAAAGCCGGCGCCGTCCGTCGATTCCGCTGATCTCCACATCGACCTGCACCTACAGTGCAGAGGCAGCAGCTGGTGAAGCACTCGCGGACATGGTGGAAACGAGGTCGGCGTTTCGATGCAGGTAGCAGTCGAGCATCCCGATATGTCGGAAGAAGCGCGCTTGGCTGCCTACAGCGCTGTTTCCACCTCACTCGCCCTGCGAAGTGATCACCGGCTGGCCGAGCTTGTGGACGCCGCCGTGCCGCTCGGCTCCGGTATCGGCGGCAAGTCCGCGCTGATGGAGGTCGACGGAAAGCCGGTCTTCGTGAAACGGGTGCCGCTCACGGACATGGAGCGGTTGCCGGAGCACGTACGGACCACGGCCAACCTGTTCGGGCTGCCCACCTACTGTCAATACGGCGTCGGTGGGCCTGGTTTCGGTGCGTGGCGGGAGCTCGCTGTTCACACCATGACGACGAACTGGGTGCTCGGAGGGCAGCACCAGGGGTTTCCGGTGATGTACCACTGGCGCGTGCTGCCGGACACGACCGCTCTTCCCGGAGAACTCGCGGACGTGGAGCGGGCCGTGGCCTATTGGGGAGGCCGACCCGAGGTACGCCGTCGTATCGAGGCCCTTCAGCAGTCCTCTGCGAGCCTCGTGCTGTTCCTGGAGTACATCCCTCGGACGCTCCACGAGTGGCTCACCGAGCAGGTGCAGGCTGGTGAAGAATCTGCCGACCGGGCTCTCTCCCTGGTGGATCGCGAACTGGAAGCCGGCACGTCCTTCATGAACGCTCGCGGGCTCCTGCACTTCGACGCCCATTTTCAGAACATCCTGACCGACGGCCGACGTCTCTACTTCACGGACTTTGGCCTCGCTCTCTCCTCCCGATTCGATCTGTCACCGTCCGAGACACAGTTCTTCGAACTGCGCCGGACCTACGATCGCTGCTACACGGTCAGCTGGCTGGTGAACTGGCTGATCACTGCTCTATACGGATACGAGCGGAACGAACGGGTGGCGCTCATTCACGCATGTGCCGATGGGAAGAAATCGCCGGACGGATCGCCAAAGGCCAGGGCGATCCTCTCCCGCCATGCACCGCTCGCCGCAGTGCTGACGGACTTCTACCTCAAGATCCAGGAGGAGAGCAGGGAGAGCCCGTACCCCTCGAAGGCGCTTCACCGGGTCCTCGAAGCGGACAGGTCACGTCGTAGCTGAGCAGGCCTCAGGGGCCTTTGCGAATAGCGATGCAGTCGGTCCAGTTGGGCTTGACGAAGTTCGCCCAGTCCGTCGTGATGTCGATGCTGGTCCCCGTTAGCCTCGATCCTTCAGCGCTGATCGTTGCCACATAGGGTGATCACTTCGCCCCGTTTGTCCCCGCTGCTCGGGGTCAGGGTCTTCGCGTGTCGCTGCGGCTGCGCCGGGTTCCACGGTCCCGGGGTGGTGCGGGGTTCTCCTTCCTGGTCTTCGTCGGGGCGGGGGCCTGCTCGTCAGGTGACGGCGGTCAGTCCGGTCAGGCGTTGCCAGGCCAGGACGAAGGCGGCTGCCCAGGGCCAGTCGGGGGCGAGGCGGAGGTGCCGGCGGCGGGCGTGGACGGCGAGGCGGGCGGGCAGGTGGTAGATCCGGAACCGCATGGTGTCGGGTTCGGCGTCGCTGAGGCCGTCCTGGTCGTGCAGGGCCAGGAGGCGGAGCCAGGCGTCGAGGTCGGCGGCGAGGTTCGCGGCGAGCATCCAGCCCTGGTTCGTGGTGAAGGATTTCGAGGGCAGGTTGTGCAGGCCCATCGCCTTGTTCGTGCGTACCCGGTCTTCGACGACCGCGTGGTGCCGGTGCAAAGCGTCCAGCCACTGTGCCTGGTGGGATCCGGGGATCCGGGTCATCTTGCGGATGTTGGTGGCGATGATCGAGTACTTGAAGCCGGTTCTCTTCTCGAAGTCGGTCAGGTTCGCGAGGTGGCGGCTGGAGGGCTTGACCCGGCGGACGATCAGCCGGAGTCCTTTGCCCCAGCCCTCGCGTGCGCTCAGGCCGCTCAACTCCGCGACCCCATAGTCCTCCTGGAGGGTGCCGTCCTGGTTCAGGGAGACCTCCCAGGCTGTTTCGGGCAGGCGGGCGATGGCCGCCTCGTCGGTGTCGGTGATGGTCCAGCCGGTGGTGAAACGGACCGTGCGCCGACGGGTGTTCAAGCCGATGAGGTGTTCGTGCAGGCCGTGGGTGGCACCGGCCCCGTCGACGCGGATCAGGAGTTTCGCGGCCGAGGATCCGGGGATCTGGGCGAGCGCGTCGGCCAGGACCGTGAGGTGATCGGCAACGGTGTTGCTGCCGGCGTTGCCCGGTCGCAACAGCATCGCCAGGCACTCGGACGTGTTCGCGCACCAGGCGGCCAGCGGGTGGAACCCGAGGGTCTTCTTCCAGGTCGCCGTCGCTTGTTCCTTCTTCGAGGCGGCCGTGATGATCGTGGCGTCCATGTCGACGATCACCCAGTTGTGCAGGCGTTTCCCGGCGACGGTGAGCCAGGGGAAGCCGCCGGGCCGCAGGGCCAGCCACGACCACACCATCCGGCGGACCCGTGCCCGGACGCGGGCGATCGCCGCGAGCCGGTCGCCATCGCACAGGTTCAGGGTGCGGTGCACCGTGGAGTCCGAGACACCTGGGCCGGTCATCCGCTCGTGATGCAGAGCGAGTTGCCCGGTCTCCGCCACGCTCCGGGCGCCCAGCGCGATGGATATCGCCAGCTGGACGAACACCACCGCCCTGTCCCGCCACCCCGGCCCGCCCACCGGGAACACCCCAGCCAGCGCCTCCGTCAGCCCCGACCGGTCCGCCAGCCGCCGCAGGAGCACCACCCCGGCATGCCCGACCAGCCCTTTCCCGTCAGCCCTCACGACCAGGCCCCGGTCTCACCCTGTACGCTCGCTCACCAGAAAGGTGTCCTGATTCTTGCAACCGATACTTCCTCGACAGTCGCATCCTCGCAGGCCAGGACACCTTTTCTGCTACCAGGCCGTCAGGCTGGACAATTCCGCTGAATGGTCAGGGTTAGGGCAGCGAGGATTGTGGCAGCGAGGATTGTGGCAGGAACGTCGGCTGCCAGCGCGAGACGGGCAGTGTTGCGGACTGCAAGGCCGCCCAGTCCAAGGCGCCTGAGCTCAGGTAGATGTATTGCGACTGGATTGGGCGGCCCGGGTTCAGACCGGCGAACAGCCATGGGGTAGTGCTGGCAGCACGGTTGGACGGCTTGGCTCGTAGCTGTCTCCCGCCGGACCGAGTTCCGTGAGCGCCTCGGGGAACTCCTGCTGGCAAGCGAAGTCTGCTGTGTTGGGCTGGCTTACAGCATGGCCCTGGCCAGTCTAGGAACGGCGCACGACGCTGATCTGCTCGCCGCCTACCTTGATCGCTACCTCTGCTGGCGATGCTGATGCTGGTGCCGGTGAAGTAGGCGAGGACGGATGCCGACAGGTCGGTGGCCAGCGCGAGACCAGCATTGTTGCGCCCGGCGTGAGGCGCGATGCCGTGTCGGCGGAGCTTCAAGTTGAGGTAGGTGGCTCCGAGAGGGCGGGCAGGCTCCTGCCCGGGGAACAGCCACGGTGTTGTGCTGGCTGTCTGATCGAGCCGCCAGTGTTCCGGGCACTGGTCGCGTAGCGCGCGGACCAACCGAGCGACTTCGGGCGGCAGCGGAAGACGATGGCCTTCGACGTTGAGCGCCATCATCGCGTCGTCGTCGATGACGGGCCTTTGCCCAGACTCTGGACCCGGCTTATGCGGCTTTCGTTCAACGCCGCCTACCAGGACATGACGTCGATCACTGCCATGATCTCTGCGCCGTCGAGACTCTGATGGATGACGAGCTGCACGGCGAGAGTATCGACCGGGTGCCTGGAACGGGCCGAGGAACAGGCCGGGGCCGAGGATGAGGCCCGGCTGAACAGGCCGCTGGGACGGATCCGGGCCCTGCGCCCGGTCCCTGAGGCGGGCTAGGGGCGTGGGCAGACCGCGTCGACATGGGTGCGTGGGGTAGGACCGGGGCCCAGAGCGCTCTGGTGCAGTAGGACCGGACCGAACCCGGCCCCGGTATTCCGCCGGAATACCGGGGCCTTCGCCTGTTCCCGTGGACGGGCGTGGCTGGGCCCCACGTGAACTGGCCCCGACCTTCTACCGGGCGGGGGTGAACGAGTCCGGCCGTTGCCGGTCTGCGTAGACGGGGTAGGGGCTGTGTCGGGTGTCACCCCATGTGGGCGGCCGCGGGCTTCTCGGTGTGGTGTTGTTTGCCGGCGTTGATGGCGAGTGCGGTGACGGCCAGGCCGGCGAGGAACATGGCACCTGCTCCGAGGAAGGCCACGGTGTAGCCATCGGTCAGCGCTTCGGCCGCCTTCGCGACCAGCTGGAAGTCCTTGGCCGCCAGGCCCTGGTAGAGCGTGGAGGCCGCCTCGGGCAGTTTCTCGTTGGCCGCGGAGGTGGAGATCGTCGACAGGACCGCGAGGCCGAGGGCGCCGCCGATCTGTTGGGCCGTGTTGAGCAGTGCCGAGGCGATTCCGGCGTCCTGGTGGGCGACGCCGCTGACTGCGCCTAGCGTCAGGGGGACGAAGCTCATGCCCAGGCCGAGGGCGGTGACGAACATGGCGGGCATCAGATGGGCTGGGTACGAGGAGTCCGGCTCCAGAGCGGCGAACCAGAACATGCCGACGGCCGCGACGAGCAGGCCCGGCCCTGCGATCAAGCGGGGAGTGACGTGGGCGGCCATCTTGGAGCTGACCGCCGCGGCGATGCCCATGCCGGCGCTGAAGGGCAGGTAGGCGCAGCCGGTCTTGACGGGGCTGTAGCGCAGGATGAGCTGCATGTAGAGCGTCAGGAAGTAGAAGGTGGCGAACATACCCGCCCCGATGAACAGCATGGTGGCGTAACTGCCCCACCGGGTGCGGTCCTTGAACAGGCGCAGCGGCATCATCGCGTCCGTGGTGCGGGCCTGCAGGAGCAGGAATCCGATCAGCAGTGCGGCCGCTGAGGTGAACGAGGTCAGGGTGAGGCTGTCGGTCCAGCCGTGCTCGCCGCCGCGGGTGATGGCGTAGACGAGGGCGATCAGGCCGCCGGTGCCGGTGATGGCGCCGGGGATGTCCAGGCGGCCGGGGTGGCGTTCGGCCTCGACCAGGGTCTTGGTGCCGAAGAGGACGGCCAGGCCGATGGGGATGTTGATGAAGAAGACCCAGCGCCAGTCGAGGACGTCGGTGAGTACGCCGCCCAGGAGCAGGCCGACGGTGGCGCCGAGACCGCCCATGGCCGCGTACACGCCCATCGCCGTGTTGCGCGGTTTGCCCGCCGGGAACGTGGTGGTGATCAACGCCAGGGCACTGGGTGCGGCGAGCGCCGCACCGACGCCCTGCAGGATGCGTGCGGAGATCAGCACGCTCTCGTTCGGGGCGAGTCCGCCCAGTAGTGAGGCCAGGGTGAACACGGCGGTCCCGGTCTGGAACATGCGGCGTCGGCCGAACAGGTCGCCTGCCCGGCCGCCGAGCAGGAGCAGGCCGCCGAAGGCGAGGGCGTAGGCGTTGACGATCCACGCCAGGTTGGCGTCGGACACGCCCAGGTCGGTCTGGATGCTGGGCAGGGCGATGTTGGTGATGGTGGCGTCGAGGACCACCATGAGCTGGGCGGCGGCGATCACGAAGAGGGCAAGGCCGAGATGGCGGCCCCCGGGTGAGGTGCCGGCGGTGTCCGGCCGTGCGGAGGCGGCGGTCGTGGTGTCAGCAGACACGGGAAGGCTCCAAGGATCAGCTGCAATGAATTCCCCGGAAAAAGAAATGGGCAGGAGAATGCGCATTTTGATTTCAGGGAAGGAATGAGACGCCCCTTCGCTGGAGAACGGGGCGTCCGTGAGTCAATCCGGGGCAGGGCAGACCGTGGTGACACGGGGCCTCGGCTCGGGAAGAAAGCCGACCTTAACACGACGCCAGAGGTCGGTTCAGGCTTTGCGATTCGGTTCTTGTCGCGCTTGACAAAACCGTCGAGTGTGTGAGCACTGGAGGCGAGGAATCTACTGGCGTCGGCTTGCATTTTCAGCCGAAGCGTGAACACTCGAATTCAGGGGGTGTTGCGCAGATTCGAGGTGAAATGTCATGCGGGAGGGTGCGCTATGCGCCCCTTTTGTGGGCTATATAGTCTCTGCACGCCGGCGTGCGCTTGCGGGAACGATCCGGAGCGACTTCAGCATGCGGCGCCGAAGCTGAGGCGCGGTAAGCGTGGTAGTCGCTCCTGGGATCGCCGCTGGGATCCTCACCGGTTTCGGTACGTTACCGGCTTGTTCATATCTCCCGAGAGAACGCAAGTCGCATCCATTGGATGGTGAGTGACCAGCGCCGAGCAATTGTCAAGGTCTGCGGATATAGAGCGTCAAGAGCCGTTAAATGTGAGCGCGTACCTGGTCTCTCAGGTGTGTTATTCTCAAGTCCTGATCAGCTGTTGTGGCCGTGCGTGCAGAGTTGCCGTGCCTTGGACGACATGCTGTGAATTCACGGTATTCGACGAGACGCATCGTGGAGGTTTATATGACTTCAGGAACCCGCACCTCTTCCCCCGTCGCACTGGTCACCGGCGCGAATAAAGGCATCGGACGTGCCATCGCCCAGCAACTGGCCGAACGCGGCATGACGGTCTATCTGGGCGCCCGGGACGAGAAGCGAGGAGAAGCGGCCGAGCGTGAACTGCGCGACGCGGGTCTCGACGCCCGTGCCGTGCTGCTCGAGGTCACCGACGAGCCCAGCGTCATGGCTGCCGCACAGTGCATCGAGAAGGAACAGGGCAGGCTCGACGTGCTGGTCAACAACGCCGGGACCATGCCGCCGTGGCAGCCGGCCAGCCAGACCTCGACCGGCGAAGCACGGCGCGTGTTCGAGCTCAACGTCGTCGGAGTCGTCACGGTCACCAACACCATGCTGCCCCTGCTGCGCCGGTCGCAGGCAGGGCGCATCGTCAATATCGGCAGTTCCCTCGGCTCGCTGACGCTCGCGGCGCTCAAGGTCTGCCCCGGAGGCACCTATCCGCCGGGAAGCTTTCCGCAGTTCGCCGCCTACACGGCATCGAAGGCGGCGCTCAACGCCCTCACCATCATGTACGCCGACGAACTCCGCGACGCGGGCATCCTGGTCAACACGGCTTGCCCCGGCTATACCGCGACCGATCTCACCCAGGGCGCGGGGCCGCGGACCGTGGAGCAGGCAGCACGCATCCCGGTTCTCCTGGCGACGCTGCCCGACGGCGGCCGAACCGGGACCTTCACCGGCTCGGACGTGAACCTGGTCGAGCTCCCGCTGCCCTGGTGACCTGCGCCAGCGGGGGCTCTCCGGCGCGATCGCTCGACATGACCCGTCCCGAGCACCGATTCCGGCCCCGCGGTCACCTCTGTCGCAGAGAAGCGGCAGAGCCGACAACGGCGCAACCCGCTGCCGCGACACCATGATCCGCTACCCGTGCCGCGATGCCTGGCAGCAGCCAGGGCATCGGGGCGTGGACTCATCCCCTCCCGCCCCGGCTCCATCAGAGCCGCCTGCGCGAGCATGCCCGCTCTGACCCGTTGACCCGATTCCCGCCTCCTGGAGAGACCAGATGCGAGCCCGTGCCGCCCGTGAACGCGCCAAACTCCCGTACGCACACCGCCTTACGGCGTTCACCGGAAGGATGGACCGGGAGGGTGCCTACGAGTGGGTCCACTTCGACCGCTGCGATTTCGAGGACGTGGACGGCGGAAGCTCCGGCTTCACCGAGTCCGCGTTCTCCGCAGTGACCTTCACTCGGGGCCGATACCGGCGCGCCCAGTTCGACGATGTCTGGCTGCACACCGTGCGCATCGTGGGGACCGACCTCGCAGAGACCACCTGGATGGACAGCGAGTGTGCCGAGGTGGTTCTCGCCGGCACAGAACTCTCCGGCTCCCATATGAACCGCGTCACCTTCCACAACTGCAAGTTCGACTCAGTCAACCTCCGCATGGCCAAGCTGCGCAACGTCTCATTCGTGGACTGCCTCCTACGCGACGCCGACTTCGGCGGAGCCACACTCGCCAACGTCACCTTCCCCGGCACCACCCTGGAGCGGGTGCACTTCGACAACGCCAAAATGACGAAGGTGGACCTGCGCGCGGCGGCCGCACTGGATATCTCCTCCGGACTCGACGCCTTGAAGGGCGCAACGATCAGCACCTGTCAACTCCTTGACCTGGCGCCAGCACTGGCCCAGGTCCTCGGCCTCACGGTGAAGGACGAGCAAGTGCACGCGGGAGATCGGTGAGATCACAGGCAACCCCGCCCGGGCCCCCTGTGCACGGCCCTGCGGCTCGCCCCCCACCGCCCCACCGGTGACGGGGCCGGCGGCCCGGTGTCCACCCAGGCGGAGCACGGTGGCCCGTGATCACCAGTGGCTGGCAGCCAGGCAGCGGACATCTGTTCGGTCCTTGTGTCTCTCTCTACCAGGGGCGACTGTCGTTTTGACGGGAACGGCGTGGGCCGCCATGGTGCGTACGGCGTTCAGGTCCCGGTCAATGCTGGTGGTGCAGTAGAACGTCCTGTCCGCGAGCGTGACGCGTGGATTTCGCCATCCGCAGGCGGAGCAGGTCTTGCTGGATGGCCACCAGCGGTCGAGGACAGGTGAGGGGCCGGAGTCTCGTCAGTGGATCTCTTGCGGCGTCTGATTGCGGGTGAGCCGGTCTTCCGCGTGCCACGTCAACCTGCCAGGGCACGGGATTGCTCATGCGGAACTGGTCCAGGAGATCGCGTGCCGGGCATCCGGTCGGGCGCCACCATGTGAAGTCGGAGATTGCCCTTCGGGTCGGGCGTCGTCGAGTGGTCGGCCCCGGGATCCCGGTAATCGGCCCGCCCGTCACGGGGTGGGGCCGATGCGGTGTCAAGCTACGCGCGGCCACAGCGGCCGATGGCGGCGGCGCAGGCCGCGAAGACCTCTGCGGGGCGGCCGATGGACGCGCGGGGTCCCGCTGTCAGGAGCGGGCGCGAGGCTGGGGCGTCGACGGTACCGACGGCGACGGCGCATTCCAACGCCCCGGGGGTGCGGCGGCCGGTACGGAGAACGTCAGCTCGGCGCCATGCGGGCGAGCCCGGAACTGGGCCTGGAGCTGTTGCTCCGCCGTCAGGAAGAGGAACTGGCGCAGCAGCAGCGGGACGTGGCCCGCAGCGAGGCTGCCGCGGCGCAGGTGGTCTCCGCGAATACGCCCGGCTCCGCCCGAACACCGAGATCGACGGTGCGGAGCGGCTCGTGGGGATGGACGCCATCCAGAGCCGTCTTGAGCACGTCGCCCACGGACTGGCCCGGGAATGCCTGGCGATCCTGCCGGGCGGCGCGCTGTCCGAGGCGAGCTTGGAGGCTTCCCGCCCGCTGGACCGGCGGGCGCTGAGCCGCGGCATCGAGATGCGCTCGGTCCACCAGGACAGTACCCGCAACGATCCGGCGACGCTGGCCTACGCGCGGTGGCTGACCGAGCGGGGCGGTCAGGTCCGCACCAGTCCGCTGCTTCCGCCGCGCCTCCTGGTGTTCGACCGCGCCGTCGCGGTCGTCCCCATCGACCCGCAGAACTCCCGCCTGGGCGCCCCTGTGTACCAGCGCCCCCGGGAGCGTCGCGTCGCTGGTCAGCCTGTTCGAGCAGACCTGGGAGTCCGCCGTCCCCCTCGGGGCGGACCGGCCGCGGTCCTGCGACGCACGCCCCACCGCGGCCGAGCTGGAACTGCTGAAGCTCCTGGCCTCAGGGATGACCGATGAGGCGGCCGCCAGACGCCTGGGAGTGTCCCAGCGTAGCGTCAGACGTCGGATGTCCGCCCTGATGGAACGCCTCCACGCGAGCAGCCGCTTCGAAGCCGGTCTCAAGGCGGCGCAGCAGGGCTGGCTGTGAGAGCCACCGGGAGCCGTCGCTCATGTACCGCCAACCCAAGGGGAGTACGGGGATCCGTGGAGCTCGGGGTGCGGGCCCCATGGAGCGGTCGCGGTCGGCGACTGGCGCGGGTACGGGTGTGCGGGAGATCATCCGTCAGTGGGGTGACTGGGCCGGGTGAGAGGGCAGACGGACGGGATGAGCGTGGTGGATGGGCAGGTGTACTGCGGGGACGAAGGCTACTGGGTCCGGCCGGCTCCCGGACGGCTGTACGTGAGGCTGACGGGCGGCCCCCTGGACGGTCAGCTCCTTGACGTGACCAACTTGCCCGATCAGGAGCGGGTGGAGGGCGTGCTCCTGATCACCGATCGGGGCATGTTCGGCCCCGGTGGGCGTGCGCTCTACAGCCCTTCCGAAGCCGATCCCGAGGGAACGTTCCTCTGGGACGGCGACACTCCCTGACCGGCGCCCGCCCCGCTCCCCGTGTGTGCGTAGGGCTCCGGTGCGGTGTGCTCGTAGGACACCTGACTGGACGCCTGCGCATGCTCGCGCGACGGGGCGCACGCCGCTCACCTCGGCGTGCCGGGTGCCGGAGCGGCGGTCATGACGCCAAGCGTTCAGTACCACTTGCTCTCACCCCGGACTCGTGCGCGTCGTCGAACTGGCGCAACGCCTGGAAGAAGCACTTCGCCCGGTAGGCGCTGGTGGTGGCCCACCTACTGCCGCGGTAGTACAGGTCGGCGTTGCCGGCGCCTCCGCTGCCGGTGCCGCTCAGCAGCCCGGGCTGCCAGCAGGGGCCCTGTGCTTCCTCACGGCTCACCCAGCGGGCTCGGCCCACACGCAAGACCCCGCACGCAGGACGCCGCACGCAGGACCCCGTTCGCGCCGCGTGTTCAGGAGAGGAGCCCCAGCACACCGGTCAGGTCGGACCGGCGCTGGACCGCCAGCTTGCGGTACACGCGGGTCAGATGCTGCTCCACCGTGCTCACCGTGATGTACAACTGACTGCCTATCTGCCGGTTCGACCTGCCCGCCGCGGCCAGCGAGGCCACCTGCCGCTCGGCCTCCGTCAGACCGCCGGTGGCGGCGCCCGTCGATGCGGGTACGGCTCTCTCCGGGCGTCCGGCCTCCGCGAGGGACGGCCCGGCCGGGGCCGGGGGCCCGTCGAGCGGGGCCGCGAGGGGTCGCACCCGGTGGGGCGCGCCGCATTCGGTGGCCAGGCCGCGTGCCTCGCTCCAACGCGCCCGCGCGGTGTGCGTGAGGCCCTCCGCCAGGTCCAGGTGGCTGAGGTCGCCGAGCACCCGGGCGAGCGAGAGCCGGCTGCCGGTCGCGCGAAGGGTCCGCTCGGCTTCCTCCAGGTGGGTCCTGCGCCGCCCGGGCTCGTCGAGCGCGGCCAGTACGGCCAAGGCGCGCCCCCGGGCGTCGGTCGGCCGGTCACCCTGCACGATCTCCGCCACGACGAGCCGCCGGGCCCGCTCCGGTTCACCGAGGGCCAGATACGCCTCCGCGGCGTGGGCGCGCCAGCCGAGGGGGCCGAGGGGGTTCCTCTCCCGGGACTCGTCCGCGGGGGCGCAGGCCGTGAAGTCGGTCAGCGCCGCGTGCGGACGGCCCGATTCCAGCAGGTAGCGGCCGCGGGCGATCCGGTACAGCGGGCCGAAGGACGAGTCCCACATCTCATCGGGGACCGGACGTTCCAGGTACTGCACCGCCTGGTGCGGCTCCCCCATCAGGGTGTGCGCGGCGATCAGGACCGACAGCGGCATGCCGACGGCGACGCCCCAACTGCGGTCGGGCAGCAGCTCCAAGGCGTACGCGGCACTCTCCGCGGCCGTGCGCAGGTCTCCCAGGTTCCACCGGATGTGGGCCCGCAGACCGCCCAGGAGTGCTTTGCGGGCCGGGAGCTCGTCCGGGGTCAGACGGCTCCACTGCTCCTCGCAGAGCCGGTCGGCGAGCGTCATCTCGCCCTTGCGCGTCAGCTCCAGGACGGCCGCGAGATCCAATTCACGGAACCAGCGGGGGTTGATGACCGCCGGCACGGACGGCCGTTCGACGGCGTCGTGGCCGTCGTTCCCGGCCGGGGCGGTCACCGACGGCGCAAGCAGCCGGCGGCCCCCGGGGACGGACTCGGCGCAGGACGCCGACATCGCCGCCGGCGCGTGCCGACCGGGGGCGGCGGTGCCCCCGGCGTCGCAGAAGTAGGCGTGCACCCCGGGATCGGCGAGCAGGTCCGGCCACAGGCAGCCGATGAGCGCCTGGAAGCCCCGTACCTCGTCGTGCGTGTGGGACGGTTCGCAGGACTCGACCAGACGGGTCATCACTTCCCGCGCGCGCTCGCGCCCGCCGAACCAGAGGAACCAGAGGACGAGGAGTCGCAGCGCGCCGCAGTCGACCTCTCCGGCGCGCGCCGCCGCCAGCAGCCGGTTCACCTCCGGCTCCGCCGCCAGGGGATTGACGTAGCACAGCGTGCCGATCATCGCGGCGATGATCCTGCCGCGCTGCCCCGGGCCGAGCTCGGCCCGGTCGGCCAGCCGCAGGCAGGCGAGCGCCCGGTCCGGCTGCCCGGCCATGAGGAGCTGCTGCCAGGCGAGTCGCAGCACGCGCACCTGGGACGGGTCGGGCCGGTCATCCGCCGCGACCAGGTGCTGGGCGACGGCGGGGGCCGGGGCGCCCTCCGTGAACAACAGCGCGGCGGCCCGCCGGTGCAGGTCCGGGAGTTCGGCGCCGAGCATGCTGAGGACGGCGCCGGGGACGGCCGGATGCCGGAAGCCGCCGTTTTCCAGCAGGCCCGCGCGGTCGAGTTCGGCGAGGTGCTGCTCGATCTCCCCGGGCGGCCGCTCCAGCAGGCGGGCGGCCCGCAGGGGAGTGCTGTCGTCACCCAGTACGGCGATCGCGCGGACCGTCTCCGCGAGAGGGGGATGGCGGACCAGACCGGCGACGTAGGCGGTCCGGAAGGCGGCCCCGACCCGGACCGGCGGCGGGTAGGCGGCCGCCGGGTCCACGTGCAGATCGCGGACGAGCGCGGTGGCCAGCGCGGGGTTCCCGCCGCTGATCCGGTGGACCGCGCCGGTCGGCCCGGCGGCCGCGCCGACGCCGGTGGCCCGCTCCAGCAGTTGCCCGACCTCCTCCTCCCGCAGGTTGGCGACCTCGACCAGCCGGGTGCCGGAGAGCCCGAGGAACTCCAGATGGTCACGGATGCCGTCGCGGGAGGTGCGCGGGCAGGCCATCACCAGGGTGATCCGGTGGGACTGGGCCCGGCGGGCGAGGTGGAGCAGGCAGGACTGCGAGGCGGGGTCCACGTGGTGGACGTCGTCGACCAGGATGAGGATCCCGGTGTGCGCGGCGGCCGAGACCAGCGCGGAAACCAGGCCCTGCACGTCGTGCGAGGGGACGGTGCCCGACGGGGCGGCCAGCGCCCGGTTGCCGACGATCCGCCGCAGGGCCGACCGGATGCCGTCGGGAATTGCGGAGGCGTGAACGAACTGCTCAAGGATGGAGAAGTGCACGTCGCGTTCGTCGCGATACCCGGTGGCGGGCAGGCACACGAAACCGGATGCCTCCGCGCGTCTCTTCACCTCGTCAAGGAGAAACGTTTTCCCCGTTCCCGGGCCCCCCTCCAGGAAGAGGACGCCGCCGCGCTGCTCGGCCTGTTCGATGAGGTCATCGGCATGGGACAAAGCCCGCAGCCTTCCACTCGCATCCCACCGTTCTGTTCACACGCACGGAACAGAACGGACCTGCCCAGCTGGGCGGGCGGCCTCCGGCCCAGCTGATGATCAAGTCTACGTGGGGCCTCGTGGGGCGACGGGGGCAAGGAACTATATCCCGCCATTTTCCGCCATAGGAACAGAATCGGACGCCTCTGGGGGGAGGGTCAGGGTCAGGGCTGGAGGCAAGGCGACCGCCCGCCGTCGGACGTTCCTCCCCTCGCGGAACGGGCCGCTCACGGCGCCCCCCGCTCGGGCTCATCATTGGCCGGAACAGCGCTGTCCACCCGCTGCGGCCGGCCGGTCCTGGCAGACGCGTAGACCGCTGTCACCACAGCCACCGCCTGCCGCCCGGCAGCCCCGTCCACCAGCGGGGGCCGCCCATCGAGGACGGCGTCGCAGAAGTCGAGGAGCTGGTCCCGGTGCGGCTGGTACAGCAGCCCCGAAGCGTCCCGGGCACCGTCGCCCGTCAGCGACGCCGCGTACGTGGCGGACTGGTCGGCGGCGCCGAAAGCCCCGTACGCGGGCGCGTCCTCACCCTCCTCGGCGAGGTGCAGGTAGGCGAGCCTGTCGTCGTCGATGACCACGGAGCCCCGGTCGCCGTTCACCGCGGTCCGGGCGGTGCGCCCGGGGTAGGCGGCCGTGGTGGCGAGCAGGGTGCCCAGCGCGCCGTTCGCGAAGCGCAGGCTGGCCGTCGCCACGTCCTCGACCTCGATGCCGGGGTGGGCCAGCCGCGCCGTGTGCGCGGCCACTTCCACCACCGGGCCGGCCAGCCACTGCACCAGGTCCACCGCGTGGATCGCCTGATTCATCAGTGCCCCGCCGCCGTCCAGGTCCGGCGTGCCGCGCCAGCTGCCGGAGGCGTAGTACGACGGGCCGCGCCACCACGACAGCTCGGTCATGACGGAGGTCACCCGGCCCAGCCGCCCGGACTCGATCGCCGTACGGGCCAGCCGGGCGGCGGGATCGAAGCGGTGCTGCGACACCACGCCGAGCGTCCGCCCCGTCTGCCGGGCCACGGCGATCAGACGGTCGGCCGCCTGCGGCGTCACGTCGACCGGCTTCTCCACCATGACGTGCTTGCCGGCCCGCAGGGCGGCCTCGGCCAGCTCCGCGTGGGTGCCGCTCGGGGTGCACACGAGTACGGCGTCGACGTCCCGCCGGGCCAGCAGCCCCCTGACGTCGGTCACGTCGCAGCCCACCTCGGCCGCCAGTGCCCCGGCACGCGCTGGGTCCCGGCCGGCGACCGCGGCCAGCCGTGCCCGGCCGGCCAGTCGCTCGTCCTCGCGCGTCAGCAGCCGGGCCAGGAAGCCGCCGATGGACCCGCAGCCGATCACTCCGAAGGTGAGCACGGAAACACTCCTACAGTCAGGGCCGTGGGATCGGCCGGGCAGTCGGGAAGCGCCGGGGGCGGCGCTCCTGTTCGTCGGGATCGACCGGGTCGTGCGGCGGACAGGACGAATGCGGGCAAACGCCCGGGGGACGCCCGGAGCGGGGCGAACTCCGAAGCCCGCAGCGGGTGCTGGGGCGCCAGTTCCTGCCGCATGGTCCGCAGCAGGGTCATCGCTGTCTCTTATACACAGCTGACGCTGCCGACGAATGCGGCGGTGTAGATCTCGGTGGGCGCCGG
>NZ_JASISO010000081.1 GCF_030063135.1 Streptomyces sp. G-G2
CTCCTGGACCTGCACGGAATCCTCGTCACACCGATACCCGGATCGCCCGCCCGCACATTGGCACAGCTACACGCCCGAACAACCCTCACGGAAACCCGTGATTGACACTTATTGAAATACGGGCCCCCGGACGGATCGAGAACTCCCAGATAGGGGTGTTCCTCGCCTACGCGTCACCGCGCGGACGCGCTCTGATCGACCGTCGGCTCTACCTGCCCAAGGACAGCTGGTTCGCCGACGGGCCCCGCCGCTCGGCGGCGGGCATACCCGAACAGACGGTGTTCGCGACGAAGCCGCACCTCGCCCGGGACATGATCGCTGCCGCACTCGACGCCGGCACCCCGGCCCGGTGGGTCACCGGGGACGAGGTCTACGGCCAGGACCCATCCCTGCGCGCGGAGTTGGAGGACCGTGGTATCGGCTACGTCCTCGCGGTGTCGTGCGCCACCCGCGTGCGCATCAACGACGGCTGCACCCCGGTCCGGGCCGACACAGCGGCCGCGAGTCTGCCCGAGGACGCCTGGCAGGACCGCAGCGCCGGGGCCGGCGCCAAAGGCCCTCGCGTTTACCGGTGGGCGTGGATCGCCCTGGACGGCGACGGCGCCCGCCGACAACTACTGGTCCGCCGCAACACCGCCACCGGCGAGCGCGCGTTCTACCTGTGCTTCACCCCGGAACCGACGCCGCTGTCGACCCTCGTGCGGGTCGCCGGGGTGCGGTGGTCGATCGAGGAGTGCTTCCAGGCGGCCAAGGGGCAGGTCGGACTCGACCACTACCAAGTCCGGCACTTCACCTCCTGGCACCGCCGCATCACCCTGGCCATGCTCGCGCTGGGCGTCCTGGCCTTCCTGGTGGCCGAGGCCACCACGACTCCCACGGGACCCGGCCGTCTACCGATCGACCTGACCGCCAATGAGATCCGCCACCTGATGAACGCACTGATCCTCGACCAGCCACGCTCACCCGCCCAGGTCCTCCACTGGTCGATATGGCGCCGGACGCACCAGGGACGAGCCCGCCACAGCCACTACCAGCGCAGACTCGCCACCTGAACACGAAGTGCGGCTGGAGTACTAGCTGCCACGCCGTCAAGGGCGGCGCTGCACAGTAGGCACGTGTTCGCCAATCCGCAGAGCGGGCCGATCGCCCCGACCAACCTCACCCGCGTTTTCGCCACGCTCCTCCTGGAACAGGGCGTCGAACTCGTCGTCATCAAGGAACTCCTCGGCCACGCCCACATCGGCGTCACCGCCGACGTCTACGCCCACGTACGCCTCCGCCTCCGCCTCCAGCGCCAAGCCATCGACACCCTGGGCTCCACCCTCGGCACGGGCGACGGCGGCCCCGACGACCCGCCCGCCGCCGCGGTCGTCCGCTGACGTTGCCGTCACCGCTGCCGTCAAGCGCGTCAGAAGCCCCACCGAGAAGATCCCGGTGGGGCTTCCGCTTGGACACCCACTCGACATTCGCAAACGCAATGTCGCCTATCGGAATTACCCTGCGCCGATAATGCCATCGACGAAGGTCAGTGCACTCTCAAGCGCACTCCTCAGATGCGGTCGCGCGCCTCCGATGTCGGCCTTACTCAAGAGGATCGCGAGAAATTCTGAGTCTGGATACCCCGCGACCCCTGCCGACTTGGCAACGTCGAGCTGCGACCAGATGGCGATCATCATCTCGTTGCAGGCCCGGGCTTGGCTCAGACCGTCTGGGTTGCCGCTAGCGAAGATCTCGCGGGCTGAAATCCCAAGCCGATGCCCGAGCGTGCGCAGGAACAGATCCCGCGCCTCTGATTCCAAGGCCGACTGGACTTGATTTCGAATCTTCATTGATCCATATCCCAGAAGTCTTCGTCCGACATTGGCTTACCGCCGTACGGATCACGCGGAAGTGAATCGACGTCATATCCGCGTGAGCGCAAAACGGCGACCCGGGTGTTTCCGTTCATGATGGTTCCATCTGGTTTCACCTTCAGCGACTCATCCCTGCCGGGACGCAAGGAGAAGGCGATGTCCTCGGAGTCTTGCTTGTGCCAGAAATCCAGCGAGCTTTTATCGAGCGAACTGTCCGGGTGCAGAGATTTCAGCGAAGGGCATCCACCGGAATTGTGAACCAGGACCGGCGTCTCGCCCGCCAGCACATAGTACGTGTGGAGGTCCGCGACGGTGAGGTTGTACGTCTTCAGTTCGGCCCGGTAGATGCGCACTCGCGTGACGGAGACGGTTTCGCCGTCCGGGGTTCTGAGATCGGACCCCGGCGTGAGCTCGTCTGCATCTACCCACTCTGTTTGATCCTCAGACCAGAAGGGGTGGTGGCTGGTGGTGGTGATTTTCTGCGAGCCTTGGGCGGTCTCGATGTCAAGGTCTACGTATTCCTTGTCATCTTCGGTGTAGATGGCTGCGGTTACGTCCTTCGCCGCCGTTTCACCCGTTTCAGGGTCTGTGGCAATTACTTCGTCGCCAGGAACAAGCTCTTCGATAGGCTTACTGGTTGCATCGGAAAGAAGTACGCGCGTTCCCGACGTGAAACTGTTTGGGCAGCCTACAGCTTTAGGTGCTCCCTTTCGAGATGCGCCCACCCTGGCCCCCAGGCCGGCCGCAACGGCTTTCCCGAAGGTGGTGCTGTCGGGCTCGTCGTAGATCGGCGAGTCGATCATCACGCCCTTTTCGAGCGCCTCCAAAGGTCCGTAACATTCGAGGAGGTCGCACGGCCGCTTCATGAGGTAGTCAAGCTCGTCTTGCTCAGCCCCGGCAGACCACATTTTCCATGCAATCTGCTTAACTACGCTCCCGTTTGAAGGATCGTACTTCGTCATCATGCGACCCCACTCCTTGCGGGGCGTATTATGCATATTTCTGATTGCCAGAGAGGGGGCTTTATAGTCGAACGCGATGGCCCGCTCATATGAATATCGGGCCCTCGCCGGAACATCCTTACGCCGGGCCTCACGCTTGCCCGCTACTTCTGCCGCTTTTTCGGGCGCGGCCTGGAACCAGCCACCCTCGGAGCCCATTCCCTCGTAATACCTAAGCCCGCTGGGGTCCGTATTTCCGATCGGATTCCCGTTGGCGTAGGTGTACCCGTTCATCTGAAGCGGATCGGCAGTATCGATGATCGGGTCGACGGAGATGAAGCGGCCGGTGGTGGGGTCGTATTCGCGGGCGCCGATGTGGGTGAGGCCGGTGGTGTTGTCGTCGTTGCCGGTACCGAGGAAGGTGCGGCTCCCGGGCCAGCCGCCGGGCTGGGTGCCGCGCGGGTTGCCGTAGGGGTCGGATTTGCGGCGCTTGACGGTCTGCCCAGTGCTCTGGTCGACCGAGGTGGTGGCGGTGCCGTGCTGGTCTGCCAGTTGCACGGCCAGGATGTGGCCGGTGGCCTGGCCATTGGTGCGGCGGATGGTGGTGGCGCCGGGGCCGGGGTAGTAGCGGACGGCGTCGAGGGCGGTGTCGCCGTTCTTGTTGACGGTGATCTCGGATTCGCCGAGGTAGAGGGTGCGGCTGCTGCCGTTGTCCTCGATCAGGCGGTTGCCGGAGGCGTCGTAGAGGTAGGCGGTGGTGTTGTTGAAGCTCCACTGCTGGCTGGCGCCGCCGTTGCACGTCCCCAGTTTGAGGTCGGTGCCGACGGTGTCGTTGGCTCCGGGCACGTCGACGCACTGGCCGGTCGCCGGGTTCTGCAGGCTCTTGTCCACGGGGCGGTAGAGGAACTTCTGCTTGTCGCTGCCGTCACAGGTGGACAGGAGCAGGGTTCCGGTGTTGCTGGTGAGGCACTTGCCGAGGGCGCGGACGGTGTCGCCGGTCAGGCGCCACTGCTGTGCCTTGGTCTCGTTGCAGTACCAGATCTGGATGGGGGTGTTGTCGGCGGAGTTGGCGTTGTCGACGTCGAGGCACTTGCCGGAAAGGCCGGTGACCGCGACGGCGCCGATGCCGGGGCTGGTGGCGGAGGTGACCTTGTTGCGGCGGTCCCAGTCCAGGGTCTGGGTGTCGCCGCCGATGGCGCGGCGGGTGGTGTTGCCCGAGATGTCGTAGCCGTAGGTGGACTGGGAGTTGACCGTGGAGCCGGGCTTACGGGTGACCGAGTCGACCTTGGCGAGGGCGTGCGGCTGGGTCGTGGTGGTGGGCTGGGTGCCGTTGCCGGTGACCGTGACCCCGTAGGTGTACGTGTACTCGTCGTCCAGGGACGCGTTGGTCAGGTCGTGGTCGACGAGCTTGCTGCGGTTGCCGATGGGGTCGAAGGAGTACGACTGCCAGTAACCGTCACCGTCGGGGCCGGGGGTCACGTCATTCAAGGACGGGCCGGTGCAGGTGTCGGTCTTGCCGGTCCAGGCCTGGGTGAGCTGACCCATCGGGTCGTAGGCGTAGCACTGACGGTCGGTGCGCCCACCGGGCTGGCTGTCGGTGACCGAGGTGATGTTGCCCGCGGGATCGTAGTTGTAGGAGACGTCACTGATGCGGTTGGGGTTGGCGGTTTCCCGGTCGGTGATCGAGTGCGTGAGCTGGCCGGTATTCGGGTTGTAGGCGTTGGTGGTCCACACGCGCTGCGGGGAGCTCCCCGAGGCAGTCCGCAGAATTTGGCCGAAGGGGCTGTAGACGGTGTCGGCCGTGTACCAGGACAGGCCGGACATCGTGATGGGCGAGCCGTCGCCGTTGTAGCGGGTGACGAGCTTCTCGGCGGCGAGGCCGCCGGGGGTGGCCGGAAGGGTGGTCGACTGGATTTTGCCGGTGGGCGTGTAGGTGACGCCGTAGGCGTAGCTGCCGGCCAGGCCCTTGGCGGCCGGGACGTCCGGGATCGTGATCTTCGATCCGGTGGGGCGGTATTCGGAGTCGTAGCCGGTGACTTCGCTGGTGAACGGCTTGCCGTCGTAGTAGCGAGTCGAGGCGACGGGCTGGCCCTTGGCCCCCGGGAGGGAGTCGAAGGTCCAGGACGCGACGAGCGGGCCGTTGGCGGCGTCGTCGCGGGTTTCGGTCTTGCGGCCGAGGGCGTCGTACGTCGTGTACTGGGCGCGGCCGGCGGAGTCCTTGGTCCAGATCTGCTGGTCGAGGTTGTTGTAGCCGAATTCGGCCTGGCCCATGTCCGGGTCGTTGGACGAAATCATGCGGCCGCGGGCGTCGTAGGCATAGGTCCAGTTGTTGCCGGCCGGGTCGGTGACCTTGAGGGGCTTGCCCCGGAGGTCGTAGGTGTAGGCGGTGGTGTTCCAGGTGGTGAGGTCGGTGGACGTGGCGTATTGGATGAGTGCAGGACGGCCGAGGGCGTCGGTCGTGGTCTTGGCGGCGCGGCTGCCGCGGAGCGGGGTCGTGCCGTCAGCCGACATGGCCGTGCGGGTAAGGGTCCAGTCGCCTTCGTATCGGGAGGTGCTGGAGTACTGAGGGACGTCTGCGAAGAGCGTCGTCGTACTGATGGCGCGACCGAGGCCGTCGTAGGCGGTCTTGGCCGAGTTGGGGACCTTGAAAACGGACTCCGGGACGAAGATGTGCTTGTCCGGGTCGCCCTCCGCGTAGTAGCCGCCATTGGTCTGCCGGACGGTGCCGTTCGCGCTGTAGAAAGTGTCCGTGATCAGGCGGCCGCCGCCGAGGGCCTCGGCCTGGGACTGGCGGGGACGGAGCAGACCGTCGTAGATGACGACTGAGTTGGTGTAAGTGCCGTTGTCCTGAAGCGTGCTGCTCGTGACGACCGGCGGCTCGTGCTCGGCGATCTGGTAGGCGAAGGTGTAGGCCGCCTTGTCCGTACCCGGCTTCTGGGACGGCGTCCAGACCGCAGTGTTGCGGCCGAGGTTGTCGTAGGACGTGGTGACCTTACGACCGTTGGCATCGGTGCTCTCAAGGACGCTGCCTCGAGCCGGGTCCCCCTTGGATAGCGTTGTAAATCCGGCGGCATTCGTCACCGTGGTAGAGAAGACCGGCCCGGTGGCCGGACTGTACGCCGTCGAGGCGGCCTTGCCCGAGGCGTCGTACAGCTTGACGACACGGCCGAGGGCGTCGTACTCGGTGCGCGCTGTGGTGACCCAGCCTGTGCCGGCGGCATCATTCGTGTCGACCTGATAGGGCAAGCCCTTGACCGGAGCGGTACCGAAGGCATTGAGCGCGTCGTACGAGGTGCGCGTGTCGGAGAGGGCAGCAGCGGTGCTGGACTGGGCGCAGTCGCTCGCAGTCACCCGGGTCCGTTGGGGCAACCCGATCAGGTACTTGGTCGCGTTGTGGACGTAGGTGGTGGTGGCGCATTTCTGGTCGATGGTCGACCAACCGCCCGCGCCGTTCGGGGCCAGTGCGTCGTTCTGCGCCGTCAGCGGAAGGCCGTAGACGGGCTCGACCATAACTGTCGTTCGGTTGATACGCGTCGCGCCGCCGCTGACCGTCTCGATGCTGTCGGTACGGGGGGTACTGACCCGGTATGCATCGAGCGGGGTGGTGCCGTCGCGCGGCCGGGAGGCGATTTTCTGGTTTGCCAGCCAGGTCAGTGTGCGGGAGGCAACGCCGCCGCCAGCCTTGGTGTAGGTGATGTTCTCGAGCGCTCGGCCCTGGTACGGAAGCAGGTCCTCGCCGAGGTCCTCAGTACCGCTGGAGTCCTTGAGCGTGATCTTCGGGCGTCCCGCATCGGCGGACATACCGCGGAAGTAGCGGGTACGGGTCTGGGACTCCTCGGTGGCGTCAGCGGCGCCGGCGTTGGCGGTGACACCCTTCTTGACCATGACGCTCGCGTATCCGCGCCACTGACTGTACGTACGCCGCTCGGGCTTCGAAAACTCGTCGCTGTCCTTGGCCCAGGCCGCGTCACCTTCGTACGTGTAGTTGGTGACCACCTCGTCCTGGCGGGCCACCCGGTCCTTCTCGGTGACCCGGTCTACGACGTACTTGTTGAACCACTGCAGCGGGGGTGTCTCCAGTTCCGGGTCGGGAGACCAGTGGACCGGGTAGCAGCGAGTGGTGTTCTCCTCCGGCTTGGGGTGGTTTCCGCCGACCGGACAGGGGGCGGAGTAGCTGGCGCGGATCTCTCCGCCCGTTTCAGTGCGAATGGTCTCCACGCGCAGGCGGTCGAAACCGGGGGTCGCGTCGTTCGGTCCGGTCGCGACCCGGTTGGGCATGTCCTCGACGTTGGCGAGAAAGGACACCGGCGGCAGCGTGGTGCTCGACTGATTGCCGTCCTCATCCTTGCTGGTGCCATACCCCGTGTGAGTGATGGACTCCAGCCACAGTGGCGGGTGGGTGTCCGTGCGCTGCTTCGGGAAGGACTGTGTGAGGTTCCACCGGTCGACGAGGGACAGAGCGGTCGAGCCTTCGGTGCGCTGACCGGAGGTGGTGACGGCGGTCAGTCGCTTACGGGTCCAGAAGGTCGGCGAAGTATTGTAGCAGTCCTTCGTGTCGGCCTTGCAGTACAGCGTGGAAGGGGTGTCCCACCAGGGCTGCTTGTCTCCGTAGTTCTTAGATTCGAACTCGGTATCGGAGCAGGTCGTCTTGCCTTCCTGGATGCAGCGCTCGGCGACCGTGAACTCGACCTTGCCCGCCGGGGCGCCCGAGAGGTTGTCGGAGCGCAGGCCGTAGGTGATCTGGGTGGGGTAGCCGGCCCGGTCGTATGGGACCTTCGCCTTGGTCTTCTGGTTCTTGGCGTAGCTGTTGGCTTCCTTGGCCCAGTCGATGATCATCGCGTTGCCGTGGACGTCCTCGACGTAGTCGAGGTTCCACCGCCAGGCCTGAGTGCAAGAGGAGTCGGCATAGGCGGCCTGGTAGCAGGGATCGCCAGGATGGTTGCCGAAGACCGGCACGGTCAGGACGGAGTTCGTGACCGGGCGGCTGCCCGCGCCATCCACGTCGTGGCGTCCGAAGAAGTAGCGGGTACCGTCGCGCGTGGTGATGATCCAGTACTCACCATCCTTCGCACCGTTGGGGACGGAGGCGTCCGCCTTGTGCTCGATTTTCGAGCCGTCGTCGGAGGACGGGATCCACTGGCCGGTGGTGGCGTCATGGACCAGCTCGGTGTTTGTACCGCCGAACGACATCACTACGTTGTCGCCCGCCCAGCACAAGTCACCCTTCTTCTTGTCCGTGGCGTTGTCGTTGTTCGGCTTACCCGGGTTCGCCTTCAGGTCGTCAGAGCAGGAACGGTAACGACGCTCGATGTAACCGGGTTCGTAGTCCCACCCGTCTCCGATCCAGGAAGCCTGCGCGTTGGCAACTGAGGTCTTGCCGTCAACGGACTGGGAGGAGTACGAGAACGCGACCTTCGGCGAGGGGCCCGCTGGCGGAGCGGGCACGGTCAGCGGGTACGTCCATGAGAACCCGCCCCCGCTGCCTCCTTGGCTCCAGTTGCCCGACGCGGCGAGCGAAGTCGCCTTGTACGTACCACCCGCGCCCGAGGCCGAGTCCGACGCCGCGAGGACCATCGGGCCACCGCCGCCGACCGCCATCGTGCGCAGGCCCTGACCCGGCGCGGTGGCCGGGTCGACGGTCGCTCGGACGGTGCTGGTGCTCGGGTCGTTGGTGCTGGGGACGTCCTTCGCGGTGGTGCACTCCGGGGCGTCCGGGGTGGTCAGGAAGCACTCCGGGAGCTGCTTCAGCTCCAGGCGGGAGGACCACTCGGTGCCGAAGAGGTCTTCGAACTTCTTGTAGTCCAGCTGCACATCGACCGCTGTTGAGCCGGTCGCCGGAGGCGTGACCTTGATGATCGCGCCGTCGACGGCCGCGGCCTCGGTGGCAGTGCGCGCCTCGACCGAGACGCCCCAGGTGCCCGACGGTTCGGCCGGGGTGGGGTTCGACTCGGTCGGCGATGCCTTGCCGATGCTGACCGGCAACGAGCCTGCCTGCACCAACTGGGTTCCGGTGGCCGGGCTCAGGGCGACGTTGGCCGATCCTGCAGCGGGCGGCGCCACCTTGGACGGCTCGTAGCCCGCGGGCGGCTGGACGGGCGCGCCGTCCCAGCCCTCGAGTTTGGCGGCGGCGACCTGGTCGAGCTTGGCCTTCATCTCCTTTTGGAGACCGGGCAGCTCGATCCCACTGCGGTCGCCCGGTGGCGCCGCCCAAGCAGCGGTGGGCAAAAGACTGGCGATGAGGAGCACCGAAAGTGTGACTCCGGTGCGTCTAGCCCTGCGACTACGCACGGCACGCGCCTTCCCATTTCTGGGCAGGCGGAAGTTGTTCGCCGAGAACGGCGACATGTGGACCCCCCCACGATCTGCCAACCGCGCCTAAGGCAGACGGGTGGCAGGAAACCGACAAATTTGAAGTTGATTTTGCGTACACGCACGGCAATAAAGCCATAGCCGGATGGTCAATGTGGCCATGATCACTTTACCCTCTATAGATATCTTCCTAAATGGGATATATCGCTTCATTAGGGTCGCGGTTCCACTAAGGTCAGAGATGACGGAACAGGGCGTGATGGTTCATGCTCACTTCGCACATTTATGTGCGAGGGCCGTGGGGAGCGGATCTCGCGCATCCAGCCGACATGGCTGAATTACCGCTAATACCGAGGGCGGCCGAACCATGCGCCCGAGGGGGGAGAAGAGCATCATGAAAGTCAACGATTCAATGGACGAAAGTCCGCCAACTCCGCAATCAGATAAGGGAGTTGGACAGTCACGTTCCGGATCACGCAAGCGTCGCAAGGTCATCGGCGGCCTGGCCGCACTGATGGCCGTCGCAGTCGCCGTGCCCGTCGGTTTCCAGCTGACGGAGCGCGCATCCAAGAGCGAGACGAAGCCGCAGGCCGAGTCGGGCAAGCCGGTCACAGCGGCGCAGGCCCGGCAGCAGGCGAAGGACTCCGGCAAGGAAGTCGAGGTCACCGCCGACCGGACCGAGAACACCACGACCTGGGCGCAACCGAGCGGGCAGTTCAAGGCGCAGGTGTACAGCGCTGCCATCCGAGCCAAGGTTGGCAACGGCTGGAAACCGATCGACACGACTCTCCAGCGCGTGGAGGGCGGCTACGCCCCGAAGGCAGTCAACGGCCGGGTCCTGTTCAGTGCTGGCAGCCAGCCCGGTACAGCAGCCGGTGCGGACGGCCAGCGCGCCTCACGCTCCGTCTCGCGAGCCAGCCTGAAGCCCGGCTTCGGCACTGTGCTGAAGACCGACGGGCCGAGCGCCTCCACCACTTGGACCGAGCTCGTCCGCCTTACCGTAGACGGTCACGACATATCCCTGAGCTGGCCCGGAGCCCTACCCGATCCGGTCATCGACGGGCCGCGCGCCTTGTACGAGAACATCCGCCCCGGGATCGACTTGCTCTTGACGGCCCGGGACGGCGGCTACTCGCACCTGGTCATCGTCAAGGACAAGCAGGCTGCTCGAGATCCCCTGCTCGGCGAGCTGAACTACCGCCTCGCTTCCCCCGACCTCACGTTCGTCCTTGACGAGCCGTCTGGCGCGCTCAGCGCTCGCGATGCAAAGAACGAGGAGGTCGCCGGCGCCCCCACCTCATACATGTGGGACTCCGCGGGCAAGATCGCCACCACTATCGGTGAAGCTCAGCCCATGCCCGCACCGGCAGCCAAGGACCACCCCTCGCTCGGCCTGCCCGGCATCCGAGGCGCCGAAGGCGCGCACACCGCCGTGGCCCAAGCCGCGCTCACCACGGCTGACAACGCCAACACCCTCAGCCTCAAGCCCGATGCGGGACTGCTGAACGACGCCGACACCGTGTACCCCGTCTTCGTGGACCCCTCCATCAGCGGTCACAAGAGCCACTGGACCCTCCTCTACAAGACTGCGGGATCATCCAGCTTCTTCGACGGGGCAAACTACAACGCGAGCGGCACGAACGAAGCCCGGGTCGGATATGAATCCGATTCCGGCGGCACGTCCCGCTCAGTGTTCAATTTTGATTTTGACTCAATATTGCATGGCGCGGCCATTTCTTCGGCGACCCTGAGGGTCGTCGAGACGTATTCATGGTCATGTAGCGCGCAGCCTGTCGATGTGTACAGCACTCCATACATCAACTCCTCCACGACCTGGAATAACACCAACAATTCCACCTTCTGGGCAAACCGTATCGGTGGTGCCAGTTCTGGAGCCGGATACAACAGTTCCTGCCCAGACAACTGGGTCGACGTCGATGTCAAGAACACCATCAGCGTGGCCGCTGCCAGTAGGTGGCAGGCCGTATCTCTCGGTCTCCGCGCACCCAACGAATCGAATTCCTACCTCTGGAAGAAATTCCTCGCCAACGGTGAGACCGCGCCGTACATCAAGATTGTCTACAACAGGGCCCCGGACACTCCCGTTCAGGCCAATATGAGCACCTTCCCCGGCGGCCCCTGCGTGACCCGTGAGCCGTTCACCAAGATCGGCAAGACCAACGTGACCCTCCAGGCCAAGGCCACTGACGGTGACGGCAATTTGAAGCAGATCCAGTTCCGTGTCTGGTCAGCCGACGGCACCCAGGCCATCGCCACCGACACCAAGGACACCAGCGACGGCGTCGCCAGGACCGATATCGGCTGGGAGCGGTTCACCCCGGGCAAGACCTACGTCTGGCTCGCCCAGGCCATCGACGCCGACGGCTGGTGGTCCGGCAGCGGCCCCAACGACTCCGGCGGCGGCGGATGGTGCACCTTCACCGTCGACCACACCGCCCCCAACCCCCCGGCCGTCCGCTCCGACGACTTCCCCGCCCCGGGCCCCGAAGGCGCCGAGTGGAGCAAGAACACCCTCGGCCCCGGCAAGGTCACCGTCACCGGCGGCGGTACCAACGCGGCCGATATCCGCGAGTACCAGTGGGCGCTCAACCACCCCGTCTACAACCAGAAGGCCGTGCCCGCGGCGGGCCAGGACGCCGTCACCCTCGACATCAATCCCGACAACAGCGGCCCGAACGTCCTCTACGTCCGTACCGTCAACCAAGCCGGGAACATCTCCACCCCCACCGTCTACCTCTTCTACGTCCGTCCCCGGCCCGGCCAGGACAGGTCGAACGACGCCACCGGTGACGGTTACAGCGACACCTTCGCCATCGACGGCTCAGGCGACCTGCGCATCTACGCCGGAGACAAGAACGGCGACATCGACGCCTGGATGCCCGCAGCAACCGACGCCGGCAGACCGGTCCCCAGCGGGTACTGGAAGGACCCGGCCAGCGGCCAGAGCGCCCTCATCACCCACTCCACCGACTGGTTCCCCGGCGACAGCCTCACCGACCTCATCGCCCGGATGCCCGACGGCAAGCTCTACGTCTACCCCGGCGACGGCAACGGCCGCGTCGACATCAGCCGCCGCCTCGAGATCCTCCTGCCTGCCGGTTCGCCGAACCCCGCCACCTTCAGCCAACTCGTCGCGGGCGACGACGTCACTGGTGACGGCATGCCCGACTTCTTCGCCCTTGCGGACAACGGCGACACCTTCTGGGCCTTCACCGGCTACACCGGAGCCAGCTTCTCCACCGTCAAGCAGATCGGCGGCGCCGGCTGGAAGCAGCGCGACATCGTCGGCGTACGCGACATCTCCGGCGACGGCGTCGCCGACCTGATCTTCCGCGACGAATCGATGCCCAGCCGCGGCCTCGCCCTGCGCATGGGCAAGCGCGGCGCCACCGGTGGAGTCGACCTCGCCTCCCTCTCCACCGAAGCCGCCTCCAACGGCGCCAACGACATCACCTACGGCACCACCGGCTGGGGCCGCGCCACCTGGCCCCTCCTGCGCGGCGTCCCCGACGTCACCGGCGACGGCATCCCCGACCTCTACCTCACCAACACCAACGGCATGATCTACCTCTACAAGGGCGGCACCACCGCCATCGGCGCCGGCGGGAACGTCGAAGAAGACGGCTGGAACACCTTCCCCGCCATCGGCTGATCACGGATCCGGATCGTCGGCCGCATCGTCGGCCGTGAGATCGCAGGTCCCAGACATAGGAGCGCCCGGCCGGATCATCCGGCCGGGCGCTCCGCCATGGCGACTTCCCGCCCTCGACCGGCCGATGGCTCGGAGCCAGCAGGGCCTCGAAGACGTCGGCGTCGCGCCACTGCCGGAAGCGGTTGTGGACCAAGGCGACGTCGTTCAACGGATCCGTCCCGGTTGATGGTGATTCAAACATCAGATCGGTCATGGATGCGCAGATCGTGCCCGACTGGAGGCCGACGCGACGCACGCCCGCACGGCATCAAGTGGATAAGATCACGAACACCCGTGCGATACACCCTGGTCGGCTGGGGCTTGAGGAGCACCCAGTCCAGCTGGCCCTTGTCGTACTGAATGGCGAGTCCTCCATCGGGGAGGGCTTCGGCGACCGCGATCAGCGAAGCACGCTGCTCGCGCTCGGCCAGACGGTCCTGGTGGGCGGAGACGCAGACGTCCACGGCATTGAGGAGCTTGCGCGTGGCGTACAGCAGGAGGAGGAAGAGGGACGATCCCACCACCCCGAGACCTGCGATGTCGGGCCAGTTCACGTGAACTTGCCTCCCTTCGACGAGCATCAGCTGCGAAGGCACACGGCCTTCATCCAACTAGACGCAAAAGGGAGGCAGAATCTGGATGCCGCATCGAATCTTTCTGAACACCGCAGGTCAGCGACGTGCAGGAGCCCGGGTGGGCGGTATCGTCCGGCGGGGACGGCGGCGAATCACGACGAGACCGGCGCGGTGGGCATCTCGGGTGGTCCGGCTGCCTCGGTGTTGACGAGGCCGGTAGGCGGCTCGGTGCGGCCTCCGGTGGGTGGGATGTATGCGCGCCGGGCAACACGGGCTGCGATGGGTGGCAACTTCCCCGAGGACGACGGCCATCAGTCCGCCTTCGGCGCCGATATCGCGGATCCGGCGACCCAGTAGCGGGCGGGTTGCACCACCGACGGCCTGAGCGTCAACCTGTCTCGTCCGTGGGCTGGGGTTCGGCACGGTGGACCTGCACGGGCACGATGGCGAGAGCCAGACCCGCACCCGGTGGCACGACCTCGTCGCCGCCCGCCGGGCGAGAACCGGGAACGGCGGACAGATCCCGACCCGCACAGATCACCGGCCCACCCCAAGCCAAGGAGCACTCGTGACCCTCCAGCTCAACCCGGCCGACATCGGCTCCGTCCTCCTCGCCGACGGCTGGCACACGGTGAGGAACTTCAACACCGGCGCATCGCCCTTCGGCGACGGAACGATCTGGTTCTCCTTCACCGACACCCTCGAGGGCGGCGTCGAAGACTCCCTCCTCGCCGGCCCGGTCAGCGCGATCCAGTCCGTCGCCGTGCCCAAGTCCCACCAGCCGCAGCAGTCCCAGGCGGAGGAGATTGCCCGCCAGGTGAAGGGCCGCGTTGAGGACGACACGGTGATCTTCGAGTTCGGCACGGTGGAATTCGAGCTCTGGCTCGGATCCGGCGGATGGTCTCTGGCCCGCCGGGGCGACCGGGACAACGCCCGCGCTTACGGCTACGGCAAGGACGACCGCGCCGGTACCGTCGCGAGCGCCGTCATGGGGGACCTGAAAACCGGCGACCTTCCCGGCCAAGACCGGTCCGACAGCAGCACTCCCTAGCAGGCCATCAGTCCCTCCCGTCGTTCCGCGGGCTGGGCTGGGCCGACCCGCGCCCCATCGCTACGCACAGCCTTGGCCAAGCTGGAGCATCGGGACCAGACCCGCTGGAACGTCGCATCGTTCGCACGCTTCGGCACCGGGCCGGAGCATCGCGTCCAGCGCCGATCGCGTGGCTTCCCGGCGGGAGCCCTGTTGCTCGCACAGGCCGAGCGTGAGGCCCAGCCGCCGATCACGTGTCGAGGAGGCCCAGGTCGCTGTCGGGTCGGCACAGTGGGCAAGCCACTACGGACGGGGCGGTCAGCAGGATTTCGCGGACGCTTTGCGCGGTGGCGGGGCGGCCCCGGCTGGTCATGGAGCAGTCGCCGGTATGGACGCGCTCGGGGGTCCGGCGCACCCCGATGCCGTATTCGACCCACCACTGCGGAGGCGGGGGAAGTGGCAGGCGCTGGGCCTTCTCCGCTTCCTCGGTGCGTACGGCGGCGATCTTCACGTCCACGCCGGCCAGGCTCAGCTCCAGCCAGCGGCGTATGACCAGCAGCTGGTCCAGTGCGGGAGGCAAGGGCAGGAGGGGCTCGGGGCCGGGCACCGCGCTACGCCGCCTCGGCGGAAGCGGAGATCAGCAGGCGAGCGCGCTTCTTCAGGTCCATGCGGGCGGCTACGACCTCCTCCCGGGACACGGTCGCCCAGTGCGGGTGGTCCACCACGGCGATCGAAAGCTCGCGGATCTCCTTCCACATCCGGTCGACCGTCTCCTGCTCCTCCTGGGACCAGCCGGGGCTGTCCGGGACGTCGCCGCGATGGGAGTAGCCCTCCCCGCCCGCCCAGCCCTTCATCGGCTCCACGCTCCAGGGCAGCCCGGCCAGGAAGGCGCGGTGGTCAACGTGGGCGCGGTACAGCTGCTCCTGGAACTTGAGGAGGTCGTCGGGGAAGGGACTCGCGTCGGGTGTAGTCACCCAGCCATCGTAAGTCTGTTCGATTTAGGTTGGGAACCCGCCGCTCCGCCTGTTCCCCCGTACGGCCTGCCCTGGGGGCGTCGGACCCGGACGGCCCTTCACCTCACGCACCGGGGCAGGGGTGGTGCGACGCTGGATCCAGGGGGCCACGGCTTGTGGAGGTTCGAGTGCGTCCCATCTGGTCCGGTGCGATCTCCTTCGGCTTGGTCACTTCTCTGAACTAAGTGGTCGACGCGCGAAGTCCTTCGGGGGTTGATCAAGCAGTCGGTGCGGTGGAGGATTCTTCCTGTCGGTCGAGAGAGTGTCGGTCGAGTCTGGCCAGCAGATCGTCCAGGTCGGAGGTGGTG
>NZ_JASISO010000082.1 GCF_030063135.1 Streptomyces sp. G-G2
GGGGGCCCGCGCGGGGGGCGCCCCCCCTCCTCTACGTCAGCGGGTGAGCTGACCGGCCAGCATGCCCAGCAGCTGGTCCATCTCGGCGCGCCAGATGCGGTGCACGTTCATCCGGGTCGGTCCCTGCTGCCCGGGCAGCTGGAACCGGAACGAGCTCCACACCGTATTGCGGTCGATGCCGGAGACGAGGCCGAGGGCCTGGTTCGCGGGGATCGCGAAGGCTATCTCCTGGGGGCGGTTGCTCATCCGGCTCGCCTTGTGGACCACCACGGCCTGTTCGGTGACCGTGATGAAGTAGTACGTCAGGAACGCCTGGCCGATGAGGCCGAGCATGCTCATCAGCCACACGCTGGGGCCCGCGACGGCCTGGATCGTGACGATCGGCCGGTCCGCCGGGTTGACCCGCGCGATGGCCTCGGCCACCTGCTGCTGAATGGTGGCCTTCTTGATGGCCATGGTTCCTCCTGGACGCGATGGTTCGGCCCCCGCTGTTCGAGGGCACCGCAGAGTACCGGTGCCCCCGGCCACCCCCGCGACCGGCCCTCCCGCCCGGCAAACGTTGCCTGACGCGGCACTAGACAGGCACCGTGGCGGGAGCCCGGCGCAGGGACCACAGGCTCGGGGCGGCGAAGAGGGCGACCGTGGCCAGGGTCATCAGCAGTGCACCGGTCAGCAGGACCGGCGTCACTCCCCAGGAGGCCGCGGCGGCTCCGACGAGGAGGTAGCCGAGCGGGACGGCGGCGAGTTCCCCGATGGAGCTGAACGAGTTGAGCCTGCCCAGGAGTTCACCGGGGAGCTGCTGCTGCATCACGGTGTTCCAGCACACGATCGCGAGGTCCACCCCCACCCCGGCCAGCGCCGCGCACCCCGCCAGCACGAGCAGGGGCGCGTCCAGGGCCAGTGCCACCAGCGGCAGCGCCAGTGGCAGGTTGGCGGCCACGCACACGATCATGATGCGGGAGGGCTTCCAGCGCAGCGACACCACCGCGCCGAGCACGAGCCCGACCGCGAACGACCCCTGTACGGTGCCCCACCCGGCCGAGCCGAGTCCCGAATCGTGCGCCACGACCGGCCCGAGGAGCGCGTATCCGCCCAGCCAGAGGGCCACGACGACGGTCCCGGACAGGGTGTAGGACCACAGCCAGAACCGCTGGGTGAATTCGGTCCACCCCGTGTGGAAGTCCCGGAGCGCGGACCCCTTGGCGGCGACCGGGCCGGAGATCTCCAGGCGGCTGTAGAGCAGCGCCGCGATGAGGAAACTGGCGGCGTCCCAGGCGAGGGTGAGCTGGGGTCCGACCAGGGCGACGAGGACACCGCCGAGGGCGGGCGCGAGGACGCGCACGACGTTGGTGGGCAGGCGGAGCAGCGCGTTCGCCTCCTGGAGCCGGTGCGCCTCGACGAACAGTGGCGGCAGGCTGCTCATGGCGGGCTGGGCCAGCGCGGCGGCGCCGCTCGCTACGGCGGCGAACAGGGCCACCCGGGTGGTGTCGGCCGCCCCCCAGACCACGAGCAGAGCCACCCCGCCCTGGGCCAGGGCGGGCACCACATTGCCGATCACGATGAGCCGCCGCCGGGAGAACCGGTCCGCGGCGACCCCACCGACGAGCAGCAGGACCAGCTGGGGAACCGTACTGCCCGCGAGGACGATCGCGAGCGAGCCCGGACGGCTGTCGAACCCGAGCACGGTGAAGGCGAGGGCGACGGGCGCCATGGCCGACCCGCTGGCCGAGATGAGGCTTGCCAGCAGCAAGATCCGGATCTTCTTGTTCCGGAACAGGGAGAGTGACTCGGGTAGATCCATCCCCGGACGCTACCGCGCCCCGCCCCCGCCCGGCCCATGGGGTAAACAGTGGGCTTCCGCCCCGAGTTGCCCGAGTGGTCCCCCCGTCCACGCCCCGCCGTCACCTACGGTGCTCGGATGGCCGGTGAAGGCGTCAGACACGGATTCACGTCGGTGGACACCCGGCCGCGATCGGACGGCTGGGGCGGGGTGCCGGACCGGCTGGGAGCCGAGCCCCGCGGCCGGGGCGGCTCACCTGCGCCGCGTCGTTCTTCCTGAGCGCCGGAGCGCGCCCGGACGTGCCGGGAACCGCGAGGGCCGCTCGCTGAGGGCACGTCAGGACCTCACTCGTCGCCCTGGATCAGGGCGTGGAGGTGCATGTCGTGCCATCCGTCGGAGTGGAGGAGTGCGCTGCGCTGGGTGCCTTCGAGGGTGAAGCCGGTCTTGGCCGCCACCCGGCACGAGCCCTTGTTCTCCACCGCGTGGCACAACCGCAGCCGGTGCAGACCGAGTTCGTCCAATGCCCAGCGCGTGAGCCGCCGCGTCGCATCGGTGACCACGCCACCGCCGCGGGCCGCGGGCAGGATCCAGTACACGATCTCGGCGCTGCCGCCCGCGAGGTCGAGGTCGCCCCAGCCGATCAGGCCGACGGCCTCGCCCTCGCCGTCGGCCCGGGCGATCGCCCAGAACGCGCTCCGCTCGGTCCGCCAGCGTTCCCGCATGCTCGCGATCCGCTCCCGCGCGTCCGCTTCCGTGCGCGGGGGGATCTGGTTCCAGAGCGCGATCTCCGGATCGAGCGACGCCGCCACGATCGCGCCCGCGTCCTCAGCGCGCCACGGCCGCAGCCGCATCCCGTTCGGCAGTTCGAACACGGGCTGCGGGTCGCGGGTCATCCGGCCCGCGGGGACGACCGGGGGTATGGGCGCGTTGGAGATCATCACGGCATCCTGCCAAACCGTTCGGGCACCCGCCACCCCCATCCGCCACCCCCATCCGCGGCGGCCCCGGCGCGGGATGGGCCCGCCCCCCGGGCGCGGTGTGAGCGCGTGCCCTCGCCCGTACCCTTGCCTTGGAGCGCGCTCCAGCTCCTAGAGTGCGCCGGTATGACCATGAGCTATCGCAGCCTCGGCCGCACCGGCATCGAGGTGAGCCCGCACTGTCTCGGGACCATGATGTTCGGGGCCGTCGGGAACAAGGACCACGACGACTGCGTGCGCATCGTGCACGCCGCGCTCGACGCCGGGATCAACTTCGTCGACACCGCCGACATGTACTCCGCGGGGGAGTCCGAGGTCATCGTCGGCAAGGCGCTGGCGGGGCGCCGGGACGAGGTCGTCCTCGCCACCAAGGTGCACTTCCCCATGGGCGAGGGGCCCAACCGGGGCGGCAACTCCAGGCGTTGGATCGTACGCGCTGTCGAGGACAGCCTGCGGCGGCTCGACACCGACTGGATCGACCTCTACCAGGTGCACCGGCCCGACCCCTCCACCGACATCGAGGAGACGCTGGGAGTCCTCGCGGACCTCGTCCGGGAGGGCAAGATCAGGGCCTTCGGCTGCTCCACCTTCCCCGCCGAGGAGATCGTGGAGGCCCATCACGTCTCCGAGCGGCGCGCGTTGCCCCGGTTCCGGACCGAGCAGCCGCCCTACTCGCTCCTCGCGCGCGGCGTCGAGCGCGACGTACTGCCGGTCGCCCGCCGCTACGGCATGGGCGTGCTGACCTGGAGCCCCCTGGCCTCCGGATTCCTCAGCGGCAAGTACCGCCCCGGCGCTCCCGTCGACCTGACCTCGGGGCGGGCCGCGCTGACCCCGGCGCGCTTCGACCCGGAGGTCCCGGGGAACCGGGCCAAGCTGGAGGCGGCCGAGCGGCTGATCGAACTCGCCGACGGCATCGGCCACACTCTCCCCGAGCTGGCCGTGGCCTTCCCGCTCGTGCACCCGGCCGTCACCTCGGTGATCATCGGTCCGCGCACGATGGAGCAGCTGGACTCCCTGGTCAAGGGCGCCGCCGTCACCCTGGACGACGCCACGCTCGACGCCATCGACGAGATCGTGCCGCCCGGCACCAACCTCTACCACCCGGACGGCGTCTGGCGTCCGACGGGCCTGACGGACCTTGCCCAGCGCCGCCGCCCGCCGGGAGAGCGCGCCGCGCGGTAGGCCGCCGGCTCGGGGGCGGCCCGTGCGGTGGACGCCCGCGCGGGGGGCGGGGATCATGAGGGCGCGCCGGGCCCGCCCGGGGTCCGCGCCCGCCGCCCCGCCTTGGAGGTACGTGTGTCCGTCACGTCGAGCTATGCGTCCGGAGCCAGTGAGGTCCCCCTGCTGGGCGACACGATCGGGGAGAACCTCGACCGCACCGTGCGCAGGTTCCCCGGCCGGGACGCCCTGGTCGACATGGCCACCGGGCGCCGGTGGACGTACGCGGAGCTGGCCGCCGATGTGGACGCCCTCGCGCTCGGGCTGATGGACCTGGGGATCACCAAGGGCGACCGGGTCGGCATCTGGGCCCCCAACCGTGCCGAGTGGACGCTGGTGCAGTACGCCACCGCCCGGCTCGGCGCGGTCCTGGTCACCGTCAACCCGGCCTATCGGGCGCATGAGTTGGAGTACGTCCTCCAGCAGTCCGGGATCAGGCTGCTGGCCGCGGCGCAGCGGTTCAAGACCTCCGACTACGCGGGCGTGATCGAGGAGGTCCGGCCGCGCTGCCCGGAGCTGGAGTTCGTGGTCCTGCTGGACGGCGCCCCCTGGGACTCCCTGCTGGAGCGCGGCCGGGCGGCGGACCCCGCCGAACTGGTACGCGTACAAGCCGCGTTGAGCGCCGATGACCCGATCAACATCCAGTACACCTCGGGCACCACCGGTTTTCCCAAGGGAGCCACCCTCTCGCACCACAGCATCCTCAACAACGGCTACTTCGTCGGCGAGTTGTGTCACTACACGGAGCAGGACCGGGTCTGTATCCCCGTCCCCTTCTACCACTGCTTCGGAATGGTGATGGGAAACCTCGCCTGCACCAGCCACGGTGCCACGATGGTCATCCCCGGCCCCGCCTTCGAACCGGCCGCCACCCTGGCCGCCGTCGAGGCGGAGGCGTGCACTTCCCTCTACGGCGTTCCCACCATGTTCATCGCCGAACTCGCCGACCCCGGCTTCGACGGCTACGACCTGTCGAGCCTGCGGACCGGGATCATGGCCGGATCCCCCTGCCCCGTCGAGGTGATGCGCGAGGTCATCGAACGGATGGGGATGGCCGAGGTGTCCATCTGCTACGGGATGACGGAGACCTCGCCGGTGTCCACCCAGACCCGCGCCGACGACACGGTGGAACGCCGGGTCTCCACCGTGGGACGCGTCGGACCGCACGTGGAGGTCAAGGTGGTCGACCCGGACTCCGGCCGCACCCTGCCCCGCGGCGAGGCGGGGGAGCTGTGCACCCGCGGCTATTCCGTGATGCTCGGCTACTGGGCCGAGCCGGAGCGGACGGCCGAGGCCATCGACGCGGCGCGCTGGATGCACACCGGCGACCTGGCCGTCATGGACGACGAGGGCTACGTCAGCATCACGGGCCGGATCAAGGACATGGTGATCCGTGGCGGGGAGAACGTGTATCCCCGCGAGGTCGAGGAGTTCCTGTACGCCCACCCCGATGTGCTCGACGTCCAGGTCATCGGGGTGCCGGACCCGAAGTACGGGGAGGAACTGATGGCATGGGTCCGGATGCGCGAGGGGGCCGAACCGCTGACCGCGGAAGCCGTCCGCGCCTACTGCTCCGGGCGGCTGGCCCACTACAAGATCCCGCGCTACGTCCACGTGGTGGAGGAGTTCCCGATGACCGTCACGGGGAAGATCCGCAAGATCGAGATGCGGGAGATGGCGCTGCGGCTGCTCGTGGCGGACGGCGGCCCGAAGGGGACGGCCTCCTAGGAGCGTGTCCCAGTAACGGGCGAGCGGCCTGACGGCGGTGATCGGTGGGATTGCTCGCGGTCACGCCGATGGCATCTATGCGGCGGTGGTCGGGGGCCTGTCGGTCGGGTGTGCGGACCGGAAGGGGTTCGTGGTGGGGCCGGGAGGCCCGGCTGGTCAGCCGGTCAGGGCGGCGAGTCCGGTTGTTCCGGCGTGTCGGAAGACCTTACGGAGGTTGTGGCAGGCAGCCAGCAGTCGCCACTCGCCGCGGGCGCCGTCCTCACCGCGCAGGAGGAGTTGGCGGCCGTCGTGGCAGGTCATGATCTGGCCGAAGACGGGTTCGACGACGGCCTTGCGGCGGCTGTAAGCGGCCTTGCCGGGCTTGGTACGCAGCTTGCGGGCCATGCGTTCTTTCAGTGTGGCGCTCGCCGGGATGCGTCCGCGCGGCGCGGGTGGGACCTGTTCGTCGTGGGCCAGACGACCGGTGGCCATGAACGTTTCGGTGCCGTAAGCCAGTTGGCGCTCCCGTGCGGCCTCAAGGTTGGTCTCGGAACAGTAGCCGGCGTCGACCAGTGCCTGCCTGGGATGTGCGCCGGTGTTCGCCGCGGACTGGTCCAGCATCGTGGTGTAGCTCAGCGTGTCCGAGGCGTTGGTCGTCACGTCGGCGGCGGTAATGACTTGGTGTTCGGCATCGACGACGGCCTGGGCGTTGTAGGCCTGGATGTAGGCGCCGTCGCTGTTCTTCATGATCCGCGACTCGGGGTCGGTGAAGTTGGCCTGGGCCTTGGGCTTGGGGCGTGCCTTCGCGGCGGCATTGTCCCCGGCGCCGGTAACGGCCTGCTCGTTGTGGGCGCCGGCGCGCTCCTGGCGGCGACGTTCTTTGTCCTTGGCGTGCTCGCGTGCCTTCGCGGCGGCCTCGGCCTCGATCTGCGCGCGGGCGGCCTGCAGCTTGGCCAGGCGCTTCTCGCGGCGGTTCAGCTCGGCGGGCAGGTCGGTGTCCTTGCCGTTGGTTCCGAAGGCCTGGTCCTCGGCGGCGTCGGTGGCCTCGGCGGCGGCCAGCAGAGCGTGGGCCTCGATCTCCAGGGCAGCGATCTCAGCCTCGGTCCGCTCTTCCTTGTCGATCAGACGGCCGTAGCTCATGGCCTTGCGTTTGGAGGCGCTGGCTTCGAGTTTGGTGCCGTCCAGGGCGACACGGCCCATCTTGACCATGCCGAGTTTGGTCGCCAGGTGCAGCGACTGGGTGAACAGGTCTGCGAGGGCCTCCAGGTGGCGGCGGCGGAACCGGGAGATCGAGCGGAAGTCCGGTGCCCGGTCGGCGGCCAGGAACCGGAACGCGATGTCGTCCGCGCACTTGCGCTCCATCGCTCGCGACGAGCGGACGCCGGTGGTGTAGCCGTAGATCAGCAGACGCAGCATCAGCCGCGGATCTTAGGGCGGGTAGCCGCGCTTGTCGGTGTAGTCGGCCCGGATCGCCGTCAAGTCCAGCACCTCGTCGACCAGGTCGGCGACGAACCGGGCAACGTGGTCCTGCGGCAGCCAGTCGTCCAGCGACCGGGGCAGCAGCAGGACCTGGTGCGGGTCGAACGCCCTGAACCGCTTGTCCACCGGCACCGGACGCTTCACCGGCTTCACCGACTCGACCTCGAACAACCCACCGCCCTTACGCATACCGAGATCATCCCGTATGAACGATCACGAAGAGCAGGCGGGTGACCCGCTATCCACCCGCGCCTATCGTCACCGCATCGCCCCTCTGGACCGTGCCAGGCTCCAGTACGTCGAGGTATACGCCGAGGCAGGACAGTCGGCCGAGACTGAGGACCGGCACCCGGTGCTCACGGGCCACCGCGCGCATGATGCCCGGGTCGGCGGGTAGTTCGTCGTGGCCCAGGGTCGGGACCACGCAGCGAGGCGTGGGCACCGTGACCTGGAACAGGGCCTCGCCGATCCGCAGCATCGAGCCCGGCCAGGAGTCCTCGGGGAACCCAGGCCCGCCGGGGAGGTCGACCACCAGGTTCGGCCGGAAGCGACGCGGGTCGAAGTCCCCTGCGGGGTAGACCTGGCGGAGCCGCCGCAGGCTCGCTGTGGTGACGAGATGGACTTTGCCGTAGTCGAAGAAGGTGCCGGAGGCGACTCGCCCCGAGGTAATGGTGTCTCCGGTCTCGTCCACGGACGCCCCGTTGCGCAGGGTGTCCGGGACGCCGCCGCCGTACTCGGGAACCGCGCGCTCGAGGGTGCCGTGTTCCGGTGGACTGTCTGACACGGACACCCGGCGGCCCAGCAGGTCGGACAGCCGGGTGTCCAGTTCCGCGGTCCCGGCAGGCAGGGCAGTGCCGTCCGGCAGCTCCCCCCGGGCCGTTGCGGGGCCAGTCAGCCCGCTTCGGCAGCGCAGCAGTGGTTCCCACTTGCGCGGGTGCTTGGCGCTGCCGACAGCGCCCGCCTCGTCGAGCACCGCGAACATCCGGTCTCCGGTCAGCCCCTCCTGCGTGACCCACACGGTCGTCAGCGCCTGGCCGAGCATGGATTTCACCGGATACCGGCGCAATGCTGTCACTGTTCCCATCGACCGATTATGTGATCTCACTCCTTTAGTGATCCACCACATTGCCAGACCGGTGCGGTGTCGACTCGCAGACACCCCCGGCGGCCACGCCCGCTCGCCGATCGCCACGGCCAGTGTTCCTGACCCACGCTCCTAGGGACGGGCCCAGGGCTCGCGAACCGGTAGGGCCGGCCGGTCGCCGGTCGCCGGGCCGGGCCCGGAGCCGTACGGGGTGCAGGGACTCCGTACGGCTCCGGGCTGCTCATCGGTGGTGCGTCAGAGCGCCGGGTAGGCGTTCTTCATCAGTTCCTGGAACTGGGCCGAGAACCACTGGCCCGAGAGCGGCGCGTTCGGGAGGGATCCGGACATGCTGTTGCCGTTGCGCGCGTTGCCCGTGTAGGTGGGGTCGCACATCCGGTCGAATCCCTTGCCCTCGTTGTTCGGGATCTCCTTGCTCGCCCCGTCGGACTCGCCCGGGGGCTTGATCCACACGTAGGCGTCGATGCCCGCCGCGGGCGCTGCCTGCGGCCGCTCGCCGAGCCCGGCGCCCGACTGGTTGCACCAGTTGCCGAGGTGGATGCGCCGGTCGTAGCGGCCGCCATTGACGTAGGTGTCGACGCTGGTCAGCGCGCCGGGTCCGGTCGGGCGGGCCGTGCCGCCCCAGCCGTTGCGGGAGGTGTCGATCAGCATGCCGAGGTTCGCGTCGAAGCCCAGGGAGACCAGCTTGGTCCGCATGGCCTGTGCGTAGGACAGCTCGTCCGTGTAGCGGTTCCAGTCCACCCACTTGGACTGGCGCACGGAGGTGCCGTTGACGGAGTCGTCGATCTTGAAGTAATCCTCCTTCAGTGCGCTGTAGTTGGCCGTGTTCACGATGAATCCGTGCACCTTGGAGAGCGTGGATCCCTCGGCGGTGGCCGCCTGCTTGAACATCTCCGCGGAGGCGCCGAAGTTGTCGTCCCAGCCGAGCCAGCCGTGGTGACCGGCGTCCACGTAGTTGTAGACGTTGGCGATCGAGCCCAGCTTGTTCAGCGCGTACCCGACTCCCTTGACGTAGTTGCCGTTGGTCTTCATCACATCGCAGTTGGCGGTGGCGGTCGGGCGTCCGGAGACGTTGGTGACCAGGTTCGGCAGCGAGTCGATCTCGACGGTCGTCACGATCCGCAGCCCCGCGTACTTCGAGTCGGCGAGGATCGCGGCGATCGGGTCGATGTACTGCGTCTTGTACTTGTCGATCTCGGTCGGGCCCAGCTCGCCGTTGGAGGCCAGGGCGGCGCAGTCGCGGCCCGGCAGGTCGTAGATCACGAGCTGGACGACGAGCTCACCGCTGCCCTTCTGGGCCAGGGCCGCGTTGAGATGGTCGCGCAGCCCCATCGTGCCGTTCCCGCCCGTGATGGAGGCGATGCGGTCCAGCCAGACGCCGGTCGGCTGGTTCGACACCTTGGTGCCACCCGGCTCGGCGGCGGCCTTGGCGGACCACTCGGGGTTCACGTACACCTTCGCGCCGGCGTACGGGTTGTCGGCCTTGCCGCCGGACGGCGGGGTCGTCGGCGGTGTGGTGGGGGGTGTGGTGGGCGGCGTGGTCGGGGGCGTGGTCGGCTCGGCGGCACCGTTGCAGGTGACGCCGTTGAGCTTGAAGGTCGCGGGGACGGCGTTCGTGCCGCTGTACGAGGCGTTGAACCCGAAGGACGTGGAGCCCCCCGTCGTCAGGTTCCCGTTGTACGAGAGGCTCTTGGCGGTCACGGCGGTCCCGGCCTGGGTGATCGCCGCGTTCCAGCCCTGGCTGACCCGCTGGTCGCCCGCGTAGGACCACTCGACGGTCCAGGCGGCCACCGGATCACCGGTGTTGGTGACGATCACGTTCGCGCCGAAGCCGTTGTTCCACTGGTTCGTGATCTGGTACTCGACCTTGCAGCCGACGGCGGCCGCACCGGCGGTGGAGGCCATGGCGGTGGCGGTGGCCCCGCTCGCCGTGATCAGGCCGATGGCCGCCAGCAGGGCGGTGCGCCTGGTCGATCGAGGGGTCGTTCGAGGAGTCGTTCGCGAGCTGGTCGTGCGAGATGTCGTGCGGCTCATTTCGTGGGGTGCCTTTCAGTTCAGGGCGCGCAGGTGGTCGCGCAACCCGATGCCGAATGAGGTGGGTGTGCCGTCGTACGACGTGATCAGGGCCGGTCCCGAGGAGCAGTCCCAGGTGTTCCAGGTCCAGCCGAGATACGAGAGGGCGTGGGCGTCGGACCACGCCATGACGCGGTCGATGAACGCGTGCCCACACGTGTTCTCGCCGATCTCGCCCGCCACCAGGGGGACCCGGGCGGCGACCGGGGCGAGGGTGGAGTCCCAACATGCCTCGCTGGCACAGGTGTTGAAGTTGTAGACGTGCCAGGCCGCGGCCAGAGCGCCCGTCGGGTCGCTGGGGGAGTGGGTGAGCCACTGGCTCAGGTCGTTGGAGTACGCGATGCCGGGGACGAGAACGAGATTGCGGGCCCCGGTGGCGCGGACGGCGTCCACCAGGTCCTGCATGCCCGCGACGTCGTAGCCGATGCCGGGACAGGCGCCGCCGTCGCGCCAACAGGACCAGGCCTGCGCGGTGGTGGGGGTGGGCCGGTCCGGATAGGGCTCGTTGAACAGGTCGAAGGCGACCCGCCGGTCGTTCTTGAAGGTGTTCGCCACCGAGGTCCAGAACGCGGGGGAGTACTGGGTGTCCGGCATCGGCTTCTGGCAGGAGGCGTGGATGTCGGCGCACCCCGAGGAGTTGCCGGTGTACTGCCCGTACGTCCAGTGGAGTTCGACGATCGGGGTCATGCCGTTCGCGAGGACCCGGCCGACCAACCCCTTGACGGCGTCGATGTAGTTCGCGCCCCGGTATTCGGGCTTGATGTTGTCGAGGCCGAGCCAGCACTCCTCGTTGAGGGGGATGCGGACGGTGTTGGCCTTCCAGTCGGCGATGGCGCGTACCGAGGCGTCGTCGACAGGACCGTCGAAGATGCCGTGGCCCTGCACGCACATGAACTCGGCCCCGGAGCGGTTGACGCCGCGCAGGCGCCGGGTGGCGCCGTTCTGGTCGGTGAGACGGTTGCCTGTGACGCCCAGTTCGGGCGCCCCTGGGACGGGGTCGGTGGGCGTGGGCGTCGGAGTGGTGGGGGTGGGCGTGGGAGCCGGTCCCGGGTCGGTGGCGCAGGCAGTTCCATTGAGCGTGAACGAACTGGGCGCCGTGTTGGCGCCCGCCCACGAGGCGATGAAACCAGTCGTCGCGCTCGCACCGGTGCCCAGCGCGGCGTTCCAGCTTTCGTTCACGGCGGTGACGGCCGCGCCGTTCTGGGACCACTTGGCGCCCCAGCCCTGGCTGACGGTCTGAGCCGACGGGAAGGTGAAGCCGAGCGTCCAGCCGTTCAGCGCCGCACCGTTGTTGGTGATGGTGGCCGCGCCCTGGAAGCCGTCGGTCCACTGGCCGACAACCGCGTACTTCACCGTGCAGAGGGGCGCGGCCGGGGCTCCCGAGGCCGTACCCGTGATGGCGAACGCGCAGCTCACCGTGACGATCGCTGCCCCTGCGAGCAGCACGGACATACGTGGGGGGTGTCGCATGAGCGACTCCTTGCAGCGAGGGCGCACCTTGACGGCGCGCCGACTGACGGAATCGCTCCCACTGGTTGGGGCCAGACCGTAGCGGCAACTCGCGCCGAGCAGAAGGGGAGTTGGCGAAATTGCTCGCAGGAAGCCTTCGACTCTTCCCGCGTCTTGACGCCATTGCCTCGCGTCTGCACAGTGGGAGCGCTCCCACTGGTGTACGGCTCGTGCTCATCGCCCTATGCGCTCCGCCTTCTCCCCACCCAGAGGAAGACCATCCGCATGCCGCCGACCACACGCTCGCCACCCCGACGCTGCGGGCGCCGCCGCCTGACGCACCGCCGTGACCTGCGGCTCTCACTCGTCGCCGGACCTTCGGCCGGGCGCTCCGGCGCCGACTGAGGCCGTCGGAGGCGAAGGCGCAGGTGCGGTCCGCCGTGTCGGCCTCCCCGCAGAAGGCCGGCACGGCCCGCGCCGCCGACCGTCAACCCGAACGGCGGTGGCCGCCACCCGTCGGGCCCGCCCGAAGCGTCGGCGATGACTCCCGCCCGCTCGCCGTGGTCGGCGAACGGGCGGGGGCCGTGGGCGGTTTCCGCCCGCTTCATCGCTTCGCGCTTCGACCCGGCCCGTCGACCGTCGACCGTGGACCGCGAGGCCGACGAGCGACGCGACACGCGGCGTCGAGCGACGCTGCGGCGACAGGTTTGAGCAGCAGTGCGGCCCGGCCGCCAGATGCGACCGGACCGTCACCGCCCACCTCGCCGCCCCGCCATCTCGGCAGTCAGGTGATCCGCATGAAACGGCTCAGGCCGGACCGCCCGGCAGCGGCGCGCCCGGGCATCGGGCGCCTTCGGCGGGCAGGGCGCCCTCCAAGAGGTACGACTCGACATGGGCGTCGACGCACGCGTTGTGGTTCTGGTACTGGCCGTGGTCACCGCCGTCGACCGTGACCAGCCGCGAACCGGTCAGTGCCCGGTGGGCCCGTACCGCTCCCTCGTAGTAAGTCGCCGGGTCATTGGTCGAGTTGAGCATCAGTGCGGGCGGCAGTCCGGCCCCGGTCACCTTGACGCGCGGAGTCTTGTTCCGCGGCCAGTTCGCGCAGATCGTGGCGAAGGTCAACTCCCGTGCCCCGGCCAGCGGATGGGTGCGCGTTGCCTCGGCGCTCTGCTCCAGCCAGTACCGGCTGTCCCGGGTCCACGCAGTGTCCCCGCAGGTCACGGCGAAGTAGTCGGCGACGAATCCGGCGCCCATGAGGTGCTTCAGCCGGGCGGCGACGGCCGCGCGTACCGGGTCCGGCGCCTGGTCCGGATGCTGGAGGACCCCGAGCAGCTGGGCGAAGCCTTCGAAGCGGCCCCGGGCGTTGTACATCGCGTCGGTCGCGGCCACGTCGAGGTGGTTGGGGGTGACGACGGTCCCCTCGATGTCGAGCGGGTGGTCGCGCAGCGCGGCCCGCAGCCGTTCGTAGGAGGCCCGTGCCTCGGCAGGTGTACGGCCCTGGTGGTAGGTGGCGTCGTTGGCCGCCAGCCAGGGCAGGAAGTCCTGTTCGTACCTGCGCTGGAAGCTCATGGGCTGGCGCAGCATGAAGGACTGCCAGTCGCCGCTGAAGTCGACGTTGCTGTCGAGTACGACCCGGTCCACCCGCTGGGGGAACTCGGTCGCGTAGTAGGCCCCGAGGACCGTGGCGTACGACGGCCCGAAGTAGGAGATCTTCGCGGCGCCGAGCAACTGCCGGTACAGGTCCATGTCGTGCACCGCCTGGTCGGTGGTGATGTACGGCAGCAGGCCGCCCGAGTTGCGGACGCAGTCCTTCACGAAGTCCCGGGCCCGCTCGACGCTCCGCCGCAGGGCCTGCGGGGACCGGTCGCGCAGATCGCCGCTGCCGAACAGCGCGTCCACCGTGTCCTGGCCGGAGCACACCACGTGCGTACTGGCGCCCACGCCGCGCTGGTCGAAGCCGACGATGTCGTAGGCGGCGGCCAGCTTGGGGCTGTAGTCGGCCAGGCCCGCCGGGCGGCCGAGGCCGGAAGCGCCGGGGCCGCCCGCGGCCATCATCAGGACGCCCAGGCGCCGGTCCGGATCCGTCGAGCGGTGCCGGGACACCTCGACACTGAGGTCCGGCCCGGCGTCCGGGTGGTACCAGTCCCGGGGCACGGCCATCGTGGCGCACTCCAGCGGGCCCGAGGCGCAGGGGTGCCACCCGAGCAGCTGGGCGCGGTAGCGCTCGGGTACGGGCGGTGCGGCGGCGGTGGCGGTGGCCGCGGCGGCCGAGCCCACCACCGCGCTCGCGCCGCCCGCGCCGCCCGCGGCGTTCGCCGAGCCCATCGGCAGGGCGGCCGCGGCGAGCAGCCCGCACACCGCGGCCGCGGCCGCCCGCCGCGTCGATTTCCTGAACACGCGCATGTGGGTCTCTCCCCGTTGGGCGTTTTCGGTCGTTCCGATCCTCGCCCGCCGGGCCCCGGCCTTCGATACCGCTGTCACCCGGATCCGCGGTGGCAGTAGTGCCACCCCCGGGCCCCCGGACCGGGCCGCCCGTCGCCGATGCCTGGATATCCGGGCCGGTGGGGCATGATCGGGGGATGTCTGATCGCATCATTGCCGCCTGCGACGGGGCGGCGAAGGGGAATCCCGGGCCGGCCGGGTGGGCGTGGGTCATCGCGGATTCCGCGGGCCGTCCCGAGCGCTGGGAGTCCGGCGCGCTGGGCCGCGCCACCAACAACGTTGGTGAACTCACCGCCCTCCAGAGGCTCCTGGAAGCCGTGGCTCCGGGCACGCCCGTCGAAGTACGCATGGACTCGCAGTACGCCATGAAGGCCGTGACGCAGTGGCTCCCGGCCTGGAAGCGCAACGGCTGGAAGACCGCGGCCGGGAAGCCGGTGGCCAACCGGGAGCTGGTCGAGAGCATCGACGGGCTGCTGGCGGACCGGGACGTGGAATTCCGCTACGTTCCGGCCCACCGCGAGGACGGCGACCACCTCAACGCGATCGCCGACCAGGCCGCCAGTGACGCCGCCGTGACGCAGCAGGGCGCGGGTACGGCCCTGGGCGACGAGGCCATGCCGGTACCGGCACCGGCCCGCAGCGCCCCGGCCCGCCAGAAGTCCACCGCCCCCGCGAAGCGGACGACGGCCGGTGGCGCGTCCGGATCGGGCTCGGCGCGGGCCATCAAGGCGAAGTTCCCCGGCGGTTGCCCGTGCGGGAAGGCCTACGCGGCCGGGGACATGATCACCAAGCACGGCGCGCGCTGGGGCCATGCGGACTGCGACGCGGCGTCATGACCGCTGGTCAGGCCTACTGACGGGTGCATGGCGGGCAGATGACGGGCGCGGCCCGGCTCATCCCAGCGTGGCCCTGTCGCACCCGCTCGGCGTGGACCCGTCCTACCCGTGAGCGACCCTGTCGTACCCGCGCGGAGGCGGTCGTGGTGGCGTGCGAACGCAAGATCCTGGGCTGACGCCGGTCGGCGCGGCGCGCTGTCCGGTGCACACGGAGGGGAGCGACGGGTGCCCGCCGCTCCCCACGGACCGCGAAGAAGGCGGCTGGAGGCGGTCCGTGCCGTGACCGGGCACTAGATGATTGATTCCAAGGGGTAGCGGCACGGACGCGAGGGTGTCCACCCTCGATGTGTGACGACCGATATGGACACCCTCGCAACTGCACTGTACGTGCGGGTCGATGACCTTTTGAAGGCC
>NZ_JASISO010000083.1 GCF_030063135.1 Streptomyces sp. G-G2
GTGCCGGATCCTCGCACTCACGGCGGCGATCTGGCACAACGACAAGACTGGGCAGCCGGTCAAGCGGTCACTGATCGCCTACGACCACTGACCGCAACGACACCCCTTGGACTCATTCATCTAGGCGGGATGACCGGAAACACTCCTGCGGCGCGTCCGCCCGGACCTACGGGCAGGCCGTCGACAACGCGCCGCGGCTGGACGTCCTGGCGTACGACGGCCGCGGATGTGGGTGGGGCCGACGCCGGACGGGGAGGACGAGCGGGCACTCGGGCACTCCGCGCGGGGGATCGGTCGCGGCGTACGGCTCAGCGGCGTCGCCATTACGGACCAACCAGCAGGTGATGCGTGCCGCACGCGGGCCGCGGCGGGTAGGGGGTTCCCCGGACGGCGCGAGCCGTAGGTCAGGGCCGATGTGGAGGAGGAACCGTGGACGGGATCGTACTGCTCAAGGAAGACCACAAGACGGTGGAGAAGCTGTTCAAGCAATTCGAGAAGGCGGCCGACGACGCCCACGCCGAGAAGCGGAAGATCGTTGACCAGGTGATCGAGGAGCTCACCACCCACACCTGGATCGAGGAGAAGATCTTCTACCCGGCCGCCCGGGAAGCCGCCCCCGACACCAAGGACCACGTCCTGGAGAGCGTCGAGGAGCACCACGTCGTGCTGTGGATGCTCTCCGAGCTCACGGGTCTCGACGCGAGCGACGAACGCTTCGACGCCAAGATGTCGGTCCTCATGGAGAACGTCCGCCACCACGTCGAGGAGGAGGAGAAGGAGTGGTTCCCCGACGTCCGCAAGGCGATGGGCCGCAACCGCCTCGTCGAACTCGGTGAGCGGATGGAAAAGGCCAAGAAGGGTGCCCCGGGGGACCCCCTCGCCGTCCCCAGCGCCGACCAGTAGCCGCTCACGACCGCGTCGGACGACCCGCCGTCACGCACCCTCGCCGGGCGACGCCGGGGGTGCGGGGCCCCTGCGGCCCGTCGGGCCCTCACCCGTCCGGACCCCGGATACAGTGCGGCGGCGAGGGTAGCCGGGGACCATGGACACTACAGAGAACACTCCGCTGCGCGCTGTCGCGCTCGTCTGCACCCTCTCCCCTTCTCCCGCTCCGTCCAGCTCCCAGCTGCTGGCGGACCAGACCATGGCCGCGCTCTCCGAGCACGGGGTCACGGGAAAGACCATCCGGATCGCCGACCACGACGTACGGCCCGGGGTGAAGACCGACATGGGCGACGGCGACGCGTGGCCGGAGATCCGCGACACGATCATGGGCGCCGACATCCTCGTCCTGTCGACACCGATCTGGCTGGGCCACGCCGCCAGCACCGCCCAGCGGGTCCTGGAACGTCTGAACGCGGAGATCTCCGAGACCGACGACGAGGGGCGCATGCTCACCTACGGCAAGGTCGCGGCGGTCTGCGTCGTCGGCAACGAGGACGGCGCCCACAAGGTCAGCGCCGACCTGTTCCAGGGCCTCAACGACGTCGGTTTCAGCCTCGCCCCGAACGCCGTGACGTACTGGGTCGGCGAGGCCATGCAGGGCACCGACTACCAGGACCTCGACAAGACCCCCGACAGCACGGCGGGCACCACCGCCACCCTCGCCGCCAACACCGCCCACCTGGCCCGGCGCCTCAAGGGCGGCCCCTACCCGCCCGCGTCCTGAGCGCGGCCGCTCCCCGACCGTACGGTCTCGCGGCCGGCGCGCCTCTCCCGTCCTCCACGGCTCTGGCGTCCGGTCCGGCGCCTCCTGCGTCATGCGAGCCCGCCCCCCTCGGGTCGCGTGCGGGCGTCACCACCGCGGCGGGCCGCCGGGGGCCTCCCCTCCCCCGGCGGCCCGCGGCCCGGGCGTCAGCCCTGGGTTGGTGATGCGGGCGTCAGCCCTGGCTGGTGATGCGGGCGCACCGGGTCATCACCTGGGCGAGACTTCCCCCGTCCCGGAACAGCTGCCGCTGGACGCGGGCGCCGTTGCCCTCCTCGTGGAGGCGCGCGATCCCTTCGCGGACCAGCTCCTCGTCGCCGTGGTCGGCCAAGGCCTCGCGCACGTGCTGGTACAGGGCGTCGACGGCGTGCGCGGCCGAGGTCTCCCGCATCGTCTCGGGATGCAGCAGGGGGCCGTCCAGGCCCGAGCGGCCCGCGCGCCAGGAGGAGAGCCGGAGCAGGCCCGTACCGATCCGGGACGGCGGCTCACCGGCGCGCCAGGCGCGGGCCGCCGTCTCGACCAGGCCGCGGATGAGGGCCGCGAGCAGCACGGGGGTCGTCGCGTGCAGGCAGACGTCCGCGACCCTGACCTCGACCGTGGGATACGAGGCCGACAGGCGGGCATCGAAATAGATCATGCCCACGTCCCGCAGCACCCCGGTCCCGATCATGGCGTCGACCTGCTCGTGGTAGCGGTCGGCCGAGCCGAAGAGGTCGACGGGACCGGCCGAGGGCCACCGGTTCCACACCCGGCTGCGGTAGCTCCCGTACCCGCTGTCCTCGCCCTGCCAGAAGGGCGAGTTCGCGCTCATCGCCAGCAGGACGGCCAGCCAGGGGCGGATCCGGTCCAGGACGGCGACGCCCTCCTCGTCGGAGTCGACGGACACGTGGACGTGGCAGCCGCAGGTGAGCTGCTCCTGGGCCGTCAGCCCGAACTGCTCGCCCATCCACTGGTACCGCGGTCCCACGCTCAGCGAGGGCCGCACGGCCAGCGGTGACGTCGCGACGGCCGCCACCACCGCGTCGGCCTCCGCCGCGTGCCGGGCGGCCTCGCCCCGGATCCGGATGATCTCCGCCTGGAGCTCGCCCAGGTCCGTCACCGGTTTGGTGGCGAACTCCAGCTGCTCCTTGTGGAGTTCCTTCTCGAACTCGTGCGTCTTCCCACCGCTGCCGCCCGACTGCTGCCACGCCTCCCGGTCGGCGGCGGCCAGTACCGCCCCCGAGACGGCGAGGGGCGCACCGTCACGTGCGTCCACCAGCAGCAGTTCTTCTTCCACGCCTACGCTACGCATCTCGCCACCCGGTTGTGTCCCTGTCAGATGTCCCTACGCTTGCCCTTCCTGGCCGCGGCCATGCCCGGGTTCACTCGCGGGCGGGAACCGGTCCCGGGCGCGGTGACCGGCCAGAGCCGTGGTGACGGCCTCCACGGCGGCCGACGCGCTGTCGCCCGCGATGACGCCGGGCAGGTCCGACCCGATCCCCGCGGCGTCGAGGAGCTCCGGGACGTCGCTCCATCCGCCGACCGCCATGCCGTGGCGGTACGCCTCGGCGAGCACTGATCGCGTAGGCCGCTCCTGCCGTCGACGCAGTACGCGCGAGCCTGCGCGCCCGCGCCACCCTCGTCCGGATCATCGTGGAGCCGAAGGACGGCCACGATCCGGTCGCCCACACGCCGCGCCCTCAAGCGTAACGGGGCAAACCAGGGCAAAATTCGGGCAGACTCAGGGAACCAGACAGCAGCGGAGGCGCCCAGCCCATGACCGAGACCCCCGCCAGACGGCTTCCCGCCGCGGAGTCGGCCCCGAGGAGTGAGCACCCGCTTCCCGGGCCCGTCGGCCGCGCGGAGCTGGAGCGAGCGACCGGCATCCTCATGGCCTTCGTACCGTGCGACGCGCGCACGGCCCTGGACATCCTGGACCGGGCCGCCCTGGCGGCGGGTACCAACGCGGGCGCGATGGCCCAGGCGGCCGTCGCCCTGGTCACGGGCCGCCACCGCCCCGCGGGGGCGGCGCAGGAGGCGCTGGGCAGGGCGATCCAGCAGAGCAGGATCGCGCCCGAGGCGGCCGCTCCGCGCATGCGGCCCAGCCTGGCGGTGGCGGGCGAGACGCTGTCCCGGATGGGCGACCTGCGGCGCGCCCTCCTCCTCGCGCCGACCGACCCGGCGCTGCGGGCCCAGGTGGACGACGCGGTGTACACGCTGTGCGTGCTCATGGGCCGCCGTACCGCGCACGCCGCGGCCAAGGACGCGGAACTGCTCCTGGCCACGCGACCGACCGGCGGGTGACGGGCGGCCGGTACGGCCCGCGGGCTCCCACCGCCGTACCGAATGCCGTGCCCTACCGGATACCGGCGTCGCCCCGGATGCCGCGCGGTACCGGACACGGACGTCGCCCCGGAGGCCGCCCGGCCGTCGCCTCAGCGGTCCCCGCCCCGGCGCGCGGACCGCGCCGCCATGCCCCGCCGCACGGCGAGCGCGGTGACGCACCCGACGCACCAGGCGCCCGCCGCCGCGAACAGCACCGCGCCGCCGAGGGAGCCCGCCCGCAGGCAGAGCCAGGTGCACACGGCGCACAGCGCCAGCGCCCCCGGCCACCGGCCCAGCCGCCAGGCCGCGCCGTAGCGTTCCATCCGGCTGAGCCTGCGGTCCAGCCCCCGGTCCGCACAGAGGGCCCGCTCGATCTCCTGGAGAGCCTGGCGTTCGCCGTCGGAAAGACCCGACCCCTCCATCGCCCTCACCTCCTCGGGCTCCCGGCCGCCGTGGTCATGTCGTTCGACTACCCTGCCTCGCCCGGAGATATCATGCGTAATCGTTTGTTATGTGGTATTCCACCAACCGTCTCCCGGTCCGGGCGCGGGCTTGCACTTCCTCGCCTCTCTGGTTTATGACGGAGGGGTCCTCCTCGGCGCGGGACCCGTCGCGCCACAGTCGTGCAGAAGGGCGGATCGAGCTCCCCGGTGTGAAGGGACACGCCATGACCTCCTCCTTTTCCGCCACCGCGACTCCCGTCGACGACACGGTGCTGATCATCGCCGCGGGCGAGATGGATGCGGACGTCACGCCCGATCTCGACCTGATCCTGCGCGCGCTGCCCGCCGGTACGGCCGTAGTGCTGGACATGACGGCCGTGACGTTCATGGACATCGACGGGCTACGGCTCGTCCTCAGCTTGCGTGACCGCCCGGACGGCCTGCTGATCCTCGGCCTGGGACCACAGCCCCGCCGCCTGCTCGAGCTCGCCGAGGAGCTCGGACTCGTGAAGGACGCACCCGAGGGAACGATCGCGGAATTCTGCGGCACCCTTCGCGCCCGGGCGGAACTCGCGCGCGCACTCGGCCGGGGCTACGGAACCGACGACGACGGGCCCTTCCCCCTCGCCGCCACCGCTCCGAGCAGGGGACGCGGCTGAGCAGGGGCCGCGGCTGAGCCGGAGGGGCCCGCACCGGCACCCGCCGGACGGACCGACGGACGCGTGCGTGAGTGACCGTCCGGCGGGTACGCGCAGGGGACAGGGAACGAAGCCGCTGCGGATCGACCCGGAACCAGCCGGGCGGTCGCCGCACCGGCCTCCCTCGGACGAGAAGGCCAGAGGAGGTGCTCCGTCGTGAGCACACCGGGAGAGACGGATACGCAGCCCATCGGCGATCAGGTGGAGGCGGAGGAGCGCGTGCGTACGTGCCGCCGCGCCGTCGTCCGGCAGGGCGCCGAGCCCGAGGGTCCCGACGGGGCCGAGCGGGCCCGGAACGTCGAGTGGAACATCGTCCGGGGCGATGACTGAGCCGCCCGGCCCGAGCTGCGCGTCCAGCGGCCGCCCCGGTAAGCGGGCGCCCGTACCGGGCATGCGTCCCTTACGAGAGAGCGAAAGCACTCATACGGAAGCCTTCCGATGAATCCCCCGCACAGGAACGAGCACAGGAACCAGCCACAGCGGCACCTGGATCTGCCGCCCGACCCGAGCGCCGCGGGCCACGCCCGCGACGTGACCTCCCATTTCCTGCACGACGCTATGGACGACGGCGAAGCGGTTGTCTCCGCCGCTGAGGACGCCGCCGCGCTCATCGTGACGGAGCTCGTCGCGAACGCCGTGCGCCACACCGACGGCCCGTGCACCCTCGACCTGGCCGTGCACGGAGGCCTCCTCGACATCGACGTCACGGACACCAGCCCGAACCCGCCCGAGGTCCGGCCGCCGCACGTGATCGGCAGCGGCGGCTGGGGCTGGCTCCTCGTCCGGCACGTCGCCCGCGACGTCACCGTGCTGCCCACGCGCGGCGGGGGCAAGTGCGTGCACGCGTCCATCGCCCTGGCCGAGTGATCGTCCCGCGCCGCGCGGTGCGCACCGCACCGCACCCAGGCGGCTGGGCCGTGGAAGGGGCGGGAGAGGCATACATCCATCCGGAGGTGCTCTCGCGCTGGCGGCTCCGGTCCTGGCGGGGGACCTGTCGCGCGGCACGGACGAACGGCGTGGGCCGATGTTCGCGCATCAAGCCGTCGAACTGGGCGTACGGGCCGTGTTCTCCCTGCCCCTGGGCACCCCCGCCACGGCCGTGGGGACCCTCGACCTCCATCGCGCGCGCCCGGGGCCGCTGTCGCAGCAGGACCAGCTCCTCGCCTTCCCGATCGCCGACGCGATCACCACCGCGCTTCTGGCGCTGCACGAGCGGGACGCCGGGGAGGACGGTGGGCCGTCCTGGCTGGACGACGCCGAGAGCGACCGCGGGGAGGTCCACCAGGCCACCGGCATGGTCATGGTTCATCTCGGGGTCGGTCCCCAGCAAGCACCGGCACGCCTGCGGGCCCGTGCGTTCGTCCAGGGCCAGAGCGTCAGCGACAGGGCACGTGAGGTCCTTGCCGGGAGGCTCGGACTCCACGATGGGACTTCCACGCCCGGGCAGGGCCACCGCCGCGCCCCACCGCCATCGTGACCCACACCCGTGCCGCACTCGCGGCGCGGGCGGCGTTCGGCGCCGCCACCGGTGTGCTCGGCGCGACCGGGGACCTGCCCCTGACCACGCGCCACTGGGCTCCCCGGCCGATCGGCCGGGGAGCCCAGTGGCGCGTGGTCAGGGGTCGGAGTCAGGCCTTGCGGTGCTTCCCGTGGAGTGCGTCCTTGGCGTCCGCCATGCTCTCCTTGGTCTTGCCCTTGGCCTGGTCGATCTTGCCCTCGGCTGCCATCCGGTCGTTGCCGGTGGCCTTGCCCGTGGCTTCCTTGACCTTGCCCTTCGCCTTGTCCATAGCTCCCTTGTCAGCCATGGTGGCCTCCTTCTCGGTTGGTGTGGACGAGCGCCGGCCCGGTACTCGGGCCGGCGTGTGCGGGGTGCGTCAGGAGAGAACCGCCGCACTCGTGCCTCCGCAGGCGCGTCTGCCCCATTGCTCCCGGCTTAAGCACCGGTCGCCCGATCCCGCCAGGATGCGGGACCGGCGCGCGGAGCGGGGTCAGGGCGTCTCCTCCGGTGGCCGCGCAGGGGCCACATTGCGCCCGACCACGTGCATCGCCGCCTCCTCGGCCGACTGTCCGCCGCCGTCCTCGCCGACGTCCACGGCCAGTACGTCGATGGCGTGATCCGGACGGTTCCCCGCCACCGGAGCCAGTCGGCCCACGCCCTCGTCCACCGGCATGGATTTCGCGGCGATCTCGCCGACCTCCGGCGTCTCCTGGGCGAGACGCTCGTCGAGGGATTCGCCCTCCCGTCGCTCGGCCGCGGTGGTGCCGTGACGGGTCACTCCGAGCGGCCGCTCGGGAGGCGAGTACCCCTCGTCCAGGCTCTGGTCCACACCGGGCTCGTCGAGCGCGTTCTCCAGGTCGGGCTGCTCCTCGGCCCGCTGGTCCCCGTCCTGCGGCTGGTACACCTCGTCGCCCTGGGCCTGCGTACGGTCTGCCATGATCTCTTCCTTTCACCTCGCGCGCGGGACGCCCGACGACCACGTCTTGCGGCCGTGCGGCGTCGTGGCGTGCCACGCGGCGCCGCTACCCGCTCCTCCCCCGCCCATGCACCGGGTCACGACCAGCACCCGGCCTGCCTCCACCTCACTGTCCACCTCCCCGTTCCCGCTCCGGGCGGCGGCCCGCGCATGGCGGCCGGTGCAGCGGGCAGGCGCATGAGTCCGGAACCCTTACAGCCGCTGGTCGAGGAGGCCGCGCCGATGGTCACCACATCCCTGCGGGAGTACGTCGCCCTTCCCCTGCGCGAGGGGTCCGCCGCCCTCGCCCGCGAACGCGTCCACCACCTGGTGTCCGAGGCCGAGAGGCGGGACCGGCCGCTCCCCCCGACCGTGCCGGACGTCCTGCTCCTCCTGGTCACGGAACTCGTCACCAACGCGCTGCGGCACACCGATGGTCCCGTCGCGCTGGAGCTCGTCCTGCTCCCCGACTCCGTGCACGTCTACGTCACGGACACCAGCCCCGAACACCCGCGCGCCCGCGCTCCTGACCTGCACGGCCACGGCGGCTGGGGGTGGACCCTCGTCAACCACCTCGCCTCCGCGGTGGAGGTCCGTCCGTCCCCCGAGGGCGGTAAGACCATCCACACCCGCGTCCCGCTCTGACGGGCGGGCGGACCGCGCCGGCGCCCCCGCGCCACCACGTGGGTGTCGGCGCTCGTCGGCATACCGAGCCTCAGTACGGGTTCGGGTCCGAGGCCGGGACGCGTGCCGCGCGGCTTCCGGTCGAGGCGCCGGTCCAGGAGCGGCACCCGGCGTCGGCTGATGCCGCCTGCCTCTCGCCACGGGCGTCACGGCCTGTCCCGTGCCGCTCGGAACGGCGCGGTGTTGCCTTCATGCGGCCGAGCGGTCGCGGCCCGGTGCCGCGGCCTCCTCCTGCCTCCGCATCCGGGCGCGGATCACCACCAGTTCCTCATCGCTCTCCCCCGCGCCCACGAGGCCCCGGGACCGGAGCCAGTCGAGCCGGGAGCGCATGACCGGCCCGAAGGGGACGTGCAGCCGGTCGACCACCGCGGGCTCCATCCCCGACGCGGCCATCCGCCGCAGGGTGGTATCCGTGCCGCACATCGCCGACTGGACCACCAGCAGCGCACCGTTCGGATTCAGCAGCCCGGGAGCGGAGGCGCAGAGCCGGTCCAGGACCTCCCGCCCGTCGGGGCCCGCGTCCCAGGACCGGGCGGGCCCGCGCGTCGGCACCCGTACCTCGGGCGCGGGCACGTAGGGCGGGTTGCTGATGACGAGGTCGAAGGGGCCCAGGGCCGCCGCGGCCTCCGCGCTGCCCTTGCGGACGGTGACCGGCAGCCGCATCCGTACGGAGTTGAGGCGTACCGACGCGGCCGCGCGCCACGAGACGTCGACGGCCGTCGCCCGGGCGCCGAGACGCGCCGCGCACAGGGCGAGGGCGCCGGTTCCGGTGCCGATGTCGAGCACTTTCATACCGGGTTCGATCTCGGCGCGTACGGCTTGGGCCAGCAGCCACGTGTCCTGGTCCGGGGCGTAGACCCCCGGGAGCCGCCACAATCTGCCGAGTCCTGCGCGCGTGTCCGGGGATCCAAGGGCGAGTGACGACATTCAGCACCTCCATGCGTGATCAGCGATCACCACGCGGCTACCCCGTACCAACCCCACCACGCGTCCCACCTTCTCCCACCAGCGGGGGACGCCCGGAATCACCCGGAGGGCCGCGCGCCGCCCCGGCCGGGCGGATGGGCGGCATGCCTCGCGGGGACCGGCCGCACGGGGGCGTGATTCCACGGCGCGGGATGCACCGGTCGTGGTTGCGGGGAGGCGGCCCGGCTGCCTGTTCCCGTGGTCGCCGTGCGCGGCAGCCACGACTCGCCCATGACCGGAGCGGGCTCTGTCCGACCGGCCACAGGCAGCTGACACGCCCTGACATTCAGGTGAGAAAACACGCGAGATATTTTTCCGGCAATTATTGACGTACGACGGAAGGCAGCGCACGATCGGAGGGAAACAGCGATCCGGATGTGCCAAGGGAGCTGGACATGTCCTCCGCTCAGGAACGCACGGAGCCCGCCGTCATGGTGGACACGGGCACCGACCCACACCTGACCGCCGTCTCGGAGATCGACGGCGGCGGTGCCACCGTGGTCGTCCTCACCGGGGAGATCGACTACGACCGCGCGCCGGACGTACGCGATGCCCTGCTCTCCGCCCTCGGGTCCAGTCCCTGCGTGGTGCTCGACCTCTCCGGCGTCACCTTCTGCGACTGCTCCGGGCTCAACGTCCTGCTCCGGGCCCGCCTCGCGGCGGGCGTGGGCCGCGACCGGCGGCTGCGAGTCCGCGGGATGAGCGATCAGGTGGCCCGCCTGCTGGAGCTGACCGGCACGCTGCCGTTCTTCCTGGACGGAGACGGGCCGAGCCGCCCGGAGTAGAGCGCCGCGACAGCGGCCGCCGCCGCCCGGGCCGAGCGCGTACGGCCACCTCCCGGAAGGGCGGATGGCGAGGATCCCCGGCGCGGACAGCAGTGAGACCGTCCACCACTGTGGCGCACGCGCCAGGAAGCGACATACGGGACATCTCTGAATAAACCCGCCGGTCAGCGGGTATCCGGCTTGAGGGGCCTCCCACAAGGAGCGTCATGTCGACACACACCGCCTCCCCCCTCCCGCAGGACGTGGCCGAGGCCATCGCCATCACGGACCCCCTGTCCGTGAGCACCGCCGAGGCGCGCACCCTGTCGGTGACCCTCTTCCGGCGCCTGCGCGAGCTGGAGGAAGGCACCCCGGCGTACTCGTACGTCCGCAACACCTTGGTCGAGCTCAACCTCAGCCTGGTCAAGTACGCCGCCGGCCGCTTCCGGCACTCCAGCGAGCCGCGCGAGGACATCGTCCAGGTGGGGACGGTCGGACTGATCAAGGCGATCAACCGGTTCGACCCCGACCGCGGTGTCGAGTTCATGACCTTCGCCCTGCCGACGGTGCTCGGCGAGATCAAGCGGTACTTCCGGGACGCGACCTGGGCGGTACGGGTCCCCCGGCGCCTGCAGGAGCTGCGCATCGACCTGGCCAAGGAGGGCGACGCCCTGGAACAGGAACTGGGCCGTCCGCCCACCACGGCGGAACTCGCGGAGGGTCTGGACATCACCGAGGAAGAGGTCCGCGAGGGCCGCCTGGCCGCCAACGGGTTCACGACCCGCTCGCTCGACCTCCCCGCGGCGGGCGAGGACGACGGGCCCGGCAGGCAGACCCGGCACCTCGGGGCCGAGGAGCCCGCCTTCGAGACGGTCGAGAGCCTCGAATCGCTGAAGCCCCTGATCGCGCGCCTGCCCGAGCGGGAGCGGACCATCCTGTCCCTGCGCTTCGGCGCGGAACTCACCCAGTCGGAGATCGGCGCCCGCCTCGGCCTCTCCCAGATGCACGTGTCCCGGCTGCTCAGCCGCGTACTGAACGGGCTGCGCGAGGGCCTGCTCACCGACGGGCCGCCCGATGCTGCGTAGGCATCGGCGCCGTCGGGGCGCACCTCGATCCGCAACGCCCGGGCCCGCCGTCTCGTCTGCTACCGGCGCGCGTACGCCCTCCCGTCGGCGGGAGGGCGTACGCGCTCACCGGATCAGAAGAGGCCGGAGTAGTACTTCACGATGTTGGGCAGCGCGCGCAACGTCTTCTCGTGTTCCGGGTGGTTGGTGAGGACGAAGCGGATCCGGGCCTGGAGATCGGCCTTCCGCGAGGGCTTGAATCCGGCAGCCTTCAGGAGGTCACAGAGGATCGTGATGTTCGCGAGGTCCTTGTGGGCCACGGCCCTGGGGCACAGCGTCGTGGTGACCGAGGCCGTCCACTCCGGGGGGAAATCCGCCTGCTTGCAGTCGCCGTCGACGTCCTTGAGCCAAGCGCTCCCCAGTGCGACCGAGGAGTGGACGTTCTGTCCGATCACGGCGGATCCGCCGGGCACGGCGACCGTGCCCAGCGCGCTGAGGGTCGGCATCAGGGAGGCCACCCATCCCGCGGTGCAGTACGAGGGGATCCAGGTGATCGACCCGAACGCCGCACTCTTCGCGATCGCCGTGATCAGGCCCTGGGCCCGGGTGAGGTCGCCGCCGTAGGAATGCTCCCAGTCGCTGACGTCCTGCGCGCGCAGGGCCGTGTAGCCGCCCGCCTCTTCGTCGGCGAGCACGCCGAAGATCTGCTGGGCCGTCGCGTCGCCGCCGCCCGGCTTCTGCACCCAGCACTTCAGCGAATGGTCGGGGCTGGCGACGTAGAGCCGGCCGGCCGTGCCGACGAGGAGCTGCTGCCGGGTTCCCTTGACCGTCCCGAAGACCACGACCTTCTTGTAGAGGAGCGTGCCGTTGCTCTCCGAGAAGTGCTTGGTACTGAATTCGTCCGGGGCCTCGACGGGCTGGGTGTGGGTGCTCACGTGGTTCCTTTCTGCCGGATACAGCGGAAACCGGGGCGGATCAGGTGAGTTGACGACATGTTCGGTACAACTGACGTCACCGTACAGCGCCCCGGCCGGACCTCGACCCGGATCGCTCACATCCTCTTTGGGGCACGGGAGTTGAGGGATCCATGAGGCTGTCGGGACGGCTGTCCGGATCTCGTGCGCGCGCACACGTGCAGAGCGGTCCCCAGGGGGCAGACGCCGGACATCTGTCATCCCGGAAAGGACGGACACCATGGGGCGACCCAGGATTCTCGTAGTGGGGGCGGGCTTCGGAGGGGTGGAGTGCGTCCGGCGCCTGGAGCGCCGACTGGCACCGGCCGAAGCGGAGTTGGTGCTGGTCACGCCGACCTCCTACCAGCTGTACCTGCCGCTCCTGCCGCAGGTCGCCTCCGGGGTGCTGACCCCGCAGTCGATCGCCGTCTCCCTGCGCCGCAGCCGGCGCTACCGCACCCGGATCGTGCCCGGCGCGGCCATCGGGGTGGACACCCGGGCGAAGGTCTGTGTCATCCGCAAGATCACGGGCGAGCTGACGGAGGCCTCGTACGACCATCTCGTGCTGGCCCCCGGCAGTATCACGCGCAGCTACGACATCCCCGGCCTGACCGAGCACGCCCGCGGGATGAAGACCCTTCCCGAGGCCACCTACCTGCGCGACCACATCATCGCGCAGCTCGACCTCGCCGATGCCAGCGAGGACGAGGAGGAGCGGGCGGCGCGGCTGCGCTTCGTCGTCGTCGGGGCCGGGTACGCCGGTACCGAGACCGCGGCCTGCCTCCAGCGGCTCACCCACCACGCCGTCAAGCGCTACCCGCGGCTGGACCCCGGCCAGATCCGCTGGCACCTCGTCGACCTCGCCACCGCGCTGATGCCCGAACTCGGCGGCCCGCTCGGGGAGACGGCCCAGCGCATCCTGACCCGGCGCGGGATCGAGATCTCCCTCGGCGTGAGCGTGGCGAAGGCCACCGCCACCGAGGTGACGCTGACCGACGGGAGGGTGCTGCCCACCCGGACCCTCATCTGGACGGCCGGGGTGGCGGCCAGTCCGCTGGTGAACACGCTGGAGGCGGAGACCGACCACGGCAGGCTCGTGGTGGGCCCCGACTTGCGGATGCCGGAAGCCGATGGCGTCTTCGCGCTGGGGGACGCGGCGGCCGTCCCCGACCTCGCGTCGGGCCGACCGGGCGCCATCTGCCCGCCGACCGCCCAGCACGCCCTGCGGCAGGGGCGCAGGCTCGCGGACAATCTGATCGCGGCGCTCCGCGGCCGGCCGCTGGAACCGTACGTCCACAAGGACTTGGGACTGGTGGTGGACCTCGGGGGCACCGACGCCGTGTCCGCGCCCCTGGGCATTGCGCTGCGGGGCCTGCCCGCGCAGGCCGTGGCCCGCGGCTACCACTGGGGGGCGCTGCGTACGAACGTCGCCAAGGCCCGCGTCCTGACGAACTGGCTGCTCAACGCCGTGGCCGGGGACGACTACGTACGGACCGGCTACCGGGCGGGCGGGCCGCCCACGCTGAGGGAGTTCGAGTTCACGGACACCTATCTCACCCCCGCCGAGGTCCGCGCCCATACGGCAGCGCTACGGGCCCGCGCCTGAGGTCGGCGGGGCCCGTTCAGCGGCGGCCCGTTCAGCGGCGGGCCGCCCGGCGGCGCAGCACGGCGGCCGTGACCACCCCGGTCACGGCCGCCGCCCCGGCCGCGGCCAGGAGCCGGACCGGAACCGTTCCGGCGATACCGGGGTCCGCTCTTCTGCGTACCAGGGCCGGTACCACGTCCTCGACGAGGTGTCCCGCCCCCTCGACCGCTGTGCGCACCGGCCCGGCGGCGCCGTCCCGCGCCCCGGCGCCCGCGGCGTCCTGATCCATCTCCTCGTTCCTCTCCCTGGTCCCCGGAGCGGCGGCGGTACGGGTTTCAGCTGCTCCCGGACCGGTCCCGCTCGGCCGCGCGCTTCTGGGCGTCGGTGTTGGGGGTCAGCGCGTCACCCGCCTCGCCGTCTCCGGTGCCGGGGACGACGGCTTCCTCGGCCTCCCGGCGCGCCTCGGGGTCGCCGCTCTCGCCGGGGGCCTCGGAGGGCGGGGTCGTCACCTTGTGCTGCTTCTTCTGCTCACTCATCTCACGTGCTCCTCGGGTCACGGGCGCCGCTTCCCTCGACCACGGCAACCCTCGTGTCAGCCGCCTGCCCCTCGTGTGCGCCCTCACACACCCGGCGCGGCGGATTCCACCCCGGCGGGGGTACAGAGCAGCGGCGCAGGGCGGTGTCCACGACCCCTCGATGTGCCTCACGGCCGCCTCGTCGGTCGACCGGAGGGTCACCGGTGGGCTTCACCCCCGGTCGGAGCCGCCGGGAGCTGGATAGGCTGCGTCCATGGGTTCGGGTGAGGGGGCCGCAGGCATCGGCGCGGATCGTGACGGTGAGGGCTGGGCCGCCACTCGCTCCTGGGTGGAGAAGGGGCTGTCCGGGGAGGAACGCATCGAGAACGTGGTGCGCCTGCGCGGCGGCTGGACCTCGGAGATGCGCCGGCTGGACCTCCGCGGTCCGCGGGGTCCGCGCTCACTCGTCCTGCGGTCCTTCGTCAAGCCCTTCTACGTCCGTCACGCGGAGGGCCTGCTGACCCGTGAGGCGACGGTCCTGCGTCTGCTCGGCGACACGGACGTGCCCGCGGCCACGCTCGCGGCCGTGGACGCGGCGGCCCGGTCCTGCGACCACCCCTCCCTGCTGATGTCCCTGCTGCCGGGGACCGTGCGCCTCGGCGATCAGGGCGTCGACGGCCGCGCCGCGCTGCTGGCCCGGCAGTTGGTGGGGATCCACGGGCTGGCGGTGACCGCGCGGGACCGGCCCCGCCCCTACCAGGCCTGGACCTCTCCGGAGCGAGTGCGTCCGCCCGCGGCCACCGAGCGGCCCGGGCTCTGGCAGCGGGCCGTCGACGTCATCCGCCGCGACCCCCCGGCCTACCGGGGCTGCTTCCTGCACCGCGACTTCCATCCCGGGAACGTGCTCTTCGCGGGCAGCGGTGACGACCTTCGGATCAGTGGTGTCGTCGACTGGGTGGAGACCTCCTGGGGAGCCGCCGACTTGGACGTGGCGCACTGCTCGACCGCCCTCGCCCTGCTGCACGGGATCCCCGCGGGCATGGCCTTCCCCGATCACTACACCGCCGCGGGAGGGACCCTGGCGGACGACGACCGCGCCCACCTGTACTGGCGCCTCCTGGACGCGCTGGGCTTCGCCCCGGACGCGGAGAAGGTCGCCGTCCCCTGGCGCGAACTGGGCCGGGCCGATCTGACTCCCCCTGTCCTGGCCCAACGCCTGGAGGGGTACCTCCAGGCCCTTTTCGACCGCTAGGCCTGAGCGTCAGTCGGGGGGCTCCGGTACGGGCGGGTCTTCGCCGGAGGGGTCGCCGGGGCCGTCCGGGGTGGACGGGGTGGGCGG
>NZ_JASISO010000084.1 GCF_030063135.1 Streptomyces sp. G-G2
ATGGCCACCCTGAAGGGCTGGCGCCTTCTGCGGAAGCTCCGCTGCAGCACCAACCGGATCACCGGCATCGTGAAGGCCGTCGTCGTCCTTCACCACGCCTCAACCTGAGGCTGGAAAAGGCTCACTGCCACTGGATCAGGACCGGGCAGCCGCCCGGCCGGGTCGAGGCCGATACGCCGCACAGGCGGCGGCCGATCTCTCGGCCACCACGCGGGCGTGGCGGGCAGAGGTCGCGGCGCACACCTCCCCGTGCAGGGCAGCCTCCCAACCGGCGCCCGGCCCGCGCCCTCGTGGCGCCGTGACGCCGTGCGGCTGCGGCGCGGAAAGCAGGCACGGCCTTCAGCTCTGCCCCGGTCAGACCCAGGTTCATCCCCGCAGGCGCGAGGAGCACTCATCCAGCGGAGGCCGCTCCCCCGCGTACGCGGGTTCATCCCCGCAGGCGCGGGGAGTACGGTCGGTGACCTGCGAGTTTATGTCGAGCCTGGGCCGTTTCCACGTACTTCTGGAGAGTCCGACATTACGTCGGCGGGGTCCGTCGATGCTCGTAAGCCGCCAGCGAGCTGGACGGGTCAACCCGGCGGGGCCACGCAACGAGTACGGCACCGGACATGGACGGCGGCTCCGGGCGCCGGTGCCTATCCATGGGCGCGGTCCCCTCGCGCGAAGGTGAGCGGGAGCGGCGCCCCGGGGGCGTCGAGCCACGGCGTGTGGCGGCCGTCGGCGGTGACCGTCAGTCCGTACCGTCCGACCTCGGGTCGGCCTGCCGCGGCCCACCAGGCGTACGCGGCCTCCACCTCGTCCCACAGGCGCCGCACGCCGAACTGCCGCGTAGCGAAGGCCGCGGACTGGCGCCCGTCCCAGTCGACCGAGGCCCAGCTGGAACCGGTGAGGTCCGCGAGCCACAGCCGTACGGGGGCCTCGGCGCCGCAGGTGTCCCAGGAATGCCAGACCGCCGCAACGGCCAGGCCGATGTGGAACTGCGCGTCGAGGTCCTCCCCCGCGACCGCCCACGGCGAGAGGGCGCTCGTACCGGTAGACGGGATCTGCCCGGGCCGCAGTACGCGGTCCAGGTCGGCCGCCACCCGCTGCGTGGAGATCAGCATGTACGAGCCGTGCGCGGAGAACCGCCCCGCCGCACTCCCGTCCGCGTGCTTGTCGAGGACGAGGGTGCCGTAGCAGACCCACGCGCTGTCCCACGGGGTGACGATGCGGCCGCCGGTCTCGGTCTGCTCCAGCCAGGCGGCGGGGACCGAGCGCACGGAGCAGGTGGCGAGGACGTGGCTGTACGGCGCCAGCGCGGCGCAGCCCTGCGTGCCGTCGGCCGTGACCACCGTGGGGTCGAGAGCTGCGGTACGGAGGGCGCGCGCGGCGAGGGCCGAAAGCTCCGGAACGTTCTCCAGCGTCACCACGGAGCCCCGACGGCACCGGCGGGCCAGCAGGGCGGTGTTGAAGCCGGTGCCGGTGCCGATCTCCAGGACCCGGCTGTCGGCTGTCAGACCCGCGTCCTCCAGCAGCCGCACCACCGTGCTCGGTGCGGACGCGGACGACAGCGGGACCCGGGCGCCGCCGAGCGTCGTGAACTCCGTGACGAGCGGCTGGTCGCTGTAGGCGGCGGCCAGCCACGCCTCTGGGGCCCTACCGCGGTCCAGCGGCCGGTGCCCGCCGCCCCCGTCCCGGACCCATAGGAGACCGGGCAGGAAATCGGCCCGCTCGGTCGCGGCCAGGACGGATGGCCACGGGTCGGCGGCCGGTCGTCCCAGGGTCGCGGCGATCTCCGCCAGGAGACTTTCGGTCCTCACGGTCCCTCCCTCCCTACTTCTGCGGCGGTGGGGGTGGCGGAGGAGGTGGAACGGGTCGGCCGGGTTGGCTTCCGTCGTCGCCGATCGGACTGCGGTGCTTGCCCATGAACTCTCCCTTCGTCTCTTCCCGATGGTGCACGATGCCCGCCCCCGCGCGGGGCGGAAGCCTCAATGTGCGCCCAGGGGGCCCAGCGAACCCAGTGTGCCGACGACGATGACGAGGATGCCGAACACGTTAAGGACGTAAAGCAATTGACGCACCCACTCGCTCACCACCCCCCTCCCCCGAACCTGCCCCGGCCCCGGCCCCTGTTCCTCTTCTTCCTGTCGTGCGCGGCGCCGGGCATGGTGCTCGTACGCTTCGCGGAGCAGGTCCCGGATCACCGCGGCGAGCGCGACCGGCCTCCCCCACTCACCGACAGCCGGATCCTCCCCGTCGAGCCGGACCGCGGCGTATCAGGCCGCAAGCGTCACGTCCGCGCTCGGCGCCCGCCGCCCCCGGCCTGGAAGTGGAATCCGCGTACGCCGTGCGCGACCAGCCCGCCCACGTCGGCGAAGTACGCCGCCCAGCTGACCGCGGCCGCCCCGGTCGGCGGCCGCCCGGCCTGCGGCACTACGTACGCCACACCCCGCGCGAGCCGCGCCTCCCACCCGTCCGTACCGGCCGGTCGCAGACGCAGCAGACCCGCCCGGCGGCCCCGGCACTCACGCCCGCCCCAACGTGTCCGGGGCCGCCGTGCACTCACGCCCGTCGACGCCCCGGACGTACGCGGTCCGCGCGTACGCCTGACGCCCCGCCACCCACCCGACCGGCTCCATCACCACTGCCATCAACTCGCCTGTGCCTTCGGTGTACCGGACGCGTACCTGGTGCAGCAGGGGGTGATCGATGTGGCCAAATGCTCCATCAGGCCTGTGCTCGCGGACCTCCATGTCCGTGCTCCCTACCCTCGTCAGCTGGTGGTAGGACGAGCGTAGATAGTGGGCCTCACCACTCGAAGTGACCCCGAGCGCGGGTAGTTTGGCCGGTGCCCACAGGCAGAGGAGGCGGCATGAGTAGTGACGCGGACGCTGCCACGTTGTTGAGGGTGGGGTTGTCGGACGGTGCGTCAGGGCTTGCCGGGGGCGCTGTCGGTCCTGGGTCGGGTCGCCGTGGTCAGGCCGGTGGCATCGGTGACCTGGTCCCAGATCGAGAAGCGGATGATCATCTCGGTGCGGTGCTCGGGGGCGGTCATGAGGTGGCGTCGGGGTCGGAAGTGGTGAGATGCCGCTGAAGGCGGCCGCGAATCTCTGTGCGGCTCAAGAAGCAGCACTGCCAGGAGATCCAGGCACTTCGCGAAGCCCTGGAACAGGCCCACGGCGAGAACCTCGACCTCCGCCGAGAACCCGCACGCCGCGGCGGCGGCCCCTCGCCACGACCCCAGATCACGGGGCCTCGTTGAGATCAGTCCACGGTCATCATCTTGATCAGCTCAGCATCCGTGACGTCCGACCGGAGCCGGACCGGACGTGGAAGTTATATCCCTCATCGCAGAACACCGTGCGCGGCGTTCGCGCTCATGGCCGTCCAGCGGCGGTGGCGGGCAAGGAGGTCGGGTTCCGCTTCGGGGCCGCCCAGATGAGTCGTCATCTTCGAGGTATTGCGCCGCCGGAGCAGCCAAAAGTCGTTGTCCGCCCAAGGGTGGAGACGCACCCGTCTCGTCGTGTGCATGAGGTGAGGAAACAGTCTGGAGCCAGCGACCCGCACCCGATTTCTTTCGCCATCAGGCGGCAAGGGCAGCTTCGCGTCGGCCGGAACGAACTGTGCAGGCGGCGTCGTTCGTCCTCTCAGAGCACCCGCCCCGAGCTCGACTCAACGAGAGGGCGCGCGGCCCCGTGGCGGCGGTGGCCGCCGCAATCACATGATCGACCGGACTGTTCCTAGCTGAGCAGGCGTTGTCTGATCAGTTCCATTACTTCGGCGCGGGTTCGGGTGCCGTTGTCGGCAGCGTTGAGGTGGTTGCCGATGCGTACGGAAACGGCGAGCAGGCAGCGGACTTCGACCTCGTCCTTGTCGGGGCAGAAGTCGGAGAACAGTGAACGCAGGTAGTCCATGCGGCAGTTGTCGACGCGGCGCAGGCGCTCGGCCACGTCCGTGTCGCGGCGGGCCCAGTCTCGGATGGCCATGTCGGCGGTGGTGCCGCGTACCGGCCCGTCGGTGGCGGCGGCCACCAGCCTGAACAGGCGGTCCAGCCGGGTCCGGGCGTCGCCGCCCTCGCTCTCCACCTGTGCGATCACGCCTTCGGCGACCTCGTACTCCCAGGTGTCGAGCATTTCGGTGAGCAGGGCCTGGCGGTTGCGGAAGTACCCGTAGAAGCCCCCCTTGCTGACACCGAGTGCTTGCGCCAGTGCCTCGATGCGGACGGCGTCGGGGCCGCCTGCCGTCAGGGCGCGCAGGCCCTCCTCGATCCACTTGACGCGTGGGGTGCGGGTCGTGCCCATGGGGTGTGGCTCCTCACGTCTCGGCCGAGTATACGGGAGCGTATAGATAGGTCTAAGCTCGTATCTATACGGCACCGTATAGACAGGGGTCCAGCTCATGCGATTGCCACGAACCGACCACACCCGCCGCCCCTGGCGGATCCACGAGATCGCCGGCGACTTCACGGTCGAGGACGTGTGGGCACTGCCCACGCCCGGCGGCCCCGACGATCTGCCCGAGCTGGTGCGGCAGATGGCCGAGGGAATCCGGGACGGGGTGAACGGAGACAGTCCGCTCTCCCGCCTGCTGTTCGCCGTTCGCTGGAAGCTCGGAGCGCTACTCGGCCTGGACAAGCCCGCGACCGGCATCGGCACCCGTACGGCGTCCCTGCGCGAGCGGCTGCCCGCCGACCTGCGCGACGGGCCACGAGGCCCTGACCTCGGCACGTCCCCGTTCACCTCGCTCTACGAGACGGGTGAGGAGTGGGCCGCCGAGATGGCCAACAAGACCGTGCACGCGGTGCTGCACGTCGGCTGGGTCGCGGACGGCTCGGGTGGCGCGGGCGGCTATCGCGGGCAGTTGGCCGTCCTGGTCAAGCCGAACGGCCTGCTCGGCAGCCTCTACATGCTCGCCATCAAACCGCTCCGGTACGTCGGGGTGTACCCCGCGCTGATGCGCACCATCGGACGCACGTGGCAGGCCAATGCGGCAGGGCGCAGCACGCACTGATCGTGCCCGGCGGCCCTCATCGCTCCTGCCGCTGCGCACCAGCGAGGCGATCGCTCCGGGGGCCACGACGATCGCCGCCCCGAGCGTCGCCAGCAGGATAGGTGACGGTCCGTCATAGTCGATCGCGACATCAGTCGAGGAACCGAAGAGAGCGGCGGCCACCACGAGCAGAACGGAGATACCCAGGACGCCCCTCCCCCATGCCCTGCGGGCGGAAGGAGTCCGCATCGGGAGCAGCGCGATCACCAGCCACGCGACTGCGAAACCCAGCGCTACGGGCAGAATGCCCATTGACCCTCCCCGAGTCAGCTTCAAAGCAGGTTCGATGACGCTGCCTGACTGCAGGGTGGCCGACGGTGGCCCGGGGCACAGCACCACGCCACGGGCCACCGTCGACGGGCCCGGCCTTGGCCCGGCCTCGGGGATGGAACCACCCTCGCACCCCTTCCAGGCCCGGGAGTGAGATGAGGGGCGGCGAGTTCTTCGGCGAGGACGAGGTCGCCCCGTTATGGTGCTCGCATTCGACGCTGGCTGTCAGCAAACCCTGTCAGCAGCCGTCATCGGATCTGATTTGATCGGTGACGCCGCCGGACCCCGGAAAGCTCGAATTCATTGGACGCCCGCCGCCCCTGTCATCATTCGTTCCTTTGACGAAATCAAAGACGCGGAGCCCGAAGATCGGCGCATCCAGGTTAGGCGGGGCCGGGTCGGATGGTCCGGGCACGGAAGGCCTGCCGCCGGGCGTCGCGGCGGCGAACGGGGTGAGAGTTCACCGATCCGTCCTCCGGGTCGGCCACGACCGACGGCGGCGTGGTGTTGCTGTCCTGAGATGGGGCTGTCGGCACGGGCCGGGTAGTGGTGGACCGGTCGAGGGCTTAATCCATTCTGTGCTCGTCTCCTCGGTCGGGTCGGGTCGCCAGACGAAGCGACCATATGCCCCCTGGCAATGAGTTCGATGGCGCCGGCCGGCTCGCCATAAAGAGTCGGACATAGGGAGCGCAATGAGCGATATTCGGAACGGCGGAATGCGTGATACGCCATACAGTCAGCCGTCATGGATTCAGCCGCAAGGCCATGACCTGCCAAGTAAGTCAAGACTTACCTTTAGGGAACTCAGACCGTATGGTGTGGCTCGAAGCAAAGGAGCCCCCTGTTGTCGAAAATGAATGATCCCGCTGTGCGTGCGGTTGCATCGGAGCGGGATTATGTGTCCTCCTTGTATGACTTGCTCACCGAGCGGCTTTCCGAAGCGCGAGTACACCGAGCGAGTGTGCTGAAGGCCCCGGCGAAAAGCGCCGACGAGGCATACGAGAGAGAAATCACCGCAGAGCGTCTGGCCAAGGAAATCGGCCGACTGGAGGGTGCCGATAAGAGTCTGGTCTTCGGGCGTATCGACTGGATGGATGGCACGGCCCTGCGCATCGGGCGGATCGGACTGCATACGGAGGAGGAGGATCTGCCTCTGCTCGTGGACTGGCGCGCGAACGCGGCGCGACCCTTCTACGAGGCGACACCGGTCCACCCGATGGGCCTGCGGCGGCGTCGGCACCTTCGCCTCGAGAAGCGCACGGTCATCTCGGTGAGCGACGAACTGCTGGACGGGACCGCCCCGACCGACGAGGACGTCGTGGGGGACGGCCCGTTGACCGAAGCTCTGTCGGCACGGCGTACGGGCAGCATGCACGCGGCCGTCGCGACGCTGCAGGCTGAGCAGGACGAGATCGTCCGCTCCGCCCACCGCGGCGTGACCGTGGTGCAGGGCGGGCCCGGCACCGGCAAGACGGTGGTCGCCCTGCACCGGGCGGCCTATGTCCTGTACGCGTTCCCGCGCGCCGCGGAGGAGGGTGTCCTGGTGGTGGGCCCGAACGCCCGGTTCCTCGACTACATCTCCCAGGTCCTTCCCTCGCTCGGAGAGAACGACGTCGTTCTGGCGACCTGCCGGGAACTGGCCGGAGTGTCCACGGACACGGTGGACCCGTTCGATACGGCGCGTCTCAAAGGCAGCTCCGACCTCGCCGACGCCTTGGCCGGCCTGCTGCGTGTCCACCAGGCCCCCGCCGGTGACGTCACCGTGCGGATCGGACAGGAACTGGTCCACCTGTCCGGCGAGGAAGTCGCCATGGCACGCGACGCCGCCGTGGCAGCCGCACCGGGACACAACCCCGCACGCCAGGTCTTCAGGGAGCTCTTGGTCGACGCCGTCACCGACGCGATGCAACGAGACATGGGCGACCTCCTGGAGCAGATCGACGCCGATGCCGAAAGGATGACGGGCATCAACCTCGACCGGTTCACGGGAGCCGCCCAGCGCCGTGCCGAAGGTGCGGCCGACTCGGGTCCGGTCCACGAGCTGGACCTGGACGCCATCCGAGCCGATCTCCTCGACGACGCCGCCGTCGACCGAGCGGTCGAGGTGTTGTGGCCGCGGCTGGTACCCGGTGACCTGGTGAAGGCTCTCCTGACGAACGCCGGCGCTCTCGCCGAGCGCCTGCCCCGCCTGACCGCGCAGGAGAGGTCCCTTCTGCTGCGCGGTCCGGACGACCCGTGGACCGATGCCGACGTGCCGTTGCTGGACGAGGCGGCGAGCCTGGTCGACGGCCCCCCCGAGCGGACGTACGGGCACGTCGTCGTCGACGAGGCGCAGGAACTGACCGCCATGCAGTGGCGGATGATCATCCGCCGCTGCCCGGCAAGGGCGATGACGCTGGTGGGTGACTTCGCCCAGGCAGGCCCGGTCGCGACGGCACGCGACTGGAAGGAAGCACTGAGCCCCCACGTCGGACCGCGGTTCACACTGCACAACCTGACCGTCAGCTACCGCACCACGCAGGAGATCCTGGAGAGCGTCCGGGACCTGCTCACGCGGATCGCTCCGGACCAGAAGCCCACCCGGTCACTGCGAAGCGGTGAGAGCCCTCGCACCGTGACCACACGTCCGGACGGGTTGGTCACCGCCGTCGTTCAGGAACTCCGCGCCCAGAGCGCCGCGCACTCGGGCGAGCTTCTGGGAGTGGTCTGCGCGGACACCAGGGTCAGCGAGCTGGCGGCCCAAGGCATCGCTCAGCACGCACGCATCGTGCCGGCGTCCGAAGCGCGCGGCCTGGAATTCGACGGGGTCGTCGTCATGAACCCCGAGGAAATCATCACGGCCCGCCCCGGTGGGGAAAGAGACTTGTACGTAGCCCTGACCCGGGCCACCAAGCGCCTCTGCACCATCACCGTCCAGCCCGCCTGACGACTCGGCGCCCGCGTCGTCGCCGCGGGCGCACCCGCCGCGGGACAGACACCGGCCCGCGCGCACGGGGCTGCTCGCCGCCTCACCGCTCCTTGCCGCAGGCGGCATCATGCGGCCTGGTCCAAGCCGACGATGTTCAGATCGCCTTCGCGCAGCAGGGTGATTGCGGGCTCGCTGCACCGCCGGCGGGTGGTTGGCGGTGCGGGGTGCCGGTTACGCGGCGGACGTGTTGCGCTTGACGGTCAGGGTCTGGGTGTTGGTGAACGCCAGGACGCAGGCGAGGCCGCTTTAGACGCCGAGGCCGGACTGCTTGTGGCCGCCGAAGGGGACCTGGGGGTGCAGGTGCATCGATTCGTTCAGCCACACGGTTCCGGCCTGGAGCTGCTGGGCGACGCGGTAGGCGGCCTGGGTGTCGGTGCCCCAGACGGGAGGCGCCCAGGGCGAACTCGCTGTCGTTGGCGCGGGCGATCGCAAGGGCAGTGTCAGTGTACTTCAGGAGCGGCAGGACGGGCCCGAACTGCTCCTCGCGCACGATGCGGGCGCTGTCCGGGGGGTGTCGACCAGGGTGGGCCGTACGAAGTAGCCGGCGGTCTCCGGGTCGGGCAGGCCGCCGCTGAGGAAGGCGTAGTCCTGGTCGCGGCAGTCGGTCAGCAGGTCCAGCACGGTCTCGTACTGGCGCAGGTTGGAGAGAGGGCCCAGCACGACGCTTTCGTCCTCAGCAGGGTTTCCCATGGTGACGGTGGCGGCGAGTTCGGCCAGTTCGCGGGCCATCTCGTCGTAGATGTCGGCGTGCAGGTAGAGACGCTTGGTGGCCAGGCATATCTGGCCGGTGTTGGCGAAGGCGGCCCAGAACAACTGGGCTGCGGTCTACTTGACGTCGACGTCCGGCAGCACGATCGCCGCGTCGTTGCCGCCGAGCTCAAGGGTGACTCGGGCCAGGGTGGCGGCGGCGCTGGCCATGACGCTGCGTCCGGTCTGGGTGGACCCAGTGAAGCTGATCTTGTCGAAGCCGGGGTGGCTGGTGATGCGCGAGCCCAGCCCGCCGGTGCCGGTGACCACGTTCAGGACGCCGGGGGCAGTACCTCGCGCAGGATTTCGCCGAGCTTGAGGTTGGCCAGCGGGGTGAACGCCGAGGGCTTGAGGACGGCGGTGTTGCCGGCCAGCAGGGCGGGGCTGAGTTTGAACGAAGCCTGTCCGATCGGGTAGTTCCACGGGGTGATGGCCGCTACGACTCCCAGCGGCACATGCCGGGTGACGAGGGGACCGGAACATGGGCGCGTTGGGCTGCGGTGCGTCACCGGGCAGCGTGCCCGGTCCTACCTGAGCCGGCTTCACGACAACTGGGCCAAGGACGCGGCGGCGGCGACCCGGACCAGCCCGGCGCCTTGCGCCCGGTCCTCATCCGTACGGACGCCCGGCTCAGCAGCGTCGTCCGTGGCGCGGGCCCCAGCGGCCACCGCCTAAGACGGTGTGGTCGGCCCGGCGACGGGGTCTGCCGGAGCGCGAACGAACAGCGGCCCTCACAGGCTTCCTCCACACCTACAACCGTCAGCGCTGCCGCTGCCGCAGTCGCAGGTAGACCACATCACTGGGGTCTACAACGTCCCGGGGCCAATACACCTAGCCGGTGACCTGAATGGTGACGGTGTAGGTCTGCTGGTCGGGCGCGCAGGGCTTGGCCTCCCCGCAGCTGGTGCGCTGGGAGGTCAGGTCGGTGGCGCCCGTCGCGCGGGTGGTGAAGGTGGTGCTGACGGTTCCGCAGCCGCCGCCCGGCCGACAGGACGCGGAGGGGGAGGACGAGGGGGTGCCGGTCTGCTGGACCGACTGGGCGGCGGAGCTGGTGACGCCCGACCAGTAGGTGCTGTGAAGGTCGATCCGGATCGTGGCGCCGAGGCCGACGCTCACCGTGCTGTGGTTCGCCCGCTCGTCCAGGACGACCACGGCCGGGCTGGACAAGCTGGTCGGTGGGCTCGAAGGTGAGCCGGGGGTGGTGGTCGGGGCGCAGCCGCCCAGGCCCAGGATGGCGAGCCCGAGGACGGTGGCTCTCTTGATCGACATGGGTGTCTCCTTCTGCTCCTTTTGTTCCTTCGCGCGCCCCACGAGGCGGCCGGCCTGTGCGGATGTGACGTGCGCGGGCGCGGAACGGATCCCTCCCGGGAAGAACGACGGCGCCGGGGTGGCCCGCTTGGCCCACCCCGGCGCTTGTCGGGCGTACTGGGTCAGGAGACGGTCACGTCGTCGTAGTAGGTGTAGGTCGAGTCACCCGCGTAGTTGTCATCGACGTTGGTGAGGGTGAGGGTGTAGCTGTGTCCGGCGGCCAGGTTGCCGGACGCGCTCTTCCAACCGAGGCCGTTGGTGCAGGTCTTGCCGAGGATCGTGGTGGTGGTTCCGGTGGTGTTGTCCTTCAGCGTGGCGGTGGCCCAGTCGTAGGTGACGGTGTCCGGGCAGGTCACGTTGTAGGAGAAGGCGATCTTGCTGGACCCGGAGGGCGCGGTAAAGGTCTGGCTGGCCGAGGAGTTCGTGGTCGGATTGGTCGAGCCCAGCATCGCGCCGTAGCCGCCTGTGTGGGCCGCCGAGGCCGAAGCGGTGGCGGAGCCCGCCGCGGTCCAGCTGCTCAGGTTGCCGGTCTCGAAGCCGCCGTTGGTGACGCCGCCGCCGGTGACGATCCCGTTCTCGGTCCAGCTGAAGGATGTGCTGCCGGAGGCACCGGTGGTGTCGGTCGCGGTGACGGTCACAGAGGAGGTGCCGGAGGTGGTCGGCTTACCGGAGATGAGGCCGCTGGAGCTGATCGACAGGCCAGCCGGCAGACCGGTGGCCGAGTAGGTCAGGGTCTGGCCGGAGGCCGAGTCAGAGCCGCTGATCTGCAGGTTGGCCGCGGTACCGACGGTACCGGTCTGGTTGCCCGGGCTGTTCACCGTGACGGTGTTGCCGTGGGTGAGGATCGAGTGGGAGATCGCGCAGGAGTTGGTGTCGTTGGACCAGCTGGCCTGCTCGGCGAAGGTACCCGCGCCCAGCCTGATGTTGGCGGCGCCACCGGTGGTACCGGGCCTCAGCCAGGCGCACTCGTCGGAGTTCTCCTGGCCGTTGTACGAGCTTCCGGCCACGTGGTTGGTCCAGCCGCCCGCCGGGTTCTGGTCCGACATCATCTCTTGCCACTCGTGGCCGAGCGTCATGGTGTAGCCGTCGAGGGTGCCAGGGGAGTTGACGAACCCGACGCCGCAGTTCGCGCCCTGATCGATGTTGTACGGCTGGTTGGAGAACGCGATGTCGCCGTAGGGCGAGCTCGCCGCGCCGCCGGTCAGCGTGGTGTCACCGTTCCAGTCGTGCCAGGCGCAGTACCCGGTGCTGGGGTTCTGGTAGTCGTCCGGGTTCGTGCCGCGGGGCGAGAGGATCACGTAGTAGGCGTCTCGGTTCGAGGCGGCCGTGGTGTTGCCGAAGTGGGCAGCCGCGTTGACGGCCTCCACGCCGAGCTGGTGGCCCGACGCGCTGGCCGGAGAAGCGGCCGAGTTGTCGTACCAGATACCGGAGAGCACACCGCCGGACTGGTACGGGATGAAGTTGGCGTTCGAGGGGCAAGTGGTCGCGCCCGTGGCTACGTTCGGGCCGTCACACCACTGTGTCAGATCTGCGGACCACAGCTCGCCGCCGGTACCGATGCCCTTGAACATCTGCTGCGCGGCGGGCGCGGCGCCGGACGGATCGCCGCTGAACGTCGCGTTGCCGTTGCCATCGGCGCCCTGGGTGCCCCACTGGGTGCCCAGGAACACAAGGTAGACCTTGGAGTGCCCGCTCTGGACGCCGATGCCGTCGACGCCGCCCCCGTAGGAGAGCGTCTGCTGGCCGGTGGCCGCCGCTGCCGCCTGGTGCTCGATCCGCCACCGCTTCATGGCCGCGTACTGCTGGAGGCCCGGAACCGCACCGTGACGGTACTTGTGCATGTATGACGGTGCGTAGGGGTTGAACTCGTTGGAGATGCCCGGCGCGGTCCCGGTCGGATCGTTCTGGGCCTGGGCCGGAGCCGCGATGCCGACCAGGCCCGCGGCGGCGAGCGCCAGGGTGGCGAGCCCGGTCAGGGCTCTGGACCGCGCAGGGCGGGTCGTGGGGGGTATACCCATGGTTGAGGGTGCCTCTCTCATGCCGACCACCCGCGCGCCTTGTGGGCGTCGGGTGATCACTTGTGGGGATGAGCCGCCGACACTGCGCGCCTGCCGGAAAGCGGGGCCGGAAGGCTGCGCCGCAGGATGAAACGCTGTGTGGGGTGGTCCCGTTGGCGGCTGAGCTGAAGCAAAGCAGAGTTGATGAACACCGGTCAACGCGCGAAGTTAAGGAACAGTTAAAAACAAGTTTCCCAAGGTGAGAGGCGCAGGCTGGAGTAACTACGCGCGTAGCTACGCTAAGCGCGCCCATAAGAACGCCTTTTGACAATGCGTCACTCACTTGGTCCCACGCGTGGTCCCAGTGCAACTCCAAGGAACGGCGCAGAGGCACGACCGACCTGGGCGGGCCGGGGTTCGGTCCGGTGGCGCCCACCCTGCGAGTCCCGCAGCACCTGCCGGTGCGCCAGCGGCACCACACCGTCTCGGTGTTCGAGCGGCACGCCATTGGGCGCGGCGGCGCCCCGGTCCGGCACCGCACCACGCGGGCGGTGATGGTCTGCGGGGATGGGTGGGCGCGTTCCCGATCCGGCTGCCGCCCGGCGCCGTGGGCGTGACCGCCCTGCCGACGCCGCGTCGCCGGCCGCCGCGAGTTCTCAGGCAGCACGCCTGTCCTGGAAATCGCCTTCCGGCCCCGCTGGCGGCCGGACAGATAGCCTCGCTGGAGTACGAGGTGGAGTACGCGCCGGGCCGCGGCCCCGTCACGGACTACCGGCGGGTCGCGCACGCCCGGGCCGACAACGTCGACCTGGTGGTCGAGTTCCGGGGGTGCCCGCGGCCGGGCCGCCTGTGGTGGGCGGCGTGGGACGACTACCAGGGAGGCGCGGTGCTCAGCGGATCCCCGGCACGGCTGGCCCCGGACGGGTCGGTCGGTGCACCGCTTCGTGCCGGGCCGCGACCGAATCCCCGACACGATCCACGCCGCACCCGCCCAGGCCCTGGGACACCTCGCGGCCCGAACCGAGAACGATCCCTGGTCCGCCCATTGGCTGACCCCCGCAGCCACCGACTCCGCGACGGGCCGCGCCTGACTCGCGGTGGAAAGCCCGGTCCGCGCACGCCAGCACATCAACGTCGGCCGGTTGTCACCGACGACGCCCACCCCCGCGACCGGCTCCTCGCGCGTTCGACCTCATCGACTTCGAGCGCCTCGAAGGCGATCTCACCGCCGCACTCACGACCGGCGAAGCAGCTCTCGCCGCCGCTCGGACCGTCGCCCCTCCCGTCCCCACAACGCCTCACCCGCCTCGCCACCACCCCGGACTCCCCACCTTCGCCGAGCGCATCCGGGCGATTTCAACTGACGGGGTCGGCACACTGGGGCCCGTCGCAAGCGACGATCCACGAGGGCGGACACGTCCCTGATGAGTTGTGCCAGGTCCGGCGCGGCGCCTACCAAGGCGCCGCAGCCCAACCCACTACCCTCGGCCCATGACCGACACCTTCGAGCACGCCCCCCAGGTCTGGACAGCGGGAAGACTGCGCTCCGTCCTGGCCGGACTTGCTGACGACACCCCGATCCACGTCGGAGTCGCCGATGCGCCGGGGAACCTCGAGTCGGGGTACGGCGAGTTCGTGCTCGTCGACGCCGAGCCCGTCGAACTGAACCTTGGAAATGGGCCGGAGGTCCAGTTCACCCTGTTCGCCGACGCCAAAGCGGGCGTGTACTACCTCGACGTGGACTGAACGGCGTTGCCGCTGACCAGGAAACCGCAACGACTGTGTTCGCTGTCGAAACGCCTTGATGGATGACAACGGACAGGCCTCGTACGACTGGATGTCCGCCCCTCACCTGTCCCGTCTCAGTTGATCTGCTCCGAAGGGGGGCCGTGAGCTGGAGCGACCAGATCGGTTGAGACGCCTGGTCACCGGCAATCTCAGATGATCGGGTCTGCTTCCGCCGTTTCGAACTGAGGCCGGCCGAGGTCGTCCAGTACAGGCGCCCGTAGGATCACGTGTCCATGGACGCGCACGCAGGAAACGAGATGATCGCCATCCCGCCGGGGCAGATAACGCTGTCGGACCGGCGGACACAGCGCAGGTGGACGGTCGGACTTGCGCCGTACCAACTCGCAACGTTCCCGACCACCCAGGCCCTGTACGAACAGATCACCGGCCAGCGGCCAAGCACCGCCGATGGCGACCAACTGCCCGTCGAGGGCGTTTCCTGGTGGGACGCCATCCGGTTCTGCAACGCGCTGTCCCAACGCGACGGGTTCGAACCCGTGTACCACCTCCACGCCAACGGCGAAGGCGCTGAGTGGGATGCATCCGCCGACGGGTACCGGCTGCCGACCGAAGCCGAGTGGGAGCATGCCTGCCGTGCCGGTACGACCGGGCCGCATTACGGGCCGCTCGACGAGATCGCCTGGTACCGGGGCAACTCGCATGAGCGCATCCACGACGTGGGCGGCAAGCAGGCCAACGCGTGGGGCCTTCACGACATGATCGGCAACGTCTGGAACTGGTGCTGGGACATCTACGACGCGGAGGTCTACGGCACCTACCGGGTACTCCGTGGCGGCGGCTGGTTCGACGAGCACTGGAGCTGCCGGGCCTCCGCGCGGCGCCGCGGTCACCCGAGCTTCCAGGTCGACGACGTAGGGTTCCGCATCGCACGCTCGTCGTGCTGATCCGCGTCGTGTGCGATGACCGATTTGATGAGACGGGACTCAGACGGACCGGACCACCTGAGACGACGAACGAATCAGAGGGGGGTTGACCCCTGGGCCTGGAGGGTGTGTTCGCGGTCCGGGCGTCGACGGTGCGGATGGAGCTCGGCCACGGCGAGACAGACCAGATCCGGGCCGCTGACCACTGGCGGTCTGCCGGGGCATCGTGTTCGCCCGACCTTGTTGTCGAGCTTCAGGTACATTGCGGCCGAAGGGTGTTCGGATCCGTGTTCACAAACGGGTGAATCGCCCCGGGTTTGATGGAGACATCGAAGACCCGGAAGGATGCCGATCATGGCTGCTCCCCGTAAATACCCCGACGAACTGCGTGAGCGCGCGACGCGTCTGGCGGTCGAGGCCCGCAAGGA
>NZ_JASISO010000085.1 GCF_030063135.1 Streptomyces sp. G-G2
CGACCCGTCTCGGCCACGATCCGCACAGCCCCCTCACGAAACTCCGCGTCGAACTTCCGTCGCTTCTCCGCCATGACTCTCAACTTCCCCTGCAGTCAAGGCTCCACGCTACGAGGGGAAGGTCAGGTGGCCTTTGAGCGTTGACTGCAACACGGTGTCCGGAGGGTCCTGAGGCGGTCCGGACTGAAACGCAAAAGGCCGGGGCCCCTGCCACTTGGCAGGGGCCCCGGCTGGGGTCTGACTAATACTCAGCTTGAAATTTAATCTCTGCGGGCTTGATGTTCCTTGATCGATTCGGCTCGTTTGACGGTCTTGCCGACGTTGTGGTGCCCGGCTCGGTGCTTGTTCTTCGATCCCGAAGGTCGTCCGGGGCCGGGTCGGGACGGTTTCGGTGCGGCTGCCGGGCGGGCCGCGGTCGCGCGGACGTTGCGAAACCCCCGCCTGACCCGGGCGGGGGTGAGGCGACGAGGTTCGGTTCGTCGTTCCCAGGGCCGCCGAAGGTCTTCCGTGAGGGGCCGGGCGAGACAGAGCTGGGTATGCGCGGCGATGATCAGCCAGGTCCACAGATCGGCGGTGCCAGCGCGGCGGATCTTCGGTGCGGTCCATCCGAGGGTCTGCTTCATCAGCCGGAAGGTGTGCTCCAGGTCGAAGCGGCGAAGGAACGACTGCCACCACCGGTCCACGTCCGCCGGCGCGGCCGAGGTAGCGGAGCACCACAGCCAGACCGGCTTCGGGTCGCGGTCACCCGGCAGATACTCCACCTTCAGCCGCATCAACGTGCCGTGCAGGACGGGCAGTTCCTCTTCCGCGCGCTCCAGCCAGGGGCCGCGGTGAGTGAGCCGGGGATGCATACGGTCCCAGGCCATCGTCTCTGCCTTGCCGTAGCGGGTGGTGTCCGTGGCGGTGGTGACGTCGGGCTGGTGCCAGGTGTCGGGCTTGGCGAAGGTGAGGACGCCGCCGTGCCGGCGGGGCCGCCCGCCCTTCGGTCCGGAGCGGGCGAGGCCCGGGTCTCGAAGCATGACGCGGTCCGAGCGCAGTCGTCCGAGCAGCACGACGGGCAGATCCTGCAGGGAGTGGGAGAGGTAGGTGACGTCGTAGCCGGCGTCCATGACGATCAGGATCTCGGGGTCGCCCGGCTTCCAGTGCCCCGCGTCGGCCAGGCGTTCCACGACCTCGCGGAGCTGGGCGGCGGTGACGAGCGTCGCGTCGTCCGCGGGTCCGAGCCGCAGGGCGTCCAGTAGCCGGCACCAGGAGGTGCGGCCTGTTTCCAGGGCGGCGACGAAGGAGTACGGCCAGCCCGGGATGAACTGGTCCGTCTTGCGGTCGCCACGTCCGTAGACGTGGCAGAACAGCCGGTCGTCGCTGGTGGGAGCGTCGGGACGGAGCCAGTTGCTTACGTCCACGGCCAGTGCGATCCGCCCGTCGGCCGTCTTCGGCAGCGGTAGGCCGGCCAGAGCGCGTCGCAGACGCGACGGTTCGGTCCAGCCGCGGTCCAGCCCCGCATACAGAGCGCCGTGTCCGCGCCGGTGCTCGGCCGTCAGCGACAACTCGACCAGGGTGTTCACCGGCCCGTCCGCACACAGCACCGCGTCGGTGAGCTCGAAGAGCGCGTCAGGCCGGGCATACAGGCAGTCGTAGAACTCGACACGAAAGCGGGACAACACATCCAATGCCTCGCGTCCGGACACGTCGGCAGACAGACTCATACACAGCGGCCGTTCTCTGGTGCTTTGTTACTCGACATCTCGAAGCGTGGAGAACGGCCGCCTCCGCTGTCCCGGGAAACACTGCAGATCAGCAGGTCGGGTGACGAGCGAGGATAAACGCCAAGCTTAGATGTCGCTGGATTCGGTTGCCGATGGTGTCCGTGGTGGGTGAGGCGGATGTGGCGCAGTATTCGCACGGCTGCGGTCAGCTCTCGTAGAGGGCGCGCATCATGTCGGCCCACTGCTGCGCGCGGGTCATGTCGCCGGCGCAGCTGGTGCAGTGAGGCACCCTGTCGGTGCGCGTGGGGTGCGGCGTGTTCGAGCGGACGTCGGCGGTGGGGCGCAGCGTGAGAGGGCGGCGGCACAGCGGGCAGAGGTCTCCGTGGAGCAGTTCGTTGGTCATGCGGCGGACTGTGCACACGGCCGCGGCTTACCGTCTCGGGCTGGCTCGGCGGCCCGCCTGGCGGGCGCTCCGGTAAAGATTCGGTGATGGCCTCCCGCCCGGCGGGAAGGACCCCAGTTCGCGCTTTTGCGCAGGTCAAGCCCGGTGTTCCATGGGTCGATGATCAGCCAAACACCGATCCGTCCGGGAGACGGGCGCTATCTCTTCCGCGGCGTGATGGTCGGCGACGGCCACCGTGCTGCGGGCACGTCGCTGTCCGCCGCCCAGGACGAAGCCGGTGTCCCGCCCAGTGTCTGGAAGGGCCGGGGCTTGGCCGCGGTCGGCCTGGCGGCCTGGGATGTGGTGACCGAGCGGCAGGCCGAGCTGCTTCTGGGGGAAGGCCGGCACCCGGACGCTGACCGGATCGAGTGCGAGCGCCTGGAGGCGGGCGACGATCCGGCGAAGGCCCGGCGGGCGACCGTGCTGGGCAGGCCCATCGAGCACAACCGGTCGCCGAAGACCGAGAAGGCCAAGGAGCGCGTCCCCTGGCTCGGCATGCACCTGGTGTTCCGGCCCCCGCCGACGGCGCACATCGCGTGGGCGCTGATGGATGACGAGGTTCGTCGGGTGCTGGAGCTGTGCCAGGACACCGCCGTGGACAGGACGCTGGAGTGGGTGGGGGAGTCGGTCGCGCAGATCCGGTGGGGGAGTGGCGGCAAGCGCCGTAGGCAGATCCGGGACGGGCTGATCGTCGCGGTGTTCCGCCACTACGAGTCCAGAGCTGAGGAGTCGAAGCCACTTCTCCATGATCATGCGCTGGTATCGATCCGTGTCCGGCGGCCGGACGACAAGGGGACGTGGGGGAACCTGTCGGCGGACTCGACGCTGGCCCACATTGTCGCTGCCGACACGCTTTACATCCTCTTCTTCATGGAGGAGGTGTCCGCCCGGCTCGGGTGGGCGTGGGAGCCGCGCGAGGTAACGCCGGGCCGCCGTCCCGTCATGGAGATAGCGGGGATCGATCAGCGGCTCATCGGCTGGCAGTCGACGCGCCGTCAGCAGATCGAGGAGGCGCTGTTCGTCCTCACTGCCGATTACGTGGAGGAGCACGGGCATGCGCCGGGGGAGCGGGCCGCCTACGGGCTGGCCTGCCGGGCCGCCGACCGCACGCGCCCGCCGAAGCGCAAGGAGCTGCGGTCGCTGTCCGACCTGCGGATGCGTTGGCGGGAGTCGGCCATCGCCTCGTTCGGCACCGACGTCGTGGACCGGCTCGCGGAGCGGGCGCGGGCGGCGGCCGCGGCGGTGTGGGCCCGGGTGCGGCCGGTGGTCGACATCGTCCTGGCCGCCGTCGACGTCACGGCAGTGGTGTACGTGATGCGTGGTGCCTTCAAGCGCCACCATCTGCTCGCCGAAGCGCGCCGCTACCTCTCCTACGTCCTGCGCGGCCGGCCGCACCAGCCCGGCCTGGACGAACGGATCGTGCAGGCGGTCATCGACGACTACACCCGCCCCGTCGGCCGGGGCCTGATGATGACCGCTGATCTGCGCGCCCTGTACCCGCGCGACACGGAGGACCAGACCGTGCTGCGCCCGCTGACCCGCAAGCGGACCGCCCCCCTCTACGCGCGGGCCCGTCTGGCCGCCGGCGCGTTGAGGGCCCGGGTTCACGCGGCGCGCCGCTCGGAGCGCCTGGGTTCCCGTGCCCGCCCACACATCGTCGCCGTGCCCGGCGCCTCGCGGTCTGGCCCGCGTCCCTCGCGCCCGGACCGGAAGGCCGGCCGTGACCAGGTGCAGCAGGGGACCGATGTTGCCGCGCTGGAGCAGACCCGCGCCACGATCGAGGCCGTCGCCAAGATGGCCGTCAAGCTCCAGGACGGCGTCCGGGAGCGCGCCGTCGCCCGTGGCCCCCGGCCGCAGCCCGCCCCGTCGGCGCCCGCGCCGTCACACACCCAGCAGCCCGGCGTGCAGCAGACGCCGGGCCGGACACCCACTGGAGGACTCGCATGACCACACCGGAGAACCCCGGGAATCCCGAGATCCTGGGATTGAAGGACGCCCTCGCCCGAGCCCGCGCAGCGAGTGAGGAGATGGCCTCCACGCTCAGAGAGGGTCAGCAGCCCGAGACCGAGGAGCCCTTGGGGTGGCAGCCGATCTGGAAGCGGCCCCGGACACCGAAGTCGGAGGCGGACAAGAAGGAGGAGCTGCGCAAGCAGCGGCGGCGGCTCCAGGACGCCGCCAGGCGCCGCCTCGCGGCCGGGGAGTCGCGCCGGCCCCGCTCCAGGCAGAGCCGGATCGGCAACGCCGCCGCGCGACGCGATGCCCGCGCCCTGTCCCGGGTGCGGCACTCCACCGGCTGGCTGTGGTGACGATGCCGGGCATCGCCCACCGAGTGGAACCACGATGTTCAGCATCCAGTGGACGATGCCCGGCATCGGATGCAGAGCATCGGGTGGCCTCCACCCGGTGGACTCCACTGGGCCTTCGCCAACTTGAAGTGGCAGGTCAAAGGGCTGGTGTGACCGGTGCCCGGGGTGCTCACGCTGGTCGTGGGTGGCTGTTCGCGCAGTAGATCGTCCGTCAGAGGTAGGTTGCCGCCCTTTTCGGTGCTCGAATCGGTGGCGGACGTGCGCTTCTCGACCAGTGACAGGCGTGACTCCGAAGCCCGAGCCGTTCGACGTACGATGCCGAGATGCACGCAGGCAGCTCTCGGGACGATCACGCCCTCCTCCTCAATGGCACTGTCGGTGTGGGCAAGACAACCGTTGCCGAGGGCGTGGGCGACCTTCTCGCCGATGCCGGGGTTCCTCATGCTGTCGTCGATCTCGACTGGCTGCGCAAGTCGTGGCCTGCGCCTCCCGGTGACCGTTTCAATTTCGGCATGATGGTGCGGAATCTGCGGAGCATCGCCGGTCACTATATTGATGCCGGAGCGACGCGCCTCGTCCTCGCTGGTGTGATTGAGGACCAGGACGAGAGGAAGCTACTGGCCGATGCCGTGGGTGCTGAACTCACGGTTTGTCGGCTCCAGGCTGAGCTGTCGATCATCCACCAGCGACTGGCCCAACGCCACGACAGCGAACCCGAAGCACTGCGATGGCACCTGAACCGGTCGGGTGAACTGGACGGAATCCTCAGCCGGTCCGCAGTCGACGACTTCACCGTCGATGTCGGCACAAACTCCGTCACTGACGTCGCCGTATCGGTGCTTAGGGCAGCAGGCTGGACGTGACCATCGGCTTGCTGTCGGCGTACACGTGAACATGGCTCTGGCTTGATTTTCGTAGGTAGAGATCATCTCCGCGTGAGGGTCGGCCGGCCCGCGTACCGGGCAGGATCTGGTAGTGCCCTGTTGAACTGGATTCTCTGTTACCGCACTTGACGAGCGTGCTGGTGGTCTCGGTCGATTCCTCTGGCCCTGTGCTGATCGTCCGGGCCCGGACGCGAGCCCGTGCTCCCGCAGGCTGCACGGGGTGCGGGACATCGAGTGAGTGGGTCCACAGCCGCTACGAACGCCACCTCGCGGATACGGCTCTGGGCGGCCGGCCGGTCCGGATCGACTTGAGTGTGCGCCGCCTGTACTGCGAGAACCCGGACTGCCCGAAGGTGACCTTCGCCGAGCAGGTGCCGGGGCTGACGGTCCGCTACCAGCGGCGCACGCCGTTGCTGCAGCAGGTAGTCGAGTCGGTCGGCGTGCTCCTGGCAGGCCGCGGCGGGGCCCGCATGCTGCACGTCATCGCCGTGGCGCTCTCGCGGTGCACCGTGCTCTCTCAGTTGATGAGGGTGCCGCTGCCACCGTTGATTACACCGAGGGTGTTGGGAGTGGACGACTTCGCGTTGTACGGCGACACCTACGGCACGCTCCTGGTCGACGCCACCACCCGCCTTCCGCTCACCTTGTGGGAAGGCCGGGACGCCGAACAGCTCGGCCGGTGGCTGCGCGGGCATCCCGGCGTCGAGGTCGCCTGCCGCGACGGCTCCCTCGTCTACCGCCAAGGCATCACCTCGGGTGCCCCCGATGCCCTTCAGATCAGCGACCGCTTTCACCTCTGGCAGGGGCTGTCCCGGCAGGTTCAGAAGGTCGCTTCCACCCACCGCGCCTGCCTGCCCGCCGCACTCCCCGAGCCCGATCCGGCGCCCGCCGAAACATCGTCCGCAGCAACGGAACCCACAGACACCCGCGCGGGCCAGCACGCACAGCGGCTGTTCGAGGCCGTTCACACCCTCACCGAACGGGGCCGCTCCTACAGCAGCATGTCTCGTGAACTGGGTCTGGACCGCCGCACGGTCCGCAAATACGCCCGTGCGCGCACGTGGCAGGAGGTCATGCGACGTTCTCCCCGCAAGCCCTCTACGTTGGACCCTTACCTCGACTACCTGCAACAACGCTGGGACGAGGGCCAGCACAGCGCGACGATCCTCCACCAGGAACTCCGGACCAAGGGCTACCTGGGGCACTACCAGCGGGTCAAAATGGCCGTCGCACCCCTGCGCCGCGGTCTGCCCCTGGACACACCACGCGAACGGCCGCCGTCCCCGCGCGAGGTATCCCGCTGGATCATCACCGCTCCCGGACGGCATACCCCGCACACATCACAGCGCCTGCACCAGCTCCTTGACCACTGCCCCGAACTCCAGCTCGCCCATCACCTGGTCCGCCAGTTCGCCGCCATGCTCGACAACCGCGACGCCGGCCCGCTGCCGGACTGGCTCGACCAGCTCACCGCCAGCGGGCTGGCACCGCTCGCCGGCATGGCGAAAGCCCTGCGCGAAGACCAGTCCGCGGTCGCACTCGGGATCACCACCCTCTACAACTCCGGCGTCAACGAAGGCCGCATCACTGACGTCAAACTCCAGAAACGCCTCATGGGCGGACGCGCAGGGGTCTCCCTCCTTCGCCACCGGGTCGTGCTGATCGCCCACCTCCGGCGCCGGTACGCGGGCCGGCCGACCCTCACACCGAGATGATCTCTACCTACGAAAATCAAGCCAGAGCCGTGAACATCCCCAACCTCGTACGAATGAAAAGGGACAGTTGCTGATGCGGTGAGACCTGCTGCTCGGCACTCTGCTGCTTGGTCGATTCGGGCGGTGGAAGGGGCTGGCGGTGGTCTTGGATCCGCAGCGTTGGCTGGAGCTCCGGCGCTTTCGGGGCCTGCTCGAGTCCGGGGCGATGAGCCTGTCGGAGATCTCCAGGGAGACCGGCCTGGACCGCAAGACGGTCCGCAAGTACCTCTCGGCGCCGGGGTCGGGGACGCCTCCGCGGCGGTCGCCGAGCGGGCGGTCGCGAGCGAGGGTGATTGACGAGTTCGGGCCGCTAATCGACTCGATGCTCCGGGCCGAGGTCCTGATGAAGGCCCTGGTCATCCATGAGCGGCTGGCCCAGGAGTACGGGTTCACTGGGAACTATCAGCGGGTCAAGCTCTACGTTCAGACGGCCCGGCCCAGGATCGCCGAGGAACTCGGGATCACGCCCAAGGAACTGGCGGGGATGCACCGCCGGTTCGAAGTGATCCCCGGGGCTCAGGCACAGGTGGACTGGGGTGATGAGGGCAAGATCCTCGCCCACATGGGCATCCCGAAGGTCTACTCCTTCCACATGACGCTCTCGTACTCGCGCGACCCGTTCTGCTGCTTCACCACCAGCCAGGACCTGCAGACCTTCTTCGATTGCCACCGGCGGGCCTTCGCCCACTTCGGCGGTGCCCCGATGACGATCGTCTACGACCGGACCAAGACGGTTGTCCGCCGGCACGTAGCTCCTGGTGAGGCGGTCCCGCTGCATCCGGAAGCGGTCGGCTTCGCCGGCCACTACGACTTCGACATCGACGTCCTGGCCGCCTACCGGCCGCAGGGCAAGGGCCGGGTCGAGCGGCAGGTCCTGATCGTCCGCGACCACGTTCTGTCCGGCCGGTCGTTCTCCTCCGTCGAGGAGATGGACGCCGCGTTCACCGCCTGGGTGCCCGTGCGTCGGGCCCAGATCCACAAGACGCACCGCGAAGTCATCGCGGAGCGGGCCGCGAGGGACCACGCGGCCCTCAAGCCGCTGCCATCGGTCCCGTATCTGGTGGCCGAACGGCAGCTGCGGCACGTCGGCAAGGACTGCCTGGTCGCCTTCGACGGCAACCTCTACTCCGTGCCGGCCCGCCGAGTCCGTGCTCGTCAGCTGGTCGAGATTCGGGCAACGAAAGCCCAGGTCGTGCTGCATGGCACCCTCGCGGACGCCCACGGCAGTACGCTGCTGGCCACCCATCCCCGGGCCATCGGCCGCGGTGCCCGTGTCGTCGACGAATCGCACTGGGACGGCCTGCCCACCGGAAAGAACCGCCGGACCACCACCGGCGACATCCCCATCCAGCATCGCCGCGAGCGACCGCGGGGCGAGGAGACCGGCCCGTTGCAGGCCCTGCTGAACCGGGCCGCGGCCACTCGGATCGAGGTCGGGCGCCGGCCGTTGTCGGTCTATGACGAGCTGACCGGAACCCGCCCCTTCACCACCCATCGAGCGACGGAGGAACCGTCTTGAGCGAGCTCACCGGCAACCGCATCCGCACCACGGCTGGCAAGCTCGGCCTGCCCCACCTCGCGGAAACCATCAACGAGTTAACCCGCCGGGCGGACGAGGCGAAGATGGGCTACCTTGACTTCCTCGATCTGGTCCTCTCCGAGGAACTGGCCGTCCGCGACGACCGCCGGTTCCGCCAGGGCCTGCGGCTCTCCCGGCTGCCGCATCACAAGACGCTCGACGAGTACGACTTCTCGTTCCAGCCCGACCTCGACCCGCGCAAGGTCAAGGACCTGGCCACCCTCTCGTTCGTCGAGGCCAAGGCCAACGCAGCCCTGCTCGGGCCGACCGTTATCAACGGAAGAGCGCTTCGGCACGTGTGTTTGCCCACCTCGTGACGGTGTAGATATCGCAGCGACGATGAGGCTGTCGCTGCGAGTGACGACCTCCGTAGGATCGGAGCATGCCAGCTGACGAACACGTGCTCCGGTCTTCGTTCTCCGACCGCATCCAGCCGATCTCCACCCCTCGCGCGATGCTGATCTTGCCGCGCCGGATCTGGTCGGACGATTGCTGGCGGCGCATCCAGCTCGGTTACTCATCCAGCGACATGGACGAGAAGTGGGATGTCTTCGCAGAGGGCGACGTCGTCTTCCTGCACCGAAGCTGGACCGGCAACGGGGTCTTCGAGGCGACCTTCGCCCCGGCCAATGGCGGTGGCTGGCAGATCGCCAAGGCAGTGGTAGAGCGCGATCCAGAGCGCTATCGCAACGACGGCGATGAGTACGACTGCCTGATGCTCGAGCTGGTGCTCAGCGCGATCGTCCTCGGAGAGCCAGCGAAAGTCCTCAGGGAGAAGCTGGTGGAGTTGACCCGCAAGAGGTCGGGGAACACCGAAGTTCCCGCCGGGGTCGTGCAGCACAGTGCCTTGGGCCTGCGTTCGGGTTCGTAGGCCACGCTGCTTGCCGGTCAGCCGGGCTGGACCTGTCCGGGCGAGCCGCGGCGGGCGAGTTCGCGTCGGAGGTCGAGGTTTTCGCCGTGGGCCTGTTCGAGTGCGTCCCGCAGAGCCTGAACTTCTTCTCGGTGCTGCTTCTTCAGACGGGTGATCTGGCTGGTCAGCGCGAGGACGAGGGTGCTTTGATCGTCGGCCGCAGACGCCTGTGCGGGGACCGGGCGAGCCTGAGCCCTCAGACGTTCGATACGACCACGCAGGTCGGGGTGGTTATAGAGGAACGCGTGGGAGACGCCGGCCTCGCGCTGAACGGCCTGGAAGGTGATTGGCTCTCCGCGCTTGACGAGGGTGCGGACGGCCTGCTCGGCGGCTTTCGTCTTGGCCTGGGACTTTGCCTTCGCGGCGGCGGCGAGGGTCTGGGTTCGCTGGGTGCGAGTGTCGGTCATGGCCGGGTCCTTCGGTGGCGGTCGAGGTTGAGGGTGAGGGGGACGGGTCCGGTGGGGGCGGTGCCGCAGCCGGCGCCCTGAACTGCCCGGCCGGGCTTGTCGCGGATGGTGTCCAGCAGCTTGGTGAGGGCCGCGTGCTCGGCCCGCCGTTGCAGGAGCCAGACGTTGTCCTCGGGCATGGGGCGGCCGTGACGTTCCTGGAAGGCGGTGGTGCTGCGGTCGATCAGTGCTGCGGTTTCGGTCAACTGCCGTTCCAGGGCGGGTTGGTGGGAGGCGTCGGTGACGAAGACCGAGCAGGTCAGGCAGGCGTTTCCCTTGTCGCAGGTCTGCATCGGCGGCAGCATGCACCAGCCGTGGGGAAGGAACCGGTCGGCGCGGTTGAACAGGTGGAGGCTGTCGTGGTCGTCGCGGGAGAAGATGATGTGGGTGCCGTCGGCCCGCAGCTTGGCGGTGGCCAGGAATGCCTGTTCGGCGTGTTCCTGGCGGGCGGCGACGTAGTGCATCGACATTGACGGGGTGGCATGTCCGGCATAGCGCATCAACACGTGCACGGGCAGGCCGAGTTCGGCGAGTCGGGTCAGCTTGGTGTGGCGGAAGCGGTGGGTGTGGCTCAGCCCGACCGGCTTGCCTTTGCTGTCGGTGATCTTCACGGTCTTGCTGAACTCGCGGAGCATCCAGCTGTAGGTGCCCGAGGGGTAGGGCTTGTCGCCCTGGCGGTTGCCGGTCCGCTGCATGAAGAGGTGGCGTGGGGTGATGCCGGGGAAGCGGTCACGGATCCACTGCCGCTGTTCGTTGATGACCGCGACGACCTCGCGGTCGACGAGGATGTTGTCCGGCGCGATATCGATCTTGCTCTGTGCGTAGTGGAAGCGGGCGATCTCCTCGCCCTCGGCGGCGGCGGCGTCGTCCGGCCGGTCGGGGACCGGGGAGAGGCAGTCGAAACGGCAGGTGCGGATCTCGCTGGCCCGCCGGCCGGTGAGGATCTGCAGCAGGATCATGCGCATGGCCTGCGGGTCGTCCATACCCCGGACGGTGGCCTGCTGTCCGTCACCACGCGTGAGCGTCATCTCTTCCGTGCGGCTCAGGCCGAGCAGGGGCAGGGCGGCGGGGATCTGCGCGAGCGCGTGGTCGTCGACGTAGTGCTCGTCGTTGAGTTCGCGCTGGTGCGGGATGCGGGAGACCTGGCGGAACCAGCCGGCCGCGTGCGCGTCAGTGACGCGCGACCACGGGTGCATCCCCAGGACCTGGCGGACCTCGGCGGGGTTGGCCGCGATGAACGCGAACAGTTCGGCGACGGCCCGCAGGTCGTCGTTGACCAGCCGGGGATGGACGGGCTTGTGGGCGAATCGTTGCTCGGACCGGCGAAGGAGCCGGTTGGTGGGGTCGGAGTCCCAGTGGCGGAAGGCGGCGGCCAGCTGGACCGCATGGGCGGGATCACCCAGGACGTCCAGCGGGTCAGTGAAGGTCGTCGACAGCCACCGGTCGAAGCGGACCAGGCAGCGGATTCGCTCCTGGCTCACCGTGGACCAGCGCAGGACTCCCGCTTCGAGCTGGGTGCCGAGCCACCACTTCACCGCCTCCCGCAGCCACCCCTGGCTGATCGTGGAGGGTGAACAGCCGTAGTGGGCCTGGGGTTCGTGCTCCGCGAGCGGGATCCGCGGGTCGCATCTGGGGTGCCACTCATCCAGTGTCCACCAGGGCTTGTCGGTGCAGCGGGCGAGCAGGGCGAGGCGGGAGAAACGGAAGATGACCCGCAGCCGGGCGATGCTGCCGTGCGGCGGGAGCCGGCCCCAGCGGGTGGCATAGAACCACCGCTGCAGGGCGGCGGCCGTCTCCCAGTCCATGGCGCGGATCGAGGCTGGGAACGGGTGCCTCTCGCGGATCGCCCGTCGCAGGATGTTCGCGAACTGGTTGGTGCCCAGCACCGCCGAGCGGGTCCCGTCCAGGGCCTGCCAGTGCGACATCCAGGCCAGTTCGGCAGGCATCGGATCGGGCAGGCCCCGCAGGTCGATCCGGCGGTCGCCGTTCTCGGTGATCTTCTCCCAGTCCTCGATGCCGTCACCGATGACCGGCCCTTTCCACGGCTCGGGCAGATCAGACCACAGCCGCCAGATCGGATCCTCGCTGCCGGCGGCGTGCAGACGGCGCTGTTCACCGGCCATCGGTCACCTGCCAGGAGGAGACGTACGACTTCCAGTTCGCCGCGGCCCGCAGGGCCTCGTCCTCCCGGACCCAGCCATAGAGGTCGAGCGTGGTCTGCACGTGTGCGTGTCCAAGTCGCCGGGAGACCACCCACTCCGGGGTTCCGGCCAGCAACAACGCGGTCGCGTGAGAATGCCGGAACCAGTGCGGCGTCCAGAAAGCGGGACCAGTGCCCTTCCTTCGCAGGGCGGCGGTCTTGTCCCGCACCGTTCCCTCCCGCAGAGCGGCCAGCAGCGGCGGCCGGGTCAGGTTCACCAGCAGCGGCGCGTCCGTACGAATCTCGATGCCCAACTCGGCGGCTCGGCAGGCGAGATGGGTGAGGTAGTCGGCGAAGAGCTTCTCCAGATCCGTGCCGACGTAGACCCTCCGGGGGCGCATCATCTTCACCCTCGCCCCGTTCGGATTGTCCTCGCGGGGGACGATCTCGATATAGGGGGTGTTGCCGCGGCCCATGACGAAGTCGTCGATCCGCAGCCCCAGGGCCTCGCCCAGGCGCATCCCGCTCTCCGCCAGCAGCGCGAACAGTAGCCGGTCGCGCAGGTTGCCCGTCCACTCGCCGACCGAGGCGTCCGGCATCGCGCAGCCGTCCAGGATCGCCTGGATCTCTCCCGGCAGCAGCAGGGGCGGCCGTCCGCGATGCCGGTGGCGGCGGACCCTGAGCAGCGAGGACGGGCCTGGGGCGGTGCGGGCATCCAGGTGCGCGAGCAGGCCACGGGCCGGAGCCCTGCGTGGCGCCCCACGCATCAGCCGTCCCGCGACCGGGACGGAGAAGACCGCCTCCTGCCAGCGGTAGAAGGAGATCAGCGCGGCCAGCCTCGCCTCCAACGTCTCCGGCGCGGGCGCGTCTTCGGGCTCGACCAGGGCGTGCTCGACGGTGCGGCCGTTGCGCAACCAGGACAGGAACCCGGCGACGGCCGGGACCCCGAGATCCCTCCACTTCGCGGTCTCGTCGCGCTGTTCGAGGAACGTCCACCACTGGGCCAACGACGTGGCATAACCGCGGACGGTGTTCGGCGACCACAAGAACCGGTGGGCCTCCAGCCACTCTTCGACCGGGGCGACTGTCCGGTACTTCTCGTCGATCACGGTCCATGTCCGCTGCCCGCTGGCGGGCTGGACAGCCAGGCTGTGTGCCACTGATGCCGTTCCGTCTCGTTGAAGAACTCCCGTTGATAGCAATGCATCAACGACACAGAACGCTCACGGTGACGCTCGTGGCAGACAGAGAAGAGAGGGACTCAGGCCCCGTTGATAACGCCCGGCGTCGGAAAAACACACGTCGCCCAGGCCCTCGGTCACCTCGCGGTCCGCCAGGGCGCCCACGTCCGATTCGCCAAGACCAGCCGCATCCTCGCGGACCTCGCCGGCGGCCACGCGGACCGCACCTGGGACAAGCGGATCCGTGAACTGGTACGGCCCGACGTGCTCATCCTCGACGACTTCGCCATGCGCCAGCTCGGAGCGTCCCAGGCCGATGACCTCTATGAACTGGTGAGCGAACGGCAGGGACGGTCACTGATCATTACCAGCAACCGGGCACCCAGCGACTGGTATCCACTCTTCCCCAACCCCGTCGTCGCCGAGTCACTCCTGGACCGGCTGATCAACACCAGCCACCAGGTCATCATGAACGGCCCCAGCTACCGCCCGAACAAACGCCCCAAGAACCCCACCGACAAGCCCGCCAAGCCGCTCACCTAAGCACGCAGCCGGTCAGAATCCGGCGTCGGCCGGATGCTGATGCCCACACGGCGCCGGATTGCCGATCTTGTCGAAGACCTCGGCATCATTGGCCGAGTTCACCCACACCGTGATGCCCTGATCGTGAACTACCACGTTGAACGGAGACTCCTCGGGCTCGGTCTCGGTCACGACGGTGAACTCTTCACCCGGACGCATCCAGTGATCGGTTCCCCACGGCTCAATCCAAAGGCAGAGCATGCTGCCCGTCTCGTTGCTCACGCTCGTCTTCGACACGCAGGCACTCTAACGAGCGCCGTGATCAGCCCGACACCTCCCCTGGACCGAAGGCAGAGCCTGGGGAGTTACGTGAACTTAGACCTGGGGAATATCGCGATCGTCCACACCACCGAGTGGAGTGGGTATAGACGCAGACGACGGGCGGTTCATCCCCTGGTGCAGGGGTGGTACGCCCACGTGCGCATCTCCACCGAACGCTTCCTCCGTTCATCCCCTGGCGCAGGGGCCGGGCCACTGGCTCGACACTGGCGACTGCATCGAGGGCCGTTCATCCCCTGGCGCAGGGGGTGGGGCCCAAGGTGATCGCCGTCCCTGAGGTCCACGTCTGTCCATCCCCTGGCGCAGGGACGGCACACCGACGGCAAGGACTTCAAGAGCGTCGAGCGCCGTTCTTCCCCTGGCACAGAGGTGGCACAGAAACGGTCGGACAGTAGCGTCGCGGGCATTGAGTTCATCCCCTGGCGCAGGGGCGGCCCCTGGTGGTCAGCTGGAACGTGTCCGTGGCGAACCGTTCATGCCCTGCTTCAGGGGCGGCACTGCAGGATCGTGGCGAGGCGGGGGTCCTCCTGCCGTTCATGCCCTGGTGCAGGGACGGCACTCGGCGAGCTGTGCGCACTGCGCCTGGAGGACCGCTCCTCCCCTGGCGCAGGGGCGGCACGCCAGCGTGTTCGACGGGGCGTGGCTGGCGGTCCGTTCGTCCCCTGACGCAGTGAGCCTTTTCCAACCTGACTGCGGCGGTGAGGTGTTGGAGGTTGCCAGCTGTACGGAACGACGAAGCTCCTGGTAGACGGGTTCTCGACCAAGATCACCTGTGCCCTCCAGGAGCTTCGCGTGCTTGTCTACCCCTCGTCGATCGATCTGTCCAGCGGCACCCTGCGCTACCTGACCACGCGGCTTCGTGCCCGGCAGCGAGAGACCGGGACCCGGTGGCGACGGCTGCCTGCCGGCCGTCAGGCGCTGCTCGCCCTCGCCCACCTGCGGTGCGGGGACACCTACGCGCGGCTCGCCGCCGGGTTCGGCATCG
>NZ_JASISO010000086.1 GCF_030063135.1 Streptomyces sp. G-G2
GGGCGGGGCGGGGCGGGGCGGGGCGAGGTGAGGTGCGGGGGCAAGAGCGCCTGCGGGCAGTTGGCGTACGTCGGCCGCCGGCGCTCCCGCGCCGCGCCGACCCGCCCCGGGGATGGAGTGGCGTGCGTCCCCTCAGGCTTCGAGCGAGTCGAGCCAGCGGGCCAGCCGTTCGCCTTCGGCCGCCATCAGGTCCGGGTCCCGAAGGGTGTTGGTGAGCAGGGGGATGCCCTGGTAGGCGGCGACGAAGGCGACCGCCAGCTCCCGGGCGTCCGGGCGCCCCATCTCCCGGAACTGGGTTTCGGCCCAGTCGATGAGGGTCGGCATCAGCTCGGCCACCGACTCGTCGAGGCCGTCGGTCCGCTTGTCCAGCTCGGAGGCGAGGGTGCCCGTCGGGCAGCCGTAGCGGGCCGTGAGTTCACGCTTGTCCACCCAGCCCGCCAGGAGTGCCCGGAGCCGTTCCCGGGGCGTGGGAAGTGCCGGACGAGCCGCCGCCGCGCCCTTCGGTGACGTCGCCCTGCCGGGCATCGACCCGGCCGACATCGCCGCCGCAGCCGCCGCCGTACTGCTCGGGGGCGGTCACGAGGGCCGTCCGTACGAACTGACCGGACCCGAGGCGATCACCCCGCGCCGACGGGCCGAGGCGATCGGCGCCGCGCTCGGCGAACCGGTGCGGTTCGTGGAGCAGACCCGTGAGGAGGCCCGCGCCCAGATGCTGGCCTTCATGCCCGAACCGGTCGTGGAGGGCACCCTCGCCATCCTCGGCGAGCCGCTGCCCGCCGAGCAGCGGGTCAGCCCCGACGTCGAGCGCGTCACCGGCCGGGCCGACGGACGGGCGGGTCAGGGTGGGGGGAGGCCGTCGGGGCGCACGCGGCGCAGGGTCCGGCGTTCGTGGACCAGGCGGCCGACGAGCGAGCCGCCGTAAACGACGAAGCCGACCCCGACGAGCCAGGACTGGACCACGAGCAGGGTGCCGAACGCGCCGTAGGTGACGGCGTTCGAGGCGATCAGGGGGGAGAAGACCAGCTGGGAGAAGACCCGCAGGCCCAGCAGGCCCAGACTGGTGGCCACCGCGCCGGGAAGCAGCGCCTCCCAGCGGACCCGGCCGCCGAGCAGCAGCCACTGCGAGACCCAGAAGAACACGCAGGTGCCGGAGAGGTCGCCCGCCGTGCCCAGGACCGCGCCGACCGCGTCGGAGGAGGGCGCGGGGATCATGACCAGCAGGGCGATGTAGACGACCAGCAGGGCCAGCCAGACGACGTGCCGCCACAAGGTGTGCCAGCGGGCGGTCGGCAGGTCCCAGACCTTCTCGTACCCGGTCTGCACGGCCGAGCCGAAGGTCAGCCCGAAGACCGCGAGGGCCGCCAGGCCGAAGGCGGTGGTCCGCTCCAGGGCCTGGTTCGCCGAACCGAACAGCACCTCGACCTGGGCCCGGGAGGCCATGGCGACCCCGAGGGCCTGGCCCAGCCAGCGGCCGAACCCCTCACCGCTGCCGGGGGCGGCGGCCGCCACCACGATCAGCAGCGGCACCAGCGTCAGGAAGCCGAGGGCCGCGAAGCCCATCGCCCGGTGCATCAGCTCCATCTCCCGGCCACGGCTCCAGGCCAGCCCGGCGGGGGACGCCTGGAGCCGGGCGCGGAGCTGGTGGAAGAACGGGGTCACGCACAGTGCCCTACCCGCGAGCGCCCGCCACCTCCCGGATATGGCCCGTCAATGCGCCCGAAGGGGTGGTTTCAGCCGACCGGAGGCGTGTTGTCCCGTCCCCGGAGGTCCACGATCCGCTTGAGCTTGCCCATCGAGCGTTCCAGGGTCTGCGGATCGACCACCTCGACCCGGACCGAGACCCCGGCCCCCTCCTTGACCGCCCGGACCACGGAGGCCGCCGCCGCCCCGCGCTCGGCGGTACCCGCCCCGGGCCGGGCCTCGACCCGGACCGTCAGCGCGTCCATCCGCCCCTCCCGGGTCAGCCGCAGCTGGAAGTGCGGGGCCAGCGCGGGGGTGCGCAGGAGTATCTCCTCGATCTGGGTCGGATAGAGGTTGACCCCGCGCAGGATGATCATGTCGTCGCTGCGCCCCGTCACCTTCTCCATCCGGCGGAAAGCGGGCCGCGCGGTGCCGGGCAGCAGCCGGGTCAGGTCCCGGGTGCGGTAGCGGATCACCGGCATGGCCTCCTTGGTGAGGGAGGTGAAGACCAGCTCCCCGGGCTGCCCGTCGGGCAGCACCTCGCCCGTGAACGGGTCGATCACCTCGGGCAGGAAATGGTCCTCCCAGATGTGCAGCCCGTCCTTGGTCTCGGCGAATTCCTGGGCCACCCCGGGCCCCATCACCTCCGACAGTCCGTAGATGTCGACCGCGTCGATGTCCAGCCGCTCCTCGATCTCCCGGCGCATCGCCTCGGTCCACGGCTCCGCCCCGAAGATCCCCGTGCGCAGGGAGGTGGCGCGGGGGTCGATGCCCTGACGCTCCATCTCGTCCAGCAGGGTCAGCATGTACGAGGGGGTCACCATGATGACCTCGGGGCGGAAATCCTGGATCAGCCGGACCTGGCGGTCGGTCATCCCGCCCGACGCGGGCACGACCGTACAGCCCAGGCGCTCGGCGCCGTAGTGCGCGCCGAGGCCTCCCGTGAACAGCCCGTACCCGTAGGCGATGTGCACGAGCTGGCCGGGGCGGCCGCCCGCCGCACGGATCGAGCGGGCCACCACCTCGGCCCAGGTGTCGAGGTCGCGCTCGGTGTAGCCGACCACCGTCGGCGCGCCGGTGGTCCCGCTGGAGGCGTGCAGGCGCCGGACCTCGGACCGGGGGACGGTGAACATCCCGAAGGGGTAGTTGTCCCGGAGGTCGGCCTTGGTGGTGAAGGGGAAGCGGGCGAGGTCGGCGAGTGAACGGCAGTCGTCGGGACGCAGGCCCGCCTTGTCGAAGGCCTCGCGGTAGAACGGCACGCGGTCGTAGGCGCGCCGCAGCGTCGCGCGGAGCCGGTCCAGCTGGAGCTCCGCCAGGGCGTCCGGGGTCAGCCCTTCGCTGCGGTCCCGGAAACCGTGGTCCCCGTGGAGACCGTGATCCCGCGAGCCGCGATCACTGGGACCGCGATCACCGGGACCGCGATCCCGGAAACCGTGATCCTCTGAAGCAGCAGCCATGTCATCACCCCGTCACGAGCCAACCGACCGATCATTCGGTAGCCTGCCGGAGCCCGGGGCGGAAATCAATGACTCGAACGAGTGATCGCCTGGTGGGATCCCTGGTGGGATGGCCTCCCTGCCCGAATCGCCCGGACTCCGGCCTGCCTCGTCCGTCACCCCGTACGAGGGAACCCGCCTCGCCCGCGCCGCTGGACGGCGGTCCGTGGTGCGCGGCCCGTGGAGCGGTTGCTCAGCGGCGCCTGACCCGAGGGGCGGGGCCCCGGGGCGGCCCGGGCCGCCTCCCGCGCGGGGGCGCGTCCAGCGGCGTACCGTCGGAAGCAGGTGCTCCGCCGAAGGGAGGCCGTGACGATGTCCGTCGTCGACCCCGCGGTATCGGTCCGCCTCGGCGCCTCGGGCGCGCGCCGCCTGGTCGCCCTGCTGGCGGAGGTGTCCCGGCTGCTGGAGGACCCCGGACCGCTGCGGCTGAGCGACGAGCAGGCCGATGTGCTCGGCCAGGGCACCGACCGCCAGGAACTGGCGCACTGGAGCCGCGCCCTGGCGGCGGAACTCCGGGTCGGACTCTGACCCGGCCCCCGCTCCGCCGCCGCCCCCGGCTCAGCCCGTCCCGTCCGCCTCCGAAGCCACCGTCTTCGCCCAGCGGTAGTCCGCCTTCCCGCTCGGGGAGCGCTGGATGCTCGGGGCGATGACGAGCTGGCGCGGGATCTTGTACCCGGCGAGCTTGGTGCGGCAGTGCGTCTGGATCTCGTTCAGGGAGGGTTCGGGCGCGCCCTCGCGGACCTGGACCACCGCCGCGACGTGACTGCCCCACTTCGCGTCCGCGACCCCGGCCACCAAGGCGTCGTACACGTCCGGATGGGACTTGAGGGCCTGCTCGACCTCCTCCGGATAGACCTTCTCGCCGCCCGTGTTGATGCACTGCGAACCGCGCCCGAGGATGGTGACGATGCCGCTCTCGTCGACCGTCGCCATGTCACCGAGCAGCACCCAGCGTTCGGCACCCTTCTGGAAGAAGGTCTCCGCGGTCTTGGCCGGGTCGTTGTAGTAGCCGAGCGGTACATGACCGCGCTGGGCCAGCCGCCCCGGTTCGCCCACGGGTACGGGCTCGTGCGTGAGCGGGTCCACCACCTGTGTACGGTCGTTGACCTCCAGCCGGAAGCCCTTCTCCGGGCCGGAGTCGCTGGTCGCCCGGCCGCTGGAACCGGACTCGGACGAACCGAAGTTGTTCAGCAGCATCACGTGCGGGGCCAGCGCCTGGAACTCGGCGCGGACCGTCTCCGACATGATCGCCCCGGACGAGGAGACGCTGAACAGGGAGGACAGGTCCGCCCCCTTGAGTGGGCCGCGCAGCGCGTCGATCAGCGGCCGGAGCATCGCGTCACCGACCAGGGAGACGCTGGAGACCTTCTCCTTCTCGATCGTACGGAGCACGTCCTCGGGCGTGTACTTGCGGTGGATGGCCACCCGTTGGCCGTAGTTGAACGCCACGAACGAGGTCAGCGTCGACGTCCCGTGCATCAGCGGGGGCGCCGGGAAGAAGGTGAGGCCCGGGCTGTTCGCCGCGACCCGCTCGGCCAGCTCCTCCGGCCGGGCGATGGGCTGCCCGGAGGGCTCGCCGCCGAACAACCCGGCGAAGAAGAGGTCCTCCTGACGCCACATCACCCCCTTCGGCATACCGGTGGTACCACCCGTGTAGATGATGAAGAGGTCGTCAGCCGACCGTGCCCCGAAGCCGCGCCCGGGCGAACCGGCGGCCTCCGCCTCGGCGAACGGTACGGCGTCCAGCGCGGGGGCGCCCTCGGGGAGCGCGCCCACCCGCACCAGGTGGCGCAGCTTCTCGGTCTGCGGCAGGGCGCCCGCCACCCGCTCGGTGAACTCGGCGTCGAAGACCAGGCCCGCCAGGTCCGCGTCGCGGTAGAGGTAGACCAGCTCCTCCTCCACGTAGCGGTAGTTCACGTTGACCGGCACCAGGCGCGCCTTGAGGGCGGCGAGGACGGTCTGGAGGTATTCGATGCCGTTGTAGAGGTGGAGGCCGAGGTGCTCGCCCGCCTTCAGTCCGCTGTCCAGCAGGTGGTGCGCGATCCGGTTCGCCGCCGCGTCCAGCTCTCCGTACGTGAGGCGGCGCTCGGCGCCGGTGCCCGGGTGGTCCACGTACACGAGGGCCTCGCGGTCGGGAACCACGTCGACGATCGACTCGAACAGGTCGGCAAGGTTGTACTCCACCGTTCCTCCTGACCCCGGAAAATCCGCATGACAGAGCCGCGCTGGGCGGCACGGCGGCCATTAGAGCCCCGTGCCTGCCAAGTGGGAAGGGCGCCACCCAAGAAATCTGACTGTGTGTCAGAAAACTATTGAACTGCACCCTCTCCTCCTGCAACCTGTTCTAGGTCTTGAGAGGGAGGACGGCAATGGGTGGGACAGAACACCTGACCGTGGAACGGCACGGCGCCACGCTGGTGCTCACCATGAACAGGCCCGAGGCGAAGAACGCGCTCTCGCTGCCGCTGCTGGTGGGCCTGTACGACGGCTGGCTCGAAGCGGACGCGGACGACGAGATCCGGTCGGTGGTACTGACCGGCGCGGGCGGCGACTTCTGCGCGGGCATGGACCTCAAGGCCCTCGCGGGCCAGGGGATGGCGGGCGACCAGTACCGGGACCGGCTGAAGGCCGACCCCGACCTGCACTGGAAGGCGATGCTGCGCCACCACCGGCCCCGCAAGCCGGTCATCGCCGCCGTCGAGGGCTACTGCGTGGCGGGCGGCACCGAGATCCTCCAGGGCACGGACATCCGGGTCGCGGGGGAGGGCGCCACCTTCGGCCTCTTCGAGGTCAAGCGCGGGCTGTTCCCGATCGGCGGCTCCACGGTCCGGCTGCCCCGGCAGATCCCGCGCACGCACGCGCTGGAGATGCTGCTGACCGGACGGCCGTACGGGGCCGAGGAGGCGGCCCGGATCGGCCTGATCGGGCGGGTCGTGCCGGACGGGACGGCGCTGGAGAAGGCACTGGAGATCGCCGAACTCATCAACGGGTGCGGGCCGCTGGCGGTCGAGGCGGTCAAGGCGTCGGTGTACGAGAGCGCGGAGCTGACGGAGACCGAGGGCCTGGCCGCCGAACTCACCCGGGGCTGGCCGGTCTTCGACACGGCGGACGCCAAGGAGGGCGCCCGGGCCTTCGCGGAGAAACGCCCCCCGGTCTACCGGCGGGCCTGACGTTCCAGATCGCCACCGCCCCGCCCCTGACCCGCCCGGGGTGCCGGGCCCCACCCCCGGAGAATCGGAGAGCACCCATGACAGCCGCCCCCACGCCGGACGTGCTGCGCGCGCCCCTCGTCGTCGAGTTCCCCTTCACCCGCTCCCTCGGGCCCGTCCAGAGCGCCTTCCTCACCGGGCTCCGCGAGCGCGTCGTGCTCGGGGTGAAGACCGCCGACGGGAAGGTGATGGTGCCGCCCGCAGAGTACGACCCCGTCACCGCCGAGGAGATCCGCGATCTCGTCGAGGTCGGCGCCACCGGCACCGTCACCACCTGGGCCTGGAACGACGACCCCCGCCCCCAGCAGCCCCTCACGACCCCCTTCGCCTGGGTGCTCGTCCGCCTCGACGGCGCCGACACCGCCCTCCTGCACGCCCTCGACGCGCCCGGCCCGGACGCCGTACGCACCGGGATGCGGGTCAGGATCCGGTGGGCCGAGGACCGTAAGGGCGCCATCACCGACATCGCCTGCTTCGAACCGTACGAGGGCGAGGAGGCGGCCGCCTCCGCCGGGCAGCCCCACGACGGGGTCTTCGAGGACGCCGTCACCGGCATCGTCGCCGAGGCGCGCCTGGACTACACCTACAGCCCCGGCCGCGCCCAGACCGCCTACATCAACGGCCTCGCCGAGCGGCGGACCGTGGGGGAGCGCTGCCCCTCCTGCCACAAGGTGTACGTGCCCCCGCGCGGCGCCTGCCCCACCTGCGGGGTGGCCACCACCGACCGGGTCGAGGTCGGTCCCGCGGGCACCGTCACCACCTACTGCATCGTCAACATCAAGGCCCGCAACCTGGACATCGAGGTCCCCTACGTCTACGCGCACATCGCGCTCGACGGCGCCGGACTCGCCCTGCACGGCCGGATCGGCGGCATCCCCTACGACGAGGTCCGGATGGGCCTGCGCGTGGAGCCGGTCTGGAGCGAGGGCGGCCGCCACCCGGACCACTACCGGCCCACCGGCGAGCCCGACGCCGACTACGACGTGTACAAGGAGCTGATCTGATGGCCCGCGCACGCGCCTCCCGCGAGGTCGCCGTCGTCGCCTTCGCCCAGAGCGACCACCTGCGCCGCACCGACGAACTGAGCGAAGTCGAGATGGTCATGCCCGTCCTCCACCAGGTCCTCGCCCAGACCGGGCTGAAGGCCGGGGAGATCGGCTTCACCTGCTCCGGATCCAGCGACTACCTGGCGGGCCGGGCCTTCTCCTTCACGATGACCCTCGACGGGGTCGGCGCCTGGCCGCCGATCTCCGAATCGCACGTGGAGATGGACGGGGCCTGGGCCCTGTACGAGGCCTGGGTCAAGATCCAGACCGGCGAGGCCGACACCGCGCTCGTCTACGCGTACGGGAAGTCCTCCCCAGGCTCCGTCCGCGACGTACTGACCCGCCAGCTCGACCCCTACTACGTCGCCCCTCTCTGGCCCGACTCGGTGGCCCTGGCCGCCCTCCAGGCGCAGGCGCTCATCGACGCGGGCGAGACCGACGAGGGCGCGCTCGCGGCCATCGGCGCCCGCAGCCGCTCCGCCGCCTCCGCCAACCCGCACGCCCAGCTCAGCGGCGCCGTCCCGCAGGGCGGGTACCAGGTCAGGCCGCTGCGCACGGGCGACTGCCCGCCCATCGGCGACGGCGCGGCCGCCGTGATCCTCGCGGCCGGGGACACGGCGCGCGCCCTGTGCGCGCGCCCCGCCTGGATCACCGGCATCGACCACCGCATCGAGGCGCACAGCCTGGGCCTGCGCGACCTCACCGATTCCCCCTCCACCCGGCTCGCCGCCGAGCGCGCCGGGGTCTTCGAGGCGCCCGTCGACACGGCGGAACTGCACGCCCCCTTCTCCTCGCAGGAGGTCGTGCTGCGCAAGGCCCTCGGGCTCGGCGACGCCGTGGACGTCAACCCGTCCGGCGGGGCGCTCGCCGCGAACCCCGTGATGGCGGCGGGCCTGATCCGGATCGGCGAGGCCGCCGCCCGGATCCACCGCGGCGAGTCCGACCGGGCCGTCGCGCACGCCACCTCCGGCCCCTGCCTCCAGCAGAACCTGGTCGCCGTCCTGGAAGGGGACCGAGCATGAGCAAGGAGCCCGTGGCCGTCGTCGGCATCGGCCAGACCAAGCACGTGGCCGCCCGGCACGACGTCTCCATCGCCGGGCTGGTCCGCGAGGCGGCCGTGCGAGCCCTCGCGGACGCCGGGCTGACCTGGGCGGACATCGACGCGGTGGTGATCGGCAAGGCCCCCGACTTCTTCGAGGGCGTGATGATGCCGGAGCTGTACCTGGCGGACGCCCTCGGTGCGGTCGGCAAGCCCATGCTGCGCGTGCACACCGCCGGTTCGGTGGGCGGGTCCACGGCGCTGGTGGCCGCGAACCTGGTCGCGGCCCGGGTGCACCGGACCGTGCTGACCCTCGCGTTCGAGAAGCAGTCCGAGTCCAATGCCATGTGGGGGCTGTCCCTGCCCGTCCCGTTCCAGCAGCCGCTGCTGGCGGGCGCGGGCGGCTTCTTCGCCCCGCACGTGCGCGCGTACATGCGGCGCACCGGAGCGCCCGACACGGTCGGCTCGCTCGTCGCGTACAAGGACCGGCGCAACGCGCTCAAGAACCCGTACGCCCACCTGCACGAGCACGACATCACCCTGGAGAAGGTCCAGGCGTCGCCGATGCTGTGGGACCCGATCCGCTACTCCGAGACCTGCCCGTCCTCCGACGGCGCCTGCGCGATGATCCTCACCGACCGGGAGGGCGCGGCCCGTTCGCCGAAACCGCCCGCCTGGGTGCACGGCGGGGCGATGCGCAGCGAACCCACCCTGTTCGCGGGCAAGGACTTCGTCTCGCCGCAGGCGGGCAAGGACTGCGCGGCCGACGTCTACCGGCAGGCGGGCATCACCGATCCGCGCCGGGAGATCGACGCCGTGGAGTTGTACGTCCCCTTCTCCTGGTACGAGCCCATGTGGCTGGAGAACCTCGGCTTCGCGGCCGAGGGCGAGGGCTGGAAACTGACCGAGGCCGGTGTCACCGAACTCGACGGCGACCTCCCGGTCAACCCGTCGGGCGGGGTCCTGTCCACCAACCCGATCGGCGCCTCCGGCATGATCCGCTTCGCGGAAGCGGCCCTCCAGGTCCGCGGCCAGGCGGGAGAACACCAGGTGGAAGGGGCCAGCCGGGCGATGGGGCACGCCTACGGGGGCGGCGCCCAGTTCTTCGCGATGTGGCTGGTGGGAGCGCAGCCGCCGGCCAACTGAGCCCGGGGGAACGGAAATCGGTTTCCGGACAGCGGTGCCGGACCGGCCGCGCGGTGACGCACCGCGCCCTGTCCGGCACGGCCGGTGGTGGTTAACCTGGCCCCCGGACGACGTACCGGGAGGAGCACGCACGTGACCGAGAGCATGACTTCACAGCCGTTCGCCGGATGGGGCAAGCCGGACCTCGATCTCAGCGGGGCGGACTGGCAGTCGAGCAGCCGGGGAGCCGGTGACGTCCAGATCGCCTTCGTCGAGGGCTTCATCGCCATGCGCAACAGCGCCCGCCCGGAGAGCCCTTCGCTGATCTTCGCGCCGGACGAGTGGCGCACGTTCGTCATGAACGCGCGCGGCGGCGAGTACGACCTGACGTGACCGCGGGCGCCGCGCCACCGGGGGCGGAGCCGCCGTCCCGGGGGCGCGGCGCCCCCGTTCGCTTCCGGGCGCGCGGATCGTCACGGGGCGCGGTGCTCCGCGGCGGCGCGTCGCAGCATGGACCGGATGATCAGCGGGTGCACCCAGCGGACCGGGAGGAAGTACAGGCGTCTGAAGAGGTTGTGGTGGTGCACCACGGTGATGATGGCGACCTGGACGCCGTCGTCGGTGCGCTGGAGGTGGATGCCGGCTCGGAAGTCGAGGTGGCGGTCGTCGAGGCCGTAGACGACTTCCCGCTCGGTACGGTCCAACTCGGGGAACGGCGTGGCGGCCTGGAGGTCGTTGGTCTTCAGTCCGAGGACGCCGACCAGGGTGTCGCGCAGGCCGAGCGCGTAACGGATCCAGGCCGGAGGGCTGCGGAAGATCCGCTCGGCCCACTCGGCCGGATCGGTGTCGGCGTGCGGCGGCAGCCGCACCGCGTAGGCGTCGGAGAAGTCCACGCGGGGCAGCAGCCGGGGCGGTACGGAGTCCGCGGGCATGGGTACGGCGTAGGTGCGAGGGCGGTGCACGCCAGCTCCATTCGTAGCCGTCCAGAGTCGCTCCAGACGGTAGCGTATGGAGCATGGCACGCACCGAGAGGGCCCGGTTCACCGCGCAGGACTGGATCGACACCGCGATCAGCGCGATGGCGCGCGGCGGGGTCCGCGCGGTGGCCGTCGAGCCGCTGGCCGCCGAACTCGGCGCGAGCAAAGGCGGCTTCTACTGGTTCTTCGCCAACCGAGACGCCCTGGTCGCGGCGGCGCTGCGGCACTGGTGCGACACGACCACGCGCCAGGCCGTCGACGCGCTGGCGGCGCTGCCGGACCCCCGCGCCAAGCTGTCGGCCCTGCTGAAAACCGCGTTCGAGAGCCCGAACCGGGGTATCGAGATCGCCCTCCAGGCCGACGCCGCCCGTGACCCCGGAGTCCGGGAGATCCTCGCCGAGACGCACCGACGGCGCCTGGAGATCCTGCGGCACCTGCTCACCGAGGGCGGGCGGGATCCGGTGGAGGCGGAATCGACGGCGCTGTCCCTCTATGCCGTCCACCTCGGCCTCCTCCACCTCCGGAGCGCCGCCCCCGACCTGGCGACCCCGCAGGCGGACCACCCCTCGTACCACCAGTCCCTCCTCGCGCGCCTGATGGACCGTCCCGAGTGACCGCGCTCCGCCCCGCGTCCCACGCTCCGCGCCCATGAGCGCCCCGCGTCCCGCGCTCCGCGCCCATGAGCGCCCCGCGCGCCGGGCGGGCCGCCCGGCGGGCACCGAAACAGGTACCGAAACGGCCGCGGCGGGATGATCGGTAGGCTGCCGGCATGACCGGCGAGAGCGACCTGAAGAGACTGCTGAGCGGCATGCGCCCCGAACTGCACGACGGGCGCTACGTCTTCTGCACCGTGCCCGGCCCCGCGGCCCCGGCCGGAACCACCCCGGTGGCCACCGTGCTGGAGGCCGAGGGCCTGACCCTGGTGCTCCGACAGGAGGACGCCGACGCGGCGGGCCTGGCGTACGCGTACGTGGCCGGGTGGATCACCCTGCGCATCCACTCCGCCCTCGACGCGGTGGGGCTCACCGGTGCCTTCGCCGCCGAACTGGCCGCGCACGGCCTCAGCTGCAACGTGGTCGCCGGATACCACCACGACCACCTCTTCGTGGCCTTCGAACGCGCCGCCGAGGCGGTCGCGGTGCTGGAGGCGCTCGCGGCCCATTCGGCTGAATAACGCCGTCCGGAAAAGAATTCGATCTTTCCCGAACCGAGTGCCTCCTCCGAGGTCACGCGGGCGTACGCTGATGCCCCGAACAGGTCTGGGGGGTACCAGTCATGACGGAACGCCGGACCCGTACGCGGCGCGTATTGTTCGAACGCGAGGCCGAATTGGCCACCGTCGACGAGGCGTTGGGGCAACTCGCCGAGCGCGGGAGCGGAGCCCGGGGCGCGACCGGAGCGCGCGGCGGACCCGGGGCCCGGGGCGGCGCGCTCCTCGCCTTCTCGGGACCCGCCGGACTCGGCAAGACCACGCTCCTCGCCGAGGTGCGCCGCCGGGCCCGGTCCCGGTCCTGCACCCTGCTGGCCGCCCGCGGCGGCGAACAGGAACAGGGCCAGCCCTTCCACGTCGCCCGCCAGCTCATCCAGCCCCAGCTCGCCGGGCACACCGAGGAAGAACTGCGGGCCGCCCTCGGCAGCTGGTACGCCATCGTCGGCCCCGCCCTCGGACTCTGCGCTCCCGAGGAAGGCGCCCCGCCCGACCCGCAGGGCCTGCGCGACGGCCTCGACTGGGTCCTCACCCACCTCGCCGTGCAGCGCGCCCCGATGGTCCTCGTCCTCGACGACGCCCACTGGGCCGACCCCGAATCCCTGGGCTGGCTCGCCGCCTTCGCACCCCGCGCCGAACAGCTCCCGCTGCTCCTCGTCGTCGCCTACCGTCCCGACGAACTGCCCGCGCACGCCGACGCCTTCCGTACCCTGCCCGGCCGCGCGGGCAGACGTCCGCTCACCCTCGCCCCGCTCACCGCGGACGCCGTCGGCCGGATCCTGCGCGACGCGATCGGCGACCACGCCGAGGACGCCTTCTGCCGGGAAGCCTGGGCCGTCACCGCGGGCAACCCCTTCGAAGCCGTCGAGCTGACCGCCAAGGTCCACGACCGCGGCCTCGACCCGGTCGAAGCCAGCGCGCCCCTGCTGCGCGACCTCGCCGCCGCGCAGCGCGGCAGCGGCCTGGTGGCCCGGCTCGAACGGCTCGGCCCCTCGACCGTCCGCTTCGCCTGGGCCTGCGCGATCCTCGGCACCGCCATCCCCCGCGACCTCGCCGCCCGGGTCGCCGGGCTCGGCACCGAAGAGGCCGCCGACGCCCTCGAACGGCTGCGGGGCGCCCGTATCCTCTCCGCCGCCGCCGAACACGACGGTGGACTCGAATTCGTCCACCCGCTGATCGCCACCGCCATCTACCGGGCCATCCCCGACGCCCTGCGGGTCGCCCTGCACGGTCAGGCCGCCGTGGCCGTCGTCGACGGCGGACTCGGCCCGTCCGCCGCCGCCCGGCACCTCCTGGAGGCCCACCCCGACAACGACCCCTGGGTGGTGCGCACCCTGCGCGAGGCCGCCCGCGAGAACCTGCGCGCCGGAGCCCCCGAGGCCGCCCGCCGCCAGCTCGCCCGCGCCCTGAGCGAACCCCCGGACTTCGACGAACGGGCCGCCGTCCTCTACGAGCTGGGCTGCGCCTCCCTGCTCACCGAACCCGCGAACACCGTCAACCACCTGCGCGCCGCCCTCGCCGAACCCGTCGAGGACCCCGCGCTGCGCCAGGGCATCGTGATCCGCCTCGCCCAGGTGCTCGCGCACAGCGACCGGCTCACCGAGGCCTGCGAGGCGCTGGCCCGGGAGATCCCGTACACCCCGGACGTCCGGGGGCGGCTGCGGCTCCAGTCCGAACAGTTCATGTGGGGCGCCTTCAACGCCGCCGAGGCCGACTCCCCGGCCCGCTCCCGGCGCCTCGCCCGGCTCGCCGACCGGCTCACCGGCCGTGACCTCACCGAGCGGTACGTGATCGGGCTGCGGGCCTGGGACGCCTGCCTGCGGGGAGAGCCCGTCGACGTGGTTCTGCACCACGCCGGGCGCGCCCTCGGCGACGGGTTCAGCTGGGCCTACGAGGGCCGGGGCTTCGAGGTGCCGGTGCTGGCCGCGATGACCCACATGTACGCGGACCGGCCCGAGCGGGCCGAGGAACTCTTCGAGGCGGGCACCGCCGAGTTCGAGCGCCAGGGGTGGCGCGGGGCCCACCTGTCCTTCGCGTACAGCCTGCGCGCGTACATCCGCTACCGGGGCGGGCGGCTCGTGGAGGCCGAGGAGCTGGCGCGGGCCGGGCTGCGGCTCGCCGAGCGGGTGGGGAGCCGGACGCCCGTGCACTGGTACGCCATCGCCATCCTGATCGAGACCCTGCTGGCCCGGGGCCGGACCGGGGAGGCGTGGGAGCTGGCGCGCGAGCACGCGTTCGGGGAGCCGTTCCCGGCGGCCGTGGTCTTCCCGGACTCCCAGACCGTGTACGCGGAACTGCTGCTGGCCCGGGGTGACAAGAAGGCGGCGGCGGCCGAGCTGGAGGCGGTGGACCGGCGGCTGACCCCCCGCGGCATCCAGAACCCGGCCTGGTGCCCCTGGCAGCTGCACCTCGCCGAGGCCGTGGTGGACGAGGACCCCGAACGCGCCGGCGCGCTGGCCGCCGACGCGGTGCGGCGGGCCCGGGTCTTCGGAGCGCCGTCGGGGATCGGGCAGGCGCTGCGGGTGGCGGCGGCGGTCGGGCCGGCGGCGGAGCGGGCGGGGCGGCTGGAGGAATCGGTGGCGTTGCTGAGCGGGTCCCCGGCCGGGTACGAGCTGGCCCGGTCGCTGCTGGCGCTGGGGGTGCGGCGGGGGGACCTCGGGCTGCTTCGGCGGGCGGAGGCGGTGGCGGTGTCCTGCGGGGCGGACGGGGTGGCGGCTGCCGCCGGTGCCGCCGGTGCCGCCGGTGCCGCCGGGGCGGGCGTTGGCGGGCGCCGTCTGCCGTGACCGGGCCCCTTTTGCCCCTGGCGGCGCTGGCTTTGCCCGGCGGGGCCGAGGGGCCGGGGCGGTGGTCCTGTTCGCCTCCGGCGGCGCCTCAAACGCCGGCGGGGCTGGGTTTCTGTCCGGCGGCAGCTGGTTCTGTCCGGTGGGGAGGTGCGTTTGCCCGGCGGGGGCGGAGTGGCGGGGCGGTGGTCCTGTTCGCCTCCGGCGGCGCCTCAAACGCCGGCGGGGCTGGTTTTGCCCGCCGGTGCTGGTTCTGTCCGGCGGGGCTGGGTTCGGCCGCCGGGGCTGGTTCTGTCCGCCGGTGCTGGTTTTGCCAGGCGGCAGCTGGGTTTGCCCGCCGGTCGCTGGCACTGTCCGGCGGGGCTGCGATGGGTCGGTGGGGTGGTTCGGTCTGCCTGGCGTTTGAGGG
>NZ_JASISO010000087.1:0-13531 GCF_030063135.1 Streptomyces sp. G-G2
ACCGTCACCGGAGTGACAGTCCGCGTCCTGCAACGCATCCTGGCCCTCACCGCCGCAATCTGGCACAACACCAAGGCCGGCGAACCAGTGCTCCGCTCACTGACCGCCTACGATCACTGACCCCTTGAAATCAATCATCTAGTGCCGCGAGCGTCGGATCGCTCCGGGTGGAGAGCGGTGAAGGCGTCGGCGTCGTTGCGGACGGTGCGGCCGGTGCGTACGACGGTGTGACCGGCGTCCAGGACCGGGGTGGCGAAGGCGCGGCCGAGGCCGCTGCTGACGCCGGTGATGAGAAGGGGCTTGGTCGTCTGGGTCATGTCCGTTCCTGCCTGTACAGGACGAGGTGTTCGTGGAAGAGCACGCCGCCGCGGATGTCGCCGGTGGCGGTGAAGCCGGTGTCGTCGACGTAGTCGAGATGGCTGCCGGTCACGGTGTAGCGGCCGGTGTAGGCGCTGCGCCGGGTGCCGCGGGCCTCGTCGTAGTGGCCGTCGGGACGGAGCTCCTGCCGGATGTGCCCGTCCCCGGTCACCCACATCCCGACCACGTCCACGTCACCGGTCCCTCCCCCGGCGGCTTCCTCCGGCGGGCTCGACTGGTTGCTCACCATGCTGCTCTCCTTCTCGTTCGCGGTTGCTGATCACCAGCCTGGGCGGCCCGGGGGAAGGGAGCCAGGACGAGTCGTGCCTGGGTACGGCGCACCCAGGCACGCGGGTGGAGTGCGGCCTAGCCTGAGCGGGTGACCAGCAACGATCTCGGAGACTTCCTGCGCGCTCACCGCGCCCGCCTGCGCCCTGACGACGTCGGGCTCGCCTCGTACGGCGCCCGCCGGGTCGCGGGGCTGCGGCGGGAGGAGGTCGCTGTCCTGGCCGGCATGAACAGCGACTACTACGCCCGCCTCGAACAGGGCCGCGAGCGCAGCCCCTCCCCGCAGATCCTCGAGTCCATCAGCAGCGCGCTGCGGATGGACGACGAGGCGCGGGAGCACATGTTCCGGCTGGCCGGCACCGCACCCGAAGCTGAGCGGCCGCAGCCGAGAGAAGCGGTGAGTACCGCGCTGCGGCAGCTGCTGGACGGCTACCCGAACGCCGCGGCATTCGTCCTGAACCCGGCCACCGACTTTCTGGCTTCGAACCCTTTGGCCGACGCACTGTTCTCACCGTTCGAGAACGTGGACAACATGGCCCGCATGACGTTCCTCGACCCGGCCGCCTGGAGCTTCTTCAGACTGTGGGGGCGGGCAGCGGAGGCAGTCGTTGCCGGACTGCGCCACGCCACGGGCCTCGACCCGCACTATCGGCGCCTGCACGACCTCGTCGGCTCCCTGACCGAGGCGAGCGAGGAGTTCGGCGCCCTATGGTCCTCGCACGCCGTCCACGGCAAGAGCCGTGACGCCAAGGACCTCGTCCACCCCGACGTCGGGCCTCTCTCCCTGACCTTCCAGACCTTCGATGTCCGCGGAGCGCCGGGCCAGCAGCTGGTGATCTACCTCGCCGAACCGGGAAGCCCCGATGCTGAGGCGCTGTCCCTGCTCGGCAGCCTCCACGCCACACGCCACCAGCGGTCCCCCACGGAGCAGTAGCCCCGGCGTAGTCCTTGCGTACGTGGGCCCACCGGATCACCGTGCGATGGGCCCACGTACGCAAGGGTGCGCTACTCGGGATGCTGGTGGCGCAGAGTCGGCAGTGCTCGGACTGCGCCCAGGACAAGCCCGGAGCAGGCCACCGTCAGGGTCCTTTCGCGGTGTGGGCCGCAGGATCCGGCGCACGAACAACAGGCTCAGTGCCATGACTGCGGCGCTGAGACTCAGCGGTGGCAGACCTCGACATACCTCCCCCGTAGGCGCCGCCAGGCGCTGTGAAGCGGCAGATCGGCGCGGTCGCTTGCGACTGTGTGAGATGGCCGGCACCAGGGGCGGTCCCCTGACCTGGGCCGCTCGGTGTATCTGATCGCTCCCCCTTGGCGCCAGAAGGTCATTTTTGTTGACACCTTCGTTGGCTTTGGGGCGGCCCGAGGGATAGCCGTCCGCCTTCTCACTCGTCGGGGTGCGCAAACCATCGGATGTGCGTACGAGGAGGCTGCATAGGATTCCCGGATGACAAGCACCAGTTACCTCCTGCAGGGACCGCGAGTGGCCGTACGCCGCGTCTGCCGTCAGGACTACGACGAGCTCACAGCGCTGGCCCAGGAGAGCGCCGAGATGCTTCGGCGCTGGCTGGGCGCTCGCGAGAACACGGTGGAAGCGTTCGAGAACTACCTCGGGCGGTTCGAGCAGCCCGCCCATGAGGGCTTCGTGATCTGCCTGGGCAGCACCGGCGAGATCGTGGGTGGCGCCAATATCAACAACATCGTCCGGGGCACGCTCCAGAGCGGAACTCTGGGGTATACCGCTTACGCTTCCACGACGGGCTATGGCTATATGACCGAAGGGCTGGGGCTCGTCGTCCAGTTCGCCTTCGGTCAGCTGGAACTGCACCGGCTGGAGGCGAACATACAGCCGGACAACACCTCCTCGCTGAACCTCGTCAAACGGCTGGGCTTCCAGCGTGAGGGCTACTCAGCCGCCTTCCAGTTCATCAACGGCGAGTGGAGGGACCACGAGCGCTGGGCGGCCATCGCCGAGAGAGCACGGTGAGACTGAGCGCTCGGCCGGCCCCGCACCCCCACCCCTGAGCCTGCCCGTTTTCGGTCCGCCGTCGAACGCGGCTCGGACTTGTTCGGTGGATCCCCGGTTCACCGGATGTCTGCAGGTCCGCGGCCCGATCCTGTGCTGAGCGACCAACACCGTACGAAGGTCGGGGTCGTGGGACGGGTCGAGCATGGGGCAACGAGATGCGTTGGCGGTGATGTCGGGGTTCCGGCCGGAGCCGTACGCCTGCCTGACCGCGCGGAGCGACGCCCTGTTCGAGTGGTGCGACGCGCTGCAGTGCACGGACGGTCCGGTCCGCGCCCTCGTGGACCTGGCCCCTGCCCCCGAGCACCGGCGCCGGCACACCGCCTTGCACCCCGGCATCGCGACGCAGGTCCGCGAAACAGGTCCGCGAAACAGGTCCGCGAAGCAGTCAACGCCTCGTGGAGGCTGGCCAGTGACAGGGTGGAGACCTGGACGTCATGGTCGTACTCAAGGCGGCTACGACGCACCACGCATGGCCCACCTCTCGGCCGGACCACCCGTCGAGGTGCTGGGCCGGCCGCGCTCGGACCGGGTGACGCGCGGGGCGGTCCCGCGCCGTGGATCTGCCCGCCACAGGGCGGGCGTCCGCCGAACCACGGCGGGGAGTTCCTCTTCGCCCGTCCCGAGACCTGGGCGAGGTCACCGCGGCGCCCCCGCCGGTCGGCACACCAGGCTGTCGGATCAGGTTCCAGCGGTTCCCCACGGGGAGTGGCGGTCATGCCGGTACCTGGTTCGTTCGTGAGTGAGCGGTGATCGGCGCGTCCTGCCCAGGGGCGAGAGCGCCTGCGCCAAGGCACGGGGAGAGAAGGAGGGCGGAGATCAGGCGGCGGGGGTGTCGAGCACGTATGCACGCGAGGCGTGCACCTCGTCGCGCAGGGCGGGCAGGTCAACGTCAAGGACCTGCCCGTTCCACTTGCGGACTTCGCCGTTGATGAGGACGGCGCTGATGTTGCGGGCGTCCGCGCCCAGGACGATGGTCCCGATCGGGTCGTTGAGCGGCATGTTGTTCAGGTCCGCTGTCGATCGCCGTCAGCGCGGCCAGCTTGGTGCCGACGTACATGTCCTTGGGCCGGTAGACCGTGACGTAACCGGCGAGGGTGGACATCACATAGGCGCCGAGGTCGTCGACGTCCGGCATGATCCGGCGCAGCTGGGTCTCCCAGGCGTGCCGGTGCGTGTCGACAAAACCCGGCGTGAGGATCGTGCCGGTGGCGTCGACGACCGCCGCGCCGCCGTCCCGGCTCAGATCAGGGCCTATCGCGGTGATCGTGTCACCCTCGACGAGCAGATCGCCACAGTCCAGGACGCCGGAGCCGGGATCCATGGTGACGATGGTCGCGCCGGTGAACAGAATGCGCCGCTTCGGGTCGGCGGATCGGCGCTGAACCGCATTCCGAACGGCCCACCCACCCCGGCCGCGAGTGGCCGTCCCGGGCGGTTGCGGGGCCCGGGACGGTGCGCCGCCTCCGACCACCGCTTCGGCGTCGTCCGCCCGGTCAGGCGGACCGGTGCGAGCCGACAGGCGTACGTCCCGGCTCCGCAGCCCCGCCACCGGGCACGGTGCGTCCCAGCGGGGACAGCGCCACGAGGAAGAACACGGCGCCGAGCGGGAGCAGGTCCAGGCTGGCGGCCATCACCCCCGTGCCGAGCAGCACCAGCGCGGGGCGCCAGACACGGATCCGGCGCTGTACGGCGAGCTGGACCATGAGCCAGAGCAAGCCGACGTAGAAGAGCACCGGGCCGACGGTGTACACCACGGGCAGCACGCCGGGATACGCCTGGACGTCATGGAAGAGCGCCGTCATACCGGCCTTGTCGTCGGCGCGGAACCCGACGACGAGGTCGATGACGCCCTGCGCGGTCACGGACGCCACTCCCAGCAGCCCGACCACGACCGCTGCCCGGGCGCTGAGGCGAGCCGTCCCGGCCGTCGGCTCCGACAGCCGCAGCAGGCCCGGGAAGATCGCGGTGAAGAGCAGCACCCCGGTGATCAGGGCGAGGTGGCCGCCGGTCCAGGCCGGGCCCGGGCCGTGGTCCGGGTCGGAGAGCCGGATGGCTCCGTAGGCGAGCATGCACAGGGGCGCGGCGATGAAGGCGGCCCGCCGCAGTGCGGAGCTCCGGTGTGTTCCCCGAGATAGGTTCGTCATGTGCCGATCCTGTCCGGCGGCGCACGGTCCCGGGATCGGGCATCACCCCGAGAGCCCCCTGACTCGACCCTGACAAGTACCCGGTTCCGTACGGCGGATCAACGGTGGCCGCTTCCCCTACGGGAGTGGCCGGCCGCTCGGCCAGCGGGGCAGCAGGATCGTCGTCGACGGCTCCCTCCTGCTGCCTGACGGCCGCATTGCCGTCGGCGACGTGGAGCAACTGACCCGCTTCGCATGCCGACTTGGTGGCCGCGGCGAGTTCAGCGTGCGAGTCGCAGTGGTGAAGCACTGAGACGTCATCCCGCACGTCGACGAAGACCCGTCACGCGGAGCCAAAGCTCGCGTTCCTTCCCTTCGTGCTTCCCAAGACGCAAGTGCCTGGCTGACGGTCTCCGTCGGTGAACCATCAGCTTCCGAGCGCGTCCACAACCCTGATCGACTTCCCTGCCCGGCACCCGCCGTGGCGAGCTGGCCGCCAGGTCACTCCTCCCCTTTCTCCTCCGCGAATCCCCGGCGTAGACCGAGTCCGACCCCGCGCCCGAGGCAGCCGACCGTGTTGACGGGGGCTGGCCCGCGCGGGGTCATCAGCTGTGTCAGGGGGTATCGCGGGGCGCCCTGGCCCGACGGAGGATGTCCTCCATCCGGCTTTTTCGCGCCATGGATCCGCTGGCCTGCTGATCAGCGACCAGGGCAGCGGAATCGGGCACCCGGCCATCGGGCATGGGGCCGTGGTCGTCGTCGTCGGCAGGCTGGCGGTCCACCACCGCGGTGAACGCGCCGCCGTCGCGCTGCCAGTCGCTGTGCAGGTGCCACCCTGCGGCCAGGAGCGCGCGCGTCGCCTCCGCCTGGGCTTGGCCCCAGTCACCGTCGCACGGCACCGTGAGGCCCTGGACAAGGAGAGGGGCGTTGGTGTCGACCGCCCCCTGGCCCTCACTGGCCGGACTGGAGCCGGCCTCACCCTCCCGCTCGTGCGGGCGCACCGACAGCTCCATCACGGGGCCTTCGTGCCAGGTCAGATGGGCGCGGTGCTGCGTAGTACTGAACATGGGCGTTCCTCGGGTCTCGGGTTGGAGCGGGGACGGTGGGCCCGAAACCGGGAAGCGGGTCCCCGAAGATCGCGGGTGAGGCGGGTGATGCGGGTGATGCGACGGGCAGCCGGGCGCGGCCTGTGCAACCCGGTAGCCGGGAACACCGAGGGGTGCTCGGCATCGCCGCAAGCGTCGGTTTACGCGTCGGCCGTCAGCGCTCCAGCGCGTTACGGACCGTCAGCCCGTGGTGGCGGCGCAGTCGGCGCAACTCCCACCAGGACAGGGCCGTGACGGTGGTGGGGGCGCCGAGGATGAAGACCGCCCGGGCGCCCGCCGGGACTTGGGGGTAGGCACCCGTGATGACGTCCAGGAGCGCCATCTCCCACACCAGGACCACGGCAAGGATCGGCGGCACCACCTCGTGGATGTCGGCGGTGCGGAAGACGTGCACGAGCGACAAGCCGATGCCGTAGAGGGCGAAGCCGATCGACCACAGGCACAGCACCGCGATGGCGATCTTGCCCGGCAGGCCGACGGCGTCCCGCAGCCCCGCCAGCTCCGGCGCCATCGCGAGCGCCGAGGTGCCCATGGACATCATGATGGCCATGACCGCGCCGAGCGGGCGCAGGGCCCGTCGCAGGTAGACGCGCCGCAGCCCGCCCCGCGCGGCCGCTACGAAGACACCGACCACCACGGGGAAGGTGACGACCAGCGCCAGGACGCTGTCCCAGCTCTGGTTGAAGCGTTCGCCCGCTACGGCCTTGACGTCGTCGGCGCTGACAACGGCGCTGTAGGTGATCGTCAGGCTCACCCAGGCAACGAGGCCCAGCGCGGTCCGCCACAGTTGGAGCTTGCCGACTTGCGGATCGTCCACGATCCCGGGACGCGAGGGACGGAAGGCGCACTGGGCGGCGTAGAACGGGTTGCGGATGCCGCGCAGGATCTTCCTGCCTCGCGACTGCCCTCCGGGCGGCGGCGGAACCAGCGGATACGGCGGCACGTACGGGTACCCCTGTGCGGGAACCGGCCTCGCGTACGGATACCCCGGTGGCGGGGCGTACGACGGTCCCTGGGCCGGGGGGCCCTGACCGGGCCGGCCCGCCGCAGGCCGGTTCCCCGCGCCGCCTGCCGAATCCCCGTACCCGCCCCCGCCATAACCGCTCACGTCACGCCTCCCCGCTGTCCTGCCCTGCCGAAGCACGCATCGTAGTCGGCCACGGCTCCAGGTCTCCGCCGTCTTGCCTTCGGCGGTTTCCAGCAGCCGCGTCTGCGCCTGACGGAGTGCACCGCCACCGCTTCCACTGCCCAGGGTGCCAGCGAGCCGGCTCGCCGACGAGCACCCGGTCGCGGACCTTCAGTCCACCGTGCAGCCGGTGACCGCGCGGGCGTAGGAGCGCAGGGCCGCCAGCACCTCGACCCGGGTGCGGCGGCCGGCCAGCACCTCCATCTGGTAGCCGTCCTCCATGGCCACGAAGTTGGAGGCGAGCAGCCGGGGCGGGTCCTGGAGGGTGAAGTGGCCCTGGGCCTGACCCAGCACCAGGATGCTTGCGTAGACCGCGATCTGACGCTCCGTCAATGAACTGTCCAGAGCGGCGGCCCTGGCGTCACGGAGGCAGCGCGGCCAGTACTCGAAGAGCAGCCGGGTGAGGGCGTCGTCGGGGCCGGTGGCCACGCCGTTGTCGATACAGGCCGCCAGTTTGCCGCGGGCGTCGGCGTACCGGTCGGCGGCCTGTTCGCGTTCCTGGCTGTAGCGCTCGATGGCCTGCCGGTAGGTCTCGTAGACCAGGCCGTCCAGGTCGCCGTAGTAGAGGACGGCGGCCGGGGTGACGCCGGCCTCGTCGGCGATGTCACGCAGCCGCAGCCCTTCGAGGCCGCGCATCAGCAGGGCACGCTGTACCGCCGCGCCCAGTTCGGCCCGCCTGGCCTCCTTGCTGCCGCCCTTTTTCGCCGCCATGCCGCCCTCTTCCCTCGCTTGTCCTGCATTCACGTTTAACAATATCGCTTCAGCTCTTGACGTGGGAGTGACCAGAATCTTAAATCCACGTTTAACACCCGGTCCATGTCAGGAGTCCCCGTGGCGACGCACCAGAACGACACAGCGGCAAGACCCGACGCCCCGCCCGCGACGACCTCCAAGGGGCTACGGGAGGGGTCCGTGGGCCTGCTGGCCACGGTCGTCCTGGGGCTGGCCTCGGTCGCCCCCGCCTACAGCATCGCCGTGACCCTGGGCTACGTGACGCTGGTCGTCGGGCACCTCGCACCGGCGGCGCTGCTGGTGGGCTTCGTCCCGATCCTGCTGACGGCCTTCGCCTTCCGTGAGCTGAACAAGGAGATGCCGGACTGCGGCACCACCTTCGTCTGGACCACCCGGGCCTTCGGCTCCTGGACCGGGTGGCTCACCGGCGGCTGGGTCGTCCAGATCGCCACCCTCATCGCCATGACGGCGCTCGCCCAGGTCGGCGCGAGCTACCTGCTGGACGTCCTCGGGCTGCACGGCCCGGCCGGGAACGACGCGGCCGTGGCCACGACCGGCGTCCTGCTGCTGGCCTGCGTCACGGCCGTGGCCCGCCGAGGACTGCAGATGGCCGCCTCGGTCCAGTACGTACTGCTGGGGCTTCAGCTGGTGGCCCTGCTGGGCTTCGGCGCGGTCGCCTTCGTCAAGCACGGGGCCGCGACGCCGTCCGTCTCCTGGCTGAACCCCTTCGCCATCGGCGGCTTCGGCCCCTTCGCCGAAGCCGTGCTGCTCTGCCTGTACATCTACTGGGGCTGGGACGCCCTGATCACGGTGAACGAAGAGACCAAGAACAGCAGGATCCCCGGCCAGGCCGTGCTGATCTCCACCTTCGTCCTGCTCGGCACCTACCTCTTCACCGCCTTCGCAGCCATCTCCTTCGCAGGCACCGGCAGCAGCGGGCTCGGCCTCGGCAACCCGGACAACACCGGCGACATCCTGGCCACCCTGGCCCCCTCGGTCCTGGGCGGCGCCCTGGCCAAGGTGGTGCAACTGGCGGTCTGCGTCTCGGCCGTCGCCGCCCTGCTCACCTGCGTCGTCGGCAGCTCGCGCAGCACCCTCTCGATGTCTGCCCACGGCGCACTGCCGCCGGCCTTCGCCAAGATCCACCCCCGCCACCGCACCCCGGCCTTCGGCACCATCTTCCTCGGCACCGCCGCTGCCGCGCTGCTGGTGCTGCTCACCGTGGTCTCCGGGAAGTTCCTGGGCGACGCCATCCTCTCCATCGGCCTCCTGATCGCCTACTACTACGGCGTGACCGCGCTGGCCTGCGTCTGGCACTTCCGCAAGCAGCTCAGGAACTCCCCGCGCGACCTGCTCCTCAAGGGAGTGCTGCCGCTGCTGGGCGGGCTGATGATGCTGGCCGCCTTCGCCCGCAGCGCACACGACATGCTCAGCCCGGCTTACGGCAGCACCTCCTTCCACGGCGTCGGCGGGGTGTTCCTGCTCGGCATCGGCTCCATCGTCCTGGGCGTGCCGGTGATGCTGGCCGTGCGCTCCCGCTTCCGCCCCTTCTTCCGCGAGGGTCGCAGCGCCGTCGTCGAACTCACCGTCACCGAGGACTGATCCCATGCGCACTCTCGCCATCGCCGCCGTCCAGACCGCACCGGTCCCCTTCGACCCCGAAGCCAGCTGGGAGCGTTTCGCCGAGCAGGTCAGGGCCGTCCGCGAACTGTTCCCGCACGTTCAGCTGGTCGTGGTGCCAGAGCTGATGCTCTCGGCGGAGGGGCCGCTGCTGCGGCCCGCGCCCGCCGACTGGATGGAGCAGGTCGCCGTCCCGGTCCCGGGCCCGCTGACCGACCGGATCTGCGCCCTGGCCGTGGAGACCGGGCTGTGGCTGGTCCCCGGCACCGTCTTCGAACGGGCCGGGGACGGGCGGGTCCACAACACCGCGCTGGCGGTGTCGCCGCAGGGCGAGATCGTCGCCCGCTACCGCAAGGTGTTCCCCTGGCAGCCCTACGAGGAGGCCGCCCCCGGCGACGAGTTCGTGGTCTTCGAGATACCGGGCATCGGCAAGGTCGGTCTTGCGATCTGCTACGACGGCTCCTTCCCGGAGACCGTGCGGCAGCTGGCCTGGCTCGGTGCGGAGGTCGTCATCCAGCCGACGCTGACCACCACCAGGGACCGGGAGATGGAGCTGGTCTGCGCCCGCGCCAACGCCTGGACCAACCAGGTCTTCGTGGTCAACATCAACGCCTCCGACCCGGCCGGCGTCGGCCAGAGCGCGATCGTGGACCCCGAGGGCCTGGTCCGCCAGCAGGCGGGCTCCGGCGAGGAGGTGCTGGTGGACGTGCTGGACCTGGGCTCCGTCACCCGGGTCCGGCAGTACGGATCCTCCGGGATCAACCGGCCCTGGGAGCAGCTCGCCCGCTACGGCGATCAGGTGCGGCTACCCATGTACGCAGGCGCGTTCCGTCGGCCTGGGTGGCTGGAGGAGCCCTCACCGCCGGTCGGCCCCGTCGACCAGCCGAGGTAGTCGCCGCTGATGGCTTCGCCGAAGCGGACGAAGCCGCTGGGAGCAGGCCAGGAGGTGAGCGGGCCCTCCTCCGGCCTCCTTCCGCTACCTCGCGGCCGGCGACTACTGGTTCGACGAGGAGAGCCCCGACCGCCATGACGGCTTCAACGGTCGCGTACACACCTCAACGGCCCAACCGGCGTGAGCCGCCGGACCGGTGGCACGCGCCTTCCCGGCCCGCACCCCCACGGGCCGGAATCGCGTGACGGCCCCTGCCCCGCCCCTGGCGGCAGGGGCCGTCGTCCTTCCTGAGCCCTACCGCCACCCGTAGGAGCGCCGCGTGCCCATCGCCCCGTCCCGCGCACCGGACGTATCCTCTTCAGCCCGTTGCCCCCGATACGGCCTGAGCCCTCGGCCGCAGCCGAGCGGACTTCATGCAGCGCCGGGAGGCGTCGCCTCATCGAAGGTCGGCTGATGGGGCAAGAAGCGGCCGGACTTCTCCGCGAGGTGCTGGGCGAAGTAGTCGGCCGCGTCAGGGCGCATCCGCGCGAGCGCGACCAACGCTGTGATCGCGGTGTCCGCGATCTCCGCCTGCACGTCCTCCCAGGAGTGCGAAGTGCCCTTTCGCGGGTTCGTGCCCTGCACGCCGATCACAGCCTGGGCCGCCTCCCCGAACTCCTCCCCGATCTTGAGGACCTGGAGGATCCACTGCTGCTCGTTCGGCACCATTCGTCCGTTGTCCCGCTCCGTGAAACTCCGCGCGAGCTCGTTGACGGTCTTCCATACGGCGTCCATTGGTTCCTGTCTCGTCTCTGGTCCGGCCATTCACGTGCGTCGGTGTCGGCCGCGCCCCCTGCGCAACGGCGCCGGGCTGTATCCCGTCGTCCGCTGCTGCTGCTTGCCAAAGTGCCGAAGCCGCCCCACGCAGAGGCGGCTTCCGGGGCGATCCACTCGTTCGGGGGCGGCCTCGGCGGTTCCCGGAGGGTAAAGGCCGCACCCGAGGCTCCGGCGGACCTCATCGACAGCGGGGAACCGCGACGCGGCCATGAAGCACAGCCTGACCCTGCGGATGCCGAGCACAACACGGTGGAGGCGGTGCTCCCAGTACCGGCTTTCCGGCGGCTCGTCCGCGACGAACCGGGTTCGACGCGTCGGCGCGGTTCACCGCGATCTCTTCCGCCGGGTTCGGCGGGCGTCCGGTGACGCCGGGGCAGGAGCGCGTGCCCGTGCTCCCGCCCCGGCGCGCCGGTCGGGCGACCCCGTCACCGGGGCCGTCCGACCGGCCTACCGCTCGGTCACCGATCCCGCTCCGTCACCGGCCCTGGCCGTGAGTTCCACGCCCCCGGTGTTCGACTCCAGGGACAGCGGGCCGGTGAAGGTGCTCCCTCCGCAGACCGGCGACCCGTCGCCCATCACCACGGGCCCGCTGCTGCCCCGTACGCTCACCGGGCCAGTCAGCAGGGAGTGGCAGACGGTGACGGCGAGGGCCCCTTCGGAGGAGACAGGTCCGGTGACCGACGACCCGGCCAACGCGAGCGCTCCACCGGGCCGGACGGTCACCGGGCCGGACGGTCACCGGGCCGGACGGTCACCGGGCCGGTCTGGCTGCCGCCCGGGCCGAAGCACAGGGACTGGCCGACGGCCACGGTCAGCGGGCCGTAGCGCGCCGTCGTGACGCAGGGCGCGCTGAACCCGACGGCCACCTCGGTCGGCGCCGCGGTCGTGCTCCCCGCGGAGACCCGGGGTCACCGCTGTAGGCGGCGGTGATCCGGTGGCGGCCTGGCTGGAGCACGCCGGTCGCCGCTCGGGCGCGGCCGTCCTCCACCGGTACGGTCGCCAGCTCGGTCGGCCCGTCGGAGAAGGTGACCGTACCTCCGGGGCCGGTGGGCGCGGGTCCGGCCGGGGCCACGGTGGCGGTCAGGGCGACGGCGTGCCCGAACAGCGGGGTGGTGGTGTCGGCCGTGAGCGTGGTGGTCGTCCCGTAGCGGAACGGGACGACCGCCCGGCCGGCGCCGTGCCCGGCGCCGGAGACCAGCGAGACCTCGGTGGCCGAGGGCGCCGCGTAGCCGCTGCCGCCGCCTCCGCCCGCGCCGTAGAGGTTGCCGGGGTTGCCGCCGCCGGAGCCGCCCGCCCCGCCGAAGTAGCCGCCGCCCCCGCCACCGCCGCCGTTGCCGCCCTGGGCGCCGTTCCACCCGACCGCGCTCCAGGAGTCGGGGTTGCTCTCCCCGTCGGCGGCCGCCTTCTGGCCGTAGTCGTGCCCGGCGTTGTTGAACGTGGGAAAGCTCGCGATGGGCTTGAGGCTGCCGACGCTGGCCGGAGTGGTCCGGGCGCCGCCGCCGAGCAGCCGCGTGCCGGCGGGGCAGGTGGCGGTGACGAGGCCCACCGTCGAGGCCGCGGCGGGTCCGGCGATCTTGTTCATGACCACCTGGGTGTGGGTGATCAGGCTGCTGGTGAAGCACATCGCGTACGGGGTGGTCGAGAAGGCGCTGTCGACCGCGCCGCCACTGCCGCCGATGCCGAGCCAGTGGGTCACGTCGGTGCCGACGACACCGGTCGAGCCGGTGTACTCGGTGCTGCCGTCGGGGCTGGGCCCGGTGCCGTTCACGTGGTTGCCGTTCGACACCGTGCCGGTGCCGATGGCCTGGTCGATCCCGCCGCCGGAGATGGGGCCCGTGCCGCAGTCGGCGTGGGTGGAGATCTCGGAGAAGGTCGATCCGGGGCCGACGGTGACGCCCGGGGTCTTCACCGTCGCTCCGACCGTGTTGGCGTACGCCATGCCCGGCACCAGGAGGGCCAGGAGGGCGCCGACGACCAGTGCTTTTCCGGCGGCCGAGGGCCGCAGAACTGTGTTGGACATTGTTTTCTCCCCATCGGATTCAAGGCGACGAGGGAATGCGGTGGCCTGCGGGACAACCACGGTCGTCCGCTGTGTCGTTGATGCGGGGATGCGCGCCGCACAGCGGCTGCCTGCCCGGCGGAGGGGTGTGCCGCCACGCAGCAGGTCAGGGGGGTGGACCGGCCGATTCGCACCCTCGTCACGAAGTCGCGCATGCGGACTCTAACGGTCCAACTGCCGCGCATCTACCGCCCTAATCAGCTGTTTCACCTAGTAGTTGCCAATTCCGACCGGACGGTTTCACCGGGGAGAACGCGGCGGGGCGCGCCTACGGGGGCCTCTACCGCGGCCACCACAAGCATCACCGCCTGACCTACCCGCAG
>NZ_JASISO010000087.1:13540-14747 GCF_030063135.1 Streptomyces sp. G-G2
ACGGGGGGGGGGCGCCGCGGGTGGCGGGGGGCCCCCCGCACGCATCCACTGCCCCGCGACGCGGGGTGCGGCGACTACTCGACGACGAGCTCGACGGAGATGTTGCCGCGGGTGGCCCGGGAGTAGGGGCAGACCTGGTGGGCCTGCTCGACCAGCAGGGCGCCGGTCTCGCCGACGAGGGAGTCGGGGAGCTCGACCCTCAGGACGACGGCGAGGCCGAAGGCCGCCCCGTCCTTGCCGATGGAGACCTCTGCCGTGACCGAGACCTCGCTCGTGTCCGCCTTGGCCTGGCGGCCGACGAGGCCGAGAGCACTGGCGAAGCAGGCCGCGTACCCGGCGGCGAAGAGCTGCTCGGGGTTGGTGCCCTGGCCGTTGCCGCCGAGGGCCGGAGGCATGGCGAGCGCGAGGTCTATCTGGCCGTCGGAGCTGACGGCGCGGCCCTCGCGGCCGTTGGCGGTGGCGACAGCGGTGTACAGCGCGTCCATCTCGGTGGTCCTCTCACGGGGCTCGGGCAGGGCGGCCGGTCGGCGACCCCGCTCCATGAGTATGGCACGCAATTCAGTTGTGCACAATTCAATGGCTGCCATGACATCCCCGGTACACTGGACCGCATGACCGACCAGCCGACCGACACCCTCCGCGACCAGGACTTCCTGCGCCTCGACGGCCAGATCTGCTTCGCGCTCAACGCGGCCGGGCGCGCCTTCGGGGGCCTCTACCGCGTCGTGCTCAAGGATCTCGGCCTGACCTACCCGCAGTATCTGGTGATGCTCGTGCTCTGGGAGCACGGCGAGCTGCCCGTCAAGGAGATCGGCCGATACCTCAGGCTGGACTCGGGGACGCTCTCCCCGCTCCTCAAGCGCCTCGAAGCGTCCGGCCTGGTCCGCCGCGAGCGCAGCACCGAGGACGAGCGCTCCGTGCGCGCGCACCTGACCGCCGACGGCCTCGCACTGCGCGAGCGAGCGGTGGAGGTCCCCCGGCGGATCGCGGCGGCCACCGGCTTCGACCTCGGCGAGATCCGCGATCTCCACGAACGGCTGAACCGGCTCACCGCCGCCCTGGACGCGGCGGCGCCGGAGGCTTAGTGGTCGACGCGCGAAGTCCTTCGGGGGTTGATCAAGCAGTCGGTGCGGTGGAGGATTCTTCCTGTCGGTCGAGAGAGTGTCGGTCGAGTCTGGCCAGCAGATCGTCCAGGTCGGAGGTGGTG
>NZ_JASISO010000088.1 GCF_030063135.1 Streptomyces sp. G-G2
CCTGTGCCGGATCCTCGCACTCACGGCGGCGATCTGGCACAACGACAAGACTGGGCAGCCGGTCAAGCGGTCACTGATCGCCTACGACCACTGACCGCAACGACACCCCTTGGACTCATTCATCTAGCTCGTCCAACGCCGCCCGAAGCTCCGTCTCGCGCAGGCCCGTGGTCACCGCCAGCCCTGCCACCCCGTGCTTCGGATGACGGAGCATCGACAGGTAGACGGTCTCAGCAGTCTTCGACAGCCCCAGCAAGTGAAGCAACGCACACCCCCCCAAGATGATCAATAACTCTCCTCAATGAGAGTTACCTGCAAGTGAAAGGATCTTCAAGAGGGGATGCAGCCACGCGCCGACTCGCGTGGCTGGAAATCTCGCCAGATCCGTCTTGTTCGGCATCCTCTGGCCATTGAGAGGCGCCCTTATAGGAACTCGTCCTGGCCCCATGGTGACAGGCACCTACCGGCAAGCATGAAGGTAGTGACACCTCGAATTCCCTGTTCCAATCTTGACCCATCAAGCGCGGCCCCATTCATGCTCCGAGGGTCAACCAGCGCTTTACATAGGACAGTTGAACAGAACGGACTTCCCACATGACGCGAACTGCCGCACTGATGCTCGTCCCGGCCACGGTGCTGATGGTGCTCACCGGCATCGGGACCATCGCAGCCGACACGCCTGCTACGCCCTCCCCTGTACTTGCCGGCGACGGATTCGGTTGGGGCGCCCCCAACCACTTCGAGTCCCAGCTCCAGCACTGACGCAGGGATGATCGCGCCGCGCCATGTTCATCGTCACGTTGCGGCTGGTCGGCCCCGCTGATGCGTACATTGACCCCGAGAAGTTCAGAACCCTCCTCAGCACCCACTTCGAACCTGCGGATCAGATCGAACACCTGTGGGCGCGCTCTCAGGCCGGTCGAATCGATGTGGCAGTCTTCGTCCTGGCTGACGGGGAGGCAGACGCTCTTCTTACCTCACGGGCGGCGTACCAGCGGGTCGCTTCCCATCTGCCGATTCTCACTCCGTGGCGACTGCTGGACACTTGACGAACCCAACTGAGGAACCCGCCCGATGGGCCAGCGCAATACGGCCGTGTCCCTGCCCAGAACGGCCACTGGCTTCCCCCTCAGTCGTAAGCGGTCGCCTGACCAGCAATACGGGCTCGGTCAGATCAGGGGGGATGGCCCAGGCGCGTCAGGGGCGGGAAGTCGCCGACCTCGTCGATCACGCGCATCCGGATGGCGTGCGCGCCGCCGAGAAATGTGGTGACCTCGCCGGAAAGCTCCGGGGCGACCCCGCCCAGCCGGGTACATGCCTGCCCTGGGTGCGTCCCTCTCGTCCACGATCAGAAATTCGCCACGCCCAGCCGCGGGCTCTGGGCGAAGGCGGTCCGGAACAGCTCGAAGGTGTCGGTCCGGGGAGGGAGGCCGCCGTCGCCCAGGACCACGACCGAGCGGTCCTTGGAACGTCGAAGGCGACCGCCGCGTACTCAAGAGGCCGCCATCTGGTCATTCTTCTCCGCGACCTGCCCAGGCCGCAGCCAAAGCGGAGACCTTGTCCCGTGGCGCCTAGATGATCGATTCCAAGGGGTCAGTGGTCATAGGCGGTCAGTGAGCGCAGGACGGGCTGTCCCATGTAGTCGTTGTGCCAGATCGCTGCGGTCAGCGCGAGGATGCGCTGCATAACGCGGGCGATGACCCCGCCGGGCGTGCGTCCTCGATGCTGTTCGAGATCGAGCTGTCCCTTGAAGGTTTCGTTGACTGACTCGATGACCTGCCGCAACGGCTTGAACAGGGGTGCGCCGGGCCGTTCCGGCTCTCCCTTGCGGGCCGGCCGCAGTAGCCGGATGTCCTGCTCAGCCAGTTGATGTTCGAAGTCACGGCCGAAGTAGTTCTTGTCGCCGATCAGCGTCTGGCCGGGTCGGCTGGCGAGGAGGTCCGGTTCGGTGGCGAGGAGGTCCAGCAGGGTCTCGCGCTCGTCGGCCTTGGCTCCGGTCAGGGCGAAGGCGATGGGCAGGCCCTGGAGGGTGCACACCAGGTGCAGCCGAAGGCCCCAGAAGAAACGGCTGTGGCTGGCGCAGTACCCGTACTCGGCCCATCCGGCCAGGTCGGAGCGTTTGACGGTCTCGCGTGAGCGGCCACACTCCACCGGCGTGGAGTCCACGATCCACACGTCGTCGCTCCACACGGTGGTCTCGGTGGCCAGGAGCCGGGTGACCCGGCGGAGCAGCTCGGCCGCCTTGCGCAGGCGCTTGTTGTAGCCGGGCTGCTTCGGCAGGTACGGGAAGAGATGCCGCAGGTGGGAGCGGGCATGGCGGAGCCACCGGGCCTCGGAGGTGAAGCCGAGCATGGCCTGCATCATCGCGAGCGTGACCAGCTCGGCGTCGGTGAGCTTCGGGGCGATACCCACCGCCGGCCGCCACGGAGCAAGCTGCGGCGAACCCTTCAGCAGGTCGTCGGTCTCGGCATAGAGTGCGGTCGCGAGGGAGTCCAAGTCTGGTGTCACAACCTGACTTTGGGTTCCCTTGTCTCATCAGCTGTGGGTTCCCGTTTCTCGTGGCTGGCGCCGGGTGGATCTCGCCCGGTTGCCGCAGCCGAGGGAACACCATGCCTGGTCACGGCGCCTGGCCAGGAAGAACATGCCGCAGCTGGGGGCGTGGCAGCGCCGCACCCGCTGACGGTCGGGACCCGCGGCCAGGACGAGCGTCTCACGGGCGACGACGGCGTCGGCACCCCCACCCTGTTCCCGCTGTGCGAGCAGGCCGTCGCCGGTCATCCGGAAGGCGACGGGGGCGGACGAGGCGAGTTCGTTCAGGCGGGTCCGCAGGCTGTCGGTGAGCGGCCGCTGTCCGGCCGTCGCGTCCAGCGCGTCGCGGACCAACCCACGCAGCCGTTCCAGCTCCTCCAAGGAGAGGGCGGCCAGTCTGCGGTCGGCGGCGCGGGCGCGCCATCGCCTGGTGAGTTCCGGATCGGCGAGGAAGTCGACGTCGCCGCGCCCCGGGCCTGCGCCGACAACGACGGTGTTGGCCAGGTCGAGGACCGGGTCCTCGCCGATCCACGGCATTTCCTGCAGGTCCCGGATGGTCATGACCCTCAATCTACTGGATTCAGGTCAGCGAACCCGTGATAACTTCAGCTCACGGATTTGATCAACCAACTCCGTGAGTCACGTGTTCGACGAAGGGTGATGCCATGAGTGCAACCATCGAGTACGTCAGGTTCGACACCGACGACCCCGCCGCCCTCACCGCCCACCGGGAGCAGCTCGTCGAACTGCTCAAGGAGCAGTACGGCGACGGCTTTCAGGGTGCCCATCTCGCCCAGTTCGACGACGGCACCGTCCTGGACTTCATCATCTGGTCGTCCGCCGCCGTCGCCGAGCGCGCGGCCAAGGAAATGCCGACCGACCCACGGGCACAGGGCTTCTTCAGCCGAATCGGCACAGTGCACGAGATGCGGCACGCTCAGGTACTGCACACCGCATAGCCCCGAGATCAAGGAGAATGACGCTGTGCCCTCGGCAGACGAACTACTCAGCGCGGACACCGTCGCCGACCTCGCCCGATGCCTTACGCGAGCCGGTGACGGGATCACGGCGCATGAGACCCGGGGGTGCGGCGCCGTCCTGGACGGACTGAGCTTCACCGAGCGTGTCGCCCTGATCAGAGATGCCGTCCTGGCTGATCTTCCGGCGGACTACCCGGCCTTCGCGAACGTGTTGCGCGCCGCACTGCGGGACAGCGATTTCACCGGATGGATGATCTTCCCTGTCACCGAGGCCCTCGCCGTACGGGGCCGGGACGCCTTCGAGCCGGCGCTAGCCCTGCTGGCAGAACTCACCCCGCGCCTGACCGCGGAGATCGCCGTCCGGCCCTTCCTCCGTGCCGACCTGGAACGCGCGCTCCGGGTCATGACGGCGTGGACCGCGCATTCCGACCCCCACGTCCGCCGACTGGCCAGTGAAGGCACGCGGCCACGACTGCCCTGGGCACCCCAGCTTCCGGAGCTGATCGCGGATCCGACACCCGCGCTGCCCCTGCTCGACGCGCTGTACCGGGATGACTCCGAGTACGTCCGCAGATCAGTGGCCAACCACCTCAACGACATCAGCCGTGACCACCCCGACACCGCCACTGGTGTCGCGGCGCGCTGGCTGAGCGACCCGGCGCCGACGACGACACGGTTGGTACGGCACGGCCTGCGGACCCTGATCAAGTCCGGCCACGCCGGGGCCCTTACGCTGCTCGGCCACTCCCCGGACAGTCCCGTCGCTGTCGAGGGCCCGCACGTCCACGCCTCAGAGATCCGGGTCGGCGACTATCTGCTGTTCGACTACTCGGTGACCAACACGCACGATCAGACCGCTCACCTCGTCGTCGACTACGTCGTCCTCCATATGAAGGCCAACGGGACCCGTACCCCCAAGGTCTTCAAACTCACGACGCGGTCCCTGGCTCCCGGCGAGACGTGGCGCGCGACACGCAGACATTCCTTCAAGCCGATCAGCACGCGGCGCTACCACCCGGGTGTCCATCTGGTGCAGCTCCAGGTCAACGGCCGACCCCACGGGGAAGCCTCGTTCACGCTGCACTGCTGAGGGCAACCGCCTCGCATCCCGCCTCGGTGGCGTATCCGCCATCGCGCCGCCACCCCAACGGGGCTTCCGCCACCAGAAACGGGAACCTGCATCCGCGCAGCTACCCCTTGGAATCGATCATCTAGCCGCCTCCGGTCACATGATCTGCGTGGTTCGGGGCCTCGGCGGATGTGGGAACTCGGGCCCGAACGCTTGTTTGTCCGCTCTGTGTGCTGCGGCCTGGTTAAGGCTGGCAGGGGCACCGGGGTTCCCCGCTCATTCGGTTTCGGGCGGGATCTGCAGGGAGCGGATGACGACGGCGGTGGCGTCGTCGCGGTAGGGCTGCCCGTCCTCGAGGCCGTCCTCGGCCGCGGCGACCAGAGCCTCGGCGAGCGCCTGGGCGTCGGTCTGGTGTGCTTGGACGAGGGCCTCGAGGACAGTGGGGTCGATCTGGTCGTGGACTCCGTCGCTGGTGAGGATCACCATGCGGCCCTTGGGGATCGGGGCGCCGCTGCACGCTGCCTCCCCCAGCGGGCTCAGCGGCCCGGTTTCTGCGGCGTGGGCCAGACGACGGTGGTTTGGTCAGGCTGGTGGTAGTCGATGCCGTCGAGTCCCCATCCGTACAGGTTGCGGAGCTGGCTCATGAACCAGTCGGCGCCAGCCGGGGAAGACTCGAGTGCGGCTTGCGGGTCGGCCCACAGTTCCCGGACCTGGTCTTGCGCCTTGGGGTCGAGTTCCCAGCCGTCGAGGCGGATGCGGCCCTGCTCGTCGGTGACGGGGGTGGTGGTGCCGGTGAGCTGGTCCCAGAGGTCTTGTGCCTGCTGGGCGGTGGTGCGGAAGGCGTCGCCGAGGATGGTGTGGAGGAAGGCGGTGTACAGGGCGATGGAGGGGATGGCGCTGGAGGCTTGGGTGACCGCGGCTCCCGCGACGACGGTGAACGCTCGCTGGCTGCCCGCGAGGACGCTGTCGTTGAGTTCGAGGGCGGTGTTCTCCAGGTGCTGCTTGGCGGCGCCGATGGTGCCCTGGCGGTAGACGGGGGCGGTCAGCTCGGAGCCGATGTAGGTGAGTGCGGCGGTGGTGAAGCGGTCTGCGAGCAGGGAGCGTTCGGCGAGGGCTTCGACCCACAGCCGCCAGTCGGCGCCGCCCATGACCTGCACGGTGGCGTGGGTTTCTTCGTCGGTGGCGGGCTCCAGGCGGAGGCTGGTGACTTTGGCGGTGCCGTCGGAGAAGTCCAGTGCGGGGGCCTGGTAGGGCTGGCCCAGGGGCTTGATCACCGAGTGGTGGACGGTCCCGGTGTCCGGGTCGGTTCGGCGGGGCGCGGCGAGACTGTAGATGAGGTAGTCGACCTGCCCGAATTTCTCGGCGATGAGGTCGAGGACCTCGGCTTTGCCCTTCTCGGAGAACGCGTCGGTGTTGACGAAGGCGAAGTCGGCTCCTGTTTCGTCGGCGAGGCGGGCGGCGGCCGCGGTGCGGTACCAGCCGGCGGTGGCGGTGCGCCGCTCGGTCTCGGCGCCCTCAAAGGCGACGCCGACGCCGCGGATGCCGTGCTGGCGGATCCCGGTGAGCAGGGTGGCCAGGCCGTATCCGGCGCTGTGGCCCAGGAGCAGGACCACCGGGCTGCTGCCGTCGGCGCGGGCCGGGATCTGTTCCCACATCCGGGTGACGGTCTCGGCGGAGCCGGTGGGGTGGGAGTTGACGATCAGGAAGCCGCGCTGCTTCGGGTCGATCTGCCGGAGGCTCACGAGGGGGTGTCCGTTCCGCTGGTGGGTGTGAGGCGGTCGAGGAGAGTACGCAGGTCGCTGACGGTCTGGAGTCGGCCGGTCTCCTCGTCCGGGATCGTGATCCCGAGGTCCTGTTCGAGGGTTGTGATCAGCTCGGCCAGGGCCAGGCTGTCGATGCCGAGGTGCTGCTCCAGGTGTCCTTCTTCGGGGAGCGTATCGGCGGTGTGGCTGGTGACCCGTGCGAGCGCGGTACGGAGAATCGGCTCGCGGGTTGTGGATTTCGGCATTGACGGCTCTCCTGGTTCAGCTGGCGGTCGGAGCGGGCGCGCCAAGGCGGCCCATCAGGGTGTCGGCGGGGATGACCGGCAGGGGTAGCGCTGGTGGTTGGCCGTTGACCTCGCGGTATTTGCCGCTGAGCAGGGTGCACGAGGCGCAGAACCCGCCGCAGGTCGTGGTGGTGGTGAACTCGGCGGGGACGGCGCCGTGGAGGCCTTTGAGGCCGCCGCCCGCTGCGATGGCCTGGAGGTAGGAGGAGTCGTTGGCGCGCTCCAGGATGGTGTGCAGGCCGTCGGTGAAGAGGTTGCCGAAGCCGAGGGATTCGGGGACGTCGAAGCTGGCGCAGGCGTACCAGCGGCCGTCCTGTTTGAGGAGTGCGGAGGGCAGGATGTACGTCCCGACGGTGGGGGCGAAGCAGTCGAAGCAGGCGTCCATCCACCTCTTGATGGTGGTGTGGCCGGGCCGGTCCGGCTTGTGCTGCTCGGGCAGCCGTTCGTTGTCGAGGTAGACCCGCATGGTGGAGTGCACCCGGTCGTGCGGGAAGCCGCCGTATGCCTTCTCGTACACCTCGATCAGCTGGTAGATCTTGTGCTGGCGGTCTGCCGGGTCGGCCAGCGAGGACACTGCCAGGTTGAGTTCGCGGTCGGTGTAGTGGGTGACGCCGTGGTGCAGGATCCGGGCGACCCACTCCAGCGGCATCGTCTGCTCGCCGACGGAGAGCATCAGCAGCGGCACGAACAGGCGGTTGTCGAAGAACCCGGCCTTCTCCAGGTGGGCGAAGGTCCGCTCGCAGCGTCGCGGGGCGCCCCATACGCCGTTGGTGGTCAGCTTGGAGACGTCGATGCTCCGCCCGTTGAGGGCTTTGATCAGCGGCATCAGGGCGTGGACGGCGACGAAGGGTTCCCCGCCGGTCACCGCGGCTGACGGCAGGCCGACCGCGTCGAACTCATCCACGATCCGGGCCCGCTGGTCCGCGCTCAGCGTGATGCCGGAGGCCAGCGGCAGCGCCCCCATCCCGCACGAGGGGCAGGAGTCGTTGCATTTGGTGGTGATCTCCAGCTCGATGCGCAGCGGCCGGTAGCGCATGCCGGCGAGCCCGGCCGCCGCGAAGCGCCGCTCGATGATGTCGAAGATGTCCGCGCGTTTCGCGGCGTACTTGCCGAGGAACGGCTCGACCGGGCCGCGCCCGGAGATGAAGGTGTGCTGCCCTTCCTTGATCACCGTCCGCTCCTCTCGGCCGTCGCGGGGATGTAGCGGACGGGGGTGATCTTGCGCTCGACCAGGTGCAGGCCCTCGCGGTACCAGACCCCGCAGATCCCGTCATCGGGGGTGCCGTACAGGTTGTGGAGGCTGGTGTAGAAGCCGAGGTCAGCGAGGTGTTCGCGACTGACGGGGGTGATGTGGGTGGGGTCCATCGCCAGGACGTCCACCACCGCCGGGTTGGGGGTGGTGACCACCACCCCCAGGACCGCGCTGGCCAGCAGTTCACGCAGCAGCCGGTCGGGGTCTCGCAGGTGCTCGATCACTTCCAGGCAGGCCAGCCAGTCGTAGCGCATCGGGGGCACCCACCTCTCCAGGTCCACGTCCCCGGTCCAGCGGTCGAAGGGCAGGTAGCGGCCGTCCCAGCCGTGCTCACGGCGCAGGCACCAGTCCAGCTCGGTGTGGCCGGCACCGACATCGGCGAGGCTGTGCCGGTCGCTGAGGCCGCCGGTGGCCAGCCGGTCCGCGGCGACCCGGTAGCGGGCGGCCCGCTCCTGGTAGGGGCGCCGCACAAACCGCTCGACGGGCGCGGGCGCGGGGGCGGGCAGGACGGGCTGGGCGGTGGCTGCGGTCATGGGATTCTCCTCGGCGAAGGCGCGAGCCAGGCTGGCCGGGGACGGCCCCCGACAAGACCAGAGAACCCCGGACCCGGCGGCGCGGACAGGGCCCACGAGGGGGGCTCACAATCACCAAGGCCCGCTCAGAACAGGCCCCACCGGGTCTACGCTCGATGACCCCACCCGAGCAGCGTCCCGCCTGCCGGACATGGGGGACCAGGAGGCGAGGAGCATGCCGACCACGCGGGCCCAAGGCCCCAACTCGGCGCTGGCCCAGCTGATCGAGGCCAGCGGTGCCAGCCGGGCGCGCCTGGCCCACCGGGTCAATCAGCTCGCCGCCGCACGGGGCGTCACCGTCGCCTACACCCATACGAGTGTCGCGAACTGGACTGTCCGGGGGATGATCCCGCGCACTCCGGGGCCGGCCTGTCTGGCCGTTGCGCTGGGCGAATGCCTCGGACGGCCGGTCACCGTCGCCGAGATCGGCATGAACCGGGTGTCCGCACCGGACCCCGCTCTGGGCTTGGATTTCCCCCGAGACCCCGGCCTCGCCCTGCGAGCCGCCGCCGAGCACTGGAGCACCGTGGACCGCCGCACCTTCCTGCACAGCTCCTCTTCGTTCGCGATCGGCGCGTACGCCACGCCCACCACCCGGTGGCTCGCCGTCCCCGCCGACACCGGCCCCGCACCCCGCATCAGCCACCCCGGCGCACGCCGCGTCGGCCGCGCCGACCTCGCCGAACTGTGGGAGGCCTCCGAGGAGGCCCGCCGCTGGGACTCAAAATTCGGCGGCGGGAACTGGAAAGCAGGCGCGGTCTCGGACTGCCTGCGCCACAAAGCCGCCCCCCTGCTCCGCGGCACCTACACCGAACAGGTCGGCCGCGAGCTATTCACCGCCATCTCCGAACTCGCCCGCGTCGCCGCCTGGTCCGCCTTCGACATGGGACACCACCAAGCCGCCCAACGCGACTTCATCCAGTCCCTGCGCCTGGCCCGCGCCGCCGGCAACGTAGAGGCCGGTGCGTACACACTGGCCACGATGAGCCTCCAGGCCACCCTCCGCGGCTACCACCAGGACGCGATCGACATGGCCCAGGGCGCCTACGACCGCGCCCGGCACATCGCCGCCCCCCGCGTCCTGGCCTTTATCAAGCTCGCCGAAGCCCGCGCCCACGCAAAAGCCGCCGACACCCGCGCGGCCTCTGCCGCCCTCGCCGTCTGCGAAGCGCTCCTCGGCTCTGTCCGCCCGGGCAGCCGCGACCCTGAGTGGATCGCCTACCTCACCCACGGCCGGATCAGCGCCGACGCCACTGAAATCCACAGAGACCTCGGCAAACCCGCCGCAGCGCTGCGCTGGGACGCCCAAGCCGCCGTGATGCCCTCCGGAGTGTTCACCCGGGCCGTCGGGATCCGCGCCGCGGTCGTGGCCTCCACCCACCTACGCGCCCGCGAACTCGACCTCGGCCTCACCATGGGCGAACGCGCCGTCACCATCCTCCGCCAGGTCCGCTCCACCCGCGCCCACGACTACCTGCGCTCCCTCAACCACGAACTCACCCCATGGGCCGCAGAACCACAGGTCAACGACTTCCTGCACCGCTCCCGCCAAGTTCTCTCCGCCGCCTGAGCTTGTAGTTCAGGCCGATGATCCAGCTGCGGAGGGTGGCGGGCTCGGCAGCACACCCTACGCAAACACCGCCGCACGCCGGACAATGAAGTTCAACGAGCTGAAGCGGGATCTACGCCTCTGAGTTCTCCCTACCACCGGTCAGAACTCGGTGTCGCCGCTGACCGCGGCCGCGATGGTAGACCCCGCCGAGATGACCGGCACCCCTGCCGCGTCCAGCGCCGAACGCCCCTCAGCGCCGAACACCTGCCTCTCCCCCAACTCCCCCTCATCGGACTCCAGCAGCGGGCTCAGCCGCCAGGCGAAGCGCTCCAGCACCGCGGTAGCGCTCACGAGCTCCTCGAGGAGCTCGTGAGCCGCCCAGCGACACCCTCGCCGCCGGAGGCAGCTCCTCCTCGACCACCCGCGCCAGGTCCAGGCGGAACAGCACCAGCTGCGCCGTGGTCCGGGCGGTCGACGGTGCCTCGGCCAGGTGTCCGCCGAGAGTCCGGCGCAAGGTCAGGAACGAACTCCCAGTATTACTTCCTCGGTAGTGGGCAGCCGCTCGCGCCGGTTCAGCATGGCTCTGCTCACGGGAACCGGCTCTGGCACAGGTTGTGGATGCTGTTGGCGCCCCCGACGTCGTCCTGATCGGGTTCACCACAGGGTGGCAGTTCACACCGCGCCGGTAGCCGGTACTCCCCCGCCGCCGTAGGCGGTGGTTGTCAGTTGATGCCGACGGCGGCCAGCGCCGTGGTCCAGTCGGTGGCGATGGCGTGCTGTGCCGGGGCGAGCTGAATGGTGTCCGCGCAGACCGCCTTGTACAGCTTGTACTCCACGGTGTCCTTGTCCCCCGCGGTGGAGCCTCCCGCCTGGCACCGGGGCTCGGGCCACAGGTTCTGCGGGCTCGTCGGGTTCCCTCCGAGACTGAGCGCGATGAGGTGGTCCTCCTCGTAGTCCGCCGTGCTGGTGTCGGTGTAGCCGTACTCGGCGATCTGCTTCACCTTCAAAGCGTTCGTGTAACTGGTGGAGGGCCGGATAGAGGAGCTGTAGCCTCCCACGCAGATCGTGGAGTGGATGTTCGCCTGCGTGACGTTCGGGTTCAGCGCGCCGGGCTGACAGGAGGAGTCGGGCCGCGGCAGGTACGCCTGGGAACAGGTAGCCGTGGTGGAGGTGGTGGTGGCGTGGGCGGTGCTGCCGGTGGCGGCGATGAGGCCAGCGGTGGCGAGGGCTATCGAAGCGGTGGTGGCGGTGAGGCGACGCATCGGACGCATGGGGGTCTCCCGCAAGTGTGGGGTGGTGGGTGCCCGTGGGTGTGGGGCTTGGCTGACGGAATAACACCACCGCATGTATCTACGCGGATAGAGCCCTGCGGTGAACATTGGGCTATCTCTACTCGGCCTTTACCCTCAGGCCAGCCTGGCAGTGTCACGCATCAGCCCGGAGACTGCGCAAGGGAGCTGACGCCCCAACAGATGGCTGAGCGCATCGGGCGCCAGCAGCTGGCGGGGTCACTCCTCGGAGGGGCGATGAGGAGCCCAAAGTAAAGCTGCAGGTCGCAGGGGTCGTTCTGGAAGTCCGAGGTGGCGTTGCTGCAGCCGCGCTCAGGTCGTGTCGCTGAGCCCGGTGTGCCGCTGAAATCTCTGTACCGCAGTTCGGAAGTCCAGCCTGACTCCCCGGCTACAGGATGTCGCTCGGGGAGGGTTCATCCGCTGGAGGACCGGGCACTGCTGGTGGCTGCGTACTGGAGCCCGAGCTTGACGATGCGCCAGCTCGACGACCTGGGAGACGAGGACGGCGATCACGTCGGCGGCGCCTTCGGGGCCGAGGGTGCGCGCGGTCTCGTCGAAGGGGTCGAGCGCGGCTTCGTCGCCGAGGGCCGTCAAACCGTTGGGGAGGAAGTGCCGGACGAGCACGGCGGCGTTGGCGAGTGACTGCTCGGCGCCGAACTCGGTGGCCGCCGCATGGCCTGGCCTGAGAAGCCGTTTCTCTACCATGATCGTTTGATTTCCGCTGTTCAGGCATGGTTTCGGATGGAGTGAGGGAGAGTTTCGGCGTTCTGTTCCGCCCGTTAAGTGAGGGGTATGCGGTGGCGTCGATGCTGGGGTTGCTGGAGGTACGGGAAGCGGCTGCTCGCGTGCGGGTCGAGGATCTGAGGGAGGCAGCGGCCCGGGCGGCTGTGGTGCTGGAGGCGGCGGAGATCGAGCTGGACCGGCGAGTGATCGCGCGGGAGGAACTCGTCGAGGCCCTGGCCGTGTCCGCTGCCGAGACCACCACCGTGACCGAGGCAGAGACGGAGGCGAAATCGGTGTCCGTGCCCGCGCCGTTGGCGGGAACGACAGTGCCGTCCTGGCAGGAGGGGCTGCCCGCGACGGTTCTCGCGCCGGATTACCAGCGGATCCTGGGCATGGTTGCGGGCCGGTCGGGCCAGGGGCCGGTGCGGGCGAAGGAAATCGCGGTGGTGCTGGGACTGGGGCCGACGCCAGCGAAGGTGGAGGGCGTGCGGTCGAAGGCCAGGCGCCCGGCGGAGCGCGGGCGGCTGGTCCAGGAGGCGTCGGGGATGTTCAGTGCCGGCCACGGGATCGTGGCCGGGCCAGGCGGCGGCTCATCCGCGTGATCATCGACCACTGGATCATCGCCTCGCTGGTGGTCGTCAGGGTTTCGTAGTCACGGGCCAGACGGCGCGAATGCATCAGCCACGCGAACGTGCGCTCCACCACCCACCTGCGGGGCAGCACCACGAACCCGTTCATGTCGTCGGTGCGTTTGACGACCTCCAAGGTGAGCGCGAGTTTCTCCTTCGCCCAGGCGACAAGGCCGCCGGTGTAGCCGCCGTCAGCCCAGACGAGAGTGATCTCCCTGTGCAGCGAGCGCAGTCGCCGCAGCAGGGGAACGGCCGGCCGCATCCCGGTCTCCCACGTTCGCGGCCGTCACCGCGACGGCCAGCAGCAGGCCGAGCGTGTCGGTCACGATGTGTCGCTTGCGGCCCGGGACCTTCTTCCCGCCGTCGTACCCGCTTGAGGAAGTGGGCACGGACGCGGCAGCCCGCACCGACTGCGCGTCGATGATCCCCGCCGACGGTTCCGCCTCACGGCCCTCGTGCTCACGGACCTTGCCTCGCAGCCGGTCGTGGAACTCCGCGATCAGCCCGTGCTCACGCCACCGGCGGAAGAAGGCATAGACCCGGCCCCAGGCGGGGAAGTCCGCGGGCATCGCCCGCCAGGAGATCCCGCCCGCGACCAGGTACCGGATCGCGTCCAGCATCGAGCGGTGGCAGTAGCCCTCGGGCTGCCCGCCCCGGCCCTCCAGCCAGGCTGGCACCGGCAACAATGGGCGCACCGCCGCCCACTCCGCATCCGTCATGTCCGACGGGTACCAGCGCACCCGGTCCGGATGATCGGCCGCGTTACCGTACACATGCGCGAGGCAATCGCACGACACGCCGGGCGAGTTGAAGTCAACGTGCCCGGGCACGTACAACAAAGACAACAGGGCCTCCGGGAACCACTCGGAATGGGATCGCACCCCCGAGCTACCAGGAGGCCCTGCTTCCACGCGCGGAAACCGCCGCAGTCACCGGATCGAGACTCCCGTTCGACCGACAGCCTTCGAGATCGGTACGGGCAACAACCACTTACGTGTCGGGATGCTGCGGCAGGGCGAGCCAGTCCGACCAGGAGATCTCACGGCCGAGGAAGCGCGGCTGCTCGAACGGCCAGTCGGCGGCGATCCACTGCGGCACCAGCGCGTCGAGGGCCTGCTCGACCTTGCTGCCCACCAGCTCGTCCACCACCCACCAGGAGATCTCGCCGTCCGCGCCGGCCCTCTCCGGCGGGTCGATGTAGACACAGCCGAGCAGAACTGTCTCCGCCGCGTCGAACAGCGCGTAGTTGAAGGACTGGTGCGCGGCGATCTCCTTCTCGTGCCGCAAAAGGTCGGCCTGGTCGGCCTCGTAGGTCATGGTGTCCGCGGGCCAGCCCCAGGCCGGGCCGAAGATGGTCCACAGCCGCTCGCGCGAACCCATCACAGCCGGATAGTCGAGCGGGGTATCCACCTCCCGGATCGGCCGCAGGTGATGACCACCGCCCGGCAGCGGTACCAGGACGGGGTGGACGAAGTCATCGGGAAGCCAGCTCATGGCGCCCGACCGTAGCAGCGCGCGGCCGTCCGCTCCCCTGATTTTCCCCGCATACCGCCAGGCTCTGCTCTCATGCCGGGCAGGGCCCGCGATCACCCGATCGAGACTCCCGTTCGATCGACAGACTCCATGATCGGTATGGCAACGGCTTCTCAACTTGATCTTTAACCTCGCTGCTGTTTCAGGCGGACGTGTTCGGTGAGGGTTTCGGCTCGCTTGACGGTCTTCCCGGGTTCGTGGCGTGGGGCTGGCCTGCGGTTTTTCGAGCCGGGTGGGCGTCCGG
>NZ_JASISO010000089.1 GCF_030063135.1 Streptomyces sp. G-G2
TTGGTCTCGACAACCCGGAGATGTTCAGGAGGCCCTGCCTTCATGCGCGGACACGGCCAGGTTCACCCGCCCCAGCCCCCGTTTTCGATCACATCGCTCTCATGATCGATAGAGATACGGCTTCTCAGTCTCAGCACCCCCATGCATCCCGTTACGAGACGCCACAACAGCGGCGGAGACCGAATTGTTTCCATCCCTGCCTTCGGGGACGTAGATCTCCTGTGAGAGGCTGAAGCCGAAGCCGGTCGCCCCACACGTACCCTGGTGGCACATGTGTGGCACAGCGACACACGGCTCGTGTTCGGAAGCTGCGTTTTCGCAGGTCAGCCCCCGTAGCTCAGCGGATAGAGCAGGCGCCTTCTAAGCACTTGGCCGCAGGTTCGAGTCCTGCCGGGGACGCTCTTTCCACACCACCGTCAGCCCTCCCTCCGGGGAGGGCTTTCGTGCAGGTCAGCGGCACCCTAGCGCGACCGTCGTAGCGTCGCAGTAAGCCCCGGAGTCTCCTGGGGTGAGTCCGGGGCTGTCCGGCTGTTATCGGGTTTCTGCGAGTGGCCACGGAGAATACGTGGTGAAGTTCTACGTGGCGTTCAGCCGACCTCCGGGACCTCGGGGAGGTCGCCGCTGTCCTCAATCCGCCGCTTGAGATCGGCGAGCTGCCCGGTGACGCACCGGGCATATACGGCGAGTAGGGCAGGGACGCTGTTCCCCGCCCAGTCGGCCACCTGCGCCGGCGGCACCCCGTCGTTCAGCCAGTTCGTCAAACAGGTGTGCCTCATGTCGTAGACCCGCTTGCTGAGCGGCGACGCAATCTCCTCCGGCGAAAGCACATACCTGCGCGCAGCCGTCCACGCACGACGAATGACTGAGCCGGCGAGCATTCCGCCGTTCTCTCCCTGAAAGAGGAGATCCCCCGGCTTCAAGTCCTCCGCCTTGATGTGCTGACGGAGGATCCGTGTCAGCGCGGGACGACACAGGACGACCCGCATGTCGTCCCTGGCGCGCCCCTTCAGCCCTCGCTCCTCGTGAACCTCGCCGGTGTCGGTCCAGTGCTTGCCCACCTCAGGCTGTGCTGTGTGGATGAGGAGTTCACCCCATTGGTCGTCATCTCCTGCATCCGGGCGGCGCACGTCCATGACCCGCATGGTCACAGCCTCCTCCGGGCGGGGAGCCGCGTAGTACATGGTCGCGAAGAAGGCATGCAGTCTGGGCCCGCCCCGCGGACGCTTGCGGACCCAGGCCAGCAGATTGAGCTTGTTCCGCTTTGACGGACACCTTTGGTGTGGTGGTCAGGCTGCGAGGGCGGTGGGAGCTGCACCGCGTCGGTGACGCTTACCTGCCGAAAGGCGAGCCGCGGACGCTACAGCTGGTCTGTGACGTGTATTGCCTTGTGAGGATGCGGACGGTGATGCAGGCTCAACGGAACACCACGGAGGTCCGGCCGGTTGCGAGGTGCTCGGTCGAGACCCAACCTAGAAGTAGGACGCTGGATCGACGCATGGATCACGTATTCAACCTCCTACCTGTGATTCCCAGCAGGCGAGGAGGCGCGCGGAGGGCAAGCGGCAATGGCCGATATTTCCCACGATTCTCCTGCGGCGGAAGACGCACGCCCAGAGCCGCTCACGTTGACTGGCCGAGATCAATTTGAGCAGCCAGAGGCCGGGAGAAGGGTGGGGCTGCTGTGGCTATCTCGATCGCGCTGGATGCATCGACGGGTGGATACGTTTGAATTTGTCGATGCGGAAGCCGTTCGATGCAAGATTGGTTTCCATTTTACGATCCCATCGGATGCCGTAGTTCTCGAAGGCTCGACAGGTCAGCGCCAATGCCTCGTTCCTCTCATGCTGCTAGACAAGGCGAGCCTCTCCTATCGATTCCATATGTGCGATTCTGAGGGCCACTCTTTGCCAAGGTTGCGAAGCAAGGAGTGCGCTTCTCTGGAATTCAACTTCCTAAATGCTGTCGCTGAATCCATCATCGGCGGGGCGATTCCTAAGACACCCTGGCTCCCCGGCCTACCAGATGGCCTAACATCAGCGTTTAGACGCATTACGACCTCAGTTATCCGCGATGGCGAGGCCACTTACAATTTGATGCACCTCACGCCTTGGGGTCTGAGATCAGAGCAGCGTGATCTTCTATTCGGGAACGCTAACAACCCTGCTTCCGAGTTCTTCAGGATTTCCGTGAAGGTCCTGACTGAATGTCACATACTGTGCGCCTTGGTCCCTGGCGAACCGGACAGTGAATGCATGGTTAAGATAACCACGGACGTCCCTCAGTCTTGGTCCACGGTAAGCGGGAAGCCGTGGCGTGAACTGCCGCGGTTGCTCGGATGGACGGCATGGGGATATAAAATAGTGCCACCCGTGAGTGATCCTAGAAGCTACCACTGTGAGCTATGGACGCCGCCAGGTGTGGAAATCGATCCTCGTTCACCAGGGTTGACGCCGGCGCTACCCCAGCCTCATGTCGGTTTCCTGGGTCGACACGGGTTCCACCTGGCAGCCCACGATTTCGGCAGTGGACCGGAATATATTCTCCTGTTGCGGCTGAGATCCGAACTTAGAGGATGGCTACCCGCAACCCTTGCGACGTGCCTAGCAGTACTGGCGCTGCTGTGCGTTGGCCGCGCGGAAAGTGCTGACCTGGTTGCTGCCAAGACCTCCGGCACAAGTTCAGGGACGCCGTTGAACCTGACGGTTCTGCTGACGACAATTCTTCTCGCCGTTGGGGCCGCCTCCATAACCATTCTGGCAAAATCTTCCTCGAAATCGCACGCCTTGGAAGACGAGATGCTTGCAGGCCTTCGAGGCGTTTCATGGTGTATTCCAGTCGTGTGCTTCTCGGCTGTTCTCATCTTGTTTTGTGTGAATTCAACGGAGCGTATGGAGTGCGGCTTCCTCGTGCTTCTCGCAGTGCAGTGCGTAATCCTGGTCCTGCTGATACTGCCGTGGTATATACGCAGAATCACGAGCCCTGGGCTTAGGGTGACGGCGCCGCGGCAGGAAGCCATGGAGAGTCCAGGGCTTTCCTGGGATGAATGATCGTGGGACAGTGGTGAGGTGCACGAGAGGAGGTAGGGCTATGCCCCGACGCATTAGCGGACAAGGTGAAGACGGCTTCATGTGGGCGCAAACCCTCGATGGGCGTCAGGCGTGGCCAGACGATGCGCTGACGGATCAGGCGAGGGCCTTTGGGATTGGGCTCCTCAGTAAGGCCTACAAGAAGCCTTCGAAAGGTGGTGCCGTCGCCTCCCCTCGTAGAATCCGTGCTTCGGGTGGCAGCCGTAGCGAGAGTTGATCTCTCAGCCGCCCCGTCCTCAGCCCGATTGAGTCGATCATGTGGGCGCGCGCAGGAGGTGGGCTTCGACTGACGGCAGCCCTTGACGGCAACGTGGCCGTACTCGGGGCGATCCCCCCGGACACGGCGAGGCGCTTGCGCGGCTAGGACCTGTCCGGGCGATCACGCGACTGGTGCCGTGCGCGGCCTACGCAATGTGATCCGCCCGGTTGCTGGTGCGGTTCGATACGGGCCATGGTCGCCTGGCCGAACTTCGCGCGCCAGTACGTAGGGTCTACGCTTTGGCGCGGTGGTCGCTTCCCTGTCGGCCCCGGCCACGAAATGGTCAATTGCCTCGGGGTCTACTCGACATCGCGGGTCGTGGCTTCGCAACCAGCCGGTTTCATAGACCTCATGTCGGTGCTCTCGCTCTTCCTGCCCGCCTCGATGGGGGCGCAGCGCCGCCGTTGAAGCTCATCGCGTTCAACGTCCGGGATCGTCATGGACTCGGCGAGCACGGAGGCGAGCGTGTTCACTTGAGTGTCGTCGATGTCGGCGTGAAAGAGCCACCGGATGTTCTCGTCGCGCGTGATGAGGTCGATCGTCGAACGTGCGCTTCTGTCCTGTGCGGTTGCTGCCCGTACGTATCGCACCCGGTCGATCGGGATGTCTTGAACGGTCTCGCCCTGCTCGAGGAATGCGTTCGCCTTGGCCGTGATGATGCGGCGATCCGTGACGGCGACCAGCGTCTTTGCCGCGGCCTTGTCCCTCGCTGCCGCCAACTTCTCCTTCGCTCCGCTGAAGATCGCAGAAACGGGACCGAGAGCATCGAGCTGGTCGGGGAAGCCGAGGACACGGAGAGTCTCACCGTCCTCGAGGAACCATCGCAGGATGGGAAGGTACGGCTCGAGATCCAGCGATTTGGGCGCGCAGACGACGCCCGGAGCCTCGAGCGGAGGGGCCGGCGGACGGAGAGCATCGGCAAGAGGCTCGATGGCCTCCAGAAGACGGGCGGAGGTTTCGCGGGCTGCCTTCACGTCCTTCCGCTTCCCCGGCAGCGGCCATGCGTCGGGTCCGGGGAGCTCGGCGATGATTCGAAGTTCCCGCGTCAGCGAGTCGACGAGACTCGCCATCTCGGCGAGGGTGGAGTCGAACTCCGCGCGGGTGTCGCGCGCGATGACCTCGGCGTACTGCGCCTCGGCGGCGTCCTCTCGTCCAGCGGCTCTCGCCCTCGCTGCGCGGAGCGCGTGATACCCGGTCCACGCCTTGAGCGAGGACAGGAGGCCATAGGCGTCGAAGGCGATCCCCTCGGCGTTCGTCCGCAGATACTCACGGTGGCTGCGTGCGTCGGCCCGACCGATCTGCCTGACGTGGTCGCGGACATTCCCCTGGTAGAGCTCAAGCTGCTTCTGCAGCAGTGCTCCACTGCCCGTGACGTCCTCCCACAAGGACGTCGGGACCGATTCGATCTCTCGCGCCTGGTCGACCGCGCGATCGATGACGGCGACGAGCCCGGTCAGTTCAGCCCACTGATCCTTGCGGATGGTGGTGAGGACCTGACTTGTCACCGCGAGGTTGGTCTTGACGAGGCCCGAGACCTCACTCAGCATCATCTGAAGGGCAACCATGGCCAGCGCCGGCCCGATCGAGGCCGCGGTCTGCGCCTTGCTCACCGCATTCACGGAGTAGAAGCGGGCCTGATGCAAGAAGCGGCCAGGAACCATCACGGCGCCGAGGTTCCCGCCGTCCTTGACGGTGAGCGTCGCGCCGCTCTTTAGCAGGGCCTGTGCCGTGTCGCCGATCCTGTAGAGCCCCTGCACGCTGGCGAACGCGTTTCCGAGATTGCCTGCCAGGGTCGCCGCGTTACCGATTGAGGCGAGGATCGCTGAGATCTGCTTGCGGTCGGCAGCCGGCACGATCCCGAAGTCGATCAGATCGGGCTTCAGCTCTGGCGGGACCTCACCGGCGACGACAGCCACCCCTGGGAGCACCTCCACCAGGAGCGTCGACGCCGTCGTCGAGTCGATGCCCGAGTTGGAGGTCGGACCGTCGACAACAGGTGAGTCGGCGGTATCGCTCCGGCTGTTCTCCCCCGGATCACCGATCTTCATAGAGTCCGACGTGTCCTGCATGCGATCTCCTCCCCACGAGGGCGCGCAACGGTCCGCCGTCGGCGCTCACTGCTGGATTCTACGGCTCGACGCCCCGCAGATCGGCCCGGATCCACCCCGCTGAATCCGGACTGACTGGCGCCGGCCATGGGTGCATCCGGCGACGCAGAACCAGTCCTAGCAAGGCCGTCAGCAGCGAATTTCAGCTCCCGCCATTCCGCTCACGGAGCCTGGCGGCATCATGCCGGGTGTGACGGGTACGCTCGCCATCGGTGTGGCCGCGTAACCGCACCTTTCAAAGCCGATTGGGGAGCGGGCCGGCTCAGGGGCGGGCAGCGGCGTGCGGAGATCCGGGGGAGCCATGTCCTTGGCCATGTGTCCACTGTGCAGTGACGACGAGGACATCGAGGTGCGCGCGACGCTCGACGACGGACGCCGGATGGTCAGACACCGATGCGGCTTCGAGTGGGAGCATGGGGAGCCCTCGTTCCCGCAGAGGCAGACGGCCCGCTCCTTCGAGGTTCTCAGGGCACGATTCCCGAAACCCGAGGACGTCGATCCCGGGCGGTTGGAGCGCGTGGCCCGGCTGAAGTCGCAGTATCTCGCGGTCAAGCCGGACTTCGACTCGCGCGTGGCCGTCTACTGGTCCAAGTACCAAACGGTATTCGCCCCCGACGGACTGCGGAAGTGCAACCCGCAGGTGCTCAAGGACTTCGCCAACTCCGAGATCGGCGCGCGGCCCGGGAACCAGGCCACGTTCAATTCCGCGTGGAACGACATGGGCGATCTGGCGGCAGCCGAGGCGACCCGCTCGACGATCGGATACCTCCTGTACGGGCCTGACGAGGTGCCCTTGGAGGATCGGCTCCAGCAACTGCTCGACGGTTCGAAGCCCTTCGCCATGACCGGCTTCAAGGAAGCGCTCCTCACGAGGGTCCTGTGCGTGGTGTACCCCGAGCGGTTCCTCACGATCCTCAAGTACATGACAGATGCGGGTGGCAAGCGCGAGATCGCGCGCATGGTCTACGGCTTGGAGCTTCCGGCACCGGAGTCGGTGAGCTGGACCCGTGGGCGCCTCATTCTCTGGAGCAATGATCTCCTTCGTACCCTCGTCGGCGACGGCTTCGCCAACCAGCAGCATTCGGCCACGTTCCTGTGGTGGGCCAAGGACCGTGTTGAGCGGTGCGGGTGACTGAAAAGCAGGGGATGAGCGCCGCGCGTGGAGCGGGCACCGTGCGGCTCGACGGCTCGAGAGCCGTTCTCGTATCTGGGGGAAGATGGGCAAGTTCAACTGTCGGCAGTACGGGAAGGTCGTCCCCTTGGGCCTCGGTGTCCCGTACGCGCAAGTGATGGCTGACCACTACAAGCAGGCAGGGCACTGACGTGCCCACACGGGACGCAGTGCTGCGCCGGGCAGGGTGGGTCAGCCCCGGCACCGAACACCACCGGCCCAAGTGGCAGCTCGCCCTGGACATGCTTGACGAGCTCGCCGCCATCGGTCTGCGGCCCGCTGTCCTGGTCGCGGACACCGGCTACGGTGCGAACGCCGACTTCCGGCGTGTTCTGGACGAGCGGGGGCTGGCCTGGGTGCTCCAGGTCAAAGGCGAGATGACCGCTCACGCCGAAAACGCGGTGCCGCACCAGCCCGACTACGGCGGGCTCGGCCCCCGACCGCTACCCCGTTACCGCACCCGCCCGGCGGCCTTGCGTGAGCATGTACTGGCCGCGGGCCGCAGCCGGGGCCGGACCGTGACCTGGCGCAAGGGCTCGAAAGCGGCGATGAGTTCATACTTCGTACTCTTACGAGTCCGGCTGGCCGGACGCCGCCCCCAACCGGCCGACGACGGCACGATCCCGCTGTCCTGGCTGATCGCCCAGTGGCCCGAAGGCGAGAACGAACCGGTGAAGTACTGGATCTCGAACATGCCCGCCGACATCCCCGCCAAGGACCTCATCCGCCTCGCGAAAGCCCGCTGGCGCATCGAGCACGACTACCGCGAACTCAAGACCGCTCTGGGCCTGGACCACTTCGGGGGCCGCTCGTTCACCGGCTGGCACCGCCACGTCACCCTCGTCACCGCCGCGCACCTCTTCCTGACCGAACAGCGGAGGGCCCCAAAAGCCCCTGCCAGGGCCTGACTCTCTACCAGGCCCTGGACCTCCTCCAACACCTCATCGGGCAGGACGGGACCTGGAGCACCCCCGTCGACCTGCCCGCGGCAGGCGACTACCGCGTCTTCGCCGACTTCACCCCCGCGGGACAGAGTGCGAAGCCCCTCGCCCTGGGCGCAGACCTCGCCGTCGCCGGCCCCTACCAGCCGCGAGAGCTGCCGCCCCAGAAGGCCACGGCCGAAGTCGACGGCTACACCGTCACTCTCGACGGCACGCTCATGGCCGGCAAGATGACCGGCCTGACGCTGAGCGTGGCGAAGGACGGCAAGCCCGTCACCGACCTTGAGCCCTACCTCGGCGCCTACGGCCACCTCGTCGCCCTGCGTTCCGGCGACCTCGCCTACCTCCACGTCCACCCCGAAGGCAACCCCGGCGACGGCACCACCCAGCCCGGCCCCGCCATCTCCTTCATGGCCACCGCCCCCACCCACGGCGCCTACCGCCTTTTCCTCGACTTCAAGCACCAAGGCACCGTCCGCACCGCCGCCTTCACCCTGCACACCACCAACCGCACCAACCCCGCCCCCACCGCACAGCACGAGGACGACACCAGCGCCGAACACCATTGACCCGCTGAAAAGCAGCGGCTTCCTCACCGGTGGCTTCGTGATGTGGACGGTCGCGTAATTCCCCACCCTGAACGTCAGGAAATGGGACACGGGGACGGCGGCGTCGCGACCATCGTGGGCCTGCGGACGGCGACCGGGCGTCGGCATCCCCAGGGCGCCAGAGCTTCCCGGGCCGCCCGATAGCCAGACAGTCCTTCAGGCTGGTCAGGACTGTCCAGGGTGGCCGTCAGGCCAGCGCGGAGCGCCGCCGCAGGCGCCCTTGACCGGCCGGACCAGCCGCACACTCAGCCGTCGGGCGGCCCGTCACGGCCTCAGCCCAGGTGGGGAATTACGTAACGCTGATCATGAAGATCCTGGGGAATTACGTGACCGCTGACACGTGAGAAGCGGCAGCACTTCGACACCGGATTGGGAGGTGCCAGCCCCATGGTCCGGCTGGGATATTCGTGAGTCTCGTGAATAGAGCCACCCGACAGTTTCGACGGTACGAAGGGCGGCCTCGGCCATCAGGGCCGCGATGGGGGCCTCCCTCCGACGCCCCGTACGGCCTGCCTCGGCGTGCTCGTTCTGCGCGGCCCCGTGAGGCTGGAGCCATGCCTGCCCGCCTGGTCATCTACCCGCCTGACGAAAACGGCTGGAGGCGTGTCCGCTGGGACGGAACGGCCATCGCGGTCGCGCACAAGCCGTCCGACATCGCCGTCTTCCTGTCCGCGGCCGGCATGGACAACGCCGAGGACTTGGACCTAGCCGACTCCGATCTCGTGGAATGGAGAGGCGGCGGTCCGGAGACGTGAGCGGAATCACCGCCGTGACGGCCTGAGGCGGCTGCGGCCGCCGTTACTCCGCAAAACCCGTTCCCACCGCAGGCCCGGTCGGTGTATGCCTGGGCAATGAGTGCACGCAATCGAGTGACGATCGACGCCCTGGACACCTATCAGCCGGCCGGGGAGTGCCCTAACTGCAAGCTCCACGTCGCCTTCACGCACGCGTCAAGGCGCCAGGTATGGCCGCAGCTCGTGGAACTCTCCTACGGGCGCAGCAGCGGGCCAGACCTCAGCAACCCCGTGCAGCCGCAGCAGCAGCTGGACATGTTCCGGGTGGTCGAACACGTCTTGACGTGCCCTCGGTGCCGTAAGACGTGTGTCCTGCACGAGCACTTCGGCCCGGACCTCCCAGATGATCTGGAGAAGGTGGGGGAGGCGCTCGAAGCCAAGGCCAGCAAGGTGCGCTTCGTGCTGCTCGTGTATCCGGTGGGCGAACCGGACCTACTGGCCCCCGAGGCGCCCGAGAGCGTGCGCGGCCTGTTCGTCGAGGGTGCTCGTTGCCAGCAGGCCGGTGCCCTGCGTGCGGCCGGCGCCATGTACCGCGCCGCTGTCGAGGAGATCTGCACGGACCGTGGAGCTGAGGGGAAGAACCTGATCGCCATGATTGCGGACCTAGTGAACCAAGGGGTCCCCGCTGAGGTAGTCCGGGACTTGGATGAGGCTCGCTTGCTTGGGAACTGGAGCCTGCACAAGGGGCTCAACTTCTCCCACGACGAAGTCGCCGACGTCGCCTCTCTGATCAAGGAGGCCGTATTCCTTCTCTATGTCCAGCCAGAACAGCGCGCCGCGTTGCGTGCTGCCCGTCAGGTGCGGCGCAACGGGCACCGGACGGCAGCACCCTGAGACCAGCGCCTGCTACGCAGGCCCGCGCCAAGAGCGGCTGCGGGCTCGGACCGCGAGAGCCGAGCCCGCAGGGAGGCAGGGCACACTGATGCCATGGTCGAGATGAGCCCGGGGCAGGCACGCGAGTTTTGGAAGGCGTTGGTGGACAACGCCTCCGCCTTGGTTGCCGACGCCCACACCCTGCTGGCCGCCGGCTCGCACGGGCGGGCGCGATCTCTCACGGTCCTGGCGCAGGAAGAGCTCGGGAAAGCGCTCTGGGTCTACGACGTCTTCCAGGGCGCCTGGAGTCAGGGGGACGAGGCGCCGCGCAGGGTGGATGCGCTGGCCACGCACGGCCGCAGTCACACGAAGAAGTACCTCGAGGCTGTCGTCTTCGGCGATGAGCTCGCGGCATTCTGGGGTGACTACAGCCGCGTGCGCGCGATGGGATCCGATGTGTCGTGGGAGGAGGCCCACCAGCAGCGGCAGACGGAAGCCGAGACCGCGGCGCGCGAGGCCAACCTCGCCAAGCAGCGGGGCTTCTACGTTGACCGCGATGAAGACGGAGCCATCCTGTCTCCGCCGGCCATTCCGGCCGGGATGACGGCGGACGACCTGCAGATCGCAGCCCAGGTGATCGAGATGCTGCTCATCCAGGATCACAGCCGTATGAAGTTCGATGCCGTGACTCCGTACGACAGCACCCATCGGCAGCAGTTCCGTCTGCTGCCGGTCTCCCATCCCGAGGACTGGGCCGCCGCCTCCGGAGTACCCGATCCGGAGGCGGAGCACGATGGCCGCCAGTAGGACTCGGCGGGTTTTGTGCCTCAGAGGGCGATGTCGGATCTCCTGAACGTCGGTGAACTCAGCCTCCAAGTCGCAGGCCCGGCGGCCGTTGTCAGGCCCTGCGCGGCGATATCCTGGAGCTGCTGTTCGGTGGCGTGGGCTGGACGAGTTCATCACTGTCTGACCGCACACCGCGCCGACGCACGCACGCGATAGCTTCACCGACCCCGGTTCCGCCAAGCCCCTTGGCGGAACCGGGGCTTCTTCCATCCGGCGCCTGCTGTTCGGCTACGTGCGCGACTACATCGGCGAATGCCTCGGCCCGGACGGAGTATTTGATCACCGACGCCGAGCACGAACTGGGCAACCTGCTCAACACCTGCTCCGAAGTGCTCCCCTCGCCGGTCCCCTCTTGGCCCGTAACTCGAGCGGGATCGATACGCCTAACCAGCCTCCCCCACCCAAGACACGGGGACGCCTCCGAACGGATCCATAGGCCAGTACGGACGCTCCCGCCACCCGGCTGCCACCTCCTCGGGTGATCGCGAAAACGCCAGCAGCCTTCGCAGACCGACCGGCAAGCCACAGCTCACCCGCACCCTCAGCGCGGACGGCCTCGAAGCCACATTCCAGACCGGTGACACCGTGTCCAAGCGGAGCTACAAACGCCTCTGACCCCGCGCCACGTGCATTCGGTCAGCCTCTCGGTGGCAGCGCGACGGCCGGTAGTGGACACCACCCGAATCGGCGGTGCCCACTTCCTTCTGGTCGACTCCGGTTCGCACACCTCAACTCTGCCCGCCACTCATCACGCAGGTTCATCTAAGGGCCCTTGTGGGATCAACCCGGCGACCCAGGGGCCGTGATCAACTCACGGCCATTGCCAGGGAAAGGGCCTCTTCGATATCGCCCGGGTTCAGACGCTCACTCTCGATATCGTTCCCGGCGGGATTCTCCTTGCGCCGCCCGAAACTCAATCGCCTGCGGGCTACTCGGTGCGTGCACCGGCTACACAGCTCCGGTCCGGAAGATGCGCGGCCCGAATCCGCACGAACCGCGCCACCCAGGTATTCCACTCCCGCAGGTATCGGACCGCATCGATCCGCGGTGTCCGGCTTACGTAGTGGACGCTCCGCTCGGCGACACGCTTCCCAATCCATCAAGGCTTGTACAAGTCAGCACCGAACCAGCACGGTTGAGGTTCCCAGGGATGATGACGGGTGATGAGAGGTCAGCACCAGGTCAGCACGGGGATGCAGGAAGGCCCCACCGAGAGGCGGGGCCCAAGCGCTTGACCTGCATGTTTGCGCTCAAATGAGCATTCATGCTATGGAATGCGTCAAAAAGGTGTGCAGGAATCTCATGAAATCGCCCTGACCTGCACGTTTACCCCTACTGCGCCTTAAAAACCAGCACGAACCAGCACGGGGGCTCGCCATGAACGCTTGCCACGCTAACGCATGGCGCCCCCTGATCCGCCGCTCACCTAAGATCACCCCGAAAAATTGGAGGACAATTTTTCACGCGTCGATCCTTGCCGCATCCCGAAAGACGCCGGCCGTAGCAGCACGCCCGCGTCGTACACGCTTCCGCAGTCCTGCGCAGTGGAACGGAGTCAGGGTGCGCACCACGCTTGGTGGCCTCTGCGACCCGGGGCGCGCCCCTCGACCCACATCGGCTCGAAGTAGAGGACGGTGCTCACTACCGGTGATCACTTCACAAGGTCGCTGTGATCTTTGCTCCGTAGGTGACATCCAGCAACAGCCACCGCAGGGGCCGCTCCCCCAGTCGATGCCGCAGCCACGCGCGGCGAACTGCTCCCGTGTCAACCGTGCCTCGAAGGGCGTAACCGCTCCCGCCGGACGGCATGCGAGAAGGGTCTTGCCCCTGCGGACGCCACCCAGATGGTGCGGAGCGCGGCGGCTGGTCAGGGTGCGCCGCGACTGATGCTGAGCGAAGCCGTGGTCCTGTCCCTGCCACCTTCCGTCCCCGTCGGACGGAAAGGCTGATCGCCGCAGATCAGAGGACCTCTCCGGGCGATTTCCGCAGGTCAGCGGCGTGCGGGTGACGACTTCAAGAAGATTTCCTCATGGGCTGCCATTTTGTTTGCTCCCACACTCGTCGGAACTATCTACGGCATGAACTTTGAATCCATGCCTGAGTTGGGTTGGAGCTTCGGATACCCCCTTGCGATCTGCCTCATGGGGATGGTTTGCATCAGTTTGTACGTGATTTTCAAGCGGCGAGACTGACTCTAAGCCCCTCGCATCACACTCAGTCATCATTCGCACCTTCGCTTTCGCATCACTCACAGACCGCCCCAGAAGCGGCCATGGGGAGTCCCTGGGGGAAATAGATGCGGGTGATCTCCTCGTCCTCACTGCAGAGGGTCTCTGAACTGGCCTTTTAGGGACCCAGGAACGCTGGGGAGAATCTGGGGAGAACCCAGGCCGCCAGCAGCACGTCGCACCTACGCCGTCAAGGCCGTCTGCCGTCCGGTTCGCCGCCCTCTGCACCGCGCACCGATGCCGCGACCAATCACAGGGAGTGGCACCGGCGCCTGGCGCCGCCGCCTGGAGCGGCGGGAAGGCCGCGCGGCTGACAACGGCAGCTGCAACCGTTGATCGACGAGACCGGACCCCGCACAAGAGCCGTCCAGAACCTGGCAGGGTCCGGCTCGCTGGAGGGTCCTCGACGCTCAAGCCCATAGCTGACTCCGCAGGGCGGCAGTGCTCGCGATTGCCGCTAGATGAATGAGTCCAAGGGATGGCCTGCGGACATGGCACGAGGGCGTCCAGTGTCGATGTGTGAAGAACGACGTGAACACCCTCGCAACAGCACTCTATGCCCGGATCGATGACGAGTTGAAGGC
>NZ_JASISO010000008.1 GCF_030063135.1 Streptomyces sp. G-G2
AAGGCCTCACAGGTCTTTCTCAAAGGAACCTCATCCACCGAAATGGACGGGGTATCAACTTCTGGCGTTGATTTTTGGCACGCTGTTGAGTTCTCAAGGAACGGACGCTTCCTTTGTACTCACCCTCAGTGTGTACTGGGGTTTTCCTCCGGGCTTCGTTCTTCGTTTCCGACTCTATCAGACTCTTTCGCGTCCGATTCCCGGTCGAAACGGGTTTTGCATTTGCCGTTCAGGGCTTCGCTTTCGCGTTTCCCTTTCCGGCGAGCCCAACTCTACCAGCGCTTTTCTTCCTCCCCGACCACTCTCTCCGTCGGCCGATAGGCAGGCAGGAGGAAGCCGGGCTGAAGATCTGCAACTCAAGAGGAGGGATCCCGTCCATGGGCAGTTCGTGAGGTGTTCACACGACGCTCGCTGACGGGAGTCACGACAGTACAGGTCTGCCGATGCCCAGGCAAATCGATTCAGGCGTATGGTCTAGTCCACTAGGTTGTCGCGGGACCGCGTGGGACCTCCACAAGGAGGGCACTTCGTGCGGAACCGGGACGTGTCATGACTTACCCTTCTCAAAGTACGCCGTCCAGGACAGGTTGTGACGGCGACACGAAGAAGCCCCACCCCTGGGAGGCCCCCCATGACCAGCGTGACGTCCCCACTTGCCGGGCGCGCCATCGGACTCGCGGCAGTGCCCGATCCGGTGTTCTCCGGCGCGATGGTGGGACCGGGCACCGCCATTGATCCCGTGCGCGAGGCTTCGGAGGCTGTGTCCCCCGTCGACGGTGTGATCGTCTCCCTGCACCCGCACGCCTACGTCGTCGTCGACAGCGAAGGCCACGGTGTGCTCACGCACCTCGGGATCGACACCGTCCAGCTCAACGGCGAAGGCTTCGAGCTGCTCGTGAACAAGGGCGACACCGTGACCCGCGGCCAGGCCGTCATCCGTTGGAACCCCGCCGCGGTCGAGGCCGCCGGCAAGTCCCCCATCTGCCCCGTCGTGGCGCTGGAAGCGACTGCCGACTCCCTCACCGACGTCGTCGAGACCGGAGACATGAAGGCCGGAGACGTTCTTTTCGGCTGGCAGTGACGTATCCGCCTGCTCGGGCGAATCGCACATCCACCGCGGCGGGTGGTACCGCCGCTCAATCGGAGACGGGTGCAATGGAGACAACGCTGCGAGGCGTCGGCGTGAGCCACGGTGTGGCGATCGGCGAGGTCCGGCACATGGGCACGGCGGTTCTCGAACCGCCCGCCAAGCAGATCGCCGCGGAGGAGGCGGGACGCGAACAGGGGCGCGCCCGTCAGGCCGTGGACGCTGTGGCGGCCGATCTGATCGCGCGCGGCCAGTTGGCCGGTGGCGAGGCCCAGCACGTGCTCGAAGCTCAGGCCATGATCGCTCAGGACCCCGAGCTGATGGCCGATGTCGACCGCCGGATCGTCGTCGGGAGCACCGCCGAGCGCGGCGTGTACGACGCGTTCGCTGCCTACCGCGAGCTGCTCGCGGGGGCGGGCGAGTACATGGCCGGTCGGGTGGCCGACCTGGACGACGTACGGAACCGCATCGTGGCCCGCCTGCTGGGTGTACCGATGCCGGGTGTGCCGGACAGTGACGAGCCGTACGTGCTGATCGCGCGGGACCTCGCTCCCGCGGACACCGCGCTGCTCGACCCGGCGCTCGTGCTCGGTTTCGTGACCGAGGAAGGCGGCCCGACCAGCCACAGCGCGATCCTCGCGCGGGCGCTGGGCGTGCCTGCCATCGTCGCTCTGCCGGGCGCCGGGGAGATCCCCGAGGGCACCATGATCGCCGTGGACGGCAGCACTGGTGACCTGTTCGTCGAGCCGACCGCGCAGAAGCGCGCGGAACTGGAGGCCTCGGCCGCCGAGCGCAGGGCCGCGCTGTCCGCGTCGTCCGGTCCGGGTGCCACGTCGGACGGTCACAAGGTGCCGCTGCTGGCCAACGTCGGCGGTCCGGCGGACGTGCCCGCCGCCGTCGCGGCGGGGGCCGAGGGTGTGGGTCTGTTCCGCACCGAGTTCCTCTTCCTGGACGACAGCAAGAAGGCGCCGACCGAGGAGAAGCAGGTCGAGGCGTACCGCGCCGTGCTGGCGGCCTTCCCCGAGGGCCGTGTCGTCGTGCGCGTCCTGGACGCCGGCGCCGACAAGCCGCTGGAGTTCCTGACCCCGGCCGACGAGCCGAACCCGGCTCTGGGTGTCCGTGGTCTGCGGTCGCTGCTGGACCACCCGGAGGTGCTGCGTACGCAGCTCACCGCGCTGGCCAAGGCCGCCGAGGGACTGCCGGTCTACCTCGAGGTCATGGCCCCGATGGTGGCCGACCGCGCCGACGCCAAGGCGTTCGCGGACGCGTGCCGCGGGGCCGGTCTGCGGGCGAAGTTCGGCGCGATGGTGGAGATCCCCTCCGCCGCGCTCCGGGCCCGCTCGATCCTGCAGGAGGTCGAGTTCCTGTCGCTGGGCACCAACGACCTGGCGCAGTACGCCTTCGCCGCCGACCGTCAGGTCGGTGCGGTGTCCCGCCTCCAGGACCCGTGGCAGCCCGCGCTGCTCGACCTGATCGCCATGTCGGCGGATGCCGCCAAGGCGGAGGGCAAGAGCTGCGGGGTCTGTGGCGAGGCTGCCTCCGACCCGTTGCTCGCGTGTGTGCTGACGGGTCTGGGTGTCACCTCTCTGTCGATGGGCGCGGCTTCGATTCCGTACGTGCGCGCGACCCTCGCCAAGCACACGCTCGCCCAGTGCGAGCGCGCCGCCGCCGCGGCGCGTGCGGCGGACAGCGCCGAGGAGGCCCGGGTGGCCGCCCAGGCGGTGCTGTCCGGCGAGTAGCCGGATGGATGGTGTGTCGTACGAGGGGCCTTCGCCGGTGGCGAGGGCCCCTCGGCCGTTTCCGTGAACCGGTCGCGTCACCCGTCCCCATGCCCCGTTCGGGTCAGTGGCGCGGTCCCGGTTCGTCCACCTCGTACCCGGGGCAGTACTCGACGTCCGGTTCCGGGGGTACGGGCTCCCCGGTGTCGGCGTCGGTGCAATACGCGTTGAACACGGCCGCCGCGGTGAGCGCGACCAGGCGCCCGCGGTCCACGCGCCAGCCGTGGACGCGGTCGCGGGAAGCGCCGTCGGTGGTGCGCAGGACCAGTCCCCCCGGGCCGCCGAGGGCGAGGCCCGTGGCCAGGACGGTGACGAAGTCCAGGCTTTCGCGGGCCTCGGTCCGGGGCGGGGTGTCCTGGTGGCCGGTCGTGTCGGCGCGCAGGACGGCGACGAGCTGTTCGTCCTCGGTGGGGACGCTGCACACCAGGTGGTGGTGGCCGGGTCCGGCCCGTTCGAGGAGCCGCTTGAGGATCAGGCCCGCCCGTTCGAAGGAGGCGTGGCCGATGTCCTCTCCGCAGTCGGTGCAGCTGCCGGCGCCGGAGAGGAGCACGGTGGCGTACTCCCAGGTGGCCTGGCGGGCGGCCTCGTCCACGAGGCGGGGGACGAGGGGGCGCAGCGGCCCGTCCCCGTAGGGCAGGCCCGCGGCGGTGGCGGCCAGGTCGGCGGTGAAGCGGGTCCGGGCGCCGTGGGTGTCGGGGTCGATGCCGTGGTCGGCGCAGTAGTCGGCGTACTCCGCGGGGTCGAAGAGGGCGACGGTGGTGTGCATCCCCTGGCCGGCGCGGGACGTGAGGAGTCCGTCGACCTGGGTGAGGTACTCCTCGTGGTCGTCGAAGGGGAAGCTGCGGTAGCCGCGCATGGCGGCGAAGTCACCGGGGTCGGCGATGAGGCCGAGGGTGCCGGGGATCTCGCGGCGCAGGCCGCGGCGGGCCCGGGTGTTGCTCCCGGGTCCGCCGCTTCCCCTGCGGGTCCTGGCGGTCGTGCCGGTGGTGGTCCGGCTGGTGGTCCTGCCCGTGTTCTTCGTGTCTGCCATGGCTCCCCCTGAGCGGCATCGGTCAATGCTCACTCAGCGTAACCAAGGCCACTGACAGTCACCCCTGGCGGCGGGTGCGGGCCAGCTCCTCGTAGAAGTGGAGGAGGTCGAGATTGTCCACGGAGCCCGGGTTCACGGCCTTGGCGAGGGGCGCGCCCTGCAGGAGCCGCTTGACGGGGACCTCGATGCGCTTGCCGGTGAGGGTGTGCGGGACGCCCGGGACCTCGATGATCTCGTCGGGGACGTGGCGCGGGGACAGTTCCTCGCGGATCGTCGCCTTGATCCGCGCCCGCAGGTCCTCGTCGAGGGAGGCGCCCGGGACCAGGTGGACGAAGAGCGGCATCCAGTAGCCGCCGTCCGCCTCCTCCAGGCCGATGACCAGGGATTCCTTGATCTCGGGAAGGCGTTCGACGGCCTCGTAGATGTCGGCGGAGCCCATGCGCACGCCCTGGCGGTTGAGCGTGGAGTCGGAGCGGCCGTGGATGACGACGGAGCCGTGGTCGGTGATCGTGATCCAGTCCCCGTGCCGCCAGACGCCCGGGAACATCTCGAAGTAGCTGTCGCGGTAGCGGCTGCCGTCGGGGTCGTTCCAGAAGCGGATCGGCATGGACGGCATGGGGTTGGTGACGATCAGCTCGCCGACCTCGCCGATGACGGGCTTGCCCGAGGGGTCCCACGCCTGGAGGTCGGTGCCCAGGCAGGGCGCCTGGAGTTCGCCGATGTGGACGGGGAGGGTGGGGACGGCGCCCGCGAAGCAGCTGCAGACGTCGGTGCCGCCGCTGACGGAGGCGATCCAGAGGTCCTCGGCCACCTCGTCGTGCAGCCAGCGGAAGCCGTCGGGCGGGAGCGGGGAGCCGGTGGTGGCCACGCACGTGACGGCCGAGAGGTCGAAGTCGCGGGACGGGTGGACCTCGGCCTTGCGGCAGGCCATGACGTACGCCGCCGAGGTGCCGTACAGGGTGGCCTTCGTGCGTTCCGCGATCCGCCACTGGGCGCCGGTGTCCGGGTAGCCGGGGCTGCCGTCGTAGAGGACGACCGTCGTACCGGTGAGCAGGCCGGAGACGAGGAAGTTCCACATCATCCAGCCGGTGGAGGTGTACCAGAAGAACCGGTCCTCCGGGCCGAGGTCGCAGTGCAGGCCGAGCTGCTTGAGGTGTTCGAGGAGGATGCCGCCCTGCGACTGGACGATCGCCTTGGGCAGGCCCGTCGTACCGGAGGAGTACAGGACCCACAGCGGGTGGTCGAACGGGACCGGCTCGAAGACGGGCGCGGTGTCGCCCGCGGTGAGGGCGGACCAGTCGAGGGCGCCCTCGGGGGCGTGCGTACCGAGCATCGGGATGTGCACGACGGCGCGCAGCGAGGGGAGCTCGGCGCGCAGCTCGGCGACGGTGTCGCGGCGGTCGTGTTCCTTGCCGCCGTAGCGGTAGCCGTCGACGGTGAAGAGGACGACGGGTTCGACCTGCTGGAAGCGGTCGAGGACGCTGCGGGCGCCGAAGTCGGGGGCGCAGGAGGTCCAGACGCCGCCGACGGCGGCGGTGGCGAGGAGGGCGACGACGGCTTCGGGGATGTTGGGGAGGTAGCCGCTGATCCGGTCGCCGGGGCGTACGCCGAGGGCGCGCAGTTCTGCGGCGAGCGCGCCGACCTGGCGGCGGAGTTCGGCCCAGGTGACGGGGACCGGGTCGTGGGTCTCGTCCACGTGGAGCAGGGCGGCCTCCCCGGCGCGCGCCGGGTCCTCGGCGGCGCGCAGGGCGTGCTCGGCGTAGTTGAGGGTGGCGCCGCTGAACCAGCGTGCGCCGGGCATGGCCCGGTCGGCGAGGACGGACTCGTACGGGGTGGTGAAGCGGACGTCGAACCACTCGGCGACGGCCTGCCAGAAGGTGTCCAGTTCGTCCACGGACCAGCTGTGCAGGGCCGGGTAGCCACCGTCGGCGGGGGCGCCGTGGTGCTCGGCGGCCCAGGCCTGGAAGGCCGTGATCCGGGCCGCCGCGATCCGGTCGGGGCCCGGGGCCCACAGGGGTTCCGGCGAAGTGGCTGAGGTCATGGGTCGGCTCCCGGTCCGTCTGCGGCGCGCGCTTCGTGTGCGTGTGCTGGTGCGTGTACTGGTGCTGGCGTTGCTGCTGGTGCTGGCGTGTGTACCTGTGTGCGTACGGTGCCACCGCGCGGTGGGTGTGCGCGCGGCGGCTCACAGGGACCATGCCATGTGATCGACATCCGCACCAGAGCCGTCCGAGTCGGCCCGGTGTGATCTGTTCAAAGGTGAACGGCAGCTGAACGCAGCCCGCTCGGGCCGGGGCCGGTGGCAGAGTGCGCGGCATGAACGGTCGTGATCTGGTGCGTGCGGTGACAGAGATCGGTACGGCGCGCGGGCGGCGCGCCTGGCGCTCGGCCTGGCGCCATCGGCGCACGGATGCGGAGGGGCTCGCACGCCGGGGCGCGGAGCGGGCCCGGGTGCCGGGTCTGCTGACCGGTACGGAGCCCCGGCCGGGCGGGGGTGTGCTGCGCTTCGCGCGCTCGGAGCTGCTGGTGCGGGTGACGGCGGGCGGCGCGGTGTTCTGGGGCTGGGACGGGGCCGGACCGACGCCCTCGTACGCGGTGGTGGGGACGGGGCCGGAGCCGGATCCGCGGGCGGTGCTGGAGCCGGACACCGGGGGTGGCTGGCGGGTGGTGTCGGAGCGGGTGACGGTGGCGGTGTCCCGGCACGGCCAGGTGGAGGTGCGGACGCCGGGCGGGGTGGTGCTGCGGCGGGAGCGGCCGCCGCGCTGGTGGGAGCAGGTGCGGCCCGCGCCGCAGGGACGGGCGCCGGTGGGGGCGCGGTGGCTGCTGCGCTCGGAGGTTCAGGCGGACGCGCGGTTCTTCGGGCTGGGCGGGCGGGCCTCGGGGCCGCGGCTGCGGGACGGGGTGTACCGGCTGTGGAACACCGATCCGCGGGGCGGGTTCGGGCCGGGCGACGATCCGCTGTACGTCACGATGCCGGTGCAACTGGTGGTCGCCGACGCGGGGACGCACCTGGCGTTCTACGACGACACCTGGGACGGGCGGGTGACCCTGCGCGAGGGTGAGGAGGGCGCGGGTTCGGGTCCGGACCGGTCCGGGGTGAGCGAACTGCGCATGGACGGGGGGCCGTTGCGGTGCTGGGTGCTGGTGGGTACGCCCGCCCGGGTGCTCCAGGGGTGGTCGGGGCTGACGGGGGCGGCCGCGGTGCCGCCGGAGTGGGCGCTCGGGTACCAGCACGCGCGGTGGGGGTTCGGGAGCGCGGTGGAGGTGCGGCGGGTGGTGGACGGGTACGTCTCGCGGGGGATCGCGCTGGCGGCCGTACACCTGGACATCGACCACTACGACGGGCACCGGGTGTTCACGGTGGACCGGGAGCGGTTCCCCGATCTGCCGGGGCTGGCGAAGGAGTTGCGGGCGCTGCCGGGGGGCGGGGTGCGTCTGGTGTCGATCGTGGACCCGGCGGTGAGGGTGGAGCCGGGCGAGGGGGTGTACGGGTCCGGGAGCGCGGTGGGCGACGCGGGGGCGTTCGTCCGGGACGGGCGCGGGCGGGAGGTGCGGGGCGAGGTGTGGCCGGGGACCTGCGGGTATCCGGACTTCACGGATCCGGCGGTGCGGGAGTGGTGGGGCGCGCTGTACGAGGAGCGGCTGGCGAACGGCTTCGCGGGGATCTGGCACGACATGAACGAGCCCGTGTCCTTCGCGCCGCTCGGGGACATGACCCTGCCCAGGTCGGCGCGGCACGCGTTGGAGGGGGCGGGTGGGGACCACCGGGCAGCGCACAACGTGTACGCGCTGGCGATGGCGCGGGCCGGGTACGAGGGGCTGGTGCGGCTGCGGCCCGGCGAGCGGCCGTTCCTGTTCTCCCGGTCGGGGTGGGCGGGGATGCAGCGGTACGGGGGCACGTGGTCCGGTGACGTGGAGACGAGCTGGCCGGGGCTGCGGGCCTCACTGGCGCTGGTGCTGGGGCTGGGGTTGTGCGGGGTGCCGTACTCGGGGCCGGACGTGGGGGGCTTCGGCGGCTCGCCGTCGCCGGAGCTGTACCTGCGGTGGCTGCAACTGGGCTCGTACCTGCCGTTGTTCCGGACGCACTCGGCGATCTGGGCGGGACGGCGGGAGCCGTGGGAGTTCGGGGCCGAGGTGGAGGGGCACGCGCGGGCGGCGCTGGCCGAGCGGGAGCGGCTGCGGCCCTACTTCGTGACGCTGGCGCATCTGGCGCGGCGGACGGGGGCGCCGTACGTGCGGCCGCTCTGGTGGGGTTCGCCGGAGGAGCGGGGGCTGCGGGACTGCGAGGACGCGTTCCTGCTGGGGGACGCGCTGCTGGTGGCGCCGGTGCTGGAGTGCGGGGCGGACCGGCGGGCGGTGCGGCTGCCCCGGGGCCGCTGGTACGACACGGTGACGGAGACGGCGTACGAGGGGCCGGGCCAGGTGCTGCTGGACGCGCCGCTGGGCCGGATCCCGGTGCTGGCGCGGGCGGGCGCGGTGATCCCGGTCCGGGCGGAGGACGGGTCGGTGGGGCTGGAGGCCTGGGCTCCGGCACGGGGGCGCACGGGTGGCGGCCTCGTCGTCCGGGACGCGGGGCCGGGCTTCGAGCCGGGCACGGTGGAGCGGTACGCCTCGCGGTGGGCCGTCGGCGCCCCGGGTGTGCCCGGTACCCCGGAGGCGGACGCGGTGGTCGTGGTGGAGCGCGAGGGCGGGGCGGTGGTGGAGGGGGTGCGGGTGCGGGGGGTGTGACCGGCCGGGCGTCTTCCGGGGGCGGGGTCAGGTGTAGCGGCCCGCGAACCAGGCGGCGACGGCGCGGGTGTGGAGGGGGAAGGCCAGGGGGGCGGCGGCGCGCAGGACGTGCCAGCCCGTGGTCTCGTCCGTGGGGACGGACTCGGGCAGTGCGGACGCGGGGCGTTCGGGGAGCAGGCCGAAGACCAGGAGGTGGCCCGCCGGGGAGCTGAGCGCGTCGGCGAGGGTGACGTCCGAGGCCGGGGCGTGGATGCCGGTCTCCTCGCGCAGTTCGCGGACCACCGCCTCCTGCCAGTCCTCGCCGTGGTCGATGAAGCCGCCCGGGAGGGCGACGGCGCCGAGGGCCGGTTCGATGGTGCGGGTGATGACCACGAGGCCGACGCCCCGCTCGTCCTCGACGGGGAGCAGGGCCACGGCCACGGGGGTGGGGTTGCGGTAGGCCGTGGTCCCGCAGTCGGCGCACGTACGGGGCCAGTCGGTGGTGGCGAACGGAGATCCGCAGGCGGAACAGTGCGAGTTCATCAGCGGCGCGGGCATCCCGCGATGGTAGACGAAGGGGCATGAGAACGCTGGCTGTCGTCTTCGTGGTCGCCTCGCTCGGAGCGTCGGCGGCGGGGTCCGCTCCGGATGCCTTCGTGGCCCTGGGCGCGGTGGATCCGACGGTCCGGCAGGAGATGCGGTACGCCGGGGACCGGAATTTCACCGGCGGGGTGGTCGAGGGGTACGAGGAGCCGGTGTGCCTCCTGACCCGGCCCGCCGCCGAGGCGCTGGCGCGGGCCCAACGCGCGGTGGTGCGGCGCGGGTACGCGCTGGCGGTGTACGACTGCTACCGGCCCCAGCGGGCGGTGGACCGTTTCGTGCGCTGGGCCGGGGACGCGGCGGACCAGCGCACGAAGGCGGAGTACTACCCGCGGGTGGAGAAGGACCGGCTGATCCCGGACGGTTACATCGCGGCGCGTTCGGGGCACAGCCGTGGGAGTACGGTCGATGTGGGTCTGGTGCGGCTGCCGCTGGGGCGGCCGGTGGATTTCGGGACGCCCTTCGACTTCTTCGATCCGCTGTCGCACACCGACGACCCGCGGGTGACGGGCGCCGCGCGGGAGAACCGGGAGCTGCTGAAGCGGGTGCTGGCGGCGCAGGGCTTCGTGAACCTGCCCGAGGAGTGGTGGCATTTCACCTACCGGCCGGAGACCTTCCCGGACGCGTACTTCGACTTCCCGGTCTCTGTCGGCTCGGTCGCGCCGTGAGTACGGTCGCGCCATGACGTTCTCTTCGTACGAGGAATTCTGGCCCTATTACGTCGCCATGCACTCCCGGGCCGCGACCCGCTGGGTGCATCTGGGCGGCACCCTGACCGGGCTCGCCGTGGCCGCCTACGGGCTGGCCCGGGGGCGCACGCGCTACCTCGCCGCGCTGCCGCTCCTCGGGTACGGGGCGGCCTGGCCCGCGCACTTCCTGATCGAGCGGAACAACCCGGCCAGCTTCGGACATCCCGGCTGGTCGCTGCGCGGGGACGCGCAGATGATCCGGATGATGCTGGCCGGGCGGGACGCGGAGCTGGCGGCGATCGCCGGGAAGTGGCTCGCCGTCAACCGGTGACCCGCGCGGCCCGCCGTGACAGACTCCAGAGGATTCTGACGGATAGTCAGAATCAACCGTCGCTGTCAGGAGGGGTCTTGGGACGCACGCGTACACCCGTCGTGAGCGGGTGGTTCACGGATACGGATGCCGCGGGGGACGCGGCCGGGGGCGCGGAGGCGGGGTTCCGGCTGCTCGGAACCCGGTGTTCCGCCTGCGCCGCCGTGTACTTCCCGCGGGAGGACGCCTTCTGCCGCAATCCCGGCTGCGCGGGCGGCGGCGAGCTGGCCGAGGTGCCGCTGTCGCGGTACGGGCGGGTCTGGTCCTACACCGACGGGCGCTACCGGCCGCCCGCCCCGTACGTCTCCGACCCGGACCTGCCCTGGACTCCGTACACGCTGGTCGCGGTGGAGCTGGAGGCCGAGCGGATGGTCGTCCTGGGGCAGGCCGCGCCCGGGGTGGGCGTGGCCGATCTGGCGGTGGGGATGGCGGTCGAGGTGGTGCCGGGGGTGCTGAACGAGGACGCGGCCACCGGGACGACCTGGACGACCTGGCACTTCCGCCCCGTGGCGGAGCACGACGGCGAGGACCGCGGCGACGGCGGTCGGGGCGGGGTGCGGGCATGAGCGGTGACGTGGCGGTCCTCGGGGCCGGGATGCATCCGTGGGGCAAGTGGGGGCGCAGCTTCGTCGAGTACGGGCGGGCGGCGGCCCGGGCCGCGCTCGCCGACGCGGGGCTCGACTGGTGCGACGTCGGCTCGATCGTGGGCGCGGACACCGTGCGCTCGGGGTACCCGGGTTATGTGGCGGGGGCGACCTTCGCGCGGGCGCTGGGCTGGCAGGGGGCGCGGGTGACCAGCGTGTACGCCGCCTGCGCGTCCGGTGCCCAGGCGATCGGGGCGGCGCGGGCGCAGATCCTGGCCGGGCTGGCGGACGTGGTGCTCGTGGTGGGCGCGGACGCGGCGCCCAAGGGGTTCTTCGCCCCGGCGGGCGGGGAGCGGCCCGATGACCCGGACTGGCTGCGCTTCCGGGTGCTGGGGGCGACGAACCCGGCGTACTTCGCGCTGTACGCGCGGCGGCGGATGGCCCTGTACGGGGACACCGGCGAGGATTTCGCGCTGGTCAAGGTGAAGAACGCGGCGGCCGGAGTGCTGAATCCGAATGCCCGCTACCGCAAGGCCGTCACCGCCGAGGAGGTCGCCGCCTCGGCGGTGGTCGCCGATCCGCTGCGGCTGCTGGACATCTGCGCGACCTCGGACGGGGGCGCGGCCCTGGTGCTGACCAGCATGGACTTCGCGCGCTCGCGCGGGGTGAGCGATCCGGTGCGGATCCGGGCGGTGTCGACCGTGACGCCGACCTACCCGCGGACGGTGCTGGACCTGCCGGACATCGCCACCGATTCGGCGGCTGGCTTCGCGCCGTCGCCCGGGTCGTTCCGGTCCTCGATCGCACGGGCGGCCTACGAGGAGGCCGGGCTCGGGCCCGAGGACCTGTCGCTCGCCGAGGTGTACGACCTGTCCACCGCGCTGGAGCTGGAGTGGTACGAGGACATCGGACTCTGCGGGGAGGGCGAGGGCGCGAAGCTCGTACGGGAGGGGGCGACCGCCCTCGGCGGGCGGATCCCGGTCAACCCGAGCGGCGGGCTGGGTTCGTTCGGCGAGGCGGTGCCCGCGCAGGCCATCGCCCAGGTGTGCGAGGTGACGTGGCAGTTGCGCGGTACGGCCTCGGAGCGCCAGGTCCCGGGGGCGCGGGCCGGGATCACCGCGAACCAGGGGCTGTTCGGGCACGGGTCGGCGGTCATCGCCGTCCGGTGAGGCGCCGGGTGCCGGGCCGTGGGCGCGGTACGCGGGCCGTCGCGCGGGCGGCGACGCGCTTCGCGCGGGCCGTGAGCTGGGGCTGTTGCGCGAACGCTTGACGGCCCCCGCAGGCGGGTTCACACTGCCTGACACGGTCGCGCGCCCCGGGCGGGCGCGCCCGGACAGGCCCCCCATGTGAGCCGCGGTCCGTACCCCAGTCGGCGGGGGTACGGGCCGCCTCCATGCGCCGGTCTGTTCCGGCGCCGTCAGGTCCGGGTCGGGCTGCGGCGGGCGCGGGCCAGCGACATGGCGTGTTCCACCACCCCGACCAGGACGTCCTTGACCAGTTCCCGGTCGCGCGCGTCGCAGATCAGCACCGGCACCTCGGGGTCGAGGTCGAGTGCCTCCCGTACGGTCGCCACCGGATGGCGGTCGGCTCCGTCGAAGCAGTTGACCGCCACCACGAACGGCAGTTCACGCCGTTCGAAGTAGTCGACGGCCGCGAAACAGTCCGCGAGCCTGCGGGTGTCGGCGAGGACCACCGCGCCGAGCGCGCCCGTGGCCAGCTCGTCCCACAGGAACCAGAAGCGGTCCTGGCCCGGCGTGCCGAACAGGTAGAGGACCAGGTCATCGCGGAGCGTGATGCGGCCGAAGTCCATGGCGACGGTGGTGGTGCTCTTCCCCTCCACTCCCCCCAGGTCGTCCACGGCGCGGCCCGGCTCGGAGAGCCGTTCCTCGGTGCGCAGCGGGCGGATCTCGCTGACTGCGCTGACCAGGGTGGTCTTGCCCACCCCGAAGCCGCCCGCGACCAGGATCTTCAAGGTCAGGGGTTCGACCGGCGACACCGCGTGCATGGCACCGGTGCGGCTAGAGCGCCCGAAGGCCATCTATCACCTCACGGAGAACGGACTCGTCCGGGAGTTCCGCGGGCGGAACCGGACGGGTCACATGGACCAGTTCGTCGTCGACGAGGTCGCCGATCAGGACGCGGACGACTCCGACCGCGAGGTCGATTTCGGCGGCGAGTTCGGCGACGGACTGGGGTCGTTCCTTGCAGAGCCCGAGGATGTGGGCGTGTTCGGGGGACAGGGTCATGTCCCAGGCGGGGTCGTCGGCCGCTGGTTCGGCGACGACGAGTGCGATCAGGTCGAGACGGTGCTGGCCCGCGTGGCTCGTCCGGCCGCGGGTCATCGCGTACGGGCGGACCACGGGGCCCGCGTCGGCGTCGAACCAGGCCGAGTCCTGGCCCTGGTTGCCATGGGACTCGTGTGGCGAGTGAGCCTGGTGCGGTACGTGGGTCTGGTGGGGCGCGTGGGTGGGGCGCGCCGGGTAGGGGGCGGCGTGGGTGTCGTACGCGGGCGTGTGGTCGGGTTCGTGGCCGGAGTCCCTCATGCCGTCCGGCTCACCCTCCGGCTGGCAGCCCGGTGCGCGGTGCGGTCGCCAGGTGGACGCCCACGCGCTTGACCATCAGGGTCATCTCGTACGCGACCTGGCCGACGTCCGAGTCGGCGTCCGACAGCACGGCGAGGCAGCTGCCGTCGCCCGCGGCCATCACGAACAGGAAGGCCTCGTCCAGTTCCACCACGGTCTGGCGGACCTGGCCGGACTCGAAGTGCCGGCCGACGCCCTTGGCCAGGCTGTGGAATCCGGAGGCCACGGCGGCCAGGTGCTCGCTGTCCTCGCGGGTCAGGTCCTTGGAGGTGCCGGTGGGCAGGCCGTCGCCGGAGAGGACGACCGCCTTGCGGATGCTGCCCACGCGGTCGACCAGTTCGTCCAGCAGCCAGTTCAGCTGCCCCGGGCCACGGCCCCGGGAGTCGTTGCCTGCGGTCTGCGGTGCGGTCATCGACCGTCCCCCTCGTTCTCGTGCTCGGTACCGGCGCCAGCGCTTTCGGCACCGGTCCCGGACTGCTCTGCGTGCTGGTCGCGGGCTGCGGTCCAGCCGCGCTGGAGTGCGGACATGCGGATGCGTACGGTCTCCGCGTCCCGGTCGGCGACCGGGTCGGCGGTGGCGTCGGCGGGCGGCGGGGGCGGGGCGTTCTTGAGCTGGGGCGCGAGGTTGGCCTGGCGGACCCGGCGGGGCAGGCCGCCCGGGCCGGTGCGGTCCGGGGCGCTGCCGGTGCGCTCGCCGGGCGAGGGCGCGGGGGCCGTAGCGGCGGCCGGCGGGACGGCGGAGACCCTGGGTGTGTCGACGCGGCGGCCGTGCTCCGCGACCAGGGTCGGGGTCCGGTGGCGGCGCGGGAGCGGTACGGCGCCGGAGGCCGGGCGGGCGGCCGCGTCCAAACGGGCGCCCTCCAGGCGGACCGGGCCGGAGGCGCTCTGCTGCTCGCGGGCGGGGTCCCGGCCGAGGTCGCGGCTGCGCTCCGCCGGGCGCAGACCCAGCAGGGTGCTGCGCGGCGTGCCATTGGGCGGGGTCTCGTCGTCCAGGGTGGCCATGGCGGGGCGGGCGGGGGCGGGGGTGCCGGTAACCGGGGCGGCGGTCGGCCGGTGGCCGTCCAGGGGGGCGGGCGGGTCCAGGCCGAGGACGCTGAGGGGCGCCTCCAGCTCGACCGGGCCGTCCAGCAGGGCGGCGGGCACGGGGCGCTTGGGCGGCGTACCGCTTGCGCCGTGTCCGTTGACGTGCCCGTTGGCGTGTCCGTTGCTGTGTCCGTTGGCGGCCGCGGAGCCGATGCCCTTGGGGCGGGAGGCCGGGCCGGCCGCCACCGCGGCCTGGGCCGCGCCCTCCAGGCGCAGGCCGCCGCCGTTGGTGTCGGGGGCCTCGGTGAGCAGGGCGACGGGCAGGAACACGACCGCGGTCGTGCCGCCGTACGGACTGGGCTGGAGGGAGATCTTGACGCTGTGGCGCTGGGCGAGGCGGCTGACGACGAAGAGGCCGAGGCGGTCGGTGTCGGAGAGTTCGAACTCCGGGGTCTCGGCGAGCCGGAGGTTCGCGTCGAGCAGCGCGTCCGGGGTCATGCCGAGGCCGCGGTCGTGGATCTCCAGGGTGAAGCCGTTGGCCACGCGCTCCCCGTGCACCTGGACCGCGGTGTGCGGGGGCGAGAACACCGTGGCGTTCTCCAGGAGTTCCGCGATCAGGTGGGTGACGTCGGCGACGGCGGGGCCGGTGATCCCGAGGCGGGGCAGTCGGCGCACCTCGATCCGCTCGTAGTCCTCGACCTCGGCGACGGCGGCCCGTACGACGTCCATGAGCTGCACGGGTTTGCGCCACTGGCGTGAGGGCGCGGCGCCGGAGAGGATCACCAGGCCCTCGGCGTGGCGGCGCATGCGGGTGGTCATGTGGTCGAGGCGGAACAGGTCGGCGAGTTCCTCGGAGTCCTCGGTGCGCCGTTCCATGGTGTCGAGCAGGGTGAGCTGGCGGTGCAGCAGGACCTGGTTGCGGCGGGCGAGGTTGACGAACACATCGGAGACCCCGCGGCGCAGTTCGGCCTGTTTGACGGCGGCCTCGACGGCCGCGCGCTGGAGGGAGTTGAGGGCCATGCCGACCTGGCCGACCTCGTCCTTCTCGTACTCCAGGCGCGGGGCCTCGGTGTCCACGTCGACGTGCTCACCGGCAGCGAGGCGGCGCATCACGCCGGGCAGGCGGACGCCGGAGACCTCGTGGGCCTCCTTGCGCAGCCGGGAGAGGTCGCGGATCAGGTCCCGGCCGATGCGCACGGAGAGGACCAGGGAGACGATCAGGGCGACGAAGCCGAGGATCCCGGCGATGGCCGCCTTGACCAGGACGTCCATGGCCACGGGGTGCACGCGCTGCTGGTAACGGTCGCCCGCCGCGGTGCCCATCGCCGCGAGGTCGTCGAGGGCCTTGCCCGCGCTCTCGTCCCACTGGGCGGTGTTGACGTGGCGCGGGTTCTTGACCGCGCCCGTCTGGACGACCTGTTCCTCGATGTCGCGCAGGCGTTTGGTGTCCGGGCCGCTCCAGTACTGCTCGAACAGCTCGCGGTCCTCGGCCGGGAGGATCGCGAGGTTGACGTCGTAGAGCAGGGCGCGGTTGGCGATGAGGTCGGAGACCGTCCGGGTGTCCTTGGCGCTGATGTTGCGGGCGGCCAGGGCGGCGGCGACGACCGCGTCCTCGCGGGAGAGCGCCTCGCGGGCCCGGGTGATGCCGACGAGGGCCCGGCCCTCCTTGTCCATCTCGACGTTCTCCAGCGCGTGGAGGTTGACGAGGAAGCCGTAGCAGGGGTCGACGAGCCGGCTGTACAGGTCCAGGGCCTGGGACGGGTTCAGGTTGGTCTGGTCGACGGAGCGGCGCAGGGCGCCGATGCCGTGGAAGGCGTCGACGATGGAGTCCAGCCGGTCGGCGGCGGCGGGGCTGAGTTCCTCGACGACGTCCGGGTCGGTGGCGTCGCGGGTGATGCCCTCGACGACCGCGTCGGTGGCGGCGCGGCGCTTGGCGAGTTCGGCGGTCGCCACGGCGGAGCGGGGGTCGCCGAGGACCACGAGGCTCTGGCGGCGTTCCTTCTGGATGACGCGGACGACGTCCTCGATGGGGTAGCCGACCTTCTTCATGACGTAGGCGACGTCCAGGAGTTCGACGGCCTGGCGGCCGGTGATCACGGTCGAGAAGCCCCAGAGGGCGGTCAGGGAGATGAGCGGCACAAGGAGCAACGCCACGATCTTCCGGCGGATGGATTTCCCGCGAAAGCGCATGGCCTCCCCAGCCTCCCCCAGCTCAACCCCGCTGCCGGGGGTCGGTGTTCCGTCAATTAAACGGCGTGAGCCTACTACTGACGTGGGCCGCGTTCGAAGGGGTGTCCGGACGTTTTCGGCCGGTCTGGCGGACGAAGATCACCAGTTGTCCGTTACTTCCGGTCGAGTGCGGCCCGTTATGTGGCAGATGACACTTGGTGGGGCCTCAGTTCCCGTCGGCGCAGGGATGGCTGGAATTCTCCCTTCCGGGACGGCCGGAGGGTGGGTGGGGCGCACGGGGGCGGGTATCGGCGGGTGAAAGTGCGCCGCTTCGGGAATCTCCAACCCCGTTCGAGCGTCTATCTGTTCGAGGCGGCATGGCGAGCCGTCTGGTGGGGAGTGAGCGGACATGGGCAGCGTGTACGAAGACGATGGCGGACGACCGAGCGCGACGCGGGCGGGCGCGCGGGCTCCGGCAGGGGCTGCGGCGCGGTCGGCGGCGGGGTCCCGCGCGCGGACCCTGTGGGTGGAGGAACCGGCCCGGCGGCGCCGGATGCCCGATCCGGTACGGACGGCGGCGGTGCGGGCGGTCCTGGTCGTGGCCGTGACCCTCACACAGGCCACGGTCGCGTTCCTGCTGGCGGTGGCCGGGTCCTGGCTGGCCCTCCCGATGTCCCTGGGCGCGGTGGCCGGGATCGTGGTGGCCACCTGGGGCGTGCTGGACGTCTGGATCACCCGGCAGACCTGGAACCAGCGGTACGGGGTCGTGTCGGTGCCGAGCAGTACGGCGCGCGGCCTGCGCCGGGACCGGCGGCGCGCCCGGCGCGCGGCCCGGTCCGGCCGAATACCGGTCGCCTCCGGCGGGATGCGTTGACGGTCGGCGGGGCGCGCTGATCAGTGGCGGGGTCCGCTGAACCCTGGCGGGATCCGCTGGAGCCTGGCGCGGGGCGGGTGCGGGTGCGACGGCGGGGCGGCTGCGGGCCCGCCCGGGTACGACGGCCCCCGCCCGGTCCGGGCGGGGGCTCGCGCGGACCGGTCAGGTGCGGCGGAACATGCGGGTCGCGGTGATCTCGCCGTGGATGGGCTCGCCCTCGGGGCGCTGTTGGGGCAGGCCCGGGCGCAGGTGTTCCTCCACGCTGATGTACTTCAGGCCCGCCCGGAGGTCGGCGTCGTTGCGCAGCCGGATCACCAGCGGGAACTCCGCCAGCGCGGTGGTGTCGAACAGACCCGTGGTGTAGAGCAGTTGGACACCGAGGGCGTCCGACACCGCCCGCTGGAGCTCCAGCAGGTACGTGGCGTTCGCGCGCCCGATGGGGTTGTCGAGGAACAGGGTGCCCGCGTGGCGCTGCTTGTCCCGGCCCCGGTCGTTGCTGCGCAGGGCGGCCATCGTGCAGTACAGGGCGATGGCCGCGGTGAGCAGCTGGCCGCCGGAGAAGACGTCGCCCATCTGGCCGACGGGGACCCGCTCGGCGCGCAGGACGGCGTCGGGCTTGAGGATCTCCACCGCGATGCCCTTGGGCTCCAGGGCTGCCTGGACCCCGCGCAGCAGCAGGGACATGCCGTCGCGGCGGCCCTCGCCGAAGGAGGCCGTGCTGTTCTTCTTCACGGCCGCGCGGGTGGCCTCGTCGATGACCTCTCCGAGGCGTTCGGCGAGGGTCGTCTGGTCGGGCTCCTCGAAGCGGATGCGCAGGAACTCCTGTCCCGACCACTCCCCCAGGCCCTCGGGCAGCTGGGAGAGCCGCTGGGCGGAGCGCAGGGTGGCGAGGGCTGATTCGACCAGGCCGCGCAGCCGGTCCACGATGCTGTCGCGGTTGCGTTCCAGCTGCTCCAGCTCGTCCGTGAGGACGCGCAGGCGCGGGGCGAAGGCGGTGGCCCAGGCGGCGGCGTGCTCGGGCAGCGAGGCGGCCGGGAGCTCGCGGATCTGCTGACGCGCGGGGGTCCGTACGGCCTCGTAGCGGGTGGCGTTGGCGTGCCGGACCAGGATGTCGCTCGCCTCGCGGACGGCGGCTTCGGCGGCCGAGAGGTCACCGGCGTAGCCGCGCAGGGAGCGGCGGGCCTCGGTGGCGGACTGCCGGGCCTCCTCCAGGCTGCCCGGGTAGGCACCGGAACCCTGTTCGTCGGCGTCCTCCTGCGGGCTCTGGTCGCGCATCAGGTCGCGCAGCAGGGCGGCCGTCTCCTCGAAGCCCGCCGCGCCGTCCTCGGCGGCGCGGTGGGAGCGCAGCAGGTCGGCGTGGGCGGCCCGCGCGCTCTCCACGGCGGAACTGTGCGCGGCGAGCTGGGCGGTGGCGGTGCGCAGCAGGGCCTGGGCGCGTTCGACGTCGTCCGGGACGAGTTCCTCGGGGAGGTCGGCGTGGGCGGTGCCGTCGGCGGGCGCGTGGCGTTCGGCTTCGCCGCGCAGGCGGCCGAGCTGCTCGCTGGCGGTGGAGGCGCGGGTCTCCAGCATCTGTACGAGCGACTCCGCGCGGGCGGCGGCGGCCTGGCGGGAGGGGCCGTCGGAGCCGTCGGTGCCTTCGAGGAGCTGGGCGGCGCGGGTGCGGACCTTGTTGGTCAGCCGGTCGATGTCGGCGAGGGCGGCGCTCTCGTCGCTCTCGGCACGGGCCTGTTCGGCCCGCAGGTCGGCGCCGACGCCGACCTTCTCGTACAGCTGGGAGGCGGCCCGGTAGGCCTCGCGCAGGTCCGGCAGCGGAGTCCTGGCGGTGCTCTCGTCCTCGGGCAGGTGCTCGGGGGCTCCGGCGATCTCGGCGCGTTCGGCGCGCAGCGCGCGGGCGGTGCGGCGGGCGTCGTCGGCGGCGCGCTGCGCGGCGCGCCGGTCCTCGTCGGCGGCGCGCGCGCGGTCGAGGCAGACTTCGGCGCGGGCCTCGGACTCGGAACCCTCGTCGGCGAGTTCGCGCAGCCGGGCCTGCCAGCCCGCGCGTTCGCGCAGCCGGAAGGCGAGTCCGGCGAGGGCGTCGGCGGCGCGGCGGGCCCGCTGGGCGGTGTCCTGGCGTTCCTCACGGACCCGGGCGGCGTCGGCGGCGGCCTCGTCGGCTTCGGTGCGGGCGGTGCGGGCCTCGGCGAGTTCGGCTTCGGCTTCCGTGGCGAACGTACGGGCGGAGGCGGCCTGGGCGGCGAGTTCGGCGAGGTGTCCGGGCGGGCAGCCGGTGCGCCAGGAGGCGAGCCGGGCGGCGAGCGCGCGGTCCCCCGCGAGGCGGGCGGCGAGTTCGCGGATCTCGGTGTCGCGGGCGGTGGCGCGGGTGCGCAGGGCCCGGCGTTCCTCGTCGGCGGCGCCCTCGTCGTGCATGGCCGGGTTCGGCGGTACGAGGAACACTCCGGAGGCGGCGCCGTCGGCGTCGGATCCGGCGGGCGGCACCGGGGCGAGGAGGGCGGCGGCGGTGCCGACGGCGACGGCGGAGCGGGGCAGCAGGGCGGCGGCGCAGAGGACCTCGCGGGCCCGGGTGTGGGTGTCGGGGTCGGTGATGATCACGCCGTCGACGAGTTCGGGGCGCGCGGCGAGGACGGCGGCGTGGTCGGCGGGGTCCACGGCCTGGGCGAGGTAGCGCCAGCCGGGGAGGGCCGGGATGCCGTGCTCGCCGAGGTACTCGACGGTGGCCAGGACGTCGGGACCCGGCGGCAGCAGGCCGCCGTCGCCGAGGGCGCCGAGGATGCGGGAGTCGTCGGCGGCGGCGGTGCGGAGGTCGAAGAGCTGGCGCTCGGCGGTGGCGACCCCGGTGTCGAGGAGTTCGCGCAGCGCGTCCGCGCCCCGGTCGAGGTCCTCGGCGGTGAGGCCGGGGGCCGGGTGGTCCGCGCGGGCGTCCTGGGTTTCGGCCCCGGTCCCGGGCGGGCTCCCGGCCGCGTGGGCGCCCGTACCGGGGCCTGCGGGGCCGTCGGCCGGGTCCGCGCCCGGGAGGCCCAGGAGGGCGGCCAGACGGGGAGCGGAGGCGATGGAGGCGGCGGCGCGGTGCTCTGCGGCGTGGGCGGCCTCGGCCGCGTCGGCGGCGTCGGCGGCGCGGGCGGCGGTCAGTTCGGCGCGGGACTGCGCGGCGGCGGTCTCGCGGGCGGTGTCGGCGGTGGCGCGGGCGGCCTCGCGGGCCTCGTCCCAGGCGGCCACGGCGCTCTTCTCGGCGTCGCTCGCGGCGAGCGCGGCGCGCGCCGGGTCGGCATCGGGGGCGGAGTCGTCGAGCCAGCCCGCGCGGACGGCCTCGGCGGTCTCCTGCTCGACCTCGGCGAGCCGGGCCCGCAGGTGCTCGGCCTCGCTGCGGGCGCGCTGGGCGGCGGTCGCGGCGGCGGTGGCGTCGCGGTGGGCGCTCTCGCCCAGCTCCTGGAGCGTGGCGGAACGTTCCTCACCCTCGTTGGCGACCTCCTCCCCCGCTTCGGCGGCCGTGTGCAGGGCCCGTACGAGCGCGGCGGCGGCGGTGGCGCGGGCGGCGAGGGCCGGGGCCGCGTCCCGTTCGGCCTCCAGGATGGCGGCGGCGACCCGGGCGGAGCGGTCGGTGGCGGCGCGGTGGCGCAGTACGGACTCGGCGGCCTGCCAGGCGGAGTGCAGGGTGCGCGCTTCGATGAGCTCGCGGCGCTGGGCGGCGGCGGCCTTGTCGGCGACGGTGAGGGCCAGCGAGGCGTGCCGGTAGGCGAGTTCGGCGGAGACGGCGGCGCTGCGGTCCCGGGCCGATTCGGCGGCGGTGACCTGGTGGGCGGCGTCGGTGACCCGCTGGGCGAGGTCGGCGGCTCGGCCGCGCTCCTCGACGGCGCGGGCGGACAGCCGCCGGGCCAGGGTGCGCGTACGGCGTTCCGCGCCCGCGTGGACGTCACGGGCCCGGGAGCGGGCTTCGGCGGCGTCCACGATCCGGCCGAGGAGGTCCACCGAGCCCGCCGTGAAGTCCCGTTCGGCCATCAGCTCGGCGCGGCGGCCCAGTTTGTTGCCGAAGCCGTGGACGAGGTCCGCGAGGCCGTCCGTGTCGCGGGTGTCGGTCACGGCGCGCAGCAGCAGGTCGGTGAAGTCGGAGTCCTTCTTGACCGCGAAGAGACCGGCCGCCTCGCCCTCGTCGGCGTTCATCTCACGCTGGTAGCGGAAGAGTTCGGGGTCGAGGCCCAGGTCGGTGAGGTGCTCGTTCCAGCGGTCGTGGATCTCCTCCCAGGAGACCTCCAGGTGGGGGTACGCCTTGCCCGCCTCGGTGAGCGCGTCGCGGAAGCCCTTCATGGTGCGGCGGCGGCCCTGGGCGCCGGAGACGCCTTCGACGACGGGGCGTACGGCGGTGGACTCGGCGACCGGGAGGCTGTCCAGGCTGAGGCCGGGGCCGGGGCGGAAGGAGTACCAGGCCTCGGCGAACTTGCGCGGGTCGTTGGAGACCTGCCGGCCGCGCCATTCGCTGACCTTGCCGACGACCAGGCATTCACCGGTGCGGGTGTGCTGCCACTCCAGGGCGACGTGGCCGCAGTCGTCGGCGAGCAGGAACTTGCGCAGGACGCCGGAGCTGGCGCCGCCCAGGGTGTTGCGGTGGCCGGGCAGCATCACCGAGAAGATCAGCTTGAGCAGGACGGACTTGCCGCCGCCGTTCTCCAGGAACAGCACTCCGGCGGGCGCGGGGCGGCGCGGCGGGCCCGACGGCTCGGCCTCGAAGAACTCCGCCTGGGCGGGAGCCGGATGGGGCACCGGCGCGCCGACTCCGCGCAGGTCGAGCACGGTGTCGGCGTAGCGCGCGCCGGCGGGCCCGATGGAGTAGAGGCGGATCCGGGACAGCTCGTACATGGGGACTCTCGTGGTGGCTCGGTACGGAGGGCAGGTGACGGGGTCGGCGGCCGGGGCCTCGGGCGGGGCCTCAGGCGTGGAAGGGCAGGCCCGCGTCGGCGGCGAGTTCCAGGTCGTCGCCCTCGGGCGGCGGCAGCAGGGTGGCGGAGCCGTCGCTGACGGCGACCACCCCGAGTTCGAGCAGTTCGGCCATGGCGGCGCTGCCCGCCATGTCGCGGACCTGGAGCTGGTAGCGGGGGGTGGTCCGGTAGGTGCCTCCGGCCTCGTCCCCGGTGCGCTGGAGGAAGCCGGATTCGGTGAGGAAGGCGGCGGCCTTGCCGACGATGCCGGTGGTGGAACCGGCGAGGCGGCGGGCGTCCTTGGTGGCGCCGGTGGCGCTGCGCCGGGCGTAGACCCGCCAGGCGGCCTCCAGGCCGGGGGCGTCGGTGGCGGGGTCGGTGTTCTCGCCGAGCTCCTCGGCGCGTTCTTCCAGGCGGCGGCAGGTCTGGCGGACGAAGGCGTCCACGCCGTTGACGGTGATGCGGCCGATGTAGCCGTCGTCGGCGAGGTCCTCGGGGCGGGGGAAGGCGAGGGCGGCGACGGCGAGGTGGGCGAGGCCGTGCAGGAACCGGTCGGCGGAATCGGCGGTGGTGCGGCGGGCGTAGTCGCCCATGCGGACGGCGAAGACGGAGTCCTCGCCCGCCGCCACGGCCATCCCGGCCCGGGTGGAGACCTCCAGGACCACGAGGCCGAGGCCGGTGGCGACGGCGTCGGCGAGCCGCGCGAAGGGGGGGTCCTCGCGGTAGCGGCGCAGCAGTTCGGCGTATTCGGCGTCACGGGCGGGGAGCAGCTTGGGCTGGAGCCCGAAGGCGACGAGCCGGGCCGCGTCGGCGGCGTCGGCCGGGGTGACGGGGGCGTGGCCCGGCGCGGGCGCGGGCGCGGGCCCGTGGGCCGCGCCCGCGTCGGTCTCGCTCCACGCGGGGTGTTCGGCGTGGTGGTCGCTCACGGGTACGTCTCCTCGAAGGGCGGTGCGGTGGTCGCTGCCGGGGCGGGGGCGGCGGGACGGATCACGGTGGGGCCCGCCGGGGCCGACGGCCCGGAGGGGGTCGGCGCGGGCGGCGGGGTCATGCGGCCTCCGCGCGGGCCGTGGTCATGGCGGCCGCGTCCAGGAGGGCCGTACCGACGATGAGGTCGGCGCCGCCGAATTCGGGGTCGTCCAGTTCCGTGCCGTCGTCCACCGCGAAGAGCAGTCGCTCCTCGCCCTGGCGGTACGCCGTGCCGACGGCCGGGCTCGCGGCGTGTACGGCGAGCAACGCGACCAGGTAGGGCAGGTCCGGGTCGTGCAGCCGGGCCTCGGCCAGCAGGCCGGAGAGGCGGCGCGGGGCGTCGTGCGGGAGGTCCAGCAGCCGCATGGCGTGCGCCAGCTGGTCCTCGCTGAACCGGCTGTCGTCCGGGGTCGCGATCAGGTCCGGCTCGGGCATCTCCACACCGAGGTGCTCGCGCTCCACGGGCGGGGTCAGCAGGATGTCCACCAGGTCGCCCACCCGCACCGAGACGGGGGTACGGAGTCCGGTTCCGGCGGCGAAGAACGCGTCGGTGACCTGGCGGGCCTGGGCCACCGGCAGCGGCAGCAGGGGGGCGACGAGCTGTCCGTACAGGTCGATGCCGGAGCGCGGCGCGGGGGCCGCGAAGGCCTGGCGGTCCTGTTCGGCGCGGAAGAGCGGCCCGGCGTCCAGGAGGCGGGACTGGAGCTGGGTGTGGCGGCGGATGCAGTCCTTGACGATGTCGACGAGTTCCGCGGCGCGCCGCTTGTTCTCGGGCTCCTCGGCCTCGTCGCGGGCCTTGCGGATGTTGGTGAGGATCGCGTTCTCGTGGCGGTAGCGGTCGGCCACGTGGTCCAGCGCCTCCGCGATCATGTCGGGGACGGTGACCAGCCAGTCCACGGCCCGGACGTTGCGCCGGGTGGCGTCCAGGGTCCGGCGCAGGGTCTCGGCGTACTGCACGGTGCGGTACCGGGCCTGTTCCGCGGCCAGCTGGGCATCGGCGAGGCGCCCCCGGCTGATCAGCGCCTCCAGCTTCACCTCGGCGGCGATCTGGGCACTGGTGACATCGGTGTCGAGGGCGCCGACGAGGACGTTGACGGCCTCGTCGGTGGTGCGCAGGTAGACCGCGCCGCCGTAGCCGGGGACTTCCTCGATGAGCTTGAAGTCGTAGTCGCGCCGGACGTAGCTGCCGTCGGGGCCGAAGGTGCCGTAGATCGCGCGGAAGCCCCGGTCGACGCTGCCGACGTTGATCAGGTTCTCCAGGACCCAGCGGGCGACGCGTTCGTGCTCGGCGGCCGCGCGGGCGGGGGCCTGGGCGGCGACGCGGGGCAGCAGCCTGGCCACTATCTGCTCGTGGTCCGCGCCCGTGTCGAAGTCCATGTTGAGCGTGACCAGGTCGATCGCGGCGAGCGCGACCTCCGCCATGGCGTAGCCGCCGTACTCACCGGCCAGGTTGGCCTTGCGTACGTCGAGGTCGTGCAGCGGGGCGGTGCAGGCGAGCGCGCGCAGGCGCCTGGCCAGGCCCTCGTCGGCGGCCGGGCCCGGCGCCGGGGAGGGATGGGTCTTCGCCGGGGCGGGGAAAGTCACGACGGAAAGACTAGGCGCTCGCACGGACAACATCCCAAACGGCATGGTTCGGCCGGATCGTCCGCCGGTCCCGCGACGGGGGCCGCGCGGCCGTTCCGCCCCCGCCGTCCACCGCGCCGTCTACCCTCGCCGCATGGCATCCCTGAGCACATCCTCCGGGTCGGCGCCGCCCGCGTCCGGGCCCGTCATCGATCTCAACGCCGACCTGGGCGAGGGCTTCGGCCGGTGGACGCTCACCGACGACGAGGCGCTGCTGTCGGTGGTGACGAGCGCGAACGTGGCGTGCGGTTTCCACGCCGGGGACCCGGCCATCATGCGGCGGGTCTGCGAGCGGGCCGCCGAGCGGGGCGTACGGATCGGGGCCCAGGTGTCCTACCGTGACCTGGCGGGCTTCGGGCGCCGGGCGATGGAGGTCCCGGCCGATGAGCTGGCGGCCGAAGTGGCGTACCAGATCGGGGCGTTGGAGGTGTTCGCACGGGCGGCCGGATCACGGGTGTCGTATGTGAAACCGCACGGCGCCCTGTACAACCGCACCGTGGGCGACGCGGCGCAGGCGGGCGCGGTGGTCGCGGGGGTCCGGCTGGCGGCGGGGCCGGGGGCGGACCTCCCGGTCCTCGGCCTGCCGGGGTCGCTGCTCCTGGCGGCGGCCGCGGCCGAGGGGCTGACGGCGGTACCGGAGGCGTTCGCCGACCGCGCCTACACCCCCGCCGGGACGCTGGTGCCGCGGGACCGGCCCGGGGCGGTGCTGGGCGGGGCCGACGCGGTGGTGGCGCAGGCCCTGGCGGTGGCGGCCGGGGGCGCGGTGACGGCGGCCGACGGGTCCCGGGTGGCGGTGGCGGCCCGGTCGCTCTGCCTGCACGGGGACACCCCGGGGGCGGCGGAGCTGGCCCGGCGGGTCCGGGCGGCGCTGGGCGGCGCCGGGGTCCGGGTGGAGGCCTTCACATGAGCGGGGGCGGGGGCACGAACACCGGGGGCGCCGGCCCCGGCACCGGCGGGGGCGTCCGCGTGCTCCGCGTGGGGCGGGCGGGGCTGCTGTGCGAGGTGGGGTCGGCGGAGGAGGTGGCCGCCCTGCACGCGGAGCTGCTGCGCCGCCGGGACGCGGGCGAGCTGGGCGACGTACGGGAGGTGGTGCCCGCCGCGCGGACGGTACTGCTCGACGGGGTGCGCGGACCGGCCGCGCTGGCGGCCCGCATCCGGGGCTGGCGGGTGCCTCCGCTCGCGGCGGCCGAGGGCCCGCTCGTGCGGGTTCCGGTGCGCTACGACGGCCCGGACCTGGCCGAGGTGGCCGCGCTGTGGGGGGTTCCGGCGGGGCGGGTGGCGGAGATCGTGGGCGGGACGGAGTTCCGGGTGGCCTTCTGCGGGTTCGCGCCCGGTTTCGGCTACCTCACCGGGCTCCCGGAACGGCTCCACGTGCCGCGCCGGGCCGCGCCGCGCACGGCCGTCCCGCCGGGTTCGCTCGCGCTGGCGGGTGAGTACGCGGGGGTGTACCCGCGTTCCTCCCCCGGCGGCTGGCAGCTGATCGGGTCCACGGAGGCGGTGCTGTGGGATCCGGGGCGCGAGCCCGCGGCCCTGTTCGCGCCCGGCGTGCGGGTCCGGTTCGCGGAGGTGGGGGCGTGATGCCCGGCGCGGCGGGCCTGGAGGTGGTCCGGGCCGGGGCGCTGACCACGGTGCAGGATCTCGGCCGGCCCGGGTACGCGCACCTCGGCGTCCCGCGCTCCGGCGCACTCGACGTCCCCGCGCACGCCCTCGCCAACCGCCTGCTCGGAAATCCGCCCGGGGCGGCGACCCTGGAGACCACCCTCGACGGGGTCGCGCTGCGCGCCCTGGCCCCGGTCACGGTGGTGGTCACCGGCGCACCGTGCGCCGTACGGGCGGCAGCGCGCCCGGCGCCCTGGGGCGCGCCCGTGCGCCTCGCGGCCGGGGAGGTGCTGGAGGTCGGCCCGGCGGTGTACGGGGTGCGCTCCTACGTCGCCGTGCGCGGCGGGTACGCGGTCCCGCCCGTGCTGGGCAGCCGCTCGACCGATCTGCTCTCGGGCCTGGGCCCCCCGGTCCTGGCGGCGGGCGCGGCGCTGCCCGTGGGCGACCCCGGGGACGGGCCCATGGGCCCCGTGGGCGCGGCGGACGTGCTGCCGCTGCCCGCGCCCCCGGCGGAGCTGGTCCTGCCGGTGCTTGCGGGTCCCCGGGACGACTGGTTCACCGGGGAGTCCGTGGCCCGGCTGGCGCGGGCCCGCTACCGGGTCTCCTCGGCGGGCAACCGCATCGGGCTGCGCACGGAGGGCGGCCCCGCGCTGGCGCGCGCCCGGTCCGGCGAACTGCCCAGCGAGGGCATGGTGCTGGGCGCGGTCCAGGTTCCGCCGGACGGCATGCCCGTGGTGTTCCTGGCCGACCATCCGGTCACGGGCGGCTATCCGGTCCTGGGCGTGGTCCCGGAGGAAGCCCTGCACCGGGCCGCGCAGGCCCGCCCGGGGACCCCGGTGCGGTTCGTCCTGGAGGGGTGACCCGCTCCCCCGGGCGCGCGGCGGCCCGGGCCGTCGCCGGGGCCGGGCCGGGGCACGGGGCCCGGCTCTGCCGAGCTGGCACGGCGGCCCGACGCGGCCCCCAGGAGCGGTCGCGCGTTCCCGCTGACGTGCGCGCGGCCACGCGGGACCCCGCACTGCCGGGCCACGTGGGCCCGGGGGGCCCGCAGGGACCCTCCGGCGGGCCGGAGACGCTCGGGGCGGTCACGGGGGGCCAGGGGCGAGCCCACAGCGCCGGTTCCGCGTCCCACGGGCGTGCGGACGGCCGCGCGGGATCCGGCTCCGCCCGGCCGTGAAGCCGGCCACGGCGGTCCGCAGGACCAGGTCGCGGTGCCCGGAGGGCGCTCGGGGCGGCCACGCAGGACCGTACCGGGCCCCGGGGCCAGGGTGGGCCCGCAGCAGGGCCGGTGCGGACCGCCCGTCGGTGTGCGTGCCGTCGCGCCGGGCCCCTTTCGGCGGGGCGCGCCCCGGGGGCCCGGGTGCTCGCACGACCGGCTCGGGGGCGGCGGGTGGACTCGGCCCCGCCCCCGGCCGGGTACGGCGGCGGCGTCACACGGCGGATTCCGGGGCGATGCGGTTGCGGACCGCCGACTGGACGTCTTCCTCTTCCGCCGGGTCCGTCGCCAGGCGGCGCAGTCGCGGGGCGACCCGGGCGTCGGCGGTCTCGGCGTGGTGGGCGGCCACCTCGCGGGTGGTCTCCTCGCAGTCCCACAGGCATTCGACGGCGAAGCCCGCCGCGAACGAGGGGTCCGTGGCGGCCAGGGCCCGGGCGGCGCGGCCGCGCAGGTGGGACGAGGCGGTCTCGCGGTAGACGTGGCGCAGGACGGGCGCGGCGCAGCCGATGGCGAGCCGTCCGGCGCCGTCCACCAGGGCGAAGAGCCGTACGGTGTCGGGCCCGGCCGAGCGGACCGTCGTCCGCAGCGCGCCGAGGACCAGTGCCGCGTCCCCCTCGTCGCCACGGGCGGCGAGGAGGCTCGCGGCGGCCGCTCCGAGGGCGTCCGGGCGGTGGACCCAGGCGCGGGCCCGGTCCACGGCCGCGGCGCCGCACATGCGCTCGTAGGCGGCGACGGCCGGTTCGTCACCGGCGGCTTCGATCAGGTCGAGGACGGCCGGGTTGGCCGGCTCGGCCAGGACGAGGTGGTGCAGGGCGGTGGCCCGGGCGGCCTCGCCGGACGCGCCCGCGGCGGCGGCGAGGATCGCGGGCCGGTCCTCGGGGGTCGCGACCGCGCCGAGGCAGCGGGCGGCGGGCACGTGCAGCGGCGTACCGCGGCGCAGCCCGTCGTCGGCCCAGTCGAAGACGGCCTGGACGCCCCAGCCCGGGCGGGGCCCGGCGGGGGTCAGCTGGCGTTGCCAGCGGTCGAAGGAGCCCTGCTGGCGGGCGGCGCGCAGCCGCTCGCCGAACTCGGGGTCCTCCTCCCACAGGCACCAGGGGCGCGGTTCGTAGGCGTCGCGGACGGCGGCGGCCAGCCGCGCCCCGCCCTCGGCGGTGTCGGGGAACCTGGCCAGGACGGGCCGGGCCAGGGCGCGCAGGCCGCTGTCGTCGTCGCGCAGGGCGAGTTCGTCCAGGGCCCAGGCCCAGTTCGCCCCGGCGGCGGCGTAGCGGCGCAGCAGCATCAGCGCGTCGTCACGGCCGTACGAGGCGAGGTGGCCCAGGACGGACAGGGCGAGGCCGGTGCGGGCGTCGCCGTCGTCGAGGATGTCCTCGGCGCTGAAGAGGTGCGCCTCGATCTCACCGAGCGGACCGCTGAGGTCCAGGTAGAGCCGGGCGTAGTAGAGGGAGCGGTTCTCGACCTGCCAGTCCTGGCGCGGATCGCGCAGTACGCACTGGTTGAGGGCCGCGAGGGCCTCCGCCCGGGGCGCGGCGAGCGCGTGCAGCGTGCCGTCACCGCGGCCGCGCTGGAGGAGCCCGAGCAGGGTTCCGCTCGGCGCTATGACTGGTTCGAACATGGGAAGGGCCTCAAATCAAGCTGGGGACGCGACCGGGAATCGGGATTCACAGGGCCGCGTAACAGCACGTGAGGTCGTCCGCCGTCTTGTTCCGCTCGATGTAGACCATTGCCTTCTCACTCTCTCGGTGCGTCGCGACCGGGCGGTCGGACCGGGCTGGGACGTGACGTGTCCTGCCCGCTCCTGCCCGTCCGCCTGGTTCGCAAATCGAATCCGTCGCCATGATGACCCAGCCGGTTTGTGCACCGCGACCACATTTACGGCCGCCGGGACCGAGCCGGGACCTACGCCCCCACAGAAACGGACTACTTGGCTCCGAAGAGTTCGAGCAAGTCCGCCTTCCCGAACATCCGCGCCGTGTCCACGGCCGAGGGCGTGCCCGCGTTCGGGTCGGCGCCCCCGGCGAGCAGCGCCCGGATCACCTGCTCCTCGCCCTTGAAGACGGCGCCCGCGAGCGGGGTCTGGCCCCGGTCGTTGGCGCGGTCGCCCTCGGCGCCGCGGGCCAGCAGGGCCGTGACGGCGTCGGCGTGGCCGTGGTAGGCAGCGAGCATGACGAGGGTGTCGCCGCGGTCGTTGGTGAGGTTCGCCGGGACGCCCGCGTCGAGGTAGGCGGCGAGCGTCTCGGTCTCACCCTGACGGGCGAGGTCGAAGATCTTGGTGGCCAGCTCGATGACGTCCTCGTCGGGAACCTCGGGGACGTCCGGGTGGCTGTTCTCGGCGCGCTCGTTCATCGGGGTCGTACCGCCTCTCATTCGCTGCCTGGTGTGAAGTTTCCCCAGGCCGGGCGGGCAGGGGAACGCACGGCGCTGCGTCCGTACGGGTGAATCGACAGGGTACTGCCCGGACCTGGACATGACGGGGTCGGACCGAGGCAAAGATCACCCCTGGAGGGCTGCCCCCGGGACTGGGCCGGATCAGTGAAAAATTAGAGAAATCACCCATCTGCACCTTTTATCGCATTGATACTTGCTGTGAGCCTGGAACAACTGATGGTGACTGTCCCCACCCACCAGGAGAGCTTGGAGAGCTTCTTATGGTCCTGTCCATCTCAGGTGTCGTCCTGCTCGGCATCATCTGCTTCCTCTTCTTCAAGAAGGACGGGATGAAGCTGTCGCACGCGTTCGTCTGCGCGCTGTTCGGCTTCTTCCTCGCCGGATCGGCCATCGCTCCGAGCATCACGGCCAGTACGGCCAGCCTCGCGAGCCTCCTGGGCGGCATCAAGCTCTGACCGCCCCCGTCCCCCGTCCCCCACTCCCCACGACACCCCGCAGCAGCACGCGACATCCCAGGAGACGCCCGTGGCCCGGCGCCCACTTCCCCGCATCCTCATCAGCGGCAACGTCTCGCTGAGCCGGGGACGCGACCTCGCTCGCACGGCCGCCGACAACGCCACGGACGTCCTCCACCCGCTGCTGACCATCGCGCGGGGTCTGCGCGTCCTGGCCACGGCCGGGCGGCGCAGGTGGGCCGACACCCCCAAGGACAAGCGTGGTCCCGCGCTGTTCCTGGCGGCGGCCTGTGTGCTCGTGGTCGCGCTCGTCCCGTACGGGCCGCTGATCGCCCTGATCACCCTCATGGCGGCGGCGGCCTGGCACGGGCGCGACCGCACCCCGGCCAAGACCGGGCCCGGTGACGCCGAGGCCGAGCGCCTGGGCTCGCTCTACGAGGCCCTCGTGCCGTACTTCTCCATCCCCGAGGACCCCACGCCGCTCTTCGCCCACGGAGGCGAGTGGGACAAGGCCTTCAGCGAGTACGCGTTCGACGAGGCGGGCAGGCTCTCCCGGCTGCGGATCCGCTACCCGGCGTACTTCACCGACGGCGAGTCCTCCTCGCGGGCCCGGATCGAAGCCCTGCTGCACGCCAAGTCCGGGCGCGGGCGGGAGTACCTCTTCGACTGGGACGAGGAGGGCAACCAGCTCGACCTGAGCGTGCTGGCCGCGCTGCCCACGAGCATCGCCGCCCAGCCCTTCGTGACCTCGCCCGGGGAGACCGTCCTCGGCTTCACCGACCCGGCCTCGGTGCAGCGGACCCTGCCCGTGACCGACGGCGAGGACACCCGGGACGCCCCGCCGGTGATCTGGCGGACCGGCCCCCGCTCCACCGAGCCCCACCTGCTCGCCGTCGGCCAGCCCGGCAGCGGCACCTCGACCCTGCTGCGCTCCATCGCCCTCCAGGCCCTCCGGCACGGCGGGGACGTCGTGATGGTCGAGGGCGGCGGCAGCGGCGAGTACTCCTGCCTCTCCGGGCGTACGGGCGTACTCGCCGTGGAGAGCGGGCCCGCCGGGGCCCACGCGACCCTGGCGTGGGCCGCCCAGGAGACCGAGCGGCGCCTGATCGCCGGGCACCGGGCCCGCGAGGCCGGGCGGCCCGCGCCCGAGGACGTCCGGCGGCCCCTGTGGATCCTGCTCGACCGGCCCAGTGTGCTGGGCCACCTGGCGGCGGCCGAGGGCCGCAGCGATCCGCTCGCGCTGCTCCAGGTTCCGCTGCGGCACGGCCGGGCCGCGAACGTCACGGTGGTGGTGACCGAGCAGTTCGACCACCTGGAGCTGCTGAGCGACGCGGTGTGGCAGCACACCCGCGCCCGGGCCGTCCTCGGGCCCGCCACGATCCAGCAGATCGCGGAGGTGCTGGGGCTGCCCCCGCACACCACCCCGACGGCGCAGGTCCCGCCGGGCCGGGGCTACGCCCGGCTCGGGGCGGGCCCGGTGCACCGGCTCCAGGTCCCGGCCACCCCGGACCCGTACGACGACGCGGCGCACCCCGTGCACCGCCGGGCCGTACTCGAACTGCTGCCGGAGCGCCCGCGCACCGCCCTGTCGAAGCCGCCGCTCCTGCCCCAGGACCGCACGCCGGCCCAGAGCACCCCGGCTCACGACACCCCGGACCAGAGCACCTCGATCGACGCCTCGGAGATCCCGGAGGTCCCGGCGGACGCGCCCTGACCCGCCGCCCTGACCCCCCGCCCGGGCACGATCCGGGCGGGACGGCTACGCGACGAACGTGCGCGGGGGCTCCGCGCCGCTGCCGCCCGCACCCGTGCCGACCAGCCGTGCCGCCGCCGCCAGCCGGGCGGCGGCCTCGTCCGCGAGCGGGCCGCCGACCGTGAAGGGCAGCCGCACATAGCCCTCGAAGGCGCCGTCCACCCCGAACCGGGGTCCCGAGGGCACCCGGACGCCGACCCGCTCCCCCACCTCCGCGAGCCGGGAGCCGGACAGGCCGCCCGCCCGGGCCCACAGCGTCAGCCCGCCGCCCGGCACCGTGAACTCCCAGTCCGGCAGCTCCCGGCGCACGGCCGTGACCAGCGCGTCCCGGTTCTCCCGGGCCTGGGTGCGTCGGATCTCCACCGCGTCCTCCCAGCCCCCGGTGCGCATCAGCCAGTTCACCGCGAGCTGCTCCAGCACCGGCGTGCCCAGATCGGCGTACGCGCGGGCGGCGACCAGGCTGCGGATCACATCGGGTGCGGCCCGGACCCAGCCGATCCGCATGCCCGCCCAGAAGGCCTTGCTGGCGGAGCCGACCGTGACGACGGTGCTGCCCGAGGGGTCGAAGGAGCAGACCGCGCGGGGCATCTCCAGCCCGGGATCCAGCCGCAGTTCCGCCATGGTCTCGTCCACGACGAGGACGGTGCCCGCCGAGCGGGCCGCCTCGACCATCTCGCGGCGCTGGTCCTCGGTGGCCAGCGCCCCCGTCGGGTTGTGGAAGTCGGCGACGACGTAGGCGAGGCGGGGCGCCGCGTCGCGCAGCACCTGGCGCCAGGTGGCCATGTCCCAGCCGCCCAGCCCGTCCGCCATCGCGACGGGCACCAGGCGGACCCCGGCGGCGCGCATGAGCTGGAGGATGTTGGCGTAGGAGGGGGACTCGACCGCGATCCGCTCGCCGCGGCCCGCGAACAGGCTGCAGATCGCGTCGATCGCGCCCATCGCCCCCGTGGTCACCATGATCTGCTCGGGCATGGTGGGGATGCCACGCTCGGTGTAGCGGTCGGCGAGCATCCGGCGCAGCGCGGGCAGTCCCGCCGGGTAGTCCCCGTGGGTGTGCGCGTACGGCGGCAGCTCCTCCAGGGCCCCCTGGACGGCCTTGGTCAGCCACGGCTCGGGGGCGGGCAGGGCCGCGCAGCCGAGGTCGATCATGGACCCGAGGGCCTCCGGGGGCAGGGGCTCCAGGCCGCGGGCGGGCAGCGGATTCCCGGCGGGTACGGAGGTCCAGCTTCCGGCGCCCCGCCGGGACTCCAGGAATCCCTCGGAGCGCAGGGCCTCGTAGGCGGCGGCGACGGTGGTGCGGCTGAGGGTGAGGGCGACGGCCAGCTCGCGCTCGGCGGGCAGCCGGGCGGCGACCGGGACGCGGCCCTCCAGGACCAGCAGCCGGATCCCGTCGGCGAGCGAGCGGTAGGCGGGCGGCTTGCGCGCCCCGGTCACCGCGGGCAGCGGCTGCTGCTGCGAGGTGATCAGCCGGGCGAGCTGTGCGGCGCCGACCGCGGAGGTCCACTGAGCCATGCTGTCCGGTCCACCTTCGAAGAATTGGCCCCGGACCGCAGGGTCGGGCGGCCGGGATTGGATTGGTTCCGCGGGCCCAGACTGTCACGCCGGGGGCCACCTCGGCCAGAGGTCCCGCCCCCGGGCTGCCACGGGCCGGGCGGGCGTCCCGAGGCGCACCCGGTCCGCCCGGTGCATACTGCCGCCGTGACGCACGTACGCCTCCGGCACCCGTACCTCGACCATCCGGCCCCGCTCCCCTTCGCCCACCGCGGCGGGGCCGCGGACGGGCTGGAGAACACCGCCGCCGCCTTCCGGCGGGCCACCGGCGCGGGCTACCGGTACTTCGAGACCGATGTCCACGCCACCGCCGACGGCAGGCTCGTCGCCTTCCACGACGCCACCCTCGACCGGGTCACCGACACCCGGGGCCGGATCGGTGAGCTGCCGTGGAGCGTGGTGCGCGCGGCCCGGGTGGCCGGGAGCGAGCCGCTGCCGCTGTTCGAGGAGCTGCTGGAGGAGTTCCCGGACGCCCGGTGGAACATCGACGTCAAGGCCGAACCCGCGCTCCTGCCGCTGCTCGACCTGATCTCCCGGACGCGCGCGTGGGACCGGGTCTGCGTCGGGTCGTTCTCGGAGGGCCGGGTGGCCCGGGCGCAGCGGATCGCCGGGCCCCGGCTGGCGACCTCGTACGGGGTCCGGGGCGTGGTGGGGCTGCGGCTGCGCTCGTACGCGATCCCCGCCGCGCTGCGCGTGGGGGCGGTGGCGGCGCAGGTTCCGGAGGTCCAGTCGGGCATCCGCGTGGTCGACCGGCGCTTCGTGGAGACCGCGCACGCCCGGGGGCTCCAGGTCCACGTGTGGACCGTGAACGAACCGGAACGCATGGAGTCGCTGCTGGACCTGGGTGTCGATGGCATCATGACCGACCGGATCGACATCTTGCGCACGGTGCTGGAGCGCCGCGGGGCCTGGGCCTGACAAGCCCGCTTGCCGCCGCGCGGTACGAGGTGGGCCGTGCGGTACGGGGACCAGCGAGGGGGCACTGATGAGTGCGCGGACCACAGCGGAAGCGGAACCGGGCGCGGGGGACGGCGGAGGCGGCGGCGGCGAGGGAGCCGACGGCGGGAGAGCGGAGGCGGCCGCGCGCAAGCGCGAGCAGCACGGCTGGTACTTCTACGACTTCGCCTGCTCGGTGTACTCCACGAGCGTGCTCACGGTGTTCCTCGGGCCCTACCTGACGGCGGTGGCCAAGGCCGCCGCGGACTCCCACGGCTACGTCCATCCGCTCGGCATACCCGTGCGGGCCGGGTCGTTCTTCGCGTACTCGGTGTCGGCGTCGGTGATCGTGGCCGTCCTGATCATGCCGCTGGTGGGCGCGGTGGCCGACCGCAGCGGACGCAAGAAGCCGCTGCTCGCGGCGGCGGCGTACACGGGCGCCGCGGCCACGGCCGGGATGTTCTTCCTGGGCGGCGACCGCTACCTGCTGGGCGGGCTGCTGCTGATCGTCGCGAACGCCGCGCTGGCGGTCTCGATGGTGCTCTACAACGCCTACCTGCCGCAGATCGCCGGTCCGGACGAGCGGGACACCGTCTCCTCGCGGGGCTGGGCCTTCGGCTACACCTCGGGCGCCTTCGTCCTCGTGCTGAACCTGGTCCTGTTCCAGGGCCACGACTCCTTCGGCCTCACCGAGGGCGCGGCCGTGCGGATCTGCCTGGCCTCGGCCGGTCTCTGGTGGGGCGCCTTCGCGATCATCCCGCTGCGGCGGCTGCGGGACCGGGCGGTGGTGCGCGAGGCGTCCTCGGCCCCGGCCGTCAGCGGCTGGCGGCAGCTGATCGCGACACTGAAGGACATGCGGCGCTATCCGCTGACCCTGTCGTTCCTGCTCGCGTACCTGATCTACAACGACGGCGTGCAGACGGTGATCTCCCAGGCCTCGATCTACGGCTCCGAGGAGCTGGAGCTGGAGCAGTCCACCCTGATCGTGGCGGTGCTGCTGGTCCAGGTGCTCGCGGTGGCGGGCGCGCTGGGGATGGGCCGTCTGGCCCGGACGTACGGCGCGAAGCGGACGATCCTCGGTTCGCTGGCCGCGTGGGGGCTGACCCTGACCGCCGGGTACTTCCTCCCGGCCCGCACTCCGGTGTGGTTCTTCGCCCTCGCGTCGATGATCGGGCTGGTGCTCGGCGGCAGCCAGGCGCTCTCCCGCTCGCTGTTCTCCCACCTCGTCCCGGCGGGCAGGGAGGCCGAGTACTTCTCCGCGTACGAGATGAGCGACCGGGGACTGAGCTGGGTGGGGCCCCTGGTCTTCGGGCTGACCTACCAGCTCACGGGCAGTTACCGCACGGCGATCATCTCGTTGGTGGTGTTCTTCGCACTGGGATTCGTGCTGCTCGCACGGGTGCCGGTGCGCCGCGCGGTGGAGGCGGCGGGGAATCCTGTCCCCGAGAGGATCTGAACGCGCGCGAACGTACGAGAACGGGCGGGACAGCCGATCTGGCGAACGAGTTCCGAACAAATTTAGACGTTGAAGCGAAGGGCCGGTAGTGTACGCCTTTGGCCTGCCAGGCGGACCGTTACTGCGTACTCGATGAATGAAGACGCTGGGTGACATCTGCTGCCAGATGTGACAAAACGGGCATTGGTGGGTACAACAAGGGGCGGTACGACGGGCGACGCATGACCCGGAGCGGGAATCAATACCGCCGACCGGACGTTGACCTGATGACGACGACAGCGACACCTGTCCTGTGGGCGACAAGCCCGGGAGGCACGATTCATGAGTGAGCGAGCTCTCCGCGGTACGCGCCTCGTGGTTACCAGCTACGAGACGGACCGCGGCATCGATCTGGCCCCGCGCCAGGCGGTGGAGTACGCATGCCAGAACGGACATCGCTTTGAGATGCCGTTCTCGGTTGAGGCCGACATTCCGCCGGAGTGGGAGTGCAAGGCGTGCGGCGCCATGGCACTTCTGGTGGACGGCGACGGGCCCGAAGAGAAGAAGGGCAAGCCTGCGCGAACGCACTGGGACATGCTCATGGAGCGACGCACCCGCGAGGAGCTCGAGGAAGTGCTGGCCGAAAGGCTGGCGGTCCTCCGTTCCGGCGCCATGAACATTGCCGTGCATCCGCGGGACAGCCGCAAGTCCGCCTGACACCCGGACACCGAACAGCCGAGGGCCCCCGCCACATTCCGTGTGGCGGGGGCCCTCGGCTCGTTCTCACGCACCACCCGCGCGCTGCTCGACCGCGCGGCGCGCCGCACCGGCGCCGGCCGGGCATCTGGGCGTACGTCGCCAAGCTGCCCGGCCGTACGTCGTTCAGCCGGCCGTACGGCGCCTCAGGGGGCCAGCGGCGGGCGGTGGCCGGTGTCCGGGCCGGGGCGCCGGACCTCGTCCTCCCGGACCACCTCGCCCCGCACCACCATGCCGTCGGGCTGGTGGATCCGGGCCTGCTGGAAGGCGTCACCGAGGGGGCCCGCGGACGCGGAGGCCATGGTGCGCTCCAGCGAACGGGCCGCGCGGCGGCCGACCCAGGCCCGGACGGGCGGCAGCAGGAGCAGCAGGCCGAGCACGTCGGAGAGCAGGCCGGGCAGGATCAGCAGCAGGCCTCCGAGCATCACCAGGCCGTTGCCCGAGCCGGGCTGCTGCGGGGCGGGCCGCTCGCCCGTCTGGGCCTTCTGGAAGGTCTGTGCGAGGTTCTGGAAGGCGCGCCGCCCGGCCCGCTTGATGACCACCACGCCGAGCGCCAGACCGCCCGCGATCACCGCGGCCACGGCGAGTCCGCCGCCCACCCCCGCGAGCAGGCTGAGCAGCCAGATCTCCAGGATGAGCCAGGCGGCTACCGCCAGGGGAACGAACGTACGGGCGGGCGAGCGCCGCCGGGGGGCCGCCGAAGGGGCCCCGGGCCTCGCCTTCGAGGTGGGAAAGCCGGTCGTCATACCACCCAGTGTGCCTGGGCCCCCGTAAAAGCCACCTCAATCGGAGGTACCGGACATCCCCTAAGGGGTCAGGACCGCTTCCTGGCTCCGGGGACCAGCTGCGCGACGCGGGCCGACACGCCCCACTGGGTGACCCGCCACAGGGCCTCCACCACGATGTCGCGGCTCATCTTGCTGTCCCCGAACTCGCGCTCGACGAAGGTGATGGGCACCTCCACCACGTGGAAGCCCGCGCTCACCGCGCGCCGGGCCAGGTCGACCTGGAAGCAGTACCCGGCCGAGGCCACCCGCTCCAGGCCCAGGCCCTCCAGCGTCTCGCGGCGGAAGGCGCGGTAGCCGCCGGTCACGTCCCGGATCGGCACGTCCAGCATCAGCCGGGAGTACGTCGAGCCGCCGCGCGAGAGCAGCACCCGGTGGCGGGGCCAATTGACCACCCGGCCGCCGGGCACCCAGCGCGAGCCGAGCACCAGGTCGGCGCCCTTGAGGGCGGTCAGCAGCCGGGGCAGCTCCTCGGGCTGGTGGGAGCCGTCGGCGTCCATCTCGACGATGACGCCGTAGTCGCGCTCCAGACCCCAGCGGAATCCCGCCAGGTAGGCCGCGCCCAGGCCTTCCTTGCCCTTGCGGTGCAGGACGTGCACCTGCTCGTCGGCCGCTGCCAGCCCGTCCGCGAGCTTTCCGGTGCCGTCGGGGCTGTTGTCGTCCGCCACCAGGACGTGCGCGTGGGGAGCCGCCGCGCGCACGCGGGCGACGATCGGGCCGATGTTCTCCGCCTCGTCGTAGGTCGGAATGATCACCAGGACCGTCCCGAGCGGGCCGTAGCGCCGCTCACCGCCGTCACTCACAGCTTCCCCTTTGCGCGTCGTTCCCGTCCCGTCACGGAGAACCGATTTTAGAACAGCGGGAGGGGTGCGACGGAGAGTCGGGGCCGGGGGTCCTTCGGGCCGGCCGGGCGCCCGCTGGCTGCGGGCCGCCGTAACCGTTGTCTACTGGACCTCCGAGCCCCGACCAAGGCCACTCGCCCCCACGCTCCTTAGGAGCGGGGAGGGACCCCCGGCCGGCGGAACCTTCCCTCGCCCCCGAGGCGCGGGCGCGCTGAGCAGACGGAGCCGTCCGGCACGGTCGTCCTGTGGTGGACCCGGCCGAACCTATCCGGGTCCGGGCGCCCGCACCGAACCGAGGCCGGGCGGATCACCCCTGTGGGCGTACGAATACCTCCCGGCCGCCGACCACGGTGGCCAGGCACACCGGCAGATCGGCGCCGGGCGTCAGATCGGGCAGCCCGGGAGTGCCCGAACGGGGGTCGGTGGACCAGCGGGCGACCCGGTCGTCGGGGGCCTGCACCACCAGCGCCTCGGTCTGCCACAGGGCGTAGTCGGCCGGGGCGCCCGGCACCAGCACCCCCGCGTCGTCGCGGCCCAGCGCCCGCCAGCCGCCCCGGGTGTGGGCGGTGAAGGCGGCCCGTACGGAGATCCGTTGGGCCGGGGTCCGGTGGAAGGCGGCCGCGCGGACGGCGCCCCAGGGGTCGAGCGGGGTGACCGGCGCGTCCGAGCCGAAGGCCAGCGGGACGCCCGCCTTGAGCATCGCGGCGAACGGGTTCAGGGTCCGGGCCCGCTCCGGGCCCAGCCGGTCGGCGTACATCCCCTCCTCGCCGCCCCACGCGGCGTCGAAGGCGGGCTGGACGGAGGCGGTGAGGCCCAGTTCCGCGAAGGCGGCGATGGTGGCCGGGGTCATCATCTCGGCGTGCTCGACCCGGTGCCGGGCGGCGCGCACCCGGGCCGGGCCGACCTTCTCGGCGGCCGCGCGGACGCCGTCGACCACCGCGGTGAGCGCGGCGTCCCCGATGGCGTGGAAACCGGCCTGCAGGCCCGCCTCGGTGCAGGCCGCCACATGGGCGGCCACGTCGGTGGCGTCCAGGTAGCCGGTCCCGGTGTGCGCGGCGTCGGCGTACGGGGTGTGCAGACAGGCGGTGTGCGAGCCGAGGGCCCCGTCGACGAACAGGTCGCCCGCGGCGCCGACGGCGCCCAGCTCGCGGGCCAGTTCGAGGTCGAGGTCGGCCCAGTAGCCGAAGACCCGGGGGCCGGGCCGTTCGCGCGCGAGGTTCAGCAGGTCGTGGAAGTCCTCGGCCGAGGAGATGTCGGGGCCGCCGCATTCGTGGACGGAGCCGATGCCGAGGGAGGCGGCGTGGTCCAGGGCGGCCCGCTGGGCCTCGGCGCGCTGGGCGGGGGTGACCGCGGCGAGCGCGGCGGCCCGCACCAGGTGGTGGTCGTCGCGGGTCAGCGGCTCGTCCCCGGTGGTCCGCACGCCCGGGACCAGGTCCAGCAGGGCGGTGGAGACCACGGCCGAGTGCACGTCCACCCGGCTGAGGTAGAGCGGGCGGCCGCCGGTGGCCTCGTCCAGCTCCGCCCGGCGCGGGGCGCGCCGTTCGGGCCAGCGGGCCGCGTCCCAGCCGTGCCCGAGCAGCACCCGGTCGGCGGGGCGCCGGTTCGCGTACGCCCGTACGAGCGCCAGCGCGTCCGGCAGCGAGCGGGCGGCGGTCAGGTCCAGGCCGGTGAGGGCGAGGCCGGTGGCGGTGGTGTGCACGTGGGCGTCGGTGAAGGCGGGCGTGACGAGCGCGCCGTCCAGGTCGACGACCCGGTCCACGCCCTGGGCGAAGGCGTCGGCGGCGCCTTCGGAGCCGACCCAGGCGATGTGGCCGCGCTCGACGACCATCGCGGTGGCGAAGGGGTCGGCGGGGCTGTGGACTTCACCCCGGCGGAGCAGGAGGGTCTCGGTCGGGGTGGTTCCGGCGGCGGTGGCGGAAGCGGCGGTGCGGTCGGTCATGGCACCAGTCTCGCGGGTCCCCGGCCCCGGGCCGGACCAGGGTCCCCGCTCGCCCCCTCTCCGGCCCGCCCGCGCCACCGGCCCGCCCGCGCCGCCGGCTCGCCCGAGCCCCGCCTAGGGGGCATACTCCAGCCCCGCCGGCGTTTGAGGCGCCCCCGGAGGGCCGACGCGTCGCACCCCTCGGCGGGCCCTCAATCGCCGGGCAGGCTGCCGACGCGCCCCCGCGGGGCTCCGCCCCGGACCCCGCTCCTCAAACGCCGGAGGGGCTGGAAAGGCCCCGGGAGGGCGGGATCGGCCCCAGGCGGGACGGGATCGGCGCTCGGCCGGAAAGGCCCCCGGCGGCGGGCTAGACGCGTGGGGGGCGGGCCTCGTACGGGGTGGAGAGGACCACCGTGGTGCGGGTCGCGACATGGGCCAGGGCGCGGAGGCGGCTCAGGAGGTCCTCCAGTTCCAGGGGCGTCCCGACCCGGACCTTGAGGATGTAGTTCTCGTCGCCCGCCACGCTGTGGCAGGCCTCGATCTCGGGGACCCCGGCCAGGCGATCCGCGATGTCGTCCGGCGCGCTGGGGTCGAACGGTTTCACGGAGATGAAGGCGGTCAGCGGCAGCCCGACGGCCTCGGGATCGACCACGGCCGCGTAGCCGCGGATCACGCCGCGCTGCTCCAGACGACGTACTCGCTGGTGCACCGCGGACGTGGACAGCCCCGTGGCCTTGCCCAGGTCGGTGTAGCTCATCCGGCCGTCCCGCACGAGCAGATCCACGATCTGGCGGTCCAGCTCCTCCATTGCGCTCATAGCCGCCCAACCTATGGCCCAAGTGCGCTCCAGGCCCAGTGGTGTCCACGGGGAAGTGGCACCTGCGGCAGGCATGTGACCAACCCCACAAGGGTATGCAGGCGTACGCGGGGCGGTTGTGGTTACTCGTGCCGCGCGACGGGAAGTGCTTGCTGTGGCCGCGGCCGAACATGCCCGCCCGGCCCACCCAAGGGGGAGTACATCCATGCAGAACACCAAGCGCGCCGGTCGTACCGCACCGGCGTCCCTCGGACGGCTCGACCATTCCGACGGCGAGTACGGCGACTTCGACCAGGACGCCGACTTCCCGGACTACGCCGACGCCGAGGCCTTCGACATCCACCACGCCGTCTGCCCCGACTGCGGCCAGTCCATCGCGCTGGTCGCGGACGAGGAGTTCCTTCCGGAGCACGGGCTCTGCCTGAGCCCGTGGAACCCGTTCGGACTGACGGTCTGCGCGGGCACGGGGCGGCCCGCCGCCGAGGCGCGGGCGGCGGAGGAGGCGGCGGCCGAGCGGGAGCTGGAGCCGGTCGTGCACCTGACGCTCCCCCAGGGCCTGGACTGGCGGACGCAGCCCTTCTCGCACGTCGGCGGTCCGGGCTCGCGTCCTGTCCAGCACGTGCAGGCGGCCTGAGCCCGTCAGACGCGGTTCCAGTAGGTTCCCTGCACCATGGCGGCGAGGCTGGCATGGTGCAGGATCAGCCCGTCCGGGTCGGCCGGGACCTCCACCTCGCCGAAATGGGCCTGCCGGTAGGCGATCCGCAGCATCACGATCCCGTGCCGCAGGGCCGCGTACAGGGTGTGGAAGTCCATGTCCCGCGGGGTGTGGCCGGTGAGTTCCGCGTAGCGTCGCTCCAGGTCGTCCCGGCGCAGGAAGTCCGGCAGGCCGGGCTGGCCGAAGTTCACCGTGAGGTCCTGGAAGAACCGGTGGAGGTAGACGCTCCAGCCGAGGTCCACCTCGCGCGGGGCGTACGCCGCCATCTCCCAGTCCAGTACGGCGGCGGCCCGGAAGCCGTCGTAGACGACGTTGCCGATCCGGGCGTCGCCCCAGTTGAGTACGGCGGGGCCCTCGTCGGCGGGCCAGATCTCCTCCAGCCGGTCGAAGGCCCGCTCCAGCAGCGGTGAGCGGGCGAGTCCGGCCACCACCCACTCGTAGTAGGCGCGCTGGGCGTCCACGTGCCGTCGCAGCGGGCTGCCCGTGCCCCGCGGGAGGAGGAACGCGGCCTCCTCCGGTGGGAACTGGTCGTGCAGCCGGGCGAGCAGCGAGACGCTCTCCTCCTGGAGCGCGGCGCGTTCGGCGTCGCTCGCCGCGTGCAGCCAGTTGCCCTCGTAGGTATAGGGCATGACGTCGGGCGGCACCCGGCCCTCGGCGCGGGCCATCACGAAGAAGGGGGCGCCGAGCGGCTCCGGGTCCTCCTCCAGCCACCACGCGCGCGGCACGGGCACGTCGGTGTGCTCCGCCACCAGGCTCATCACCCGGTGCTGGCGGGGCATGTCGTAGGCGGGGAAGACGGTGTAGGCGTCCGGGTCGGCGGCCAGGCGCAGCGCGCAGGCCCGAACGGGGGTGTCGGGGTGGTCGATGTCGAAGAGCAGGGTCTCGCTGGACATGCCGTTGGAGCCGGGTACGGAGATGTTGGTGACCTCCGCACCGGGGAGGCGGGTGCCGAGCCAGGCCGCGAGGCGACGGCCGAGTTCCCCGGGTTCCCGGGTGGAGGTGCGGGGACGTGGAGCCGTGGCCATGGACGGCCACCCCTTTCTGTCGTGGACCGCCGGCCGGCCGCTGCCGGTGCCGGTGCCGCTGCCGCTGCCGGGCTGATGCCGGACGGCTGTCCGGGCCGCTGCCCGGGCTTCGCTCCTACGGCGCCACGGAGCCGTAGTCGGTGAAGCCGCTCGGGTCGTGCCGGCCGAAGCTGCCGTGCTCGAAGATCCCGAAGCCGGTCCGTCCGTCGAGGGTGAAGCGGGCGGAGTGGTCGGTGACCCCGAAGGCGGCCATGGGGTGGGCGGTGGGGTCGGAGAGGTCGTAGACCCGCCGGTCGGTCCAGCCGCGGCCCTGCCAGGTGCCGTGCTGCCAGTCGGTGGCGGGCGGGTACCCGGCTCCGACGGCGAGCGGGGAGGAGTTCAGGATCTCCACCCCGAGTTCGAGGGGCTTGCGGTCCCGGTCGGTGAGGTGGATGACGGCGCCCTCGGGGTGGCGGGTGCCGGTCCGGTAGCGGATGTCCGCCTGGGGCCAGCCGAGTTGTACGTCGCCCCGCCCGGCGGTGTCGGGGAAGACCTGGACGGCTTCGTTCAGGGCGCGGTGGCCGTCGGCGTCCTCCTGGACGATGACCATGAGGAAGCGGTCCTCGAAGCGGACCGGGACCCAGAGCCAGTGGAAGCCCTCGGTCCGGTGCTCCTCGGCGGCCCGGCCACCGTCCTCGCCGGGGATCGGGCGGACGCCCCAGCTGCGGTCCCGGGTGCCGGTCCACTCCCCCTCGGTGAGCTGGAGTTCTTCGCCCTTGGCACGGATGGTGCCGGTGACGGTGCCCGCCTGGACGAAGCGGCGGCCCTCCAGCATCAGCCGGTCGCCGCGGTGCTGGACGTGGTGCGGTTCCCACACGGCGGGGAAGGCCGCGGTCCAGGTGATGTCGCAGGAGAGCCCGTCCGGGTCGTCGGGGTCCGGCTCGCAGCGCAGGCCGATCCGGCGCAGCGGGACGTCGATGGTGATCCGCAGCGGGCCGACGGACAGGTTCATCCGGTCGTCGGTGAGTGCGTCGGAGGCGCGGACGGCGAGGAGTTCGTCGCCGAGGCGCAGGGTGGCGTAGGCGTCGATGACCCCGGTGTTGGGATAGACGCCGAGGCCGAGGATGAGGACGGCCCGGCCTGCGTGGTCGAAGACGTGGAAGATGCAGCGGTCGTAGGCGTTGCGGTCGCCGGTGGCGACGTGCTTCATCGACAAGGGGGCCTGGTGGATGGGGTATTCGTCAAGGGCGACGGGTCGGTCCGCGGGCATGGCAAACCTCCTGGGCACGGGGCGGCTCGGCGGATATGACGGTACGTCAGAAACCGCGCCCGGGGCCAGAGTCGTGTCACTCGCTGACAGATCAGCGGCGCGAGGGCCGGGGCACCGGCCGGGGACGCGGGACGGCGCGCGGACCCGCTCCAGGGGACCCCCTCGAACGGATACCCGTACGGTGGGTGCGATTACCCCGTCCGCACCCGCCGCGTTGGCCGTGCATGAGCACGCTTGAGGCATCCACGGGACGACGGCGGCGGCCGATGCCTCCGGGGTACGAAGAATCGGTTCACCGACCCGCGGACCCGCCCATCTACCGGGCGATGATGGCGCGTTGGGCCGACGACGGGCGCACCCTGCCGGGCCGCCGGGATCCCGAGTGGTCCCGGCTCGCCTCCTCCCCGGTCTGGCCGACCGGCCCGCTCTTCGGCGGCTGAACCGGACCGGGCCCGCGCGCGCTCACCGCTGCTCGCCGAGGACCATCCACCGGCCGGGGTTGCCCAGCGGCTCGAAGCCCACCTTCGCGTAGACCTCGTGGGCGTCCGCCGTGGCCAGCATGATCCGGCGCAGGCCGTAGGGGGCGAGGTGGTCGCGGACGGCCACCGCCAGGGCCGTGCCGAGCCCCTTGCCGCGCTCGGCCGGGGCGACGTAGACGTCGCAGAGCCACGCGAAGGTGGTCCGGTCGGTCACCACGCGCGCGTAGGCCAGCTGGGCGCCGGAATCCCGGTCGTACACACCGAAGTTGAGGGACCCGGCGATGGCCCGGTCCTGCTTCTCCCGCGAGCGCCCCAGCGCCCAGTAGGCGTCCCCCGAGAGCCACCGGTGGACCAGCCCCGCGTCGAGCCGCGCCGGATCGGTGGAAACCTCCCACGGACCCGCGTCCCGACCCCCCGACCCCGTTTCCCCGCGCCCCGGGCCGCCGGGGAGCCCCACGATCCCGGCGCCCGCCAAGCCCGCCACGCCACCGGGGGCCGCCACGCCTTCCGCGCCCGCCGCGAGCGCGGCGCTCCCGGCGCCCGGCTCGCCCTCGACGCCGTCCCCCGCCCTCGCGGGCAGGGCGATGCGGTAGTGGCGCAAGTGGGAGTCTTCGGCGGACAGGTGCATTCCGGACGATGTCAGGACGTGCTGGGACGCGCTGTTGTCCCGGTCGGTGTCGGCCCTGACGGCCGCGGCGCCCAGGGAGCGGGCCAGGGCGATCAGGGCGCGCAGGGCCTCGGCGGCGTAGCCGTGGCCGCGGGCGGCGGGGACCAGGCCGTAGCCGGCCGTGACCTCGCCCGCCGGGTCCGGGCGGCCGTGGAAGTCGGCCCCGCCGATCAGCTGCCCGCTCTCCCGCAGGCGGATCGCGTACGTGCCGAAGGGCCGGGGGTCACCGGTGGCCGCGCAGGTGTCCAGGAACCGGCGCACGGCAGCCAGGTCGCCCTCGGCCGGGTAGCCGGGCGCCCACGGCGCCGTGCCGTCGGGGTCGCCCGCGAGCACCCGCCCGGCCTCGGCGGGGGTCAACGGGTGGAGTACGAGCCGCTCCGTCACAAGGTCATCCATGACCGCTGGACTACCAGAACGGCGGCGCGGACCGCACCCGGGTTTCCGGGCGGGCGCGGTCCGGGGCGCTCAGCGGGACTCGGGGCCCGCGAGGTGCCGGGCGATGACCATCCGCTGGATCTGGTTGGTGCCCTCGACGATCTGGAGCACCTTCGCCTCGCGCATCAGGCGCTCGACCGGGAAGTCGGCGGTGTAGCCGTACCCGCCGAGGACCTGGACCGCGTCCGTGGTCACCGCCATGGCCGCGTCGGTGCAGAAGAGCTTCGCCATGGCCGCCTGCCGGGAGAACGGCTTCCCCGCGTCCCGCAGCCGCGCCGCCGACAGGTACAGGGCGCGGCCCGCCTCGATCTTGGTGGCCATGTCGGCCAGCATGAAGCGCAGCCCCTGGAAGTCCGCGATCGGGTGCCCGAACTGCTTGCGGTCCAGGGCGTACGCGAGCGCCTCGTCCAGGGCGGCCTGGGCGACGCCGACGGCGCAGGCGGCGATGCCGAGGCGGCCCGCGTCCAGGGCGGCCAGCGCGATGGTGAAGCCCTGGCCCTCCTCGCCGATGCGGCGCGCGTCGGGGACGCGTACCCCGTCGAAGTGCAGCTGGGCGGTGGGCGAGCCCTTCATGCCCATCTTCTTCTCGGGGACGGCCGCCGTCAGGCCCGGCGCGTCGCCGGGCACCAGGAAGGCGGTGATCCCCTTGGGGCCCGGCACGCCGGTGCGCGCGAGGACGGTGCAGAAGTCGGCGACCCCGCCGTGGGTGATCCACGCCTTGGTGCCGGTCAGTATCCAGTCGTCGCCGTCGCGGACGGCCTTGGTGACCAGGGAGGCGGCATCGGAACCGGCGGCGGGTTCGGAGAGGCAGTACGCGCCGAGCAGGCCGCCGCCGAGCATGGCGGGCAGGTGCTCGGCCTGCTGCTCCTTGGTGCCGTAGCCCGCCAGGCCGTGGCAGGCCAGCGAGTGCACGCTGACCCCGAGGCCGACGGTCAGGCGGGCCGCCGCCAGTTCCTCCAGTACCTGGAGGTAGACCTCGTACGGCTGATCGCCGCCGCCGAAGTCGCCGGCGTACGGCAGGCCCAGCAGCCCGGCCTCGGAGAGGAGGGTGAACACCTCGCGGGGGAACCGGCCGGAATCCTCCTCCTCGGCGGCCCGGGGGCGGATCTCCCGCTGGGCGATCTCGCGTACGAGCGCGAGAAGGTCACGGGACTCCTCGGTGGGCAGCTGACGGTCCACCGGTTGCGGGGCGCGGTCGGTCATGGCGGCGCTCTCCTCCCTCGTCGGGCACGGCGGCGGCGCGCGATATGGGTGGGTCGCGCCGCCGGGTCTCGGATCTCTCACAGCCGTCGGCGCCCTCCCGGATCACAAGGGGGCTGACCAGCGGCTGCGGCGGCTTGAGTATGCCCGATCAAGGGCGTTCCGTCACGGGTGCGCAGCTGCGGCCTACCCGCGGGGGTCCGCCGTTTCCGGCGTGGCGGGCGGGGCCGGGCACTGCGGGAGGAATTCCTCGATCACGCTCAGGGTCGCGCGCAGCTGCCGCACGAGCAGGGCGCCCAGGACCGGCCGGTCGGGACGCTCGGGCTCGCCTTCGGTACCGATCCACTCCAGGGTGGTGCCCTCGACCCCGGAGAGCCAGCCGATCAGCGCGAGCCGGGCCAGCGGGGGGACGGCCCGGTGGCCGTAGGCGCCCTCGGCGATGGTGGCGACCAGCTCGGCGCGGACCGCGTCGCGGATGGCGAGGACCTCGGCGTCGGAGCCGACCCCGCCGGTGACGATGGTGCGGTAGGCGGCCTGGTGCTGTTCGGCGTAGTGGAGGTAGCCGTCGATGGTGCGGCGGACCCGTTCGGCGTTGGGCTGGTCGGTGTCCCCGCCCGCCCGGGCGACGAGTTCGTTGACGGAGTCCTCGACGATGGCGAGGTAGTAGCCGCGTTTGCTCTTGAAGTAGTAGTAGATCAGCCCCTTGGCGACCCCCGCCTGCTTCGCGATGTCGTCCATCGACAGGGCGTCGTACGAGGTGTCGGCGAACAACTTGCGACCGGTCGCTATGAGTTCGGCCCGCCGAACCTGCGATCGCTCGGTGGTGCCGCGCTGTTGACTATTATTCAAATTCAGCCCTAGCCTCGAACTGCCACAGGATTCCCGCAGTATGGCAGACCCCCGTGGCACGGCTCCCCCGCGCTCAGCAGCCCCTCGCACCTCACCTCCGCAGCTCCCTCGCACCCCACCTCCGCAGCTCCTCGCACTTCCGCTGCGCACCGGACGACGTACGGGAGGCACCTCCGCCATGAGCACCGCAGGACGACAGGGCACCGCAGCACGACCCCCGGCCGAGGGCCGGGTCAACTGGAAGAAGACGGCCGTCGCCGCGCTCCCCGCGTTCGTCGCGGTCGGCGCGATGGGGATGGTGATGGCACAGGGAGCGCTCGCCGCGTCCTTCGCCGTCTCCGGCACCGGTTTCCAGGTCTCCTCCTCCAACCTCAGCAGCAAGGGCCTGTCCTCGTACGTGCAGACGGACCGCTCCGTCGACGGCAAGGGACACCCGGTCGCACTCCTCGGCATCGGCGAGGCGACGCTCACGGACATCTGCCAGTCCGCCGTGGTCGAGACCCCCGTCGGCAAGGTGGTCTTCAAGCTGATGGCGGGCGGCCCCGCCGGGAACGTCACCGCCACCAACCTGGTCATCGACGGCGAGGACCTCAGCGGTGACGCCCGCTTCGGCACCGCCGAGATCGGCCGCGACGCCTCGACCCTGGACCAGGTCGACGGCGTCAAGGGCGAGCCCGGGACGTTCGGCCTCCAGGCCGGGGACATCGAGGTCGCGGGCGTCCGCTCGCACGCCTGGTCCGCGACCGGCGGCGACTTCCGGCTCAAGGGGCTCAAGCTGAACGTGGCCCTGGACGGCAAGCAGTGCTTCTAGCGGCACTGGCCACCGGGCGGCTGGAGCGGCGGCTGCCGTGGCCCGGGGTGCGGGCCCGGCTGCGGGCCTGGCGCCGGACCCGGCCCTTCTGGGGCGGGCTGCTGCTGGTGCTGGGCGGGATCGCCGCGATCGGGATCGGGCTCGCGCTGATCGCCGCGGGCCTGTTCCTGTGGTTCCTGCCGCAGGCCCGCACGTACGTCAGCATCCACGCCCTGCTGCTGTCGGTCCTGTCCTTCGTCGCCACCAACCTGGGCGGCTTCCTCGTCGGGATGCTGCTCGGCGTCACCGGCAGCGCCCTGGCCTTCGGCTGGACCCCGCTGCCGGATCCGGACGGGGACGAGGAGGAACCGTACGTCCCCCGCCCGAACGGCAGCGGGCCGCGGACCCTGGCCGCCGTGCTGCCGGTGGTGCTGCTCGCGGCGCTGGCGACGGGCGCGCCCCGGGCCCGGGCGGCGACGGCCGACGGCGCTCCGCCGACCGTGCCGCGCACGCCCCCGACGGTCACCACCTCCCTCTTCGCCCCGCAGGGGTTCGCGCTGGCCGGGGTCACCCAGGTGCCGACGGTCGACGGGCCGCTCAAGGTACTGGTGCTCACGATGCGGGCGGCCAAGCTCTACGACTACCGGCTGCGCACCCGCGACGGCGGCGACGAGTACGGGCTGGCCGCCACGGCCCTCGACCTGAGCGGCGACGTGACCTTGTACCTGACCAAGTTCAGCGGGTGCATCGAAGGGCTGCTGTGCGTCACCTTCACCCCCGACGGGCTGCCCGCGCCGCCCGTCATCCCGCCCTTCGTCTTCATGACGAACGTGAGCGCCGAGCAGGCCCTGGTCACCGCCGACCTGATCGTGACCGACGGGCTGCGGCTGGAGGCCTCGTGATCCCCGTCCAGGCCGCTCCGCTGCGGGTCCGCGGGCCTACGCCGACTGGTCCGCGGGCGGCCCGGAGGGCTCGGGCGTCGGGGGCCCGGGCGTCCGGGCGGTCGTCAACCACTGCCAGCGGTTCGCCACCGCGGAACCGGAAGAGGAGACGGGGACGGCGCCCGGCGGGCGGACGCTCAGAGCCAGCCGATCTGGGTGACGAGCATCGCGAGGACGACCACGAGGGTCCAGCCGAGCACGTGCTCCAGCCAGGCGGAATCCTCCTCGGGGCCCCCGGTGCGGACGAGGTCGCGAGCACGTGTGGTCAGAGCGGCGGTGTGTGCGGTCATACGTCCAATGTGACAGCGTTCGCGGCCTTCGCGGGAGAGACGATGCTCACGCGTGGCACCCGTCACGCGCCCGGGCCCCGGCCGCCCGTGCGGCCGGGACCCGGTGTCCATGGGGTCCGGAAGGCTACCGGCTCTCAGCCGGCGACGGCGTGCTCGCGGCCCGTCCTGTGCGTCCCGGAGCGGCGCTCGCGGGCCGCCATGCCCGCCATGGCCAGCGCGAGCACGAGGGCGACGGCGCCCGTGACGCAGTTGCTGACCACGGTCCGGGTCGTGTCCATCTCTCCGACGATCACCCAGGGCGCGACGATCGTCCAGGCGCCGATGGCGACGGCCGTCCAGGCCATCGCGTGGGTGCGTTCGTAGGCGGAACCGAGCCCGCCCATGCACAGGCAGTACGCCAGGCCCGCGATCAGGTTCGTGATGGCCAGCGCGGTCAGCCCGCTGAACCCGGCGATCCACGGCGAGGCCGCCAGGTACAGGCCCGTGATCAGGGCCAGGGTCTCCACGGCCTGGGCACGGGGTGTGGTGGTGACCCGCTCGAAGCGCGTGCGCATCTCGGCGAGATCGGGGTGCGTCTCGATGTTGGGGTGGGTGGTCACGGTCCGCCTCCTAGAGGGAGCCTTTATGTGCCCTTTAACCCGTAATCTTCCCATTTGAGGGGTCCGGAAACCGTGCGGGAATCCGGAACTCTCAGAGCACGCCGACCGATCGCAGCGCGCTGAGCCGCGCCGGGTCCGGGACCGCCGGCGCGTAGAGGTAGCAGATGCCGCCGCTGCCCGAGAGAACCTTGCCGGAGGCGTGGTAGCGCTTGGTCCGCAGCCAGACGTTCTCCCACTCGCGCCGGCGGTAGACCCGGCGCACGGCCTGGTCGGTGGGCGAGTTCGGGTCGTTGGCGATCACGTCCCCGGCCGCCGTGAAGCCGATGACCGTCATCAGGTGGCCCGCCGTGCCGTACCCCGCGCCGGTGAGTTCCCCCTCGCGGAAGGACTGCGAGGTGATGACCGGGATCCCGGCCCCGGTCAGGGTCTCCAGGTCGGTGAGCGAGCCGAGCCGGGTCACCACGCCCGCGAGTCCGGGGTAGGTGGCGGCGTAGGCCGCGTTGAAGGGCCAGTTGCCGCAGCCCTTGTAGGCCGCGTCGTAGGTGGCGCGGGCCGCGTGGCAGACCTGCGGGTCGGCGTACTCCTTCTTCACCCAGGCCAGGGCCGCGGCGCTGGGCTTGCGGCCCCAGTACTCGATGATCATCTGCGAGGAAGTGGGGCTGCACCAGGCCTCGCCGCCGTTGTCGTACTCGGGGTACTGGCCCGCGTGGATCTCCTGCGAGTAGCGCGGCACGGCCAGTTCGCGGGCCGGGCCCGGCGCCGAGGCGGGCACCGTGAAGCGGTCGGGGACGTCGGAGGCCATCGCGCCCGCCAGCCACACCTGCGGGCCCAGCGGGGCCCCCGGGCGGCGGTGCAGGGTCAGGCGCAGCTGCCAGTCGCGGATCCGCAGCCCGCTCGCGCGCGCCGGGCCGTCCAGGGCCAGGGTGTCGGTCCAGACGGTGGAGGTGCCGTCGGTCTGCCCGTCGACCGAGGTGCGGCGGATGTCGCCGTCCCCGGAGGCCCAGCGGCCCATCACGTACCAGGGGCCGGTGACCCCGTTGGTATAGGTGGCGCGCAGCTCGGTCTGGATCCAGGTCCCGGCGGGGGTACGGGCGTTCCAGGAGGCGATGGCCTCGGTGGCGGGCACGGCGCAGCGGTGCACCGGGGAGGTCCAGGTGGCGTACTCCCAGGTGCTCTTGCGCCCCGTGTGCGGGTCGGCGTACTCGGTGCGGCCGGCGGGAGTGGCGATCCGCAGCCCGGGGCGCGGGCCCGGGGCGGCGGCGGTCCCCTCGTGGTTCCCGGCCTGCCAGTGGGGGTACGCGTACCAGAACCGGTTGTCCGCGGTCCGGCCCGGGGCCGGGGCTCCCCCGGCGCCCTTCGGGGCGGGCGCGGCGGCGGACGGGGAGGCGGAGACGGTGGCGGCCGTGGCGGCGGCGAGGGCCGCGGCGAGGACGGCCCGGCGCGGGGTGGGTGCGGTCATGGGCGGAACCCCCAGTGGTGCGGTGCGTGCGGTGCGGTGCGGGCGTGCGGTGCGGTCCGGCATGCGGTGCGGTGCCGTACGGCTGGTACGTGGTCCGGCCAGCCTCCCAGTTCGCGGGGGGCCGATGCCAGGGTGCCGGGGCCGTGTCGCGCATCCCCGTAGGCTGGCGAAGTGGAACCCCTGACCCCGCCCGCGGCGGCCCCCCGCCCCCTCGCACCGCTCGCCCGGGAGCTCGCCGCCCTGCCGCCGTCCCTGGGCCCGGTCCGGGTGATCGGCGTCGACGGGCACGCCGGATCGGGCAAGAGCACCTTCGCCGGGCGGCTGTCCGAGGCCCTCGGCGGGGCGCCCGTGCTCCACCTCGACGACGTGGCCACCCACGAGGAGCTGTTCGGCTGGACGGAGCGGCTGCGCGCCCAGGTGCTGGATCCGCTCGCGGCCGGGCGGGCGGCCCATTGGGCGCCGTACGACTGGGTGGCGCGCCGGTTCGGCCCCGAGCGCGCGCTGGAGCCGCCGCGGGTGCTGATCGTCGAGGGCGTGGGCGCCGGGCGGCGGGCGCTGCGGCCGCACCTGGCGCGGCTGATGTGGATGGAGATGCCCCGGGAGCAGTCCTGGGGGCGCGGGCGGAGCAGGGACGGGCGCGAACTGTCACTCTTCTGGGACGGATGGGAGCGCGCGGAGCGCGCGCACTTCACGGACGACCCTTCGCGCCCCTTCGCCGACACGCTGGTGCGCCAGAGCGGTACGGGATACGAGTGGTCTTCCGGGGCGGATGCGACTGCCCTGCGAGCCCTTTTCGTCGCCGAGAGTGACGAACTCCCCAGGTCCTGACCCGAGCCCGGCCCGGTCCGCACACGCAGGCCCCGGGTCCCTCCTGGGTGCGCTTGACCTGCCCCCGCGACGGCCTTACGTTCTGAATGTGCGGTTTTTCAGGGCCGCCGAAGACGCGGAGCCCCCGGTTGTTCCCCCGTGACCGGGGGCTTCGTCCTGTCCCGGGAGCCTCCGCGGCCGTCCCTTCGGCCGCCGATCCCCTCACACACCTTCACGCTCCGTGATCACTTGCGCCCGGGGCGCACCTCGGACGCGTTCCCGCCGCACCCTACGTAAGGCCCGTGACCGCAGGTACGATGCCACCCTGATTTCATCGGCGCATGGGCAACTCACGTGCAGCACACGGGGGTTGACGCGCACCACGGGGGCAGGCTTGTGGGGGATGTGATGGACTTCGCCGCGCGAGGCAGTGCCTACGCCCCGGCCGAACTCGCCTGGCTGCGCGGGGTGGACGCCTGCACGATGGGCGCCTATCCGCAGGCCGAGGAGGAGTTCCGGGCAGCCGTACTGCTCGATCCCTCGATGGCCGACGCCTGGCTGGGGCTGCACGCGCTGCGGGTGGACACCACCAACGCGTTATTGCGCATGTACGCCCACCGGGACCGCTTCGGGGAACAGCGCGCCCGGCACCGGCGCACGCTCAACTCCTGGTATTGGCTGGGCTGGTGGGTCCAGCCCGTACTGGAGAGCAGGCGCGACCTGCTGCTCGCGCACGCCTCGCACTGGCTGGACGGCCGCCACGTGCCCGAACTGGACCAGGCGCTGGCCGCGCTGCCCCCGGTGGACACCGATCCGCAGGTGCGCTTCCTGCACGCCTGCCGGGCCTATCTGGTCAAGGACTGGGAGCAGTTGGTCCGCCAGACCGAGCCGCTCGTCGACGATCCGCTGCTCGGCATCGAGGCCGGGCTGTTCGGCGGGATGGCCCGGGTCCGGCTGGAGATGTACGGGCAGGCGGAGCCGATGCTGTCGGCGGCGCTGATGCGCTGCCGCAGCGAGCAGCCGCAGCGCAAGGAGCTGCGCTACTGGCTGGCCCGGGCGCACGAGGGCACCGGGCGCAGCGCGGCCGCGCTGCCGCTGTACCGCGCGGTGCACCGGGTGGACCCGGCGTTCATGGACACCGCGGCCCGGCTGACCGCCATCGCCGAGAACGACGGCCTGGACGGGCTGGACGGCCTCGACGGCTACGGGCTCTCCGCGGCGGACGGGAACCTCGCCGCCGTGGCCCTGGCCGGCGGCCTCGGGCAGGACATCGCGGCGGACGGGCAGCTCGAGGCGGACCCGCTGCTCTCGGCCGAGCCTCCGGAGGCCCGCTTCGGGCCGGGCCCGGGCGCGCCGAACCTGCCGGTGGGGCCGGGGCAGGGAGCCGACGGCTCCGGCCGGGTGGACGGCGTACGGCACCGGGCGGGCGTACCGCCGCAGGCCGCGCCACCGGGGCTGCCGACGGGACCGGCGGATCCGGCGCTGCTCGCCGAGGCGCTCGCCGAGCTGGAGCGGATGGTGGGCCTGGAGCCGGTCAAGCGGCAGGTCAAGGCGCTCTCCGCGCAGCTGCACATGGCCCGGCTGCGGGCCGGGCAGGGGCTGCCGGTGCAGCCGCCGAAACGGCACTTCGTCTTCTCCGGGCCCTCCGGTACGGGCAAGACGACGGTGGCGCGGATCCTGGGCCGGGTGTTCTACGCGCTCGGGCTGCTCGGCGGCGACCACCTGGTGGAGGCCCAACGGGCCGATCTGGTCGGCGAGTTCCTGGGGCAGACCGCCGTCAAGGCCAACGAGCTGATCGACTCGGCGATCGGCGGGGTGCTGTTCGTGGACGAGGCCTACAGCCTGTCCAACTCGGGCTACAGCAAGGGCGATGCCTACGGGGACGAGGCGCTCCAGGTGCTGCTCAAGCGCGCCGAGGACAACCGCGACCACCTGGTGGTGATCCTGGCGGGCTACCCGGCGGGCATGGACCGGCTGCTCGCGACCAATCCCGGGCTCTCCTCCCGGTTCACCACCCGGGTGGACTTCCCGAGCTACCGCCCCCTCGAACTGACCGCGATCGGCGGGGTGCTGGCCGACGCGAACGGGGACAGCTGGGACGAGGAGGCCCTGGAGGAGCTGCGCAGCATCAGCGGGCACGTGGTGGAGCAGGGCTGGATCGACGAGCTGGGCAACGGCCGCTTCCTGCGCACCCTGTACGAGAAGAGCTGCGCCTACCGGGACCTGCGGCTCGCCGGGTACGCGCTGACCCCGTCCCGGGAGGACCTGTCGACGCTGCGCCTGGCGGACCTGATGCAGGCCTACGGCGAGGTGCTGTCGGGCCGGGGCCCGCAGGACCGGGGACGCACGGATCCGCCGCCCCCCATGTAGCGGGGACGGCGGACCGGGTGCCCGCTAGCGGGTCAGCGCCCGCTCGGGGCGCCGGGCGGGCGGGGCGGTCGTGCGGTGCGCGGGATCGCGTACCTCACCGACCAGTTTCTCCAGTACGTCCTCCAGCGCGACCAGCCCGAGCACCCGGCCGGCGGGGTCCGCGACCTGCGCCAGGTGGGTGGCGTCCCGCCGCATGACGCTGAGCGCGTCGTCCAGCGGCAGGGTGGCCGACAGGGTGGTCATCCGGCGCCAGACCCGCTGCGGGACGGCCCCTTCCCGGTGTTCCAGGTCGAGTACGTCCTTCACGTGGACGTAGCCCATGAAGGAGCCGCTGTCCGCGCGGACCGGAAAGCGCGAGTACCCGGTGCGGACGGTCAGCTGCTCGATCTCGCGCGGGGTCACCGAGGGGGTGACCGTGACCAGCCGGTCGCGGGCGAGGAGGACGTCGGTGACCGGGCGGCTGCCCAGTTCGAGGGCGTCCTCCAGGCGCTCCTGCTCGCCCTGCTTCAGGAACCCGGCCTGCCGGGAGTCCTCGACGAGCCGGCCGAGCTGGGCACTGGTGTAGACGGCCTCGACCTCGTCCTTGGGCTCGACCTTGAAGAGGCGGAGCACCAGGATCGCGCAAGCGCCCAGCGCGGTGGTGACCGGCCCGCAGAGGCGGGCGAAGGCGACCAGGCCGGGGCTGAACCACAGGGCGGTCTTCTCCGGGGCGGCCATGGCGAGGTTCTTGGGGACCATCTCGCCGATGACCAGGTGGAGGAAGACCACCGCGGCGAGCGCGAAGGCGTAGCCGAGGGGGTGGACGAGGCCGTGCGGGACCCGTACGGCCTCGAAGAGCGGCTCCAGGAGCCGGGCCACGGTGGGTTCGGCGACCGCTCCGAGGGTGAGGGAGCAGACGGTGATGCCGAACTGGGCCGCGGCCATCATCCGGGGCAGGTTCTCCAGCCCGTGCAGCACCTGGCGGGCCCGCTTGGAGGAGGCCGCCAGGGGTTCGATCTGGCTGCGGCGGACGGAGACGAGCGCGAACTCGGCGCCGACGAAGAAGCCGTTGGCCAGGACGAGGAGCAGGGCGAAGAGCAGTTGGAGGGCGTTCACCGGGTGACCGCCATCTCGCGTGCGGCCACGGAGCCCGTGCTACCGGAGGAGCCGGAGCCGGAATCCGGTTCCGTTCCCGCGCCGCCGTCGGCCGTACGGACGAGCCGGACCCGCTCGGCGCGGTAGCGGCCGACCTGGCGGACGGAGAGCTTCCAGCCGGGCAGTTCGGCCCGGTCCCCGGGGGCGGGGATCCGGCCGAGCAGGTCGGCGACCAGCCCGGCGACGGTCTCGTAGGGCCCTTCGGGCACGTCGAGGCCTATCCGGCGCAGGGTGTGCACCCGGCAGCTGCCGTCGGCCTCCCAGCAGGGACGGCCGTCCTCGGCGGGCACGGCGGCCAGCTCGGGGCTCTCGTCCTCGGCGAGGTCGTGCTCGTCGCGGACCTCGCCGACGAGTTCCTCCACGATGTCCTCCAGGGTGACGACTCCGGCGGTGCCGCCGTACTCGTCGACGACGACGGCCATCGGCTGTTCGCTGCGCAGCCGCTCCAGCAGCGGCTGCACCGGCAGGGAGCCGGGCACCAGCAGCGGGGCGACACAGATCCGGCCCACGGTGGTGCGGAAGCGCTCGGACTCGGGCACGGCGAGGGCGTCCTTGAGGTGGACCACGCCGGTGATCTCGTCGATGCGCTCCCGGTAGACCGGGAAGCGGGACAGCCCGGTGGCCCGGGTCAGGTTGAGCACGTCGGCCGCGGTGGCGGTGTGCTGGAGCGCGCTGACCTTCACCCGGGGGGTCATGACGTGCTGGGCGGTCAGCTCGCCGAGCGAGAGGGTGCGGACGAAGAGGTCGGCGGTGTCCTGTTCCAGGGTGCCCGCCTGAGCCGAATGGCGGACCAGGGAGACCAGTTCGCCCGGGGTGCGGGCGGAGGTCATCTCCTCGGCGGGCTCCACGCCCAGCGCCCGGACGAGCCGGTTCGCGACGGCGTTGAGACCGGCGATGACGGGCCGGAAGGCACGGGAGAAGGCGTCCTGGGGACCGGCCACGATACGGGCCACCTGGAGCGGCCGGGAAACCGCCCAGTTCTTCGGGACCAGCTCGCCGACGACCATCTGTACGGCCGAGGCGACCAGCATGCCGGTGACGACGGCGATCCCGGTGACCGCCCCGCGGGGCAGTCCGGTCGCCGCGAGCGGCCCGGTGAGCAGCCCGGCGAGGGCGGGCTCGGCGAGCATGCCGACCACGAGGGAGGTGAGGGTGATGCCGAGCTGGGTTCCGGAGAGCTGGAACGACAGCTCCCGCAGGGCCTTGACGACCGTACGGGCGCGCTTGTCGCCGTCGGCGGCGGCGCGTTCGGCCTCGGGTCTCTCCACCGTGACGAGGCCGAATTCGGCCGCCACGAAGAAACCGTTGGCGAGGATCAGGGCGAATGCCGCCACGAGCAGGATGAGCGGGGTGGTCATGCCGCCGCCTCCGAGGGGAGGGCGGCGCGTGTACTACCGGACGATCCGTCCATTGCTGGAGGGAGTCACTCCTCAAGTCGCAGGTACCCACGGGCCGGGTTGTCCCGGGGAGGGTGGGAGGGCGCGGGAAGGCGCCCCGCCACCAGGGTAGTCATTGAGATCGTGGCCGCAATGGCACTCAGCGGTCGAGCTGGCCGCTTCCGTGGTTCTCGGCCAGCGCGCGCAGGGCGCGGGCGTCGCCGATCGCCTGCTGCTTGGCCACTCCGGGCTGGATCCCGAGGGCGGGCAGGCTGGTGCCGTCGTTGAGGTCGAGGAACACCCACGGGTCGCCGGGGCGGAGGTTGACGCGCAGGATCTGCGCCCATTCCAGCCGCCGGGTGGTGGTCAGGTTGACGACGGTGACCCCGGCCTCGTCCGCGACCACCTTGGGGCGGCTGAGCAGCACCAGGACGGAGGAGAGCAGCACGGCCGTGAAGACGAAGCTGAGCCGCTCGCCGCCCCCGAGGCCCTCCAGCATCAGGGCGATCGCCGTGATGGTGAGGAACATGGCGAGCCCGACGCCCAGCAGGACCACGCGGGTCCGGGTCGGCCGGAAGGTGACCGGCAGGGCGGGCAGTGCGGACTGGGCGGCGGACTCGCTCATGAGGTGCTCGGTTCTACGAAAGGACGTACGGAGGGACGGCTTCGGCCGGGCGGGTCAGAGCCTGCAGGCGTGGATCGAGGTGGTGAGGATCGCGCGCGCGCCCAGCTCGTACAGGTCGTCCATGATCCGCTGGGCCTCCTTGGCCGGAACCATCGCACGGACGGCGACCCAGCCCTCGTTGTGAAGCGGGGAGACCGTCGGCGACTCCAGGCCCGGGGTGAGGGCCACGGCGCGCTCCAGGTGCTCGGCGCGGCAGTCGTAGTCCATCATCACGTAGCTGCGGGCCACCAGGACGCCCTGGAGGCGGCGCAGGAACTGCTGGGCCCGCGGGTCGTCGGCGCTGGTGCCGCTGCCGCGGATGACCACGGCCTCGGAGGTCATGATCGGCTCGCCGATGACCTCCAGGCCCGCGTTGCGCAGGCTGGTGCCGGTCTCGACGACGTCCGCGATGATCTGGGCGACGCCGAGCTGGATGGCCGTCTCGACCGCGCCGTCGAGGTGCACGACGGAGGCGTCGATGCCCTTCTCGGCGAGGTGCTTGGCGACGATCCCCTCGTAGGAGGTGGCGATCGTCATCCCGGTGAAGTCCTCGGGGCCCTTCGCCGTGCCGGGGATGGTGGCGTAGCGGAAGGTGGAGCGGCCGAAGTTCAGCGCCAGGATCTCCTCGGCGCTGGCGCCGGAGTCGAGCAGCAGGTCACGGCCGGTGATGCCGATGTCGAGCTTGCCCGAGGACACGTAGATCGCGATGTCCTTGGGGCGGAGGTAGAAGAACTCCACCTCGTTGTCGGGGTCGACGACCACGAGCTCCTTGGACTCCTTGCGCATCCGGTAGCCGGCCTCATGGAGCATCGCCGACGCCGGTCCGGAGAGGGAACCCTTGTTGGGGACGGCGATGCGCAGCATGAGTCTTCCTTGGGTGCGTAGGTGCGGGGGTGCTTCGGTGTCTCAGTGCTTCGGTGCTTCGGTGCTTCGGTGTGAAACAGCGTGGTGCGAGGGCTCGGCGGCCCGGCGGCTCAGAGGTGCGCGTAGACGTCGTCGAGGGAGATCCCGCGGGCGACCATCATCACCTGTACGTGGTACAGCAGCTGCGAGATCTCCTCGGCTGCGGCTTCCTTGCCCTCGTACTCGGCGGCCATCCAGACCTCCGCGGCCTCCTCGACCACCTTCTTGCCGATGGCATGGACGCCCTTGCCGACCAGCTCGGCGGTACGGGAGGTGCTCGGGTCGCCGTTCGCGGCCTTGAGCTGCAGCTCGGTGAAGAGCGCTTCGAACGTCTTGGGGGGCTTGGGTTGGTTCGCCATGATGGTCCTCAGAATAAGGGGTCGACGACCGCCACTCAGCGCCAGGGTTCGCTGACGGTGCGCAGGGTCATGGCGGTGGCGACGGCGGCGGTGACCGCTTCGTGCCCCTTGTCCTCGTTCGACCCTTCGAGTCCGGCGCGGTCCAGCGCCTGCTCGTCGTTGTCGCAGGTCAGTACGCCGAAGCCGACGGGGACTCCGGTGTCGAGCGATACCTGGACCAGGCCCTGGGTGACGCCCTGGCAGACGTACTCGAAGTGCGGGGTGCCGCCGCGGACGACCACGCCGAGGGCGACGATGGCATCGTAACCGCGACCGGCGAGTACCTTCGCCACCACCGGGAGCTCGAAGCTGCCCGGGACGCGCAGCAGGGTGGGCTCGTCGATGCCCAGCTCGTGCAGGGCGCGCAGGGCGCCGTCGACGAGGCCGTCCATGACCTTCTCGTGCCATTGGGCCGCGATCACGGCTACCCGCAGGTCTCCGCAGTTCTTCACGCTCAGTTCGGGTGCGCCCTTGCCGCTCACGGCTCTCCTCGTGCTTTCGGTGCGTTCGGTGCTTGTCGGTCTGATCGGTCTGTTCGGTCTGATCTGTTTACTGGTTGCCGCAGGCCGAGACGACGACCGTGCCGTCCAGCCAGGGCAGGTCGTGCCCCATCCGGTCCCGCTTGGTGCGCAGGTACCGCAGGTTGTGCTCGCCCGCCTCGGTCGGCATGGCCTCCCGGCTGACGACCTCGATGCCGTGGCGGACCAGGGCCTCGGCCTTCTCCGGGTTGTTCGTCATCAGCCGGGTGCTGCGGACGCCCAGGTCGGCGAGGATCTGCGCGCCCGCGCCGTAGTCACGGGCGTCGGCGGGCAGGCCCAGCTCCAGGTTCGCGTCCAGGGTGTCGCGGCCGCGCTCCTGGAGTTCGTACGCGCGCAGCTTGGCCAGCAGGCCGATGCCGCGGCCCTCGTGCCCGCGCAGGTAGACGATGACCCCGCGCCCCTCGGCCCTGACCCGCTCCATGGAGGCGTGCAGCTGGGGGCCGCAGTCGCAGCGCTGGGACTGGAAGATGTCCCCGGTCAGGCACTCGGAGTGCATCCGGGCCAGGACGTCGCGGCCGTCGCCGATGTCGCCGTGGACCAGGGCGATGTGCTCGACCCCGTCGACGGTGGAGCGGTAGCCGTACGCCGTGAAGTGGCCGAAGGACGTCGGCAGGCTGACCTCGGCCTCGCGGCGCACGGTCGGCTCGGCGGAGCGGCGGTAGGCGACCAGGTCCTCGATGGAGATGATCGTCAGGCCGTGCTTGCGGGCGAAGGGGATCAGCTCCGGCAGCCGGAGCATGACCCCGTCCTCACCGGCGATCTCGACGATGGCGCCCGCCGGTCGCAGGCCCGCGAGGCGGGCGAGGTCGACGGCGGCCTCGGTGTGGCCGTTGCGGACGAGGACGCCGCCGGGCTTGGCGCGCAGCGGGAAGACGTGGCCGGGGCGGACGAAGTCCTCCGCCGCGCTCGCGCCGCTCGCCAGCAGCCGCAGGGTGGTGGCGCGGTCGGCGGCGGAGATGCCGGTGGTGACGCCGTGGGCGCCGCTCGCGTCGACGGAGACGGTGAAGGCGGTCTGCATCGACTCGGTGTTGTGCGTCACCATCTGCGGCAGCGCCAGGCGGTCCAGCTCGGGACCCTCCATCGGGGCGCAGATCAGGCCGCGGCACTCGCTCATCATGAAGGCGATGATCTCGGGGGTGGCCTTCTCGGCGGCGATGACGAGGTCGCCCTCGTTCTCACGGTTCTCGTCGTCGACGACGACGACGGGGCGGCCCGCAGCGATGTCCCGGATCGCCTGCTCGACGGGGTCGAGCCGGAAGGACTCGCTCGCGTGGTCGCTCTCGTTGGGCACGGGCTTGAGGGTCATGCCGTTGCTCCTTCCAGGGCCGGGCTTTCGGTGGTGCGCGAGCGCTGGTACCAGTCGTAGGCGCCCCAGACGACGAGGGCGAAGTAGACGACGTAGACGAGGCCCGAGAAGACCAGACCGCTCTGGAACGCGAGCGGAACGCCGACGACGTCGACGAGCAGCCAGGCGAACCAGAACTCGACCAGGCCGCGGGCCTGGGCGACCATCGCCACGATCGTGCCGACGAAGATGTAGGCGTCGGCCCACGGGCTCCAGGAGAGCGAGGGGACGAGGGTGAAGAGGCCGCCGACGGCGAGGGTGCCGAGGGCCGCCCCGGCCAGGAGCAGGCCGCGCTCGGTCCAGGTGGCGGTGCGTACGGCGATGGACCCGTCCTGGGCGTTCTGCCTGCCGCGCTGCCAGGCGCGCCAGCCCCACACCGCGACGGCGATGACCAGGAGCTGCTTGCCGACGCCGCCCGCGAGGTGGGCGGTGGCGTAGGCGCCGACCAGGATCAGGCCGGAGAGCAGCTGGGCGGACCAGGTCCATATGGAGCGGCGCCAGCCGAGGGCGAGGGCGCCGAGGCCGATCAGGTTGCCGATCATGTCGGACCAGATGACCTTCTGGCCGAAGACCGCGAAGGCCTCGGTGTTGAGCCAGGTGAGCGCGCTCATCGGTCCGTCTCCTTCGGGTCCGCGGTGGCGGCGGCGGTCAGCGGGTCGACGCCCGCGGCCAGGAGGCGCTCGACGTACTTCGCGAGGACGTCGACCTCCAGGTTGACCGGGTCGCCGGGCTTCTTGATGCCGAGCGTGGTCAGGTCGAGCGTGGTGGGGATGAGGCTGATGGTGAAGTGGTCGGCGGCGGCCTTCACCACCGTGAGGCTGACGCCGTCGACCGTGATGGAGCCCTTCTCGACGACGTACCGGGCCAGCCGCGCGGGCAGCGAGACCTCGACCAGTTCCCAGTGCTCGGAAGGGGTCCGGGAGACGATCCGGCCGGTGCCGTCCACGTGGCCCTGGACCAGGTGCCCGCCGAGGCGGCCGCCGAGGGCCATCGGGCGCTCCAGGTTGACCCGGGAGCCCTGGGTCAGGGCGCCGAGGCTGGAGCGGTCGAGGGTCTCCTGCATGACGTCGGCGGTGAACTCGCCGTCCCCGGTCTCCACGACCGTCAGACAGACACCGTTGACGGCGATCGAGTCGCCGTGCTTGGCGCCCTCGGTGACGAGGGGGCCGCGCAGCCGGAAGCGGGAGGCTTCGCGGAGCTGCTCGACGGCGGTGACCTCGCCCAGTTCTTCGACGATTCCGGTGAACACTCAGTGCTCCTTGGGGGCGGTGGGGACGGCGGTGACGCGCAGATCGGGACCGAGGCGGACGACCTCGGTGATCTCCAGGCGCAGGGCCTGGGCGAGGGTGGTGATCCCGGCGTCGGCGAGGACGCCCGGGCCCGCGCCGAGGAGGACGGGGGCGAGGTAGCCGACGATCTCGTCGACGGCTCCCGCGGCGACGAAGGCCCCGGCCAGGGCCGGGCCGCCTTCGATCATGACGGAGCGCACCCCGCGGGCGCCCAGCTCGGCGAGCAGGGCGGTCACGGAGATGCCGGAGGTGTCGCTGGGCAGCCGGACCACCTCGACGCCCGCCAGGTGGCGGGTGTCGGCGTCCTCGGCGACCGCGACCAGGGTGGGGGCGGCCTCGTCGAGGATCCGGGCGCTGGGCCGGATGGTGGCGCGGGTGTCGAGGACCACGCGCAGGGGCTGGCGGACGCCCTCGATGCCGCGGACCGCGAGGTGCGGGTCGTCGGCGCGCAGGGTGCCGGAGCCGACGACGACGGCGTCGGCCTCGGCGCGCAGCCGGTGGACGTCGGCGCGGGACTCGGGGCCGCTGATCCAGCGGCTGGTGCCGTCGGCGGCGGCGACCCGGCCGTCCAGGGTGGCGGCGTACTTCCACAGGACGAAGGGGCGGCCCAGGCGTACGGAGGTCAGCCAGGCCCGGTTCCCGGCCTCGGCCTCGGCCCGGAGCGGCCCGTGGGCGCTCTCGGTGACCTCGACCGTCTCGATCCCGGCGGCGCGCAGGGTGGCGGCGCCACCGCCCGCCACCGGGTTCGGGTCGGGCACGGCGTAGACGACGCGGGTGATCCCGGCGTCGATGAGGGCCTGCGAGCAGGGCCCCGTACGGCCGGTGTGGTCGCAGGGTTCGAGGGTGACGTACGCGGTGGCGCCGCGGGCGGCGTCTCCCGCCGCGCGCAGGGCGTGGACCTCGGCGTGCGGGCCGCCCGCCCGCTGGTGCCAGCCCTCGCCGACGACGCGGCCGGCGGCGTCGGTGATGACGCAGCCCACGACGGGGTTGGGGCTGGTGTAGCCGAGCCCGCGGGCGGCCAGCTCGACGGCCCGCCGTACGGCGTGCGCGTCGATGGCGTGCGGGTCGTTCGCGTCGGCGTGTGTCGCCACCGGGTCCTCCTGCCTCATAGGGCACGGACTCCGGGGCCTGTCGGGATACGACAGATGAAGCGGGTAGTACACGCGGGGACGCCTGGGCCGGGATTCCGGTCCGTCCGAGACGTACCCCCTGGGGGTTACGCCGACGAACCGCCGACGGCGGCGTACCGGTGACTGGCCCGCCGCGCACTGCCTCCCATCCGGACTTTAACCGTCGGTCCAGGAATTTCACCTGGTCAACCGGCCGCTGGCTGCGGACGGGTCGCGGACTATAACCGCCGGTTCGGAATTGCACCGACCCCGGAGTGCGCTGCTACTGGTACTAGGGCCAGTGTGCCACGCGTGATCGCGGGCCACGCACGCAAGGGATTGTGGCCTGGCTCACACGTTCGGCGGGACATCCGGGGCCGTTCGGCGGAACCCCCGAGGGGTGCAGCTTTGGTCCAGACCTATTGACGGGGTGGTCTAGTCCTCTTAACGTTCCCTTCATCTTCCCCGGGAGACAGCCCGCCAGATGTGCGCACGTCACGGGCCAACCAGCGCTACTTCTCCGCACGTTGTGTCCGTTCACCTCCCCTCCCCAGGAGGCACAATGCTGTCCCCCACGCGCACCAGGACCGTGCTGCTCGCGTCCGGCGCCGCCATCGCCGGACTGCTCATCGGCGGCCTCTCCGCAGGCGTCTCGCACGCCGCCGACAACGAGAGCTGTCGACCCGACGGGCTCTACAAGACGGCGGGCGTCGACGTCCCCTACTGCTCGGTCTACGACTCCGCCGGCCGCGAGAAGATGGGCCCCGACCACCAGCGACGGGTCATCGGGTACTTCACCGGCTGGCGCACCGGCAAGGACGGCACCCCCGCCTACCTCGCCAACAACATTCCGTGGGACAAGGTCACCCACCTCAACTACGCCTTCGGACACGTCGGCTCCGACAACAAGCTCTCGGTCGGCTCGGACGGCCCGGACAACGCGGCCACCGGAATGACCTGGCCGGGCGTGGCGGGCGCGGAGATGGATCCCTCGCTCCCCTACAAGGGCCACTTCAACCTGCTCAACAAGTTCAAGAAGCAGTACCCGAACGTCAAGACGCTGATCTCGGTCGGCGGCTGGGCGGAGACCGGCGGCTATTTCGGCGACGACGGCAACCGGGTGAACTCCGGCGGCTTCTACTCGATGGCCACCAACGCCGACGGCTCGGTCAACCAGGCGGGCATCGACACCTTCGCGAACTCCTCCGTCGACTTCGTCCGGAAGTACGGTTTCAACGGGGTCGACATCGACTACGAGTACCCGACCACGATGAAGGACGCGGGCAACCCGCTCGACTACCAGCTCTCCAACGCCCGCCGCGCCGGTCTGGTCAAGGGCTACGGCGCCCTGATGAAGTCGCTGCGCGAGAAGCTCGACCGCGCGGGCGCCACCGACGGCAAGCACTACCTGCTCTCCGTCGCCGCCCCCTCCTCCGGCTACCTGCTGCGGGGCATGGAGACGTTCCAGATGCAGAAGTACCTGGACTACGTCAACATCATGTCCTACGACCTGCACGGCGCCTGGAACGAGTACGTCGGCCCCAACGCCTCGCTCTTCGACGACGGCAAGGACTCCGAACTGGCCTCGGCGGGCGTCTACTCGACCTCGCAGTACGGCGGCATCGGGTACCTGAACTCCGACTGGGCCTACCACTACTTCCGCGGCTCGATGCCGTCCGGCCGGATCAACATGGGCCTGCCGTACTACACCCGCGGGTTCAAGAACGTACAGGGCGGCACCGACGGTCTCTGGGGCAAGGCCCCGGCCACCAACTGCCCGGCGGGCGCGGGTCTGACCAAGTGCGGTGACGGCGCGGTCGGCATCGACAACCTCTGGCACGACCTGGACGCCAACGGGGTCGAGGCCCCGGCCGGTTCCAACCCGATGTGGCACGCCAAGAACCTGGAGAAGGGGGTCGTCGGCGACTACGTCACCAGGTACGGCTTCCCCGCGAACACCACCCTGACCGGCACCTATGTCCGCAAGTACGACGCGACCCTGGTCGCGCCGTGGCTGTGGAACGACCAGAAGAAGGTGTTCCTCTCCACCGAGGACGAGCAGTCGGTGAACGCCAAGGCCGACTACGTGGTCAACAAGGGCATCGGCGGCACGATGGTCTGGGAGCTGGCGGGCGACTACGCCTACAACTCCGCCAAGGGCCAGTACGAGACGGGCAGCACGCTCACCACGGCGATGTACGACAAGTTCAAGTCGGCCGCCCCGTACGGCGCCAAGCGCGCCACCACCGCCGTGCCGACCGAGGCGATCAAGGTGGACACCGAGTTCGGCCAGTTCCCGCTGGGCGACTCGAACTACCCGATCAGCCCCAAGCTGAAGATCACCAACAACACCACGGCCACGCTGCCCGGCGGTACGGAGTTCCAGTTCGACTACTCCTCCTCGGCGCCGAACAACGCCAAGGACCAGTCCGGCTGGGGCACCACGGTCATCCGCAGCGACCACACGGGCAGCAACGCGGGCGGTCTCAAGGGCGACTACAACCGGGTCTCCCTCAAGCTCCCGGCCTGGCAGTCGCTGGCTCCGGGCGCCTCGGTGGAGCTGGACTTCGTCTACTACCTGCCGACCTCCACCCCGTCCAACTGGACGGTGACCTTCGGCGGCAGGACCTACGGCATCACGGGCGACCTGGCACGCGGCACCACGGTGGTCGAGCCAGGCGGCGCGACCACCCCGCCCACCACGCCTGCGACCACGCCTCCGACGACCCCGCCGACCACGCCGACCACCACCCCTCCGGGCGGCACCTGCACCACCCCGGCCTACGTGGCGGGCGCGGTCACCACCGGCGGCTCGGTCGTCTCGTACAAGGGCCACAACTGGAAGGCCCAGTGGTGGACGCAGAACGAGGAACCCGGCAGCACCGGCGACTGGGGCGTCTGGAAGGACCAGGGCGCCTGCTGACCCGGCAGGGCTGACAGCATCCGAAGGGTGCGAGGACCCGGTGGCCCGGCGGCCACCGGGTCCTCGCGCATCCGCCCCGCCCGGTCCTCGTACCCTGGCGCGATGACCACGCGCAGCGCCGCCCCCGCAGCGGAATTCGAGGAGCACCGGCCCCGGTTGTTCGCCGTCGCCTACCGCATGCTGGGTTCCGCCCACGAGGCCGAGGACCTCGTCCAGGACGCCTACCTGCGGTGGAGCGCCGCCGACCGGGACGCGATCGAGCACCCCGGGGCCTGGCTCGCCAAGGTGGTCACGCACCTCTGCCTCAACCGGCTCACCTCCGCCCGCGCCCGGCGCGAGGAATACGTCGGCCCCTGGCTGCCCGAACCGGTGCTCACCGGGGACGGGACGCTCGGCCCGCTGGAGTCGGCGGAGCAGCGGGACAGCGTCTCGATGGCCCTGCTGGTGCTCCTGGAACAGCTCACTCCGGTGGAACGGGCCGTGTACGTCCTGCGCGAGGCCTTCGCGTACGGCCACCGGGAGATCGCGGGGCTGCTCGACCTCACCGAGGCCAACTGCCGCCAGCTCTACCGGCGGGCGGCGCAGCGGGTGGAGGCGCCCCGACCGCGCTTCCAGCCGGATCCGGCGCGGTGGCAGGGCCTGGTGGACACCTTCATGGCGGCCGCGCGGGGCGGGGACCTGACCCGGCTGGAGGGCCTGCTGAGCGCGGAGGTGGCGTACGTCGCCGACGGCGGCGGGGTGATCAACGCGGCGCGGCGGCCGATCCTGGGCCGGGAGAAGGTGGCCCGCTTCCTGCTGGGCGCGCTGGAGAAGTACGCGGCGGGCGTCCCGGTCTCCTTCGCGGAGGTCAACGGGCAGGCCGCCCTGATCTTCGGCGAGATCGGAATTCTGGTGATCGAATTCGATGACGCCCTGGTCAGCGGGCTGCGGACGATGGTCAACCCGGAGAAGCTCACCTTTCTGCGGCGTCAGCTGTCACATTCCTGAGGGCTGTCCGGTCTGAGCTGGTGAACGCACCCCATCGGAAGCAGGGACGGACACCATGAGCACCATTCTCGTCACCGGAGGCACCGGAAACCTGGGCTCGCTCGTCGCCGGGCGGCTGCGCGCGGCGGCCCACGAGGTCCGCGTCCTGAGCCGTCACGCACCCGACCACCCCGTCGACCTGCTGACGGGCCTCGGTCTGGACGCGGCCATGGCGGGCGCCGACACCGTGGTCCACTGCGCCAGCAGCCCGCGGGGCGGCGACGACCGGGCCGCGGCCCACCTGATCGCGGCGGCCCGGCGGGCCGGGGTCGGGCACCTCGTCTACATCTCGATCGTGGGCGTGGACGTGGTCCCGCTGCCGTACTACGGGGTGAAGCTCGCGGTGGAGGAGATGCTGACGGAATCGGGCCTCGGGGTCACGATCCTGCGCACCACCCAGTTCCACGACCTGGTGGCCCAGGCGCTGGGCGCGGTGGCGAAGCTGCCCGTGATGCTGCTCCCGGCCGGGGTCAGCGGCCAGCCGATCGCGGTCGAGGAGGTCGCGGACCGGCTGGCCGAGCTGGCCGCGGCGCCGCCCGCCGGGCGGGTCCCCGACATAGGCGGCCCGGAGGTGCTCACGTTCGAGGACGCCGCCCGCGCCTACCTGGCCGCCACCGGCAGGCGCCGGGTCCTGCTCCCGGTCCCGCTCGCCGGGAAGGCGTACGCGGGCTTCAGGCGCGGCGGCCACCTGAGCCCCGCGAACGCGGTGGGCCGGGGCACCTTCGCCCAGTTCCTGGCCCGGCCCACCGGCGGGTGACGGCGGGCCGCCGGGTGCGCGCCTCCCCCGGTGCGGGCCCGCTACGGCGCGCCGAAGAGGGCGTCCTGGGCCGACTCCCGGGCCGCCAGCCGGGCGCCCTCCAGAACCGCCGGATCGCCGAGGGTGGTGGCGCGGACCTCGGTGGGCACCGGGGTCAGCGTGGCCAGCCGGGCCGCGACCCTGGCCGCCAGGGCGGGGCCTCCCGCCCGGCCCAGCTCGCCGCCCAGCACCACGCAGCCGGGGTCCAGGACGGCCGTCACGGCGGCCGCGCCCAGGGCCAGGCGTTCGGCGAAGGCGTCGAGGAAGGCCTCCCCGGCCGCCCCGGCGGCCGCTTCCTCCACCGGCCCGGTGTAGCCGTGGGCGGCGGCCAGCGCGGCCACCGCCTCGCGCCCGACGAGCGCGTGGAAGCCGCCGTAGCAGTCGGTGGCGGAGGGCAGGCCCACCGTGCCGGGCACCGGCAGGAAGCCGATCTCGCCCGCGCCCCCGGACGCCCCCCGGCGCAGCTTGCCGTCCAGCACCACGGCCGCGCCAACCCCCGCGCCCAGCCACAGCAGCACGAAGGAGTCCACCCCGCGGGCGGCGCCCAGGCGTTGCTCGGCCAGGGCGGCCAGGTTGGTCTCGTTCTCCACCACGACCACGGCGGGCAGCCGCCGCTGGAGCGCGGCCACCAGGTCCCGGTGCCAGGCGGGCAGGCCGCGCAGGTCGCGCAGCTCCCCGCTGGCCGGGGCGACCAGGCCGGGGGCGCCGATCACCACGGTGTGCAGGCTCGTGGCGCCCGCCTCGCGGGTGAGGTCCGCCAGCCGGTCCACCGCCTCTTCGACGGCGCCCGCCGGGAGGGCGCCACGGGCCACGGGGCGGCCGAGCAGGTCGGTGACCACCGCGGTGACGCTGTCCGTGCGTACGTCCAGCGCGGCCAGGTGGGCGAGGCGGGCGACGATCCCGTAGAGCCGGGCGTTGGGGCCGCGCCGCTGTTCCCCCGACTCCCCGACGACCTCGATCAGCCCGGCGCCGGTCAGCCGCTCGACGAGGTCCGCGACGGACGGGCGGGAGAGTCCGGTCAGCGTCTTGAGGCGGCTCGCGGTCAGCGGCCCCTGGTCCTGGAGCAGCCGCAGCGCGAGCCGGTCGTTCATCGCCCGGGCCGTACTGGGCGAGGCGGGCGAGGGAGCGGCGGCGGGTGCGGCGGACGCGGGAGCGGGTGCGGGGGCGGGTGCGGAAGTCACGCGGCCATCCTAGGAGGGAGCGGGTACTTATTTATCAGGCAGGTTCCCTGATAGTTTCATCGCATGACCGGGGAAACGGACCTCACGCCGCGCCGCCTGCGCCGCGCGCGCATCGCCATCGCCGCCGTCTTCTGCGCCCACGGCGCCGTGACCGGCAGCTTCGCCACCCGGATCCCCTGGATCCAGGAACACGCCCAGCTCAGCTCGGGCACCCTCGGCGTGGCCCTCGCCTTCCCCGCGATCGGCGCGGCGCTCGCCATGCCGCTGGCGGGCCGGATCAACCACCGCTTCGGCGCCCGCAACGCGCTGCGCGGGCTGCTCGCGATGTGGACCCTCTCCCTCGTCCTGCCGAGCCTCGCCCCGAACCTCCCCACCCTCTGCCTGCTCCTCTTCGTCTACGGCGCGAGCGCGGGCATGTCGGACGTCGCCATGAACGCCCTCGGCGTCGAGACCGAGAACCGGCTCGGCCGATCGATCATGTCCTCGCTGCACGGCATGTGGAGCGTGGGCGCGCTGATCGGCTCGGCCGCGGGCACCGTCGCCGCGCACGCCGGAGCGGGCGCCCGGCTGCACCACCTGGTCGCCGCGCTGGCGTTGACCGCCGTCGGCCTGGTCGCCGTACGCGGGGTGCTCGACCTGCGCGGCGGCCAGGATGACGAAGCACCCCCGCACTTCGCGCTGCCCCCGAAGTCGGCGCTGTTCATCGGCGCGATCGGATTCTGCGCGGTCTTCGCGGAGGGCGCCAGTTTGGACTGGTCGGGGGTCTACTTCCGGGACGTGCTGCACACCGACGCCGGTCTCGCCGCGGCCTCCACCACCGCCTTCGCGCTCACCATGGCCCTGGCCCGGCTCGTCGGTGACAAGGTGGTGGACCGGTTCGGCCCTGTCCGTACGGTCCGGGCGGGCGGAGTGCTGGCCACGGCGGGCGGGCTGCTGGTGGTCCTGGTCCGTCACCCCGCGGGCGCACTGGCCGGGTTCGGCCTGATCGGGCTGGGCATCGCGGTGGTGGTCCCGCTGGCCTTCGCCGCCGCCGCGCGCAGCGGCGCCGCCCCGGCCCAGGCCATCGCCGGGGTGGCGACGATCACCTACACCTCCGGGCTGATCGCGCCCTCCGCTATCGGCGCGGTGGCCGACGCGACCTCGCTGGTCGTCTCCTTCGGCCTGGTCACGCTGCTGGCACTGGCGCTGGTCGCGGGGGCGGGCGTACTGCGTGCCACGCCGGGCGCCGGGGCCGGAGCGGCGGACTCCGCGTCAGCCGATCAGGACGAACCTGCCAGTATCCAGCCGTAATATAACGCTGGCCGTTCTGCGGTCCGATCCTCGATCCCCCACCCCCGGCACCCTCGGTCGGCCCACCGGTCGCCCCGCGCGGCTGCCGCATGGCGAAACGGAGTCACACCATGGGCCTCGGCGTGCGCTGGACCCTGCACGGCGACGGGCGCAACCCCGCGCCCGGCGCGGTGGTACGGCCGGACGAGCGGCTCTCGTGGCCGCGCACCGCGGGGCTCGGCGCCCAGCACGTCGTGGCCATGTTCGGCGCGAGCTTCGTGGCGCCGGTCCTCATGGGCCTCGACCCGAACCTCGCCATCATGATGTCCGGCGTCGCGACGGTGATCTTCCTCCTCGCGACGCGCGGCCGGATCCCGTCCTACCTCGGCTGCTCCCTCTCCTTCGTCGGCGTCGCCGCCGCGATCCGGGCGGGCGGCGGCAGCAGCGCCACCGTCACCGGCGCCGTCCTCGTCGTCGGCGCGGCGCTCTTCCTCGCGGGCCTGGCCGTCCGGCACTTCGGCGCGCGGATCATCCACGCGGCGATGCCCCCGGTGGTCACGGGCGCGGTCGTGATGCTGATCGGCTTCAACCTCGCCCCGGTGACCGCCTCGACGTACTGGCCCCAGGACCAGTGGACCGCGCTGCTGGTGATGCTGTTCACCGGGCTCGCGGTGGTGTGCCTGCGCGGGTTCTGGTCGCGGATCGCGATCTTCCTCGGGCTGATCTTCGGGTACGCCGTCTCCGCCCTCTTCGACCTGGTCTTCGGGAAGATCCACTCGACGACGGGCGGCGGCGCCGCGGTGGACCACTGGCGCCTGGACCTGTCCTCGGTCGGCACGGCCGACTGGATCGGCCTGCCCTCCTTCCACGCCCCGCAGTTCGAGTGGTCGGCGATCCTGATCGCCCTGCCCGTGGTCATCGCCCTGATCGCGGAGAACGCCGGACACATCAAGGCCGTCGGCGAGATGACCGGCGACTCGCTCGACGACCAGCTCGGCACCGCGATCGCCGCCGATGGCGCGGCCTCGATGCTCTCCACCGCGCTCGGCGGCCCCCCGAACACCACCTACTCCGAGAACATCGGGGTCATGGCCGCCACCCGCGTCTACTCCACCGCCGCCTACTGGGCCGCCGCCGGGTTCGCCCTCCTCTTCGGCCTGTGTCCGAAGTTCGGCGCGGTCGTCGCGGCCATCCCGGGCGGCGTGCTCGGCGGGATCACCGTCATCCTCTACGGCATGATCGGCCTGCTCGGCGCCCAGATCTGGATCAACGGCCGGGTGGACCTGCGCAATCCGCTGAACCTGGTACCCGCCGCGGCGGGCATCATCATCGGCGTCGGCGGGGTCGGCCTGAAGATCAGCGACAACTTCCAGCTGGGCGGCATCGCGCTGGGCACGATCGTCGTCATCACCGGCTACCACGTGCTGCGTTACTTCGCCCCGGCCCACCTGAAGGAGCAGGAGCCGCTGCTCGACTCGGGTACGTCGACGTACGACGAGCACACCGACGGGCACACCGGCGAGGACTCCCGGGGCACCGGGGACCGGCCTTCCTGATCCGCCGGATGCGGGCAGGGTTCGCCCGAACCGGCGAAGTACCGGGCCAAGTCTCCCGGAACCGGCCGTCAGCTGCGAACCTGCCTCCCATGGAAGCGGTGCTCGCGCGGATGCGCGCCCTGGACGAACGGCTGCCCGCGCACGACGGCGTGGCGGTCTTCAACCGGGTGTACCTGACGGTGACCGAGACCCTGCACCGCCGGATCGAGCGCGGGGAGTTCCCCGGGCCGCGCCGGGCGGCGGTGCTGAGCGTCCGGTTCGCCGAGCGGTACCTGATGGCCGTGGAAGCGGCCGCCGAGGGCGACCGGACGCCGGCGTGCTGGCGGCCGCTGTTCCAGTACCGGCGCCATCCCGGCGTACGGCCGCTCCAGTACGCCCTCGCCGGGATCAACGCGCACATCGGGCACGACCTGCCCCTCGCCGTGATCACCACCTGCCGCACCCTGGACTGCGAACCGGCCGCCCTGGAGGCCGACTTCGACCGGGTCGGCGACACCCTGGTGGCCCTGGAGGAACGCATCCGGGAGGAGCTGATGCCCGGCCCCGACCTGCTCCAGATCGCCGATCCACTGACCCACCTGGTCGGTTCCTGGAGCCTGCAGCGCGCCCGCGACGGCGCCTGGGCCTCGGCCCGGCTGCTGTGGACCCTGCGCCGCTCCCCCGGTCTGGCCGAGGAGTTCGAGGAGTCCCTGGACGCGGGCGTCGGGCTGGTCGGCCGCTGCCTGCTGACGCCCGTCCGCCAGACGTCGGGAGCGGCCTGGTCGGTGAGCTCCTGACCCGGGCCGTATGGGAACGGGCCGCCGCCGCGCTCGTGGCGCGGGGGCGGCCCGTGACCGGGGGGAACGTCCTCGGAGGTCAGTCCTCGGGCAGCTCGACCGGGGCGATGGCGTCGTAGACGTCACCGGGACCCGGGTTGGTGGAGTCCGTCCCGCCGCCGAAGTGGTGCATGACGCCCCAGACCGCGTTCAGCGCGGTCTGTACGGCGCCCTCGGCCCAGCCCGCCGTCCAGGAGATGTCGTCGCCCGCGAGGAAGATGCCGCGCTTGTCCTCGGGGAGGCGGTCCTGCATGAAGTGGGTGAACAGGCGCCGCTGATAGCGGTAGTGGCCCGGCAGGTTCGCCTTGAACGCGCCCATGAAGTAGGGCTCGTTCTCCCAGGACACGGTGACCGGGTTGCCGATGATGTGACGGCGGATGTCGACCCCCGGGTAGATCTCGCCGAGGGACTTCAGCATGACCTCCATCCGCTCGTTCGCGGACAGCGGCAGCCACTTGAGGCTGTCGTCGCACCAGGTGTAGGAGAGGCAGATGGTGGCGGGCTGGTCCGGGCCGTTGTCCAGCAGGTAGGTCCCGCGCGTCATCCGGTCGGTCAGCGTCATCGACATGACGTCGCGGCCGGTGGGGTTCCCCGCGTCGTCGACGGCCTTGTCCAGCCAGAAGGGCCGGTCCACGGGGATGAACAGCTTCGAGCTCTCCATGTAGTGGGTGCGCTCGATCGCCGTCCAGTGGTCGATCGGGAAGAGCGTGTCATCGCACTCGATCTTGGACAGCAGCATCCACGACTGGGCCGTGAAGATCGCGGCGCGGTACGTCCGGATGTCCCCGGCCGCGTCCGTGACGGTGATCCGGTTGCCCGCCGTACGGTGCAGCCGGGTCACGGCCGGACGCGGGGCGCCCTCGTGGAGGGTGGACAGCGAGGTGCCCTGGGCCCAGTGGATCAGCTTCTCGGGGGCGCGGTCCCACATGCGCAGCGGCAGCTGCTGCGAGCCGCCGACGATGCCCTGGTGGTGGTCGTCCGCCTCGGTGTAGACGACGCGCAGGATCTCCAGGATGGAGTTCGGGAAGTCGGTGTCCCAGCCGCCGGTGCCGAAGCCGACCTGGCCGAAGATCTCGCGCTTGCGGAAGGACTGGAAGGCCTTCGAGTCGCAGAGGAACCCGTAGAAGGTCTGGTTGTCGAGCTTCTCGACCAGCTTGGCCCAGATCTCGCGGATGCGCGGGACGTCCCGCTCGCGCATCGCGGTGTTCATGTCGGAGAAGTCGGCGCCCTCGTCCAGGCAGTCGTTCCACGCGGCGGCCACGTCGCGGTAGATCTGCGGAAGGTCGGCGATGGTCTGCGCGTAGTGCGACTCGCCCTTGAGGTCGACGACCGTGGAGGGGGTGGCCGGGGACAGCGGGTTCGGGAACGGCTCGGTGACCAGGCCCACCAGGTCGATGTAGTGCTGGAGCGCCGTGGAGGACGGCGGGAAGCGCATGGCGCCCATCTCCGCGGTCAGCCCCTCGGTGCCGGTGCCCTCGAAGCCGACGGTGCGCAGCCGCCCGCCGATCTGGTCGGCCTCGTAGACGACGGGCTTGAGGCCCATCTTCATCAGCTCGTACGCGGCGATGATGCCGGAGAGCCCGCCGCCGATGACGGCGACCTCGGTGCCGTGCTCGGTCGCCGGTATCTGACCCAGGCCCGCCGGGTGGGCGAGGAAGTCGTCGTAGGCGTACGGAAAGTCCGGGCCGAACATGGTGATCGGCGGCTGTCCGTCGCTGTGCGGGACGGCGGTGGTGGGCACCGTGGACGTCATGGGGCACGTCTCCTTGCGGCAGGGCTGGGGGGCAGGGGTCAGATCAGGGAGGCGTAGAGCCCGGGACGGCGGTCCCGCAGGTACGGATTGTTCGCGCGCGAGGCCTTGAGGAGTTCCGGGTCGGCGTCGCCGAACACCAGCTCCTCGCCACGGCCCGCGCGGGTACGGGTGGTGCCGTCGGGACCGGCCAGCGAGCTGAGCCCGACGAACTCGAACTCGCCCTCGGGGCCGGTGCGGTTGACGTACGCGATGTACATCTGGTTCTCGAAGGCCCGGACCGGGACCAGCTGCTCGGCGACGAACTGGAACGGGTGCATCTGGGCCGTCGGGACGAGCAGGAGGTCGGTCCCGGCGAGTGCGTGGGCGCGGACGTTCTCGGGGAACTCCACGTCGTAGCAGATCATCAGGCCGATCCGGAGGCCGTTCAGCTCGGCCTGGACGACGGGGGTGTCGCCCGGGGTGAAGGCGTCCTGCTCGAAGCAGCCGAAGAGGTGGGTCTTGCGGTAGTTCGCGAGCGGGGCGCCGTCGGGGCCGATGAGCTGTGCGGAGTTGAAGACGGCCGCGCCGTCGCGCTCCGGGTAGGCGTACAGGACGGCCACACCGTGGCGACGGGCGATCTCGGCGACGGCGACGGCGGACGGGCCGTCGCTCGGCTCGGCGAGCGCGGCGATCTCCTGAACCTCCAGGGCGTAGCCCGTGAGGAACATCTCGGAGGTCACGAGGAGCCCGGCCCCGGCCCGTGCGGTGCGCGCGACGGCCTCGTCGAGGGCCTTCAGGTTCCCGGCGACGTCGCCGAGCCGTCCGGAACTCTGGAGGAGGGCGGTGCGCAGCGTGGGCATGGACGACCTCTGTGGCAGGAGGGGCGGGGTCCTATAGACGGTACGGGGGGGTGCTCGTGGTGGACAAGGCGTGTCTGTTGCGTGCCGCTGAACGATTCGTTGCGCATTTTGTCCGCACAGCGGCGATTCGTTGTCCGATCCCGCTCCGGAACGGCTGCCACAGCCGTACGCCTCCGGCGCGGGCCCCGGCCGGGCGCCTCCGGCGGCGGCGCCTCAGCCCGGCGCCCGGGCTGCCTCCGGCGGCGCCTCAAACGCCGGCGAGGCTGGGGATGGCCGGGCCTGTCCAGCCGCCCGGCCGGGATGTTTCAGCCCGCCCGGCGCTTGAGGGCATCGAACCAGCCCGCCCGGCGCTTGAGGGCATCCACCCGGCGTGACCGCCGGCTAGGCAGGGGCGCCCGAGGTGAAGCGGCGGAGGAGGGGGGAGAGGACCAGCACCGACTTCGTGCGTTCCACGAACGGCTCGCCCGCGATCCGCTCCAGCACCCGCTCGAAGTGCCGCATGTCGGAGGCGAAGACCTGCACGAGGGCGTCCGCGTCACCCGTCACGGTCGACGCGGACACCACCTCGGGGTACCGCTCCAGCCCCCGCCGGATGTCGTCCGGCGAGGTGTTGTGGCGGCAGTAGATCTCGATGAACCCCTCGGTCTCCCAGCCCATCGCGGCCGGGTCGACCCGGACCGTGAAGCCGGTGATCGCACCCTCGGCCCGGAGCCGGTCCACCCGCCGCTTGACCGCCGGGGCGGACAGACCGACCTCGGAGCCGATGTCCGCGTAGGAGCGGCGGGCGTCCTCGGCGAGGGCGTGCACGATGCGTTCGTCGAGATCGTTCAGTCGCACTGCGGGTGGATCACTTCTCTGCTGTGGCCAGTCGGGAGCGGCGGATGCCGTAGAGGAAGTACACCACGAGGCCCACGGCCATCCAGCCACCGAAGACGATCCACGTGGCGGCGGGCAGGCTGTACATCATCCAGAGGCACGCGGCGAAGCCGAGGACCGGGGTGACGGGGAACAGCATCACCTTGAAGGTGCGCGGCATCTCAGGCCGCTTGTAGCGCAGGATCACCACGGCGACGTTGACCAGGGCGAAGGCGAAGAGCGTCCCGATGCTGGTCGCGTTGGCGAGTTCACCCAGCGGGATGAAGGCCGCGAGGCAGCCGCAGAAGAGGGACACGATCACCACATTGGCGCGGGGCGCGCCGGTCTTCGCGTTGACCTTGGCGAACACCTTGGGCACGAGCCCGTCGCGGGACATCGCGAAGAGGATGCGGGTCTGGCCGTAGAGGACGGCGAAGACGACGGAGGCGATGGCGACGACGGCGCCCGCGGCGAGGACGACGCCCCAGACGCTGTCGCCGGTGACGTCCTTCATGATCTGGGCGAGCGCGGCCTCGGTGTGGCCGAAGTCCTGCCACGGCATGGCGCCGACGGCGACGAACGCGACGAGGACGTACAGCAGGGTGACGATCCCGAGCGAGAGCATGATCGCGCGCGGCAGGTCCCGCTTGGGGTTCTTGGCCTCCTCACCGGCGGTGGACGCGGCGTCGAAGCCGATGTAGGAGAAGAAGAGGGTGGCCGCGGCGGCGCTGATGCCCGCCTGACCCATGGGGGCGAAGTTGGAGTAGTTGCCGGACTTGATGCCCATGAAGCCGATGCCGATGAAGACCAGCAGCGTGACGATCTTGACGCCGACCATGATCGAGTTGACCCGGGCGCTCTCCTTGGCACCGCCCATCAGGAAGACCATGGCGAGCAGGACGACGATCAGCGCGGGCAGGTTGATGTATCCGCCCTGGCCGTACGGGGAGGAGATCGCTTCCGGGACGGTGACCCCGAGGGTGCCGTCCAGCAGCTCGTTGAGGTACTCCCCCCAGCCGACGGCGACGGCCGCGACGGAGACGCCGTACTCCAGGACCAGGCACCAGCCGCAGACCCAGGCGACGAGTTCGCCCATGGTCGCGTAGGAGTACGAGTACGAGGATCCGGAGACCGGGATGGATCCGGCCAGTTCCGCGTAGGACAGGGCGGAGAGCAGCGCGGTCAGGCCCGCGATGACGAAGGCGATGGTCACCGCCGGTCCGGCGAGCGGGGCGGCCTCGCCGAGGACGACGAAGATGCCGGTGCCCAGGGTGGCGCCGATGCTCAGCATGGTCAGCTGCCACATGGTGAGCGAGCGGCGCAGGCTGCCGCCCTCGCCCTGGCCGCCTTCGGCTATGAGGCGCTCGACGGGTTTGCGGCGGAGCAGGGGGTGGGCGGGCCGTGCGGGGGGTTCGGTGGTGAGCGGCGGCGCCTGGCCGTGGTCGAGCACGAGGGGACTCCTTTTGACACTGCGGGACCGGAGAGACAAAACGGCGTCGACCGCGGCGGTCCGGAGCAGGGACAGGCAGAGCCTGGGCATGGAGGACCGCCGAGCAGGCAGTCGCACCACTCCACGTACAGCGAGTGAGCCTACGAGCTGGGATAAGCCGCCCGTAATGCATCATCCTTGCACATTGCCGCACGATCATTGCGCGGATCTGGCCGCAATGGTCCTTTGTTGCGCGCGGATGATCGATCAGTGCGCAGGTCGCTTTTGACCCCCATTCTTGACAGTTCGTCAGATCTCCCGGAGCGTGCCGCCATGGATCCGGACCCGCTCCCCGGGGCACACGCCGGTGGTGGACGACGAACGGAGACCCCAGGTGATCCCTGACGAGCGGTGGCTGGACCCCGGACCCTTCCTGCGCGGGGTGGCCTGGCTGGAGAAGGGCCGGCCGGTACGGGCGGACCCCGCCGACACCGCGCGGCTGCCCTGGGACACGGGCGAGCGGGCCGTCCTGCCGATAGGGGTCCGGCTGGAGTTCACCGCCGCGGCGGCGGCGCGGGCCGTGGAGATCCGCTACCGGGCGACCGTGCCGGGGTCCACCGACGCGCTGCGCGACCTCGCGCACGGCTTCGCCCTGTGGGACCGCTCCGGCCGGGTCGCCGAGGTGTTCACCGAACCGGCCGCGGAGTGCGTCGTACGCATCGGGCTGCCGCCCGGCGGCGGCCCCTTCACCATCTACCCGCCCGAGGCCCGGGCTCCGCTGGTGCTCGGCCTGCGCGGGATCGGCGGACCGCTCGCCCCGGCGCCCGCCGCCCCGCGCTGGGTGGTGCACGGCGACTCCATCACCGAGGGCTGGTGGTCCACCCGCCCCGCCCACGGCTGGCCGGCGGTGACCGGCCGGGCCCTGGGCTGGGACACGGTCAACCTCGGCTACGCGGGGGCCGCCCGCGGCGAACTCGCCACCGCCGAGCAGCTCTCCTCCCTCCCCGCCGACGCCCTCACCCTGGCCTTCGGCACCAACTGCTGGTCCGGGGTTCCCTATTCGGTGCCCCTGCTGTACGAGACCACCCGGACCTTCATCGACCTCGTCCGCCAGGGCCATCCGCGGACCCCGCTCCTGGTGCTCTCGCCCGTCCTGCGGCCCGACGCCGAACGCACCCCCAACCGGCTCGGCGCCACCCTGGGCGCGCTGCGGGACGCGATGGAACGCGCCGTACGCGAGCGCACGGCGGCCGGGGACGACCGGCTCGTCCTGCTGCCCGGGCGCGATCTGCTGGACCCCGGGCACCTCGCGGACGGGCTGCACCCCAACGACGAGGGGCACCGGGTCCTCGGGACGGCCGTGGCGGCGGCCCTGCGCGGGGCCGGGTTCGCGGCGGACTAGTCCGCCGCTCGCGGATCGCGCCCGATCCGCGCCTTCCGGATCGCGCCCGACCCGCGTCGGCCAGATCCGGAAGAGACGGACTTGCCGGACTGGGCCGCACCCCGTTCCGCCCCGCCGGGGCGCTCTCTACACTGCCCCCCATGCTGCGCGTACTGGCCGTCGACGACGAGAGGCCGCTCCTGGAGGAGCTCCTCTACCTGCTGCGTTCGGACCCCCGGGTGAGCGCGGCGGCCGGAGCCTCGGACGCCACCGAGGCGCTGCGCCGGATCACGCTGGCGGTGGAGTCGGGCCCGGACGGGCCCGACGGCCTCGACGTGGTGTTCCTCGACATCCACATGGCGGGGCTGACCGGGCTGGACATCGCCCGGCTGCTCGCCGGGTTCAGCTCGCCGCCGCTGATCGTGTTCGTCACGGCGCACGAGGGCTTCGCCGTCCAGGCCTTCGACCTCAAGGCGGTGGACTACGTACTCAAGCCGGTCCGGCCGGAGCGGCTGGCGGAGGCCGTCCGCCGGGTCTGCGCGCTGCTGGGCCGTGACCCGGCGCCGCCCGCCGCCCCCGGGTCCCCGGCCGCCGCCCCCGTCCCGGCGCGCGCCGCCCGGGCGGCCCCCGCGACGGCGCTCTCCGTCGAGGTCACCGTCGCGGACCGGGCGGCCGAGCAGATCGCGGTCGAACTGGGCGGAGTGACCCGGTTCGTGACGATCGCGGACATCGCGTACGTCGAGGCCCACGGCGACTACGCCCGCCTGCACACCGGCGAGGGCAGCCACCTGGTGCGGATCCCGCTGTCCACGCTGGAGGAGCGCTGGGCCGCGCGGGGATTCGTACGGATACACCGGCGCCATCTGGTGGCGCTGGACCGGATCGACGAACTGCGCCTGGACGCGGGCACCACCAGCGTCCGGGTCGGCGCGGCGGAACTCCAGGTGAGCCGCCGCCACACCCGCGAGCTGCGCGACCTGCTGATGCGCAAGGCCACGGGCTGACCCCGCACCCCGGACCGGCCGCCGGGCCCCCCGCGCCCGTTCGGCCGGGGCCGGGTGACCGCCCGGCGGCCGGGAGGCGCCGTTCGTCGCGCGGCGCGGCGCGTACGGCGATCCGGCGGGGCCGTCGGCCGCAGGGCACGTCCGTTCGGCCCGCCGTCGCCCCGGGCGCACCTATCGTGGATCTTCCGGGCGGGAGGAGCGAGATGTCCGAGATCCAGGCGCTGCTCGACGCGCTGAGCGGACTGCCCCGTACCCGGCCGTCCGGCCCCGCCGAGGCCCAGGCGCTGGTGGACCGGCTGCGCGGCGTGGCCGCGCGGTGGGCCGACGTACTGTACGAGGCCGACGAGGGCTGCCGTCAGCACCTCCCGCCACGTGCGGAGGCGGCTCTGGCCCTGGCCTTCCGGCGGGCCGAGGAGTCCTGGGTGGAGCTGGAGATCGCCCACCGCGACGGCGCCGAACACCACGACTGCGCGCAGCACGCGCACGAGCGGATGTACTGAGCTCGACGACGGGCCGGACGCCGCCGTACACCCGCTGCCCCGTACACGCCGCCCGCTCCCCGACGGCGCCGCCCATCAGCCGCCCGTCCACCACCCACCCGTCACCCGCCGTCCCCGTGCCGGTGATTCGCCGGAACGCGCCTGTTGTCCGCCGCGTCGCCATGCCTAGAATCCGATCACCCGACCACATCTCCGCCGCCTTCCCCCGCACCGCTCCCCCGCCCCCTTCCGAGGACCGCCCGGTGAACCAGACCTACGCGCTGAGCGCGGTCGCCGTCGTCGTCCTGGCGACGGTCCTGCTCGGCGGGCTGGGGCTGCGGATATCGCGCACCACCTCCGACTTCTACGTCGCCTCCCGCACCGTGGGCCCCCGGCTCAACGCGGCGGCCATCAGCGGGGAATACCTCTCCGCCGCCTCCTTCCTCGGCGTCGCCGGACTGGTGCTGCTCCAGGGCCCCGAGATGCTCTGGTACCCGGTCGGGTACACCGCCGGGTACCTGGTGCTGCTGGTCCTGGTCGCCGCGCCGCTGCGCCGCTCGGGGGCGTACACCCTGCCCGACTTCGCCGAGGACCGGCTGGAGTCGCGGGCGGTGCGCCGGATCGCGGTCGTCTTCGTCCTCGGGGTCGGCTGGCTGTACCTGCTGCCGCAACTCCAGGGCGCGGGACTGACGTTGCAGATCCTGACCGGCGCCCCGCACTGGGCGGGCGGGCTGGTGGTCGCGGTGGTGGTCACCGTCGCGGTGGGGGCGGGCGGGATGCGCAGCATCACCTTCGTCCAGGCCTTCCAGTACTGGCTCAAGCTCACCGCGCTGCTCATCCCGGCCTTCTTCCTGATCGCCGCCTGGGCCGGGGACGGCGCCCCGCGCGCGGCCTTCGACGCCCCGGCGGTGCTGCGCGAGCACACCTCCGTGACCCTCGCCCAGGACGTACGGATCTCCCTGGACGCGCCGCTCGTCCTGCGGGTGTCGGGCCGGGTCGACGGCCGGTCGTACACGGGCCAGAGCGTCGGCCTCGGCGCCGGGCAGCACACGGTGGACGCCCGTACCCGGCTCGAGTTCGCGCCCGGCAGCGCACTGCCCGCGGCCCGCGCGGGCAGCGGACCGGACAGCCCGTCCTGGTCCCAGCCGCTCTCCGGGGACCGGAAGGAGTACCGGCTCTACGCGACCTACGGCCTCATTCTCGCCACCTTCCTCGGCACCATGGGCCTGCCCCACGTCGCGGTCCGCTTCTACACCAGCCCCAACGGGCGGGCCGCGCGCCGCACCACCCTGGTCGTGCTCGGCCTGGTCGGCGCGTTCTACCTCCTCCCGCCCGTCTACGGGGCGCTCGGGCGGATCTACGCCCCCGAACTCGCCCTCACCGGGGACACCGACGCGGCGGTGCTGGTGCTGCCGGAACGGATGGTGGGCGGGATGACCGGGGACCTGCTGGGGGCGCTGCTCGCCGGAGGCGCCTTCGCCGCGTTCCTGTCCACCGCCTCCGGGCTGACCATGGCGGTGGCCGGGGTGCTGCACCAGGACGTGCTGCCGTCCCGGGGCGTGGGCGCCTTCCGGCTCTCGGTGCTGGTGGCGATGGCGGTGCCGTTCACGGGCTCGTTGCTGGCCTCCCACGTGCCGGTGGCGGACGCGGTGGGACTCGCCTTCGCGGTGTCGGCCTCCTCCTTCTGCCCCCTGCTGGTGCTGGGGATCTGGTGGCCCCGGCTGACCCCGCCCGGGGCGGTGGCCGGGCTGGTCACCGGGGGCGGCGCGGCGCTCGGCGCGGTGGTGACGACCCGGGCCGGGCTGGCCCCGGCGGGCTGGGCGAACACCCTGCTCGCCTGGCCCGCCGCCTGGTCGGTGCCGCTCGGGTTCCTGACGATGGCGCTGGTGTCGCTGGCCACCCCCGCCAGGATCCCTGAGGGCACGGCGGCCACCCTGGCCCGGCTGCACCTGCCGGAGCAGCTGGTCCGGGGCCGCGCCGCGACCCGGGGGTCCGCCGCGTCCGGGGACACGCCGTGACGGGCGGGCGGACGCGATGACCGGACCCGCGCTCTTCGCGCTCCCGGCGGTGGCGGCGGTGGTCCTGAGCCTCGGCTACGCGCTCGGCCGCCTGCACGCGCGCCGGGCCGGGCGGGCCGGGCGCGGCGCCCCGGGCCTCGGCACACCGGTGGAGCGGGCCACCTTCCACACCCTGCACACCGCTTCGCTGGCCGCGCCCCCGCTGCGCGCCGGGCTCACCGAGGACACCGCCCGCAAGGCCGCCCGGCGGCTGCGCTCCCTGCTGGGCACCGAGGCGCTGTGCCTGACCGACCGGCAGAAGGTGCTGGCCTGGGACGGGCCGGGGGCCGCGCACCACGAGCGGCGGGCCATGGAGCGGGCGGCGGAGCTGCTGGCCTCAGGACGCAGCCGCAGCGGCCGTACCGGCTGCACACAGCCCGGCTGCGCGCTGAAGTGGGAGGTGATAGCGCCGTTGACGGGTGAGGACGGGGTGCTGGGGGCGCTGGTGGCGTACGGCTCCCAGGAGTCGGCGGTGCTGGTGCGGGCCGCGACGGAGGTGGCCCGCTGGGTCTCCGTACAGCTCGAACTGTCGGAGCTGGACCGGTCGCGGACCCGGCTGATGGAGGCGGAGATACGGGCGCTGCGGGCGCAGATCTCCCCGCACTTCATCTTCAACTCGCTGGCCGCGATCGCCTCGTTCGTGCGGACGGATCCGGAGCGGGCGCGGGAACTGCTGCTGGAGTTCGCCGACTTCACCCGCTACTCCTTCCGGCGGCACGGTGACTTCACCACCCTCGCCGAGGAGTTGCGCTCCATCGAGCAGTATCTGGCGCTGGCCGGAGCCCGGTTCGGGGACCGCCTGAAGGTGACCCTGCGGGTGGCGCCGGAAGTGCTTCCGGTGTCACTGCCGTTCCTGTGCCTGCAGCCGCTGGTGGAGAACGCGGTCAAGCACGGGCTGGAGGACTCGGCCCGGGAGTGCCGGATCACCATCACGGCCCGGGACGCGGGGCCGGAGGCGGTGCTGACCATCGAGGACAACGGGGTGGGGATGGAACCCGCGCTGCTGCGCCGGATCCTGGCCGGGGAGCAGCCGGGCTGCGGTTCGGGGATCGGGCTGCCGAACGTGGACCAGCGGATGCGGCAGGTCTTCGGCGACGACTACGGGCTGATCTTCGAGACGGCGGTGGGCGAGGGCATGAAGATCACCGTGCGGATCCCCAAGTACCGGCCCGGGGTGCACTCCTCGGCCCCGGCGGACCGGCCGTCCGCCTAGGAGTGTCCTGAAGATCTTGGAAACGCGCCCGGCTTGCACCAGGTTGCCCCGATCGACATTTACCGGTGAATCGGGGTGACTCGGGCGCCCCGAGCAAGATCTCCAGCAGTCTCCTAGGGCGTGTTGCGGAAGGAGCGTCGGGGCCGGCCCGCGTCTGCCGGACAGGGCCTCGGCTGACGACGACCGTGGCCCCCGGCCCGTCCACGAGGGGACGGGCCGGGGGCCACGGGGTGGGCGCACCGGGGGAAGGGCCAGTGCCCGGCTAGTTCCAGCTGGCGTGCAGCGGCTTGCCCTCGGCGTAACCGGCGGCGGACTGGATGCCGACGACGGCCTTCTCCTCGAACTCGGCGAGCGAGCCCGCACCGGCGTAGGTGCAGGAGGAGCGGACGCCCGCGATGATCGAGTCGATCAGGTCCTCGACGCCCGGGCGGGCCGGGTCGAGGAACATGCGGGAGGTGGAGATGCCCTCCTCGAACAGCGCCTTGCGGGCGCGGTCGTAGGCGGACTCCTCGGAGGTGCGGTTGCGCACGGCGCGCGCGGAGGCCATGCCGAAGGACTCCTTGTACAGACGGCCGTCGGCCGCCTGCTGGAGATCGCCCGGAGACTCGTACGTACCGGCGAACCAGGAGCCGATCATCACGTTGGACGCACCGGCGGCGAGCGCCATGGCCACGTCGCGCGGGTGACGGACGCCGCCGTCGGCCCAGACGTGCTTGCCGTGCTTCTTCGCCTCGGCCGCGCACTCCATGACCGCGGAGAACTGCGGGCGGCCGACGCCGGTCATCATGCGGGTGGTGCACATGGCGCCGGGGCCCACACCGACCTTGATGATGTCCGCGCCCGCCTCGATGAGGTCCTTGACGCCCTCGGCGGCGACGATGTTGCCCGCGACGATCGGGACCTTCGGGTCGAGCGCCCGCACGGTCCTGATCGCGTTGATCATCGATTCCTGGTGGCCGTGGGCCGTGTCGATGACGATGGTGTCCACGCCCGCGTCCAGCAGCTGCTTCGCCTTGATCGCGAAGTCGCCGTTGATGCCGACGGCCGCCGCGATGCGCAGCTTGCCGTTGGCGTCGGTGGCGGGGGTGTACAGGGTGGCGCGCAGGGCGCCCTTGCGGGTGAGGATGCCGACGAGGCGCCCGTCCTTGTCGACGGCCGGGGCCAGCTTGCGGTGACCGGCGTCGAGCTGGTTGAAGGCCTGGCGGGGGTCGATGTCGGCGTCGATGAGCAGCAGCTCCTTCGACATGACCTCGGAGAGCTGGGTGAAGCGGTCCACGCCGGACAGGTCGTGCTCGGTGACGACACCGATCGGACGGTTGTCGGCGTCGACGACGACACCGGCGCCGTGGGCCCGCTTGGGCAGCAGGGACAGCGCGTCGGCGACGGTCTGCGTGGGGGCCAGCGTGATCGGGGTGTCGAGCACGTGGTGGCGGGTCTTCACCCAGGCGATGACATCGGTGACGATCTCGATCGGGATGTCCTGCGGGATGACGACGATGCCGCCGCGGCGGGCGACGGTCTCGGCCATCCGGCGGCCCGCGATCGCGGTCATGTTGGCGACCACCAGGGGGATGGTGGTGCCGGTGCCGTCGGGGGAGGAGAGGTCGACGGCCTGGCGGGAGCCCACCGCGGAACGGCTGGGCACCATGAACACATCGTCGTACGTCAGGTCGTACGGCGGCTTCAGGTCATTGAGGAAACGCACGTGCTGAACATCCCAGTCGATCGGAGGGGCCCGCTTGCCCTGGAGGGGCAGCCGAGGAAACGCACGTACTTCATTCTCCCATGCCCCGCGCCGGTCGGGGCCGGGTCGATCGTCCAGGACGTACCGGGCCGAGTGGTTCTTTCCTACGGGACCTTGGTCCCGGCCCGGACGCACGCTCCTGTTCAATCAGCGCCCGGCCGGGCGCGCCACGCGCGTAGCGCTACAGGACGACCAGGTCAGAGGGTCAGCGGATGAACTCCCGGCGGGTCGCCTGGCCCGGTATCAGCGGCCGGGACGGCAGCACCGCGGGGGTGGTCCGGGGCGGACCGGGGGTCCGGACCGGTCCGGAGTACGGATCGGGCGCGGCCCGGCCGCGCGCGCCGAGCAGGGTCGCGGCGTGGGCGACGCTGGCGAGGGTGGCGTGGTGGTGCCAGCCCCGGAAGGAGCGCCCTTCGAAGTCCCGGATGCCCACGGGTTCGCAGATCCCGGCGAAGTCGAGCGAGACCCGGTCGGTGAGTTTGGCCAGCAGGAAGAGCTGGGCGAGCGGCCGGTCCCCGATGTTGGTGATCCAGAACTCCGAGGGCATCAGCGCGGCCTCCGTCCAGGCCCCGACGAGCAGCAGCGGGGCCACCGGGGCGGGCAGCGTCCGGTCCTCCGCGGGGGTGCCGAGGACGGCCGCTGCGGTCAGCAGGGTCACGGCGCCCTCGCCCCGGCCGTGCCGGGTCCATTCGACGACCCGGCGCTGTGAGCGCAGGGAGTCGATGAGCTCGCGGGCGGGGACGGTGTGCGGGCCCGGTTTGTGGCGGCCCGCGCCCCCGAAGGAGACCGGCAGGGAACCGTCCACCTTCAGAACGAAGGGGATGTCCTGAAGGGAGAAGGCCTCGATGGTGTGCGCGATGTCGGTGTTGGCGACCTCCATCACGACCGGTCTGCGCTGCAACTGCCAGCTGGCGGCCATGCGCTGGACGGCGTGCACGGCGTCCTGCGCGGGGGTGAGCGAGCGGGCCGTGTCGGGGATCCCGGCGCGGCGCCGGTGCAGGAGTTCGCTGGTCCAGGGCCCGGGGAGGGTGAGGGTCCATTCGACGGGGAAGCTGGCCTCGCTGGAGGCGAGCCAGATGCCTCCCGCTTGCTGGCAGTTGGCGGTACGGCCGAGCTGCGGGACGAACTGGCGGCCGACACCCACCGAACGGTCGCCCGCCTTCTCGATGACCATGGGCTGCACCACCCAGGCCAGCGGGCGCTGGGCGGTGCGTTCGAGGTGCTGGGCGAGTGAGCGACGTACCGGAGTCCAGTCCCAGGGGGACTTGCTGATGAACTGCTGGAGACTCTGCTCGACGGAACTCGCGCCGGTTCCCGCGATATTGCGGATGGTCTTCTTGCCGCTGGTCCGCACGAGGCCGTTCAGATATACGCGGGCCCAGTTTCGCTGGTCCCGCCGGGGTAAGGACTCGAAGAACAGAGAGATCAGCACGTCGATCAATTCGGAGATATCCTTGGCGGATTCCTCCGGCAGAACTACGCGAGTCATCCGGGCCTCCCCCGCGACCAGCTAGATCCAATACCCTACTTGACCGGTGAGATCGGCCGTAGGCCCCTGTGGCTACTTCATGAGGTCGCTGGTGCTTTCGAGCCGCTCATCCGCTACCACGAGGGGGATGGGGATCTGGTTCACCGCATAGTAGAGCGCGATGACGAAGTGTGCGGCCAGAGTGAGCGGTGCGGAGAAAAAGGACAGGATGACGGTACAGGGGTAGGCGATGGCTCCCAGGCCGAAGCGCATCCGGGTCGCCCGGGCCCCCGCGCGGTCCACGTGTTCGTGGAAGAGGTGCCCTACGCGCGTCACGTACCACCAGAAGCCCAGGTACGCGAGGGCGTAGACCACGGTCCATGAACTGTAGAGAATGGCGGCCGCGTTGGCTGAATCACCGTCGTCCAGGTGTTCGGCGAGGACGGAGGTGGTCCAGGGGATCACCGAAACCACCATCAGTACCAGGAGATTGAGGAAGAGCAGGGGCCGGTCGACCTTCTTCAGGTGAATGAAGATGGTGTGGTGGTTCACCCACATGACACCGATGATGAGGAAGCTCACCACATACGCCGCATAGTGCGGCCATTGTTCCCACAAACCGTGCCAGAGTTCCGATCCCGTTTCTTCCGGGACCTTGATCTCCAATACCAGAATGGTGATGACAATGGCGAACACGCCGTCGCTGAATGCCTCGACGCGGCCGGTTTCCGATTCCATGACCTCCCCTTTGCCCAACTGTTCCACGTGCCGGGGAGGGCGCTTCCCCCACCCTCCCCGCACACGCTACCCAGATATCGGGCGTCAGCCTCCGAACCCGGCGGTCTGGCGCCAGATCCGGCCATCCCGGACGACGAGCGTCCCGAACACGTGCTCAGGTTCGCCGTTGAGATTCATGATCGCGCGGTAGAAGATCGTGTCCTCCGTCTCGATGTACTCCTGGAGTTCGACCAGCGTGGGCTTCAGGGTGAGATAGCCGGTGAAGGTCTCCCGTACCGCCTCTATTCCGACAGAGGCGCCTTCGAATCGAAGGAGCACGGCGTCGTCCGTGTAGTTCTTCATCACCGCTTCTATGTCCAGGGCGGCCAGCGCGTCCATCTGGCGGACGAAGACCGGGTGCAGCGTGGCGATGTCGTACGTGGCCATGTCGACTCCGTTTCAACTGGGGGGCAGGGGTGGTGCGGTGGGATCGGCGAGCGGGGCCGGGGCCAGCGGGAGCCGGACCACCATGCGGGTCTCCCCCGGCCGGGACCGCGCCGTGATCGAGCCGTGGTGGCGCTGGGTCACGATGCGGTAGCTGAGGTGCAGGCCCAGTCCGGTGCCCTTGCCGACGTCCTTGGTGGTGTAGAAGGGCTCGAAGATCCGGGGCAGCGAACGCTCGGGGATGCCCCGGCCCGTGTCGGAGATCTCCACGACCATGCACACGCCCTCGGCGCGGGCCCGCAGGGTGAGCACCCCCGAGCCCTCCATGGCCTCGGCGGCATTGTCGACCAGGTTCGTCCACACCTGGTTCAACTCGCTCGGATAGCCCGTCAGTTCGGGCAGCCCCGACGCGTACGCACGTACGACGCTGATTCCGGAGAGCTTGGACCGCAGCACGACCAGCGTGTTCTCCAGTCCGTCGGTCACCGCGAAGCGCTGCTCGGGCGCCCGGTCGAGATTGGCGTAGTCCCGGGTGGCCGAGACGAGCTGGGAAATCCGGGGGCCGGCCGCCCGCAACTCGGCCGCCAGCGCCCGTGTTTCGAGCACGGCGGCCAGATGGTCGAGGGCGGCGGGCAGGGCCGGTTCCCCCACCCCCTCCAGCCGTTCGAGCAGCCAGCCCAGCTCCAGCCCGAGGTCCGAGACGCCCGCGCCGAGCAGACCGGGCCGCTCCACGCCCGCCTCCTCGGCCCAGTCGGAGATCTCCTCCTCCGCGTCGGCCTGGGCCAGCGCATCGGTGGTGGCGGGCGGCGGGACCTTGTCCAGCTCGTCGGCGAGCCGGTCCATTACGGCGCTCTCGGGGCCCGTGGCCGCCGCGCCCCAGGACCGCGCGGTCCGGGTGAGCCGGTCCAGGGCGGGCGCCAGCTCCTGGGCGGCCCGGGCCACGGCCGCGGCCGGGTTGTTCAGCTCGTGGGCCAGACCCGCCGCGAGGGTGCCGAGCGCCTCGACGGTGGCCCGTTTGCGGGCCTGGATCTCGGAGGACTTGATCCGCCAGGCCAGCACCGGCAGGAGGACCGCCGCCACCCCGTGGCAGCGGGTCAGCATCTCGAAGAACACCGGCTTCGGGTAGCCGACGACGGTGGTGGCGGGCCCGCTGGCGGCCGCGGTGGCCACGTACGACCCGTCAGTGAGCAGCGGCAGTTCGCCGGTGAACCGGTGCGCGGCGGAGGGTTTGCCGTCGTGTTCCTCGGCGGCGGCGCTCTCCTCCTCGGCGGAGTGCCGGGTGAGCACCTCCTCGCGGCCGTCGACGACCTTGGTGACGACCAGGCCGCCGGAGAGCAGCACGTGGAAACCGGTGGCCTCCTCGCCGTCGCGGAAGAGCACCTCCCCGTCGCCGAGCACCTTCGGTCGGGACACCGAGACCAGCCAGTCGAGCTGGTCGGGGGTGAGCGCGGCGAAGATCTCCAGGCCGCTCAGGGCGGTGCGCAGGTCGGGCCCGTTCATGCCGTACTCCCCTCGGCCCGGGTGCGGGCGGCCAGTCGCAGGGTCACCAGCAGGGCCACCGCGCACACGGCGGCGACGGCGGCCATGAAGCCGACCGAGGTGCGGTGCAGCCCGTGGACGGTGGTGAGCAGTCCGGCGAGCACGGCCGGGACGCTCATCGCGAGGTAGGCGAACACGTAGACCGCGGCGGTGAGTTCCCCTCGGTGCGCGGGGTCCGCGAGGGCGCTCAGGGCCCGGAAGGAGCCGAGGAAGGCCGCGCCCCAGCCCGCACCGAGGACGGTGGTGCCGATGAGGAACACGGTGGCCGAGCCCAGCCCGAGGGCGGCCAGGACCAGGGCGAGCCCGGCGAGCAGCCCGCAGAGGCCGATGACGGCGGTGCGCAGGGCCTCGGCGCGGCCGAGGAGCAGCTGGGCGGTGGTGGCGGCGCCCGCCAGCAGGGCGACGGTGGCGCCGCCGACGAGGTAGTTGGCGCTCTGGAGCAGGGAGAGCGCCAGGTGGGGGCCGAGGGAGAGGTAGAAGCCGCCGACCGACCAGACGGCGACGATGGTGAGGACCAGGACGGCGAAGCGGCCGCGGACCGGGGCGGGGACGCTGATCCGGTGCGGGCTGAGTGCGAAACCGCCGCGCCGGGCGGCGCCGGGGGCGCTCTCGCGCATCCGGGCCACCCCGATCAGGGTGACGGCGAAGGCCCCGATGAGCAGCAGGTAGCTGAGCACGGTGGGGGCGGGCCCGTACTGCACGAGCAGTCCCGCGCCGAGGCCGCCGAGCCCGATGCCGACGGTGGGTCCGGCGCTGTTGACCTGGGCGCCGAGCGCGGGCCGGGCGCGGGGCGCCAGTTCGAGGAGGCCGGCGCCCATGGCTCCGGTGGCGAGTCCGACGGCGAGGCCCTGGACGGCGCGCGCGGCCAGCAGCCAGCCGAGGCCCCGGGCGCCGGCGAACAGGCCCATGGAGACGATGGCGAGGACCAGTCCGGCGGCGAGGACCGGGCGCCGCCCCAGGGTGTCGGAGAGGGAGCCGAAGAGCAGCAGTCCGGCGAGCACGGTGACGGCGTAGAGGGCGAAGACGACCGTGATGGTGGCGGAGGAGAGGTCCCATTTCTCCTGGTAGAGCACGTAGAGGGCGGAGGGCACGGAGGAGGAGAGCATCAGGAGCACCAGGACCGCGCCGATCACCCAGAAGCCGGAGCCTGTGGGGGCCGCGGGGTCCTCGGCTGCAGGGTGCACCGTCACTCCCCTGGTCGTCTTGGGCAGGTGGGCCACTGTTCTCACTCCCCCGTGGTCCGTGGTTCCCGGTCGCGCTCAGCCGAGCGCGGTCCATGCGGCCCGGGCCCTGGCCAGGGCCCGGGCGGTCAGTACTCCCGCGAGGTGGCCGAGGTACTCGGCCGACGTGCCGCGTCCGGGCACGAACAGGTCCCGTGGTTCGGCGCGGAAGGCCGCCAGCACGGCCGGTGTCGGGTAGTCGTCGAGGCCACGCAGCCGTTCCTCGACCCCGGGCAGCCGCCGCGGCCGGGCGGTGGCCCCGGTGACCGCGATCCGCGGGCCCTCGGGGGTGATGCGTACGGCGACCGCGCAGACCGGGTAGCGGGTGGCCCGGTCCGCGGTCTTCTCGAAGGCCCCGGCCATCCCGGCGGCGGGTACGAGCAGGGCGGTCAGCAGGGCGGCGGGCGGAGTTCCGGCCGCCGTGAACCGTTCGGCGGTGAGCGTGGACCGGCTGGTTCGCCCGGGACGGGCGAGTTCGACCAGGGCCCCGGTGGACAGGGCGGCGACCGGGAGGTCTGTGGCCCGGCCGGGTGCGGCGAGGTTGCCGCCGACCGTGCCGAGGTTCCTGGCCTGCGGGTCGCCGTTGGCCCGGGCGGCGGCGGCCAGTTCGGGCGCCTCGGTCAGCACCAGGGGGTCGGCGGCGAGTTCGGCGAGGGTGGTGAGCGCGCCGATGCGCAGCCCGTCGGGGGTGCGCTCGATGCCGCGCAGCTCCTCCAGCCGTCGTACGTCGACCAGGAGGCGGGGCCCCGGGCCGCCGGAGCCGGCCGGACCCTTGGGGCTGCCCGCGTCGGCCTCCCCGGTGCGCAGGCCGGGGAGCAGGCTCTGGCCACCGGCGAGGATCCGGGCGCCCGGGGTTCCCGCGAGGAGGGTCAGTGCCTGCGCGACGCTGTCGGGCCGGGCGTAGTCGAATTCGGTGAGGATCACTGGTCGGCTCCTTCTCCGCGCAGGCGGCGCCAGACCTTCTCCGGGGTCAGGGGCATGTCGATGTGGCGGACCCCGAGGTCGGAGAGGGCGTCCACGACCGCGTTGACCACGGCGGCGGCGGGCGGCACGGTGGCGATCTCCCCCGCGCCCTTGGCGCCCAGCGGGTTGTGCGGGCTGGGGGTGCAGGTCTTGTCGAGGGCGAAGAAGGGCACGTCGGCGGCCCGGGGCAGGGCGTAGTCGCGCAGGTCGGCGGAGATCAGGAGGCCCTGGTCGTCGTATGCGGCGGCCTCCATCAGGGCCTGGCCGAGGCCGTGCACGATGCTGCCCTCGATCTGGCCGAGGACCACCTTCGGGTTGCCGATGTTGCCCGCGTCGTCGACGGCGGTGTAGGCCACCACCTCGGTCTCGCCGGTGAGTTCGTCGACCTCGACGACGGCGACGTGGCTGCCGAAGGGGTAGTTGAAGTCCGGCGGGTCGAAGTGGGTGGTCTCGTCGAGCGCGGGTTCGATCTCGGGGGGCAGTCCCCAGCCGTACCACATGGCCATGGCGAGTTCGGCGAAGGTCTTGACGTTGCTCTCGTTGCCCTCTTCGAAGACCTTGCCGTCGGCGTAGACCACCTTGTCCTGCGGGACGTTCAGGAAGACGGCCCCGGCCCGGACCAGCTTGCTCTTGATCTTGCGGGCGGTGAGGGCGATGGCGGGGGCGGCCATGCTGTAGGAGCGGCTGCCGTAGGTGCCCTGGCCGTAGGGGGCCTTGAGGGTGTCGCCCTCGTAGACGTTGACGGAGTCCACGTCGATGCCCAGTTCGTCCGCGGCGACCTGTGCGAAGACCGTGCCGTGGCTCTGGCCGGTGGAGGCGGAACCCACGGTGACGGTGACCTCGCCGGTCGGGTGGACCCGGATGTTGGCGCTCTCCCAGGTGCCGCCGAGCATGCCCTCCTTGGACATCCGGGTGGAGGGGCCGACCCCGCAGACCGCGACGTAGGTGGCGAGGCCGACGCCGAGGCGCTTGCCGCGGGTGCGGGCCTCGGCCTTGCGCGCGGGCATGTCGGCGTAGCCGGAGAGTTCCAGGGCCCGGTCGAAGTTCTCCTGGTAGTTCCCGGAGTCGTAGGTCCAGCCGAGGCCGTTGTCGTACGGGAACTTCTCGGCCGGGACCAGGTTCTTGCGCCGCACGGCGGCCGGGTCCATGCCGATCTCCCCGGCGTACCGGTCCACCAGGCGTTCCATCAGGAAGGCCGCCTCGGCGCGGCCGCTGCCGCGCTGGGCACCGAGCGGGACGGTGTTGGTGAAGGCGGCGTAGACCTCGCAGAAGGCGGCGTCGATGTCGTACATGCCGCTGATGGAGCGGCCCATCAGGGCGGTGGCCACCCCGGGGCCGATGGTGGAGGGGTACGCGCCGAGGTTGGCGTAGCTGGTGCAGCGCACCGCCGTGATCCGGCCGTCGCGGGTGCCGGCGAGGGTGACGTGCTGGCGGTGGTCGCGGCCCTGGACGGTGGAGTTCATCAGCCCGGTCCGGGTGTCGACCCATTTCACCGGTCGGCCGAGGGCCTTGGCGAGGACCAGCACGAGGGCCATGTCGGGGTACAGGTACCCCTTGGTGCCGAAGCTGCCGCCGACGGTCGGGGCGATCACCCGGAGCTTGTTGAAGGGGATGCCGAGGACCAGCGCGGAGAGCAGGAAGCGGTGGTTGTGCGGGCCCTGGGTGGAGGCGTAGAGGGTGTACTCGCCGGTGGCCCGGTTGTAGTCGCCGACCGCGCCGCGCGGTTCGATGGGGCTGTTGATGGTGCGCTGGTTGACCAGGTCCAGCTCCACGACGACCTCGGCGTCGGCGACGGCCGCGTCGGTGCGGTCCTTGTCGCCGCAGGTCCAGTACGCGTTGAGGTTGCCGGGGACCGCTTCGTGGAGCTGCGGTGCGCCCTCGGCGAGCGCGTGGTCGGCCCGGACGACCACGGGCAGCGGCTCGTACTCCACGCTGATGGCGGCGAGCGCGGTCACGGCCTGGCGTTCGGTCTCGGCGACGACCACCGCGATCGGGTCGCCGACGTGGCGCACGGCGTCGCCGGTGAGCACCGGGCGGGCGCCCGGAAGTCCGTAGGGGTGGGGCGGGAAATGGCTCTCGACCCCGCCCGGTATCCAGATGCAGGGCAGCGGCATCAGGTCGGCGAAGTCGGCGGCGGTGGCCACCTTGAGGACGCCGGGGAGCTGTTCGGCGGCTTTGGTGTCGATCACGAGGATCTTCGCGTGCGCCACCTCGCTGCCGAGGATCGCCATGTGGGCGGTGCCGGGCAGGTCGATGTCCGCGATGTAGGTGGCTTCGCCGCGCAGCAGCTGCGGGTCCTCGCGGCTGTCGAGGGGCTGTCCGAGCGGGCCCGTTGTGTGGAGTGCGGTCCCCGTCACAGTGGTCATGGGCTTCACCCCTCCTGTCTCGACGTCGCGCAGGCGCGCTGTACGCCCCGGACGACGCTGTGGTAGCCGGTGCAGCGGCAGAGGTTCCCGGTGAGCCATTCGCGGATCTCGGGCTCGGTGGGGGCGGCGGCGCCGGCGGCGGACTCGACGAGTTCGCCGAGCGCCATGACCATGCCGGGGGTGCAGAAGCCGCACTGGGTGCCGTGTTCCTGGCGCAGGGCCTCCTGGAGTGCGGACAGTTCACCACCGGGGCCCGCGACCCCTTCGATGGTGGACACCTCGGAGCCCGCCGCGGCGACGGTGATGACGAGGCAGCTCTTGACGGACTTCCCGTCGAGCCGCACCACGCAGGAACCGCATTGGCCGGTGTCGCAGCCGATCTTGGTGCCGGTGAGGCCGAGCCCGTCGCGCAGCCGCTCGACGAGCAGTTCGTGGGGCTCCGCCGCGAAGTGTTCCGCGACCCCGTTCACTTTCAGTGTGACATTCATGCAAAGGCCTGCGCTTCCGTGAGCGGCCGGTTGAAGAGGGGACCGCCGGGCTGCTGGAGAATTCCTCCGGAATGCAGTGGTCCGGTGTCGACTGCGGCAAATCCGAGATCGGCGATGATTACCGCGACGATTTCCTTGGCTTTCCCGTCGTCGCCGCCGTGTAATGCGCGAGGCGCTGGGACGGTGTGGTGCCGGGTGCGGTTCCGGCGACGCCGAGCGTCTCACCATGCATGGTGTTGAGGGATTTCACGACGCGGGCGCCCGGGCGTGCGGTCCGCGCGCGTTGGCGAGGACCACCTGGTGCCCGGCCGCGACCAGGATCCGCGCGAGGGTGGAGCCGATCCGTCCGGTACCGATGATGCCGGTGTTCATGGGGTCCCCTGTCGGTGGTGGGCCGGGTGGTGTCAGTCCATGCCGATCCAGACCGACTTGGTCTGGGTGTAGCTCTCCAAGGACTCCGGTCCGCACTCGCGGCCGAAGCCGGAGGCCTTGTAGCCGCCGTAGGGCACCGAGGGGTCGTACTGGTTGTAGCAATTGACCCAGACCGTCCCGGCCTTGATCTGCGAGGCGACCCGGTGGGCCCGGCGCAGGTCCCTGGTGTGGACCCCGGCGGCGAGGCCGTACGCGCTGTCGTTGGCGATGCGTACGGCGTCCTCCTCGGTGTCGAAGGGGATGATCGACAGGACGGGTCCGAAGATCTCCTCCTGCGCGATCCGCATCCCGTTGTCCACTCCGGTGAAGACCGTCGGCAGGAAGTACAGGCCCCCCGACAAGCCCGAGGAGGCGCCCTCGGGGGTCCAGCCGGTGCCGCCGACCCGCAGGACGGCGCCTTCCTTCTGGCCGATCTCGATGTAGGAGCTGACCTTGTCGTACTGGCCCTGGTGTGCCAGCGGCCCGAAGAGCGTGGCCGGGTCGCGCGGGTCCCCGGGCTTCAGGGCGGCCGCCCGGCGCACCAGGCGCTCGACCATCTCGTCGTGGACGGGCCGCTGGAGCAGCAGCCGCGAGCCCGCGGTGCAGATCTCGCCCTTGTTGTAGTAGATGCCGAAGAAGGCGAGTTCCTCGGCGGCGTCGAGGTCGGCGTCGGCGAAGACGATGTTGGCGGACTTGCCGCCGAGTTCCATCGTGACCTTCTTCAGGGTGCCGGCGGCCCTGCGGATGATGGACTGGCCGACGACGGTGGACCCGGTGAAGGCGATCTTGTCGATGCCCGGGTGGCCGGTCAGGGTCTCGCCCAGTTCCACCCCGGGGCCGGTGATCACGTTCAGCACCCCGTCCGGGATCTCCGCCTCCTGGAAGAGTTCGGCGATCTTCAGCGCGGTGAGCGGGGTGGCCGGGGAGGGCTTGTGCACGACCACGTTGCCCGCCGCGAGGGCCGGCGCGATCTTCGTCATCGACAGCAGCAGCGGGAAGTTGAAGGGCGTGATGGCGCAGACCACCCCGACCGGCTCCCGCAGCGTGTAGGCGAGCTGCCCGCCCGCCGGGGCCCGCGAGGAGCCCTCGACCCGGGTGACCGCCCCGGCGTAGTAGTGCATGAGCTGGGCGGCCATGGGTGCGTCCACGGTGCTGGAGAACGCGAACGGCTTGCCCATGTCCACGGTCTCCAGCAGTGCTATCTCCTCCAGGTCCCGCTCGATCAGCTCGCCGACCCGGTTCAGCCTGAGCGCCCGCTCCTGCGCGGAGAGTCTGCTCCAGGGGCCTTCCTCGTACGCCGTGCGGGCGGCGGCCACGGCCGCGTCCGCGTCGGCGGCGGCGGCCTGGGCCACCGGCACGATCTCCTGTCCGTCCACCGGGCTGATGTCCGGCTCGGTCCGGCCGTCCCGGGCTTCGACCCAGGCGCCGCCGATGAACAGTTTCCCCGGGTTGGCCAGGGGCCGGCCCTTGAGCTGACGCTTGGTCATGGCTGCCTTCCGGTATCGGGTGCGGGCGGGGGTACTACCCCTGCTGGAGCTGGTGCAGGAACGTCTCGGCGAGGGCCCTGGAGGAGTACGGGTTCTGCCCCGTGGTCAGCTTCCGGTCCACGACCACGTGCGAGTCCCAGATCGCCTCGGCCTTCTCGTAGCGGGCGCCGAGCCGGGTCAGTTCGACCTCCAGGATCAACGGGAGGCGGCCCGCCATGTTGGTGACCAGCTCCTCGCTGTGCGAGAAGGCGGTCATCCGGTAGCCCTCGAAGGGCCAGCGGCCCTCGCCGTCGCGCAGCGCGAGCAGCGCGGTGTGGCCGTGGCAGACCGTGGCGAGCGGCTTGTCCTGGGCGATGGTCCAGCGCAGGATCTGCGCCAGCTCGTCGGACTTGGGCAGGTCGCCGATGGCTCCGTGGCCGCCGCTGACGTAGATCCCGTCGTAGTCGGCGATGTCCTTCTCGCCCAGGGTCTCCAGGGCGATCGGCTGCCGCAGCTGCGGGGTGTCCGCGATGACCCGGACGTACTCGGCGGCGTTGGCCGCGTCGTCGTCCGCGGAGCCCTGCGGGCGCACCCACTGGAGGAACGCGGCGTCGATGCTGGTCTGGTCGGCCGTCGGGGCGGCCCCGCCGATCGTCGCGATGTCCACGGCGTGCCCGGCGGCCTTGAACAGCTGGTAGGGCACCACGAATTCCTCGGCCCAGAATCCCGAGGGGTGCTGTTCGCCGTCCAGCAGGTGAAGCGTGGCTTTGGCCGTCATGACGACGAGAATCTTCATGACTGTTCTCCTTGTTTCCGATTCGCTGCCGATTCAACACGCCCCCCGCAAGGGGCGTAAGGGGGTGTCCTCAGGGACGTGATACTTCGTCACGTGCGTCGAGCACCGCGATGATGGTGCGGAATTCTTCGACCATGGGATGGTCGGGATGGGCTTCGGCGAATATGCGTTCGCCGTACAGGGCGGCCAATTCCGGTGCGTACGGCAGGATCCCGGCCAGCGGAGCGCCGTAGACCTCCTCCGCGCAGCGCCGGAACCGGGCCGGGTCCACGGCCTGGGGGGCCATGCTCATCACCAGGGCCCGGCGGCAGGAGAGCCGCCCGGCCAGGGCGATGGTCTCCTCGACCCCGGAGAGGTCGATCCGGTCGGCCCGCGCCAGGATCAGCAGCACGTCCGCACTCGCCATGGCGGTAACCGACTCGTTGTTGAGCCCGGCGTGCGTGTCGAGCAGCAGCACGTCCAGGTCGAAGTGGTCGGCCAGCCGGTCGAACCCCTCGGGCAGCAGGCCGACGTCGTAGCCGGTGGTCATGATCTCCCGCAGGGCCGCGGTGCCGGTCCTGGCGGGTACGACGTACAGCCCGGGGACGTCGGCCGGCCGGGCGGCGGCCTCGATCTCGCAGCGGCCGAGCAGGTAGTCGGCCAGCGAGGGGCCGGGCCCGAGCCGGAAGAGCAGGTCGAGGACGGGCGACTGGATGTCGGTGTCGACCACCCCGACCCGGCGGCCCGACGCGGCGAGCAGCAGCGCGAGGTTGGCCAGCACGGTGGACTTGCCGGTGCCGCCGCGGTGCGAGTGGACCACGATGGTCCGGGCCATCAGGCCACCGCCGGTTCGGCCCGGGCCGCGGGCCCGGTACCGGTCCCGTGCGGCCCCCGCGCCGCAGGTGGCCGGTGCAGGGCCAGCATGGTGACGTCGTCGTGCTGTTCCGCGGTCCCGGTGTGCTCCCGCACCGCGGTGTCCATCCGGCCGACCACGTCCCGGCCGCGCAGGGGCGTCCGGGCGAGCAGGTCGAGCATCCGCTCCTCGCCGAGGAAGGTGCCGTTCGGGCACCGGGCCTCGGGGACCCCGTCGGTGAAGATGAAGAGCGTGTCCCCGGGGTCGAGCTGGGCGTACCCGAGGGTGTAGACGCAGTCGGGCAGCACCCCGACGGCCGGGCCGGTGACGTCCAGCGTCCTGGGGCCGGAGCCGTCGGCGCTGAGCAGCAGGGGCGGGTTGTGGCCGCCGTTGATGTAGACGAGGCTCCCGGTGAGCGGGTCGAGCACCCCGAAGAAGAGGGTGGCGAAGTACCCCTGCCGCAGGTGGTTGCGGGTGAGGTAGCCGTTGGTTGCGGTGACCGCGTTGAGCAGCGGGGTGGCGCCGACGACCGGGATGCTCCGGCTGCCGCCCGCGCGCCCGGCGGCCACCAGGTGCTGGAGCCCGCTGTTCTCGGCGGTGTGCCGCAGCAGGGAACGGATGAGGGCCATGAAGAGCGCCGAGCCGACGCCCTTGTCGCAGACGTCGGCGACGACCACGGCGAGGCGGCGGCGGTGGGAGATCTCGAAGACGTCGTAGAAGTCCCCGGCGACCTGGCGGGCCGGCCGGAAGCAGACGTCGATCTCCCAGCCGTCGGGCACGGGCAGGGATTCGGGCAGGAACCCGGCCTGGATCTCCCGGCCGATCTCCAGTTCCTTCTCGTAGCTCATGAGTTCGGCGCGGGCGTCGGCCTCGCGCAGGGTGCGCCCGAGTTCGGCGCGTTCGGAGCAGGTGTGCAGCCGGGCACCGACGAGTGCGGGCAGGAAGGGGGGCACGAGGTAGTCGTGCCCGATGCGTACGTGTTCCTCCAGTGCGGCGAACTCGTCCACGGTCCACACGACCACGATCGGGGCCCCGGCCCAGCGGCGCAGCCTGCGCACGGCCGAGCGTACGGACTCCCCCGGCACCCCGGCCGGGGCGAGCAGCACGTCGGCGACGGGCAGTGCCTCCAGTGGACCGGTGAGCAGCTCCGACAGGGTACGGGCGACCACGGCGGCGTCCATCGCCGAGAGCGCCGCGATCAGCGCCCGGGGCGGGGGCGGGTGTTCGTCGAGGATGATCACGGTGGTGGAGGGCATGGGCCGGTCCCGTCTGCCTGCGTGGGTGTCATCGCCGAGGCCGCGGACCCGCGAGGACGGTCAGTGTGCTGATGTTGCGGCCCTCCCTGCGTACGTAGCTGAACTCGTCCGCGCTGGTGAGGGCGAGGTGGATGCCGAGGCCGCCGATCCGGCGCCGCTCGGGCGGCAGGTCGGTGGCGGGCGGCAGACGTCCGGCGACCGGGTCGAATTCCGGTGCGGTGTCCTGGAGGACGATCGCCGCCCGGCCGGCCCCGGCCCGGCCCAGGACGGTGATCCGTCCCTCGCCGCCCCGGTAGCCGTGCGTCACGATGTTCGTCGCCAGTTCGTCCACCGCGAGCCGGAGCCGGTAGGCGGCCCCCCGGTCTAGTCCGGACCGTACCGCCACCGCCCGTACGAAGTGGGCGATGGCGGTGAGCGAGCCGAGGGCCGCCGGGACGTGCAGCTCGGTGGTGGGCGGTTCGGCGGTGGCCGGTCCGGTGCGCCGGGCCCCCGGGTGCGGGCTACCGCCCATGGGAGCGCTCAGTCATCGGAGAGGACGATGCTGCGGTCCAGGCCTGCCGTCCTGATGGTCCGGGAGACCGGTTCGATGGCTCCCACCACCTTGATGGTGACGTGGCTGGCCACCTTCTGCTGGGCGAAGACCAGCGAGCGCAGCCCGGCGCTGGCCATGTAGCCGACCCCGGCCATGCGGATCTCGACGGTGCTGGTGCCGTGGCCGGCGGCCTTCTCGATGGTCTGGTGGAAGTCCGGTGCGGTGTGGGCGTCCAGCTCTCCCGTCAGCTCGATCACGGTGGTGTCGCCCTCGATGCTCAGGGACACGGAAAGCGGCATGTCAGGTCTCCTTCGGCCGTGCGGTCAGGACGTCTCGGGATCCGGTGCGCGGCCGACCAGGACGACGACCGACCGCGGACCGATCAGGTACTTGCCCGCGTTCTCCAGCGCGGCCTCGCCGCCCGGGGAGCGGATGTCGTGCGGGGCCCGTGCGCTCGTGTCGGCGAAGAGGTGCCAGCTGCGGTGCCCGGGGAGCGCGGGCAGTTCCAGGTCGTGCGGCTCCCAGTGGGCGTTCATGGCGACGTACACGACGTCGTCGTCGGCGGGCCCGCAGCGGGCGACCGCCAGCAGGCGGCTGTCGGGCGACCAGTCGGGCTGCCAGGCCCGTTCCCCGTGCCAGCTGATGTCCGGGAGACCGACGTGGTCGCGGACGATGCCGGTGGGGTGGGCGGTGGAGCGCAGTTCGCGGTGGTGTTTACGGAAGGCGATCATCTCCCGCGCGAACCGCAGCAGTTCGGCGTTGTCGTCGACCTGGTCCCAGTCGAACCAGGAGAGTTCGTTGTCCTGGCAGTAGGTGTTGTTGTTGCCCTGCTGGGTGCGGCCGACCTCGTCGCCCGACAGCAGCATCGGGATGCCCTGGCTGGTGAAGAGGATGGCGAGGGCGTTCTTCATCTGGCGCAGCCGCAGCCGGTTGACCTCGGGGTCGTCGGTGGGTCCCTCCGCCCCGCAGTTCCAGCTCTGATTGTCGTTGGCGCCGTCGTTGTTGTACTCGCCGTTGGCTTCGTTGTGCTTGTCGTTGTACGAGACCAGGTCGGCCAGGGTGAAACCGTCGTGCGCGGTGAGGAAGTTGACGGAGGCGGCGGTGCCGCGCCCGGTGTACAGGTCGGGCGATCCGGCGATCCGGGTGGCGAGTTCCCCGGTGAGGCCCGGGTCGCCCTTGAGGAAGCTGCGGACGGTGTCGCGGTACTTGCCGTTCCACTCCGCCCAGCGGCCGTAGGCCGGGAAGTTGCCGACCTCGTAGAGGCCGCCCGCGTCCCAGGCCTCGGCGATGAGCTTGGTGTGCCGCAGGACCGGGTCGTAGGCGAGCAGTTCCAGCAGCGGCGGGTTGGGCAGCGGGGTGCCGTCCAGGGCCCGGCCGAGGATGGCGGCGAGGTCGAAGCGGAAGCCGTCGATGTGGTAGTCGGCGACCCAGTGGCGCAGGCAGTCGAGCACGTAGTTGCGGACGACCGGGTGGTTGCAGTTGACGGTGTTGCCGGTGCCGCTGAAGTTGTAGTAGTACCCCTCGGGCGTGAGCATGTAGTACGTGGCGTTGTCGAGGCCCTTGAAGGAGATGGTCGGGCCCCGCTCGTTGCCCTCGGCGGTGTGGTTGAAGACGACGTCGAGGATGACCTCGATGCCCGCCGCGTGGAGGTCCTTGATGAGGGTGCGGAACTCGTCGCCCTGCATCCCGTAGCGCCCGGTGGCCGCGTACCCGGCCTTGGGGGCGAAGAACGAGACCGTGTTGTAGCCCCAGTAGTCGAAGAGGTGCTCGCCGGTCTCCGGGTTGTCGCGCGGGTTGTCGCTCTCGTCGAACTCGAACACCGGCAGCAGCTCTACGCAGTTGACCCCCAGTTCCCTGAGGTACGGGATCTTCTCGCGCAGGCCCGCGAAGGTGCCGGGGGCCGTCACGCCCGAGGAGGGGTGCCGGGTGAATCCGCGCACGTGGGTCTCGTACACGACGAGGTCCGTGGCGGGGATCTTCGGCGGGATGTCGTCGCCCCAGTCGAAGTCCTGGAGGCAGACCCGCGAGCGGTACTGGTAGGCCCGGTCCCGGTCCGGTTCCACGCCCCACACGTCCCGGCCGCTGATCAGCCGGGCGTAGGGGTCGGAGAGGATCTGGCGGGCGTCGAAGCGGTGGCCGGTGACCGGGTCGAAGGGGCCGTCGGCCCGGTAGCCGTACTCGATGTTCTCGTGGTCGAGGCCGAAGACGGTCATGGAGAAGACGCTGCCGGTCCGGAACTCCTCGGGGAATTCCAGCTCGGCCATCGGCTCGGGCTCTCCGCGCTTGAAGAGGACCAGGGCCATCGAGGTGGCCTGGTCGGAGAAGACGGAGAAGTTGACCCCGCCGGGGACCACGTTGGCCCCGAAGGGGAAGGGCTTGCCCGCGCGGACGCCGTACCCGCCCACCTCGTGGGTCGGGTAGGCGTCGACGCGGAACACCTGCTCGGAGCTGCTCCCGCTCATCGCGCGACCGGTTTCTTGACGGTGCCCGCACCGGCCCGGGCCCTGGCCTTCGCCTCGGCCGCGGCGGCTTCCCCGGTCTCGAAGAAGTCCAGGAAGCCGGTGGCCGACATGACGAACCGGACTTCCTCGCTCACCCCGTAGAGGGTGACGGCTACCCCGGCGTGCTGGGCCTCGCGGTAGACGACGAGGAGGGTCCGCAGTCCCGCGCTGGAGACGTAGCTGACGGCGGTGAGGTCGATGCGCAGCGGGCGGCCCTCGCGGACCAGCGGCAGCAGCGACTGGAGCAGCGACCCGGAGGTCTCGCTGTTGATCTCACCGGTGGCGACGAGCACGGTGCCCGCCTTGTTCCGGCGTTCCTTCACACTGAGTGTCATTGTCTTCCCCTCGTGTCGGGGCGCCCCCGTTGAGCGCTCATGTGGTCACCGGCCGCAGCCGGACCTTGACCTTCACCCGTCCCTGGACGTCGGGCAGCCGCACGGTGAGGCCGTCCGCGTCGAAGTCCGTCCACGGCTTCTCGTCGATCTCGACGGACGCGACCTGGACCGAACCGGCGGGGAGCAGGTCGGGCGAGACGCGGAGCACGCGGTCGGGCAGGGCGGCCGGGTCGGGCTTGAAGTGGAAGTCCATCTCCCGGCCGTTGATGAGCAGGTTGTTGTAGACGGCGGAGAGGTAGCACAGCTCCGCGGAGTGGTACATGGACATCGAGTGGCTGCCCTTGAGCCGCTCGGTGCCGAGCAGGTACGGCGTCCCGCTGGCCAGGACGTTGAAGTAGACGGCTCCCTCGTCGTGGTCGAGGAAGAAGGTGTTGTAGAAGGCCTCGGCCTGGCGGCCTTCGCGGCGGAAGCCCTCGTCACCGAGGGTGCCGTGCAGGATGAGGTAGGCCAGGATGGCCTGCTCCTGCTGCCACCACGCCTTGCGGTCGTGCCAGGCGAAACGATACGTCTGGGCATCGCCGCTCTTCAGCCGCTCGACGACGTCGTACCAGCCGCCGCGCTGGAGGTCGCTGCCCGCCTCCGGCATGATCTCGCCGATCCTGCGGGCCAGTTCCTCGTAGGCGGGCTTGGCCTTCAGCGAGTTCATCCGCATCAGGTTCCAGGCGATCTTGAGGTTGTGGCCGACCACCGCGCGGTTCTGCTGCCAGCTGTGGGTGGTGTCGTGCGACCAGTCCCGGTAGAAGCGCTCCTGGACGAACGGGCTGTTCTCGTAGTCCGGGAACCGCTCCGCGATGGTGTCGAAGGTGTACTCCAGGAAGTCGGCGTACTTCTGCTCGCCGGTCGCCAGGTACAGGTTGATCAGGTAGGCGGGGGCGTGGTCGCCGACCGAGTTCCAGTTCTTGCGCTCACGGTTCTCGCCCAGCGACTCGTGGTCGGCGCTGAAGAGGATCGGGTCGATGTGCGAGTAGTAGCCGCCGAGTTCGCCGTCGTGGAAGAACTTGTCGAACAGCCGGATGGTGGCGTCCGCGTCGTTCTTGATCCGTACGTCGCCGGTGACGCGGTACGTCTGGACCGGCCCGGCGAGCGCGTAGATCTGCTCGTACATCGGGATCGCGTCGTAGTCGTCGGAGAACTCCGAGGTGAAGAGCTTGCGTTCACTGTCCCCGTCGACGCTGATGCCGTGGTACCAGAAGACCACGTCCTCCTCGCTGTCCACGACCCGCATGTGCTTGCGCAGGTACTCGGTGCCCCGCTCGGCGACCTCCAGGTACTCGTCCTTGCCGGTCAGCAGGTAGGCCGAGGCCATGCCGTAGACCAGCCGGGAGATCGTGTCGGTCTCCTGAACGTGGCTGGCGGTCTTGTCCCCGCCGAGGCGGATCTCGGTGCGGTACTCCGTGAAGTCCACCGGGCCGTCGCCGAACTGGGCGCGCCGGTAGAAGGAGGCCAGCGACTCGATCTGCTTGACCCACCAACTGGGCTCCTCGAAACGGTAGTCCTCGGCGCCGCGGCCCAGGAACACCAGCCGCTTGGCCTCGAACCGGCCCCCGTTCTCCGGGTAGTGCACGCCGTACACGTAGAGGAACCGGCCCGGCGAGAGCATCTCGTCGATGTGCCCCGACGCGTCGACGTAGGGCTCGTCCAGATTGCGGATCAGCTCGGCGCTGGGGTCCCCGGCGAGGGAGACGGCGAACGCGCGGCCGTCGGCGGTCTTCAGCGTCAGTGCGCGGGTGGTGGAGTCGAAGCGGCCGACGTAGCCCGCGATGGTGTCGGAGAAGGAGAAGCTCACGGCATCCGCCATGTCATGCACCGTCCTTGTCGTGTGAGCGGTCGTCCTCGTAGCCCTGGCTGACCTCGACGATCACCCCGTCGGGGTCGCGGAGCCACACGGTCCGCCAGCCGCAGACGAAGTCGTCGAAGTCCAGCGGGCCCAGGGTCACCTCCGCCGCGTCCCCCAGCTCCGCCAGGAACGCGTCCACGCTGTCGGTCTGGAAGGCCAGGTGCCGTATCCGGCCCGGGGCCTTCGGCCCGTCCTCCTGTGCCGGGCGCGCCGGATCGGCGTCGGCGCCGAAGAGTTCCAGGTACGCGTCCCCCTGGCGCAGGAACACGATCCGGGCGTCCCCGAGGTCCACCACCCGGGCCCGGGCGAAGCCGAAGTACCGGGTGTAGAACTCCTCGGTGGTCTTCTGGTCGGCGCAGTTCAGGCCCACGTGCGAGAAGCGCAGGGGCCCGGGCATCAGCCGGTCCCCCGGCCCCGCCCGGCGGCGATCAGTTCGATGATCCGGCGGGCGAAGAGGTGGTGGTGGGCGCCGGTGCGGCCGGTGACCAGGTCCCCGTCCACGACCACGTCCTCGTCGACGTACTGCGCGCCCATGTTGCGCACGTCACCGATGAGGTTGTTGTGGCACACCACTTTGCGGCCGCGCACCGTGCCGGGGATCGAGGAAGCCAGCCACATGCCGTGGCAGATGATCCCCTTGATGACGGTCGGCTCCTCGAAGGCCCGGCGCAACAGCTCGGTCGCGGGCGCCAGTCGGTCGACGTCCTCGGTGTAGCGCAGCCGGTCGGCGACCATCCCGGAGGGGACGATCACGGCCGCGTAGCGGCGCAGCTGTTCGTCGCTGAGCCCTTCGAGGCTCTGGTCGGCGGTGAACGGCGCCCGGTACTCGTGGCCGGAGAAGGTGATGGAGTCGTTGCCCCACAGCCGGGTCAGGAAGTCGACCTCGGCGCCCTCCTCTGCGAACCGGTGCTGGTAGTAGAAGATCTCCGGCTCGTAGAAGTCGCTCTCGACCAGGACCGCGATCCGGGTCCCGGACAGTGCGCCCTCGCGCAGGACGACGTCAGACACGGGAGCCCCCCTTCAAGAAGTCCGCAGCGCGCTCGGCGATCATCGCGATGGCGGTGTGGCAGTTGCCCGAGGGCACGGCGGGCATCACGCTCGCGTCGACGACGCGCAGGCCCCGTACGCCGTGCACCCGCAGCTCGGGGTCGACCACGGAGAGGTCGTCGACGCCCATCCGGCAGGAACCGGCCTGGTGGTGGTAGCTCTCCGCCTTCCGCCGTACGAAGCCCCGCAGGTCCTCGTCGGTGACCGCGCCCGGGCCGGGCTGGAGCTCCTGCTTGTACCAGGGCGAGAAGGCGGAGGTCGCGAAAATCTCGCGGGCCAGCTTCACCCCCTGGACCATCCGTTCCAGGTCCCAGCGGTCTCCCAGGTAGTTCGGGTTGATCAGCGGATGGGCCAGCGGGTCGGCGCTCGCCAGCCTGATCCAGCCGCGGGAGACCGGGCGGACCACCCCGGGCAGGATGGACACGGTGTTCGGGTGGCTCTGGCCCACGATCACGTCGAACGGGACGTGGACGAAGGCGATCTGCAGGTCGGGCGCGGGCAGCCCGGGCCTGGAGGACAGGAACAGCGCGCTCTCGGAGAGGTTCTGGGCGGGCGCCGGCAGCTCCTGGGTGACCTCGGCCATCAGGCCGGTCAGGACGTGGTTGTGGAAGTTCTCGCCGACCCCCGCCAGCGCGGCGGTGACCGCGATGCCGTGCGGGCGCAGCCGGTCCGGGTGACCGATCCCGGAGAGTAGCAGCAGCTTCGGGGACTCGATCGCCCCGGCGGCCACGATCACCTCGCGCCGGGCCCGGACGGTGTGCGTTCCGGGGGTCGCGGCGCTCCGGTGGACGTCGTGGACCGTACGGCCCGGGAAGTCGGCGGGCGGCGCGCTCTGGACGTACTCGGCGCCGGCGCAGGTGTCCCCGTCGAAGAGCAGCCGGGTGGTCTGGGCGCCGGTGCGCAGCGTGAGGTTGGTGCGGTGGAGGGCCGGTTCCAGATAGGCGGCGAGCGTCCCCTGGCGGCGGCCGTCCGCGACGTCGATGTGGTGCCAGCCGGTGCCGAAGAGGCCGCGCCGGGGGCCGTCGGTGTTGAAGTCGGCGATCTCCTGGTGGCCGAGTTCCACGGCCGCGTCGATGAAGGCGCGGGAGACCGGGTTGGGGTGGTGCCGCCCGGCGTGGGTGATGCGCTGGGGGCCCTGGGTGCCGGTGGTGAGGGCGGTCGGGTCCTCCTGGGCCTCCAGGAGCGCGAAGTAGGGCAGTACGTCCTCGTACGCCCAGCCGGCCGCGCCCTGGTAGGCCCAGTTGTCGAAGTCCGAGGCGTGGCCCCGGACGTGCATCATGATGTAGAGGTTGCTGCTGCCGCCGGGGGCCTTGCCGCGCGGTTCGTACGTGCGGCGCCCGTCCAGACCGGGCTGCGGGACGCTGGTGTACCCCCAGTCGACGGGCCCGCCGAGGAGCTTGTACCAGGAGGACGGGTCGTCCACCTCGGGCGGGATCCGGGCGCCGCCCGCCTCCAGGACGAGGACGGTGACGTCCGGGTCCTCGGAGAGCCGGTTGGCGAGGACGCTGCCCGCCGTCCCGGCGCCCACGACGACGTAGTCGTACTCGTCGGTGTCTGCGATGGCCACGAGTCGTCCCCCTCAGCCCTGGCTCAGCACCTGGAAAGGGGCGGTGTCGTGGTAGTTCGCCATGTAGGCGATCTTTCCGTCCACGATCCGGAAGAAGTTCATGACCTCGGCCTCGACGGGCTCGCCCGAGGCGCTGACGGCGCTGAGGTGAGAGACGGCCGCGGCCTTCTCCCCGTCGACGAGGAGGTGCAGGGGCTCGTTGCGGAAGGTCCGGTACATCGTGCCCATGCCCTTCATCATCGAGCGCAGGACCTCCAGGCCCTCGATGTGACCGGCGAGCTGCTCGTCCATGACCTGGTCGTCGGCGAACAGGTCGCACCAGCGGTCCCAGTCCCCGGCGTTGGCGTACGCGTAGTACTTCTCAAGGATCTGTCGTGCGTCCACCGCGCTCATCCCCCTATCGGTCCCTGCGGGTTCCGTCCGGCGCGAAGGGCGCCCAGAACTGGCTGAATGCGCTCGCCGAGTCGCCGAAGAGGCCGTCGCGGCCCTCGACGATCCGGCCGTCCCGCCAGCGCATGAAGTGGAAGACCGGATAGTCCATCCGCTCGTACGGGGACCGGCTGTCCGGGTCGGCGCCGTCCCGCAGGGCGACGTTGCGGCACAGGTCGGCGCTGCAGTCCGCACCGACGAGCACGGCCTCGATGTCCATGCGGAAGGTGCCGCCGGTGAGTTTGCGGGTCTGGCCCATCAGATCCAGGAAGGCGTCCAGGCTCTCGTACCACCCGGCCAGCGGGTGGTTGCCCGGGACCAGCCAGCGCAGGTCCTCGGAGTAGTGCTCCAGGATCCGGGCCCGGTCTCCGGAGCCGAGGGCGGCGTAGGCCGCCTCGACCCGGTCCCGTGTCACTTCGGTCATCGTCGTGCTCCTTCCCGGTGGTCAGAGCGCGGCGGAACCGGGCATGGGGGCGAGTTCGTCGACGGTGTACCGCTTGATCCGCGGGCCGTCGGGACCGGCCACGACCGTCCAGGTCTGGTCGGCGTCGAAGCCGAGCCACCGGCTGCGGGCGGCCGGCGGGTCCCAGATCTTCGCCTGCCAGTTGACGAGGACGCGGACCACCGCCCGGTCGCCCTCGATGACGGGCTCCACCTTGGTGACGGTGTGCACCTCGTCGAAGAAGCGGCTGGTGACGGCCGCGTACCAGCGGCCGAAGCCCTGGTGGCCGAGGAAGGTGTCCTCGGGGACCTTGAACTCAAGGTCCTCGGTGATGAGGGCGAGCACCTGCGCCAGCGGAATGTGCTGGTCCAGGGCCACGTACCACTTGTCGGTGAACTCGCGGACCGCGTCCTCGGTCAACCGCTCGACGGACATGCCGGTCTCCTCCTTCTGCGGGTGCTGCGCCTGTGGATGGTGCTGCTGGTGACGTGTGACGTGCCGTGCCTCAGATCTGGATGTCCACCAGGAACGGGCCGGGGTGCGCGAGCATCCGGTCGACGGCCGCCGCGGCCTCGTCCGGCTTCTCCACCCGGAGGCCGCCCGCGCCCAGCGCCCGGGCCAGCCCGGCGAAGTCGATCTCGGGGCGGGACAGGTCGAAGGAGCCCGGGAAGCCGTGCCCGGCGATGTCCCGCTCCCGCCAGTACTGGGCGATGTTGTCGTCCAGCAGCCGGTACTTGCGGTTGTTGCAGACGACGAACTTCGCGTCGATCCCGTGCCGGGCCGCGGTCCACAGCGCCTGGTAGGTGTACATCGACCCGCCGTCGCCCGCGAACCCGACCACGGTCCGCCCCGGCCGGGCGAGTTTGGCGCCGACCGCGCCCGGGAAGCCGACGCCGAGGGAACCGCCCCGGGTGAGGTGGTAGTCCCCGGGCCGCTCGGGCGGCAGGTACCGGGTGACCAGCGGCGAGGTGGTCAGCGCCTCGTCGAAGACGATCATGTCCCCGCCGGTGCGCTCGGCCAGGGTCCGCAGGAAGACGGCCATCGGCGTGTCGTCCCGGTCCGCGCCCCCGGCCGCGCTCCCGGACCCCGTCCCGGTGTCCCGGGCCGCGCGGGCCCGTTCCCGGGTACGGGCGTCCAGCCGGCCGGCCGCGGCGGCCCGCCGCTGCGGGGTCAGCTGGTGCTCCAGTACGCCCGCCAGCGCGCGCAGCGCCTGCTTGGGATCGGCGGCGAGGCCGAGGTCCACGGGGTGGTTCTTGGCGATCTCGTAGGCGTTGAGGTCGATGTGGACGACCCTGGCGCCCGCCCGGAAGGGGCTCTCCAGTTCGGGGAACACCTCCGGGAAGACATAGGTACCGACGATCAGCACCCCGTCCGCCCCCGCGATCAGCTCCTTGCTGTGCGGGCCGAACATGTGGCCGCTCTGGCCGCGCCGCAGGGGGTGCGAGGCCGCGATGTTGACCTCCGAGGAGTCCACCTCGTACACATCGGCGCCCAACAGCTCCGCCACCGCGGCGAGTTCGGCCTGGGCCCCGGAGAGCGAGACCCCGTCGCCGATGAGGACGACGGGCCGTTCGGCGGCGGCGAGCAGCTGGGCCGCCCGGCCCACCGAGGCGGGCGAGGGCGCCACATCGGTCAGGGGCACGGTGGCGGGCAGGACGGGCTCGGAGTTCAGTTCGTCCAGTACGTCCATCGGCAGGGCCACGAACACCGGCCCCCGCGGCGGGGTCATGGCGATCTTCACGGCCCGCCGGACCGTACGCAGCAGGGAGCGCGGATCGGTGACCCGGGTCGCGTACTTGGTCACCGGCCGGGCCATGGCCACCAGGTCGGCGGCCATCTGCGCGTCCATCGCGTCGTAGCGGACCCCGGCGTCACCGGCGACCACGACGAGCGGGGTGTGGCCGCGCAGGGACTGGTACAGCATGCCGATCCCGTTGCCCAGACCCACGCCGGAGTGCAGCTGGAGCAGCGCCGGACCGCCGGTGGCGCGGGCATAGCCGTCGGCGATGCCCGCGGCCACCGTTTCCTGGAGGGCGAGAATGTAATGGAAGTCCTCCGCCGCGTCGGCCGCGTCGAGGAATCCCTGTTCCACCGTCCCGGGATTTCCGAACATCACATTGAGGCCGTCGGCCTTGAACTGCTCGATCAGCCTTTCCCGTCCGGGAGTGGCTTCCATGAATTCCCCCTACCACCCGTAACGGGTGAGACCGTCCTCCAGGACTTCCACGATCTTCTGCCCCGTCAGATAGGAATCGGGGGTGGACCGGCCGGTCACGAACGGAAAGTCGACGATCACCGAGAGCGGGTGGCCGAAATTCCCGTGGTACGCGCCGCGCGGGCCGGTCGCATCGCGCAGGATGTACTCCAGCGGATACGGGGGCGGGCCCATGTTGAAGTCGGTACCGAGGAATCCGGTGCCGTCCTTGTAGTCGTATTCCTTGCAGTGCCCGGTGACGTGCTTGCCCCAGATGATGCTGCGGCGGTCGCCCCAGTCCCGGGCGAAGGCCAGGCAGGCCACCCCGTAGCACTCGGCGGCCACGACCTTGCCCGCCTGCCGGAAGGCGAGGATCAGGGCGTGGACGCGCTCGTTGTTGGCGAGGTCGGCGATCGGACCGCTGCCGCCCACGATGAGCACGGCGTCGTAGCCGTCGATGTCGGCCTGGAGTGTGTCCAGGTCGCGGTGGTACTGCTCCAGCTTCCGCAGATAGTCCTCGTCGCTCGTGTACGGGCGCTCGGGCGCCCATGCCTCGATGTCGAGGGGCGAGTCCAGCCGGCTCGACTGCTCGAACTCGCGGCCCAGCCGGGCGGTCTCCTCGGTGGTGACCGAGCGGCCCAGCGGCGGGTCGACGTAGTTCGCGTCGAGGCTCGGCGGAAGTGCGTGCGCGCGCTTTCCGGTCGGGGTGGCGAATACGACTTCGTAGCCCCGCTCGTCGAACTTCGCTACGGGCCCTATCAGTTCCTCGGCCCAGTAACCGTGTTCGGAGACAATGACCAGAATCTTTCTGCTCACAGATTCCTCCAGGCGCCGCCTGTTGTCGTTGGCGACCCCCACACTGCTTCCGTCCCGGGCCTGCGTCAAAGCGCCCGTGTGCGACTACGTGAGGTAGCGGCCCAGGTCGTGCGGGCACCTCACGAAGTCGTGGCCGGAGTTCATGAAGTAGCCTCCGGACTTCCTGACCTCGACCGAATCCGTGAACCCCTTCCAGGGCCCCGCCCTATGGTCTGGACGCCGACGCAGAGTCGGCTGATCGCGAGGAAGAGGGACGGGGCCGATGGAAAGCCAGTGCTCACACATCGATCAGATACGTCCGGTGAAGCCCGGCACCGAGGGCTGCGAGGAATGCCTCGCGCTGGGTGACGGCTGGGTCCACCTGCGGATGTGCCTCAGCTGCGGCCACGTGGGGTGCTGCGACTCCTCGAAGAACCGTCACGCCACCCGGCACTACCGCGCCTGCGGCCACCCGGTCGCGGCTTCGCACGAGCCCGGGGAGTACTGGGCCTGGTGCTACGCCGACCAGCTCATGCTGGACCCGGCGTGAGCGCGGCCCCCGAGAGCGCGCCGACCGCCCCCGCCGGTCCCGCCGCCGAGCCCGCCTGCGGACCCGCCGCCGGACCCGTCTGCGCCGGACCCACCTCCACCGCCGCCGCGACCGCCGCGAACGCCGCCCGGGTGGAGAACCGCAAGCCCGTCATCCTCGCCGTGGACGACGATCCCCAGGTCCTGCGGGCGGTCCGCCGGGACCTGCGCAGCGCCTACGGCGACCGCTACCGGGTCCTCGGCGCTTCCTCGGCCGCCGACGCCCTCAAGATCCTCGACTCCCTGGACGAGCGCGGCCACGACCCGGCCCTGTTCCTGGTGGACCAGCGGATGCCGGACGTCACCGGGGTCGAGTTCCTCCTCGAAGCCGTCAGCCGCTTCCCCGACGCCCGCCGGGTGCTGCTCACCGCCTACGCCGAGACGGACGCGGCGATCACCGCGATCAACCGGGTCCGGCTGGACTACTACCTGCTCAAGCCCTGGGACCCGCCCCACGAGCGGCTCTTCCCGGTCCTCGACGACCTGTTGTCGGACTGGCTCGCCACCTACCGCCCGGCCTACGACGGGATCATCGTCGCGGGCCATCTGGTGGCTCCCGGCACCCACGCCGTCCGGGACTTCTTCACCCGCAACGGCCAGCCGTTCCGCTTCCTCAACGTCGAGCGGGACCCCGAGGCGCTGACCCTGCTCGCCGCCCAGCCCGGCGCGCACCTGCCGCTCGTCCGCTTCCCGGACGGCGCGGTGCTCTCCGCGCCCAGCGACACCGAGCTGGCCCAGCGCCTGGGCCTGGCCACCACCGCCTCGCGCCCGCACTACGAGTGCGTGATCGTCGGCGCGGGCCCGGCCGGGCTGGCCGCCGGGGTGTACTCCGCCTCCGAGGGCCTGACCACCCTGATGCTGGACTCCCGGGCCCCGGGCGGGCAGGCGGGCACCTCCAGCCTGATCGAGAACTACCTCGGCTTCCCCTCGGGCCTCTCCGGCGGGGACCTGACCCGACGGGCCACCATCCAGGCCACCCGGTTCGGCGCCGAGATCCTGCACCCGGTCGAGGTGGTCTCCCTGACCCGCGACGACCCCGCGAAGATCCTGACCCTGGCGGACGGTACGGAGATCAGCGCGGAGACCGTGCTGCTGGCCACCGGGGTGGCGTACAACCGGCTGGAGGCCCCGGGCGCGGACCGGTTCGAGGGCGCGGGCCTGTACTACGGCGCGGCCACGACCGAGAGTTCGGCCTGCATCTCGCAGCACGTCTTCATCGTGGGCGGGGCGAACTCGGCCGGCCAGGCGGCCATCCACTTCGCCAAGTACGCGGCCCGGGTGACGATCCTGGTCCGGGCCGCCTCGCTCGACGACAGCATGTCCCGCTATCTGATCGACGAGATCGAACGGATCCCCCACATCGAGACCCGGGTGCGGACCACGGTGGTCTCCCTGGACGGGGACGAGCACTTGGAGCGGATCACCCTGCACCACGCCGACACCGGCGAGGACACCGAGGTACCGGCCCGCTTCATGTTCACCTTCATCGGCGCCCGCCCGCACACCGGCTGGCTGGCCGGGGTGGTCGAGCGGGACGAGTACGGCTTCGTGCTGACCGGGTCGGACCTGATCTCCAACGGGGGCGAACTGCCCGCCGAGTGGAGCCTGGAACGGGCCCCGTACCCGCTGGAGACCAGCGTGCCCGGGGTGTTCTCGGCGGGTGACGTACGGGCCCACTCGGTCAAGCGGGTGGCTTCGGGAGTGGGTGAGGGGGCGATGGCGGTGTCCCTGATCCACCGCTACCGCTCGATGGGCTGACGCGCCCGGCGCCCTGACGCGGGAACGGGGCCGGGCCGGAGCCCGTACAGCTGAGAGCGCAATCCCAGCCCTTGCGATCAAGGGGTGAGCGGATGCAACGTTGATTACATGATTACAGCCGAACATCGCGAGCAGCTCCGCACCTGGTTCGCCGACCGCCTGCCCATCGACGTCTACGAAGAACTCGCCGAGGTCGTGGTCGACCGCGAGGAGATCACCGTCATCGGCCGGATCCCCGCCACCGAATCGGTACGGGAGTTCCGCGAGCGCACCCGCGAGCAGCGCATCGAGGTGGCGCGCGAGGCCGAGGAGCTCTATCAGCGCAAGGTGGCCTGGGGGGTGGAGAGCGAGGGTGAGCGGACCCTCTTCACCCACCTCGCCGTCCCCGTGATGACCCGGCTGCGCCAGTCCGAGCGCACCCTGCTGGACACCCTGGTCGCGGGCGGCGTGGCCCGCAGCCGCGCCGACGCCCTCGCCTGGTGCGTCCGCCTCGTCGGGAAGAACACCGACGCCTGGCTCGGCGACCTGCGTGACTCGCTCGAGAAGGTCCAGCAGGTCCGGGCACAGGGCCCCGACCAGGCGGAGGCGGCGAAGCCCGACTCCGGCGACTCCAGGAAGTCCGGGTCCGAATAGCGGAAAGCCCGGCCGGGAACCAATGATCGCGGAAGGGTAGCCGCGAACACCCGAACCCAGGGAGAGGCACGCACACCATGACGACGACCGTCGAATACATCCGCTACCGGATCGCATTGGACGACCAGCCGGCCTTCGAGGACTCCTACCGGCGGGCCGCCGAGTCCCTCGCCGCCTCGCCCGAGTGCATCGACTACGAACTGGCGCACAGCGAGGAGGAGGGCGAGCGCTACATCCTGCGCATCCGCTGGACCTCGGTCGACGCCCACCTGAACGGCTTCCGCAAGGGCGAGCACTTCCCGGCGTTCTTCACCGCCATCCGCCCGTACGTGGGGTCCATCGAGGAAATGAAGCACTACGCCGTCACCGACGTCGTGGGTACGGGAAAGGCCGCCTGAGAGCCATGAGCACGCCCACGATCTACGAGTGGATGGGCGGCGCGGAGGCGATGGACCGCCTCACCGGCGTCTTCTACTCGCACGCCCTGCGGGACGAGATCCTCGCCCCGGTCTTCGCGGGCATGGACGCGGAGCACCCCCAGCACGTCGCGGTCTGGCTGGCCGAGGTCTTCGGCGGCCCGGCCGAGTACAGCGCCCACCACGGCGGCCACCAGCACATGGCCACCAAACACCTGGGCCGCGGGATCACCGAGACCCAGCGCCGCCGCTGGGTGGACCTGCTGCTCGACACCGCGGACGAGGTCGGCCTGCCCACCGACCCCGAGTTCCGGGCGGTGTTCGTCTACTACATCGAGTGGGGGACCCGGATGGCACTCATCTACTCCGGGCCGAACCCGCCCCCGGTGGACGCGGCGAAGATCCCGGTCTGGTCCTGGGGCCAGACCCCGCCGTGGGTCCCGAAGGGGGCCCAGGCCGACTGACCCCGGCCGGGACCCGACGGGCCGAAGGCCGGGAGGCCCGGCGGGCCCCGTCGGCGCGTCGGTGCGTCGGTGCGGACGTCAGCGCCGCGGCCCCGGCTTCGGCCGGGGCTTCGGCTCGGGCTCCGCGAGCAGCACGGTCAGCGCCCCCTCGGTGGAGGTCCGCCAGAAGTCCACGGCCTGCTCCAGGACGTCCCGGAACGTCTCCCAGTCCCCCGGGCGGGCCGTCGCGTAACCGCGCCACGAGGTCACCGCCAGCAGCCGCCCCGGCGCCGACGCCAGCCAGGACAGGTCGATCAGGCAGTCCGCCAGCGCGTCCCAGTTCCCGCCGAACCACTCCGGCAGCCGCAGCGCCTCCCCGCACCGCCGCATCAGCTCGGCCTTGCTCCGTACGCCGTCCAGGTCGAGGCGTACGACGGTCCAGCCCGCCTGCTCGGCGGCCGCCACGGCCGGGGCGAGGGCCTGCGGATCCAGGGTCATCGGAGAACCGCCTTGAAGGTCTTGTAGTGGTCTTCCGTGTAGAAGAACTCGCGGCCCTGACCGGTGATGATCCGGCGCGCCCCGCGGTCCCGCGAGCCCGGGGTCTTCACGGTGAACTCGTGGTAGTACCCGCGGTTCTGCTTCGGCAGTACCTTCTCGAAGTTCCCGAAGACGCCGTCGTCCTGCCGGTACGGGTACGGTCCGCCCTGGTCGATGAGCGCGAGGGTGTCCCACGCCTGCGCGGGGAGCGCCGCCGCCCGGACGGTCTTCATCCCCTTCGCCCACCCGGGGGCCGGCGGGGCAGCGCTCGAAGCGCCGCCCGGAGAACTGCTCGGGGAACCGCTCGGCGGGGCCGGGTCCTGCTTGCCGCCGCAGCCCGCCACGCCCACCAGGGCGACGCAGAGGAACAGGGCCCCCAGCAGACGCAGCAGCTGACGGGGCAACCCCGGGGGCAGCCGTCGGGGCACGCTCCTGAAGATCATGCGCTGATAGTGCCAAATATCCGATTCGCCCGCGAATCGCGGCGCCATCTCCGGACCCCCGGTCCCGGCTTCCGACCCGCGGCCGTCGGCTCAGCCGACCAGATCGTCCGGGTCGGCGCGCTCCAGCGCGGGCCGCAGCCCCGGCTCGGACTCGGTCAGCAGGAAGTCCGCGACCGCCGTGTCCGTCACCAGGCTCGTGACCAGCCCGGACCGCAGGACCGCTCCGATCGCCGAGGCCTTGCGCAGGCCGCCCGCGATCGCCACGACCTCCGGGATCCGCCGCAGCCGGTCGGCCTCGACCGTGATGCAGCGCTCACCGAGGTCCCGGCCGACCCGGCGGCCCTCGGCGTCGAAGAGGTGGGCCGACATCTCGGCGGCGACACCGAGCGAGGCGTAGTGCGCCCGCTCCTCGTCCGTCAGCATGTCGTGCACGGTGGAGATGCCCGGCTCCCACGACCCGATGGACACCGCCGCGACGGTCACCTTGTCGAAGTACTCGAAGGCCCTCGCGATCCCGGTCTGGCCGCGCAGCGCGGCCGCCGTGGCCGGGTCGGGCAGCAGCATCGGCGCGTAGATGGGGTGCGCGTCCCCGCCGGATACCTGAGCGGCACGGCGTACGGCCTCCACGGACCCCCGCTCCGCCGTCCCGGCGTCGTACACCCCGGTCAGCTGGACCACGGTGCACGGAGGCAGCCGGTGCAGTGAGGCGGCCATGTGAATGGTGGAGCGCCCCCAGGCCAGGCCCAGTACGTCGCCCTCATTGACCAGCTCGCCCAGCAGATCGGCGGCGACCGCGCCCAGGTTCTCCGGGTCGGGTGCGTCCTCGGTCGCGTCGGCCGGGGACTCCACGACCACCGCGTGACGCAGCCCGTACCGGGAACGCAGCGCGTCGGAGCGCTCCGCGTCCAGCTCGGCCGGGACGCGGATCTCGATGCGTACGAGATCGCGCTCCAGAGCGGTCTCCAGGACCCGGGCCACCTTGAAGCGGCTCACGCCGAACTCCTCGGCGATCTGGATCTTGGACTTGCCCTCCAAGTAGAAGCGGCGGGCCATGGCCGCCGCCTGAACCAGCTCCGCGGGTCCCATCCGCAGGGCTGACCGTCCCGCCGACATTGCAGACACCGCGTTCTCCTCACTGCTGTTCACATTCTCGACTCGCCGTTCATCCTGTCAGATCCGACGGCCGTTGATCAGCCCGGACAGCTACCGTTCACCGAGCTGTTCACCAAGGCTTGGCTCAGTGGTCGCAAGCCCAGGGCGCCGCGGAGATCGCCAGGTCGGCCTGCTCCCGCAGGGTGCGGACCGCGGCGGCCGGATCGACCGCTCCGTAGACCGCGCTGCCCGCCACGAAGACATCGGCGCCCGCCTCGGCACAGCGCTCGATGGTCGAGGCCGAGACCCCGCCGTCCACCTGGAGCCACATCTCCAGACCGTGCTTGGCGATCAGCTCCCGGGTGCGGCGGATCTTGGGCAGCATGATGTCGAGGAACGGCTGGCCGCCGAAGCCGGGCTCGACCGTCATGATCAGCACCATGTCCAGTTCGGGAAGGATGTCCTCGTACTGCTCGATGGGCGTCGCGGGCTTGAGCGCCATGGACGCCCGTGCGCCCTTGGCCCGGATCTCCCGGGCCAGCCGTACCGGTGCCGCGGCCGCCTCGGCGTGGAAAGTGACCGATCCCGCGCCCGCCTCGACGTACTGCGGCGCCCAGCGGTCCGGGTCCTCGATCATCAGGTGCAGGTCCAGCGGAATGTCCGTGGCGCGGCTGAGCGACTCCACGATCGGCACGCCGAGCGTCAGGTTCGGGACGAAGTGGTTGTCCATGACGTCGACGTGCAGCCAGTCGGCGCCCTCGACGGCCCTCGCCTCCTCGGCGAGCCGGGAGAAGTCCGCGGACAGGATGCTGGGATTGATCTGAACGGCCATGCCCCCAAGCGTGCCATGCCCGAGGCCGGTTCCCGACCGGACCCCGAAAGGTCGCGGGCGGGGGCGGGGCCGGGGTGGGCTCCGGCTCGGCGGGGGTGGGGGGAGCTGTGACTTCGCGGGGCGGGGTCGGGGCGGTTCCCGTGGGCTGCCCGCCAGTTCGACTGTCCCTCACGGCCGTCTCGGCCGCTGCGGACCGGTTGGGGTGAGGGGGCTGCGACAGGTGGGCGGTCGTGGGGAGATGAGTCTCGGCGCGACCGATGAGTTTTTGCTCGCTGTCCGGTCTGTATGAGCAGTGACCATCGGGAAGGATGAAGCAATGAGCTACGCAGAGGTCAACGGGCAGTCGCTGTACTTCGAGGAGCACGGGTCCGGTGCCGGTGAGGCGCTGGTGCTGCTCCACGGCGGACTGGGGTCCGGGGACATGTTCACGTCCCTCCTCCCGTCCCTGACGAAAGACCGCAGGGTCGTCCTGGTGGACCTGCAGGGGCACGGCCGGTCGCACGACACGGACCGCCCGCTGCGCCCCGAGCTGCTCGCGGACGATGTCGCCGCACTGCTCAAGCACCTCGGTCTGGACCGGGCGGACGTGCTGGGGTACTCGCTGGGCGCCGAAGTCGCCCTGCGGATCGCCTTCCAGCACCCGGACGCCGTCCGCCGGCTGGTCCTGATCTCGGTCCCGTTCAAGCGGGACGGCTGGTTCCCCGAGGTCGTGGCGGGGATGGACCAGATGAGCGCGGCGGCCGCCGAGATGATGAAGGGGTCCCCGCCCTACACCCACTACGCCGAGGTCGCTCCGGTCCCCGCGAACTGGACCGTCCTCGTGGGCAAGACCGCCGAGCTGCTCCAGACGGACTTCGACTGGACCGAGGAGGCCGCCGCCCTCGCCATGCCGGTCCTCCTGGTCTACGGCGACGCCGACTCCATCCGCCCCGCGCACGTCGCCGAGTTCTACGCCCTCCTCGGCGGCGGCCTGAAGGACGCGGGCTGGGACAATTCCCAGCGCCCCACCTCCCGCCTCGCCGTCCTGGCGGGCGCCTCCCACTACGACATCCTCGACTCCCCCGCCCTGATCCCGACCGTCCTCCCCTTCCTCGCCTCCCCCACCCACTGAGGACACCCGGCACCACAACCCGCCCCAACCGTCGCAGTGCGCGGCGGTCGGGGCGGTCCCTGCCGGGCCACAACCGGTCCGCGGCCGTGTAGCGACCTGTCCGCGTGTCTGTGGTCTGTGGTCTGTGGTCTGGTCTGAGGTCTGTGGTCCTTCGCCGTCTCCCGGGCCCCGGTCCCGCCCCGGGCACCCACCCGGCCCCGGCCCCGGACGCGCGACGTCAGAGCCCCGCGGCGCAGCCGCGACCCGACCCCGCCCCCGCGAAGGCCCGCCCCACCCTCCCGCTTTCCCACCCGCGCACTCGCCCGCAGTGATTGACTACGCCGCATGCCCCCCGAGCGTGCGCACACGGACCCCGAACTGAGCGCGGCGCTGGCGGCTTTGGGCGGCAAGCCGGCAGAGCCGCTCATCCCGGAGAACCTTGCCGCCCGGCAGGAGCAGGACAGCGCGTCCCGCCCGAGGCCCACGCTCCAGGACCTCCGCGCCGATGGCCGATTCGAGGTCGAGCAGCTACGGGTACCCACCAGCCCCCACGTCGCCCTCGTCCACGCCCGCCCCGCCGGTGTCACCGGCCCCCTGCCGCTCCTGTACTACATGCACGGCGGCGGCATGGTCATGGGCAACGCGTGGTCGGTACTGCCGCGGCTGCTGCGAGAGTGGGCCCTCCCCCTGGGCCTCGCCGCCATCTCGGTCGAGTACCGCCTGGCCCCCGGGGCGCGGTACCCCGGACCCGTCGAGGACTGCCGTGCCGGGCTCCTGTGGGCGGCCGGGCACGCGGCCGCCCTGGGCATCGACGCGGACCGCGTCGTCCTCGGCGGGAAGAGCGCGGGCGGCGGACTCGCGGCGGCGCTCGCGCTGTTGATCCGTGACCGCGGCGGACCGGTCCCGATCGGGCAGCTGCTCCTGAGCCCGATGCTCGACGACCGCGGCGACACCTTCTCCAGCCCACCAGATGGCGGGGCACGACACCTGGGACCGGACCTCCAACGCGACCGCGTGGCAGGCGCTGCTCGGCGACCGGTACGGCGCCGCCGACCTCCCGCCCTACGCGGCCCCCACCCGCGCCACGGATCTGTCCGGCCTGCCCCCGGCCTACGTCGAGGCCGGCTCCGCCGAGACCTTCCGGGACGAGGCCGTCGCCTACGCCGACGCGATCTGGCGGGCCGGGGGCGACGCCGAACTCCACGTGTGGCCGGGGGCCTTCCACGGCTTCGACACCGTCGCCCCGCGAGCGGCCCTCAGCCGGGCCGCCCACGACGCCCGCTCCCGCTGGCTGCGCCGCATCCTCACCCCGTCGAGCTGACAGCGAGAACGACCGCCGGTTCCCGCCGAGGACGAGCTGGAGTTCAGGTGAGCGGAACCACCCTCGCGTCCCAGTCGATGTGGTGGTCGAACTGCCAGGCCGTCTTCTCCGGGTTGATCAGCTTCATGGCCGCCGGCATCACGAGGTCGCGCAGTGCGCGGCCGACCGGTCCGGCGGTCTTGTTGCTGTTCGTGCGCGCGCCGAGCTTGATGATGCGTTCGACGCGGGGGCGGCGCAGGTGTTCGTACGCCGCGAAAGCCTGCTCGTAGGGCAGGTCCCGCAGGCAGCGCGCCAGTTCGACGGCGCCTTCGACGGCGATCGAGGCGCCCTGCCCGGAGCTGGACGAGGCGGCGTGGGCCGCGTCGCCGATCAGCATCGTGCGACCGCGGGTCCAGGTCGCGACCCCCGGCATGTTCTCCATCGGGCCGGTGATGAGGAGCTGGCCGACGTCGGTACGGCTGATCATTTCGAGGGCAGGAGTGCGGTCGTCGGCGAAGGCGGTCAGCAGGGTGCGCATCCACGCCTCCGCGCCGATCGCCTTGGCCTCGGCGACCGTCATCGGGAGGCGGTGGGGCAGGTTCACGAACCACACCGCCGAGGAGTCCTCGAAGACCTGGTAGCCGAAGAACGCGCGCTTGCCGAAGCACATGTACATGACGCCGTTGGTGGAGGGCGCCCCCGACCTTTCCATCCGCGCTCCGAAGCAGACCAGGCCGGCGTAGTTCGGCTCTGGTGCGGCCGGGTCGATCAGGGAGCGGACCGTGGAGCGGATGCCGTCGGCGCCGATGAGGATGTCGGCGCTCGCCTGCGTACCGTCCGCGAAGTGCGCGGTGACGCCGGAGCCGGTGTCCGTCGTGCCGGTCAGCCGCTTGCCGTGGTGGATGGGGACGGAGCGGCGCTCCGCCTCGTCGTGGATCGCGCGGTAGAGGTCGGCGCGCCAGACGAACCGCTGGGACGGGAGCCGGGAGGGCGGGGCGAACCGCGCGAGGTCCTTGCCCGTCCAGCTCCGTAGCCCCATGGCGGTGACCGGGGTGCCGATCGCGCGGACGATGTCGCCCGCGCCGATCGCGTCGAGGGCGTTCTGGCCGTTCGGCGCGATGGTCATGCCGCCTCCGGCACCATCGGCCGTGGAGTCGTACGCCTCGTGGACGGTGGCCTCGATGCCCGCCCGGCGCAGGGCCATCGCGGCGACCGGGCCCGCGATGCCGCCGCCGATGACGAGGGCGGAGCGGGCTTTGCCGGTGTGTGTCATGACTGGTGCCCCCGTGCGGGGTCGTCGATCGTCGGTACGCCGCCGACGCGGTGTGCGCGGCGCACGTCCTCGACGTACGCGCGGGAGAACATCGCGGACAGGATCGCGATGCCGCCGCGGTGGATCCGGATCTCGCTGTTCGTCGCGGAGCCGGTCAGACGGACACGGCGGCCGACCGCCGTGTCGCGGGTGGACGCCGCCGTGAGGCGGGTGGACGGGGACGTGGAGTCCTTGATCTTGCCGCGGGCGGACCACTTCAGGTTCCAGTGGTCGATGGTGGTGCCGTCGTCGACGAGCAGCTTGACCATCGCCCGGTCCATGTCGAGGTGGATCTCGACGTCGTCGGGGAGGTCGGGGGAACGGAGGTCGAGGACCGCGGCGCCGTGGCGCGCCTTGACCTCGAAGTGGTCGGCCTCGGTCCAGTTGCCCAGTCGCTTGACGAGGCCGTGGTCGGAGTGGATGCGCTCGGTGAGGGACATCTCGGTGGTTCCTCTCGGGTGGCTCCGCGTTGATGACTCGATAGTCGCACTGCAACTAGTCTCTCGTCAACTAGTTGTCCTGGGGCTAAAATCGAGTCCATGACCCCCTCCGCTCCCCGTAGCTCCCCCCTCGCCCTGACCGTCCTGGCCCTGCTGCACTACAAGCCGCTGCACCCGTACGGCATTCAGCGGCTCGTCAAGGACTGGGGCAAGGAGCAGGTCGTCAACGTCAGGCAGCGGGCGAGCCTCTACCGCACGATCGAGCGGCTCGACGGGGACGGGCTGATCGCGGTCCGCGAGACCGGGCGCGATCAGCAGTACCCCGAGCGGACCGTCTACGAAGTGACGGGCGCCGGGCGCGAGACCGCCCGTACCTGGCTGGAGGAGATGCTCTCCGCGCCCAAGCAGGAGTTCCCGGAGTTCCCGGCCGCCCTCTCGAATCTCCTGCTGCTCACGGCGCAGGAGGTGGCGGACGTACTGGCGCGCCGGGCCGACGCCCTCGCGGAGAAGCTCGACGGGCTGGAAGCGGCCATGGCCGCGGAGGCGGACCAGGGGCTGCCGCGCATCACGCGCATCGAGACCGAGTACCTGCGGGCCGTGACGGCCGCGGAGCTGGAGTGGGTCCGGGCGGTGGTCGAAGACCTGCGAGCGGACCGGCTCTCGTGGTCGAAGGAGCAGCTGGACGCCCTCGCGCCGGGGCCCGGGCCGGTACAGCAGTGAGCCGGCCCCTGGCTGGACCAGGGACCGGCTCACATGTCGTACGGAGCATGCGGATGGAGAATGCGGACCTCCACCGCGCGCAGGCTCAGGCGGTGCGCCGCAGCAGGGCCAGGTACATCGCGTCCGTGCCGTGCAGGTGCGGCCACAGCTGGACGTCCGGCCCGTCACCGAGGGCCGGTACGCCCTCCATGTAGGGCCTGGCGTCGATCAGTTCGGCCGCGATCGGCTCGTGGCCCGCGCCCCGGCCCTTGAGGACGTCCTCGACCACGACCCGGGTCTCCGCCAGGTGCGGGGAGCAGGTCGCGTAACCCACCACGCCACCGATCCGCACCGCGGACAGGGCCTCGCGCAGCAGCCCGCGCTGGAGCGGGGCGAAGCCCTCCAGGTCCTCCGGGCGGCGGCGCCAGCGGGCCTCGGGGCGACGGCGCAGGGCGCCGAGGCCGGTGCACGGCACGTCCATGAGCACCCGGTCGAAGGAACCCGGCAGCCACGGCGGGCGGGTGCCGTCCGCCGTGATGACCTGGTAGGGGCCGGGGTTCCCGGCCAGTGACTTCTCCACCAGGCGGGCCCGGTGCGGCTGCTTCTCGGAGGCCAGCAGGAAGGCACCGCGCTGCGCCGCGAGCGCGGCGAGCAGCGCCGCCTTGCCGCCCGGTCCGGCGCAGCCGTCGAGCCAGCGGGCATCCCGGCCTTCGACGGGTACGTTCGCCAGCGCCAGCGCGACCAGCTGGCTGCCCTCGTCCTGGACGCCCGCGCGGCCCTCGCGGACCGCTTCCAGCGCGCCCGGCTCGCCGCCCTCGGCCATCCGGACGGCGTACGGCGACCAGCGGCCCGGCAGCGCCGAGTCCTCGCCGACCGCTGCGAGCAGCTCCTCGGCCGTGGACCGGCCGGGACGGGCGACGAGGGTGACCTCGGGGCGCTCGTTGTCGGCTTCGAGGAGGTCCTCGATGCCCGCGCGCCCGCCGCCGAGCGAGTCCCACAGCGCGGAGACGACCCAGCGCGGGTGCGAGTGGACGATCGCGAGGTGGTCCTCGGCGTCCACGTCGTACGGCGGGGCGACCTGCTCCAGCCACGCCTCCATGTCCTTCGCGGCGATCTTGCGCAGGACGGCGTTCACGAACTTGGCGCGTCCGTCACCGAGCACGACCCGGGCCAGCTCCACGCTCGCCGAGACGGCGGCGTGCGAGGGGATCCGGGTGCCGAGCAGCTGGTGCGCGCCGAGCGCGAGCACGTCCAGGACCGGCGGGTCCACCTCGCGCAGCGGCCGGTCGATGCACGCGCCGATGACGGCGTCGTAGGTGCCCTGGCGGCGCAGCGTGCCGTAGACCAGCTCGGTGGCCAGCGCCGCGTCCCGGGCGTCGAAGCTCTCGTCCTTGCGGGCCTTGCGGAGCAGCGGGGGCAGCACCAGGTTCGCGTACGCGGCGCGCTCGTCCACCGCCCGCAGCGCCTCGAAGGCGAGCATCCGGACGGGGTCCTTCTTGGGCCGGCGGTAGGGCTTGGCCTGCTTGCCGCCCGCGGCTGCGGGACGGCGGGGCTGTTCGCTCACGTGAAAGGTGCTCCGGAAGTACGAGAAGAAATGGAGGTGAGGTGAGGTGCGGCGAGGTGCGGTACCGGCTGTACGGATCAGCCTACGTCGGCCCCGCCCAGCCGCTCGCCTGGAGCGATCCGCACCCCGCGCGCCCAGTCCGCCGCCTTCATGGGCTTCTTGCCCTGCGGCTGCACCCAGAGCAGTTCGACGGCGTGCGAGCCGGTCCCGACGTGGACGTTGTTCTTGCCGACGGCCAGTTCCCCGGGCGTGAGGTCCGTCCGGTCGGTGACCAGGGCCATCGAGATGAGCTTGAGCCGTTCTCCGCGGAACACCGTCCACGCGCCCGGCGCGGGCGTGCAGCCGCGTACGACCCGGTCGGCGCGCAGCGCCGGGGCGCTCCAGTCGACCCGCGCGTCCTCGACGGAGATCTTGGGCGCGAGGGAGACGCCCTCGGGCGACTGCTCGACGGCGCGCAGGGTGCCGTCCTCGATGCCGTCCATGGTGGCGGCCAGCAGGCCCGCTCCGGCGAAGGCGAGGCGGGTCAGCAGGTCACCGCTGGTGTCGGTGGGGCGGACGTCCTCGGTGAGGATGCCGAAGACGGGGCCCGCGTCCAGCCCCTCCACGATCTGGAAGGTGGACGCGCCGGTGACCTCGTCCCCGGCCATGACCGCGTGCTGTACCGGCGCGGCTCCGCGCCAGGCGGGCAGCAGCGAGAAGTGCAGGTTGACCCAGCCGTTGCGGGGGATCTCGATGGCGCTCTTGGGGATCAGGGCGCCGTAGGCGACGACCGGGCAGCAGTCCGGGCCGATCTCCCGGAGCCGGGCCTGGAACTCCTCGTCGCGCGGGCGGACCGGCTTGAGGACCTCGATCCCGGCCTCCTCCGCGCGCTCGGCCACCGGGCTCGCGACCAGCCGCCTGCCGCGGCCCGCGGGCGCGTCGGGGCGGGTGATGACGGCGGCCACCTCATGGCGCCCGGAGGCGATCAGGGCGTCCAGGGCGGGTACGGCGACCTCGGGGGTGCCTGCGAAGACGAGCTTCACCGGTGTCTACCTCGCTATCTCGGCTGTCAGCAGCGCACCAGTCTATGGGGCGCCCGGGAAACCCCCCACCGGTGGTCGCCCGGCACCGGGGCGCCACCCACACGGGGGGCGTACGCACACGCGCGCGCCCCTCGCATATGCCGACACGCCCCCACAGCGTGACCAACGCGCCACATGACGCGTTGGTCAAGAGAGATTGACCCGAAGCGGGCCGCGTGTGAACGGTGTATGCGGCCCGATCCGCTCCTCAGCACCGGTTCGAGAGGCTTCTTCATGGCCGACCACGCCACCCACGACGCCCAAGCGCGGGCCAGCCTGCACCTCTTGGTGCGGGACATCGAGCGGGTCCGCCGGCAGGTGGACGCGCTGCGTACGCTCACCGCCCAGCTGGGCAATGTGTACCGGCCGCGCCGCTCCGGCCCCTCCACGGGCTTCGTCGTCTACGGGCGGGCTCCCGCGCCCACCGTCCGCCTCGCACAGGAACTGCGGGACAGCGTCGAGACGCTGGTCACCGCCGCGGTGGACTTCGACCGCTCACTCGGATTCTCGTGGGACGCGGTCGGCTCCGCGCTCGGGGTCACCAAGCAAGCCGTGCACCGGCGGTACGGGGCCCGGCGGGCGCAGGCCGCCGAGGCGGCGGAGCCGTTGGCCGAGGGCTCGGCCACGCGGACCCTCGGGATGCCGCCGATGTCCCCCATGCCGACCATGCCGACCATTCCGGCGGCCCGCTCGGTCCCTCCGCAGCCGCAGCGCGAGGAGCCCGCCGCCGCCGCCGCGTCCCTCCGCCCCCCGGCCTTCCCGGGTCCCCGCAACGGCTGACCCACCCCGCGCAGCCCTCAATCGCCGGGCGGGCTGACAGAGCCCCCCACCACCTCCGGCGCCCCAGCCCCGCCTGCGGCCCTCCATCGCCGGGCGGGCTGAGAAGCCCCCGCGCCACCCCCGGCGGGCCCAAGGCCGCCCACATCCAGCCCCGCCGGCGATTGAGGCGCCCCCGGAGGGCCCACCGAGCCGCAGGCGGCACGCCGCCTCCGGCGGGCCCGAACGCCGGGCAGGCCGGAACGGCCGCGCGAGCGGACACGGCACCGTCAGCCGATGTCCAGCGGGTCGATGCGGACGCGGATCGTGTCCGCGACCGCGACGCCCCGGGCCGTGCGCGCGGCCTGGGCCGCTTTGAGCGCCGCGGCCAGGGCCGCCCCGCTGCCCGGCGGCACACGGACCAGGGCCCGGTCCCCCGGCGACGGTTCCCCCCGCCGCCCCACCAACGGCACCGGCCCCAGGATCTCCGCGTCCCCCGGCAGCCCGGCCCCCGCCAGGAACGCGTCCAGCGCCTCCCGCCGCCCCGCCACCGCGGCCATCCGCGAGACCGGCGGGAAGCCCAGCTGCGCCCGCTCCGCGAGCTCCCGCTGCGCGTGCCCCACGGGATCCCACCGCACCAGCGCCTGCACCGGCCGCAGCGTCGGCTCGGCGACCACGACCACCTGCCCCTCGCCCCGGACCAGCGAGGCCGCCGCGATCCAGCGCCGCAGCGCCTCCTCCCCGGCCCGCAGGTCGGGCCGCGACAGCATGGCCCAGCCGTCGAGCAGCAGCCCGGCCGCGTACCCGGCTCCCTCGGCCACCGGTTCCGCGCCCGGCGTGCACACGATCAGCGCGGGCCGGTCGGGCACCGAGTCCAGTACGTGGTCGCGCCCCGAGGTCCGCACCGGGACCGCCGGGAACGCCCGCCCCAGCTCCTCGGCGGTCCGCCGGGCGCCGACCACCTGGGCCCGCAGCCGGACGGATCCGCACTCCTCGCAGTGCCACGAGGCCTCCTCGCGCCCGCACCACCCGCAGTGCAGCTCCCGCTCGTCGGCGGCCTCCAGCGGCCCCGCGCACGCGCGGCAGCGGGCCGGGGTCCGGCACCGTTCGCACGCGAGCCGCGGCACGTACCCGCGCCGGGGCACCTGGACGAGGACCGGGCCCGTTTTGAGCCCTTCCCGCACGGTCTCCCAGGCCAGGGTCGGCAGCCGCGCGGCCCGCGCGGCCCCGTCCCGGGCGAGCAGTTCGTCGCCCACGGTCCGGATCCGGGGGGCGCATTCCCGTACGCGTTCCCGTTCGGCGGCCAGTGGCCGGGCCCAGCCCGACTCCACCAGCTGGGCGGCCTCCACGGTGCAGCTGGTGGAGCCGACGAGGAAGCCGCAGCCGTCGGTGACCGCGCGCAGTTCGAGCACTTCCCGTACGTGCGGGAAGGGGGCGTGGTCGTCGCTGTGGCTGGAGTCGCCGTCGTCCCAGACCGCCACGAGGCCCAGGTCCCGTACCGGGGCGAACATCGCCGCCCGGGTCCCGATCACGGCCCGTACCGAGCCGCGGTGCACGGCGAGCCACTGCCGGTAGCGCTTCTCGGGGCCGGATTCCGCGGTCAGCAGCGCGTGGTGGCCCTCGCCCAGCAGGGCGGTCAGGGCCGCGTCCACCCGGGCCGCGGTGCGCCCGTCGGGCAGGACGGCCAGGGCGCCGCGCCCGGAGGCGAGGGTGGCGGCCATGGCGCGGGCCAGTTCGTCGGCCCAGCCGGGTCCGGGCAGCGCGGTCCACACGGCGCGCGGGGCGGCGCCGCCCGCGAGGGACCGCAGGAAGGCGGGCCCGGCGGGATAGCGCTGCCAGCCGCCGGGTTCGGGCACGCCCGGCACCGGCAGCGGTTCGGGCGAGGGCTTGGCCTCGGCGCGGGCGTTGCGCGGGGGCAGGGCGAGCTGGAGTACGTCGGCCAGGCTGCCCGCGTACCGGTCGGCGACGGCCCGCGCCAGGGCCAGCATCCGCGGGCCGAGTACGGCCTCGGGCGAGACGACCTGGGCCAGGGCCGCGAGCGGGCCGTTGTAGTCGGTGTCGGCGCGCCGCTCGACGATGAAGCCGTCGATGAGGCCGCCGCCCTCGCGGCGGCCCCCGTGCACCTGGTGGGAGCCCGCGCCGAAGCGGACCCGGACGCGGACCCCGGGCTGCGCGGCCTCCGCGAGGTCCTCCGGGACGGCGTAGTCCCAGAGCTGGTCGAGGTGGAGCACGCCCTTGTTGACCAGGATCCGGGCAACGGGCAGCTCGTCGGCCAGGGAGGCGCCGCGCCAGGTGCGCGGCTTGGCCTTGGGGGCCTTGGCCTTCGCCTCGGCGACCATCTCCCTCATCAGCGCGAGCTGTTCCGGCGCTCCGCCGGTCTCGGGTTCGTTCTGGCTGCTCACACCGGAATTCTCGCCCATGGCACCGACAACACCGGAAATCCCCGCCCGGGACGGCGGCGGCGGGCAGCGGGCAGCGGGCAGGCAACGGCGAACGGCCCCGGACCGTGGGGTCCGGGGCCGTTCGCGGGGCACGTGTGAGGGCTCGACCCCTACAGACCGGCGGCGGCGCGCAGCGCCTCGACGCGGTCGGTGCGCTCCCAGGTGAAGTCCGGCAGCTCGCGGCCGAAGTGGCCGTAGGCGGCGGTCTGGGCGTAGATCGGGCGCAGCAGGTCGAGGTCGCGGATGATCGCGGCCGGACGCAGGTCGAAGACCTGGCCGATCGCGTCCTCGATCTTCTGCACGTCCACCTTGTGCGTGCCGAAGGTCTCGACGAAGAGACCGACGGGCTCGGCCTTGCCGATCGCGTAGGCGACCTGGACCTCGCAGCGCGAGGCCAGACCGGCGGCGACGACGTTCTTGGCGACCCAGCGCATGGCGTAGGCGGCCGAACGGTCGACCTTGGACGGGTCCTTGCCGGAGAAGGCGCCGCCACCGTGACGGGCCATGCCGCCGTAGGTGTCGATGATGATCTTGCGGCCGGTGAGACCGGCGTCGCCCATCGGGCCGCCGATCTCGAAGCGCCCGGTCGGGTTGACCAGCAGGCGGTAGCCCTCGGTGTCCAGCTTGATGCCGTCCTCGACGAGCTGCTTGAGGACGTGCTCGACGACGAACTCGCGGATGTCGGGGGCGAGCAGCGAGTCGAGGTCGATGTCCGAGGCGTGCTGGGAGGACACGACCACCGTGTCGAGGCGGACGGCCTTGTCACCGTCGTACTCGATGGTGACCTGGGTCTTGCCGTCGGGGCGCAGGTACGGGATGGTCCCGTTCTTGCGGACCTCGGACAGGCGGCGCGAGAGCTTGTGCGCGATGTGGATCGGCAGCGGCATCAGCTCGGGCGTCTCGTCGCACGCGTAGCCGAACATCAGGCCCTGGTCGCCCGCGCCCTGCTTGTCCAGCTCGTCCTCGTCGCCCTCGACACGCTTCTCGTACGCCGTGTCGACACCCTGCGCGATGTCCGGGGACTGCGCGCCGATGGACACCGAGACGCCACAGGAGGCGCCGTCGAAGCCCTTCTTCGAGGAGTCGTAGCCGATCTCGAGGATCTTGTCGCGGACGAGCTGCGCGATCGGGGCGTAGGCCTTCGTCGTCACCTCGCCCGCGATGTGCACGAGACCGGTGGTGATGAGGGTCTCCACCGCGACGCGCGAGGTGGGGTCCTCGCGGAGCAGGGCGTCGAGGATGGTGTCGCTGATCTGGTCAGCGATCTTGTCGGGGTGGCCCTCGGTGACGGACTCCGAGGTGAAGAGGCGGCGGGACACATCGCTCCCTGGGGTTGCAGCGGCTGCTGGCTGATCAATTGGCGGAGACACTACCGGGGGCTGCGCCTGGCTGTGCTCCTCGTGCAGTTTATCGGTCGCCACCGGCGGGCGGACCACCCGTCTCGCCTTGTGGAAGCCGTGTGACCTGCGGCACTCCATCTTGTCCCATCGGGCAGCCGGAGAAAAGGTCCGGTTCCTCAGGCGCGTCGAAGCTCGGCGGGGGGCGCGAGCCGGGACGCGACCTGGTCCCAGATGACATCGGACAGGACTTCCTTGGGACCGTAGGGCACAGGGGTTTCTTCCCCGTTGGAGGCCAGGATCACGGCCTCGTTCTCCTCCGAACCGAAGGTCTTGCTCTCGCCGACCTCATTGACCACGAGCAGGTCGCAGCCCTTGCGCCGGAGCTTGGCCCGCCCGTTCGCGAGGACGTCGTCGGTCTCGGCGGCGAAGCCCACGACGATCTGGCCCGGCGAGGAACGCTGTCCGGAAAGCTCCGCCAGGACGTCGGGATTGCGCACCAGGGCGACCGGTTCGGGGTCCTGGCCGTCCTGCTTCTTGATCTTTCCCTCGACGTAGACGGCGGGCCGGAAGTCGGCCACCGCGGCCGCCATGACCACGACGTCCGCGTCGGCGGCCGCCTTGAGCACGGCCTCCCGCAGCTGCAGGGCCGTCCCCACCCGTACGACGTCCACCCCGGCCGGGTCGGCGAGGGCGGCGTTGGCCGCGACCAGGGTCACCCGGGCCCCGCGGGCGACGGCGGTGCGCGCGAGGGCGTACCCCTGCTTGCCCGAGGAGCGGTTGCCGAGGAAGCGGACCGGGTCCAGGGGCTCGCGGGTACCGCCCGCGCTGATCACCACGTGCCGCCCGGCCAGATCGGGCCCGGCCGTCCCGCGGGCCAGGACCCTGCGGCAGACCTCGAAGATCTCCTCCGGATCGGGCAGTCGTCCCTTGCCGGTGTCCTTGCCGGTGAGGCGGCCGACGGCGGGCTCGATGACGACGGCCCCGCGGCGGCGCAGCGTGGCCACGTTCTCCCGGGTGGCGGGATGCTCCCACATCTCCGTGTGCATGGCGGGCGCGAAGACCACCGGGCAGCGGGCGGTGAGCAGGGTGTTCGTGAGCAGGTCGTCGGCGAGGCCGTGGGCGGCCTTGGCGAGCATGTCGGCGGTGGCCGGGGCGACCACGACGAGGTCGGCGTGCTGGCCGATCCGTACGTGGGGCACCTCGTGGACGCTCTCCCACACGCGGGTCGAGGCGGGGTTCCCGGACAGGGCGGCCCAGGTGGCCTCGCCCACGAAGTGCAAGGAGGCCTCGGTCGGCACCACCCGGACCTCGTGTCCGGACTCGGTCAGGCGGCGCAGCAGCTCGCAGGCCTTGTACGCGGCGATCCCACCGCTGACTCCGAGTACGACCTTCGGCTTGTCCACTGCTTCTCCCTCGTCCGTCGTCGTCGCGTCATCGTCGACGCACCCGTGACATGACACACCACAGGCCCGGCAGTCGGTCTACCGGGCCTGTGGGGCAAAAATCAGATGTCGCGTTCCGCCTAGGTGGCCGGGGCCTCGATGGCCTCGGAGGTCAGCAGACCCGCGTTGATCTCGCGCAGCGCGATCGAGAGGGGCTTCTCGTGGACGTGGGTGTCGACGAGCGGGCCCACGTACTCCAGGAGGCCCTCACCGAGCTGCGAGTAGTACGCGTTGATCTGACGGGCACGCTTGGCCGCGTAGATGACGAGGCTGTACTTCGAGTCGGTGGCCTCGAGCAGCTCGTCGATCGGCGGGTTGATGATGCCCTCGGGCGCAGACATGGAAGAGGACACGCTCTACCTTCCGAAGATGGGTATTGATCGAACAACGATCAAACAACTTCCATCAAGGCTAGCAGCTCGCGAGCTACATCCTCGACGGAGGTATTGACAAGGGTGGTGTCGAACTCGGATTCGGCCGCGAGTTCGATCTTCGCGACGGCCAGGCGCCGCTCGATGACCTCGGCCGACTCGGTTCCGCGGCCGGTGAGCCTGCGGACGAGCTCCTCCCAGCTGGGCGGAGCCAGGAAGACCAGCTGGGCCTCGGCCATCGACTCGCGGACGAGCCGGGCGCCCTGAAGGTCGATCTCCAGCAGGACCGGCTCGCCGTTGTCAAGGCGTTCCAGCACCGCGCCGCGCGGTGTGCCGTAGCGGTTGCCCGCGAACTCGGCCCACTCCAGCAGCTCGCCATTGGCGATCAGCTTGTCGAACTCGTCGTCGGTGACGAAGAAGTAATGGACTCCGTGACGCTCACCGGGCCGCGGCTTGCGGGTGGTGGCCGACACCGAGAGCCATACCTCGGGGTGAACCTTGCGCATATGCGCGACGACCGTGCTCTTGCCGACCCCTGAGGGGCCGGAGAGCACGGTCAGCCGCGGACGAACCTCTGCTGCCATAAAGCGATTATCCAGGCTCTCAGCACTGCCTGAGAACACCGGGAGAACTTCGGGTGACGCGTCAGGCGTCACTACCGCCGAACTCGCGCTCCAGGGAAGCGATCTGGTTGGAACCGAGACCCCGAACACGTCGGGACTCGGAGATGCCGAGGCGCTCCATGAGCTGCTTGGCGCGGACCTTGCCCACGCCGGGCAGGGACTCCAGAAGAGCGGAGACCTTCATCTTGCCGATGACGTCGTTCTTCTGTCCCTGCGCGATGACCTCGTGCAGGGACGCACCGGAGTGCTTGAGTCGATTCTTCACCTCGGCCCGCTCCCGGCGAGCCGCGGCGGCCTTTTCGAGCGCGGCTGCGCGCTGTTCAGGGGTAAGGGGCGGAAGAGCCACGCCTACGTCACCTCGGATGTCGAACTGTCGGATACGGACCGGTGGGGAACACAAGGGACCTCACCAGGCGAGCCCCACGAACGACGGTCCAGCAGGTCCGCCGTTCGCTCACTCTGGTCGGAGACTAGCGGCCAAGGCCGCTCCAGTCAGCGAGAACGGACGAAAAGTCCTGGTCAGCCTCCACTGAACCGTACATCACGGACAAAACACCCCGGTTTTGTCCGGCGGATGCCGTACGAATGAGACGGGTGGTCCGCGGAACGGGCCCCGCGGCGGTCGGCGCGGTGCGGGTGCGGGGTGGTCGCCCGGCGGTGGGGGCACGAACGGCGGCGCGCGGACGGCGGGCCCGGTACGGCCGCGGCGCCCGCGCTCCCCGGGGGGGGGGCCGCGGCCGCCGCGGGGACGGGTGGGCCGGGATCAGGCCGAGGAGACCGCCTTGCGGATCTCGTCGGCGAAGTCGCGCGCCGAGGCGCGCAGCGCGGCCGCGTCCGGGCCGTGTCGCAGGACACCGCGCGAGACGTTCGGTACGACGTTGCGCACGGCGGCGCCGAAGACCGCCGGGAGGTCGGCGGCGGTGGCGCCCTGAGCGCCGATGCCGGGGGCGAGCAGCGGGCCGTTGATGTCCAGGTCGAAGGAGGACAGGTCGCCCAGGGTGGCGCCGACGACGGCTCCGAAGGAGCCCATCGGTTCGGCGCCCGCGTTCTCGGCGGCGAGGTGCGCCAGCATGGTCGCGCCGATGCTCCGGCCGTCCTCGCGGACCGCGCGCTGGACCTCGGCGCCCTCCGGGTTGGAGGTGAGGGCCAGCACGAACAGGCCCGCGCCCGATTCCCGGGCCAGGTCCACGGCGGGCCGCAGCGAGCCGTAGCCGAGGTACGGGGAGACGGTCAGCGCGTCGGAGAAGAGCGGCGAGGCCGGGTCGAGGAAGGTCTGCGCGTAGGCCGCCATCGTCGAGCCGATGTCCCCGCGCTTGGCGTCCATGACGACCAGCGTGCCCGCGGCGCGCGCGTCCGCGACGGTCCGCTCCAGCACCGCGATGCCCCGGGAGCCGAAGCGTTCGAAGAAGGCGGCCTGCGGCTTGAAGACGGCCACCTGGTCGGCCAGGGCCTCCACCACGGTCCGGGAGAACCGCTCCAGGCCCGCGATGTCGTCCTCCAGGCCCCAGGAGGCCAGCAGGGCGGCGTGCGGGTCGATGCCGACGCACAGCGGGCCGCGGGAGTCCATGGCCTCGCGCAGGCGGGTTCCGAAGGGGGTCACGGTCACTGGGCTGCCTTTCGGGTTTCGGCGCCGACGGCCTCGGCGAGGGTCGCGTACGGGCTGTTGGCCAGGCGCGCGGCCAGGCCCTTGTGGAGGGCGCGGGCGTAGCCGGGGCCCTCGTAGATGAAGGCGCTGTAGCCCTGCACCAGCGTGGCACCGGCCAGGATGCGCTGCCAGGCGTCCTCGGCGTTCTCGATGCCGCCGACGCCCACCAGGACCATCCGGTCGCCCACGCGGGCGTACAGGCGGCGCAGGACCTCCAGGGAGCGTTCCTTGACCGGGGCGCCGGACAGTCCGCCGGTCTCCTCGACCAGCTCGGGCGCGGACTTCAGGCCGAGGCCCTCGCGGGCGATGGTGGTGTTGGTGGCGATGATGCCGTCCAGGCCCAGTTCCAGGGCGAGGTCGGCGACCGCGTCCACGTCCTCGTCGGCGAGGTCGGGGGCGATCTTGACCAGGAGGGGCACGCGGCGGCCGGTCACGGTGCGGTCCGCGGCGTCCCGTACGGCCGTCAGGAGCGGCCGGAGCGACTCCGTGGCCTGGAGGTTGCGCAGGCCGGGGGTGTTCGGCGAGGAGACGTTCACGACGAGGTAGTCGGCGTGGCGGGCGAGGCGCTCGGTGGAGGCGACGTAGTCCCCTACGGCTTCCTCCTCGGGTACGAGCTTCGTCTTGCCGATGTTCACGCCGACGACCGTGCTGAAGACCGGGCGGCGGGTCGCGAGGCGTTCGGCGACGACCGCGGAGCCCTCGTTGTTGAAGCCCATGCGGTTGATCAGGGCGCGGTCCGGGACGAGCCGGAAGAGGCGCTTCTTGGGGTTGCCGGGCTGCGGCTCGGCGGTGACCGTGCCGATCTCGACGTGGTCGAAGCCGAGCATCGACATGCCGTCGATGGCGACGGCGTTCTTGTCGAAGCCCGCGGCGAGGCCGAAGGGACCGTGCATCCGCAAACCGAGCGCCTCGGTGCGCAGCTCCTTGTAGCGGGGGGCGAGGGCGGCCGCGACGAAGGTGCGCAGGACCGGCGTACGGGCGGCGAGGCGGATCCACCGGAAGGCCGTGTAGTGGGCCCGCTCGGGGTCCATCCGCTTGAAGACCAGGTTGAAGAAGAGCTTGTACATCGTCAGTCGAATCCTCGTGCGCTCATGAAGAGGGGGACACCCGTCGCTCGCGCGAATTCGGTGTCCCCCTCCCCTGGACGGGCTGCTAGTCGCGGGCGGCGGTCAGCTGCTCCGCGTGCTCCTGGAGCGAGCGGACGCCCACGTCACCGCGGTTGAGTGCGTCGATGCCCTGGACGGCGGCGGCGAGCGCCTGGACCGTGGTCAGGCACGGGACGCCGCGCGCCACGGCCGCCGTACGGATCTCGTAGCCGTCGAGGCGGCCGCCGGTGCCGTACGGGGTGTTGACGATGAGGTCGACCTCACCGTCGTGGATGAGCTGGACGACGGTCCTCTCGCCGTTCGGGCCCTCGCCCTCGCTGAGCTTGCGCACCACGGTGGCGTTGATGCCGTTGCGGCGGAGCACCTCGGCGGTGCCGGAGGTGGCCATCAGCTCGAAGCCGTGGGCGACCAGCTCGCGGGCCGGGAAGATCATCGAGCGCTTGTCGCGGTTGGCGACAGAGATGAAGGCGCGGCCCTTGGTGGGCAGCGGGCCGTAGGCGCCCGCCTGCGACTTGGCGTAGGCCGTGCCGAAGACGGAGTCGATGCCCATGACCTCGCCGGTGGAGCGCATCTCCGGGCCGAGGACGGTGTCCACGCCGCGGCCGTGGATGTCGCGGAAGCGCGACCACGGCATGACGGCCTCCTTGACGGAGATCGGCGCGTCGAGCGGCAGGGTGCCGCCGTCGCCGTTCCTCGGCAGCAGGCCCTCGGCGCGCAGTTCGGCGATGGTGGCGCCGAGCGAGATGCGCGCGGCGGCCTTCGCGAGCGGGACCGCGGTCGCCTTCGAGGTGAAGGGGACGGTGCGGGAGGCGCGCGGGTTGGCCTCCAGGACGTAGAGGATGTCACCCGCCATCGCGAACTGGATGTTGATCAGGCCGCGGACCCCGACGCCCTTGGCGATGGCCTCGGTGGAGACCCGCAGGCGCTTGATGTCGTAGCCGCCGAGGGTGATCGGGGGCAGGGCGCAGGCCGAGTCGCCGGAGTGGATGCCGGCTTCCTCGATGTGCTCCATGACGCCGCCGAGGTACAGCTCGGTGCCGTCGTAGAGGGCGTCGACGTCGATCTCGATGGCGTCGTCGAGGAAGCGGTCGACCAGGACCGGCCGGGTGGGGCTGATCTCGGTGGACTCGGCGATGTAGGACTCCAGCCGGGTCTCGTCGTAGACGATCTCCATGCCACGGCCGCCGAGCACGTACGAGGGGCGTACGAGGACCGGGTAGCCGATCTCGTCGGCGATGGCCTTGGCTCCGACGAAGGTGGTGGCGGTGCCGTGCTTGGGGGCCGGCAGGCCCGCGTCCGCGAGGACCTGGCCGAAGGCGCCGCGGTCCTCGGCGGCGTGGATCGCCTCGGGCGGGGTGCCGACGACGGGGACGCCGTTGTCCTTCAGCGCCTGGGCCAGACCGAGCGGGGTCTGGCCGCCGAGCTGGACGATGACACCGGCGATCGGGCCCGCGAGGGACTCGGCGTGCACGATCTCCAGCACGTCTTCGAGCGTCAGCGGCTCGAAGTACAGGCGGTCGGAGGTGTCGTAGTCCGTCGAGACGGTCTCGGGGTTGCAGTTGACCATCACGGTCTCGTAGCCCGCGTCGCTGAGCGCGAAGGAGGCGTGGACGCAGGAGTAGTCGAACTCGATGCCCTGGCCGATGCGGTTCGGGCCGGAGCCCAGGATGATCACCGCGGGCTTGGTGCGCGGGGCGACCTCGGACTCCTCGTCGTAGGACGAGTAGAAGTACGGGGTCTTCGCGGCGAACTCGGCGGCGCAGGTGTCGACCGTCTTGTAGACCGGGCGGACGCCGAGGGCGTGCCGGACCTCGCGGACGACGTCCTCGCGCAGGCCGCGGATCTCGGCGATCTGGACGTCGGAGAAGCCGTGGCGCTTGGCCTCGGCGAGCAGCTCGGGGTCGAGCTTGTCGGCGGCGGCCAGGCCGTCGGCGATCTCCTTGATGAGGAACATCTGGTCGACGAACCAGGGGTCGATCTTCGTGGACTCGAAGACCTCCTCCTGGGTGGCGCCCGCCCGGATGGCCTGCATGACGGTGTTGATGCGGCCGTCGGTCGGGCGGGCCGCGGCGTGCAGCAGCTCTTCCTTCGACATGGACGCGGTCGGGTCGCCGACGAAGCTGAACTGCGAACCCTTTTTCTCCAGCGAGCGCAGGGCCTTCTGGAGGGCCTCGGTGAAGTTGCGGCCGATCGCCATGGCCTCGCCCACCGACTTCATGGTGGTGGTGAGGGTGGAGTCGGCGTGCGGGAACTTCTCGAAAGCGAAGCGCGGGGCCTTGACGACGACGTAGTCGAGGGACGGCTCGAAGGAGGCCGGGGTCTTCTCGGTGATGTCGTTGGGGACCTCGTCGAGCGTGTAGCCGATGGCCAGCTTGGCGGCGATCTTGGCGATCGGGAAGCCGGTGGCCTTCGACGCGAGCGCCGAGGAGCGGGAGACGCGCGGGTTCATCTCGATGACGATGATCCGGCCGTCGGTGGGGTCGATGGCGAACTGGATGTTGCAGCCGCCGGTGTCGACGCCGACCTCGCGGATGATCGCGATGCCGATGTCGCGCAGCCGCTGGTACTCGCGGTCGGTCAGGGTCATCGACGGGGCGACGGTGATCGAGTCGCCGGTGTGGACGCCCATCGGGTCGAAGTTCTCGATGGAGCAGACCACGACGACATTGTCCTTCGTGTCGCGCATCAGCTCCAGCTCGTACTCCTTCCAGCCGAGGATGGACTCCTCCAGGAGCACCTCGGTGGTCGGGGAGAGCATGAGGCCCTGGCCCGCGATGCGGCGCAGCTCGTCCTCGTCGTGGGCGAAGCCGGAACCGGCGCCGCCCATGGTGAAGGAGGGGCGGACGACGACGGGGTAGCCGCCGAGGGTGTCGACCCCGCCGATGACGTCGTCCATCGTGTGGCAGATGACCGAGCGGGCGGACTCGCCGTAGCCGATCTTGGCCTTGACGGCCTCGACGACGCCCTTGAAGAGTTCGCGGTCCTCGCCCTTGTTGATGGCCTCGACGTTGGCGCCGATCAGCTCGACGCCGTACTTCTCCAGGACGCCCTGCTCGTGCATGGAGATCGCGGTGTTGAGCGCGGTCTGGCCGCCGAGGGTCGGGAGCAGCGCGTCGGGGCGCTCCTTGGCGATGATCTTCTCGACGAACTCGGGGGTGATCGGCTCGACGTAGGTGGCGTCGGCGATCTCCGGGTCGGTCATGATCGTCGCCGGGTTGGAGTTCACCAGGATGACGCGCAGGCCCTCGGCCTTGAGGATGCGGCAGGCCTGGGTTCCGGAGTAGTCGAATTCGGCGGCCTGGCCGATGACGATCGGGCCGGAGCCGATGACCAGGACGGACTGGATATCGGTGCGCTTAGGCACGCTCGGCCTCCATCTGGGCGGTGCTCATCAAAGAAACGAAGCGGTCGAAGAGGTACGCGGCGTCGTGCGGGCCCGCGGCCGCCTCGGGGTGGTACTGGACGGAGAAGGCGGGCTGGTCGAGCAGCCGCAGGCCTTCGACGACCTGATCGTTCAGGCAGACGTGGGAGACCTCGGCGCGCCCGTAGGCGGTGTCCGAGACCTTGTCGAGGGGCGCGTCCACGGCGAAGCCGTGGTTGTGCGCGGTGATCTCGACCTTGCCGGTGGTGCGGTCCTGCACCGGCTGGTTGATGCCGCGGTGGCCGTACTTCAGCTTGTAGGTGCCGAAGCCCAGCGCGCGGCCCAGGATCTGGTTGCCGAAGCAGATGCCGAAGAGCGGGGTCTTGCGCTCCAGCACGCCCTGCATGACGGCGACGGGGCCGTCGGCGGTGGCCGGGTCGCCCGGGCCGTTGGAGAAGAACACGCCGTCGGGGTTGACCGCGTACACGTCCTCGATGGTGGCGGTGGCGGGCAGCACGTGCACCTCGATGCCGCGCTCGGCCATCCGGTGCGGGGTCATGCCCTTGATGCCGAGGTCGACGGCGGCCACGGTGAACTTCTTCTCACCGATGGCGGGGACGACGTACGTCTCCTTGGTGGCGACCTCGGCGGAGAGGTTCGCGCCCTTCATCCGCGGGGCGTCCTGGACGCGGGCGAGCAGCGCCGCGTCGTCGGCGATCGAGGCGCCGGAGAAGATGCCGACGCGCATGGCGCCGCGCTCGCGCAGGTGGCGGGTCAGGGCGCGGGTGTCGATGCCGGAGATGCCGACGACGCCCTGCGTGACGAGCTCCTCGTCCAGCGAGCGCCGGGAGCGCCAGTTGGAGGGGACGCGGGCGGGGTCGCGTACGACGTATCCGGCGACCCAGATCCGCGAGGACTCGGGGTCGTCGTCGTTGACGCCGGTGTTGCCCACGTGCGGGGCGGTCATCACAACGACCTGGCGGTGGTACGACGGGTCGGTCAGCGTCTCCTGGTAGCCGGTCATGCCGGTGGAGAACACGGCTTCGCCGAAGGTCTCCCCCACGGCCCCGTAGGCGCGCCCGCGGAAGATGCGGCCGTCCTCCAGGACGAGTACGGCGGGAGCTTTGGCTGCTCCCCTGGTGGAGGTCGTCATCGTGCGGCGCCTTCCGTCGGGATGGATGAGTTCTGTGGAACAAGTGCGGTGACCGCGTCGACCCAGGCGGCGTGTTCGGCCGACCGGTCGGAGCGGAATCCGGAGTCGATCAGCTTGTCGCCGTGCGCCCAGGTGACGACGAGCAGACCGCCCTCGGTCAGTACCTTGCCCGCGATCCCCTTGTCGAGGCGGGCGCCGCGCAGCCGCGCGGCCGGTACGAAGAAGTCGGTGGCACCCGGACGGACCACGTCGAGGCCCGTGTCGGTGAGCGTCAGCTCGACCCGGCTGCGGATGCCGAGGCCGTGGGCGACGATCCGGTCGAGCCACTGCCCGGCGGTCGTGGAGCCGTGGTAGCGGCCGGTCAGGGCCAGCCGGTGTTCGGGGAGGCCGCTTGGAGCCGTGGGCAGCGCGGGCAGATCGTTCTGCAGCGCGCCGCGCCACTTCCAGCCCTGCCGCATCAGCCAGTACACGAACGCGATGAAGACGAGCAGACCGAGGACCCACGCGATGCGGGCGTCCCAGTCGGTCACCTCCGCCGACTGTCGTCCGGCGGCCTGTGCGGCCAGTTGGATTACTGCAGGTGTCACGCCAGTTTCCCGTCCACGACCGTTGCCCGGCCCCGCAGGAAGGTGTGAGTGACGCGTCCCGGAAGCTCACGGCCCTGGTAGGGCGTGTTGCGGCTGCGGGAGGCGAAATGTGCGGGGTCCACGACACCACGGTACGAGGTATCGACCAAGGTCAGGTTCGCGGGTTCACCTGCCGAGACGGCGCGGCCGTGGTGGTCCAGGCCGCCGATGCGCGCGGGGCTGAAGGACATCCGGTCGGCGACGCCCGCCCAGTCGAGCAGTCCGGTCTCCACCATCGTCTGCTGGACGACGGAGAGCGCGGTCTCCAGGCCCACCATGCCCATGGCGGCGGCGGCCCACTCGCAGTCCTTGTCCTCGTGCGGGTGCGGGGCGTGGTCGGTGGCGACGATGTCGATCGTGCCGTCGGCGAGCGCCTCGCGCAGGGCCATCACGTCGCGCTCGGTGCGCAGCGGCGGGTTGACCTTGTAGACGGGGTTGTACGAGCGGACCAGCTCGTCGGTGAGGAGGAGGTGGTGCGGGGTGACCTCGGCGGTGACGTCGATGCCGCGGGACTTGGCCCAGCGGACGATCTCGACGGAGCCCGCGGTGGAGAGGTGGCAGATGTGCACCCGGGATCCGACGTGCTCGGCGAGGAGCACGTCACGGGCGATGACCGACTCCTCGGCGACGGCGGGCCAGCCGCCCAGGCCCAGCTCGGCGGAGACGACGCCCTCGTTCATCTGGGCGCCCTCGGTGAGGCGGGGCTCCTGGGCGTGCTGGGCGACGACGCCGCCGAAGGCCTTCACGTACTCCAGGGCGCGCCGCATGATCACGGCGTCGTCGACGCACTTGCCGTCGTCGGAGAAGACGGTGACGCGGGCGGCGGAGTCGTGCATGGCGCCCAGCTCGGCGAGCTTCTTGCCCTCCAGGCCGACGGTGACGGCGCCGATGGGCTGCACGTCGCAGTAGCCGGATTCCTTGCCGAGACGCCAGACCTGCTCGACGACACCGGCGGTGTCGGCGACCGGGAAGGTGTTCGCCATCGCGAAGACGGCGGTGTAGCCGCCGCTGGCGGCGGCGCGGGTTCCGGTGAGGACGGTCTCGGAGTCCTCGCGGCCGGGCTCGCGCAGGTGGGTGTGCAGGTCGACCAGGCCGGGCAGCAGGACCTGGCCGTCGGCCTCGATCACGGTCGCGTCGCCGGCTTCGATGCCGCTGCCGACGGCGGCGATGGTCTCGCCGTCGATCAGGACGTCCTGAGCCTCGCCACCGAGTACCTTCGCCCCACGGATAAGGATCTTGCTCATCTTTACTTGCTCTCCTCGGTACGGGCGTGGCTGACGGCGGACTCGTTGCCGCCCAGAAGCAGGTACAGGACCGCCATGCGGATGGACACGCCGTTGGCGACCTGCTCGACGACGGTGCAGCGGTCGGAGTCGGCGACCTCGGCGGTGATCTCCATGCCGCGGACCATGGGGCCGGGGTGCATCACGATGCCGTGGGCGGGCATCTTCGCCATGCGCTCGCCGTCGAGGCCGTAGCGCCGTGAGTACTCGCGCTCGGTCGGGAAGAAGGCGGCGTTCATCCGCTCTCGCTGCACACGCAGCATCATGACCGCGTCGGACTTCGGCAGCACCTCGTCGAGGCTGTACGAGACCTCGCAGGGCCAGGTCTCGACGCCGATCGGGACCAGGGTGGGCGGGGCCACCAGGGTGACCTCGGCGCCCAGGGTGTGCAGCAGGTCCACGTTGGAGCGGGCGACCCGGCTGTGCAGGACGTCGCCGACGAGGGTGATCCGCTTGCCCGCGAGGTCCTGGCCGAGCGCGTCGGGGCCGACCAGGCGGCGGCGCATGGTGAAGGCGTCCAGCAGGGCCTGGGTCGGGTGCTGGTGGGTGCCGTCACCGGCGTTGATGACCGGTACGTCGATCCAGCCCGAGGTGGCGAGGCGGTAGGGGGCGCCGGAGGCGCTGTGCCGGATGACCACGGCGTCGATGCCCATGGCGGCCAGGGTCTGGGCGGTGTCCTTGAGGGACTCGCCCTTGGAGACGCTGGACCCCTTGGCGACGAAGTTGATGACGTCGGCGGAGAGGCGCTTCTCGGCGGCCTCGAAGGAGATCCGGGTGCGGGTGGAGTCCTCGAAGAAGAGGTTGCAGATGGTCAGTCCGCGCAGGGTGGGCAGCTTCTTGATCGGCCGGTCGGCGACCCGGGCCATCTCCTCGGCGGTGTCGAGGATGAGGACGGCGTCGTCGCGCGAGAGATCGGCGGCCGAGATGAGGTGACGCTTCATCTGGGTGCTCCGTAAGTCGGGAGGGCAGGCAGTCGGGCAGGCTGGATGACGGGCAGGCGTCGGCCCGGGATCCGGGCGGGCTTCGGCGCGGACCCCGCGGGGGGTCCTCACTCGTTCGGGCTACTGCCCGCCTGCCGGGGCGGTCCGCTGGCCGAGCAGTACGGCGTCGCGGCCGTCCTCCTCCTGGAGCTGGACCATGACGGTCTCCCGCAGCGAGGTGGGGAGGTTCTTCCCGACGTAGTCGGCGCGGATCGGCAGCTCGCGGTGGCCCCGGTCGACGAGGACCGCGAGCTGTACGGCGCGGGGGCGGCCGATGTCGCCGAGGGCGTCGAGGGCGGCCCGGATGGTGCGGCCGGAGAAGAGCACGTCGTCGACGAGGACGACGAGGCGGCCGTCGATGCCCTCACCGGGGATCTCGGTGCGGCCGATGGCGCGGGCGGGCTTCATCCGGAGGTCGTCGCGGTACATGGTGATGTCGAGGGAGCCGACCGGGACCTTGGTCGCGGTGATCTCTTCGAGCTTGGCGGCGAGCCTGCGGGCGAGGAAGACACCGCGGGTCGGAATGCCGAGGAGCACCACGTCGTCGGCACCCTTGGCGCGTTCGACGATCTCGTGGGCGATGCGGGTCAGCACCCGCGCGATGTCCTGCGCCTCCAGAACGGGGCGGGCGGCATCGGCTGTCTGCGGGGCGGGTTGGGCGTGCGGGGTGTGCTGGGCGTCCATGAAGAGGACCTCCTTCTCCGCCTCACGGGACGGACCTTAAAGGACGTCTGGCCGACCGCTTGAGACGGCCGGGTCGTACGGATTCCACGGTACCAGGGCCTTACGGGGCCGCCGGACCGGGGCCCTGCGGACCCCCCTGGGAGGAGGACGGAGACCATTCGGCTTGACGCATCCAAGTAACGCTGCGTAACCTCACAGTGAGTTACCAGCCGCGCGGCGCAGCCGCACGTTGTCCATATGATCACAGCGTCACAGCGTCCGGGAGCGTTATGTCCAGCGAATACGCCAAGCAGCTCGGGGCCAAGCTCCGTGCCATCCGCACCCAGCAGGGCCTTTCCCTCCACGGTGTCGAGGAGAAGTCCCAGGGCCGGTGGAAGGCCGTGGTGGTCGGGTCGTACGAGCGCGGAGACCGCGCCGTGACCGTCCAGCGCCTCGCCGAGCTGGCGGACTTCTACGGAGTGCCGGTGCAGGAACTGCTGCCGGGCACCACGCCGGGCGGAGCGGCCGAGCCGCCGCCGAAGCTGCGCCTGGACCTGGAGCGCCTGGCCCACGTGCCGGCCGAGAAGGCGGGCCCGCTCCAGCGCTACGCGGCGACGATCCAGAGCCAGCGCGGCGACTACAACGGCAAGGTGCTCTCGATCCGCCAGGACGACCTGCGCACCCTCGCCGTCATCTACGACCAGTCCCCCTCGGTCCTGACCGAGCAGCTCATCAGCTGGGGCGTACTGGACGCGGACGCGCGCCGCGCCGTGACGCACGAGGAGATCTGAGCGACGCTCTGAGATCCGGGGCGAAGCCCAGCAGAAACGTTACCGGTGGGGGCCGGGAAGCCATTGACTTCCCGGCCCCCACCGGTTTTCGCGTACCGGGCACCGGTTCACAACGTCCCACGAACACCCGAAGGGCCCGCAGCGCGCGATGCGCTGCGGGCCCTTCGGGTACCGAACCGTTCCGGCCGTACCGGACGCGGCACTAGTCGCGCTCGTCCCGCCGCAGCTTCGGCTTGAGGTCCTTGAACCGGGCCAGCAGCCCGTTCACGAACGACGGGGACTCGTCGGTGGAGAACTCTTTGGCGAGCTGCACGGCCTCGTCGATCGCCACGGCGTCCGGGGTCTCGTCGACCCAGATCAGCTCGTAGGCACCCAGCCGCACGATGTTCCGGTCCACGACCGGCATGCGGTCGAGGTCCCAGTCCACGGCGTAGGTGACGATCAGGTCGTCGATGCGGTCCACCTTGTCGGCGTACCCCTCGACGAGGGTCATCGTGTACTCGCTGACCGCGGGCTGCCGCCCGTCGGTGTCGTTCCGAGAGTGACGGACCCAGTCCGCGAGGACCTCGCGCACGGGCACGTCGCGCTGGTCGGCCTCGAAGAGGATCTGGAAAGCACGCTTGCGGGCGTTGCTCCGGGCTCCCACGGTTAGCTGTTCACCCGGCCGAGGTAGTCGCTGGTGCGGGTGTCGACCTTGACCTTCTCGCCGGTGGTGACGAAGAGCGGGACCTGGATCTCGTGACCGGTCTGCAGGGTCGCCGGCTTGGTGCCGCCGGTGGAGCGGTCGCCCTGGACACCCGGGTCGGTGTGCTCGATCACGAGCTCGACGGCCGCGGGGAGCTCGACGTAGAGCACCTCGCCCTCGTGCTGCGCGACGGAGGCGGTGAAGCCCTCGATGAGGAAGTTGGCGGCGTCGCCGACGGCCTTGCGGTCGACCATCAGCTGGTCGAACGTCGACATGTCCATGAAGACGAAGTAGTCGCCGTCCATGTACGAGAACTGCATGTCACGGCGGTCAATGGTGGCCGTCTCGACCTTGGTGCCGGCGTTGAACGTCTTGTCGACGACCTTGCCGGACATCACGCTCTTGAGCTTGGTGCGCACGAAGGCCGGGCCCTTACCGGGCTTGACGTGCTGAAACTCGACGACGGACCAGAGCTGGCCCCCGTCGAGCTTGAGCACCATGCCGTTCTTGAGGTCGTTCGTGGAAGCCACGGTTGCGAAATCTCCTGGACTGGTGGACCACGGGTGGCGCGCACAGCAGAGCTAGAGCGCGAGCAGCTCCTTGGTCGTGATGGTGAGTAGCTCGGGTCCGCCGTCCGCCTCAGGGCGTACGACGAGCGTGTCATCGATCCGGACGCCGCCCCGGCCCGGGAGGTGAACCCCCGGTTCGACGGTGACCGGCACGCAAGCGTCCAGTTTACCCATTGCTGTGGGTGCAAGCTGCGGGTCCTCGTCGATTTCGAGACCGACGCCGTGTCCGGTCCACGGAGCGAGGCCCTCACCGTGCCCCGCGGAGTCCAGTACGGAGCGCGCCGCGTGGTCCACGTCGCGGTACGCGGCCCCGGGTACCAGGGCCTCACGGCCCGCCCGCTGGGCGGCGAAGACGAGGTCGTACAGCTCGATCTGCCAGTCCGCGGGGGTGGTGCCGATGACGAAGGTACGGCCGATCTCACAGCGGTAGCCCCGGTAGTTCGCGCCCAGGCAGACGGAGAGGAAATCGCCCTCCTCCACCCGTCGGTCGGAGGGCCGGTGCCGGGCCCGTCCGGAGTGCGGGCCGGCGCCGACGGAGGTGGGGAAGGCCGGGCCGTCGGCGCCGTGGTCGACCAGCCGCCGCTCCAGCTCCAGGGCGAGGTGGCGTTCGGTGCGCCCGACGAGGATGGACTCCAGGAGTTCACCGAGGGCCTGGTCCGCGATCTCGGCGGCGATCCGAAGACAGGCGATCTCCTCCTCGTCCTTGATCACCCGCTGCTGCTCCACGGCGTTCCCCAGGTCGGTCAGCCGCAGCCGGGGCGCCACCGAGCCGAGCGCGCGGTGCCGGGCGACCGTGAGGTGGTGTTCCTCCACGGCGAGCGAGTCCACGCGTACGTCCGCACTCCGGGCGAGGTCGGCCGCGGCGACGGCGGGATCACTGCCGGGGCCGGACAGGAGGGACAGCCGCAGGTGTTCGTCGAGCCGTCCCTCGTCCGCTTCACCGGAGGGCGAGGTGGCGCAGAAGAGCACGTCCTCGGCCGGCCCGATCAGCAGTACCGCGCCCTCGGGGAAGGCCCCGGCGAGGTAGCGGACGTTGGCCGGACGCGTGATGAGAGCGGCCGAGGTGCCCGCTGCGGCACAGCGGTCGCGAAGCAGGGCCCGACGGGCCGCGTACACGTCTGACATGTCTTCGAGCGTACGAGCGCCGGGCGCGTCCGGCCTGGCGAGCGCGTCCGGACGGGGCGCGGGGCGGCCCGGACGGACCGGGGTCCGGACCGGGGTCCGGACCGGGGTCACCAGCCGCCGGGGGCGGATATGGCCCGGGCGAGGACCTCGTCCAGGGCGCGGGCGGTGCCCTCCACGTCGAGCTGGGAGTTGTCGATGATGGGCAGCCCGGAGCCGTACCACCCGGCCATCCGGCCGTGGATCCGGGCCACTTCCTCGTCGGAGAGGCGCCGGTTGCCGGAGCGGGCCGCGTTGCGCTCCAGGACGACCTCCAGCCCGGGCAGCAGCACCACGGGCAGCAGCCCGGGCCCCACGTGCCGCTTCCAGCCGCCCAGGCCCACCACGGGCCGGTCGGGGAAGACCGCGTCGTCGAGGATGCAGGAGATGCCGTTGGCCAGATAGTTGCGGGCGGCGAAGCCGCAGGTGCGGCGGGCGAGGCGGTACTGGGCCTCGGAGTGGTCGTTCCAGCCCGCCTGCGGGTCGGCGAAGCCGGAGCAGACCCATTCGCGGACGTCGTCCAGGCTGACGTGCGCGGTGGGCACCGGGCGGGAGCCCGCCCAGTGCCGGGCCACGGTGGTCTTGCCCGCACCCGCGGGCCCGATGAGCAGGACGGCCAGGGTGGCCGCGCCGGTGCCGGGCGCGGGCCGGGGCGCGGCCGCGGGCAGCGGGACGTGGCCGGTGGCGTCGGGTACGGGCGTCACCGGGGCCGTCGGGCGACCGCCGGGCGGTGGCACGTAGGCCGGTTGCGGCGGGCCTCCGTGCGGCAGCGGGACGGGCGGTCCCGCGGGCCGCGGCGGAGCGGGGCGGGCCTGCGGATGCGGCGGACCCGCGTGCTGCCGCGACGGACCGGCCGGATGCTGTCCCGGGCCGCCCCAGGCCCCCACTCCCTGCTGCATCCGCTGCCACTCCGTCTCGTTCAGGCGACGACTGATGCGAGAACGTTATCTCAGCCTGCGGGCAGTTCCTCCGCCAGCGCGTGCAGCGCCAGCCGGTAGGAACCCAGCCCGAAGCCCGCCACGGTCCCGGTCGCCACCGAGGCGATGACCGAAGTGTGCCGGAATTCCTCGCGGGCGTACGGGTTGGAGATGTGCACCTCGATCAGCGGCGCGGTGCGCTGCGCCGCCGCGTCCCGCATCGCGTACGAGTAGTGCGTGAAGGCACCGGGGTTGATGACCACCGGGATCTTCCCGTCCGCGGCCTCGTGCAGCCAGCGCACCAGCTGACCCTCGTCGTTGGTCTCGCGGACCTCTACCTCGAAGCCGAGCTGCCTGCCCAGGCTCTGGCAGCTCTCGACGAGCCCCGCGTACGAGGTGGCACCGTACACGTCGGGTTCCCGCGAGCCCAGCCGGCCCAGGTTCGGGCCGTTCAGCACGAGCACCTTGCGGCTCACGCGGACACCTCGCCGTAGGCCGCCATCAGCACGGCCGGGTCCGGGCCCTCCAGGACGGTCGGCTTGGCCAGTCCGTCCAGCACGATGAAGCGCAGCAGGTCGCCGCGGGACTTCTTGTCGACCTTCATGGTCTCCAGCAGCTTGGGCCACTGGTCGCCGCGGTAGGTCAGCGGGAGGCCGACCGAGGCGAGGACCGTCTTGTGCCGCTCGGCGGTCGCGTCGTCGAGCCGTCCGGCGAGGCGGCCCAGTTCGGCGGCGAAGACCATGCCGATCGACACGGCGGCGCCGTGGCGCCACTTGTAGCGCTCGTTCTTCTCGATCGCGTGGGCGAGGGTGTGACCGTAGTTGAGGATCTCCCGCAGGCCCGACTCCTTGAGGTCGCTGGAGACCACGTCGGCCTTGACCTGGATGGAGCGCACGATCAGCTCGGCGGTGTGCGGGCCCCCGGGGGTCCGCGCCGCCTGCGGGTCGCCCTCGATCAGGTCGAGGATCACCGGGTCGGAGATGAATCCGGCCTTGATGACCTCGGCAAGACCACTGACGTAGTCGTTGACCGGCAGCGAGTCCAGCGCCGCGAGGTCGCACAGCACCCCGGCGGGCGGGTGGAAGGCGCCGACGAGGTTCTTGCCCTCGGCGGTGTTGATGCCCGTCTTGCCGCCCACGGCCGCGTCGACCATCGCGAGGACGGTCGTCGGCACGGCGATCCAGCGCACCCCGCGCAGCCAGGAGGCCGCGACGAAGCCCGCGAGGTCGGTGGTGGCGCCGCCGCCGACACCGACGATCACGTCGGTGCGGGTGAAGCCGGACTGCCCCAGGGCCTTCCAGCAGTACGCCGCCACCTCGATGGTCTTGGCCTCCTCGGCGTTCGGCACCTGGATGGCGACCGCCTCGAAGCCCTGGGCCGCCAGGTCGTCGCGCAGCGCCTCGCCCGTCGAGGCCAGCGCCTCGGGGTGGATGACGGCGACGCGCCGCGCCCTGGTGCCGATCAGGGTGCCCAGCTCGCCGAGCAGCTGCCGGCCGACCAGCACGTCGTACGCGTCGTGTCCGGCACTGGCGCCGACCTGGATCCGCGTCACCTGGTCTGTCATACGTCCTTCAACTCCAGAGCGTCGAGGACCGCCTGGGCGACCTCTTCGGGGGTGCGGTCGTCGGTGGCCACCACGACGCGCGCGACTTCGGTGTACAGGTGGCGGCGGGCGTCCATCAGCTCACGCCACTGGCGCCGCGGGTTGACCGCGAGCAGCGGCCTGGCCGCGCCGAGGCCGACCCGGCGGACCGCCTCGTCGATGTCCATCGAGAGGTAGACGACGGGCAGCCCGGCCAGCAGGGCCCGGGTGCCGTCGTCGAGGATCGCGCCGCCGCCGAGGGCGAGGATCCCGGTGTGCCCAGCGAGGGCCTCGGCCACGGCCGCGCGCTCCAGCGCGCGGAAGTACGGCTCGCCCTCGTCGACGAACAGGTCGGAGATCTCCCGGCCCTGCGCGGCGACGATGTCGGCGTCGGTGTCCCGGTAGGGCGCGCCGAGCCGCTCGGCGAGCAGCTCCCCCACCGTGGACTTGCCGGACCCCATGGGCCCGACGAGGACGACCAGGGGGCCGCCGGTCACCGGATCTGCAGGTTGTCGAGGTACGAGCGGACGTTGCGCCGGGTCTCGTTCACCGAGTCGCCGCCGAACTTCTCGACGACGGCGTCGGCCAGCACCAGGGCGACCATCGCCTCGGCGACGATGCCCGCCGCGGGGACGGCGCACACGTCGGAGCGCTGGTGGTGGGCGACCGTCGCCTCGCCGGTGGCCACGTCGACGGTCGCGAGGGCGCGGGGCACCGTCGCGATCGGCTTCATGGCGGCCCGTACGCGCAGCAGCTCACCGGTCGTCAGACCGCCCTCGGTGCCGCCGGAGCGGCCGGAGGTGCGCCTGATGCCCTCGGGGGTGGAGACGATCTCGTCGTGCGCCTGGGAGCCCGGGACGCGGGCCAGGCCGAAGCCGTCGCCGACCTCCACGCCCTTGATCGCCTGGATGCCCATGAGGGCGGCGGCGAGCCGCGCGTCCAGGCGGCGGTCCCAGTGCACGTGGGAACCGAGGCCGACGGGGACGCCGTACGCCAGCACCTCGACGACGCCGCCGAGGGTGTCGCCGTCCTTGTGGGCCTGGTCGATCTCGGCGACCATCGCCTTCGACGCGTCGGCGTCGAGGCAGCGCACCGGGTCGGCGTCGAGCTTGTCGACGTCCGCGGGGGTCGGGTAGACGCCGTACGGGGCCTTGGCGGAGGCCAGCTCCACCACGTGGGAGACGATCTCGATGCCCGCGGTCTCCTTGATGAAGGACCGGGCGATGGCGCCGAGGGCGACGCGGGCGGCCGTCTCACGGGCGCTGGCGCGCTCCAGGATCGGGCGGGCCTCGTCGAAGCCGTACTTCTGCATGCCGGCGAGGTCGGCGTGGCCCGGGCGGGGGCGGGTCAGCGGGGCGTTGCGCCCGGAGCCCTCCAGCTCGGCCGGGTCGACCGGGTCGGCCGACATGACCTTCTCCCACTTGGGCCACTCGGAGTTGCCCACCATGACCGCGACGGGGGAGCCGAGGGACAGACCGTGGCGGACACCGCCGAGGAAGGTCACCACGTCCTGCTCGAACTTCATCCGGGCGCCACGGCCATAGCCGAGCCTGCGGCGCGCCAGGTGGCCGGCCACCAGTTCGGTGGTGACCGGAACGCCGGCGGGAAGCCCCTCCAGCGTCGCTACCAGCGCCGGTCCGTGCGACTCCCCGGCGGTCAGCCAACGCAACCTGCTCAACGATGCTCCTCATGCTCGCGCCTGGCACAGCTACGGCGCGACCGGGTGCGCTGCCCGGACCCGCCGACTTGATCCTCCCATGTCCGGGCCGAAGTCCCGGCCCCCGGTCCAGCTATCGGACGCCACTGTGGCAGGTCTCGGCGCCCGTCCAGGCGGATCCGGACCGGCCGGGCCCCGTCCTAGCGCGCGGCGAGGGCCCGTTCTCCGGCCGCGCGCATCGCGGCCAGCGGCCCCGGGGTGCGGCCCGTCATCTGTTCCACCTGGAGGACGGCCTGGTGGACGAGGAGGTCGAGGCCGCCGACCAGTTTCCCGCCGCGTCCGGTCCAGGCCGCGGCCAGCGCGGTGGGCCAGGGGTCGTACAGCACGTCGAAGAGGGTACCCGGCCGCTCGGGCACGGCCGCGGCGAGCGCGTCGGTGGCCCCGGCCGGGGTGGTCGCGATCACCAGCGGCGCGTGCAGCGCCTCGGCGGCAGCCGACCAGTCGGCCGTGCGGACGGGTACGCCGAGCCGCTCGCCCCACCGCCGCATCTCGTCCGCCCGCGCCGCGGAGCGCACGTACGCCGTGACCTCGCCGGAGCAGATGCGCGAGAGCGCGGCCAGCGCGGAGGAGGCGGTGGCCCCGGCGCCGAGGACGGCGGCCGCCGGGACCTTCTCCACCCCGCGTTCGCGCAGGGCGGCGACGATCCCGGGGATGTCGGTGTTGTCGCCGACCCGGCGGCCGTCCCCGGTGAGGACGACCGTGTTGACCGCCTCGACGGAGGCGGCCGTCGCGCTGACCTCGTCGAGCAGCGGCATGACCGCCCGCTTGAGCGGCATGGTCAGCGACAGCCCGGCCCATTCGGCGCCGAGCCCCGCGACGAACCCCGGGAGCGCGGCCTCGTCGATCTCGAAGCGGTCGTACGACCAGTCGGCGAGGCCCAGCTCCTGGTAGGCGGCGCGGTGCAGCACCGGTGAGAGGGAGTGCTCGATGGGCGAACCCAGCACCGCGGCCCGTATCCGTGACATGTCCCGCTACCCGCCGTTCTGCTGCTTCTTCTGCGCTTGTCGTTCGTTGAATTCCGCGACGAGCTTGTTGTGCTCGGCGAGGGTCTTGGTGAAGGTGGTCGTGTCCCCGTCGACCGAGACGAAGAACATCCACGCGTCCTTGTCCGGGTTCAGGACCGCCTTGAGGGCGTCGGAGCCGGGGTTGCTGATGGCCCCGGGCGGCAGGCCCCTGTTGCGGTAGGTGTTGTAGGGGTCCTCGATGGCCCGGGTCTCGGCGACGGAGACGTTGATGTTGCTCGTCCCCTTGATGTAGTTGATCGTCGAGTCGAACTCGAGCTTCTGGTTGGTGGCGGTGTTCGTCGGCTTGAGGCGGTTGTAGATGACGGCAGCCATCTTGCGGTAGTCCTCGTGGTTCTTGCCCTCGGCCTGGACCAGGCTCGCTACCGTGATCAGCTCCAGGGGGGACTTGAGGCCGACTTCCCTGGCCTTGGCCTCGATGTTGAGCGCCGCGTACTTCTCCGTGGCGTTCTTGACCATCTTCTTGAGCAGGTCCTGCGGGGTGATCCCGGTGCTGAGGTCGTAGCGCGCCGGGTAGAGGAACCCTTCCAGCGGGTCCTTGAGCTTGAGTTCGCCGCCCTCGGCCCAGGCGGGCAGGCCGAGCGTCTTCAGCTCCCGCTTGGCCACCTCCTGGGTGGTGCCCTCCTGGAGCTTGAGCTTCTTGTCGATGGCTCCGTAGACCTGCTCGTTGCGCAGGCCCTCGGCGACGATGATGACGTTGAGCTTGGAGGGGTCGACCATCAGATCGACCACGGACTTGGCCGACATCTGCTTGCGCAGCGGGTAGAGACCCGGCTGGATCCCGCCGCCCTTGGGGTTGTTCTGCGCGGCGTTCACGAACGCCTCGGCGCTGGCGACCACACCCGCCTTCTGCAGGATGGAGCCCATCCGGCCGAGGGTCGCGCCCTTGGGGATCTCGACGTCGATCGAGGTGGTTCCCTCGCCCGCGTAGTCGTCGGCCATGCCGAGTTTCGCCTTGACGTAGGAGAACCCGTAGTAGCCGACGCCGCCGACCGCGCCCACGATGACCAGCGCGGCGATCAGGCAGGCCGAACCGGTGCGCTTCCTGCCCTTGGTCTTGCCGCCCTTGCCGCGACCCGCCCGGCGGCCCGACGACGGCTCGTCGCCGTCGTCACCGTCGGCCGCGAGGAGGGATTCGTCCTCGGCGTCCTGCGGTTCGGCGTTCTCGTCCTGCCACTCGGTGCCCGGTTCCGGGATGAGGTGGCGGCGGCCCGGGGGCTGCGGGGGCGGGTAGGCCTCGGCCGTGGCGTAGGGGTCCGGGGCCTCGCCCGGGTAGGCCACCGGCTGCTGGGCGTACGGGTCCACGCCGTAAGGCACGGCCTGCTGGCCCTGGCCGGTGTCCCAGTTCTGGGCGCCCTGGTCGGCGTACACCGGCTGCTGGGGCTGGTGCGGGGCCTGGTGCTGGGCCTGGGGGTACTGCTGCTGCGGGTGCTGCTGGTGGTGCTGCGGCTGCTGCGGCTGCGGCTGCGGCTGCTGCTGCTGTTCGGGCGCGTACCCCTGGTACTGCTGCTGGGGGTACTGCTGGTACTGCGGCTCCTGCGGCTCCTGCGGATACTGCTGCTGGTCGGCATAGGGCACCTGACCCTGCTGGGTCTGGTGCGCGTACCCGTCCCCGTACAGGGGGTCCTCGGGGTGCCACGGTTCGGGGCCAGAGCCCCGGCCATAATCAGTCATCGGTCCCCTAGAGCCGCGAGACGGAGGCAGCGGCTTGTTGGTGGGCCGCGGCACCCGGTTCCGCCTTTGAAGTGGTGGGAGACGGCTGTTCGAATGCCGCCACATCGCGCGGAACGTTACCGTATCGCGATCAGACAACCACTTCGACGCACTCACCGGGCGGATTACCTGATACCCGTTCGGTCTCCAGAGCGTTCTGAAGGATGACCACAGCGGCCGCCTGGTCGATGACCGAACGGCCCTTCTTGGCGTTGCGCCCCGCCGCCCGCAGCCCCTGGGCCGCGGTGACCGTGGTCATCCGCTCGTCCACGAGGCGGACCGTCACGGGTTTGATCCCCTTGGCGAGTTCCATGGCGAAGGCCCGGCACTTGGCCGCGGCGGGCCCCTCCCGCCCGCTGAGCGAGCGGGGGAGGCCGACCACGACTTCAAGGGGTTCGTACTCCGCTACGAGCTGGCGCAGCCGCTTGTGCGCGGCCGGGATGTCACGTCCCGGCACGGTTTCGACCGGTGTGGCGAGCACCCCGTCGGGGTCGCACGAGGCGACCCCGATCCGGGCGTCACCGACGTCGATCGCGAGGCGTCGGCCACGGCGCAGCGTCATCGTCAGGCCGTCTCGCCGACGAGGCGCTCGACCGCGGCGACGGCGTCGCCGATGGCCGTCGGGTCCTGGCCGCCGCCCTGGGCGACGTCCGGCTTGCCGCCGCCACCGCCGCCGAGGGTCTTGGCGGCCGTACGCACCAGGTCACCGGCCTTGAGGCCGCGCTCGCGGGCGGCCTCGTTGGTGGCGATGACGGTGAGCGGGCGACCGCTCGCGACGGTGAAGAGGGCCACGACGACCGGCCGGTCGCCCTGCCCGGGAAGCTGACCGAGCCGGCCACGGACGTCGAGGACCAGCCTGCGCAGGTCGTCGGCGCCGGTGCCGTCCGGCACCTGGCCGGTGACCAGGGCGACGCCGCGGACGTCCTGGGCCCCGGCGGCGAGACCGGCGGCGGCCTGGAGCACCTTCTCGGCGCGGAACTTCTCGATCTCCTTCTCGGCGTCCTTCAGCTTGCCGAGCATGGAGGCGATTTTCTCCGGCAGCTCCTCGGGGCGGCCCTTGACCAGCTCCTGGAGCTGGGCGACGACCGTGTGCTCCCGGGCGAGGAAGTTGTAGGCGTCCACGCCGACGAGGGCCTCGACGCGGCGCACGCCGGAGCCGATGGAGGATTCGCCGAGCAGCTTGACCAGGCCGAGCTGGGCGGTGTTGCCCACGTGGGTGCCGCCGCACAGCTCCTTGGAGAAGTCGCCGATGGTGACGACGCGCACGCGCTCGCCGTACTTCTCGCCGAACTCGGCGATGGCGCCCTGCTTCTTCGCCTCGTCGATGCTCATGACCTCGGCGGTGACGTCCAGCTCGCGCGAGAGCACGTCGTTGATCTTCTGCTCCACGTCGGTGAGCACGGCGCCGGGAACGGCGTTCGGCGAGCCGAAGTCGAAGCGGAAGCGGCCCGGGGAGTTCTCGGAACCGGCCTGGGCGGCCGTCGGGCCGAGGGCGTCGCGCAGCGCCTGGTGGGTCAGGTGGGTGGCCGAGTGCGCGCGGGCGATGGCCCGGCGGCGCTTGACGTCGATGACGGCGTAGGCGGAGGCGCCGACCGTCACCTCGCCGACCTGGACGACACCCTTGTGCACGTGCACGCCGGGGACCGGCTTCTGTACGTCGCGGATCTCGACGACCGCGCCGGAGTGCAGCTTGATCCGGCCCTGGTCGGCGAGCTGGCCGCCGCCCTCGGCATAGAAGGGGCTGCGGTCCAGGACGATCTCGACCTCGTCGCCCTCGGAGGCGGCCGGGGAGGAGACGCCGTCGACGAGGAGGCCGACGATGGTGGACTCGTTCTCGGTGGTGGCGTAGCCGGTGAACTCGGTCGCGCCCGAGGTGTCGGCCACCTCGCGGTAGGCGGACAGGTCGGCGTGACCGGTCTTCTTGGCGCGGGCGTCGGCCTTGGCCTTGTCGCGCTGCTCCTGCATCAGGCGGCGGAAGCCCGGCTCGTCCACCGAAAGGCCCTGCTCGGAGGCCATTTCGAGGGTGAGGTCGATCGGGAAGCCCCAGGTGTCGTGGAGCAGGAACGCCTTGTCGCCCGCGAGGACCGAGCCGCCCGCGGCCTTGGTCTCCGTGATGGCGCTGTCGAGGATGTTCGTGCCGCCCTTGAGGGCCTTGAGGAAGGCGGCCTCTTCGGCGAGAACGACGGTCTCGATCCGCTTGCGGTCGGTGACCAGCTCCGGGTACTGCAGGCCCATGGTGTCGACGACGACGCCGATGAGCTCCAGTGCGACGGGGCCCGTGGCGCCCATGAGGCGCATGTTGCGAATGGCGCGGCGCATGATGCGGCGCAGCACGTAGCCGCGGCCTTCGTTGCCGGGGGTGACCCCGTCGCCGATGAGCATGGCGGAGGTGCGGATGTGGTCGGCGACCACGCGCAGCGAGACGTCGGTGTCCTGCGCGGCGCCGTAGCGCACGCCGGTCAGCTCGGTGGCCTTGTCCATGACCACGCGCAGGGTGTCGGTCTCGTACATGTTCTGTACGCCCTGCAGGATCATCGCGAGGCGTTCGAGGCCGAGACCGGTGTCGATGTTCTGCGACGGCAGGTCACCGAGGATCGGGAAGTCTTCCTTGCTCTCCCCGGCGCCCCGCTCGTACTGCATGAAGACCAGGTTCCAGATCTCCACGTACCGCTCGTCGTTGACGGCGGGGCCGCCCTCGACACCGAACTCGGGGCCGCGGTCGTAGTTGATCTCGGAACACGGACCGCAGGGGCCCGGGACGCCCATGGACCAGAAGTTGTCCTTCTTGCCCAGGCGCTGGATGCGCTCGGCCGGTACGCCGATCTTCTCGCGCCAGATCCGCTCGGCCTCGTCGTCGTCGAGGTAGACGGTGATCCAGAGCTTCTCCGGCTCCAGGCCGAAGCCGCCGTCGGCGAGGGAGCCGGTGAGCAGCTCCCAGGCGTACGTGATGGCGCCTTCCTTGAAGTAGTCGCCGAAGGAGAAGTTGCCGCACATCTGGAAGAACGTGCCGTGGCGGGTGGTCTTGCCGACCTCTTCGATGTCCGGCGTACGCACGCACTTCTGGACGCTGGTGAGCCTCGGCGCGGGCGGCTTGACCTCGCCCAGGAAGTACGGCTTGAACGGAACCATGCCCGCGGGCACCAGCAGCAGAGTCGGGTCGTCCGCGATGAGCGACGCCGAAGGGACAACGGTGTGACCGCGCTCCTCGAAGAAGCTCAGCCAGCGGCGGCGGATTTCAGCCGACTCCATCAGTGGTCCTCATTCCGGTTGTACGAAAACTTCGTGGGGTGGTGGTTCTCGGCGCCCGGGTCGGTTCCGAGGGCGCGCAGCCGCCGCGGCCCGGAGAGGGCGGTGACGTTGTCGGGCCGGTCGGGGTCCTGGTGCAGACCCAGGGCGTCGTTCAGCTCGCCCTCGCGCTGCGTCATTCCCGCTTTGACGTCGAGGGCGAACCCCTTGAGCCGGTGGCCCGCCTCGAGCGCCTTGTCGGCGGCCTGGGCGGCGAGGCTCTCCGGGGTCAGCTGCTTGATCTTGCGGTTGACCTTGGTGGTGGCCCACACGCCGGCGGCTGCGCCTGCGGTGAACCAGAAGGTACGGCGGAACATCGCGGTCTCAGTCCTTCTGCTTCCGGCGCCGGGCCGCAGGCACGGTCCGCCCGACGATCACGGTACGCCTGGGTGTCGGCCGGGGCGCGGCGTTCGCGGCGGCTCCCGCCGCGTCCTTGCGCCCGAGCGCCTTGCGCACTCCGTAGCCGAAGGCCGCGACCTTGACGAGCGGGCCGCCGAAGGCGGAGGCCACGGTGCTCGACAGCGCGGAGGCGTTGGAGGTGACTTCCTGGACGTCGCTGGCGATGGCGTCGACCCGGTCGAGCTGGGTGCGCGCGGAGCGGACGGTCGTGGAGGCGTCCGCCAGCAACGGGACGGCCTGTTCGGTCACTTCGGCCACCAGCCTGGTGGTCGCCTTGAGCGTCTGGGCCAGCCGCGCCAGCGCGAGCGCGAGGAACGAGACCAGGATCGCCCAGAAGACGGCCACGAGGATCCCGGCCACCTCTGCACCGGACACTTTGCACCGCTCTCTGCGTGTTGAAAACTCGTCCCCCGACCCTATCGCGCCGGAGATCCGCGGCCCTACCCGAATTCCGTGGTTCCCGGGAGCGCCTTGTACGCAGCGCGTCCGGACCAGTACCCTCCGTGTCCCATGCGACGACCCGACGACTCTCTCCCCGCCACGCCGGTGTCCGGCAATCTTCCCTCGGAGCTGAACGGGTTCGTCGGGCGGGGCCCCGAACTCGCGGAGCTGGAGCGGCTGCTGGCGGGTGCGCGGCTGGTGACGGTGACCGGCGTGGGCGGCGTGGGCAAGTCCCGGCTGGTGCTCGCGGCGGCCAGGAGGGCGCAGGAACGCTACTGCGACGGTGTCTGGCTGGCCGAGCTGTCGGCCGTACGCGATCCGGCGCTGCTGGAGCTGGCGCTCGCCGAGGCCCTCGGGCTCACCGACCACACCGTCCGCCCGCCCCGGACCGTACTGGCCGAGCACCTGGCCGGGCGGGAGCTGCTCCTCGTCCTGGACGGCTTCGAACAACTGGTCGAGGAGTGTGCGGAGCTGCTCCTCGAACTGCTGCGCCGCGCCCCCGGGCTGCGCGTGCTCGCGGCCGGGCGGCGGCCGCTGGCGCTGGCCGGGGAGCAGTCCTTCCCGCTGGCCCCGCTGGAGACCGCCGACGCGGTGACCCTGCTCACCGAACGGGCCGCCGCGGCCGATCCGGCCTTCGCCCCGACCAGGGCGGACCGGGCGGTGGTGGCCGAGCTGTGCGCGCGCCTGGACGGAATTCCGCTGGCCCTGGAACTGGCGGCGGGGCGGCTGCGGGCGCTGTCCCCGGCGCAGGTACTGGCCCGGCTGGAGGACCGCTTCGCACTACTGACCGGCGGGGCGCGCGGGGCGCTGCCCCGGCACCGGGCGCTGCGGACGGCGATCGGCTGGAGCCACGAGCTGTGCACGCCCGGGGAGCGGCTGCTGTGGGCCCGGCTGTCGGTGTTCGCGGGCCGGTTCGACCTGGACGCGGCGGAATACGTGTGCGCGGGCCCGGACCTGCCGGTGGAGAGCGTGCTGGACCTGGTCGGCGAGCTGCTGGGGCAGTCGCTGCTGGTGCGCGAGGAGACCCCGGCCGGGGTCCGCTACCGGATGCTGGAGACCGTACGGATGTACGGGGCGGGCTGGCTGGAGTCGCTCGGCGACGCGGCGCGGCTGCGCCAGCGCCACCGCGACTGGTACACGGGCCTGGCGACCTGGTGCGAGCTGGACTGGTTCAGCTCGCGCCAGCACGAGGTGGCGGCGCTGGTGGAGGCGGAGCTGCCGAACCTGCGGCTCGCACTGGAGTGCTGCCTGGAGGATCCGGAGGAGATCCACCTGGGCCAGTACCTGGCGGGGACCCTGTGGTTCTACTGGGCGGGCTGCGGGCGGCTCACCGAGGGCCGTCTCTGGCTGGACCGGTCGCTGGAGCCGGTCGGGCGCGCGGGGCCGCAGTACGGGTCGGCGCGCCTGAAGGCCCTGTGGGTGCTCGGGTACGTGGCGGCGCTCCAGGGCGACACGGTGGCCTCGATGAGCGCGCTGCACGAGTGCCGGGACGCGGCCGCGCTGTCCGGCAACCCGGTGGCCACGGCCTACGCCGTGCACCGGCTGGGCTGTCTGGCACTGCTCTCGGACGACATGGTGCGGGCCGGGGAGCTGCTGGGGGCGGCGCTGACGCACTACCGGGAGGCCGGGGAGCTGAACAGCAACGTGCTGATGTGCCAGGTGGAGCTGGCGATGTCGATGGCGTTCCAGGGGGACGCGGCGGGCGCGCGGGCGCTCTGCGAGGAGGCCCGGGAGATCTGCGAGGACCGCGGGGAGCGCTGGGCGAAGGCGTACGCCCTGTTCGTCCTGGCCTACGCGGCCCTGGACGCGGGCGGTGCGGCCGAGGCCCGGCGGCTGCTGACCGAGTGCGTGGCGATCAACCACGCGTTCCACGATCTGCTCGGGCTGGTGCTGGCGCTGGAACTGCTGGCGCTGGTGACGGTGACCGACGGGGAACCGGCGGAGGCCGCGGTGCTCCAGGGCGCGGCGGAGCAGCTGTGGGACTCGGTGGGCCTGCGGCTGTTCGGCTCGGCCTACTTCAACGCGCCGCGCCTGATGTGCCAGGAGCGGGCGGGCGAGCTGCTGGGCGCGGAGCGGTACGAGGCCGCGGCCCGGCACGGGCGGGACCTGACGCTGGAGGCGCTGGTGGAGCGGGCCCTGCGGGGTCCGGAGCGGCGGGCGGAGGGCGGCGTACCGCGGCCGCGCGGAACGGCGGAAAGCCCGCCCCCTCCCCCGAAGGGGAGCGGACGGGCTTCCGTCGAGACGAACAGCCTGTGAGGACCGCGCTCGCTGAGGGAAATCAGCGGGCGTAGTACTCGACGACGAGCTGCTCGTCGCAGATGACCGGGATTTCCTTGCGGTTCGGGTCACGGTCGAGACGGAAGGCCAGGGCCTTCAGGTTGATCTGCAGGTAGCGGGGGGCCTCACCCTCGCCGGCGTAGCCACCCTCACGAGCAACCTGGAAGGGGTGCTTGTCGCGGCTGCGCTCGCGGACCGTGATGACGTCGTCCGGGCGGACACGGAACGACGGCTTGTCGACCTTGCCACCGTTGACCTCGATGTGGCCGTGAACGACCATCTGGCGCGCCTGGTAGATGGTGCGGGCGATGCCCGAACGCAGGACCAGGGCGTCGAGGCGACGCTCGAGCTCGACGACAAGCGCCTCGCCCGTCTTGCCTTCGGCCTTCTTCGCGCGGTCGTACGCGCGGGCCATCTGGCGCTCGGAGATGTCGTACTGGGCGCGCAGACGCTGCTTCTCGAGCAGACGCACCTTGTAGTCCGAGTTCTGCTTGCGGCCACGGCCGTGCTCGCCCGGCGGGTAGGGGCGGGCCTCGAAGTACTTGACGGCCTTCGGGGTCAGCGCAATGCCGAGGGCACGCGACTTCTTGACCTTGGGTCGCTTCTGGTTCACGTGGAACCTACCTCCATGTAAGTTAGGTGAGGCTTACCTTAGCGAGGAGGACGTAATGTCTCGACCACTTGGGATCCCTCTGCCCAGTGCGCGTCGAAGTTCAGATTCAGACGAAACAGAATCTGCTTTCGACGACGATTGGCAGAGTCAACCGCGTCCCAGGGAAGGCGCTCGACAGCTCACCGGAGCCGAACGCGTACGAACCCTCGTAGAGTCCAACGCCTCAGTATCCCTCACCTTGCCGGGTGCTCACGACACACATGAACCCGCGGAGTTCGGGACGGGCGTTCCGGTCGCTCGGACCGTCACACCGGACGGGGACGTGCTTCTCCTGGTATCAGGGGAATCCGCGGCTGCCAGGGCCGCCGCTCACGCCCAGGACGACGACCTCACCGCCGTGATCGAGATCACGGATGTGGCGCCGGTGTCCGTGCCCCATCGTATCCGAGGGCGGACACGGCTGGCGGGCTGGCTCACCCCGGTGCGCGGGGACGACCGCGCCGCCTGCGCCGCGCTGCTCGCCGAGCGCCATCCGGTGGGCGAACTGCTCGGCATGGGCGAGGCCCTCGAACCCGATCCCGCGCCCGGCCGGTACGGGCGCCCCGCCTGGATGCTGCTGCGGCTGGAGGTCGGTGAGATCACCGTCGACGACCTGTGGGGCTCGGGCCCGGTGGACCCCGACGAGCTGGCCGGCGCCGAGCCGGACCCGATGGTGGCCCACGAGAGCGAGCTGCTCCAGCACCTGTACGCCGACCACGCGGACCGGGTCCGCGAACTGTGCGGACTCCTGGGGCCGCGGGGCGTCGACGGCGACCGGCGCGGCGACGGCGCTCTGGACGCGGTCCCCCTCGCCCTGGACCGGCTCGGCCTGCGGGTCCGCTTCACCGGGGGTACGGGCGGCCCCTTCGACGCCCGCTTCGACTTCCCGGCGCCGGTCCGCGACATCTGCGGGCTGCGCCGGGCGATGCACACCCTCTTCGCCGCGGCCGGTCACTGACCCTGCGGGCACACCGCCAGCAGCTCCTGGAGCGCGGCCTTCTCGGGCGGGGTGACGGACAGCCGGTACTTGTACTTGATGCCGGTGTAGCGGCGCGCGTACGCGCACCAGTACTCCCGGCGGGGCGGGCGCCACGTGTCCGCCGTCTTGCTGCTCTTGTCGTAGTTGGTCCGCTTGTCCGCCGCGAGCAGCACGTCCAGGTCGTTGGCGTACTCCAGCCGGCGCTGCGGGGTCCAGGCGTACGCGCCCGCGCGCCAGGCCGCCCCGAGGGCGACGACGTGGTCGGTCTGGATCTGCGAGGCGCGCCGGTAGGAGTACGGGAGCTCCTTGCCGGTGTACGGATCGTGCAGCACCCCGGACACCACGACGCAGGGATTCCGGTCGCCCTCGCGCAGCTCGCTCAGATCGCGGCGCAGGACGTCGTCGCGGGTGTCGCAGCCGTTGCGTCCGCCGACGGCGTCGGTGTCGTCGGACCAGTACCGCCCGAAGTTCTCCCGCTTGTACGTCTGCCAGTTCCTGCCCCACCCGACGGTGAGGCCCGCCAGCTGCGACCTGGCCGTGGCCGGAGCGGGCGGGAACCCGGGGCTCGCGAGCGGAACCCGCGCGACCAACGCCGCCGCGCTGGCCTGCGCGCCCGTCTCCCGGTCCGCGTGATGACACCCCGCGATCGCCAGCGCCGCGGCGGCAAGGGGCCCGACCTTGCGCAGTCCCATGCGCCGACCCTAGCCCCGCCACGAACCCCCCGCGCCCCGAGCCAACGCCCTCAACCGCCGGGCGGGCTGGTTTTGCCCTCAACCGCCGGGCGGGCTGGGGCTGCCCGCCAGGCCCGCTGCACACTCAGCCTCGCCGGCGTTTGAGGCGCACCCGGAGGGCCGGGGTCCGGGGCGGAGCCCCGCAGCCCCCGGCGGGTCAGCTGCCGCGCAGCCGCTCCCGGACCTTCTCGACCACGTCCGCGTACCGCGCCTCGGCCCCGTACCGCGTCGGCTCGTAGTACCGCTTCCCGTGGATCTCGTCCGGCGCGTACTGCTGCGCCGCGATCGCGCCCGGCACGTCGTGCGGGTACACGTACCCCACCGCGTGCCCCAGCTTCGCCGCCCCCTTGTAGTGCCCGTCCCGCAGGTGCGCCGGGACCGACCCCGTCAGCCCCGCGCGTACATCGGCCAACGCGGCCCCGATGGCCGTCGTCGCCGTATTCGACTTGGGTGCCAGCGCCAGCGCGATCGTCGCGTGCGACAGGGTCAGGGCCGCCTCCGGGAAGCCGATCATCGCCACCGCCTGGGCCGCCGCGACGGCGATCGGCAGGGCCGTCGGGTCCGCGAGCCCGATGTCCTCGCTCGCCGAGATCATCAGGCGGCGCGCGATGAAGCGGGGGTCCTCCCCCGCGTCGATCATCCGGGCCAGGTAGTGCAGCGCCGCGTCCACGTCCGAGCCGCGGATGGACTTGATGAGGGCGCTGGCCACGTCGTAGTGCTGGTCGCCGTCCCGGTCGTATGTGACCGCCGCCCGGTCGACCGCCTCCTCCACCGTCTGGAGGGTGATCTCGGCGTCGCCCTTGGCGATGGCCGATCCGGCCCCCGCCTCCAGCGCGGTCAGCGCGCGCCGCGCGTCACCGCCCGCGATCCGCAGCAGGTGCGCCTCGGCGTCGGCGGGCAGGGTGACCGCCCCGCCCAGGCCGCGCTCCTCGGTGAGGGCCCGACGCAGCAGGGCGCTGAGGTCCTCGTCGGTGAGCGGTTCCAGGGTGAGCAGCAGGGAGCGCGAGAGCAGCGGGGAGATGATCGAGAAGTACGGGTTCTCGGTGGTGGCCGCGATGAGGGTGACCCAGCGGTTCTCGACGGCGGGCAGCAGGGAGTCCTGCTGGGCCTTGCTGAAGCGGTGGATCTCATCGAGGAAGAGGACGGTCTCCCTGCCGTATCCCCCGGCCGCGCGGCGGGCGCCTTCAATGACGGCGCGGACTTCCTTGACCCCGGCGGTGATCGCGGAGAGTTCCACGAACCGCTTCTGGGTGGCCTGGCTGACGACGTACGCCAAGGTGGTCTTCCCGGTGCCGGGAGGACCCCACAGGATCACCGAGGAGGCACCGGCCGGGCCGCCCGCTCCGTCGTTCACCAGCCTCCGCAGCGGCGAGCCGGGCTTCAGCAGGTGCTGCTGGCCCACGACCTCGTCCAGGGTGCGCGGGCGCATCCGGACGGCGAGCGGAGAACTCGACGGGTCTTTCTCCTGGCGGTCCTCGGCGGCTGCGGTGAAGAGGTCTGGTTCCACACCGAAAGCCTAAGCGAGGCCACCGACAGTCCTCACGAGGTCCAGAAGTCCCACCAGCGCGTCAGGATCAGCATGCCGATGATCCCGACGTGCAGCACGGGCAGCACCCACGCGAACTCGCCGAAGAAACCCTTGAGCCAGCCCGGCGCGGGCAGCAGCCCCTCGCGCACGGTGTGCGCGGTGACGTACCAGAAGAGGAAGATCGTCGCGACCCAGGCCAGGCAGCACCACAGGCACAGCGAGTTGATGCGGTACAGCGACTGGTACATCAGCCAGGTGCAGAAACCGACGCCGAACAGGGCGCCCGCGTTGAGGCCCAGCCAGTACCAGGGGCGGAAGCGGGCTCCGGCCAGCAGGCTCATGCCGACGCAGACGACGATCCCGTAGGCGACCAGGCCGAGCATCGGGTTCGGGAAGCCGAAGGCGGTCGCCTGGTCGCTCGTCATGATGTTGCCGCAGGAGACGACCGGGTTCAGGCTGCAGCCCGGAACGAAGTCCGGGTCCTCCAGCAGCTTGAACTTGTCGATGGTGATCACCCAGGCGGCGAGCAGGCCCGCGGCTCCCGTGATCACCAGCAGCCATGCGAGCGCGCGGCTGCCGCCGAGGGTCCGCGGGGCCTCTGTACCGGTGGTGGTCGTCATACGCCGCTCTCCCACATGTGCGCAAGCAAGGTCGACAAGCAGGGGCCATTGTGCCGTACGGGGGCCGCCGTCCACCGTTCAGTGCGCATAAGTAGGTACGGCCCGGCCCCGCGTCCGGGGCCGGGCCGCCGTCCCGTCAGGCCAGCTTGGCGCGCACCGTTTCGACCACGTCGGCCACGGCGACCGGGGTCTGCTCCCCGGACTCCATGTCCTTGAGCTGGACGACGCCCTCGGCGAGGTCGCGCTCGCCCGCGACGACGGTGAACCGCGCCCCGGACCGGTTGGCGTCCTTCATGGCGCCCTTGAGGCCCTTGCCCCCGAAGGAGAAGTCGGCCGCGACGCCCGCCCGGCGCAGTTCCGTCACCGTGGCGAAGAGCACCCGGCGCGCCTCCTCGCCCAGCGCCACCGCGAAGACCGAGGTGGCGGCGGGGATGTCGAGGGTCACGCCCTCGGCCTCCAGCGCCAGCACCGTACGGTCCACGCCCAGCGCCCAGCCGACGGACGGCAGCGCGGGGCCGCCGATCATCTCGGACAGGCCGTCGTAGCGGCCGCCGCCGCCCACCGCGGACTGGGACCCCAGGCCGTCGTGGACGAACTCGAAGGTGGTCCGGGTGTAGTAGTCCAGACCGCGGACGAGCTTCTCGTCGTCCTCGAAGGCCACGCCCGCCGCCGTGATCAGGGCGCGCACCTCCTCGTGGTACGCCTTGCACGCGTCGCACAGGTAGTCGCGCAGCATCGGCGCGCCGACCAGCTGCTTCTGTACGTCGTCCCGCTTGTCGTCGAGGACGCGCAGCGGGTTGATCTCCGCCCGGCGCACGGTGTCCTCGTCGAGGTCCAGCCCGCGCAGGAAGTCCTGGAGGGCCTCCCGGTACACCGGACGGCACTCCTTGTCGCCCAGCGAGTTCAGCAGGATCCGGAAGTTCCGCAGGCCCAGCGAGCGGTACGCCTGGTCGGCGAGGATGATCAGCTCGGCGTCCAGCGCCGGGTCCTCGGCTCCGATCGCCTCGGCGCCGACCTGCGAGAAGTGGCGGTAGCGGCCCTTCTGCGCCCGCTCGTAGCGGTAGTACGAGCCGGAGTACCAGAGCTTGACGGGCAGGCCGCCGAGCTTGTGCAGGTTGCCCTGGAGGGCCGCGCGCAGTACGGACGCGGTGCCCTCGGGGCGCAGGGCGAGCTCGTCGCCGCCCTTGGTCGTGAGGGTGTACATCTCCTTGCTGACGATGTCGGTGGACTCGCCCACACCGCGGGAGAACAGCTCGACGTTCTCGAAGCCGGGGGTCTCGACGTACCCGTAGCCGGAGTTCCGCAGGGGCGCCGAGATCGCCTCGCGCACCGCCAGGAAGCTGGCGGACCGGGGCGGCAGCAGGTCGTACGTGCCCTTGGGGGCCTGGAAAGTACTCACGAAACTCGTCACATTCCTCGTCGTGGAGCGGGGTGCGCTCCGTGGCCCGCGGCGACTTCCCTGAGGTAGGGGTTGGTCGCTCGCTCGCGGCCGATGCTGGTCTGGGGACCGTGGCCGGAGAGCACCAGCGTCGAGTCGTCGAGCGGCAGGCACACGCGGGCCAGCGATTCGAGCATCTCGGCGTGGGAGCCGCCGGGCAGGTCGGTGCGTCCGATGGAACCGGCGAAGAGCAGGTCGCCCGAGAAGAACACCGACGGGACGTCGGCCGCCTCGGGGACCTGGAAGGTCACCGATCCCTTCGTATGCCCCGGCGCGTGCGCGACGGTGAACTCCAGACCGGCCAGGCCCAGCCGGGCGCCGTCGGTCAGCTCGCGGACGTCGTCCGGCTCGCCCACGGTCAGCTCGCCCATGAGCGGCATCCCGATGGAGCGGCCGAGGGCCTTCTCCGGGTCGCTCATCATGTAGCGGTCCCGCGGGTGGATCCAGGCGGGCACGTCGTGCGCTCCGCACACGGGGACCACCGAGGCCACGTGGTCGATGTGGCCGTGGGTGAGGACGACCGCGACGGGCTTGAGCCGATGCTTCTTCAGCGTCTCCTCGACACCCTGGGCGGCCTGGTGGCCCGGGTCGATGATGACGCACTCCTCACCCGCGGCGGGGGCGACCACATAGCAGTTGGTCCCCCAGGCCCCGGCGGGGAACCCGGCAATCAGCACGTTCGTCCTCAATCGTCAGGTGGGGTTGATGCAGATCAGAGCCTACCGGCGACGCTCATCACACAGCGAACCCATATACGGTACGGCCACAGTGGTTCCTTACGGCCCACAGTCCCACAGCCCCAAGGAGACGAGACCCGGTGGTCACGAGCGATCAGCGGCGGCGCCAGCTCGCCAGGGAGAAGTTCGAGCGTCAGCAGGCCCGCAGGGCCACGGCCCGCCAGCAGGCCCGCAAGCGGATGGCCGTGATCGGCGCCGCGGCGGCCGCGGTGGTCGCGGTGCTGGTCGGCCTGACGGTGGGCGGCGTCTTCGACAGCAAGAAGGACAAGACGGACGCGGCCGCGAACCCTTCGGCCTCGCCGTCCGCCGCTCCCACGCCGAAGACCTCCCCGTCACCGGCCATGGCCATCGACGCGAAGGCGAAGTACAGCTTCTCCCTCAAGACCAACGAGGGTGAGATCAAGATCGGCATGGATGCGGCGAAGACCCCGCAGACCGTGAACTCGTTCAAGTCGCTCGCCGACAAGGGCTTCTTCGACAACACCAAGTGCCACCGCCTGACCACCGAGGGGATCTTCGTCCTCCAGTGCGGCGACCCCGAGGGCACCGGTATGGGCGGCCCCGGCTACACCATCGCCGACGAGAACCTCGACGCGCTCGGCAAGGCGAACGAGCAGGGCCAGGTCGTCTACCCGGCGGGCACGGTCGCGATGGCCAATACCGGCCAGCCCCGCTCCGGCGGCAGCCAGTTCTTCCTGGTCTACAAGGACAGTCCGCTGGCACCGACCTACACCCCCTTCGGCACGATGGACGCGGCGGGTCTGAAGATCGTGGAAGAGGTGGCCAAGGGCGGTGTGGCCGACGGCGACAAGGCTCCGGCGCCGAAGAAGCCGGTCACCATCGAGAAGGCCGCGGTCACCAAGAACTAGGGCGGAGCGGCCGCCCGGACCGGCGAGATTCCGTCGTGCTGGATGCGGACAGCCGGGCCGACGGTCGCCTATGTTGGCGTTGTGCGGGGCGGGCGCTGCCCGCCCTAGGAAACTGTGGACGATGCCACGGGGGCTGATACCCCCGCAGGCATCATGTGGAGGAGGCGCTGTGAGCAGCGATCCGTGGGGCCGCGTCGACGAGACGGGCACCGTGTACGTGCGTACGGCCGATGGCGAGCAGGTCGTCGGCTCCTGGCAGGCGGGCACCCCCGAGGAGGCCCTGGCCTACTTCGAGCGCAAGTACGAGGGCCTGGTGGTCGAGATCGGCCTCCTCGAACGGCGGGTACGCACCACCGATCTGTCCTCCAAGGACGCGACGACGGCGATCGGCCACCTGCGGACGCAGCTGGACGAGCACCACGCGGTGGGTGACCTCGCCGCGCTGCGGGTCCGGCTGGACAAGCTCGTCGCGACCGTGGAATCGCGTCGCGAGGAGCGCAAGGTCCAGAAGGCAAAGCAGACCGACGAGGCCCGTCTGGCCAAGGACAAGCTGGTCGTCGAGGCCGAGGAACTGGCGCAGAGCGACCAGTGGCGCAGCGCGGGCGAGCGGCTGCGGGCGCTCGTGGACACCTGGAAGGCGCTGCCGCGCCTCGACCGCAAGTCGGACGACGAGCTGTGGCACCGCTTCTCGCACGCCCGTTCCGCCTTCTCCAAGCGCCGCAAGGCGCACTTCGCGTCCCTGGACGCGCAGCGCGAGGACGCGCGCAAGGCCAAGGAGAAGCTGGTCGCGGAGGCCGAGTCGCTGTCGAAGTCGACCGACTGGGGTCCGACGGCGGCGCGCTACCGCGATCTGATGTCGGACTGGAAGGCCGTCGGGCGGGCGCAGCGCGAGTCCGAGGACGACCTGTGGAACCGTTTCCGCGGTGCGCAGGACGTGTTCTTCGCGGCGCGCGGCGAGGTCTTCGCCGAGCGCGACGCCGAGCAGGACGAGAACCTCAAGCTCAAGGAGGAGCTGGCCGACGAGGCCGAGAAGCTCCTGCCGATCACGGACCTGAAGGCGGCCCGCGCCGCGTTCCGTTCCCTGAACGAGCGCTGGGAGGCCGTCGGCCACGTACCGCGTGACGCGCGGCCGAAGGTCGAGGGCCGGATGCACACGGTCGAGCGGGCCCTGCAGGAGTCCGAGGAGACCGAGTGGCGCCGGACGAACCCGGAGGCGCGTGCGCGCGCGGCGGGTCTGACCGGTCAGCTGCAGGCGGCGGTGGACAAGCTGCGCGGCCAGATCGACGTGGCGCGCGCCGCGGGCAACAACGCGAAGGCCGACAAGCTGGCGCGTGAGCTGGAAGGCCGTCAGGCGCTGCTGGACCAGGCCGTCAAGGGCCTGGAGGAGTTCGGCGGCTGACCGGGTTCGCCCGCCAGGTACGGGGAGGGGCCCCGGTACGGAGTTCCGTACCGGGGCCCTTCGCCGTGCTCCCGTCGCCGGGTTCCCTTCGCCGTGCTCCCGTGCTCCCGTCGCCGGGTTACGGGCGGCGGGCCGAGGTGACGCGGTAGACGTCGTAGACGCCTTCCACCCCGCGTACGGCCTTCAGGACGTGGCCCAGGTGCTTGGGGTCGCCCATCTCGAAGGTGAACCGCGAGGTGGCGACGCGGTCGCGGGAGGTCTGGACGGCGGCCGACAGGATGTTCACGTGCTGGTCCGAGAGGACGCGGGTGACGTCCGACAGCAGCCGGGACCGGTCCAGCGCCTCGACCTGGATGGCGACCAGGAAGACGGACGACTGGGTCGGGGCCCATTCGACCGCGAGGATCCGTTCGGGCTGCTGCGAGAGCGAGTCCACGTTGACGCAGTCGGCGCGGTGCACCGATACGCCGCTGCCACGGGTGACGAATCCGATGATCGGGTCGCCGGGGACCGGGGTGCAGCAGCGGGCGAGCTTCACCCAGACGTCGTCGACGCCCTTGACCACCACGCCCGGGTCGGCGTTCTTGCGGCGCGTGGCCCGGCTGCGCGAGGGCGGGGCGCTCTCCTCGATGTCCTCGTTGGCCGCGTCCTCGCCGCCGAGGGCCTGGACCAGCTTCTGTACGACGCCCTGCGCGGTGACGTGGCCCTCGCCGATCGCCGCGTACAGGGAGGAGATGTCGGGGTAGCGCATCTCGTGGGCGAGGGTGACGAGCGAGTCGCCGGTCAGGATGCGCTGGATCGGCAGGTTCTGCTTGCGCATGGCCCGCGCGATGGCGTCCTTGCCGTGCTCGATGGCCTCGTCGCGGCGCTCCTTGGAGAACCAGGCGCGGATCTTGTTGCGGGCGCGCGGGGACTTGACGAAGCCGAGCCAGTCGCGGGAGGGGCCCGCGCCCTCGGCCTTGGAGGTGAAGACCTCGACCAGGTCGCCGTTGTCCAGGGTGGATTCGAGCGGTACGAGCCGCCCGTTGACCCGTGCCCCTATGGTGCGGTGGCCGACCTCGGTGTGGACGGCGTACGCGAAGTCCACGGAAGTGGCCCCCGCGGGCAGGGCGATGACGTCGCCCTTGGGCGTGAAGACGAAGACCTCGTTGCGCGAGAGGTCGAAGCGCAGCGAGTCCAGGAACTCGCTCGGGTCCTCGGTCTCCTTCTGCCAGTCCAGGAGCTGGCGCAGCCAGGCCATGTCGTTGACCGTGTCGTGGCCGGCGCTGCCCTTGGCGGCCTGCGGGACGTCGGTGCGGACCTTGGAGGTGCCCGCGACGGTCTGCTGCTTGTACTTCCAGTGCGCGGCGATGCCGTACTCGGCGCGGCGGTGCATGTCGAACGTACGGATCTGGAGCTCGACGGGCTTGCCGCTGGGGCCGATGACCGTCGTGTGCAGCGACTGGTACATGTTGAACTTCGGCATCGCGATGTAGTCCTTGAACCGGCCGGGGACCGGGTTCCATCGCGCGTGCACGGTGCCGAGGGCGGCGTAGCAGTCCCGGACGGTGTCCACGAGCACCCGGATGCCGACCAGGTCGTAGATCTCCGCGAAGTCGCGTCCTCGGACGATCATCTTCTGGTAGACGCTGTAGTAGTGCTTGGGACGGCCGGTGACGGTGGCCTTGATCCGGGCGGCGCGCAGGTCGCTCTGCACCTCGTCGGTGACGACGGTGAGGTACTCGTCCCGCTTGGGCGCGCGCTCGGCGACGAGGCGGACGATCTCGTCGTACATCTTGGGGTAGAGGATCGCGAAGGCGAGGTCCTCCAGTTCCCACTTGATGGTGTTCATGCCCAGGCGGTGGGCCAGCGGAGCGTAGATCTCCAGCGTCTCGCGGGCCTTCTTCTCCTGCTTTTCCCGCTTGAGGTAGCGCATGGTGCGCATGTTGTGCAGGCGGTCGGCGAGCTTGATGACCAGGACTCGGGGGTCCTTGGCCATCGCCACGACCATCTTGCGTACGGTCTCGGCCTGGGCGGCCTCGCCGAACTTGACCCGGTCGAGCTTGGTGACCCCGTCGACGAGGAGGGCTACGGCGTCGCCGAAGTCGCGTCTGAGCTGCTCCAGGCCGTACTCCGTGTCCTCCACGGTGTCGTGGAGCAGACCGGCCATCAGGGTGGCGGGGTCCATGCCCAGTTCGGCGAGGATGGTCGTGACCGCGAGCGGGTGCGTGATGTACGGGTCGCCGCTCTTGCGCTTCTGGCCCCGGTGCCAGCGCTCGGCGACCTGGTAGGCCTGCTCGATCTGGCGGAGGGTGGCGCTCTCGATCTTCGGGTCGTTGCTGCGGACTATGCGCAGCAGGGGTTCCAGGACCGGGTTGTACGGGTTGGACTTCTGGCCGCCCAGCCGGGCGAGCCGGGCGCGCACCCGGTTGGAGGACCCGCCGCCGGGCTTCGCGGGCGCGGGCCGTGCCGGGGTGGCCGGGGCTCGAGCCGGGGACACGGCCGGGGCCGGAGACGCGGCCGGGGCCGGAGGGGGCGTCGCGGCGTCCGCCGCAGGCTGCTCGGGCTCGCCCTGCGGGTCGGGCTGCGCGGCGGAGAGTGGCTGGACCTCGTCTGGCAAGAGTGCTCCTCATGCGGATCCGGGGCCCGGTCAGGTCCGGATAACCCATGGTAGCGAGGCTTCCGCCCCACCGTCCGCCCCGCCCACCCTCCGGACCCGCCGACGTGTCCGCGGAACCCCGACCGGGTGCGGTGGCTCGCGCGGCCCCGGATGGCCCGTCGCCCCCCGCCGCCCCCGGCGGCGCCTCAAAGGCCGGCGAGGCTGGAGAGGGCACCGGCCGCAGGCAGCCCTGACCCTGCGGGCACACCACACCCAGCCCCGCCGGGGAACCAGCACGCCCGCGCCACACCCAGCCCCGCCGGGGAACCAGCACGCCCGCGCCACACCCAGCCCCGCCGGGGAACCAGCACGCCCGCGCCACACCCAGCCCCGCCGGCGTTTGAGGCGCCGCCTGAGGCGCGGACCCGGGGGGCCGCAACCGCACCCGCGCCCCAGCCCCGGCCCGGCCCCGCGGCTTCGGCCGGGCGGCCGGGGAACGGCGAAGCGGCGGGTCCCCCGGGGAGGGGGGCCCGCCGCTTCGGCGTAGGGAAGGGAAGGGAGGGGAAGGACCGTCAGACCACGATCAGGGCATCCAGCGGCGCCCCGGCGAGGACCGGCTCCAGCCGCGCCCTCCCCGGCAGGAACGACAGTTCCATCAGCACCGCGACCCCGGCGACCTCGGCCCCGGCCCGCCGGATCAGTTCCAGCGAGGCCTCTGCCGTACCCCCGGTGGCCAGCACGTCATCGATGACCATGACCCGGTCACCCGGCGCCAGGTCCTCCGCGTGGACCTCGATCTCGGCGGTGCCGTACTCCAGCTCGTAGGACTGCGCCAGCGTCGCCCCCGGCAGCTTGCCCGCCTTGCGCATCGGCACGAAGCCGATGCCCGACCGGACGGCTGCCGGAGCCGCCAGGATGAACCCGCGCGCCTCCAGCCCGACGATCTTCGTCGCACCCCGGGCCTCGCACAGCTCCGCCAGCGCCTCCGTCAGCGCGGAGAACGCCTTCGGGTCCGCCAGCAGCGGGGTGATGTCCTTGAACATCACGCCCGGCTTCGGGTAGTCCGGTACGTCCTTGATCCGGCTGAGCAGCAGCTCCTGGACCCCGTCGGGCAGCGCGTACGCCGCGGCGGCGGTGCTCATCGGCGACGCCCCGAGGCGCGCCCGTTGCGGCCCTGGGCCACGACCCCGCCACCCTCCTCGGCCTCGGTGAAGTCGTCCGGCGACTCCCCCTTGGCCTCGGCGGCCGCCCGCTTGGCGAGCACCCGCTTCTTGAGCGCCTTCATCGCGGGCTCGCGCTCCTTGAAGTCGACGACCAGCGGGGTCGCGATGAAGATCGAGGAGTACGCGCCGGCCGCGAGGCCGACGAACAGCGAGAGCGAGATGTCGTTGAGCATGCCCGCGTCGAGGAAGCCGCCGCCGATGAACAGCAGCGCGCCGACCGGGAGCAGCGCCACGATGGTGGTGTTGATCGACCGGACGAGGGTGCCGTTGATGCTGCGGTTGGCGACCTCGCTGAAGGTCCAGCGGGTCTGCTTGGTGATGTCCTTCGACCCCTCCTTGAGACCGTCGAAGACGACGACGGTGTCGTAGAGGGAGTAACCGAGGATGGTCAGCAGACCGATCACGGTGCCCGGAGTGACCTCGAAGCCGACGAGCGCGTACACGCCGACGGTGATGGTGAGGTCGTGGATCAGGGCGATGAGGGCGGCGATGGCCATCCGCCACTCGAAGGCGATCGCGAGGTAGATCACCACGAGGACCATGAAGACACCGAGGCCGGTCCAGGCCTTGTTCGCGATCTGCTCGCCCCAGCTGGGGCCGACCAGGTCGGCGTTGATGTCGGCCTCGGCGACCTTGAGGTCGGCGGCGAGCTGCTTCTTGACGCTCGCCGCGTCGCCGGTGTCCAGGCCGGAGACCTGGATGCGCAGGCCGCCGGTGCCGAGCTTCTGGACCGTCGCGTCGTGACTGGAGGCCTTCTCGGCGTCCGCGGTGGCCTTGGCGACCGAGACGGCCGTCTTCGGAGTGGTGAAGACGGCACCGCCCTTGAACTCGATGCCCATGTTGAGGCCCTGTACGGCCAGGGCCACGATCGCCGTGATGGTGATCAGGATGGAAACGCCGTACCAGAGAAAGCGCTTGCCGACGAAGTCGTATCCGACCTCACCGCGGTACAGCTTGGCGCCGAGATCTCCCAGCTTCGACATCTCTCACGCCTCCTTTGCGTCGACGGGGGCGGAGACTGCGGAGGCACCCGCACCGGAATCGGAACCGGTACCGGAGCCGGTACGACGGGACCGGCGCAGCGGCGGCTTGGCGCCGAGCCGCTTCGGGTCGAGCCCGGACCACGGGTGGCCGCTGGAGAAGAACGTCGTGCGGGCCAGCAGGGTCATGACCGGCTTCGTGAAGAGGAACACCACGACCACGTCGAGCAGGGTCGTCAGACCCAGGGTGAAGGCGAAGCCCTGCACCTTGCCGACGGTGACGATGAACAGGACCGCCGCGGCCAGGAACGACACGAAGTCGGAGACCAGGATGGTGCGTCGGGCCCGCGGCCAGGCGCGCTCCACGGCGGGGCGCAGGGTGCGGCCCTCGCGGATCTCGTCGCGGATGCGTTCGAAGTACACGATGAACGAGTCCGCGGTGATGCCGATGGCGACGATCGCACCGCAGACGGCGGGCAGGTTCAGCGCGAACCCGATGCCCTTTCCGAGCAGCGCCATGATCGTGTAGGTGAGGATGCCGGAGACGACGAGGCTGATGATCGCGATGAACGCGAGGCCCCGGTAGTACGCCAGCAGGTAGATCACGACGAGGGCGAGGCCGATGGCGCCGGCGATGAGGCCGGCCTTCAGCTGCTCGCCGCCGAGCGCGGCGGTGACGGTGGTGACGCTGTCCTCCTGGAAGGACAGCGGCAGGGCGCCGTACGAGAGCATGTTGCCCAGGTCCTGCGCGCTCTGCTGGGTGAAGCCGCCGGAGATCTCGGCGCTGCCGCCGGTCAGGGCCTGGCTGACGTACGGGTCCGAGATGACCTCGTTGTCGAGGACGATCGCGAACTGGTTCTGCGGGGACTGCTTGGTGGCCAGCTCACCGGTGATCTTGGCGAACTTGTCGGCGCCCTTGTCGGTGAACTGCATGGTGACGATCCACTGACCGCGCTGGGTGTCGATGACACCCTTCGCGTCCTTGACGTCCTGGCCGTCGACCCCGGCCGGGCCGAGGACCCACTTGCCCCAGGTTCCGCCGCGCTTGCCGCAGGCGAGCGTCGGGTCGCCGGGCTTGACGCCCAGGCCGACGGCCGCGCGCTGCTTGTCGTCGGTGCAGTCGAGGGCGACGAACTTCGCCTGGAGGTCGGCGACGGCCGCGTCCGCGCCCGAGGGGGCCGGAGTGGGCGCCTTGGTGTCGTCTGCCTTCTTCGACTCGCTCGCCGAGGGCGAGGGAGTGGGGCTGCCGGTGGCCATCAGGGCCTCGGGTACGGCACGGCCCTGGGAAGTGGCGCTGGACGACGGGTTGGGCGAGGCGCTCTTGCCGCCGTCGCCCTTCGGGGCACCGGAGGTACCCGCCGAAGGCGTGGGCGACGGGTTGCCGGAGGCGCCCGTTGAGGCGGTGGGCTGGGGAGCGATCGGCTTGCCGTCCGCGAAGGCCAGGACGGGCCGGAAGTACAGCTGGGCGGTCGTACCGACCTGGTCGCGCGCCTGCTTCTCGTTCGTCCCCTTGGGGATGTTCACGATGATGTGGTCGCGGCCCTGCGTCTGGACCTCGGCCTCCGAGACGCCGAGACCGTTGACACGGCGCTCGATGATGCCGACCGCGGTGTTCATGTTGGTCGGGTTGATCGAGTCCGGCTTGCCGGGTTCGCTCTTGGCCTTGAGCGTGATGCTCGTACCGCCCGCGAGGTCGATGCCGAGGCGGGGAGTCGTCTGTCCGGTCAGGAACATCCCCGCGGTGAGCGCCACCATCGCGATCAGGATGAGGGCCAGGGCGCGCCCCGGCCTCCCCTGAGCCCCCGTGGGCCTCCGGCCCTTCTTCGGTGCTGCCACCTTGTCGTATCTCCCTGTCCAACCGCCTCGCACCGGGTCAGCGCGCAGACGGCCACGAAATGTGTGTGGGGACCCCTGCCCCCCGCAGATTCGGGTCACTGAAGGGGACCGCCGCGGCCTCCGATCAGGTGCCGTGCGGTCCCCCGCCGAGCGCTACTTGACGCCGGGCTCGCCGTCGGTCGTGCCGTCGGTCTTGCCGTCCTTGGGCTCCTCGGCGGCCGACTCGTCCTTCTTGCCGAGGTCGAGCTTGGGGGCGTCGGCCTTGTCGGCCTCCGCGGGCTCGTCCTTGAGCAGCGAGGAGGCGTCGTCGGGGACGACCGGCGTGTCGATGTTCAGATCATCACCGGTGCCGTGGACGATGCGGTTGTACTCCTCGTCCTCCAGGACGGCGCCGATGGAGTTCTTCGCGAAGATCGCGTGCACGCCGGGGGCGATTTCCAGGGTGACGGTGTCGTCGCCGATCTCCTTCACCGTGGCGTACACGCCGCCGATGGTGCGCACGCCGGTGCCGGGGCCCATCTGGTCGCGCATGGTCACCGCCGCCTGCTGCTTCTTCTTGGCGGAGCGCGTCATCAGGAACATCGCCCCGATGAGCACGACGAACGGGAGGAAGGTCAAGAGGCTACTGTTCACGGGACGAAGATCCTTCGCACGACCGCAGGTGAGCGGCCTTTTCTACGGGGGGTGGGCATGCCGGCCGTTACGGCCAGCATCGGCGGAGTCTAGGCGAGTCCACACCGATGGAACAACGCCCAGCATGGCACCGCAGTTCCTGACCGGTCGAACCTCCGCGCCGTCAGCCCCCGAACAACCCCGCTTGTCCGCCCGAACCGGTCGTGGGACGGACCGGCGGTACGAGCCCGAGGTGAGCCCACGCGGCAGGTGTCGCCACCCGTCCCCTGGGCGTCCGCGCCAGCAGTCCCTCGCGTACCAGGAACGGTTCGGCGACCTCCTCCACGGTCTCCCGCTCCTCCCCCACCGCCACCGCGAGGGTGGACAGGCCCACCGGACCACCGCCGAAGAGCTTGAGCAGGGCCTCCAGGACGGCCCGGTCCAGCCGGTCCAGTCCGCGCTCGTCCACCTCGTACACCTTCAGGGCGGTGGCGGAGACCGCGCGGTTGATCACGCCGTCCTCCCGGACCTGGGCGTAGTCGCGGACCCGGCGCAGCAGGCGGTTCGCGATGCGCGGGGTGCCGCGGGAGCGGCCCGCGATCTCGGCGGCGCCCGCGGTGTCGATCTCCACGTCGAGGAGCCGCGCGGAGCGGTGGATGACGCGCTCCAGCTCCTCGGGGGCATAGAACTCCATGTGGCCGGTGAATCCGAAGCGGTCCCGCAGCGGGGGCGGCAGCAGACCGGCCCGGGTGGTCGCCCCGACGAGGGTGAAGGGCGGCAGCTCCAGCGGGATCGCCGTCGCGCCGGGTCCCTTGCCGACGATCACGTCGACGCGGAAGTCCTCCATGGCCATGTAGAGCATTTCCTCGGCGGGCCGCGACATCCGGTGGATCTCGTCGAGGAAGAGGACCTCGCCCTCCTGGAGCGAGGAGAGGATCGCGGCGAGGTCGCCCGCGTGCTGGATGGCGGGGCCGGAGGTGATCCGGATCGGCGCGCCCATCTCGGCGGCGATGATCATCGAGAGGGTGGTCTTGCCGAGGCCGGGCGCGCCGGAGAGCAGCACGTGGTCGGCGGTGGCGCCGCGCTGGCGGGCCGCCTTGAGCACCAGGTCGAGCTGCGCGCGCACCTTCTCCTGGCCGACGAACTCCCCGAGGTCCTTGGGCCGCAGGGCCGCCTCGACCGCGCTGTCCTCGCCGTCGGCGGCGGCCGCGACCAGCCGGTCCGCCTCGGCGTCCACGGCGCTCTCGGGGGGCTCGCTCTGGTCCCAGTTCACGGTGTCAGTCTGCCTTCTGGTCTGTGCGGTGCGTACGGCGCCCACGGCCGCGGCCGCGGGGTCAGCGGGCGCGGGGTCAGCGGGCGCGGTTCAGGGTCTGCAGAGCGGCGCGCAGCAGCTGGGGCACGGGGGCGGGACCCCCGGCGGCGATCGCCGCTTCGGCCTGCGGGGTGACCGCGGAGACCGCCTCCTCCGCCTCGCGGGAGGCGTAGCCGAGGCCGATGAGGGCGGCCTGGAGCTGTTCGGTCCAGGGGGCCGGTCCTGCGGCCGCGGCGGCCCGCTGGGCGCCGACCAGGGCTCCGGTGCCCAGGGGCTGGCCCAGCTTGTCCTTGAGCTCTAGGAGCAGCTTCTGGGCGCCCTTCTTGCCGATGCCGGGGACCGCGGTCAGCGACTTCTCGTCGCCGGTGGCGACGGCGAGGCGCAGCGCGTCGGGGCGGTGCACGCCGAGCATGGCCTGGGCGAGGCGCGGGCCGACCCCGCTCGCGCCCTGGAGCAGCTCGAAGACCTGCCGCTCGTCGTCGTCGGCGAAGCCGTAGAGGGTGAGGGAGTCCTCGCGCACGACCAGGGAGGTGGCGAGCTTGGCCTCCTGCCCGAGGCGCAGTCCGGCGATGGTGTGCGGAGTGCAGTGCAAGGCCATGCCCACGCCGCCGACCTCGATGACGGCCGTGGTGGTGGCGAGCGCGGCGACCGGGCCGCTGACGAAGGCGATCATCGGGTACGGCCTTTCGAGGCGGCGTGCAGGGCTACGGCCTGCTGGAGACGGTTCTGGGCGGGGGCGCGCCAGATGTGGCAGATGGCGAGGGCGAGGGCGTCGGCCGCGTCGGCGGGCTTGGGGGGTGCGGCGAGCCGCAGCAGGCGGGTCACCATCGCGCCGACCTGCGCCTTGTCGGCGCGGCCGCTGCCGGTGACGGCGGCCTTGACCTCGCTGGGGGTGTGCAGGACGACGGGCAGTCCGCGGCGCGCGGCGCAGAGCATCGCCACCGCGCTGGCCTGGGCGGTGCCCATGACGGTGCTCACGTTGTGCTGGCTGAAGACCCGCTCCACCGCGACGACTTCGGGCCGGTGCTCGTCGAGCCAGGCCTCCAGCCCGGCCTCGATGGCGACCAGCCGGAGGCCGATGTCGGCGTCCGCGGGGGTGCGTACGACGCCCACTCCGAGCATGGTGAGCGGACGGCCCGCGACCCCCTCGACCACGCCGACCCCGCACCGGGTCAGGCCGGGGTCCACTCCGAGCACGCGCACTGGCCCCTCCTCCGTCGGTACGTTCGTCCGTTCGTGCAGGCTATAGGGCCGCACTGACATCGGGTGCGCACACACCGACGGGCCGCCGGGGGTGTCCCCGGCGGCCCGTCGTACGAGCGTGTGGATCGGCGCCGATCAGGCGTCGACCTTCTCCATGACCTCGTCGCTGACGTCGAAGTTGGCGAAGACGTTCTGCACGTCGTCGCTGTCCTCCAGTGCGTCGATCAGCTTGAAGATCTTGCGGGCGCCCTCTTCGTCCAGCTCGACCTGCATGGTCGGCAGGAAGTTGGAGTCGGCCGAGTCGTAGTCGATGCCGGCCGTCTGGAGCGCCGTACGGACCGCGACCAGGTCGGTGGCCTCGCTGATGATCTCGAACTGCTCGCCGAGGTCGTTGACTTCCTCGGCGCCCGCGTCGAGCACGGCGTCGAGCACGTCGTCCTCGCTCAGCTCGCCCTTGGGCAGCAGGACGACGCCCTTGCGGTTGAACAGGTAGGACACCGAACCCGGGTCGGCCATGGAGCCACCGTTGCGGGTCATGGCGACGCGCACGTCCGAGGCGGCACGGTTGCGGTTGTCGGTGAGGCACTCGATGAGCACCGCGACACCGTTGGGGCCGTAGCCTTCGTACATGATCGTTTCATAGTCGGCGCCGCCCGCTTCGAGACCGGCACCGCGCTTGAGCGCGGAGTCGATGTTCTTGTTCGGGACGGAGCTCTTCTTGGCCTTCTGGACGGCGTCGAAGAGCGTCGGGTTGCCGTCGAGGTCGGCCCCGCCGGTACGCGCCGCGACCTCGATGTTCTTGATCAGCTTCGCGAAGAGCTTGCCGCGCTTGGCATCGATCACGGCCTTCTTGTGCTTCGTCGTAGCCCATTTAGAGTGGCCGGACATCTGCCTGTCTCCTTCGCGTAACCAACGGTGTTCGCCACAGATCCTACCGGGACTCCTCCCGGGACCGGTTCAGGACCCTGCGGGTTCAGGACCCCGCGCGCACCATGTCGACGAAGTACGCGTGGACGCGGTGGTCGCCCGTCAGCTCCGGGTGGAAGGAGGTGGCCAGCACGTTGCCCTGGCGCACGGCGACGGTGTGGCCGTCGTACGTGGCCAGCACCTCGGCCGCCGCGCCGACCGACTCGACCCAGGGGGCGCGGATGAAGACGCCCTCGACCGGGCCGTCCGCTATGCCCGCGAACTCGATGGAGGCCTCGAAGGACTCGTTCTGACGGCCGAAGGCGTTGCGCCGGACGATCATGTCGATGCCGCCGAGCGTCTCCTGGTCCTCACGGCCCCCGAGCAGCTTGTCGGCGAGCATGATCATGCCCGCGCAGGTGCCGTAGACCGGCATCCCGGCCCGTACGCGCTCGCGCAGCGGCTCCAGCATGCCGAAGAGCACGGCGAGCTTCGACATGGTCGTCGACTCGCCGCCGGGGATCACCAGGGCGTCGACCTCGGCGAGTTCTTCGGGGCGCCGGACCGGCCTGGCCACGGCGTCCGCCGAGGCCAGGGCGATCAGGTGCTCCCGTACGTCGCCCTGGAGTGCCAGGACGCCGATGACCGGGGGGTTGTTCATGAGTGGAATGCCCTACCAGCCGCGGTTGGCGTAGCGCTCGGACTCGGGGAGGGTGTCGCAGTTGATGCCGACCATGGCCTCGCCCAGGTTGCGCGAGGCGTCCGCGATGATCTTCGGGTCGTCGTAGAAGGTGGTGGCCTTCACGATGGCGGCGGCGCGCTTGGCCGGGTCGCCCGACTTGAAGATGCCGGAGCCGACGAAGACGCCCTCGGCACCGAGCTGGCGCATCAGCGCGGCGTCGGCGGGGGTGGCCACGCCACCGGCGGAGAACAGCACCACGGGGAGCTTGCCCAGCTCGGCAACCTCCTTGACCAGCTCGTACGGGGCGCGCAGGTCCTTGGCGGCGGCGTACAGCTCGTTGTTGTCGAAGCCGCGCAGGCGGGCGATCTCGTTCTTGATCTGGCGCAGGTGACGGACGGCCTCGACGACGTTGCCGGTACCGGCCTCGCCCTTCGAACGGATCATGGCCGCGCCCTCGGCGATGCGGCGCAGGGCCTCGCCCAGGTTGGTGGCGCCACAGACGAAGGGGGTCGTGAAGGCGAACTTGTCGCTGTGGTTGACCTCGTCGGCCGGGGTCAGGACCTCGGACTCGTCGATGTAGTCGACGCCGAGGGACTGGAGCACCTGGGCCTCGACGAAGTGGCCGATGCGCGACTTCGCCATGACCGGGATGGAGACGGCCGCGATGATCTCTTCGATCATGTTCGGGTCGGACATGCGGGCGACCCCGCCGTCCTTGCGGATATCGGCCGGAACCCGCTCCAGGGCCATGACGGCCACGGCGCCGGCGTCCTCGGCGATCTTCGCCTGCTCGGCGTTGACCACGTCCATGATCACGCCGCCCTTGAGCTGCTCGGCCATACCGCGCTTCACGCGTGCGGTGCCGGTCTCAGGGGTCTGCGGGGTGTGGGAAAGCGTGCTCACGGTGTGACCTCATTCGAGAAAGACGGGTACTGGACCGAGCAAACATCCCCGGACCAGTCCACTGCAAGGGCCAATGTGCAGCCGGTGGCCCCTGGTGGTGGCGCGGGCCGGTCCGTCGGCGACTGGATCTAGGGCCGGTCGGCCAGGAAGACCGGGGGTTCGTCGTCCATCTCGAAGGCCAGCGGGAAGGGTGCGTGACCGGCCAGCCGGAACCAGCGGACCTTGCGGTGGCGGCGCAGGGCGCGGGCCGCGCGGACGGCGTCGTTGTGGAACCGCCTGGCCATCGGCACCCGGCGCACGGCCGCCGCCAGCTCCTCCGCGGCGACCTCGCCGCCGGGGGCCTCCTTGACCGCCTCGACCTGATCGGCGTCCTCGAAGACCGCGCGCAGGGCCTGGCTCAGTTCACTTTCGGCCACTTCCCGGTGCTCCTCCTCCGCCTGGCGGGCGGCGTGGGCGGCCTCGTAGAGCACGAGGGAGGACGCGGGGTCCAGCACGCCGGAGGTGGCCACCTCCAATACCACCGAGGCCCGGCGCACGAGCTGCGCGTCGAGCGCGGCGCGGGCGGCGTCCATCCGCGAGTGCAGCCGGTCGAGACGGCCGGCGGTCCAGCTGAGGTAGACCCCGATGGCGCCGAGCGCCAGGGCGATCCATACGAGGGTTTCGATCACGGGCGGCGACTCTACCGGCCCGCGGGCGGCCCGCGGCCCGACCCCGGCGGGCCCCGCCGCGCCCCGCCGCGTCCGGCGGGCGCGGTGGGCCGGTGCCGTGACGCCGGCCCCGGCACGTCCGGCCGCTGCGGCGCAGATGTCCGGTACCCCCCGTCCGGAGGCCCGGCGGGTGGGGTCAGGAGAAGGACGACGGGGTCGCGCCCCGGGTGAGGCCGAGGCGGGCCCGCAGGCCGACCCGCTCGTCGGTGGCCACGGACGCGGCCCCGTCGGCCACCGTCTCGTACACGGCCAGGATGTCCGCCCCCACCGTCGACCAGTCGAAGCGCCGCACGTGCGCGGACCCGCGCTCGCTCAGCCCGGCCCGCCGGTCCGGGTCCCGCAGCAGGGTGACGGCGCCCGCCGCCAGCGCGTCGGCGTCCTCGTTCGCGAAGAGGTCGCCCGCCGTCCCCTGGTCCAGGACCTGCGCGAAGGCGTCCAGGTCGGAGGCCAGCACCGCCGCCCCGGCCGACAGCGCCTCGACCAGGATGATCCCGAAGCTCTCACCGCCGGTGTTGGGGGCGACGTACACGTCGACGCTCCGCAGCAGCCGCGCCTTGTCCTCGTCGGAGACCATGCCCAGGAACTCCACCCGCTCCCGCAGCGCGGGCGGCAGCGTGGCCACCGCCTCCTCCTCGTCACCGCGCCCCGCGACCAGCAGCCGTACGTCCGGGCACGCCTCCACGATCTTCGGGAAGGCGGCCATCAGCACCGGCAGCCCCTTGCGCGGCTCGTCGATCCGGCCGATGAAGCCGAGCGTGCCGCCGCCCCACTCGGCCTTCGGTTCGGCGGAGGCGAAGAAGTCCACGTCGACGCCGTTGGGGATGACGACGGCGTCCCCGCCGAGGTGTTCCACCAGCGTGCGCCGGGCGTACTCGCTCACCGCGATCCGCGCGCTGATCTTCTCCAGCGCGGGCTGCAGGATCGGGTAGGCGGCGATCATCGCCCGGGAGCGCGGGTTGGAGGTGTGGAAGGTGGCCACGATCGGGCCCTGGGCCGCCCAGCAGGCCAGCAGGCCCAGCGACGGGGAGGTCGGCTCGTGGATGTGGATGACGTCGAAGGTTCCGTCGTGCAGCCAGCGGCGTACCCGCGCGGCCGAGAGGAAGCCGAAGTTCAGCCGGGCCACCGAGCCGTTGTAGGGCACCGGCACCGCGCGCCCCGCCGAGACGACGTACGGGGGCAGGGGGGTGTCATCGTCCGCGGGGGCGAGCACCGACACCTGGTGGCCCCGGCCGATCAGGTGTTCCGCCAGGTCGCGGATGTGGAACTGGACCCCGCCCGGGACGTCCCAGGAGTACGGGCACACGATCCCGATCTTCACTCGGCGCCCTCCCGGCGGTCCGCGGAGGGCGACGGCGACGACGACGGCTCAGGACGGTCCCCGGACGGCCTGGGCTCCCGCTCCGCGGACGGCGACGCCCCCGGCTCCCGGGGTTCCAGGTCCTCCAGCCACAGGCGCTGAAGCATGTGCCAGTCCTCGGGGTGCTCGGCGATCCCGGCGGCGAACGCGTCGGCCACCGCCTGTGTCATCGCCGCGGTCTTCTCCGTACGGGTGCCCCGCTCGGGCACCTCGACCGGCGGGTGGAAGTGGCCCCGCATCATCGGGCTGTCCTCGTACCAGAGCGTCGCCGGCACCAGCAGCGCGCCCGTCTGCTGCGCGAGCAGCGCGGGCCCGGCGGGCATCCGCGCGGTGGACCCGAAGAAGTCCACCTCGACCCCGGAGGCGGACAGGTCGCGGTCGGCGACCAGGCAGACCAGCCCGCCCGAGCGCAGCCGGCGGGCGAGGGTCCCGAAGGCGGCGCCGCCGCTGTGCGGCAGCACCTCCATGCCCAGGCTCTCGCGGTAGGCCACGAACCGGTCGTACAGGCTCTCCGGCTTGAGCCGCTCCGCGACCGTGGTGAAGGCGATGCCGTGGTGGCTGGTGACCCAGGCCCCGGCGAGGTCCCAGTTGGCCAGGTGCGGCAGGGCGATGATCACACCGCGCCCGGCGGCCATGCCGTCGAGCAGAACGTGCTCGTCCCGCATCTCGACTTCCCGGCGGAAACGTTCCTTGTTCATCGCGGGCAGCCGGAAGGATTCCATCCAGTACCGCATGTACGAGCGCATGCCCGCCCGGGACAGCTCCCGCAGCCGCTCCGGCCCCGCCCCGGGCACCACCCGGGCCAGGTTCGCCTCCAGCCGCAGCACGCTCTTCCCGCGCCGCTTCCAGACCCGGTCCGCGATCACGCGGCCGAGCGTGGCCGCCACGGGCTCCGGGAGCTTCTTCACCCCGGCCCAGCCGAGCCCGAAGGCCCCGTCCGTCAGCTTGTCCGTCAACGCGCCCATCAGGTCGCTCCGCCCTCGGTCACGCCGGGTTTTTCGGACAGCTCGGCCTCGGACACCTCGGCCTCGGACAGCTCGGCCGCCGACAGCTCGGCCGCCGACACCGCAGCCGCCGCGTCGGCCTCCGCGGCCTCCCGGCGCACGGTCACCACCCGCTGGATCAGCGTCACCAGCGAACCGGCGGCCACCACCCACAGCGCCACCGGCAGCAGCACCCCGATCCACGAGGGCACGCCGAAGGTCTCCAGACCCGACAGGCCGGCCGCGACCAGCGTGATCACCAGGCGCTCCGCGCGCTCGATGAGCCCGTTCACGGCCACCGGCAGCCCGATCGCCTCGCCCCGGGCCTTGGTGTACGAGACCACCTGGCCGCTCGCCAGGCAGAAGATCGCCACCGCGCACAGCATGTTGTCGTGGCCCGATCCGGCGTACCAGAGCGCCAGGCCGCCGAAGATCGCGGCGTCCGCCACCCGGTCCAGCGTCGAGTCCAGGAACGCGCCCCACCGGCTGGAGACTCCGGCCTGCCGCGCCATGTTCCCGTCGACCAGGTCGGAGAACACGAAGAGGGTGATCGTGATCGTGCCCCAGAAGAACTCTCCGCGCGGGAAGAAGACCAGCGCTCCGGCCACCACTCCGGCCGTGCCGATCAGGGTGACCGCGTCCGGGCTCACCCCCCGACGGAGCAGAAACGCGGCGAACGGTGTGAGGACACGCGTAAAGAATGCACGCGCGTACTTGTTCAGCATGGCCTTCCCAGGGGGTCGCTGGGCCGCACGGCCACCACGGCCACCGGCTGGCCCATCGTAGCCAGCGCCGGGGGCCCGCACCGCCGCGCACCCACCGGTAGGCCCCCCGGCGTCACCCGCTTCCCCTCGCGCGGACCCGCCGGCGGACCCCCGGCGGCCGGTTCGCCAGCCGCTCCGGCGGCCGCTCCGGCCGGGTGCGGCGGCCCCGCAGGGGTGCGACGTATGGACGCGGTGTGACACCGGTGCAAAGCTCGAAGGATCCCACCTCACCGTCACACCGGGAGGCACGAGAATCATGGGTGACAAAGCACACCAAGCCGGAGCCGCGGGCAGGGCACTGACGGCCGACCGCCCCTCCTCGATACGCAACGTGGTGCTGGTCGGCCACAGCGGAGCCGGCAAGACCACCCTGGTCGAAGCCCTCGCCCTGACCGCCGGGGCCGTGGGCCGGGCCGGACGGGTCGAGGACGGCGCGACCGTCTCCGACTACGACGAGATCGAACACCGGCGACGGCGCTCGGTCCAGCTCTCCCTCGTCCCCGTCGCCTGGGACGGCATCAAGATCAACGTATTGGACACCCCCGGATACGCCGACTTCGTCGGAGAGCTCAGGGCCGGTCTGCGCGCCGCGGACGCGGCCCTCTTCGTCGTCTCGGCGGCCGAAGCGGGCCAGGCAGCGGAGCCCGGCGACGCCCCTGACGCCGCACACGGCGGCCCGTACGGCACGTACGGCTCCGACGCGCCGCCCGGCCTCTCCGGCGCCACCCGGACCGTCTGGGACGAATGCGCGGCCGTCGGCATGCCCCGCGCCATCGTCGTCACCCACCTCGAAGGGACCCGCGCCGACTACGGCCGGATGGCCGCGGTCTGCGGCGAGACCTTCGGCGCCGACGACCCCGACGCCGTCATCCCCCTGTACCTGCCGCTCCACGGACCCGCCGGGCCCGACGGCCACGCCCCCGTCACCGGCCTCCTCGGCCTGCTCTCCCAGCGGGTGTACGACTACGGCTCGGGCGAGCGCGTCGAACGCGACCCCGACCCCGCCGAGCTGTCGCTCATCACCGGGGCCCGGGCCCGCCTGATCGAGGGGATCATCGCCGAGAGCGAGGACGAGACCCTCATGGACCGCTACCTCGGCGGCGAGGACATCGACGTCAAGACCCTCGTCGACGACCTCGAACGCGCCGTCGCCCGCGGCAGCTTCCACCCCGTCCTGATGGCCGCCCCCGCCGCCGACGGCGCCCGCCAGGGCCTCGGTACGGTCGAACTCCTGGAGCTGATCACCGGCGGCTTCCCCAGCCCCCTCGAACGCCCCGCCCTCACCGTCACCACCCCCGACGGCGCCCCGCGCCCCGCCGTCACCTGCGACCCGGCGGGCCCGCTCGTCGCCGAGGTCGTCAAGACCTCCTCCGACCCCTACGTCGGCCGGGTCTCCCTCGTCCGCGTCTTCTCCGGCACCCTGCGCCCCGAGGACACCCTGCACGTCTGCGGCCACCCCGGCCCCGACGCGGCACGGCCCCGGGCCCTCCACGAGGCCGACGAACGCGTCGGCACCCTCACCGCCCCCTTCGGCAAACAGCAGCGCACCCTGGGCCAGTGCATCGCCGGAGACCTCGCCTGCGTGGCCAAACTCACGCACGCCGAGACCGGCGACACCCTCTCCGCCAAGGGCCGCCCCCTGCTCATGGAGCCCTGGGCGATGCCCGACCCGCTGCTCCCGCTCGCCATCGAGGCCCACGGCAAGGCCGACGAGGACAAGCTCTCCCAGGGGCTGGCCCGGCTCGTCGCCGAGGACCCCACCATGCGGCTGGAGCTGAACCCGCACACCCACCAGCTCGTCCTGTGGTGTCTGGGCGAGGCCCACCAGGAGGTCGCCCTCGAACGGCTGCGCAGCCGCTACGGCGTCCAGGTCGACGCGGTCCCCCACAAGGTCAGCCTGCGCGAGACCTTCGGCGCCCGTTCCAGCGCCCGCGGCCGCCACGTGAAACAGTCGGGCGGCCACGGCCAGTACGCCATCTGCGAGATCGACGTCGAACCGCTCCCGCCGGGCAGCGGCATCGAGTTCGTGGACAAGGTGGTCGGCGGCGCCGTCCCGCGCCAGTTCATCCCGTCCGTCGAGAAGGGCGTACGGGCCCAGGCCGCCCGCGGCGTCGCCGCCACCGGATACCCACTGGTCGACGTACGGATCACGCTGCGCGACGGCAAGGCGCACTCCGTGGACTCCTCGGACGCCGCCTTCCAGACCGCGGGCGCCCTCGCCCTGCGCGAGGCGGCCGCCGCGGGCCCGATCCATCTCCTCGAACCCGTGGCGGAACTCACCGTCCTGGTCCCCGACGCCTACGTGGGACCCGTCATGAGCGACCTCGCCGGACGTCGCGGCCGGGTCGTCGGCACCGAACAGGCGGGCCCCGGGCGCAGCGTGGTCCGCGCCGAGATCCCCGAGCTGGAGATCGCCCGCTACGCCGTGGAGCTGCGCTCGGTCTCCCACGGCACCGGCGGCTTCACCCGTACGTACGCCCGTCACGAGGCGATGCCGCCGCAGGTCGCGGTCAAGCTGCGGGAACAGGCTCAGAAGGGAAGCCACTTGACATAGCGTACGGACTGCCGCCCACCCAACCCGCTTGCGGTGGGCGGTATTTCCCTGTCCCATGACCATGGGGAGACGAGCGTCGCTAGGCTCTTTCAGGCTCGGCGGACCGGGGCATGACACAGAGCAGTAGCCCCGGGTGGGGCACGGCCGGGCACGGCACGAAGGCACAGCGATGGGGGCAGCGGTGGCGGACGACGGTTTCGACTTCAGGCCGGGGGCGCAGATCCCCCTCCAGGGCGGTGGCGGCCAGACGGCTGCCACCAACGCGCTCGCCTCCGCCGCGTACCGCGACGGCAAGCCCGACGAGATACTCAAAGCCAACAACGAGCACTACGAATCCGCGGTGAAGAAGGGCAAGCTCTCCCTCTTCGAACCCAACTTCGGCGAGGCCTTCTGCCGCGCCGTCGAGGCCCGGATGCTCGGCGCGAGCCGCAAACCCCTCATCCAGGCCTTCGGCGCCGACCCGCAGACCGTCGTCGAGCACTGCCTCGCCGCCTCCCGCCTGCGCAAGGAACGCGACCGCAAGCTCCGCCTGATCATGTTGGTCTGCGGACTGCTCTTCCTGCCCGGGCTGCTCCTGTGGCTCGGCATGTTCCAGATCCGCAAGACCCTCGCGGGCAGCGGGGGCAAGCGCGCCTCCTGGGCGGGCACGGCGCTCCTCGTCGGCATCGGCATAGGGGTGGCCGTGCTGATGTTCCGGCTGCCGCTCACCGGGTTCTGGGGCCTCTACCTGCGCGCGATGATCCTCGCGCCCGTCGCGGGGTGGTTCCTGGCCAGCCGCCTCTGCGAGGCCGCCGCGGCCGACATGCGGGCCCGCTGGGACGGCCTGCTCGGCGGCGTCTCCGTCGGCGCCAAGATCCCCGAGGCGGTGCCCGGCAACCCAGACGAGAAGTCCCGCGAGGACCTGCGCCAACAGCTCGCCAAACTCACGGCCGAGGGCCGCAGCAACTCCGTCTTCTACGCCGGTCCCAAGGGCATCCTCGGCATGGGCACCCGGTGGGGCAGCTGGCAGCTCGCCGAGGACCTCGCCCCGAAGACCGAGGGCATCGACATCCACCCCTTCCGCAGCTGGGACGTCATACGCGCGATCCACGACCAGCTGCGCATGCTCGAACGCGGCCCCCTGCACACCGGCGGCTTCCCGCCGCCCTCGATCACCCACTGGATCGTCACCCCGGTCGGCGAGGGTGCCAAGGAGGTGTCCCGCCCCACCGGCCAGGACGTCGACACCTTCCTCATCAAACAGCACGAGATCACCCGGATCTGCAACGAGCAGCAGTTCGGCGCGGGCAACCGGCACTACCTCGGCGTCCAGTGGCCCCTGTGGGACGGCCAGTTGGTGATCACGATGATGGTCACCGTCACCGTGCTCTACAAGACCCTGCGCATCGACGTCACCGCCCACTCCCTCGGACCCGTGCACGGCCTGTTCACCACCAAGTCCGCGCGCAAGACGACCGAGGTCGCCAAGGCCGTCCGCTTCTGGGAGACCACCGAACGCACCCACGCCCTGGTGGACGCCTCCGAGGTGGTCCGGCTCGCGGTCCGGGCGCCCTTCAGCTGGTACCCGCCGCTGCTCGACTTCCTCGGCGGCAAGCTGGTCCTGCCCGAGCCCTTCGGGGTCCGGCACGTGTGGGCCGGTTCGATGTGGCGGCACCGCTTCATGGCCGACGACGCGATGCGCACCGCCACCCCCGTGCTGCGGGCGGTGCACGCGGCCGCGATGCGGGTGCTGGACGAGAACGGCGTCGACACGGAGCGGTTCGTCAACCGCTCGATGATCGTCAGCGGCATGGTCCAGGACCCCTCGCCGCGCAAGGCCGACGCGTACGACGTGTAGGCCCGGCAGCCGTACGGGCCGCGGACCGCGCGGCGGCCCGTACGACAGAGCCGTACACCGAGCAGTACGACCGAGCAGTACGGCAGAGCCGTGGGCCGGGGCCCGTACGGTTAGTCGACCGGCCAGGAGTCGGCGAGCATCTGCCGGGTGTCGGCGAGGAGTTGCGGCAGCACCTTGGTGTGCCCGACCACCGGCATGAAGTTCGTGTCGCCGCCCCAGCGGGGCACGATGTGCTGGTGCAGGTGCGCGGCGATCCCGGCGCCGGCGGCGGCGCCCTGGTTCATCCCGATGTTGAAGCCGTGCGCCCCGGACGCCTTGCGCAGCGCGACCATGGCCCGCTTGGTGAGGTCGGCCAGCTCCACCGTTTCGGGACCGTCCAGCTCGGTGTAGTCCGCGACGTGCCGGTAGGGGACGACCATGAGGTGTCCGCCGTTGTACGGGTAGAGGTTCAGGACCGCGTAGACGTGTTTGCCGCGGGCCACGATCAGCCCGTCCGCGTCGGACATCTCCGGAATCCCGCAGAAGGGACAGCCGTCCCCGGCCTCCGGACCGGTCGGCTTGTTCTCTCCCTGGATGTACGCCATCCGGTGGGGCGTCCACAGTCGCTGGAACGCGTCCTGCGTGCCCACACCGATCTGCTGCTCCGGCTCACTCGTCATGGGATGCAGCATATGACCTTGCCGTGACGAACGAGGAAGGCCCCCGGGAAGTGATCACTTCCCGGGGGCCGAACCCCGCGTGAACGGGGGAAGGGTCAGACCTGGACGCGGTCCTCGACGACCTTGACCAGCTTCGCCAGGGCCTCGGCCTTGGCGACGCCGTTCTCCTGCGAGCCGTCGCGGTAGCGGAAGGAGACGGTGCCCGCCGCCATGTCCTCGTCGCCGACGATGATCATGAACGGAACCTTGAGCTTCTGCTGGTTCCTGATCTTCTTCTGCATCCGGTCGGACGAGGCGTCCACCTCGACCCGCAGGCCCTTCTTCTTCGCCTCGGCGGCGAACTCCTGCAGGTACTCGATGTGCGCGTCGCCGATCGGGATGCCGACCGCCTGGACCGGGGCCAGCCACGGCGGCATGACACCCGCGTAGTGCTCCAGCAGCACGGCGAAGAACCGCTCGATGGAACCGAACAGCGCGCGGTGGATCATGACCGGCTGCTGCTTGGTGCCGTCGGGGCCGGTGTACTCCAGGTTGAAGCGCTCCGGGAGGTTGAAGTCGAGCTGCACGGTCGACATCTGCCAGGTACGGCCGATGGCGTCGCGGCACTGGACCGAGATCTTCGGGCCGTAGAACGCGGCGCCGCCCGGGTCCGGGACCAGCGGCAGGCCCTGCTTCTCGGCGACCTGGCGCAGGGTCTCGGTCGCCTCTTCCCAGACCTCGTCCGAGCCGACGAACTTCTCCGGGTCCTTGGTCGACAGCTCCAGGTAGAAGTCGTTCAGACCGTAGTCGCGCAGCAGGTTCAGGACGAAGGTGAGGGTCCGGTCCAGCTCCTCCGCCATCTGCTCCTTCGTGCAGTAGATGTGCGCGTCGTCCTGGGTGAACCCGCGCGAGCGGGTCAGGCCGTGCACCACGCCCGACTTCTCGTACCGGTACACCGTGCCGAACTCGAAGAGCCGCAGCGGCAGTTCACGGTAGGAGCGGCCGCGCGCGTCGAAGATCAGGTTGTGCATCGGGCAGTTCATGGGCTTGAGGTAGTAGTCGATACCACCGTCGAGCTGCATGGGGGGGTACATGCCGTCCGCGTACCAGTCCAGGTGACCGCTCTTCTCGAAGAGGGCGCCCTTGGTGGCGTGCGGGGTGTAGACGAACTCGTAGCCCTCTTCCTCGTGCCGCTTGCGCGAGTAGTCCTCCATGACCCGGCGGATGGTACCGCCGCGCGGGTGGAAGACGGCGAGGCCGGAGCCGATCTCGTCCTGGACGGAGAAGAGGTCCAGCTCGACACCGAGCTTGCGGTGGTCGCGCTTCTCGGCTTCGGCGAGGAAGTCGAGGTGGGCCTTGAGCTCGTCCTTCGACGGCCACGCGGTGCCGTAGATGCGCTGGAGCATCGGGTTCTTCTCGCTGCCGCGCCAGTAGGCGGCCGCGTTGCGCATCAGCTTGAACGCCGGGATGTTGCGGGTGGTCGGCAGGTGCGGGCCACGGCACAGGTCGGACCAGCACAGGTCGCCGGTCTTGGCGTCGAAGTTGTCGTAGATGGTCAGTTCGCCGCCGCCCACCTCGACGTCCGCGCCGTCGTCCGAGGTCGCCGCCGAGCCCTTGAGCCCGATCAGTTCGAGCTTGTACGGCTCGTTCGCGAGCTCCTCGCGCGCCGCCTCGTCGGTGACGACGCGGCGCGAGAAGCGCTGACCGCGCTTCTGGATCTCCTGCATCTTCTTCTCGACGGCCTTGAGGTCGTCGGGGGTGAAGGGCTTCTCGACGTCGAAGTCGTAGTAGAAGCCGTCCCGGACCGGCGGCCCGATGCCCAGCTTGGCCTCGGGGAAGAGTTCCTGTACGGCCTGCGCCATGACGTGCGCGGTCGAGTGGCGCAGGATGTTGAGACCGTCCTCGGAGGAGATCTCCACCGGCTCGACGGTCTCGCCGTCCTTGACCTCGTACGCCAGGTCCTTCAGCTCGCCCGCGATCCGGGCGGCGACGACGGTGCGTTCGCCGGGGAAGAGGTCGGCCGCCGTAGTGCCCGTGGCCACCACGCGCTCGTCCCGCTCGGAATCGCGTTGGATGATCACACGGACGTCTGACACCGGTCTCTCCTGACTCAGGGGTGCGCGAGCGAACACTGCGCGCCTGAATCGTACCGAGCCGGACCGCTCAGCCGCTAAACGGTTACTTCGCGGCTCCCGGCCCGGGGGCGGACGTACCGTGGGGCGCGTGACTGGCACACCTGTATCCGGACCCGTATCCGGACCCCCCACCGGCTCCCGCGTCCCCCTTCTCGTCCACCCTCTGAACCTGGCCGACGACGCGACCGCCGCCTCCGTGCACCGGATCGGCCGGGCCGCCTACGCGATCGAGGCCGGCCTCATCGGCTTCGACGCCATCCCGGCGCTGCGCGAGAGCCTGGCGGAGATGCGCGGCAGGCCGCTGAACTGGCTCGGGGCGGTCTCCGGGTCCGGTCAGGTGGCCGGGTTCCTCGCCTGGGTAGAGGAGGACGAGCGGTGCCGGGTCTCGATCGACCGGCTGTGCGTGGACCCCGACTGGTTCCGCCGGGGCGTCGCCTCCGCCCTGCTGCGCCACCTGTCGCACGAGGTGTTCCCCGGCCGCGAGACCGAGGTCGCCACCGGTGCGGCGAACGGGCCCGCCGTGACCCTGTACGAGCGGCTGGGTTTCGTCCGGGGCGCGGATTTCTCGCCCGTCCCCGGCCTGCGGATGGCCTCCTTCGTCCGCCCCGGCCGGTCGGGACCCCGGCCGTAGCGTCCCGGCTCAGCCGCCCCCCTTCCCCTCCCCGTCCTCCTCGGCGTCCTCGAAGGGCAGCTCCTCGGCCACCGGGAGGTCCGCGTACAGGGACTTCATCAGCCGGTCCCGCTCCACCTCGTCCAGCCGGACCGGGGTGACGTCCGCCGCGTCCGTCAGCCGCCGGAACCCGCCTCGCCGCTGGAGCCTGCCGCTGAGCCGGATCGGCAGGCCCACGAGGTGGGCGTGGCCCGCGACCCGGTACGCCTCCTCGTCGAGGTCGGCCCGGACGTACGGGACCTCCGCGCCCGAGAGCACGCGCAGCCGGACCGTGCCCCCGCCGCCGGGGTCCGAGCGCCGCATCCGCACCACGGCCCCCGCGACGCGGACCGCCACGGCGGGCTCGTCGCGGGTGTAGCGGGCCGCCGCCTCGCGCAGCACGGGCAGGTCCCCCGGGGAGAACTCCACGGGCTCCGGCCGGGCCGCGCAGCCCGCCGGGACCCCGGCCGCCGGGGCCCAGGCCAGCGCGATGCGGGCGCCTCCCGAGCCGCGGACCAGAGCGATCAGCGCGTCCGCCAGTTCCCGGCTGACGCCCGCCTCGACGGCGGCGTCGAAGGCCTCCATGCCCCCGGTGGCCCGCTGGTAGTCGACGGCTTCGCGGGCCGCGTGCAGCGCGTGGTGCAGCCGGGTCACCGGTCCGCGCCCGCCGTCGACAGGAACGTAGGCGGTGAGCCTGCGGCCGCCGGGTGCCGGGCCCACCAGCACGCCGTCCAGGGCGCGTTCGGCCTGCGCGCGGTGGCGGGCGCCGTGGTATCCGGCCCGGGCCCGGTCGGCCAGGGCCCCGGCCAGCAGCAGGTGCCGGGCCGCCGTGCGGAGCTGTTCCTGGGCCGCCCAGGAAGCCTCGCCCCCGGGTCCGTACAGCCCCTGCGCCTCGGGTATCTCGCGGATCCAGCGGATCTCGTCACTGGGCACGCTCAGCCCGTACAGCACCTCGCGCGCCGAGGGGAGCCCGCTGCGCGAGAGCGCGGCCAGGGCCTCTTCGACCAGGTCGGCGCAGTCCGGGAAGGCCCGGTTCTCGGGGACGAGCAGGCTGGTCCCGGCGAGCCCGGGCGGGGTCCACCGCCCGTACCGTCCGGCGGCGCCGCCCCGGCGCAGCCAGCCGTGCCGCCGCAGCAGGGCCCCGAGGACGGCGGGGTCGACCCGCGCGGGGTCGGGTGCCTCCACCTGGGCGGGATCCGTGAACTCCGGTGCTGCCAGGGGCTCCAGGTGCGGCCAGTTCATCAGGGTGTCCCTCCCGACCCGACCCGGGTCATGATCTCGCACAGCGCCCGGTCGTCGAAGATCCGCGCGGTCGGTATCCGTACGGTGGTCCGGCGCCTGCCGGTCACGGGGTGCCCGGCCAGGTTGGTCCAGTAGCAGCAGTGCCGCAGGTCGAGCCGGTCGGGCCCGGCGCTCAGCCAGTCCGCGCGCTCACGCGGTACGAGCATCACGACGAGGATCTTGTGCACCGCGACCGGGGTCCGGGCGAGCTTGACCAGGTGCTCGTTGTCGAGGGTGAAGGCGAAGGTGGGCCCGGGCGGATCCGGCGAGGTCTGGTAGGTGGCCTTCAGCTGCACCTTGACGGTGACCTCGTCGTCGATGGAGTGCTCGGGCGATCCGTGGCTGACGTGCCAGTCGATGCCGTTGTCCGGGAAGGGCTGGGAGAGGGAGCAGCCCGCCGCGGCCGCGACGGCGTGGAGGTAGCCCACCTGGAGGGTCTCCATGCAGGCGGTGGTGGCGAGTGTGCCGCGCAGCGGTCCGGTCAGGGTTCCCGGGTCGGTCCGCCCGTACGGCGCCCCGCCCGGTTCGGGATGCGCGAGCGCCATGGCTCCCGTGCCTTTCGGGCTCTGCGACGTGCTCGTGGGGCGGGGGCAGCGGTGGTGTGACGGTGGTGCGCCCATGACGGTCGCTCATCCGTGCGGTCCCCCAAGGAAGTTGTCTCCGCACCCGACTGCCCGCAAACGGCGTACACGGCAAACAGCGCGGGTATCACCGATGCGGGCAGGGGTCGCGCGCCACAGGCGTAGGAGCCCATCTGCCGATCGGGGACGAGGAGTTCGCCATGACGCGCTGGTACGAGGGCCCGCTGGCCGCATTTGACACCGAGACCACCGGGGTGGACGTCGAGCGGGACCGGATCGTGTCCGCCGCGCTCGTCGTGCAGGAGTGTGCGGGCGGCCGGGCCCGCTCCACCAGGTGGCTGGTCAACCCGGGGATTCCGGTTCCCCCCGGCGCGACGGAAGTGCACGGTCTGACCGACGACCACCTCCAGCGCAACGGGCGCTGGCCCGCGCCGGTCGTGGACGAGATAGCCCAGGCCCTCGCGGAGCAGCAGGCTGCGGGGCGGCCGGTGGTGGTGATGAACGCGCCCTTCGATCTGACCTTGCTGGACCGGGAGTTGCGCCGTCACCGGGCGTCCTCGCTGAACCGCTATCTGGACGAGCGGCCGCTGACCGTGCTGGATCCGCGGGTGCTGGACAAACATCTGGACCGCTACCGCAAGGGCCGCCGTACGCTGACGGACCTGTGCGCGCACTACGGGATAGAGCTGGAGGCGGCGCACGACGCGGCGGCGGACGCGATGGCCTCCCTGGAACTGGTCCGGGCGGTGGGGCGCCGGTTCGCGGGGCGGCTGGAGCGGTTGTCCCCGGCCGAGCTGCACACCTTGCAGATGGTGTGGCACGCGGCACAGGCGCGGGGGCTGCAGGCCTGGTTCACGCGCAACGGCACTCCGGAGCCGGTGAATCCGCACTGGCCGCTGCGTCCGGATCTGCCCGCGGCGGCATAGCCGCGCGAGCCGGAAAACAGGCCCGGAAAACAGGCCCGGAAACAAGGCCGGGAAACAAGGCCGGGATAGGCCCGGAAAGCCGACCCGGGAAATGCGGAAGGCCGGTCCGTCTTTCGACGGACCGGCCTGTCCCGGTGGGCGATACTGGGATCGAACCAGTGACCCCTTCGGTGTGAACGAAGTGCTCTCCCGCTGAGCTAATCGCCCGGGAACGCACTGAACAATACAGGCCCCCGGGCCGTGCGTTCAAACCGCTTCCGGCCGCCCCGCCAGGAAGGCGTCGAGCCCGCGCCGCCCGGACCGCATCATCAGGGCGTGGTTGAGCCGGAACACCGGCCGCCCGGGCACCGCGAGCCGCCGCATCAGCGCCCGCCGGACCTCGACCTCCTGCTCGTACAGGGCCCGGGTCCCGCCACGGCGCGGCCGTACGGTCCACCGCGCCCAGCCTTCGAGGTCGCCGCTCAGGGCCACCTCCAGCACTCCGGTGGCCGGGTCGCGCAGCAGCTCGGTGACGGTGACCTCCAGCTCGTACGGCAGGAGGGACCGGAAGGTGGCGGTCCCGGTGCGCGGGCCCGCGGTCCGCACGCCGCGGACCTGAGGCCACCAGCACGGGTACTCCTCGGCGCGTTCCAGCACGGCGTAGACCCGCACGGGCGGGGCCGCGAGGTCCCAGACACTGCGGAAGCGGTAGTGGGTCCAGTCCATGCGCCCAGTGTGAACTCCCGGCGCGCGGCGCGGTACTCAGTCGGCGATGAGCACCCGGATGAGTAGGCGCACCCATGTCCCCGGGGCGTGAGCGGCGCCACACTGCGCAGCATGGACAATCCGCTGCCACCCGCCTCGGAGCTGGCACTCATCGAACGGGAACTGGCCCAGCTCGACGCCAGGCGCCTCCTGTTGCTCGCGCGCCGGGACTGGCTGCTGCGGCTGCTGAGCACGCCGGCGGCGGCGCCCGTGCGCACCGTGCCCGGGCCGCTCGCTGCGCCCGCCGGGCCCGGCTGGGGTCCGCCGCCGCCCGCCCGGGAGACCTCGGCGCCGGGCGCGCAGAACGTGCTGCTGATCCTGGGCGCGGTGCTGCTCTCGGTGGCCGCGCTCGCCTTCACCCTGGTCAGCTGGGGGGCGCTGGGCATCGGTGGGCGCTCGTTGGTGCTGGCCGTCCTGACGAGCGCGGCGCTGGCGGTGCCCGCGCCGCTGCTGCGCCGGGGTCTGGTCTCGACCGCCGAGTCGGTGGCGGCGGTGGGGCTGCTGCTGACGGTGCTGGACGTGTACGCGCTGTACGCGGTGGCCCTCGGGGACGTGCCGGTCGCCTGGTACGCGGCGGGCGCCTCCGGTGGGCTCGCCCTGCTGTGGGCGGGGTACGGGATGACCTTGCGGAAGCTGCGGCTGCCGCTGCCGCTCGCGCTGACGGCCGCGCAGTGGACCCTGCCGTGCGCCGCGCTGGCCGGGCACCTCGGTGCGGCGGCGGGCGGCTGGACGCTGCTGCTGGTGGCGGCGCTGGACGCGGCGCTCGGGCTGTGGGCGGGGCCCGCGGGGGCGCGGCGGCCCCGGGTGTGGCCCGCGGTGCGGATCGTGGCCGGGGTGCTGGGGACCTTCGCGGGGCTGGGCGCCGTCGGCGTCGGGCTGGCGCTGGCGGCCGGCGCGCACACGTCGGCGGGCCGGCTGGCGGCGGGCGCGCTGCTGGTGGCCGCCGGTGCCCTCCCGGTGGTGGTGGCCTGCCGGATCCGGCCGCAGCCGCTCGCGCCGCTGCTGGCCGGGGCCGGGGGCCTGGTGTGGACGCTGGCCGCGCAGACGCTGGTGGTCCCCCGGGGTTCCGCGTGGACCCTGGTGGGCTGCGTACTGGTGTCGTTGCCGCTGCTGGCGGCGCCGCGGTTGAGCGCTCTGCCGGCGCTGGTGCGCCGGGGACTGGCGGGGGCCGCGGTGCTGGTGGCGGGGGTCGTGGGGGTGGTCGCGGTCATCATGACGCTGCCCGTGTTCACGGCGCCGGGGCCCGTGCTGGGCGCGGTGTGGGACGCGGGGAGCCCCCGGGTGACGGAGGGGCTGCCGGGGGCGCCGGTGCTGGCGCTGGCGCTGATCGCGGCCGGGGTGGCGCTGTGGCTGGAGCGGGCCTCGGGCCGTGGGGAGGCCCGGGTGGTCGCGGGGGTGCTCAGCTGGGCCGCGCTGTTCGCGGCCCCGCTGGTGTACGGGCTGCCGGTGGCCGCGGTGCTCGGGGGCCAGCTGCTGGTGACGGCGGGCGCGCTGGTGGTGGCCGTGGGCCTGGCGCTGCCGTCGGCCGCCGCCGGGGTCCGGATCGCGGCGGGGGCGTGCGGGGCGGTGGGGGCCGCGAGCGTGTCCGTGGCCGCGCTGGACGGGCGTACGGCGACCTTCGCGGTGGGGGCGGCGCTGGGCGCGCTGGGTGCGGCGGGTGCGGCGTACGGGCGTCCGGTGGCGGCGCGGGCGGTGGCGGCCGTGGTGGGCGCCGGGTACGCGACAGGGCTGCTGCTCGCGCTGGCGGCCGTACTGGAACTGCCGGTGCGCCAGTGGCCGCTCCTCCTGCTGCTGGTCCCGGCCGCCGCGGCGGCCGGGGGGCCCCGGGCGGGGGCGGTGCGGGTCCCGGTGGAGGCGGCCGGAGCCGTCGCCGGGGGCCTGGCCCTGGCCGTGGCGCTGGGGGCGGGGCACGCGCCCTCGCTGGCGCTGGTGCTGGGCCTGGCGGGCGTGGTGTGCGCGGAGGCGGCCGTACGGGCGGACCGGCGCCGGGCCGGCTGGGCGGCCGGGGCGCTGTTCCTGGCGGCGGCCTGGGTGCGGCTGGCCGCGTCCGGGGTGAGCCTGCCGGAGGCGTACACGCTGCCGGTGACGGTGCCCGCGCTGGTCGTGGGGTGGCTGCGGCGGCGCCGCGACCCGGTGGCCCGCTCCTGGGCGGCGTACGGTCCGGGGCTGGCGGCGACCCTGCTGCCGAGCCTGATCGCGGTCTGGGCCGATCCGTACGGTCCGCGCCCGCTGCTGCTGGGGCTGGGCGCGCTCGCGGTGACCCTGGGCGGTGCGCGCGGGCGGCTCCAGGCCCCGCTGGTGCTGGGCGGGGTCACGCTGGGGCTGGTGGCGCTGCACGAGCTGGCGCCGTACGTCCTCCAGCTGGTCGGCGCGCTGCCGCGGTGGCTGCCGCCGGCCCTGGCGGGGGCCCTGCTGCTGGCGGTGGGGGCCACGTACGAGAAGCGGCTGCGGGACGCGCGGCGGCTGCGGGCGGCCCTCGGGAAGCTGGGGTGAGTGCCGGGGAACGACAGAGGCCCGGAGACGGTGAAGTCTCCGGGCCTCTGGTCCGGGTGGGCGATACTGGGTTCGAACCAGTGACCCCTTCGGTGTGAACGAAGTGCTCTCCCACTGAGCTAATCGCCCGGACGCACCGCAAACATTACCGCATGTCAGCGGTGCCCCTCACCATCGCCGGACGGCGGCTACTTCTTGATGTTCCAGGGCAGCATGAGCCCGTACTTCCACAGGTAGAAACCGATCAGCGCGCCCGCGATGACGAGGCCGACGCTGGTCAGGATGATGTTGCGGCGGCGGACCCTCGGATCGAGGGCCTTCTGGGCCGCCTCGGTGACCTTGCGCTTGGTCCAGCGCAGCACGACCTGCGCCCAGGCGAACTCGGTGGCCCAGATGAAGAGGCCCGCGAAGATCGCGACCCAGCCCGGGCCGGGCAGGACGAGCATGGCGATGCCCGCGGCGATGACGGCCAGGCCGACGACGAAGACGCCGACCTGCCAGCTCAGGTGCAGGCTCCGGCGGGCCTGGATGAAGGCGGGCGCCTTCGAGACGTGGCGCTCCTCCTCCGTCGGAGTGGAATCGGCGGATTCCGGCGACGCGCTGTTCGCGGACTCGTGGTTCTCGCGGTTACTCCCCGTATTCATGGGGTCGAATCTACCCGAGCCGGATGCACAGGTGAATCGTCGATTCGATCCGCCGTCCGAGGGACCCAGAGGTCCGCAAAACGGTCAGAGGGGTTTACAACGGCACCGTAGGTGGCATGTCGATTTCGCCGACGTGCGAATCCCCGAGCGCACACTGAGCGAAAGGCCCTGGCGCTTATGAACACCACGGTCAGCTGCGAGCTGCACCTGCGCCTCGTTGTGTCGAGCGAGTCCTCACTGCCTGTACCCGCGGGCCTGCGGTATGACACGGCCGACCCCTACGCCGTGCACGCCACCTTCCACACCGGCGCAGAGGAGACGGTCGAATGGGTATTCGCCCGCGATCTCCTCGCGGAGGGCCTCCACCGGCCCACCGGTACCGGCGACGTCCGCGTCTGGCCGTCCCGCAGCCACGGTCAGGGCGTCGTATGCATCGCCCTGAGCTCACCGGAGGGAGAAGCACTGCTCGAAGCACCCGCCCGAGCACTCGAGTCGTTCCTCAAGCGGACGGACGCCGCGGTCCCACCCGGGACCGAGCACCGGCACTTCGACCTCGACAAGGAGCTCTCCCACATCCTGGCCGAAAGCTGAGCCAGGCCTACCACCGCTCGACACCGTCCGACTCGGGGCGACGGTGCGGGTCGGACAACCACATACGTCAGTACCGGCGCTGTTCTCGCGGGAGCCACCCGCGCGGACGGCGCCGCTGCGCGTCCGGGGCGCGGCGCTCGACCGGGACCGATTCTGAGGGGACCCGCTAAAGTCGGCGACCAGCGGCGGGTGATCTCCGCGCCGCAGCAGGCCCGGCCCCCAGGGAGCACCCGTGCAGATCCCCCACGACACCCGGCGCGCACTGGACGTCGTCGTCGCCGTGGTGAACAGCGCGCCCGAGGCGGGCGCGGCCGACGGGCTGGCGGACATCGGCGCGCTGCGCGCCTTCGTCCACGAGTTCGCCATCAGTGATGTCGGCGAGCTGAGCGCCCGCGACCTCTCCGGGGTGCGCGCGGTCCGCGCCAAATTCGCGCAGATCTTCGCGGCGCCGAACTCCCGTGCGGCCTCCGTACTGATCAACGAGCTGGTCGCGACGGCGGGCACCACCCCGCAGCTGACCGACCACGACGGCTACGACTGGCACGTGCACTACTTCGCGCCGGGCGCCTCGGTCGGCGACCACTTGGCGGCGGACGGCGGGATGGCGCTCGCCTTCATCGTGGTCTCCGGCGAGCACGAGCGACTGCGCCGGTGCGAGGCGCCGGACTGCCGACGGGCCTTCGTGGACCTCTCGCGCAACCGTTCACGGCGCTACTGCGACAGCCGCACCTGCGGGAACCGGCTGCACGTCGCGGCGTACCGGGCCCGCCGCAAGGAGGCCGGGGCGGAGTCGCCGGAGCCGGGGTCAGAGCAGGAACAGGTCGTGCACGGCGGCGAGCATCAGCAGGGTGCCGATCACCGTTAGGAAGATCATCAGCGGCGGCTGGGAGAGCGCGAAGAGACACCCTCGCGCCTCTTCGGGCGGTACGTGTTCCACCGCGCGCCGCGGGGGCGGCACGGGCGCGGGCCCAAGCGGCACGGGCGGCTCACGCGGCGCGGGCGCGGGCACGGACGGCACGGCGGATCGGGTGGGGGCGGGCACCGGAGCGGGCGCGGCAGCGGGAACGAGGGCCGGGACCGGAACCGGCGGCTCACCCGGCGAAGTGTCGGGCATGTCGGGGCGATGATGACGCAGTACGCGCCGATTCGCCCCTCAACACGCCAACAATGACGCGGGAGTTCGTCAGATCCCGTGTTTCTTCAGGATCGCCTCGATGTCGGAGAAATCCTCGGTGGGCGCCGCGGCGGCCCGTCGGGGAGCCGCCTGTGGGGCCGCACCGGCCCCCAGCGAGGGCGCCGACGCGGTCGGCGCGACCACCGGCTGCTGCCGGGAACGGCCCGGCCGCTCCGCTCCCGCCACCTCGGCGGGTTCCTCGCCGTCCCGGCCCAGCCTCCGCCGTTCGACGGCGCGGGTCACCATGAAGAGCAGCCAGGCGAAGCCCAGCAGCCCGAACCCGGCCCAGACCGTCGGCTTGAACGCGATCCCGGACACCCAATCGATCAGGCCGGTCATCACCAGGGCCACGGGGACCAGCGCGTACGCGGCGATCCGCGTCGCGGCCAGGAAGCGCTTGCGGTACGCGGTCAGGGCCGCGATGCCCAGGCCCGCCGCGGACACCGCGGAACATATGGTCTCGGCAAGCATGGGTTCCTCCAGCCCTGGGCGATACGTCCCCTCCATCGTGCACCGGGGCCGGCCGCCGCGGCCATGCGCCGGACCGATACGGGGCCGATCTCCGGGAGATCTCCGGGTCGCCCCTCCTCCCCAGGTCGCGGTCGGGGGCCCGCACGGGGGCTGGGAGACTGTCCGTATGACCGATTCCCAGCCCGCAGGCTCCCCCGCCCCTTCCCCCGTGACCCTTGAGGTCTGGTGCGAACTGCAGTGTCCCGACTGCCACAGCGCCCTCGACGACGTGCGCGCCCTGCGGGCCGCGTACGGCGAGCGGCTGGACATCGTGCTGCGCCACTTCCCGCTGGAGAAGCACAAGCACGCCTTCGCCGCGGCGCAGGCCGCCGAGGAGGCCGTGGCCCAGGGCCAGGGCTGGCCGTACGCCGAGGCGGTGCTCGCGCGCACGGCCGAGCTGACCGGCCGGGGTGAGGCGCTGCTGCTCGACGTGGCCCGTGAACTGTCGCTGGACGTCGAGGAGTTCGAGGTCGCGCTGATCGACGGCAGGCACATCCTGATCGTGGACGCGGACCAGGCCGAGGGCAAGGCGATCGGCGTGACCGGTACGCCGACGTACGTCATCGGCGGGGAGCGGCTGGACGGCGGCAAGAGCCAGGAGGGGCTGCGCGAGCGGATCACGGAGATCGCCGACCGGCTCCTCGCGCACCCCGCCTGAGCGCGGGCCGCACGCCTGGTCACGGCACTAGATGAATGAGTCCAAGGGATGGCCTGCGGACATGGCACGAGGGCGTCCAGTGTCGATGTGTGAAGAACGACGTGAACACCCTCGCAACAGCACTCTATGCCCGGATCGATGACGAGTTGAAGGC
>NZ_JASISO010000090.1 GCF_030063135.1 Streptomyces sp. G-G2
GCCCAGCCCTCGCCACCCCCGCCCCCGCCCCCGACCTCGACCGCGCGGCGCTCGACGCGGACTTGGCCGCGGTGCGCGACGCGGGCATGTACGGGGCGTACTCCGCCGTCCGCGACGGCGCCGCCCGCTGGGACGGCGCGACCGGGGTCGCCGACCTCGCCACCGGCAGGCCTACCCGCCCGGACATGGAACACCGCGTCGGCAGCGTCACCAAGTCCTTCACCGCCGTCGCCGTGCTCCAGCAGAGCGCCGCGGGCCGGATCCGCCTCGACGTGCCCATCGGCGACTACCTGCCCGGTCTCGTCCCGGGCGACCGCGGGCGCCGGATCACCGTGCGCATGCTGATGAACCACACGAGCGGCATCGCCGACTACATCGGCGTGGCCTTCCCCTCCCTCGGCCAGGGGTCCACCGCTAGCCTGGACGAGTTCCGCTACCGCACCGTGCGCCCGGCCCAGCTGATCGCCTGGGGCCTCGACGCCCCGCGGGTCTTCCCGCCCGGCACCGGCTGGTCGTACTCGAACACCAACTACATCCTGCTCGGCGAACTGCTGCGCGCGGTCACCGGCCAGGACCCCGAAGAGGTCATCACCCGGACCGTGATCCGCCGGGCCGGACTGCGCCACACCTGGTTCCCGGGCGCCGACCCGCGGATCGAGGGCCCGCACTCCAGGCTGTACGAGAGCTTCCACGGGCTGATCGACCCGCCCCGCGACGACAGCGACTACAACATGACCATGGCGGGCACGGCCGGTGCGCTGATCTCCACCCCGCAGGACCTGAACACCTTCTACCGGACCCTGCTCCAGGGCGGACTGCTGCCCGCCGCCCAGCTCCGCGAGATGCGCACGACGTACCCCGTCACCGACGGCAGCGGGCGGATCATCGCCCGGTACGGGCTCGGCATCTACACCGTCGACACCCCGTGCGGTCCGGTCTGGGGGCACGACGGCACGGTCTGGGGCGCGGGCACCACCGCCCTGTCCAGCGCGGACGGCACCCGGCAGTACGCCCTCGGCTACAACCTCACCAAGTACCAGCGCGCGGACGCCGGGGGACGGCCGGTGCCGCACCCCGTGGACGCGGCCCTCGACCGGCTCCAGAACCGTGCCCTGTGCGCCGCGGACGGTCCCGCGCCCGCCATCGCGTTCCTGCTGCCGCGGACCGGCGGCCAGGAGGCCCCGCTGTCCCCGCCGCTGCTGGCCGCGGCGAACGGCCGGCGCCCGGCGTACGACCAGGGACCCGCGGATGGTCAGCCCCCGGCGGACGGTCGGCGCTCGCGGTAGCCGCGCGCGTCCTCGGCGGCTTCGAGGACCGCGTCCAGGTCACCGCCGACCGCGGAGGTCGGCGTGACGGCCGCCTCGACCGCTAACGCGCCCCGCCGCCGCCCCGCTCCCGGGTACGGGCCGCCAGGAGCAGCGCGATGTCGTCCGGCCGGTCCGCGGCCTGCCCGGCCTCGCTGATCAGCCGGTCCGCCGTGTCCGTCAGCGGGACCGGGTGGGCCGCCGCCAGCGCCGCCCGCAGCCGTTCCACCCCGACGTCGATGTCCGTACCCGGCTGCTCCACCAGCCCGTCGGTGTACAGGGCGAGCACCGCGCCCGGCTCCATGGTCAGTTCGGTCACCGGGTACGCCGCCTGCGCGTCGACGCCCAGCACCACCCCGCCCGGCAGGTCCAGCACCTCGGTCAGGCCGTCGGGGCCGCGCAGCAGCGGCTGCGGATGCCCGGCGCGAACGGCCAGCGCACGCCCCGACGCCGCGTCGAGCAGGACGTAGCAGCAGCTGGCGAACTGCCCCGGATCCAGCCCGATCAGCAGCCGGTTCGTGCCGCTCACCACCTCCTGCGGGCTGTTCCCACTGAGCGCGAAAGCCCGTACGGCGCTGCGCAGTTGACCCATGGTCGCGGCGGCCGCCACCCCGTGCCCCTGGACGTCCCCGATCGCCAGGGCCAGCATCCCCGGCCCGGTCTCGACCACGTCGTACCAGTCCCCGCCGATGTCCATCCCCTGGGTGCCGGGCAGATAGCGGCCCACCGTGTCCACCTGCTCCAGCACCGGCAGCCGGGCGGGCAGCAGCGCCGACTGCAGCCCGCGCGCGAGCGCCGACTCGTTGTCGTAGCGCTGCGCCCGCTCCAGGGCCTGCGCGATCAGCCCGGCCAGCGCGGTCAGCACGGTCCGCTCCTCCGGGCTGAAGCCGCGCGGGGCGTCGAAGCCGAGGATGCACGAGCCGACCGGGCGGCCCGAGGCGATCAGCGGGAGGAAGGCCCGGGCGCCGACGTCGGTGTCCATCGGGATCCCCGGATAGGCCGCGGCCAGGTGCTGCATCGACTCGAAGAAGATCGGCCGCCCCGAGGTCAGGGTCTCCACACCCGGCAGCCGGACGTCCAGCGCCACCCCGTCGAACCGGTTGAGGAACCCCCGTGGGAACCCGGTCTCCCAGGCCAGGTGCAGGTGGCGTTCGCTCAGCAGGTAGATCGCCAGCTGCCGGCCGCCGAAGGCGGGCAGCAGCTCCTCCGTCACCACGGCCGACACCTGGCGCGCGGTCACCGCCTCGGTCAGCGCGATCGCCATCGCCACCGGGCGGTACAGGGCCGACGCCCGGTCGGCGGGCGAGCCCAGCCCAGCGCCCGGGCGCAGGACGGAGCCCGGTGCGTAGGCGGGCGCGTTCGCGGCCGCGAGCAGGACGCTCACCCCGCCCGGACCCGGGTAGAGGTCCACGGAGAACCACTCCCCGGACGGCCGGTTGGCCAGGAACCCCATCGGCTCCCCGGACATGTACACGGCCCGGAAATTGTCCTCGTGCGCGGGATGGCCCAGCCAGGGCAGGGCCTCCCACAGCACCCTTCCGCGCAGCCCCGCCGCCTCCGCCCCCAGCAGGGCGTCCGTGGCGGCGCTCGCGTAGCCGACCCGGCCCAGCCGGTCCAGGGACAGCAGCGCCTGCGGCAGGCGGTCGGCCGTCTCCGGGGCGCCCTCCGCCCGGTCCGGCGGATCCACGCACACCGGGTCCCCGTCCCACACCACGGGCGCGCCCGCCGCCGTCAGCCGGGCAAGCTCCGCGGCCAGGCTCCCGGCCGCGGCGCGCAGCCGCTCCCGGTCCGCCGGTCCGACCGGGGTGCCGGGGGTCGCCGTACGCAGCACCATCAGCACCCCGAACCGTTCGCGCCCGGCCGTCAGGGGCTCGTACAACGAACCGAACGCGTACGGCAGACCGGCCATGAGCTGCGGGAACAACCGCATCGTCGATTCCGCGTCGGGCAGGTGCACGGAGCGTCCCGTGCGGTACGCCTCGGCGACCGGGTACGGGCGGTTCACCTGCATCCGCCACCACGGCCGGAACAGCCGCCCCGGCAGCCCCACCAGGACCGCGAGCCGGAGCAGCCCGTCCGTCCCGGAGCGCAGGTAGACCCCGCCCGCGTACCCGTCGGCAGCCTCTACGGCCCCCACGGTGGCCCGCGCGAGCAGCGGGCCCGTCTCGTCCGGGGCGGGGCCGTCGGTGTCCGGTCTGGCCGTCACACAGTCAGGATGCGCCCCGACCGGCGGCCGCTGCATCCCGGGGGCGTACGGCGTTCTCCGCGCCCCCGCGCGCGCCGCCCCGGTAGCCCGCCACCACGGCCGCGGCCGCCACCAGCAGCACCAGGGCCACCGTCCGCAGCGCCATGCCCATCGCCCCGGTGAACGCGGCGATCTGCGCCGGATCCCGCGGATCCCCGTGGAACCGCGAGGCCAGCACCGTGCCCACCACCGCCACTCCGAGCGCGGCGCCGATCTCCCGGGCCGCCGTGTTCAGCCCGGATCCCAGACCCGCCTGGTGCGCCGGGAGTTCGGCGACCACCGTCAGGGTCAGCGCGGGCGCGCACAGCCCGGTGCCCACGGACAGGACGAGCAGGTAGCAGGCGTACAGCGGGTACGGGGTGCGCGCGTCGGCCGTCGACACCAGCAGCAGCCCCCCGCCGATCAGCGCGAGCCCCGCGCCCACCAGCGGGCGCGGCCCGGTCCGCTCCTGGAGCCGGGCGCCCAGCCGGGGCACCAGGGCCATGCCGACGGTCAGCGGCACGATCGCCAGGCCCGTCAGCGCGGGCGAGAACCCCTTGGCGTACTGGAGGTACTGCGCGTTGACGAAGAACAGCGCGAAGAGCCCGAAGAAGGCCGCCCCGATCCCCAGCGTCCCCGCCCGCAGCCGCCGCGAGGCGAAGATCCGCGGGTCCAGCAGCGGCCGGGCGGCGCGCAGGGCGTAGCCGGTGAACACCGCCAGCAGCCCCGCCCCCGCCCCGAACGCGGTCAGGACCCGCGCCGAGGCCCAGCCGAAGGAGGGGCCCTCGATGATCCCGTAGACCACCGCGAACAGCGCCCCCGCCAGCAGCAGCGCGCCCAGCGGATCCACCGCCGCGTCCGCCCGGGCCGGGGTGCGCGGGACCGTACGGGCCACCAGCAGCGCGAGCAGCGCGCCGAGCGGCACCACCGCCCAGAACAGCGCCCGCCAGGTCAGGTACTCGCCCGCCAGGCCCCCGCCCACATTGCCGGCCAGCCCGCCCAGACCCGCGGACAGGGTCCAGGTGGCGAGCGCCCGGCCGCGCCGCTCCGGCGGGCTGAGGTGGACCAGTACCGACATCGTGGCGGGCATGATCAGGGCCGCCCCGGCGCCGCACACCCCGCGCCCCGCGATCAGCACGGCGGAGGAGCCGGCCAGCGCGCTGAGGGCGCCGCCCGCCGCGAACAGGCCGAGCCCCACCAGCAGCGCGCCCTTGCGGCCGTAGCGGTCACCGACCGCCCCGGCGGGGATCAGCAGCGCGGCGAAGACGATGACGTACGCGTCGACCGCCCACAGGAGTTCCCCGGGGGCGGGGTGCAGGGAGGACGCGGCGAGCTGGGGGACGAGCAGGTTGACGGCGGCGACCATCGCCTGCGCTACCAGGACGCAGGCGCACAGGACGAGGACGACGGGGCGCGGGGCCCCGTCTCGCTGACGGGCAGGGCGAAGCACTGCTCCTCCTCGGAGCTGGGGAAACGGGATGTCCCTCACCGTAGGGTGGGGGTGACCTGCTTTCCAGTGCATGTTTCGCAAGGGATCTATGCGTGTGACGCAATCCGTCCTCGACCTGAATCTGCTCACGGCCCTCGACGTGCTGATCGAGGAGTCGAGCGTCTCCCGCGCGGCGGCCCGGCTGCACCTCTCCGAACCCGCGATGAGCCGCACCCTCGGCCGGATCCGCAAGGCCCTCGGCGACCCCGTGCTCGTCCGCGCCGGGCGCACCATGGTGGCGACCCCGCACGCCCTGGCCATCCACGGCGAGGTGCGGGCCGTGGTCGAACGGGCCCGCTCGGTCTTCCTGTCCGGCGGCCAGATCGACCTGGCCACCCTCACCCGGACCTTCACCGTCCTCGCCAACGACGCCCTCGTCGCGGCCCTGGGACCGGCCCTCCTCGGCCGGGTGGCGCGGGAGGCCCCCGGTGTGCGGCTGCGCTTCCTGTCCGAGAGCCACGCGGACCTGCCCAGCCTCCGCGAAGGGGTCGCGGACCTGGAACTCGGGATCGTGGACACCCGTTCCCCCGAGGTGCGCGTCGAGTCCCTCGCCGACGAGCGGATGCTGGCCGCCGTACGCCCCGGCCACCCACTGCTGCGCGGCCGGGTCACCGCCCGTCGGTTCGCCGCCGCCGAGCACCTGATCGCCTCCCGGCGCGGCCGCCTGGAAGGGCCCGTGGACACCGCGCTCGCCGAACTCGGCCTGACCCGAAGGGTGGTGGGCAGTGTCGGCACCTTCGCCGCCTCCCTCTTCGTGCTGCGCGAGAGCGACCTCGTGGGGCTGCTCACCGCGCACGCCGTACCGCTCGCCGACGCCCTGGGGCTGGAGACCTTCGAGATCCCGCTCGACCTGCCCGCCCTGCGCTTCGGGATGGCCTGGCACCCGCGGCACGACGCGGACCCGGCCCACGCCTGGCTGCGCTCGCGCGCCCGCGAACTGCTGCCCGTGGCCGCGGCGTGAGCGCGGCGCGGGCCGTCGTACCGCCCGGGCGCCGAGCGAACCGTTCGTACGCTCTTCGCGGCGCCCCCAGCCAGCCTTTCGGCCGGCCCCAGCCAGCCCGTCGGCCGCCCTCCGTCGGCCCTTCCGCCGCTCTTCGTCGGGCTTTGAGCTGCGAACTCGCGCGAGCCGAGGCCGACCTGACACAGTGAAACCATGCGTGTACTGATGGTGACAGCCGGCTCCTGGGGTGATGTGGCCCCCTACACCGGCCTCGGGACGCGGCTGCGCGCCGCCGGGCACGAGGTGGTCCTCGCCACCCACAGCCGGTACGAGGGCGCGGTCACCGCCCTGGGCCTGGGATTCCGCCCGCTGCCCGTGGACCCCCGGACGGAACTGGCCTCGCCGGCCGGTCAGCGGCTGCTGCGCGCCGTCAGCACCCCCGTCGCCATGGCCCGGGTGATCCGGCTGGCGCGGGAGTTCATCCCGCCGCTGACCGACGGGGTCGCCGCCGCCGTCCGCGCGGGCGCCGACGTGGTCCTCGCCTCGACCCTCACCGAACCCCTGTGCGCCACCCTTGCCGAGGGGTGCGGGCTGCCGTGCGTCGGCGTGCACCTGCTGCCCGTCACCCCCACCCGCGCCTTCCCGCCGCTCGTCGCCGCGGGCCGCTCCTTCGGCCCGTACGCCAACCAGCTGACCGGCCGCGCCGTCTGGGCCGGGGGCGACCGGGCCTTCGCCCCCGGAGTACGCGCTCTGCGCCGTGAACTGGGCCTGCCCGCCCGCCGGTTCAGCGGCCCCCTCGGACTGGACCGGGACCGGATCGTGCACCACGGCTTCAGCCCGCTCGTCCTCCCGCGCCCCGCCGACTGGCCGTCGGGCCACCAGGTGGGCGGCTACTGGTGGCCCGAGCGGCCCCCCGGCTGGAAGCCGGACCCGCGCCTCCTCGACTTCCTCGACGCGGGCCCGCCCCCCGTCTTCGCCGGATTCGGCAGCCTGGTGGCGGGGGACGCGGAACGGCTCGGGGAGCTGCTCGCCGCCGCGCTGCGCAAGGCGAAGGTGCGCGGGATCGTCCAGGCGGGCTGGAGCGGACTGAGTGCCGAGGGAGACGACCTGATCGGCATCGGCGAAGTCCCCCACGACTGGCTGTTCCCGCGCGTCGCGGCCGTCGTCCACCACACCGGCGCGGGCACCACGGCCGCCGGACTGCGGGCGGGGGTGCCCACCGTGCCCGTACCCGTCCAGCTGGACCAGCCGTTCTGGGCCGCCCGCCTGCACGCGCTCGGGGTGGCCCCGCGCCCGGTGCGCTACCAGCGGCTCACCGTCGACCGGCTGGCCGCGGCGGTCCGGGAGGCCACCACCGACCCGGGGATGCGGGACCGCGCCCAGCGCCTCGCGGCCGCCCTGTCCCGGGAGGACGGCGCCGCCCCGCTGCTCAAGACGCTCGCGGAGCTGGGCTGAGCGACGGGCCGGGCGCCGCACGTGGAAGGGCCGGGGTCGCGGGTCCCGCGCCTCCCGGGTCCGCGAGGGCCGGCCCGCGCTGAGCCCCGTCCGTCGCGACTGAGCCCCCGGATGCCGCGCGGCTGGACCCCGTGCGCGCGACCGTGCCTCGAACGTCGTGACGGGGCCCCGAACGCCGGAGCCGAGTACCGGCCTCGCAGCTGAGGCCCGTACCCAGAACGCGGACGTAGGCCGACCGCGTTCCCTCATCCGGGGGACGGGCCGCCGTCCCGCCGTACCGCGCCCGGCGCGCGGGGCACGATACGGACCATGCGGACGCAGTACGACACCATCGGCGCGCGCTATGCCGAGGCCAAGACCACGGCGGCCTCCGCGGCGGCCGACACCCACACCCTCCGGGGCGCCCTCGAAGCGCTCGGCGGGGTGCACGGGCTCGACACCCTCGACCTCGCCTGCGGATACGGCTACACCACCCGGCTGCTGGCCCACGCCGGAGCCCGGCGGACCGTCGGCCTCGACATCTCCGAACGGATGATCGCGCTCGCCCGGGCCCACGCCCCCTCGGAAGAGGCCCCCGGAGCGACACCCTCAGGGGCCGCCATCGAGTACGTGGTCGGCGACGCCGCCGAGATGCCGCAGCTCGGCCCCTTCCACCTCGCCACCGCCGTCCACCTCTTCAACTACGCGCCCGACCGGGCCGCCCTGCACGGCATGTTCCGCTCCATCCGGGCCAATCTGCGCCCCGGCGGGCGACTGCTGGCCATCGTGCCCAACGCGGGCGCGTTCCCCCACCACGACTGGTCGCCCTACGGCCTGCGGATCCTCGGCCGGCACCCCGCGGGGGACGCACCGCTGCTGCGCGCGCAGTTCCTCACCGATCCGCCCGTGTCCTTCGAGTTCCGCGAATGGGCGCACGCCGACTTCGCCGAAGCCGCCGTCGAGGCGGGCTTCGCCACCGTCGGCTGGCAGCCCGCCCGCACCCCGCCGCCGGACGCCGACCGCGACGAGGCGTTCTGGGCGGCGTACCGCGCCCGGCCCATCAGCTCCCTGATGACCTGCGCGGCCTGAAGGGGACCCACCCGCGGGCCGTCCCACCACACCCGCCCGCCGGTCACCCGCCGTGACCCCGTCACCCGGCGGGGGCCGCCGCGCGGACCAGCCGGACGATCTCCGCGCGGGCGGCGCGGCCCTCCGGAACCGGCAGCAGGGGATAGCCGTGCGGCAGCCCCGCCGCCTCGTGGTAGTCCACCTCGGCCCCGTCCGTCCGCGCCCGCCGCACCAGCTCCCGGCTGTCGGTGACCAGCACGTCCCGCGACCCCGCGAAGACCGTCAACGGCGCCAGCCCGGCGAAGGTTCCGCGCAGCGGGCTCACCCGCGGGTCATCGGTGCCGAGCGTCCCCGCGTACAACCGCCCCGCCTCCACGAGCCCCGGCCGCGCGAGGAACGGATCGGCCGCCTCCAGCGAAGCCTGGTCCGGGTGGCTCATCGTCACGTCCAGCCACGGCGAGATCAGCACGATCCGCGAGGGCTGCGCACCGGTCCGGTCGCGCAGCCGCTGCGCCGCCGCGAGCGCGAGTCCCGCCCCCGCGGAGTCCCCGATGAGGACCGTGCCCCCGGCCCCGCCGGCCGCGATCAGCCCGCTCAACAGGTCCGCGGCCACCGGCACCGTCCGGTCGGCCGTCCCGCGCGGCGCCAGGATGTAGGCGGGAACCACGCAGCGCGCCCGCGCCTCGGTCACCAGGGTCCGGATCAAGGACCAGTGCGGCCGGACCAGCTCGTGGATGTAGCCGCCGCCGTGCACGTACAGCACCTGGGCCGCGGGCTCCGCCCCGCGCGGCGCGGCGTCGTACACCGGCCACGCGCCGACGAACGTCCGCGAGACCTCGGCGATCTTCCCCAGCGCGCGCGGTGGCAGGTGGGAAGCGGGCCGCCGCGCGGACTCGGCCACCCGGGCCCGTACCGCCTCGGCACTCGCGAACCGTCTTCGCCGTCCCGCCGCGATCAGCGCGGCCGACAGCGCCCGACTGCGCAGACTCGGCACCGCTGCCACCTCCCCGTTCCCTGCCCCTGCCCCGGCCCCGTCACGGAGGAGCATAGGCGTGAAGCTGGGCTGTCGACCCGCTTAAGAAATCCTCGATGGACTGATCACCGCGGGTATCGGCACATTGGTCTCCATCGACGCACCGCACCTGTCACCTGGGTCGCGGCGCCCCCTCCGCATGCCTGGAGCCACCCCATGAAGGCACTCGTCAAGCACAAGGCCGAGCCCGGGCTGTGGCTCATGGATGTGCCCGAGCCCGAGCACGGCCCCGGCGAGGTGCTGATCAAGGTGCTGCGCACCGGCATCTGCGGTACCGATCTGCACATCCGTTCGTGGGACGGCTGGGCGCAGGGCGCGGTCAAGACCCCGCTGATCCTCGGACACGAATTCGTCGGCGAGGTCGCCGCGGTCGGCTCCGACGTCCAGGACATCGAGATCGGCGCGCTGGTCAGCGGCGAGGGCCACCTGGTGTGCGGCAAGTGCCGCAACTGCCTGGCCGGGCGCCGCCACCTGTGCCGCAGCACGGTCGGGCTCGGCGTCGGGCGCGACGGCGCGTTCGCCGAGTACGTGGTCCTGCCCGCGCAGAACGTGTGGGTGCACCGGACCAAGGTCGACCTCGACGTGGCGGCGATCTTCGACCCGTTCGGGAACGCCGTGCACACGGCCCTGTCCTTCCCGCTCGTCGGCGAGGACGTGCTGATCACCGGCGCGGGTCCGATCGGCATCATGGCCGCGGCCGTCGCCCGGCACGCCGGTGCGCGCAGCGTGACGATCACCGACGTCAGCCCGGAGCGGCTGGAGATCGCCCGCAAGGCGGGCGCCACCCTCGCCCTCGACGTCCGCGAGGCCACGATCGCCGACGCGCAGGCCCAACTCGGTCTGCGCGAGGGCTTCGACATCGGCCTGGAGATGTCCGGCCGCCCCGAGGCGATGCGCGACATGATCGACAACATGACCCACGGCGGCCGGATCGCCATGCTGGGCCTGCCCGCGCAGGAGTTCCCGGTGGACTGGGCGAAGGTGGTCACCTCGATGATCACCATCAAGGGCATCTACGGCCGAGAGATGTTCGAGACCTGGTACGCGATGACGGTGCTGCTGGAGGGCGGACTCGACCTGAGTCCGGTCATCACCGGCCGCTACTCGCACCGCGACTTCGACGCCGCCTTCGACGAGGCCGCGACCGCCCGCAGTGGCAAGATCATCCTGGACTGGACGGCGTAACGGCCCGTCCTGACGGCCCGACCGTCTGATCGCTTCAGCGGCTGACCGGCCTGACCGTCTGATCGGCCGGCCGGCGGACGGCCTGAGCGCTTGAGCGTCTGGCTGCCCGGCGCTCGGACCGCCGGACCGGCTGTCCGCCGCGTCCGCTCCACAGACCATTTCCCTCCGGCCGGGCCCCGCACCCCCCGCGCGGGGCCCGGCCCCTCCCTCCGCCACCGCCGCCGCACCAGTGGAAAGAGAGCACCATGTTCGAGTCCGTACGCGAAGACCTGCGCACCACCCTCGAGGAGATCCGTTCCGCCGGGCTGCACAAGCCCGAGCGCGTCATCGGCACCCCGCAGAGCGCGTCCGTCGGAGTCACCACCGGCGGAGCCCCGGGCGCCACCGGCGAGGTCCTGAACTTCTGCGCCAACAACTACCTCGGTCTGGCCGACCACCCCGAGGTGATCGCCGCCGCCAAGGACGCGCTCGACCGATGGGGCTACGGAATGGCCTCCGTGCGCTTCATCTGCGGCACCCAGGAGGTGCACAAGGAACTGGAGGCCCGACTCTCCTCGTTCCTCGGCCAGGAGGACACGATCCTCTACTCCTCCTGCTTCGACGCCAACGGCGGCGTCTTCGAGACCCTCCTCGGCGCCGAGGACGCGGTCATCTCCGACGCCCTCAACCACGCCTCGATCATCGACGGCATCCGCCTCTCCAAGGCCCGCCGGTACCGCTACGCCAACCGCGACCTCGCGGAGCTGGAGACCCGGCTCAAGGAGTCCCAGGACGCGCGCCGCCGCCTGATCGTCACCGACGGCGTGTTCTCCATGGACGGGTATGTCGCCCCGCTCGCCGAGATCTGCGACCTGGCCGAGCGCTACGACGCGATGGTCATGGTCGACGACTCGCACGCCGTCGGCTTCGTCGGCCCCGGCGGCCGCGGTACGCCCGAACTGCACGGGGTCATGGACCGCGTCGACATCATCACCGGCACCCTCGGCAAGGCCCTCGGCGGCGCCTCCGGCGGCTATGTCGCCGCCCGCGCCGAGATCGTCGCCCTGCTGCGCCAGCGCTCGCGCCCGTACCTCTTCTCCAACTCGCTCGCCCCGGTCATCGCCGCCGCCTCGCTCAAGGTCCTCGACCTGCTCGAATCGGCCGGTGACCTGCGCGAGCAGCTCGCCGCCAACACCTCGCTCTTCCGTACGAAGATGACCGAGGCGGGCTTCGAGATCCTGCCCGGCGACCACGCCATCGCCCCCGTCATGATCGGCGACGCGGCGGAGGCGGCCCGCATGGCGGAGCTGCTGCTGGAGCGCGGCGTGTACGTGATCGGCTTCTCGTACCCCGTGGTCCCGATGGGCGCCGCCCGCATCCGCGTGCAGCTCTCGGCGGCCCACTCCACGGCCGACGTGGAGCGCGCGGTAGCCGCGTTCATCGACGCCCGCGCGGCGCTCGGGTCCTCGACGGGCTGACATCATGGAGGGGTGATCGACCCCCGCCGGCTGCGCATCCTCCGGGCCGTGGCGGACCACCGTACGGTGACCGCCGCGGCCGCGGCCCTGTACCTGACCCCCTCGGCCGTGTCCCAGCAGCTCGCGGCGCTGGAACAGGAGAGCGGACACGTCCTGCTCACGCGCAGCGGGCGCGGCGTCCGGCTCACCGCGGCCGGAGAGATCCTGGTCGCGCACGCCCACGAGGTACTGGCCCAGCTCGAACGCGCCGAGGCCGAACTCGCCGCCTACGCGGGCGGCACCGCGGGCGAGGTCACGGTGGCCGCCTTCGCCACCGGAATCGCCGAAGTGCTCGCCCCGGCCATCGCCCGGCTCGCCGTGGAACGCCCCGGCATCCGGCTGCGGGTGCGGGACGCGGAGGGCGACCAGAGCCTGCCTCTGCTGCTGGACGGGGAGGCCGACGTGGCGCTCGCCGTGGAGTACCGGGGCGGCCCGGGCGCCGACGACACCCGTCTGTCGGTGCTCCCGCTGTACGCCGAGCCCTTCGACGCGGTACTCCCCGCCGGGCACCCCCTGGCCGAACTCCCCGAGGTCCCGCTGGCCGGTCTCTGCGACGCGGACTGGGTGGGCCAGTACCCCGGCAACCCGTGCCACGACGTGACCCTGCTGGCCTGCGAACTGGCGGGCTTCCAGCCCCGGTTCAGGCACTCCTCCGACGACTTCCGGGCGGTGACCGCCCTGGTGGGCGCGGGCGCCGGCGTCGCCCTGGTCCCGCGCTCGGCCCTGCGCGGCACGGACCTCAAGGAGGTCCAGGTCCGCCCGGTAGCGGGCCCGGCGGCCACCCGCCGCGTCTTCGCGGCCACCCGTCGCGGCGCGGAGACCCACCCCCTGATCGCCCCGGTCCTGGCCGCCCTCTCCCGCGAAGCGGGTCGCTTGCCGGCCCACTAGCTCCCGGCTGCGCCGGGGGGGCGGGGTTTCCGCGGCTGCGCCGCGGGGGCTTTGGCGCTTTGAGCTTCCGGGGTCGGGGCAGCCCCCGGGCACGACCCCGACCCCGCCCACGAGAAAACCCGCTCCCCCCAACCCCCGGGCACCCACCCGACCCCGCCAGCGCGAAGCCAAAGCCCCCCGGCCC
>NZ_JASISO010000091.1 GCF_030063135.1 Streptomyces sp. G-G2
AAGGCTCCCAGTAGACGACTGGGTTGATAGGCCAGATGTGGAAGCCCGGCAACGGGTGGAGCTGACTGGTACTAATAGGCCGAGGGCTTGTCCTCAGTTGCTCGCGTCCACTGTGTTAGTTCTGAAGCAACGAACGGTTGCTGGTTTCTAGAGCTAGAACATAATTACAAAGTGTGCTTGTTCGCTCGAAACCGATAGGGTTTCGGTGGTCATAGCGTTAGGGAAACGCCCGGTTACATTTCGAACCCGGAAGCTAAGCCTTTCAGCGCCGATGGTACTGCAGGGGGGACCCTGTGGGAGAGTAGGACGCCGCCGAACAATCTTTCAAAGGACCCTTGGTCCAGCGTTCAACGCTGGACCAAGGGTCTTTTTTTATTTTATTCGATTTGCGCCGAAGCGCGGCCATGGGTTGGTTGCGCAAGAATGACTAGCGGTACCCCGAAGACAGGAGTCACACCCATGTCCAACTCTCCCGACGATCGTCCGGAGCGCGAGCCTCGTCGTAACGACGGCGGTGACAGGGGCGGCTACCGCGGGGGCCGTGACGACCGCGGCGGTGACCGTGGTGGCGACCGTACGCAGAGTGGCGGTTTCCGCCGTGACGACCGCGGCGGGCGCCCCGCCTCCGGTGGTGCCGGTGGTGCCGGTGGTGGCTTCCGTCGCGATGACCGTGGTGGCCGTCCGGCCGGTGGCCCCGGTGGCGACCGCCCGCAGAGTGGCGGTTTCCGTGGTGGCGACCGTCCGAGCTACCCGCGTCGTGATGACCGTGGTGGCGACCGCCCGCAGGGTGGTGGCGGCGGTTTCCGTCGTGACGACCGTGGTGGCGACCGCCCCAGCTTCCCGCGCCGTGATGACCGTGGTGGCGACCGCCCCCAGAGCGGTGGCGACCGCCCGCAGAGTGGCGGTTTCCGTGGTGGCGACCGCCCGAGCTTCCCGCGTCGTGACGACCGTGGCAGCGACCGCCCGCAGGGTGGTGGCGGCGGTTTCCGTGGCGGGGACCGTCCCAGCTTCCCGCGTCGTGATGACCGTGGTGGCGACCGTCCCAGCTTCCCGCGCCGTGACGACCGTGGCGGCGACCGTCCCAGCTTCCCGCGTCGTGATGACCGTGGTGGCGACCGCCCGCAGAGCAGTGGCGGCGGCTTCCGCGGTGGCGACCGCCCGAGCTACCCCCGCCGTGACGATGACCGTGGTGGCGACCGCCCGAGCTTCCCGCGTCGTGACGACCGTGGTGGCGACCGTCCGCAGAGCAGTGGCGGCGGTTTCCGTGGCGGCGACCGCCCGAGCTACCCCCGTCGCGACGACCGTGGCGGTGACCGCCCCCAGAGCAGTGGTGGCGGCTTCCGCGGCCGCGACGACCGTGGTGGCGACCGTCCCAGCTTCCCGCGTCGTGACGACCGCGGTGGCGACCGTCCCAGCTTCCCGCGCCGTGATGACGACCGCGGTGGGTTCCGCGGCGGTCGTGACGACCGCGGTGGCGACCGCCCCAGCTTCCCGCGCCGTGATGACCGTGGTGGCGACCGCCCGCAGAGCAGCGGTGGCGGCTTCCGCGGCCGTGACGACCGTGGTGGCGACCGCCCGAGCTACCCCCGTCGTGACGACAGGGATGACCGTGGCGGCGACCGCGGTGGGTACCGTGGCGGCCGTGACGACCGCGACAGCGACTACCGCGACCGCGAGCCGATCAAGCGCCTCCCGATCGACGACGACGTCACCGGTCACGAGATCGACCCGGACGTTCGCCAGGAGCTGCTGAGCCTGCCCAAGGGTCTGGCCGAAGAGGTCGCGCGCAACCTGGTCATGGTGGCCCGGCTGATCGACGAGGACCCCGAGCAGTCCTACGCCTACGCGCGGATCGCCCTGCGTCTGGCCTCCCGCGTCGCCGCCGTCCGCGAGGCCGCCGGTTTCGCCGCGTACGCCACGCAGAAGTACAGCGAGGCGCTCGCCGAGTTCCGAGCCGCGAAGCGGATGACCGGTTCGGTCGAGCTGTGGCCCGTCATGGCCGACTGCGAGCGCGGCCTCGGCCGTCCGGAGCGGGCGCTGGCGATGGCCGGTGAGCCCGAGGTGCAGAAGCTGGACAAGGCCGCCCAGGTCGAGATGCGCCTGGTCGCGGCCGGTGCCCGGCGGGACATGGGGCAGCTCGACGCCGCCATCGTGACCCTGCAGAGCCCGGAGCTGGCCTCCGCGTCCGTCCAGCCGTGGACCGCCCGCCTGCGGTACGCCTACGCCGACGCCCTGCTGGCGAACGGTCGTGAGGACGAGGCGCGCGAGTGGTTCGCCAAGACGATCGAGTCCGACAAGGACGGTTCGACCGACGCCTCCGACCGGCTCGCCGAGCTGGACGGTGTCGAGTTCGTCGACGCGATGAGCGACGAGGACCGCGAGGCCCTCGGCGACGAGGACCGTGAGGACCACGAGGCCCTCAGCGACGAGGACCGCCGGGTCCAGGACGCCGACGACAAGGGCGTCGCCGAGTACTACGACGAGGACGACGACGAGTACGAGGCGTCGGACGCGCGTGAGGACGACGACGAGTACGAGGCGTCGGACGCGCGTGAGGACGACGACGAGTACGAGGCGTCCGAGGCCCGCGAGATCGACGACGAGGACGACGAGGACGAGCTGATCGCTCGCGCCGAGGCGGACGCCGACGTCGACGTCACCGACGAGGTCGTGGACATCGAGGACGAGGCTCCGTTCGAGGACCAGGGCCGCGACAAGGCCTGACGCACGGCATGAAGAAGGGCGGTACCCCACGGGGGGTACCGCCCTTCTTCGTTTGACGGGCGCGGTCAGTGCAGGCTGCGCAGGACCAGCCCGGTGGCCGGCTTCGGGCCGAAGGAGGTCGACTTCCGGGGCATCGTGACGCCTTGGCGGGCCAGCTCCCGGACCACTTCCTCCCGTACCGGGTGGAGCAGGACCGCCGTGCCGCCGCTGCGCTCGGCCATGTCGACGGTGGCTTCGGTGTCGTGGATGTACACGATGTGCTCGGGGGAGTCCGGGACGTGCCACAGGGTGTCCAGCAGGGTCGCGTGCAGCACGGTCGCGTCCAGCCGGCGCCACGCCTCGGGGCGGTCGTGGCGGACCGTACGGTCGATCAGCGCCGGGTCGGGATCGCTGACCAGGTGGAACCGGCCGTCTCCGGTGAGCAGGAAGGCATTGCCCAGGGCCGAGGCCTCGCCGAGGGCCGCCAGCGCGGCGGACAGCGGACCGTCGACCTGGCGGATCCGGAAGACCCCCTCCAGGGCGGCCAGCGCTTCGGTGACAGGGAGGCGGCGCAGCATCCGGTGGATGGCGCGGACCTGGAGCGGGTAGCGGACGGTGTCCACGAGCAGGACCAGGCCGAAGTCCCACGGGGTGGGGCTCGGGTGCTCCTCCTGTAGGCGCAGGTACGTCGCCCAGCGGTGGTGCCCGTCGGCGATGAGGGCCTGACGGTGGCCGAGGTCGGCGGTGACGGCGGCCAGGTCGACGGGGTCGGTGATGGCCCACAGCCGGTGGCGGAAGCCGTCCTCGGTGGTGGTGCACAGCAGCGGGGGGAGGCTCGCGGTGGCCTCGACCACCTCGGCCGCGCCGGGCACCGGGGTGTCGCCGTCGTCGCTGCGGTAGGTCAGCAGCAGCGGTTCGAGGTTGGCGGAGGTGGCGCGCATCAGCCCGGCCCGGTCGGTGACCACGTGCGGCATGACGTCCTCGTGCGGCAGCACGATCCCGGCGTCGGCCGTGGACAGGGCGAGGGCGCCGATCACCCCGCGCTGGAGCATGTCGCCCTTGCGCTGTTCGTACACGTACAGCGCCGGCTCGGGATCGGCGCTGAGGATGCCCGCGGCGAGCCAGTCGTGGAGGGTCCGCGCGGCCTGTTCGTTGCGCGCGTCCGAGGTGTCGGCCTGGGGGAGGATCAGCCGGACGATGTTGTGCGGGTCCGCGGACTCCAGGTGGTGGAGTCCATCAGGTCGTACGACCACGTCGTAGGGCGGCGAGGTCACGGCGGCGAGGCTGCCGACGCGCTCCGGGACGTAGCGCAGGCCGTGGAAGGGCATCAGGCGCAGGCCGTCGCGCACTCCGTTTTCCTCGGTACCAGGTGTGGTCATTGGTGCATGGTAAGTCCCGTCTCGCGATGCGGGATGATCAGGGTGAGTGCGGAATTGGCCATACGGGACGAAGGAGCGGACAGGATGACGACCCGGCAGAGCAGGACCATGCCCTCGGGCAGTGAGCGCAGTCTGCACCAGGCGTACGACACGGCTCTGCTGGACCTCGACGGAGTGGTCTACGCGGGCGGCCAGGCGATCTCGCACGCCGTCGATTCCCTGCTCGCCGCCCGGGCGGACGGGATGCACCTGGCGTACGTGACGAACAACGCGTTGCGCACCCCCGACGCGGTGGCGGAGCACCTCGGCGAGCTGGGCGTTCCGACCCAGGCGGCCGATGTGATCACCTCGGCGCAGGCGGTGGCCCGGCTGATCGCCGACCAGTTGCCCGAGGGGTCCAAGGTGCTGGTCATCGGCGGTGAGGGGCTGCGGGTCGCGCTGCGCGAGCGCGGGCTGGTGCCGGTGGACTCGGCGGACGAGGAGGGGCTGGCGGCGGTGGCGCAGGGCTACGGCGGCCCGGACCTGCCGTGGAGCCGTTTCGCGGAGGCCTCGTTCGCGATCGCGCGCGGCCTGCCGTGGTTCGCGTCCAACACGGACCTGACGATCCCGAGCCCGCGCGGGATCGCGCCCGGCAACGGGGCCGCCGTGGAGGTCGTACGGATCGCCACGGGCGCCGAGCCGCAGGTGGCGGGGAAGCCGCTGCCCCCGATGCATCGCGAAACGATCCTGCGGACCGGGGCCGAGCGGCCGCTGGTCGTGGGGGACCGGCTGGACACCGACATCGAGGGTGCCTTCCACGGCGAGGTGGACTCGCTGCTCGTGCTGACCGGGGTGACGGACGCGGCCCAGCTGCTGCGGGCCGAGCCGAAGTACCGGCCGACCTACGTGGACCGGGACCTGCGGGGTCTGCTGACCGGGCAGCCCGAGGTGGAGCGGGCCGGGGACGGCTTCCGCTGCGGGGCGTGGACGGCGGTCGCGCTGGACGACGTACTCGACCTGCGCCCGGCCGGGGACGGCGGGAACGACGGCGAGGGTGACGGCGGCGGCGAGGGCGATCCGGTCGACGGGCTGCGGGCGCTGTGCGCGGCGGCCTGGACCCGCGCCGGGGACGGATCCTGCACGCTGGACGCGGGCAAGGCGCTGGCCCGGCTGGGTCTGTGACCGCGCAAGGGGCTGTTCGGGGGACCCGGCCGGGGTGGAGGGTAGGCTAACCTAACTTCCGTGTTGGTCGAGAGTCCCCCCGAACAGAGCGCGGCCGTACCGGCCGCCCCCCGCGCGCCCCATGCCGCGCGCGCCGCCGGTCTGCTGGCCGCCCTGCTGGTGCTCGCGCTCGTCGCCCTGGCGAGCATCGCCGTGGGTGCCAAGCAGATGCCGCTCGAACAGGTCTGGCACGGCCTGTTCCACTACTCGGGGACCCCCGCCGACGTGGTCGTCAAGGACCTCCGGGTTCCGCGGACCGTCCTCGGCCTGATGGTCGGGCTCGGGCTCGGCCTCTCCGGCGCCGTGATGCAGGCGCTGACCCGCAACCCGCTGGCCGAACCCGGCATCCTCGGCGTCAACGCGGGCGCCGCCGCGGCCGTGGTCTCCGCGATCAGCTTCCTCGGGGCGTCCACCCTGACCGAGTACGTCTGGTGGGCCTTCCTCGGCGCCGCCGTCGTCTCCGTCGTCGTCTACGTCCTCGGGGGCAGCCGCAGCGCCACCCCGGTCCGGCTCGCCCTCGCCGGTACGGCCGCCAGCGCCGCGCTCGTCGGCTACATCAACGCCGTCCAGCTCATGGACAACAGGGCGCTGGAGAAGCTGCGCTTCTGGACCGTCGGCTCGCTCGCCTCGGCGAACATGGAGACGGTGCGCCAGGTGGCGCCGTTCCTGCTGGTCGGCGCGGTCCTCGCGCTCTGCCTGGGACGGCCGCTCAACGCCATGGCCATGGGGGACGACACCGCGCGGGCACTCGGATCGAACCTGACCCTGACCCGGATCACCGCCATGGTGGCGATCACTCTGCTGTGCGGGGCGGCGACCGCCGCCTGCGGTCCGATCGTCTTCATCGGGCTGATGATCCCGCACCTGGTCCGGCTGATCACCGGGCCCGACATGCGCTGGGTGCTGGCCTACTCGGCGGTGCTCTCGCCGGTGCTGCTCCTCGGCGCGGACGTCGTCGGGCGGGTCGTCACCCGTCCGGCCGAACTGCAGGTCGGCATCGTCACCGCGCTCATCGGCGGACCCGTCTTCATCTACCTCGTCCGGCGCAAGAGGATGGCCCAGCTGTGAGCGCGACCGTGAAGGACCCGAGGAGCCCGAAGCGCCCGAAGAGCCCGAAGCGTCCGAAGGACGCGACGGCCCCGGCGGCCTCGCGGTCCCGGGGGATGCGGCTGCCCGGCGGGATCTCGCTGCGCTTCGAGCCGCGCGCGGTGGCCGTCGGCCTGCTGCTGGTCGCCGCCACGCTCGTCCTGGCCGTCCTGCTGATCGGGACCGGCGACTTCGACATCGCGCCCTGGGACGTCGTACAGACCCTGCTCGGCAACGGCAGCCCCGCCCACGACTTCGTCGTCAACGACCTGCGGCTGCCCCGGGTGCTCGTCGCCGTCCTGGTCGGCGCGGCCCTCGGGATGGCGGGCGGCATCTTCCAGTCGGTGTCCCGCAACCCGCTCGGCTCCCCGGACCTGCTCGGTTTCGGCTACGGCTCCGCGGTCGGCGCGCTCGTCGTGATCATCCTGTTCAAGGGCGGCGCGGACCAGGTCGCCGCCGGTGCGGTGATCGGCGGCGTACTGACCGGCGTCGTCGTCTACCTGCTCGCCTACAAGCGCGGCATCCAGGGCTACCGGCTCGTCCTCGTCGGCATCGGCGCCTCCGCGATGCTGGTCGCCGTCATCCAGTACCTCCTGACGAAGGCCCAACTGGTCGAGGCCAGCCGGGCGATGGTCTGGCTGACCGGTTCGCTGGCAGGCCGGGACTGGGCGCAGGTGTGGCCGCTGCTGGCGACCTGCCTGGTGCTCTTCCCGCTGGTCCTCGGCCAGGGCAGGGCGCTGCGGATGATGGAGATGGGTGACGACGCCGCCTACGCCCTCGGGGTGCGGGTGGAACGCACCCGGATCCTGCTGATGCTCGCGGCGATCGTGCTCACCACCGCGGCGAGCGCGGCCGCGGGACCCATCAGCTTCGTCGCCCTGGCCGCGCCGCAGCTGGCGCGGAGGCTGAGCCGTTCGCCCGGGTCGAACCTGCTGTCCGGCGCGCTCATGGGCGCCGTACTGCTGCTGCTGTCCGACTGGGCCTCGCAGCGCGCCTTCGGCTCCGACCAGCTCCCGGTGGGCGTGGTGACGGGGCTTGTCGGCGGTGTCTACCTGCTGTGGCTGCTCGTCACGGAACGCAAGTCCGGGCGGATATGAGCCGCGGACCGACCGTTCACCCCGTCCCCGTCCCCGTCCCCGCCCTTCTCCCCGCCCTCGTCACCCTTCCCGCCCATCGGCCCGGAACTCAAGGAGTACCCCAGTGCAGCGGCTGACCGCGGAGAACGTCACCCTCGGCTACGACCAGCGGGTCATCGCCGAGAACCTGTCGGTGGAGATCCCCGACAACTCCTTCACGGTGATCGTCGGACCCAACGCCTGCGGCAAGTCCACGCTGCTGCGCGCCCTCTCACGGATGCTCAAGCCGTCGGCCGGGCGGGTGCTGCTGGACGGGCACGCGATCGGGTCGATGCCCGCCAAGAAGGTGGCGAAGACGCTGGGCCTGCTCCCGCAGTCCTCGATCGCGCCCGACGGCATCACGGTCGCCGACCTGGTCTCGCGCGGCCGCTACCCGCACCAGGGTCTGCTGCGCCAGTGGTCGGCGCAGGACGAGCGGGTCGTCGAGGAGTCGATGGCCTCGACCGGGGTCGCCGAACTCGCCGACCGGGCCGTGGACGAGCTCTCGGGCGGGCAGCGCCAGCGCGTGTGGATCGCGATGGCCCTGGCACAGCAGACCCCGCTGCTGCTGCTGGACGAGCCGACGACGTACCTCGACATCCAGCACCAGATCGAGTTGCTGGACCTGTGCGCGGAACTGCACGAGGAGCAGGGGCGCACCCTGGTCGCCGTGCTGCACGACCTCAACCACGCGGCCCGCTACGCCACCCACCTGATCGCGATGCGCGACGGGGAGGTCGTCGCCGCGGGGCCCCCCGCCGAGGTGGTGACCGCCGAACTGGTGGAGCGGGTTTTCGGGCTGCGCTGCCAGATCATCGACGACCCGGAGACGGGTACGCCGCTGGTGATCCCGGCCGCGCGCGCGGCTCGTAGGAAGACCTCCGCGGCCGGGGCCGCGCCGGTCGCGCCCGCTGCTCGGACGGCCGGGGCGACGGCGTCCGCCGCCCACGTCTGAGGGCTGACCCGCGGAGACCGCCCGGACGGGACCTGGAAGAGCTGGAAGACCAGGAGGACCAGGAGGACCTAGAGCATCGCGCGCAGGCGCAGCAGGTCGCGGAAGCCCGCCTCCAGGCGGACCCGGCCGGAGGCCCAGGCCTTCGCGAAGTTCAGCTCGCCCGCGACCATCGCGAGGAGGTCGTCGCCGGTCATCGCGAGCCGGATCTCGGCCTTGGCCCGCGGTGGGCCGGGGGCCGGGGAGGCCTCGTCGACCTCGATCCGGCCGCCTTCGAGCCGGCCCGTGAACGTCTGGTCCAGGTCGGTCATGTGGCAGCTCAGGGAGCGGTCGAGCGCGGCTGCTCCGCGTACGTCGCCGTTCGACCTGGCCAGGTTGCCGGAGAGTTTGTCGAGTGCTCCGCGGCACTCTTCGATCGTCGCCATGGTGATCACGACGGTACCGCAGAGCCGTGCGTGGCGGCCGCCCGCTTCGGGGTAGCGTCGGGGCATGACCGACGAAGCGCCCGAGGTGCCTTCCGCGGCCCCGTCCGCGGCCGTCCCCGGGGTCGTCCACGGGGAGCCGGCCGGGGTCCCGGCCGACGCCGCTCACGAGCCCGCCGGACCCGCGCCGCTGGGCGTCGTACGGACCCCCACCGGGCACGCCCCGGTCGACGCCGGGCTGGAACGGCTGGCGGACGCCGACCACCTCGCGGCGGACGGGCACGTCGAGGTGTACGAGGATGTACACCGGGGACTGCGTGACGAGCTGACCGCGCTGGACGCGCCGCCGCCCGGACCATCCGCGGGCCCCGCGTCCGCAACGCCGTACGACCTCAGGAGCTGAACCGAACGTGGCTGGAGTGGCACGCCGCCGTCTGGACGCCGAACTGGTGCGCCGCAAGATGGCCCGTTCGCGCGAGCACGCCGCGCAGCTGATCGCCGCGGGCCGGGTCACCGTCGGCGGCGCGACCGCGACCAAGGCCGCCACCCAGGTCGAGACCGCCGCGGCCCTCGTCGTCGTCAAGGACGACGACGACCCCGACTACGTCTCGCGCGGCGGCCACAAACTGGCCGGGGCGCTGGACGCCTTCCGGCCGCTGGGCCTGGCCGTCGAAGGCCGCCGGGCCCTGGACGCCGGGGCCTCCACCGGCGGGTTCACCGACGTACTGCTGCGCTCGGGCGTCGCGCACGTCGTCGCCGTCGACGTCGGCTACGGGCAGCTCGCCTGGTCGCTGCAGAGCGACGACCGGGTCACGGTGAAGGACCGCACGAACGTCCGGGAACTGACCGTGGAGCAGATCGACGGGATCCCGGCCGACCTGGTCGTCGGCGACCTCTCCTTCATCTCCATCGGGCTGGTGCTGCCCGCGCTGGTGCGGTGCACCGCGCCGGACGCGGACCTCGTCCTCATGGTCAAGCCGCAGTTCGAGGTCGGCAAGGACCGGCTCGGCAGCGGCGGCGTCGTCCGCAGCGCCGAGCTGCGGGCCGAGGTCGTCCGCGGGGTCGCGGCCCAGGCGGCGAAGCTGGGACTGGGCGTACTGGGCGTGACCGCGAGTCCGCTTCCGGGCCCGTCCGGGAACGTCGAGTATTTTCTGTGGCTGCGGGCGGGGGCACCGGAACTCGACCCGGCGGATGTTGACCGTGCAGTGGCGGAGGGGCCGCAGTGACAGATTCAACTTCAGGTTCGGGTTCGGTTCCAGGTTCGGGTTCGGGTTCGGGCCCAGCGCCGGCCGGACCGGCGAAACGCACCGTCCTCCTGCTCGCGCACACCGGGCGGCCCGCGGCCATCCGCAGCGCCGAGCTGGTCGTACAGGGCCTGCTGCGCTGCGGGCTGGGGGTGCGGGTCCTGCGGCACGAGGCGGTGGACCTGCCGCTCCCGTCCGAGGTGGAGCTGGTCGACGAGTCCACGCCGGGCGTGTTCGACGGCTGCGAACTGCTGATCGTGCTGGGCGGTGACGGGACGCTGCTGCGGGGCGCCGAGTTCGCGCGCGGCTCCGGGGTGCCGATGCTCGGCGTCAACCTCGGCCGGGTGGGATTCCTCGCGGAGGCCGAGCGGGACGACCTGGACAAGGTCGTCGACCGGGTGGTCACGCGGGCGTACGAGGTCGAGGAGCGGATGACCATCGACGTGGTCGTCCGCACCAACGGTGACGTCGTGCACCGCGACTGGGCACTCAACGAGGCGGCCGTCCAGAAGGTGTCCCCCGAGCGGATGCTCGAGGTCGTCCTGGAGATCGACGGGCGGCCCGTGACCGGCTTCGGCTGCGACGGGATCGTCTGCGCGACCCCGACCGGTTCCACGGCGTACGCGTTCTCCGCGGGCGGACCGGTGGTCTGGCCGGAGGTCGAGGCGCTGCTGATGGTGCCGATCAGCGCCCACGCGCTGTTCGCGAAACCGCTGGTCACCTCGCCGGACTCGGTGCTCGCGGTGGAGGTGCAGCCCGGCACCCCGCACGGGGTCCTGTGGTGCGACGGCCGCCGCTCGCTGGAGCTGCCCGCCGGGGCCCGGGTGGAGGTCCGCCGGGGCGCCGTACCGGTCCGGCTCGCCCGGCTGCACCACGCGTCCTTCACGGACCGCCTCGTGGCGAAGTTCGCCCTCCCGGTCTCCGGGTGGCGTGGGGCCCCGCACTAGATGATTGATTCCAAGGGGTCAGTGATCGTAGGCGGTCAGTGAGCGGAGCACTGGTTCGCCGGCCTTGGTGTTGTGCCAGATTGCGGCGGTGAGGGCCAGGATGCGTTGCAGGACGCGGAC
>NZ_JASISO010000092.1 GCF_030063135.1 Streptomyces sp. G-G2
CGGGGTATCAACTTCTGGCGTTGATTTTTGGCACGCTGTTGAGTTCTCAAGGAACGGACGCTTCCTTTGTACTCACCCTCGCGGGTTTTCCTCCGGGCTTCGTTCTTCGTTTCCGACTCTATCAGACCCTTTCGGGCCTGACTCCCAGTCAGCGGGTTTGTCTTTCCGGCTGTTGGGCCGTTCCGACTCCCGAACTCTAGCGGATTTCCCGGGCGGCTCATAATCGGGCCTTGGAAATGAATTCGGGCATGCCGAATTCGTTCCCGGTGGGAGATCGTGCTGAGTTGGGTGCCGCTACGAGGCGGCGTGATGCGTTGCCACGGAACCGAACCGGCCCGGGGACAACTCGAAGAACCTTACGGATCCCGGGGGCTGGTGTCAACCCCGGGTTCAGGTACTCGATCAGGCGGGCGACTGGAGTCCTTCGACCCGGTCCAGCAGGCGGGTCAGGATGTCGCCGAGCAGGGCGCGCTCCACGGTGGAGAGGTCCTGGAGGAGGTCCTCCTCGAAGACCGTGGCCGCGCGCATCGCGTCGAGCCACTTGCTGCGGCCCTCGTCCGTCAGCTCCACGATCACGCGGACCCTGTTGGACTCGTCACGCTCTCGCGTCACCAGGCCGTCCGCGGTCATGCGGTCGATCCGGTGGGTCATCGCCGCGGGCGTGAGGCCCAGCTGCTTGGCCAGCTCGCTCGGGCCCATCCGGTACGGGTCGCCCGCGAGCACGAGGGCCTTGAGGACCTCCCACTCCGCGTTGCTGATGCCCAGGGCCGCGGTCTGGCGGCCGTACGCGACGTTCATCCGGCGGTTGAGGCGGCTCAGGGCCGACACGACCTTCTCGACCTGGGGGTCGAGGTCCTGGAACTCGCGCTGATAGACGGCGATCTGCTCATCGAGGCTCGGCTCGTGGACGGGCGTAGCGCCGTCGGGGGTGTCACCCATGGTCGAAGTATGGCACGAAGCTCATTGGCGTCTAACTCCTTCGGTGTGTAGAGTTAAGGATCGAACTTTAGGTATGAAGTCTTGAGGCTTCAGTAGTGAAGGCAGGTGAGAAGTGACCAAGGTGATGGGCGCTGCGATGCGGAGGATCCAGGCCGGGAACGCGCTGACCGCGTTCGGTATCGGTTTCACGGTTCCGTTCCTCTATATCTACGTGGCGCAGGTGCGAGGCCTGGGTGCGGCTACGGCGACGTGCGCGTTCGTGGCGTTCGCCCTGGGTGCCCTGCTCGCGCTGCCCCTCACCGGTCGGGTCATCGACCGGCGCGGGCCTGTTCCCGTGGTCATGGGCGCGGCGGTGGCGGCTTCGGTGGGCGCGATATCGCTCGGGCTGTCGACCGGCGTTGTGCCGATCCTGCTGTCGGCCCTGGCGCTGGGCGCCGGGCAGGCCGTCATGCAGCCCGCGCTGGCGACGATGATCGTGTGGTGTTCCACCCCGAGCACCCGGACGCGTGCCTTCGCACTGCAGTTCTTCATGCAGAACCTGGGTCTGGGCATAGGCGGCCTCATCGGCGGCCAGATCGTGGACGTGGACCGTCCCGGCAGCTTCACTCTGCTGTTCGGCATCGAGGCCGTGATGTTCCTGGTGCTGGCGGGCGTGATCGCCACCGTGCGGATGCCGCACGCGCCGAGCATCAAGGACGCGGTGCCGAAGGACCCGGCCCAGCGGGGCGGGGGCGGCTGGAAGCGGCTGCTGGAGCACAAGGCGATGGTTCAGCTGTGCGTGCTGGGCTTCGTGATCTTCTTCGCCTGCTACGGCCAGTTCGAGTCGGGCCTCGCCGCCTTCGGCACCGAGGCCGCCGGGATATCCCCCTCGACCCTCGGTTTCGCCCTGGCCGCCAACACCGGTGCGATCGTCGTGGCTCAGTTCGTGGTGCTGCGGCTGGTGGAGAAGCGCCGCCGGTCGCGCGTCATCGCGCTGGTCGGTCTGATCTGGACGGGCGCCTGGCTCATAGCCGGGTTCTCCGGGCTCGGGCACGGCAGCGCGATGATGGCCGCCGCCGCGTTCATCTCGACGTACGCGCTCTTCGGTATCGGCGAGGCCATGCTGTCGCCGACGCTGGCGCCGCTGGTGGCCGACCTGGCGCCGGAGGGGTCCATAGGCCAGTACAACTCGGCTTTCGCGCTGGTCAAGCAGATGGCGCTGGCGCTGGGGCCGTTGGGTGTGCCGCTCGGGGCCGGGTTGCCGATGCTGTACATCGGGATCTTCGTGGCGGTCTCGCTCGGGATCGCCTGGCTGGCGCTGCGGCTCGGCAAGCAGCTGACTCCGGCGCAGGACAACCCGTCGCTGCTGAAGGCCGCTCCGGCTCCGGTGGCGGTCCCGAGGGCCGCCGTCATCGCCGAGCCCGTGTCGGCGTAGGCGCAGGCGCAGGTGTAGGCGGTCCAGGAGGACCGTCAGTGCGTGCGCAAAAGCCCCGGTCCACAGGACCGGGGCTTTTGCGTGTGTGCGGCTATCGGGCGGGGTGTTTGTCCGGCAGGGCGAATTCGCACCAGACGGCCTTGCCGCCGCCGGGGGTGCGGCGGGTGCCCCAGTTGGAGGCGATGGTCGCGACGATCGAGATGCCGCGGCCGGTCTCGTCCGCCGGCTCCGCGCGACGGCGGCGCGGGAGGTGGTCGTCCCCGTCGGTGACCTCGATGATCAGGCGCCGGTCGGTGCGGCGCAGCCGCAGGCGCATGGGCGGGGTGCCGTGCTGGAGGGAGTTCGCCACGAGTTCGCTGGCGGCCAGCACGCCGAGGTCGCACAGTTCCACCGGGAAGCGCCAGGAGGCGAGGACTCCCTGGGCGAAGGCCCGGGCGCGCGGGGCCGCCTCGATGCCGCCCAGGAGTTCCAGGGCCGCGTTGTGGAACAGCTCGGCCTCGGTTCCGACGCGGGCGGGCTGCTGGAGGACCATCACGGCGACGTCGTCGTCGTGGTCGGCGTCCACGCCCAGCGCGCGCATCAGACGGTCGCAGATGACGGCGGGGGTGCCGAGCGCGCCGGAGAGGGCGCGTTCCAGAGCGGCCACGCCCTCGTCGATGTCCTCGCCCCGGCGTTCCACGAGCCCGTCGGTGTAGAGGACGGCGGTGGAGCCGGGGCCCAGGGCGATGGTGCCGGAGGTGTGCAGCCAGCCACCCGTGCCGAGCGGGGGGCCGGTGGGGTCGGCGGCGCGGCGGACCGTGCCGTCCTCGTCGCGGACGAGGATGGGCAGGTGCCCCGCGGAGGCGTAGGCCAGCAGGCCCTCGCTGGGGTCGTGGACGGCGTACACGCAGGTGGCGATCTGGCTGGCGTCGATCTCGGCGGCGAGGCCGTCGAGGAGCTGGAGCACCTCGTGCGGCGGCAGGTCGAGCCGGGCGTAGGCGCGGACCGCGGTGCGCAGCTGGCCCATGACGGCGGCGGCGCGGACGCCGCGGCCCATGACGTCGCCGATGACGAGGGCGGTGCGGCCCGCGCCGAGGGTGATGACGTCGTACCAGTCACCGCCGACGGCGGCTTCGGTGCCGCCGGGTTGGTAGGTGGCCGCGATGCGCAGGTCGTCGGGCTGTTCCAGTTCCTGCGGGAGCAGGGAGCGCTGGAGGGTGACGACAGCTTCGCGCTGGCGGCGTTCGGCGGCGCGCAGCCGTTCGACGGCTTCGGCGTGGTCGGTGACGTCGGCGAGGTGGATCAGTACGCCCGCGCTGCGTCCGGCGCCTTCGGTTTCGGGGAATTCCACCGGGGTGCAGGTGGCGGTGTACGAGCTGCCGCCCGGGCCCTTGCGGTTCTTGGCGGTGCGGGGCTTTCCGCTGCGCAGGACCTGGTCGAGGAGCGGGAGGAGGCCCAGCTCGGCGAGTTCGGGCAGGGCTTCGTGGGCGGCGGCGCCGGTGGCGCGGGGGCCGAAGCCGCAGGTGTAGGCGTCGTTGACGTAGGCGATGCGGTGTTCGGGGCCGTGGACGAGGGCGACGCGGGCGGGGAGGCAGCCGAGGACTTCCCGTACGGAGAGCACGTCGAGCGAGGGCACGGCGGCGATCGCCGCGGCGGAGCCGGTGCCGGTCCCGGAGACGGTGAGGTCGGTGGGGCCGGTCGGGTCGCCGTCGCGGGTGGGCGGGGTCCGCTCGGGTCCGGTGGCCGACGGGTCGGCGCGGCCGCCGCGGGCGGCCGGGACGGAGCCTTCACCCCGCTTGGCCTGGGCTGCGGCGTGTTCGATCCGGGCGGCGGCGCGGCGCTGCGTTCCGGGAAACCGGGCGCTCCAGCGCGTGAAGTTCACTGCGTTCAAGCCTCGTGGTGTCGCTCGATGGTCGCTACATCGCTCGTGGTCGGTCGCTGGACGGTGTCACTCTGTGCAGGTGTGAGCCCACCTATGGTCACACGTCCAGTGGGGCCGACCACACGGACAACGTCAGCGCTGGCTGTCCTGCGGGGGGTTGGGGGCGGGTGGGGCCGGGGGTTTCTTCGGGCTGGCGCCCGCGGCGAGTTCGAATTCGGCCCTGGGGTGTTCGAGGGAGCCGAGGGAGACGATCTCACGCTTGAAGAGCCCGGAGAGGGTCCATTCGGCGAGGACGCGCATCTTGCGGTTGAAGGTGGGGACGCGGCTCAGGTGGTAGACGCGGTGCATGAACCAGGCCGGGTAGCCCTTGAGCTTGCGGCCGTAGATGTGGGCGACGCCCTTGTGGAGGCCGAGGGAGGCCACGGAGCCGACGTATTTGTGCGCGTACTCGGTGAGGACCTCGTCGCGCAGGGCGTGGATGAGGTTGTCGGCCAGCACTTTGGCCTGGCGGACGGCGTGCTGGGCGTTGGGGGCGCATTCGGTGCCGGGTGCGGCGGCGGTGATGTCGGGGACGGCGGCCGCGTCACCGGCGGCCCAGGCGTGTTCGACGCCTTCGACAGTGAGGAAGGCGGTGCAGGAGAGCCTGCCGCGCTGGTTCGTGGGCAGGTCGGTGGCGGCGAGGACGGGGTGCGGTTTGACGCCCGCGGTCCATACGACGGTGCGGGTGGGGAACCTGGTCCCGTCGCTGAGGACGGCGACGCGGTTCTCGCAGGATTCGAGGCGGGTCTCCAGGCGGAGGTCGATGTTGCGGCCGCGCAGTTCCCGGATCGTGTACTTGCCCATGTCGGGGCCCACTTCGGGGAGGATCCGGTCGCTGGCCTCCACCAGCACCCATGTCATGTCTTCGGGCTTGATGTTGTGGTAGTACCGGGCGGCGTAGCGGGCCATGTCCTCCAGTTCGGCGAGCGCTTCGACGCCCGCGTAGCCGCCGCCGACGAAGACGAAGGTGAGGGCGGCGTCGCGGATGGCGGGGTCGCGGGTGGAGGAGGCGATGTCCATCTGCTCGATGACGTGGTTGCGCAGGCCGATGGCCTCTTCGACGGTCTTGAAGCCGATGGCGTACTCGGCGAGACCAGGGATGGGCAGGGTCCGGGAGACCGAGCCGGGGGCGAGGACGAGTTCGTCGTACTCGATCTCGATCGCCCCGGTGCCCTCCTCGGGGGTGGCGAGGGTGGTGACGGTCGCGGTCCGTTTGGCGTGGTCGATGCGCTGGGCCTCGCCGATCACGATGCGGCAGCGGTTCAGGACGCGGCGCAGCGGTACGACGACGTGGCGTGGGGAAATGGAGCCCGCGGCCGCTTCCGGGAGGAACGGCTGGTACGTCATGTACGGCTCGGGAGTGACCACCGTGACCTCGGCCTCGTCGGCTCTCAGCTTTCGCTGGAGCCGTAGGGCCGTGTACATGCCGACGTACCCGCCGCCGACGACGAGGATGCGTGTCCGGGGCGGGGTGCCGGGGGCCGTGCCCCGGGAGTTAGCAGCCTTCACCATCCCATGACGCAACGTGGCCGGGAGTTTGTCCACAGGCTCGACAGATTGTGTGACCGGCGGGAGGTGCCTGGAGCGGTACTTCGGGGGCCGGAGTGGGGGGTGAGGTACGCAGGTCAGGCCGTGCGGAGGGGGTGATTCCGGGGGCTTGGAACGGAAAAGTGGGGGTCAATGCTCCGATCGAGCGATGGTCCGTACGGAGCTGCCTCTTCTGAATTGACTCTGGCTCAACTATGTTCGTAGCCCGTCGACGAGTGAGGACCAGGGCACACATGACCGTGGCCCCCTCGACCCGAAGGCGGGGACTGTCTCCGGGGGGAGACAAATGATTACCGGGGGAAACATATGAACATTTCCGATTTCCATGGTTCTGCGACCGCGCTCTCGGCCGAGAGTGCCGGCCGCGTGATCGCTGGTGGCACCTCGCACGGTGTGGGCCGTTCCACGCCCCTGCGGGTCGACGCACAGCGCAATCTCGAACACGTCCTGCGGGCCGCGCGCGAGGTCTTCGGCGAACTGGGTTACGGGGCTCCGATGGAGGACGTCGCCCGGCGCGCCCGGGTCGGTGTCGGCACCGTGTACCGGCGCTTCCCGAGCAAGGACGTCCTGGTCCGGCGGATAGCCGAGGAGGAGACCTCCCGGCTGACCGAGCAGGCCAGGGCCGCGCTCGGCCAGGAGGAGGAGCCCTGGCAGGCGCTGTCGCGCTTCCTGCGCACCTCCGTCGCCTCGGGCGCCGGGCGGCTGCTGCCGCCGCAGGTGCTGCGGGTCGGCTCGGTCGGCGAGGACGGCCAGGCCGTACTGGAGGCCGTGGACTCGGCGCGGGTACCGCACCAGCGCCAGGCCGTGGTGGTCGGCGGACAGCCGGACCTGCGGGTCGTCGGCGGCCGTACGGCGATCGAGGACGAGCCGTCCGAGGACTCGGGCGCCGGTGCGCTCCTGGAGGTCGTCGGCCGACTGGTCGACCGCGCCCGGGAGGCCGGTGCGCTGCGCCGCGACGTCACGGTGGCCGATGTCCTGCTGGTGATAGCGACGGCCGCGCCCGCGCTGCCGGACCCGGCTCAGCAGGCGGCCGCTTCGGCCCGGCTGCTGGACATCCTGCTCGAAGGACTGCGTTCACGGACCATGTGACGGTTCACCCGCAGACGGTTCACCCGCAGACGGTTCACCCACTGAGGGTTCACCGTCCGAGGTTCACCGTCCGATGATGCGGATCGGGCCGGGAGCTCGAGGTCCGGGGGCTGCGGTTCTGGCTCTCCGGCCCCCGGGCTCTTCCGCGCTCCGGGCTCCGGCGCTTCTCCGTGTCTGCGTGCGCGTGCGTGTCTGCGTGCGCGTGCGTGTGCGTGCCTCTCCGCGCCTTCCGGGTGCTGCCACACTGTCCGGACTGCCAGATTCCGCTGCCGTTCTCGAACGGGCGGTCACTCGAACGGGTGGGGTGGGGTGCGGTATCGCGCCGAATCCAGCCCGGACGAGTGGATGGCGTACGGAGCGGCTCGGCGCGCGTTCGCCGTGTGACACGCTGGATCGGTGTACCGGCTGAGTGTGTCCTGCGGGGGCTTGCGCGATGAGCGTTGACGGGCGGGAAGATCCGGTCTCCGGTGCCACGGGCGGCGGCGAGTCCGATGAGGGCGCTCCGCCCGCCGGACAGGTCCCGGCCCAGCGCGAGCCCGGCGGCCGGCTGGCCGGTACGGGCGGCGGCACGGGCACGGGTGGCGGCGCGGGCGCCGCGGAACCGCCGCTCTCCGACGCCGCGTTGATCGCCCGGGTGCGGGCCGGGGACGACGGCGCCTACGAGGGGCTGTTCCGCCGGCACGCCGATTCCGTACGCCGTTACGCGCGCACCTGCTGCCGGGACGCCCACACGGCTGACGACCTGACCGCCGAGGTGTTCGCGCGGACCCTGCAGGCGGTACGCGGCGGGGCCGGACCGGACCAGGCGGTACGGGCGTACCTGCTCACCACGGTCCGCAGGGTCGCCGCCGCCTGGGCGAAGACCGCGAAGCGGGAGCAACTCGTCGAGGACTTCGCGCTGTTCGCGGAGCAGGCCGGAGCGGGAGCCGAAGCCGGGACCGGGACCGGGCTCGCGCCCGGGGCGGACACCCTGGAGCAGGGTGCGGACGTACGGGCCATGCACCAGGCCGAGCAGTCGCTGGCCATGCAGGCCTTCCGCAGCCTTCCCGAGCGGTGGCAGGCCGTGCTGTGGCACACCACCGTCGAGGAGGCTTCGCCGAGCGCGATCGCCCCGCTGTTCGGGCTGACCGCCAACGCCACGGCGGTGCTGGCCAGTCGGGCCCGGGAGGGGCTCAAGCAGGCCTACCTCCAGGCCCATGTGAGCACCACGCTGAGCGAGGGCGGGGACTGCGCGCGCTACGCCGACCGGCTGGGCGCCTACGCCCGGGGCGGGTTGCGGATGCGGGCCGAGCGCGGACTGCGCGGCCACCTGGAGGAGTGCGTGAAGTGCCGGCTGGTCGCCGGTGAGCTGAAGGACGTCAACGCCGGGATCCCGGCGCTGCTTCCGGTCGCGGTCATCGGGTGGTTCGCCGCCGGGTACGCGGTCAAGGCGGCCGGGGTGGTGGCCGGTGGGGTCATGGCGGCGGGCGGCGCGGGCGCCGCCGCGGCGGCCGCGGGAGGGTCGACGGCGGGAGCGGGCGCGGCGGGAGCGGGCGCGGGCGCCGCGGGGTCCGGGGCCGGGTCGGGAGCGGGGGCCGGGGCGCTGGCCTCCGAGGGGCTCGGGCTGCCCGCCAAGGCCGCGATCGCCGCCGGGGTCGTGGTGGCCGCCGCGGCCGGGGTGGTGTTCGCCCTGGCCGGGGACGACGCGAAGCCCGCGGCCCAGGTGGCGCCGAAGCCGAGCGCGGTGGCGCCCGCGCGTCCCGTCGTCCCGGCTCCGCTGTCCCCGGCGCCCGATTCGCCCACGCCCCTGCCGCCGGTCGCGCGGGCGCCCGTACCGTCGCCGCGCGGATCGACGCCACCGGCTCCGCCGCCCGTACGGCCCCCCTCGCGCTCCCCCTCGCCGAAGCCCGCCTCGCCGAGCCCCACGCGGCACGCGCCGCAGCCGAAGCCGTCTCCGTCCGCTTCGCCGAAGCCCGCACCGGCCGCCGGGTTCCAGCTGGTGAGCCTGGGCCAGTCGGTCCTCGGCGACCACGCCGGTCCCGAGGTGCGGACCTGGCGCAGCAGCTGGGTGTGGCAGCGGTGGGGGCTGGTGGTCGGCGACCGGCGGTACGGCCACGGGATCACCGTCAACGCGCGTTCCTCGGTGGAGATCACCCTCAACCGCCAGTGCTCCTCCTTCTCCGCCCGGGCGGGGGTGGACGGGCTCTCCCTGCCGGGCGACGGCGCGGTCCGCTTCTCCGTCTACGGGGACGGGGTGCGGCTGTGGCAGTCGGCCGCACTCGGGTACGGCGACCGGGCGGTGCCGGTCGAGGTCGGGCTGACCGGACGCAAGGCCCTGCGGCTGGTCGTGGAGCACGCGGGACCGCACTCCGGCCTGACCCTGGCCGCCTGGGCGGACGCGGTGATCAGCTGCCGGTGAGGCCGGGAGTGCGGGCCAACGCGGACTCCGGGGGCACGAGGACGCCGAGGATGTCCTGCGGGGTCAAAGTGGCGCCCGCCGCCGCCTCCTCGGCGTAGCGCTCCGCGCCGAGAGCCGAACGGTTCCGCGCGGGCAGGTCGCGGATCAGCGTCTCGTCCGGCACCGAACGCGGGTGCCCGGCCCGCCAGACGGTGGCCGCCGCCAGCACCCGTACCGACTCGGCGGGCCGGTCCGCCCCGGCCAGCAGCAGGGCCGCCGTCTCCGCGAGGGCGGCCAGTACCCGTTCCGCGCAGTGCCCGGTGATCGCCTCGGCCAGCGTGGGCGAGAGGACGGCCAGCCCCGCCTCCGGGCCCTCCTCCAGCCCCTTGAGATGGGCGTCCAGGTTCGCCAGCCCGGCCGCGAACTGCGGCGGCATGCTGGTCCGTACGGACGCGGCCAGGGCCCGCTCGTACTCCTTGCGCGCCCGGGGCGGATCCCCCCGGTCCAGCGCGATCATCCCGGCGAGCAGGCGGCTGAAGGCCTCTACGTCGTTCACCCCGGACCGCTCGACCTCGGCGTCCACTTCCTCCAGCAGCCGCTCGGCGCCCTGCGCGTCGCCCGTACTGAACACGGTCTCGGCGATCCGGGCCATCGCGAACGGCGCCTCGAAGTGCGCCCCGACCTCGCGGGCGAGCCGCAGGCACTCCTCGTACTCGGCGCGCGCCCAGTCGAACCGGCCGCGTGAGAGCGCGACCTCACCGGCGGCGCTGGCGACCTGGGCGCGGGTCCAGCGGTCGCCGACGCGGCGGGCGATCTCGTGGAGTTCGGCGAGGTCGGCGTCGACCGTCGGCAGGCCGCCGATGATGTCGATGGCGGTGTGGGTGCGGAGCATGAGGGTCACGCCGAGTTCCCAGTCCCCGGCGTACGCGCGGCAGTTGGCGACCGTCTCGTCGATCGCGGCATGGAAGTCGTAGGAGTCGCCGCGGAGGAACGCGGTCAGCGGCCACAGCATGCCGGGGAAACGGGCCGCCTCCGGGGAGTTGCGACGGAAGGCCCGCTGGAGCCGTTCGGCCAGGGCGAGGCGTTCGGGCGTGCGGAACTCCGCGATCGGGCGGGTCTCCGCGATGAGGAACATGTGGAGGAGCTGGAGCCGCATCCAGCGCCAGTACTCCGGGCTGTCCGCCGGCGGCTCCACCGTGTCGAGGGCGAGGACGCGGGTGATCCACGCGGCGCCCTCCGTGCGGTAGTCGCGCAGCCACCAGAACCAGCCCAGGGCGAAGGCGAGGCGCTGCGCCGACTCCGGGTCGGGGCCCGGGCGGGGGTCCGGTCCGGGGCCCGGCTCGGACAGGGAGACGGCGAGGGCGGTGCGGAGGTTGTCCAGCTCGGTCTCGACGCGGGCGATCCAGGGGAGCTGGGCGGCCGAACGGAGCAGGGGCTCGGCCTGTTCGGCGAGGGCCGTGTAGTGGGCGAGGTGGCGGAGTTCGGTGGCGGCGCGGTCGGCGGGGACCTCGGCGGCCCGCTCGGCGGCGTACTCGCCGACGGTCTCCAGGAGCCGGTAGCGCATGTCCCCCTCGGGGGCCGGGGTG
>NZ_JASISO010000093.1 GCF_030063135.1 Streptomyces sp. G-G2
ACGCCTGCACGGTGAACTCGGCCACGTCACCCCCGCCGAACACGAAGCCGCCCACTACGCGGCCGAACCCCCTGCATCACTCCAGAAAACCAGCTAACTCACTCTCCACGAAACCCGGGGCTTGACACCTCTGATGAACGCGTGGGCCGCGTCGACGAACGGTTCGTTGGGCACGTCGAACGCACCTAGGTGCAATACCGGTGATTTAGTGTTTTTCCCGGCGGGTCGGGCTGGTCTTGGTCGGCTTGGTGATCGTGACGGTTGGTTTCTCGGGGCGGGGTGGGTGGCAGTGTTCGGCTCGTTTGAGTTTCCAGTTGGCCATCTTGCGTTTGGTCACGCGGGGGTTGGACCGTTGCCGCCGGGGCGGCAGGAGTCGTTCACGGATCTCACGCAGGGCGTGTGCCAGGGCCCGGCCGAGTCGGCAGTGGGGAAAGCGCCGCCTGCCCGGTGACGTGGCGGCGGACGACGTGCAGGGTGCGGGTGAAGGAGATCCGGTCCGGATCCCGTCCTGCCTGTTGTGCGGCCTGGTGCATCAGGTCGCGTAGGGCGTGGTGGACCAGCAGGAACGCGAAAATCTCCTGCTCGACGCCGGCCGGATGCTGGGAGCGCAGGACGAGGCGGGGGCCGCCCTGGTGGGTCTTGATCTCATCCAGCGTGGTCTCGATCTCCCACCGCTGGGCATACAAGGTGGCCAGTTCGGCCGCCGGAGCGGCCTGCGAGTCGAGAATCGTGGTGATCAGCCGGTAGACCGTCCCGGCGGCCCCGTCGTCGAGGGTGTACTCGACGACCCGGACCGTGATCGGGTCGGCCCGGTGGTTCTTGTCCCGCGCGGCAACGATCTCCGACAGGTACGAGCCGTCGTCCAGGGTCTCGACCACGGGCAGGACCGCGTTGTTCTTGACCCGCCACAGCAGGTCGGCGCCGCTGGCTGCGGCAGCCTGCCACAGGTCGAACCCGACGAAGCCCCGGTCAGCCAGAAGGAGCATCCCCTCAGCCAGGCGGCCGAACAGACGCCGGGCCAGCACTGTTTCGTGCACCGACAGCGGGCCGACCTCGGCGGCGAAGACCGCATGGGTGCCGCACTCGACCACCGCCGTCATCCTCGCCTGCGGATACGCGCCCCGCCGCTGGCCGCGCGAGGATCCCGGACGGCCGAAGAAGGCGTCATTGGCGTCGGTGTCGGGCAGGTCGAAGGTGGTGCCGTCCACCGCGACCAGCCGCCACCCGCGGTACCAGGCCCCGGCCGTCGTCCCGGTGGCCACCGGCCGGCACACCCGGGCGAACCATGCCTTGAGCGGCTCGGGACCCAGCCGCAGCCGTGCCCGGCCGATCGCCGCCGTCGACGGAACCCGCCACGTCCCCTCCCACCGCTGGTTTTCGAGCCCACAGGTGAGCAGCCGGGCCACCTCCTCATAGCCCTGGCCCGAGAACAGGCACATCGCGAGCACGAAGTAGACCACCACCCGAGCGGGCAACAGCCGACGCCGCTGCTCGACCCGCCCACACTCCGCAACCACCTCATCCACCAACTCCGGTGGAAACGCACGCGTCAGCACACCGAGCGCGATCCGATCCGACAACCGCTCAACCGCCGACGACTTCACCTGACCGGGCCTTGGCACACCTCACTCAACGACCCATAAAGCCCAAAGTCACCGGTATTGCATCTAGACATCACCACCGACGACCTCACCAAGCTGTCGGACGCGGCGTACGCGGTCATCACCTGCCGTCTGGTCTACAGGTGGATCGACGACAAGGCGGCCTTCCTCAACCGCGTCCGCCACCTCCTTGTCCCGGGCGGCCTCCTGTGGCTGGTCACCGAGATCGCCGGCCGCCGCGAGCCCTCCGCACCTCTGCGGGACCTGGGTATCACCGCCGCGGCGGGCGAGACGCTCACCGCCCGATGGTCCGTCGTCCGCACAGCTGACCTCGACGTGCTCCGCTACTACGTCCTGCGCCCCTGACCACCCACGCCCTGCTCGAGGACATGTTGCTGGACATCGAGCGCCCCTACCCGTGGCTGCGCGGGCGCCGCACGACCGACCCGGGTGGGTGAGGCGGAGCACGCCCGCCCGCGAGGTACTTCCGCTCACCTGCCGCGGGCAGGCGAGCGGAAGGTGAGCGGCCGGTCCAAGGACGGGAACCGGCCAATACCGCAAACGCCCGGCGCCTCGCGCTCTGCGGCCGGTAGCTTCCCGCCATGACAATCACCTTGCCCGAGCTCAAGAGCCGTCCTACCTCTTCGCCCCCTCCGGGACGGCCCTCCACCGATCCGCCGACGCGTCCGGACAAGAACCCGCCGATGCCGCCCAACGACCCCCAGAACCCGCCCAAGCGTCCGGGGAGCTGACCGGCTGTGCGCGTGGGTCGGGTCCCGTACAAGGAGCTGCCCGACGAGACCCGGGCGGCGCTGGCCGCCCGGGTCGGTGAGGGCGAGGGAGTCGCGGTGCCGACCGGGAACGGGGCCGCGTTCGCGTCCTGGTTCTGGCCGGGCGGGGAGATGGTGTTCGTCAAGGGGCTGCCAGCGGACCACGCGGACGCCGCCCGTCTGGAGACGGAAGCCGCCCTCGCCCCGTTCCTCCCCGCGAGCGCCCCGAAAGTGCTGTGGCGCCAGGAGGCCGGGGGGTGGCTGCTGGTGTGCTTCCAGGGCCTAAAGGCCACGGTGTGGACGTACCTCGGGGACGACGGCGAACACGTCGGATCGGTGGCGGCCGTGCTGCGCAAACTCAGCGAGGTACCAGCGCCGGAAGTGGTCCAGTTGACCGCGTGGGACCGATGGGGGCAGTACTGCGACCCAGCCGACGAGCCCCTGCTCACCGGAGACCGCCTGGTGCACTCCGACCCTGCCGCGACGAACTTCATGACCGAACCCGGCGGCAGGGTATGGCTGATCGACTGGGCGTGGGCACTGCGCGGCCCGGCATGGATCGACACGGCCCTGTGGGGGTTCCGACTCGTCCTTGACGGCGGGCAGACCGTCGAGCAGGCCGCCCAGTGGTGCGCGAAGGTAACCGCGTTCGCCGACGCCCCACGAGACGGCCTGCGGATCCTGACCGACGCCGAAGCCCGGTCATGGGAGGACGAGCAGGAGCGCGGGATGACGGAGCTGGATGCGACGATCGCTGCGGCCCGCGCCTGGGCCGCCTACTGGACGAAGCAAGCCGGGCGGTTGAGCCAGAGCACGTGCGCCGACGAGGTGCTCCCCCGTTGAAGCGGTGGATCACGTCGCGCACCGTGTCCGCGTCGGCCTGGACCAGTTGGGCGATGACCGGCACCCGGTTCCCGCTCTCCGAGGCCAGCAGCATCATCGCCGCACCGAACTGGTGCTGCCCCGCCGCACGATCCGCTGTAGCTGCTGGCCCTCCTGATCGGTCAGCCCGCGTACCTTGACCGGCTCTGCCACCACGCCTCCCGGCTCAACATCGAACGTCTCCCGACATCCAACCGCCCCGAACGGCGCCAGCACCAACCGCAACCCTGTGAACCTTGCCGGTCACAGCATTAGCGACGTCACGTGGCACGGCGTCGAGCAGTCGCACTTCTTCCAGCCTGTGTTGACGGCGCGGCCGGAGACCTGATCTGGGAGCACGCATCTATATATCCTCACAGCGTGACGGAGAACCCCGCGGACAAGATATCCACAACGCATGACGTCGAGTTCAACGGTGATCGTGTCGTGAAGACCTTCCGCACGTGGGAACGCGGTGAGCATCTGCGCGAGTGGCGCGGACTCACCTTGCTCCGACGGTTCGCGCCGGGCCTCGGCCCCGACCCAATCAGCGCGGAACTGGATGCGCAGCCACCGCGGATCGTGATGAGCCGTGTCCCGGGGGAACCGCTCGGCACACGACGAGCAACGCCTGAGCAGGTGGATGCGCTCGTCACCGCGCTCGAGCGGATGCACCGATGCGTTCCGGACAGCGTCCTCGCCACGGCGGATCCGCAAGACACCCCAGCCGACGTCGCGGAGTTGCTCAAGAAGATGCTCGCCTCCCGCGCCCGGCCGACGCACGCCGCAGCGCCCGTCGTGCGCAGGGCCTTCGACGCGGCCTCGGAATTGATCGGCTCCGATTGGGCAACTCGGGCAGCCTCGATCGGCGAGCCCTCGACGATCTTCGGTCTGTGCGACGGGAACCTGGCCAACTACCTGTGGGACGGCCAAGCCGTCCATGTCATCGACTTCGAGAGCGCGGGCAGCAACGATCGCGCATTCGACATCGCGGACCTGGTCGAGCACATCTCCCTGCGCCGGGGATCCGAAATCGTCGCGGACGATCTCCTCAAGCGCCTCGACCTGCGCGCCGACGAGCACGAGCGCGTTCGCGCATACAGGCCAGCGTTCGCGGTGTTCTGGCTCCTCATGCTGCTGCCAGACGGCCCGGCCCACCGACACAACCCGCCCGGGGCACTCGAGGACCAAGCCGAACACCTTCTCGCCATCCTCTGAGGTTCTTCGGCTGTGCGAGGGGTCTGCCCGGCGACCGGGAAGCGGTCGCCGGGCAGACCTGTTATTGCGAAACGGGTATGCAGATCGTCAAGACCTGGAGGCAGCGAATACACCTCACGGCGGTTCCGCCGGGCCCGCCGCAGGCTGGGCGTCTTCCCGTCCATGGGCTGCGTCGGCTCCTGCTTCGACAACGCTGTGAGCGAGACGTTCAACAGCGTCTTGAAGGTCGAGTACGTCCACCAGCACGCCTTCGCCACCCGCTCCGAGGCCAGGATCAGGACCTCGACCTGGATCACCGGCTCCTACAACACACGGTGGCGGCACAGCGTGTGCGGGTTCAAGAGCTCCATCGATTACGATTCCGGTCACCGCGCCGCCCTCCCGAGGAGCTGGCTGCGTAGGAAGGTGCCCACGATCCGAGCGGATGGGCATGGCGGACCTCCACCGCGCACGTGCAGTCACAGGCCGGAAGGTTCGTTCGAGGTGGCGACGGGGCTGATCAGCCGGCACCATGCACCAATGCTTCACCGACGCTGGTGCGCGCGTACAGCACCACCCGCCCCATCCGGTGCGCGCGGACCAGGCCGGCTGTTCGCAACGCCGTCAGATGCTGGGAGGTACCGCCTGGGGTGACGTCGATGCGGCGGGCCAGGTCGGTGGTGGACGCGGGAGCCGTCAGCTCGGCCAGCAGCCGAGCACGGGTGCGTCCGAGTACGCCGGCCAGCGCCTCGCACTGCGGACGCGGCCGCTCCTGCCACAGGGTGCCGATGCCGAGCGGGGGGTAGCGCAACGTGGGCTGGTAGTGATCGCTTTCGAGGATGGAGAAGATACGGGGCCAAGTGAAGGCGGAGGGGAGCAGCAGCAGCCCCCTGCCGCCGAGTTGTTGGGGCCCGCGCAACCGTCCGTGCGGCGCGCGCAAAGTGCTTTGCCCCCAAGCGAGTTGAGGGTTCAGGTCCACCAGGAGTCGGTGTGCGCCGCCCTCGGCGAAGTGTTGGGCCCGGTGCTGGATGTCCCTCTCGTGCAGAGCGAGGATGCGCGGCCAGTACGGGGCAAGCGCCACGTCCCAGTACGCGGTGATGGTGTCCGCGAGCCGGCCGAGCCCGCACACGGGATCCTCGCGCAGGGCTTCAACGGGGCCATGGACCATCGGGTCCGTAGTCCGTATGAGCTCAACCGGGGTGGCGCGCAAGGCTGCCAGTTCCACTTGCAACGAGGGTTGCGGGGCGGCCGGGGGCGGTGCCAGAAAACCGACGATGCCGGGGGTGGGGACGGGCACGAGGTCGAACAGAGGCGCCAGGTCCAGCTTCGCCGCCGCCAGCGCCGGGCCGGCCTGTGCCGCCCAGTGCCGGTGCAGTCCTTGTGTGTCGGCCCCCTTGAGGACCCGCACGCTGGCCACCACCTCCCACAGGGGCGACACCGCAAACCGCGTCAACGCTAGGTCCTGCGCCGTGAAACCGATCTCTACCACCATTTAGCAGAGCCTAAATCACTGGTCCGTGGAGGCGGGGCCGGGCAAGTTGCGGCTCATGCCCTCGCACATCGATACGTCACGTCGGACATCCGACTTCCGCACCTTCTTCGCCGCGCTCGCGTCCGGTCAACTCGGTACCCATATCGGTCACGTCGCCCTCCCGCTCGTCGCCGTGCTGGCCCTGGGTGCGAGCCCGGGTCAGGTGGGAATCCTCGCCACGCTGAGCACTGCCGCGTTCCTTCTCATCGGCCTGCCCGCGGGCGCCTGGGTGGACCGGATGCGTCACCGCCGGGTGTTGATCGTGGCGGATCTGTCGCGGGCGGTGCTGCTCGCCACGGTGCCCGCCGCGTGGGCACGGGGAGTGCTTACCTTGGAGCAGCTGTACGTAGTGGTGGCTCTGAGCGGCTGTGCGACGGTGTTCTTCGACGTGGGCTCGCAGAGTGTGCTGCCCCACCTCGTCGCCGACAAAGGGCTAATACGCGCCAACACTACGGTGACAGGTCTCCAGGCCGCTGGGAACGTGGCGGGAGGGGCAGCAGGCGGCGGACTCGTAGCCCTGATCACAGCTCCGCTCGCCGTGGCATGCACGGCTGTCTTGCATCTGGTCTCGGCGCTGTGCCTCACCGGCATCCGGCCCGGACCCGCACCGCACCGGGACGGACCACGCGCCCCGCTGCGGACCCAGGTCGCGCAGGGCATGCGCCACGTGTTCCAGCACAGCGAACTGCGCGCGCTCGCTCTGTCCGCGTCCCTCTCCAACCTGGGCATCCAGATCATCAACACCCTGCTGCCCGTTCTGTTCGCCCAGGAACTCCACCTCTCCCCAGCGATGCTGGGCCTGTACTGGGCGGTGGGCGGCGTGGGAATCCTGCTCGGCGCCCGCTGCGCCCGCCCCCTGGCGGCACGCACCGGTTATGGACGTGCCCTGAGCCTTACTGGTCCGTGTGTGGCCCCGGCCGCTCTGCTGATCCCGTTCATCGACCGTGGCCTCTGGCTCTGGGCTGCCGGGGCGGGATGGCTGCTGATGACCTTCAAGGTCGGTGTCGACAACGTCCTTGGCATCACCCTCCGGCAGCGGCTGACCCCCGCGCCTCTCCTGGGTCGCATGAATGCCACCTTCCGCTTCATGCTGAGCGGTGCGCTGACCGTCGCCTCCGCCCTCTCCGGCTTGATGGGCGAATTCGCCGGAGTGCGCTTCGCCCTGTGGGTGGGTGCCGCCTGTCTGATGCTTGCCTTCCTGCCGGTCTTCCTCTCCCAGATCCGAGCACGACGCGACCTGCCGGAGCAGGTGAAGGCGGACCGGGCCGACACTGCGGCCGCACCGGATCACATGCAGCCAACTGCGAAGGGCTGAGCCGCCGTCCGCGTACAGACGACACCCGCTTCTCGGCAACCTCGACGCTGGCCTTGGCGTCGAAACCCTTCGGCGCGGGAACCGCAGGAGCGGAAACCACCCGCGTGGACACCGAAGTCGGAGCTTTGGGCTCACCTCCCAGGTCAACGGGCGAGAGGCCCGTGGCAAGCGGCAACTCACCCGGAGCCTTCAGCGCGCCGCTGCGCCCGCCGGAAACAGCGGCGTCCGTCGCACTCGCAGGTGCATCATGGCCGCGGCCACGCGCCGAACCCCAGGACTGTTTCGGACGCGACCCAAGTTCAAGCACGCTCTTGGCGAGAGTCCAGTGATTGACAGCCAGAGCGGCCTGCTCCGTACCGGCCATGCCGGCCATCACGAAAGCGATAACAACTACGAACGGACGCGCGACACGCACGGAACTCCCCCGCAAGGACGATCAAGAGGAGCCAGTCCTTCCCGCAGAAAGAAGCCCCACACAAGCGGCGACCTAACGCACCATCGGCCAACCACACCACGTTGGCGGAGAATAAATGTCAGTAAATCGAGATAAGAAGCAACGTCATCGCAACCGCATTGCCAGGAGATGTGAAAATGATCACCTACAGCCAGGGAACTCTTGCGACGTCGCCAACGGCTAAAACTCCAACGAGAACAGCCCCACCCCCGTCAGAACCCGTGAACGTCCGTACCGTCCCGCAACCGTCACTTGCCTCCCCGGGCGCTGTCGAAACGCGCCCCATCCGGGCACCGGCTCAACTTCTGTGATGCAGCAGAGTGAAGCAGCGCCATCGAGGATGGCCTGGGAAGTTGCCCGACGATGCGCCCCGGGCCGCACGGCATCCCCCATGTCGTGACGACCGATCAGGTCCCGGGAAAAGCGTCTCGATCCACACACCGGGGACCAGCGAAACCGTGCACCGCCCAACCAACCGAGAGCGCGTGGCGCGTGGCGGCCTTTCGGGCCAATGAGCGGGTCTCGTCGCTGCGCGGGGGGGGCCTTCCCGAACACCACGGACATGGACGAGCTGGTCGCGCGGGTACGCCCATTAGGCTGCGTGACCGTGTTCGCCACGTACGCCTCACTCGGGCTGGGACCCGATCGTCGCCGACGACGCGCACCGGACCTCCGGCTGAATCGGCAAGCCGTGGTGATCGTCCATGACAACGGCCGCATCCCGGCCCTACGCCGCCTCTACATGACGGCCACACCCCGGCTGTGGCAACTGAACGATGACACAGAGGAACAGAGCGCGCCCGGCGAGCTGGTGACCAGCTGGATGACGACCCCGACGAGCCGTTCGGCGCCGGTGCTTCACTCTGACGCTATGGGAGGCGATCGACCGGTAGATCTGCGCGCCGTACCAGGTGCTGTGCGTGGACGTCACCGACACCCAGCTCCAGGCCGGCAATCTCCCGAGGCCGAGAGCCGCTCCCACACCATCCGCGGGACCCACCTCGTGGCCCTGCAGACCTCGCTGGTGAAAGCGTCAGCCGAGGAGAGCCTCCACCGCACGCGGGTGCGCGGGTACCGCGGGTCGGCCGGGGCCGCGGCCGCCGAGCCGGGGACAGCAGCAGGGGTGGTGGAGCGGGAGCGGGCTGCGGCGGGCGAGACCCAGAGCGTGGCCGCCCGCGGCGCGTTCAGGGGTGTGGTGAGCGCCTGGTGGGTGGCCAGGACCATGCGGCGGCGAATCGGAGGGCGCCCCCAGGCGCCAGAATTAGTCTCCGGTCAGGCGGGCCGGGTGCGCGGCGACGGCCGGCGGCCCATCCCTCTCGCCGATCTGCTGCATGCAGGCGGCTGTGTCCTGTGCCGGAGATCCGTCGGCAGAGGCGGGCAAGGAAGTCGAGGATCTCTTCGGCGGTCTTGGTCCAGATGAACGGTGTGGGGTCCTGGTTCCAGTTCTTGACCCAGCGGCGGATGTCGGCTTCGAGGGCCTGCACGTTCTTGTGTGCGCCTCGGCGGATCATCTGGTCGGCCAGGAAGCCGAACCACCGCTCCACCTGGTTGATCCACGAGGAGCCGGTCGGGGTGAAGTCCAGATGGAACCGGGAGTGTCTGGCGAGCCAGGCCCTGATCGCGGGGGTCTCTGTCGCTGCGGTGGTTATCGGAAGCCTGAGGTTCTTCGAGGCGTCCATGGGCTCATGGCCGCTACACGCGCTGGGACGGGAAAGGTAGTCGAAGCCGCTGACACCGGGTCCGTATGGTCGCATCAGTGCAGCTGGGAGGACCTTTTCGTGTCGACGGACGTCGACGCGGGCAGGTCCGGTCTGGATCTGGGTGACGGCTGGACGAGGCGGTGGGCGGTCTCGTGGCGGGCCGGTGGGGACGATGCTTCCTGCTCGGTACACGATCCCGTATAGGGGCCGGTACTCACGAGCCGCGTCACCGAAGGCGAGCCCGACTTCGCCCCCTGCCCACCGCACATCGCCCCCGACCCGGAACTTCGCGCCGTCTGGACCCGGGAGCGACACAACGTTTTCCACTGGCTCCGCACAACTGGCCACCAGCCCTACTACGGCGCCCTCAAGCCACTGCTCGAAGACCACGCCGAGCACCTGGCCAAGGAGATCGACAGACGCTGAGCCTGAGCGTGATGGGCAAGGTCAGGACCGCGCGGTCCGGTACGTCAGATACCGGCTGAAGGCTTCGTTGCTGTCCGGGGTGAAGCGCCACTCCAGCAGGGCCGACCGCAGCTCCGGCTCGGTCAGCCAGCCATGCCAGGCGACCTCATCGGGATTGGGGACCACGGCGTCCGGCACCACGGCTTCGTGCACGCCGAGCCAGTGAGGGCTCAAGCCGCTGCGGTTGATGAACGTGAACAGCAGGCGCGGCAGCGCACGAATGCCCAGCTCTTCGGCCAGCTCCCTCGCGGCGGCCTGTTCATAGGACTCGCCGACATTTGCGGCGCCACCGACCTCGACCTCATAGAGCCCGGGGAAGCGTGATACCTGCTCCGACCGTCGGTGGACGAGGATTCGTCCACGCGCATCACGACACACCGTCACGGCGACTCGGTGCAGCCAACCCTCCCGGATGGCCTGCCGGCGGCTGACCACCATCCCCAGCACACGATCTTGATCGTCGACACGCTCCACCAGTTCATCCACGACGCACACTCTGGCAGAGCCCACTGACAACGCCGCTTCTCTGAGCCGCAGAGGCCGACCCAGGAGAACCGGAACAAGTAGACCGGACACGGATGACCACAGTTGTCGACCTGACGCACTCAGGCTCAACCGCCCACAACACCGTCGGTGACAACCAGCCTGCCTATGTGACAACTATCGTGCTTCGGCTCACTGTGTGAGCCGAAGCACGGTAGGTGTCACCTAACGTGAGCACCGACCTGCGACTCCATGGCCGTGAGGCACCGCAGTTGTCATCAGAAGCCGTTGTCTTACCGATTCTGATCGCTGAGTTTTCCCAGCTCAGGCATGGTTTCGCTGTCGGGGTGGGAGGGTTCGGGCGTCGTGTTCGGGCTTGGTGGTGCGGAGGTTTTCGGTGGCGTCGG
>NZ_JASISO010000094.1 GCF_030063135.1 Streptomyces sp. G-G2
CGTCAATGTTCACCTGTTCCAAGCAGGGACGCAGCCCGATACGGACGCTTGATGCCCTCGAGAATCGCCACACTCACCACCGGCTCCGGAGTCAACCCCCGAAGGACTTCGCGCGTCGACCACTAAGAGCCCCCAGGCTGCGTCCGGAATGTGACGGGAGGTCAGATTCCGGGTGCTGAGCCCGCACCGCGAACCCGGATGAGGGGTGGTAAGCGGTGGGGGCAGGACGAGGACCGCGGTGGTGTCGAGCCAGTGCGGTGGTAAAGGCCCAGCGGCTTGTCTCCTGACCTGAGGGAGACAAAGCCAAGGTGTCCTGTCGCCACCACCGCGGTCCCAGCCATTCCTTATATATAGGGGCCACGCACAGAGCCCCCTGTATGTGACCCTCCCTCCGGCTGCGCCGGACTCCGTCCGCCGGAGACACAGCAGCCCCACAGACCCCGCCCGGCGGGTGCGAACGTCCTGTCGCGCCAGCCTCGTCCCGTCGGGCGGTCACACACCAGAGCGCCGAGTCACGGACGGTCCCGTGACCCGGCGCTTCGTCGTGCCCGGGCGTGCCGGGGCGGACCGGTCAGGCCAGGCGTTCGGTGAGCCGGCCGTACAGTTCCGGGCGCCGGGTCTGCATCAGGCCGAACTCCAGCCAGTCGCGGCGCTGGTCCAGATCGAGGTCGGCGACGAGGACCGCGGGCCGGTCGCGGGGTGCGCGCAGGATCACCCGGCCGTAGGGGTCGGAGATGAACGAGGACCCGTAGAAGGTGGAGCGGCCCTCGGTGCCGATGCGGTTGGGCACGATCATGAAGAGGGCGTTGGCCAGGCCGTTGGCGCTGATGGCGTGCTCCCACATGGGCCGGGTGTCAAAGTCCGGCAGGTCCACCTCGGAGCCGATGGCGGTGGGGTGCACCAGGATCTCGGCCCCGTGCAGCCCGTAGGCGCGGGCCAGCTCGGGGAACCACTCGTCCCAGCAGGTGGGGAAGCCGAACCCGGCGCCTTCGAGAGCGACGACCGGGAACCCGCTGTCGCCGGGGCGGAAGCACAGGTCCTCGCGGTAGCCGGGGAAGGCGGGGATGTGGTTCTTGCGGGTACGGGCGACCAGCTTGCCGTCCGGGTCCACGCAGACGGCGGTGTTGTAGCCGAGGCCGCCGTCCTCGGACCGCTCGTAGAGCGAGGCGTGCACGGTGATCCCGAGACCGGTGGCCAGCTCGGTGATCAGCCGGACGGTCGGACCGCTCTCGACGTCTTCCAGGTGGCGGGCGGCGCCGTCGGCCATGGGGTCGTCGGTGTTGCAGAAGTAGGGGCTGCGGGTGAGTTCGGGCAGGCAGACCACCTTCGCGCCCTCGGCGGCGGCCAGGGCCACGCCCTCGCGCAGCCGCTCGTCGTGCTCGTTCTCGTCGGGGTACCAACGCGTCTGGACCAGGGCGACGCGCAGCGCGGCGCGCTCGGCGGGCCGGAGGCGGGCCGGGGAGCCGAGCGGGGAACCGCAGGAGGTGAGGAGCTGGTATCCGGTGGCGCTCATGCGGTGAGGTCCTTCGGGAGCTGCTGGGTGATGCAGTGGACGCCGCCACCGCCGTACGCGAGGACCGGGGCCGGTACGCCGACCACCTTGCGGCCGGGCAGGGCCTCGGCGATGACGGTGAGGGCCGCCTCGTCCGCGGCGCTGCCGCCGACCGGGACCACACACCCGCCGTTGGCCAGGTAGAAGTTGAGGTAGCAGACCTCGACCGGGGCGCCGCCCACCTCGCCGTAGACGGTCTGCGGGACCCGCACGATCTCCAGGGCGCGGCCGCGGGCGTCCGTACCGGCCTCCAGGACGGCGAGGTTGGCGCGCATCCGCGCGTGGTCGGGGTGCGCCGGGTCCTCCGGGAGGGAGACGACGACCTTGCCGGGCGCGACGAAGGCGGCGACGCCGTCGACGTGCCCGTCGGTCTCGGTGTCCTCCAGCCCCCCGTACGGCAGCCAGATCACCTTCTCGATGCCGAGGCGGCGCTTCAGCTCGTCCTCGATCTCGGTGCGGCTCATCCGCGGGTTGCGGTTGGGGTGGAGCAGGCACTGCTCGGTGGCGATCAGGGTGCCCTCGCCGTCCACGGTGAAGGCTCCACCCTCCAGGATCATCGAGGAGTGGACGCGCGGGATGCCGAGGCGGTCCAGCAGCAGGGAGGCGAGCTTGTCGTCGGCGGTCCAGGGGTAGTGCTTCTCGCCCCAGGCGTTGAACCGGAAGTCGACGCCGACCCGGGCGCCGTGCTCGTCGTAGGCGAAGACCGGGCCGGAGTCCCGGAGCCAGGAGTCGTCGAGGGGCAGCTCGGTGATGTCGATGCCGGGGTCGTCGCCACAGAAGGCGCGGGCCTCCTCGGCGAGACCTGGCGCGGCGATCATGACGACCGGCTCGAAGGCGGCGATGGCGCGGGCCACGGCGGCGTATTCGTGCTTGGCGGCCTCGAAGGCGGGCCCCCAGAGGGACGGACGGGTCGGCCAGGCCATCAGACAGGCCTCGTGTTCGGCCCACTCGGCGGGCATGCGCGGGTTCATCGGGGTGCTCCCTCGGTTTGGCGTGGCCTGGCGGTCCGGCCGACCCGGACTCATGCTAGCTGACTGAAATTTCAGTCAGAACGAAAGAGATTGAAGATCGCGTCAGGGCGCGCGATGGAAGCTATCGTGAGACCTGACTGAAAGGTCAGTCAAGTGGGATCCGACCGGAAGGTGGGCCGACGTGGCAGATCGCCAAGCGTCGATCCTGGCGGCAGCGGTACGCGTCATCGCGCGGAGCGGCGTCAGAGGACTGCGGGTCGAGGAGCTGGCGGCCGAGGCGGGGGTGTCCACCGCCCTGATCTACTACCACTTCAAAGACCGCGCGGGCCTGATCCGTCGCACGCTCGCCTTCATCGGCGAACGCGCCACCGGATACACGGAGGAGGCCCTCACGGACTCCGAGGACGCCCGGGCCCTGCTGCTCCATCTGCTCCTCGGCGAACTCCAGGACAGCGCCCGGGTACGCGAGAACAGCATCGCCTGGGGCGAGCTGCGCTCCAGCGCCATCTTCGATCCCGATCTGCGCGAGGCCCTCGCCCAGTCCACCCGCGTCTGGTGCCGGGACACCGCCGACTCGGTGGCGGACGCCCAGGCGGCGGGCCTGGCCGACCTGCGGACCGACCCGATGGATACCGCGGAGCGGCTCACCGCCCTGGTGGAGGGGCTCAGCGAGCGCTGGCTGAGCGGCTCGCTGACCCTGGAGCGGGCCCGCGCCCTGCTGACCGGCGCGGTGGAGGCCGAGCTCGGGCCGCGTCCCGCCTAAGGGTGAGCCCTTGGGGCGGGCGCGAGAGGCCCCGCCCGGCCCGCGCCGTCCAACGGCCGACCACCGCCGGGCCCCCGGGCCCGTACCGCACGCCGAACGGCCCCCGCCCTCCCGGAGGAGGAACAGGGGCCGTTCAGTGGTGCTGGACCAGCCTGGTGGACCTAGGCGGAGATCGGGCGGATCGCGGTCGGGGCGTGGCCCGGCTCGGTCGCGATCTCCTCGAACTCGGTGACGTCGCTCATGTCGACCGTCTTGCTCATCGAGATGTTGGTGATGCGCTCCAGGATGGCCTCGACCACGACCGGAACGCTGAACTCGGCGGCAAGCTTCTTGGCCTCCTCGAGGGCGGCACCCAGCTCGTTCGGGTCCGTCACGCGGATGGCCTTGCAGCCCAGACCCTCGACGACCTTGACGTGGTCGACGCCGTAGACACCCAGCTCCGGGGAGTTGATGTTCTCGAACTCGAGGTTGACCTCGAAGTTGATCCCCAGACCGCCCTGCGCCTGACGGATCAGACCCAGGTAGGCGTTGTTCACGAGGATGTGGACGTACGGGATCTTGTGCTGCGCGCCGACCGCCAGCTCCTCCAGCATGAACTGGAAGTCGTAGTCGCCGGAGAGCGCGACGACGGGGGTCTGCGGGTCGGCGCTGGCGACACCCAGCGCGGCCGGGATGGTCCAGCCGAGCGGGCCCGCCTGGCCGCAGTTGATCCAGTGGCGCGGCTTGAAGACGTGCAGCATCTGCGCGCCCGCGATCTGGGACAGGCCGATGGTGGTGACGTAACGCGTCTCCGGGCCGAAGGCCTTGTTCATCTCCTCGTAGACGCGCTGCGGCTTCATGGGGATGTTGTCGAAGTGCGTACGGCGCTGCAGCGAGCCCTTGCGCTCCAGGTGCGAGGCGACCCAGGCGCTGTAGTCGGGGAGCTTGCCCTCGGCCTTCAGCTCCTTGGCGACCTCGATGAAGATCTCCAGCGCGGCCTTGGCGTCGGAGGCGATGCCGAGGTCCGGGGCGAAGATCTTGCCGATCTGGGTGGGCTCGATGTCCACGTGGACGAACTTGCGGTCGCCGAGGTAGGCGTCCAGGTTGTAACCGGTGTGGCGGTTGGCCCAGCGGTTGCCGATGCCGAGGACGAAGTCCGACGCCAGGAACGTCGCGTTGCCGTAGCGGTGCGAGGTCTGCACACCGACCATGCCGGCGGCGAGCTCGTGGTCGTCGGGGATGACGCCCCAGCCCATGAGGGTGGAGATGACCGGGACGCCGACCAGCTCGGCGAACTCGACCAGCAGGTCGGAGGCGTCGGCGTTGATGATGCCGCCACCGGCGACGATCAGCGGGCGCTCGGACTCCAGCAGGAGCTGGATGGCCTTCTCGGCCTGCTTGCGGGTCGCGGCGGGCTTGTGCACGACCAGCGGCTCGTACAGGTCGGGGTCGAACTCGATCTCGGTCAGCTGGACGTCGATCGGGAGGTCGATGAGGACCGGACCCGGGCGGCCGGAGCGCATCAGGTAGAAGGCCTCCTGGAACACACCGGGGACCTGCGCGGCCTCCAGGACCGTGGTGGCCTTCTTGGTGACCGGCTTGGCGATCGAGGCGATGTCGACGGCCTGGAAGTCTTCCTTGTGCAGCTTCGCGACCGGGGCCTGGCCGGTGATGCACAGGATCGGGATCGAGTCCGCGATGGCCGAGTAGAGGCCGGTGATCATGTCGGTGCCGGCGGGGCCGGACGTACCGATGCAGACACCGATGTTCCCGGGGGCGGTACGCGTGTAGCCCTCGGCCATGTGGGAAGCGCCCTCGACGTGGCGAGCGAGGGTGTGCTTGATGCCACCGACGTTCTTCAGCTCGCGGTAGAAGGGGTTGATGGCAGCGCCGGGCACGCCGAACGCTTGCGCGACACCTTCGCGCTTGAGGATCTCCACTGCAGCGGCGGCGGCTGTCATACGGGGCATCGAGTACTCCTGCGGGTCAGGCGGTCAGGCTTTTCCGTAATCCGGAAGTTTTGTTCTGCTATACGGAACAAGCTAAGCGGCGGCTCGGCACACGTCAAGGCGCGACGGAACCCCGGAAACCACCAAAAGCCGCGATTCTCTCGGTGAGTTGTACAAATGACCGGGACGGGGGCGGGAGATCGCCGACCCGCTCCCCCGGTGGTCGCGGGTGGTGGAGCATGGAGCCACGCACAGCGACGGAGGGGGTCAGCCTGATGGCGGAGACGGTTCTGGTGCGCTGTCCGGCGTGCCTGCGCGAGAACGCGTACATCGCGCCGGTCTTCCCCTGTGCGTGCGGAAGTCCGGTCAGCCCGCCCCTCGATCTCGCGGCGGAGCCACGCCCGCTGACCCATCGCACCTGGTCAGAGGCCTGGGTGGTGGTGCGGTGCGGGGGCTGCGGGCGGGCGGGCGAATGGCCGCAGCCGGAGGTGGGGTGCGTGTCGTGCGGGACGGTGGTGCGGGTTCCGGTGGTGCCGGTGGCGCCCGAGGCGCACGGGGTGGACTGCGGGGCGGCCGGGCCGGGGCCCACGCAGGGACCGCCGCCGCCGACCGCCGCGGGGCCGGAGGGCGCCGCGGGGCCGCGGCCCGCGTTCCGGCCGGTCACCATTCGTACGGCGCGTGACGCGGTGGCGACGGCGGCGCTGTATCTGCGCTGGCTCGGCTTCCAGGACGTACGGCAGCCCGACTCCCGGCCGCTGCCGTCGGCGGCGGTGGACCTGCGGGCCCCCGGGCTGGTCGCCCAGGTGGACCCGACCACCGCGCCCGCCGGGCTGCGGGCGGTGGAGTGCGTCTGGCTGAACGGGCTGACCACCGCCTCGACCAGCGTCTACTTCTCACTGGCCGGTTATACGGAGGACGCCCGCGCCCGCGCGGACGACCTGGGGATACCGCTGTTCGTGATGGACCTCGCCGGCGTCCCGCAGCCGCTGAACGACCCGGCGGACGTACTGGTGGGGACGGGGGCCTGAGGGCTGTCCCGCGAACCCCGGCGGATCAGCGCACGGGGATCGCATGCGGTGCGTCGCGAGGCGGAGGGACGCCCGCGCACCGGGCGTATGCGGGAGCTCCGACGACGCGGCGAGGTGTCGTAGCCGACGCCGGGCGGGCGCCGGGGATGACGGGACAGCCCTTAGGCTCGGATCCTGTCTTCTGTTCTTCCTTCCCCTCTTCCTTCCCCGCCCTTCCGAGGAGAGCGTCATGAGCCTGTACGACATCCCGCTGACCACCCTGTCCGACGAGCCCACCAGCCTCGCGCCGTACAAGGGCAAGGCGATCCTGCTGGTGAACACCGCCTCGCAGTGCGGGCTGACCCCGCAGTACTCGGGGCTGGCCCGGCTCCAGTTCGCGTACGCCGAGAAGGGCTTCACGGTGATCGGCGTACCGTGCAACCAGTTCGGTGGCCAGGAGCCGGGCACGGCGGACGACATCCAGACGTTCTGCGCCTCCGGTTTCGGCGTCACCTTCCCCATGCTGGAGAAGTCCGAGGTCAACGGTGAGAACCGGCACCCGCTGTACGCGGAGCTGGTGAAGACCCCGGACGCCGAGGGCGAGACCGGGGACATCCAGTGGAACTTCGAGAAGTTCCTGATCTCGCCCGAGGGCGAGGTCGTCGGCCGCTTCCGTCCGCGCACCGAGCCGGAGGCCCCCGAGGTCATCGCCGCGATCGAGGCCGTACTCCCGGCCTGACCTCCGTATCAGGGGTCAGCGCAGCTCGGTCTCGTCGTACTCGTGCGCCGAGCCGAGCGCGGTCAGCTCGCGCAGCTCCACCCGGCGGATCTTGCCGGACACCGTCTTCGGCAGTTCGGCGAACTCGATGCGCCGGATCCGCTTGTACGGGGAGAGGACGGCGCGGGAGTGCTCGAACAGCACCCGGGCCGTCTCCGGCCCGGGCTCCCAGCCCTCCGCCAGCGCGATGTACGCCTTCGGCACGGCGAGCCGCAGCGGGTCCGGAGCCGGTACGACGGCGGCCTCGGCGACCGCCTCGTGCTCCAGCAGGGCGCTCTCCAGCTCGAACGGGGAGATCTTGTAGTCGGAGGCCTTGAAGACGTCGTCGGCGCGGCCGACGTAGGTGAGGTACCCGGACGAGTCGCGCGACGCGATGTCGCCGGTGCGGTAGATCCCGCCCGCCATGGCCTCGGCCGTCCGCTGCTCGTCGTCGCGGTAGCCGGTCATCACCCCGGCGGGCCGGGTACCGAGGTCCACGCACAGCTCGCCCTCGTCGGCGGACTCCTTCCCGGTGACCGGGTCCACCAGCACGATCTTGTAGCCGGGCGCCGGGCGCCCCATCGAGCCGGGCTTGACCGGCACCCCCGGGAAATTGCCCACCTGGAGGGTGGTCTCGGTCTGGCCGAAGCCGTCGCGGATGGTCACGCCCCAGGCCTGGCGGACCTTGTCGATGACCTCGGGGTTGAGCGGCTCACCCGCCGCGACCGCCTCGCGCGGCGGGGTGCGCAGCGCGCCGAGGTCGGACTGGATCAGCATCCGCCACACCGTCGGCGGGGCGCAGAAGGAGGTCACGGCGCCGCGGTCCATCTCCGCCATCAGCCGCTGGGCGTCGAAGCGGGTGTAGTTGTGGATGAAGACGGTGGCTCCGGCGTTCCACGGCGCGAAGACGTTGGACCAGGCGTGCTTCGCCCAGCCGGGCGAGGAGATGTTGAGGTGGACGTCCCCGGGGCGCAGGCCGAGCCAGTACATGGTCGACAGGTGCCCGATCGGGTACGAGGCGTGCGTGTGCTCCACCAGCTTGGGCCGGGCCGTGGTCCCGGAGGTGAAGTACAGCATCAGCGGCTCGTCGGCCAGCGTCGGTCCGTCGGGCGTGAACGCGGTGGCGACGCCGCCGTCGTACATGTCGGAGAGCCGTAGCCAGCCCGCCGGTACGTCGTCCCCGGCGGCGATCCGCGTGTACGCGCCCGGTACGTCGTCGAACTTGCCGGTGTCCTCGGCGCGCACGATGACGTGGCGGGCGCCGCCGCGCTCGACCCGGTCGCGCAGGTCGTTCGGGCCGAGGAGCGGGGTGGCGGGGATGACCACGGCGCGCAGTTTCATCGCGGCGAGCATGACCTCCCACAGCTCGCGCTGGTTGCCGAGCATGACGATGATCCGGTCCCCGGCCGCGATGCCGTGGCCGCGCAGCCAGTTCGCGGCGACGTCCGACCGTACGGCCATGTCGGCGAACGTGACGGCCTCGCTGGTGCCGTCCTCCTCGACGATCCGCAAGGCCTCGGTGTCGTTCCCGGCGGCGATGCGGTCGAACCAGTCCAGGGCCCAGTTGAAGCGCTCGGGGCGGGGCCAGGTGAAGTGCGCGTACGCGTCTTCGTAGGCGCCGCGCCGCTCCAGCAGGAAGTCCCGCGCGGCCAGGAACCGTGCGGTGGCGTCGGTGTCGTGCCGGTGGCTCTGGTGGTCGTCGTTCGATGTCATGTGATGCATCGTGCCGTGCGGGGCGGACCCGCCACCAGAGCGGCGTCAGCCGGTGATTGACCCGAAGGCCACTCCCCCGCCGGGCGCGCCGGTGCCCGGACCCGCCAGGGCGGTGATCAGCGACTCGCCTTCGGCGACGACCTCCCGGCGTTGGGCCACGCTGATCTCGGCGAACAGCTCGACGATCACCCGGGCCGGCTCGCCTCGGCCGCCCTGCTCCGGGCCGGGCGCGTACTTCCATACACCGGTGACGAAGCCGTCGACGAGCAGGGTGCGGTACGCCTGGTTGCCGTTCGAGGTACGGCCCTTGAGCTCGGCGGGGATCACTCGGGAGCGGTCGGCGTGGGAGAGCAGGAGGTTGTCGAACTCGGGCAGGAAACGCGGCGGGGCGGGCGTGTCGGCGTCGGGGCGGGGGGCGTCGGGGAGGTCGAAGAGTTCCACGCCGTTCTCGTCGCGGAAGACGAGCAGGCCGGGCCGCAGCCGCTCGAAGGCCTCGCGCAGGCGGGTGAGCCCGGCCCAGACCTGCATGTCCTTGACGGAGGCGGGTCCGAAGGCGCCGAGGTAGCGCAGCACGACCTCGTCGATGGGCGGCGCCTGAGGGACGTCGTCGGCCGGGCGGCCGAGCCAGGCGTCGAGGGTGGTGAGGCGGACCTGCCCGCTGAGCCCCCAGACCCCGCGCGGGGTGACCTGCACCAGCGGCAGCGTGCAGCGCGCGGCGACGGAGAGCGAGGCGGGGTCGGCGTCCGGCCACTCCTTCAGCAGCTCCTCGCGGATCTCCCCCATGGTGCGGGGCTCGCTGTCGGCGAAGGCGCGCGCCAGGAGGGCGAGGCGGCCGAGGTCGACACCGCCGAGGCCCGTGCGGAAATTGCCGATCTCCCGGTCCCGGGCGGGCTGGACCAGCGAGCGCAGGGCGACGGCGTCCTCGGCGGTGTGCGTGTGGATCGTGGACCTCATGGTCACCATGCGCACCACCTGCCTCGACTCCATCAGCTCCGCCAACTCCTCGGGGCGGAACCCCGCGAGCCGGGCGTGCAGCTGGTAGTAGGGCGGCTTCACGTTCTGCGCCTGGAGCCCGAGGAGGTGCCCGACCGCGTCCCGCGCGCAGCGCCCGTCGCGGGACAGCAGCAGCTGGCGGGCCAGGGTGGCCCGGTTGAGCGCGCGGGGCGGGAGCACGGGCGCGGCGGCGGCGCGGTGCGGTGCCGAAGAGGCCATGCGCCACGCTAACCGCCGAGGCGGTCACCTCCTGTCCGCATTCCCCACCCGTTCCCACCGCCTTCCCACCCCGCTCCGACGCCCCGTCCACGCGCCTTCCCGTTTCCCCCGATATCTCCCCCAGCCGAATATGCTTCACCCACCACCCACCACCCACCAC
>NZ_JASISO010000095.1 GCF_030063135.1 Streptomyces sp. G-G2
CCGACCCGTCTCGGCCACGATCCGCACAGCCCCCTCACGAAACTCCGCGTCGAACTTCCGTCGCTTCTCCGCCATGACTCTCAACTTCCCCTGCAGTCAAGGCTCCACGCTACGAGGGGAAGGTCAGTGAACCTGCTCCCCCAGCCGAGTGAGGCACCCCCAGCCCCGCTCGGCCCCGCGGCCGGTGACCCGCTATCACCAGGCTCATGATCAAGAACTTGCGTCGGGGCCTGATGGCCGCCGCCCTCGCCTTCGCCGTCCTCGCGCCGGCCTCCCCCGCCCAGGCCGACGAGGTCACCCTCATGGACGGAATCACCGCCCTGCCGGTCGCGGACGAGATCCGTGCTGGCTACAAGCGGGAGCTGTACCCGCAAGGACGACGACAAGAACGGCTGCACCGCCCGCAACGACGTCCTCATCGCCGAAGCCATCGAGGCCCCGACCATCGGCTCCGGCTGCTCCCTGACCGGCGGGGTCTGGCACTCCTACTACGACGACGTCCTAATCCAGGGGCCGTCCGGCGTCGACATCGACCACCTCATCCCGGTCGCCGAAGTACATGACAGCGGCGGCTACGGCTGGACCACCGAACGCCGCCGGCGCTACGCCAACGACCTCGGTTCCGACGTCACCCTCGTCGGCGTCTCCGCCCGCTCCAACCGGCAAAAGTCCGACCAGGACCCAGCTACCTGGATGCCCATGGCGCAGGTCCACTGCCGATACCTCGGCGAATGGGTCGCCACCAAGCACCGCTGGGGCCTCGCCATCGACCCCGCCGAGCGAGAAGCCCTCCTGCGGTACGCGGCGTCCTGCCCCAACGTCAGGATCGTGTACGAGCCTGCGCTCTGATCAGCCACAGCCCAAACGAGGCGGATGCAGGGGTCAAATCCCGCCCGACGAACGCGCTGAAGGTGTCTGACAGGCTTGTCAGGCACCCGGGGCTTCGCTCGCGGCGCGATGCGCCTCCTTCAGGTATTCATGGACTGCGTTTTCGGGCACGCGGAAAGAACGCCCCACCCTGATGGCGCGAACCAGCAGCTGTGGCGCGATTCCATGTACTCGCCGAACAGCGGGTGAGGTGGTCACGACGTTGTGCAGCCATCCCGCGCCAGCTCCTGGTATTTCAGGGAGCGCTGGCAGCGGCGCACTCTGCCCAAGTAGGCGGGTTCGTTCCTCGAAGCTGCCCGGATGAATTTCGCGGGGGCTGCCAGGGAGGAAGGATCACGCCAAGAGCTGATGCGGATTACACCTCTCCGGATGCTCGCGGCGAGATCAACGACGGTGTGCGGCAGCCGTGTTGAGTCGTGACGGCGGCAGAGCGGCGATGGGCTGCAAGTGTATTTGCGCCACGGTGGACGTTGAACCTCGGAAATTTGGTGGCCCGCGCTCGGCCAGGCGCCTAACGTTGCGTCGGATTTCGAAGATCGACATCCCGAGTTGACTGTTGTGCCCAAAATTCGGAGGGTCTTGTGGGTGCGATGCCTGCGCACGTCACCTCGTATGTGCTGGCCACCACGCCGCGGAGCGAGCCGTGAAGCGTACTGCGGGGCTGGCGGTGCTGGCCCTCATGGTTGTTCTGTCCGCCTGTACAGAGACGGCTGAGAAGCACCCTGCCGGCGAGGCTCGCCCCAGTCCGGAATCGACTATTCCTGTCCGCCCGACCGCGACCACGACGGTTGCTTCCGAAGCTGCGGTGGCTTTGGCAGAACGTTATCGCAAGGACGGGGGAGACGCCGATGTGTATTCCATCCAGAAAGAATATACCCCGGAGGGTTTCCCTCTCTTGATTATTCGTACACACAACCCCGGTCGAGATAACGAAAGGTTCCGCAGACTTACGGAAACCATCGTCTCTTTCTTCTCAAGAGAAGAGGGAGTTTCGCTGAGCGGCGGCTACCTCATGGATGTATTCGGCCCAGACGGCTCCCTGCGACATCGCTGGGATACGACGCCGTGACCAGATTGACAGAAGGATGGCTTTTGATGCAAATACGCGTGGTAAGTAGCATAACCGCAACGCTGACGGCAACTGCACTGCTTATAGCTGTGGCACCCACAGCTTCGGCTGCCAGTAACCTGCCGAAGGATCCTCCAGCCAATCCGGTACTGGCGGAATACAAGGGGAAAAAGATCAACCTCGCTGCCTCCTGGAGCGGGGCCACAGTGTGCACAGAGTTCCCGGGTGGCTCTGTTCACTGCTACAGCAACGATACGGAAGCCCAGGCTGACCCTGAATTGCGAAAGACTTCCAAGCTATCTGCCCCCATGGGCATAGAGAGCCTGCCCGGTAACTGCTCACCGGATTACTGGTGCTTGTTTGAGGATATAAATTACGGCGGGCATAAGCTTCAGTTTTTCGATTCCGGGCGTAAGAACCTCTCCGACTGGGGCTTCCGTGATACGGCGAGCTCGATCTATCGAGGCGTGATCAACTATCCGCTCAACTACGGCTACGCAACGATGGTTGACTACCGGTCAGGTGTCCTCTACGACCGCGTCCGCGATGTCGGCCAGGGCCTGGAGTCGAAATACCCAAGCCTGGGAGCCCTCGGCTACCCCGACGGCGGTGACTGGAACGACAGGATGGACGCCTTCGACGTCAAGCGTGGCTGAAGCCAGGCTTCCTGGTTTCAGTGCCGGTGGAGGCCGCCAAGCGTGTCGACTCCGCTGATGCAACGCCCGATTCCGGCGGCTACAAGCATCACCCACAGGGACGGACTCACTCCCAAAAGCCGAACCCTTAACTGGCGACGGTTCCAGACGCATCACTTCAAAGGTAGCGTCTCAAATTCGATGTGGCTGGCACTGCTGGTGCAGCGCAAAACTGTCAATATGGAGGCTCGATGCTTAAGCAGAAAGCAGCCACACGTGGCCGCAGCTCGTAGGGATATCCACCCTGAGAGACGACGTCGCGAGCCTCCCCATCATCCATTCTGAGGATATCCATCTTGAAACACAGTGTAAGGGGACACCGCTTATCCTTAGCGGCCATCATAAGTACCGCTCTCATATGTGGGCTTGTACAGGGCGAAGCGTGGGCGGACCCGGCGCAATCCGACGCCGCGACCACCGCATCCGACCCGTCCCAGATCGCGCCCGCCGACCGCGAAACGGTCCTGGGGAAGGGCTGGAAGGCCTCGAGCGACCGAGCCTGGACCACCACCGGCGATGCCTACGGCTTCCACGTTCTGGTCGCCGACGAGAGGGCCGGATACGCCTGGCGTACGGCCGCGACGCTCGCCGAGCCCGGATTCGACACCGACATGTGGATCGGGAACGCGTGCGTCACTGGCTCCGGTAAGCGGGCAGTGGTCGCCTACGCACCGCGCACCTTCACCAACAAGACCGAACTCATGGCTCGGGGCGCGTTCACCGCTGTGGTGGACTTGGACTCCGGCGCTGTCACGAAACTCGATCGTCAGGCCTCTCTGGCCTACTTCAGCCCGGGCTGCGGAACCGGCGAGACCGCAGTTCTGACCCAGGCTGGCGGCGACACCAAGAACCAGACCCGTCTGCTGAGCATCGATGCCGCCGCGGCGAAGGTGAGCCGGACCACCGAGCTGGCCGGCCAGGTCACCTCCGCGATTCCGGTCGGCAAAGACATCGTGGCCGCGGACTCCGCCCGCCTCACCCGAATCGATGCTCAGGGCCGCCGCACCCCCCTCGCCCACACCGGCCAGGTGCCCTTCGCTCTCAAGGCCGACGCTGAAGGCGGCCTCGTCTACATGGACCGTCCCGCCGGCTCCAAGGACGACGGTGAGGTCAAGCGCATCACCGCGGCGGACATCACCCGCGGCAATGCCGACAAGACGAAACAGGCCGTCCTGGCGCGCGGCGCCCTGTCGAAGATGGATGTGACCGGCAGCGCTGGCGGAAACGTCTTCATCATCGGCGACACCAGGGCTGCGGACCCGCTACCCAAGACCGTCCAGCGCCGCCCGGACGTCCCCAAGGAGTCCCAGGCCACCACGGGCGCAAAGTCGCTGGTCACCAAGGTGGCCGAGGCTGGCGAGGGTGACCCGCGCAAGCAGCGGGGCCTCTCGACCAAGGCCGCGCAGATCAGCCTCAAGGTCGTGGCCACGGGCAAGGACACCTCCTTCACCGTCACCCCGAAGGCGCCCGCCGCAACCGCCATCGCGGGAACGGCCCCTTCTCCGGTCCTGGGTGCGGCACAGCAAAGCTCAGCGCGCGCAGGCGCCGCGCTCGCCGCGCCAATGGCCGCAGGCTCGATCGCCGAGGACGAACGCTACTGCTCGGTGGCGCGAAACGACCCGGCCAAGCAGGCAATGCAGCCCAAACCCCGCCAGGTGGAATGGGCGGTCGACCAGGTCATCAACGGCACCCTGGACCAGAACGTCTCCCGGCCCGCGAACTGGAAGAACCTGGGAATGCCGGCGTACCAGCCGCAATCTCTCTTCCCCCGCCTCGCCCTCAACAGCGGCGGCCGGATCCCCGCGCAGATCCTGCTTGGCATCACTGCCCAGGAATCCAACATGTGGCAAGCCTCCCGCGTAGTAGTGCCCGGAGTCACCGGCAACCCGTTGATCGGTAACTACTACGGCATCAAGTACGCATCCAACGGTCAGCAGTCCGACCCCTGGGGCATCAACTGGGACAAGGCCGACTGCGGATACGGCATCACCCAGATCACCGACGGCATGCGCATGCACGGCAAGGAGAAGGACGGCGAGGTCGCCACACTGAGCACCCTGCAGCAGGAGGCCGCGGCACTCGACTACACCGCGAACGTCGCAGCCGGCCAACGTGTCCTGGCCGACAAGTGGAACATCACCAACCAGGACGGGCTGACCGTCAACAACGGCGACCCCAAGTTCATCGAGAACTGGTTCTTCGCCCTCTGGGCCTACAACTCCGGCTACTACCCCAAGGCAGCAGCCGGGAACAACGGCGGCCTGTGGGGCGTGGGCTTCACCAACAACCCGGCCAACCCCCTCTGGAAGGCCAACCGCACGCCCTTCCTGGAAGGACCAGCCGGCACCAACGACTACACCCACGCCAAGCACCCCCAGGACTGGCCGTACCCGGAGAAGGTCATCGGCTGGGCCGCTCGCCCGCTGGAAGGCATGGAATCACCTGGCACCATGGTGTCCGGCTTCCGCCCCGCCTGGTGGACCAACGCCGCACTTCGCACCACGGCAAAGCCGGCTGAAAGCCTGTTCTGCACAACAGCCAACAACTGCGACCCCAGCAAAATCGGCCCCGACGACAAGAACGAGCCCGGCCTCGGCGCCTGCAACCGGGCAGACCTCAAGTGCTGGTGGAACCAACCCGTCAAGTGGAAAGACTGCGCCCTCGCACAGTGCGGCAACGAAATCCTGCGATTCAACGACACCTATAAAGAAGAAGCAGACGGCACCGCATACCCGCCCAACTGCACCACGTCGGGCCTACCTGCAAACGCACTGATCGTTGACGACGTGCCCGACGGCACGCCGATCCACCGTCCCGGCTGCTCCCAGCCGAAAACCAACAGTGGCACCTTCAACCTTGACTTCGCCACCCCCAGCGCGAAGATCGACTTCCAACAGCTCGGCGCCGGCTACGGCGGCCACTTCTGGTTCGCCCACACCCGTCAGAGCGGCGCCGAAGGCGACCGTATGAAGGTCACTGGCACCTGGAAGCTGAACCAGGCCCTCGACAAGGACGCAAAAGTCTGGGTACACCTACCCGACCACGGCGCCATCACCAAGACCGCTAACTACGAAATCAAAACAACGAACGGCTGGCGACAGAAGATCGTCTCGCAGCCGGGCACCGGAAACCGGTGGGTGAGCCTCGGCGCGTTCCGCTTCAAGGGAGCCGTCCCCGAGGTACGACTCACCACCATCACCACGGACGGCACCGGCGACCACGACATCGCCTACGACGCCGTCGCGTTCGAACCCGGCACCTGGAGCAGGATCCCGGATATTCTTATTCCGGATGCCGATCCAAACGCCCCCGAAGTCAACTTCGTGGACAACGATAAGCAGAAGCAGCCTAATCCCGCAGGGCTGCTCCAGTCGCCGCTCAAAGCACCCCAAGCGTCCCCGCCGCCGTTTCTGACGGCTCCTGAGGACTGCCGCCAAACCAGGCAAAAGGGCGTGCGGCAATGCACCACCCGCGACTACAACATCGGTAAATATAAGCAGCCTTCAACTCAAGCCCCTTCTGCCAGGGCGTTGGCACCAGACGATCCCATCGTTCCCTGGTGCAACGACCCGAGTGTGACTGGATACATGCTTACTCGGCGTGAAGGCTGCCACAAGTTGGCCGTCCTCACCCGTTGGGAGAAGGATGGGAAGACTGTTGGCACAGCTGTTTTCCTAGTACGCGAGGAAACGTTCCTCAGTAATTCGAAGAGTTTCGATCAGCGTATTTTCATCAGCCCCATGTCCATCAGCCCAGAACTCGGCGCTGTCACACTGGACTACTGGGACGCGCTCTGCACCACGAACTGCAGTAGCTCTCTCAGTGGCACATGGAGCGGTCTCCCGACCTGGGCCCCAGCCGGGGACAGTCACACAGCCACCGCGACACGCACATATACGTGGACCAAGCCGACTTCCGGTACGTCCGAGAACCTGGACCGCGGAACAGTACTGAAGTTCAGCGCAGCCTCTCCGGTCGTGGCAGGGGCTGTGGAGACGAAGGCTCCCAGCTGGTCATTCTTCAACGAAATCCAGTGCGACAACAACCTCGCAGTGGCCAACTCGACCGGATGCGTATTCAACAGGCACATCCCTACATGGTCAGCGACCACTGCCAGATTCCCTTCCGCGGCAGCCTATTACTGGATAATGCGAGAAGGAATCCCCTCGCACCCCGGAAGTAAGAAGTACGGAACTCCGATGCATCGCCTGAAGGACACTGCAGCGCAGAGAAAGAACCGGGATACGATCTGCAACAAAACGGGAACGAACCCTTGGACCGCGCATGGGTCAGCGACGCCTGACGCCAAGGGGCGAGTACAGTGTGACGAATTTCCATTCGCCGCGACCCAAGAAAGCGGTGGGCAGTCCCTGACCGATGGTGGCGGCTGTGTCCAGCTCTACGCCCAGCAGGAGGCCGATGGATCATGGCGCCTTCACGAGGACGAAAGGGCGGACGCCCCGTCATGGACGGAGGTCTGCGGCAGAGCCAGCATGCCCGGTCAGGACAATATGGACGCTGGCCGCGGTCCTGGGCTCTCCGGCTTCTACACGACAGCACGAGTTTTGAACGGCGGCGCTTTCTACATGGAACTGCCAGGGTACGAAGGCTGTAACTTCAGCGAAGTCTGCATACCGCGACCTTAACAAATTCTCGTAACAAGACTGGGGTCCGGCCGGAGCCGGACCCCAGTCTCATGCCGAACGCTACTGCCAGTCAACGTAAGGCACCCCGGCCGGTGATTCGATCACACGAGCGTGGATGCTTCCCCCCGCCCCATCACTGACCGGGGTTCCGTCGGAAAGCGCCCGATAGGTAGTTTCGAACATCTCGGCCAGGCTACCCCATCGCTTCACTCCCCAGATTTCAGCGTCCGCATCGATTTCAAGGATAGACCCGAAACCTGGACCTTCCCGGTGGTCGACAACCAACTGGGATCCGACATGGGTTTCGGCGATCGGGATCCACATCACGTGGGCAACGTTTCCCACCACAAAGTCGACGAGGTTATCTTCCAAGCTCCAAGCGACTGCCCTTTCCATATCACGCTGACCCAGCCTCATACTTTTCGCATCCAGAAGAAAATAGCCTCCTGGTATGAAACCACCTGGACCAGTTAGTCCCCGGTCAGCACGAACGCCATCGTGAAGGGCCAGCAAATCCAGCAGTTCACGATGTAGAGCGAATCGATTTTCCGAAATCGACACAATTCCTTTCGGCGTGGCAGCCGGATTGAAACGCTCCAAATCTCCCGGAGCATTCACTTCAAGCCATCCTTTAAGACGACTCACGAATGTTGCCATATCCATCAAAAACCCACCCTCCCTACAGAGTCCTACCGCATGGAATCCTATCGGTACGATGCTCGCATCGGGTGGTCACAGGGAAGCGGCGTACTGCGTTGAATCCAGTACGACTGGCGGTTTTCGGACTACCGGGCATGCTCTTTTGGTCCCGCCCCCAGCTTCCTCCTACGAAGGACCTCGTTCTCCCACCTGCGTCTCTGCCGCCGCCAACCGCAGCAAGTCCGACAAGGGCCCGGCCGAGTGGCTGCCCTCGGACCGCTCCTACCACTGCACGTACGCAGCCACCTGGGTCGGCACGAAGCTCCGCTGGGACATGGCCGTCGACGAGAACGAACGCCAAGCCTTCCTCGGCCTCGCCGAGGACTGCCCCACCACCACCGTCGTCTGCGAACCCGCCCCCTAACCTCCCTGCACCCCAGGCCGGATTGGTCGGGTCCGCCCGGGGCCTCGGCACAGGCGAACGCAGATATCTCCGCGCGGGCGGTCTGCGCTCGCCCTCGGCCGACGCGTGGTGCGGACCGCGGGTCAGCCGTAGTGGCTCCAGCCTCCGTAGCGGGCCAGGAGGGCACGGGAGTCGTCGACGCTCAACCCCAAGGCGGCGGCCACTGTCTCCGGGTCCTGCCCTCGGGCTTCGTGGGCGGGCTCGTACGCGGTCCGGGCGGCGATGAGTTCCAGGGAGCGGGCAGCCTTCAGGGCGGCGGTCGGTGCGTCCTCGCCGAGTCGCTCGATCGCCTCGGCGACATCCCGTAGAAGGGTCTCCAGTGCGGCCGGCAGGGGAACGGTCGTGTCGGCGATGGCGGTGATGTGTCGGTCCCAGTCGCCCTGGCACTCCCCCGCTGTCTCCCAGCCGTACTCGCGGAAGGGCAGATCGCCGACCGTGGTCCGGTCCACGATCCGGATCTCGCCCCGCCACCCGCACGAGCACTCCCCCTGAAGTGCGTGTGCCTCGGGGCGCCGCGGGTAGCTACCGCCGTCGTAGACGGACCAGTGCGTGACCTCCCAACCAGATGCCCCGGAGTTCGAGTCGAAGTACACCGCCTTGGGACTGCTTCCGTCTTCCAGGAGCGTCCCCACCCGGCCTTGGTGCGACTTGCCGTACTCCTCCGACGTCCAGACCTCGTCCCTGTCCACCAGCACCTCCCACACCGCCACGGACGGGATCCCCGCCCCTGGGAAAGACGATCTCGCACCCGAGGATTGGCCGTGGGAAATCAGCTGAATCCGAGGGCCTCTTCAGCGTGGCCGGGCGCTCGACCGTTCTCCGTTCAACGGAGAGTGCTTCCCGACTCCCATGGCTTCACCAGCGCACGGGTCTGCGGGTCGACCCTGATCTGGTCGGACGCTGCTTCGCCTCCCTGTTCCCCGTTACCGCAGGGGCATGCGGACAGTTACTGACCTTGAAGTCGTCTTGTCGTAGGGGCTGACGGTTGGTGATCGTCGCGGTATGCCGGTTGTATGAGGTATCCGCAGGGTGGGGGTCTGACCGCGGAGAGGCAAGCGTTCCGTGAGCGG
>NZ_JASISO010000096.1 GCF_030063135.1 Streptomyces sp. G-G2
GTTCAGGGCTTCGCCCTGAACGGGCCGCTGCGCGGCCGGGGGTGACCCCGTTTCACGGGGTCCGGGCCTTCGGCCCGTTGGGTGGGGTCGCTTCGCTTCCCCACCCCGACCCTTCCGGCTTCGCCTCCAGGGCCCGCCCGCTCCGCGGGCGGGCGGCAGGGGTATCTGGGGTCAGGCCGCGTCCTCCCCTAGCCCGGCAGTGCGCTGCCGGAAGTCTTGCACTGCCACAGCCACGCCTCGGTAGGCGGACACCAAGGTCAGGATGGTCAACGGGACGATGAGCCATCGCCAAGCGCTATCAGTCTGACTGATCACGAAGGACGCTGCGACGACCGCGACCGTACCCTCCAACAGGTTTCCCAGCACCCGCAGCACCGGGTGTGCTCTCCTGCGGAACACCACTTCAAACCAGGTCTTCTCCATGTCCCCCCTCATACAGCCTGAGATCACCTCGGGCGACGACAGGCACATAGTAGATGCGCTTCACTCCCCCCGACCAAGTCCTTCCGGCTTCGCCTCCAGGACCAGCCCGCTGCGCGGGCGGCTGGCAGTGGTGGAGGGGCTTGGGGTGGTCGGGTGAACTGGGCCTGGATCCCCCCGAATGGGTGGCCGGGGGTCGGGAACCGGCTCTCGTCGGGTGTCCTTCCCGGGTAGAGTGGATCCTACATCACCTCTGAATGTGAGTGTGTAGGATCCCGAGGAACCTTCTACTACCCCAGGGTATCTGACCGCCTGACCAGTTCGTGTGGTGGCAATCGGATGCTGTGCAGCATCCCGAGAAAGCAGCCACTCCCCAGGGATGCGGGGTCAGGGTTTTCAAGAGAAGGAGACAAGAATGGCCAGTGTGAGCTTTTACGGTTCCGGCTACTGCGGGGACTGCGACGCCACATGGGAGTTTGGTCCTGTCGAAGATGGGGCGGTCCTCGAATCTGATCACGACTGCGACACCGATCAGGACGGGGAGTAGGGATGCCGACGGTCGGCGAGGTCACTCTCTTCCCTCACCAGGAGGAGGCGGTGGAGGCGATCGTCCGGGGGCTGGAGGTCCGGCCCGGGAAGCGGCTCCCGAAGACGGGGCTGCGGGCCACGGTCGTGGCGGCGTGCGGGACCGGGAAGACGTTCATCGCCGCCGCGGCCGCGCTCCGCCTCGCGCGGGGCGGGCGGGTCCTGGTGCTCCTGCCGACTCTCGATCTGCTGACGCAGACCGCGCGGGAATGGCGGACGGCCGGCCACAGCGGGCCCGCGGTCGCGGTGTGCTCGCTGGAGGACAACGCCCAGCTCTACGGCCTTCGGATCCGGACGACGACGTCGGCACCGCAGCTCGGGCTGTGGCACGGGCGCGGCCCCGTCACCGTGTACGCCACCTACGCCTCCCTGCCCGTCATCGCCGAAGCCCACCGCGGGGAGTACGGCCTGGCGATGGAGCCGTTCGACCTGGTGGTCGTCGACGAAGCGCACCGGACATCGGGGTCGGCCGGGAAGGCGTGGGCGGAGGTCCACCGCCAGGAGGTCATCCCGGCCCGGCGCCGGCTGTACATGACGGCCACACCCCGGATCTGGGCCGAGCGCGTGCCCAGGACGCGGGCGCAGAGGAAGGCGGCCGAGGAAGATCGGCGGGCCGAGGAGGAGAAGCGGCGCCAGAAGGCGGAAGCGGAGGGGCGCCCGTATGTCCCGGCAGGGCCGGTACACGATCCGCTGCCCAAGGAGATGGCCTGTTCCATGGATGACCCGAGGGTGTTCGGGCCGGTGGTGTACGAGCTGTCGCTGGCGAACGCGGTCGCGCGCGGCCTACTTGCGCGGTACCAGATCGTCGTCGCCGAGCTCGTCGACCCGGTGGTCACCCCCAAGCGGCTCTACGGACCCGAGCGGTGGGAGGAACGGCTTCGCGGCGAGCGCCTCGCGGCCATGCAGACCGCACTCCTGGAGACCATGGCCGCCCACGGGCTGAAGACCACGATCACCTTCCACCATCGCACCGTCGAGGCCGAGGCCTTCGCCGAAGGCCTGGAGCGGGTCGCCCGCAGGCTCCACCGTGTCGACCCCGTGCGGCACCCCGCCAAGGTGTGGACGGGTTGGCTGCGCGGGGAGCACGAGCCCGAGCACCGGGCCTCCGTACTCGCCGACTTCGGCCGCCGGGCCGGACGTGCCGTGCTCTCAAATTGCCGCATTCTGGGGGAGGGCGTCGATATTCGGGCCGTGGACAGTGTGGCCCTGATCGACCCCAAGGGGTCCGCCGTGGACATCGTCCAGGCCATCGGGCGAGCCCTCCGGCAAAAGCCCGGGGAGGGGAAGATGGCCACCCTGATCGTGCCCGTTTTCCTGGACAAGGACGAGAATCCCGAGGACATTCTTTCCTCGAAATCATATGGGCCATTGATTCGGGTATTGAACGGGCTTCGCGCGCATGATGAACGTGCCGTGGAAATGCTGGCAATTCCACAAGAGCCCCAGAAGCGCATCGTAGCGCCGTCGCCGACCATCGGCGAAGCGGCCCCCGACGGTGAAGAGGAGGCCCGCCTGCTGCTCCGGTTCGCGGCCCCGCGCGACCCTGTCCTTATCGCGAAGTGGATCCAGTACCAGGTCTTCAACACCGAACGCCAGGACTTCAGCCGGGGCATCGAAGCTGCCTTCCGCTACCGGGAACGCGAAGGCGACCTCGATGTCCCCTACGGCCACGCCGAGGGCCCCTACCCGCTCGGACGGTGGCTCTCCGACCAGCGACGGGCCTTCCGCGCCGGGACGATGAGCGGGGAGCACGCGGCCGAGCTGGAGGAGCTGGGGATCGTGTGGGACACCGCCGACGCCGCCTTCGAGCAGAACCTCGCCGCCGCCCGCGCCTACTACGAGGTACACGGAACCCTCGCGGCCCCGCGGCACGCCACCGCCCTCGACATCGCCGTCGGGCAATGGCTGACGAACGTCCGCCGCCCCGGCGGACTCGGGAAGGACCCCGTACGCGCGAAGCGGCGGGCCGCCGCCCTCGCGGCGATCGACGAGGACTGGAACCCGAGCGACGAAGACCACGGGTGGACGGTGGACTGGCAGCGGCACTACGCCTACCTCGCCCAGCTCCTCGCCGACGGCGCCCGCCTGACCGCCATCAAGCCCGGGGTCACCCGGCACGGCGAAGACATCGGACGCTGGCTCGCCACCCAACGACACGGCTGGGACCGGCTCGACGTCGAGCAGCAGCGCCGGCTCGGCGAGCTCGGCGTCACCAAGGCGCTCCGGGCGCCGGTCCGTCGCGCGCCGAGGAAGCCGCCCGGGGAGGCGGGCGGCTCGGCAGGGCGGGGCGCGGCGGCCTTCGAGACGGGCGTGCAGGCCCTCGCGCAGTACCTGGAGCGTGAGGGGGAGGGCGGTGGTCTGCCGGGGCGCGGGCATGTCGAGGAGCTGCCCGACGGCACCGCGCACCGCACCGGGGTGTGGATCGTCAACCAGAAGCAGCGCCGGGCCCGGCTCGGCCCCGGCCAGTTGGCCGCGCTCGCCGGCCTCGGAGTGGAGTGGGCGCGGTAGGAGCGCTGAGGGCAGCGGCGGGCTGGCGGGCTTCAGTCTTCCTCGGGTGAAGAGCCGTCGGGATGTTCCTCACCTGTGACTGCTTGCTGGCGCAGGTCGGCGACGTCCTGGAGGTAGTCCGCACCGATCTCCCGCAGCCGCTCCTCGGTCTCCAGCACCTTCTTCCTCACCGTCACGCCCTTCCCTCTTGAACGTCCGGCCAGACGTGCGCACTGCCCTGCTCTCATCATCCCTCCGGGCCGGAAGCTCGGCCAAAACCGAACTTCAAGTGGCCGAAAACGGCTGCCAGGACGACCGGAAACCCAGCGGACGCCGTGCCTCACTCGCCCCGCTGCGGATCCCCTCGGAACGCGCTCCACAGGAGCAGCCGGATCGCGCCGACACCGAGTGCGAGGACGGCCGCCCCCGGCAGCAGCCAGCCCAGGACCAGGCTGTGGGGGAGCGTGACGGCCAGGACCAGCAGGCACACCCCCAGCAGCAGCCCCGCTACCGCAGTGCGCGGCGGCGGTGGGGTGGCGGGCCGGGTTCCCACCATGTTCTCCAGGGCCTTGGCCTGCCGGAGCCGGTAGTCGCTCTCGCTCAGCTCCACGGCCGACCAGTCCGGGGGCGCGAGCCCCCGCAGCCGCGGCCACTGGCCCTGAAGATGCTCAGTGCCTGTTTCTGAACCCCAGAGCCAGGGAGTTCGGTAGCTTGGTAGCAGGCGGCGCCTGGACCAAGTTGGTGGTGACCAACTTGAGATTGATCAAGCTGTCAGGCTCTTCGGGGCCTCTGGATGACACTGCTGATGAGCAGCGCCACGGCGAACGCCACATCTTCCCCTCACGTCACGTGAGCCTCGTCGGCTTCCGTTCGGCGAGCGGTCACCGTGACCGTTCCCCGAACGCACACCCAAAGCTCTCATTTCAGACTGATAGCCCCTGACCTGCTGTGACGGGGTTCAGAAACAGGCACTCAAGAACGCCCGGGAGCAGCGCTTCCGGCTGGACGTCCCGCGCGGGGGCGGGCACCTGCGTGAGGCTGGCGTACCGTGCGCCGTCCTCGAACGTCAGTGTCCACGCCCAGTACGACACCGGACTCTGGTCCACGGCGGCTCCTACGGGGTGATCGTGGTCTGCAACCCGCCGACCGTAGCCGCGCGGCGGCGGGCCGGGAGGCACTTCACCGCGTGGTCCACCCCGCAGAACAGGTCGGAGACCGCGATGCCGTAGTGGGCGGACAGCCGGTCGAGGTCGGCCAGCGTCCACGACGACCCCCCGGGCTCCCCCGACTGCTTGCGCGACACCTGCCCCTGACTCAGCTTCAGGCCCCGGCCGAGATCGGCCTGCGTCTCCCCCGTCGCGTACATCAGAGCCGCGACCGTCAGCCGCAACAGGGCCTCTGAACTCGATATATGGGCAACTCCCATCATTTATGCACTAGTTGCATACAGGGTAGTCGGTCGCGGCCCGCGCCGAGGTAGTACTCCGCGCGCGGCCCGGCATCAACCGGAAGCAGCCCGTGACCGGCTCGGCCCGGAGCAGCTCACCGCGCCCGCCGGGCTGAGTGTCGACTGGTCGCGGTGGTACCGGGACTCTGTCCCTGAACGCCCCTGCCGCCACGCTGACCTGGGACGACGGGCAGGGGCGGAGCACGGTGGCGGCTCGTTCCAGAATTCTGGAACGACTCTCCACCGTGGTTTCGTCGACGAAACTCCGGCCGGGCCCCGGCGCGATGCCGGTACGCCGTGGCGGGTCAGGTGCGGGGGTAGCCGTGGCCCGGTGGCGGGTACTCCTGGCCGGGGAGTTCGGCGACGCCGTAGAGGACGATCCGCTCGAACTCCGTGATCTCCCCCGGCGCGGCGTCGCTGGCTTCGTCGATCGCCTTCAGCAGCCACATCGACCGCTCCTGGTCCGCCTTGGCCCGCGCCGAGGACGGCGGCACCGGCGCGGGGACGTCCGGCCCCGGTTCGAAGGCCTGCGGCAGGTGCAGGGCGCCCGAGTGCCACGCACCGCCCAGCACCACGACCCCGGCCAGCAGGGTCAAGGCCATACCCGCGACCTCGTACCCGGACCACTGCGCCCACCACCCGGCCGTGGCCAGCACCAGCCCCGCCAACGCACTGCCACCGGCCCGGCGCTGCCTACCCGTCATCACCATCCCTCTCCCCCTTCCTCGCAGTTCTTCCCCGGTCAGGCGCCGGGGGCCGTGCCCGCCTCGCGGGCGGCGTGCCTCTGGACTTCCTCCGAGGGCGCCACCAGCGGCCCCGCCACAGGTGGGGCGGGCTCCGGCCGCCACACGGCGCCCCGGTACAAGGTGGCCACGCCTACCGTGCCGGACAGGGCCGACAGGACGAAGTCCGCCTGCACCAGATCGAGGTGGTCCGCCCGCAACGCGGCCACGAACAGCGCGCCGGTCAGCAGAAGGCCCTCGATGCCGATCCGGTCCCGGCCCGACAGCGCCCACCACACCGCCCGCACCCGGTCCGTCCACGCCCAAAAGCCCCGTCGTCCGGGCGCGGGAGCCACCCCCGTCACCGCGTACGCCCCGCGCCCTTGGCCACTCCGGCCTGCTGCCGGTGCGCGGGGACCGCTGCTTCGGCCGGGGCCGGCTGTCCGGGGGCCGCGGCAGCCGGGGTGGTGGTGGAGCGGGAACGGGCCGCCGCCGGGGAGACCCGAACCCTGGACACGGGCGTGGCCTTCGCGGACGGTGGCGTCGTCAGGGCATGCAGCGTGGCGTCCACGAGGCGGCCCGCCGTGGTGGAAGACGGTCCTTCCTTCCAGGAGGTGTTCTCCCCGAGGCGGGCCAGGTGCGCGGCGAGGAGGCCGGAGCCGCCGTGGTCGCGGATCAGGTCCATGCGGCGGGCCAACAGGGGCCACTGGCGGGAGCCGACCAGCATGCCTGCCTCCGACTCGGGCAGGACGTCCTTGACCAGTGCGACGATCGCGGCGTGCGCGAGCCGGTTGACGCCGAGCTGTTCCAGCGCCTTCGCGCGGTCGCCGAGGTCCAGGTCCCGGGGCACGGCCAGGCCCTCGGTCAGCGGACCCCAGGAACGCTTCGCGTCCGTACTGGCGGGCGGCGCCCACGGGTCGACGGCTTCCCGCACCGGCGCCGCAGCAGCAGGAGCCGCAGTGGAGGTGGTCGTGGTGCCCGCAGCGGTGGCCGGTGCGGGGATACGGGCCTCAGCCGGAGCCGGAGCGGGGGCAGCGGTCGCCGCCGGGGTTGGCGCGGTCGTCGCGGCTGCGGTGGTGACGGCGGCGACGGCCTGGTCCACGCCCGCCCCGGCGGCGTGCGCGTCCACGAGGATCCGCGCGACGTCGACACCGCGGGCGTCGAGCCGGCCCATCGCGGCCGCGATGTCCGGCCAGGCCGGGGAGGCGAGGATCGCGTCGCGCACCAGGCCGCCCGGCATCGTCGCCTTGAGGAGGTCAGCCCACCGGTCTGTGCCTTCCGACTTCGTCCGCGCGATGTTCGCGGCGACGGCCTGGTGGACTCCGGCGGTCATGCGGCCCATCTGCGGCAGGAACGTTGCGAGGTCGACTCCGGCCTGCTGGAGACCGACGAGCTGGCGGGCCATCACCGGCCAGTCCGCCCCCTGCATCAGCTCGGCCAGGATGTCGTCGCCCAGGACACCGCGCAGCTGGTCGGCCGACCAGCCCGGCGCCATCTTCGCCGCGTCCTCGCCGAGCTCCTCCTCCTTGCCCGTCAGGCGCTTCTGCGTGGCACGGCGGACCGCGTCGGTGATGGTCATCATCAGCCGGTAGGCCATCGCGGCGGTCTGCGCGGCCTCCCCGAGGGCTTCGGCGAACGGTTCGGGCTGGGGCGGGTACGTCATCGGCAGGAAGCTCCCTCGGGTGGGGGTCAGCGGGTACGGGACGATCCCGGCCGGCCGGGATCGGGGCGCGGCCGGACCGGTACACCGGTAACGGGTGCGGCGGTCGGCAGGCCACGGCCCGGCGCCCGCGCGGTGCGGGTGGTGCGCGGCTTCGCCGTCGGGGGCGGGGCGCCGGTCAGGCCGGCTGCTTCCCGCAGCAGGACGGCGGCTTCGGCAGCGGCTTTCGCCTGCGCGCGGAAGGCCTGCGCCCGATGCCAGGAGGCTGCGGCCTCCACCGCCTCCACGAGCGCGAGCAGCAGCGTGAGGACGACCGCGGCGCCGCCGCCCCGGGCCGCGCGCGGCGCTCTCTCCAGTGCTCGCGTCGAGGCGCGCCATCCGGCACGGGCGCGGCCTTCAAGGGAGCGGGCGCCGGGGGCGCGGGCGGCCTGCTCGAACGCGTCGGCCGCCGCCTGCACCCGGTCGCGGACCAGAGTTGGGGAGTGCGCGGCGGCGACGGCCAGGAGGTCGCCGAGGGCTGCGACATCCCCGGCGCCTTCGTCCTGCCCGGCGCGGCCGAGGAGTTCGGATGCTTCGCGGATCCGGTGCTCGGCGAGCGCCCAGTCGGCCGGGGTGACGAGGGGCTCGTAGCGTTCGCGGACGCGGGGCAGGGACAGGTCGTAGGCGAGCGTCGATCCGGCGAACCAGACGGGCCGGCTGCCGCCGTCGGCCCGGTCGCCGGGCAGCGCGACCGAGTACCCCACGAGGGCGCCGTCATCGTCCCGGCGTTCGCGCACGCGCAGGCCCGCGTCGCGGAGCCGGTCGAGGAAGTCGGTGTCGCCGTGGGCGAGCGCGGCCGCGGTGCGGACGGTGCGCTGCAGGGACTCCCGGGCGGTCTCCGCCAGGCCGCGGCGGGCGGCTTTCTCGGCCTCGCCGGTGACCGGCCGTCGGCGGGCGGTGCGGTCGAGCGGGGACATCGGGGTGAGGCCCCAGCGGGCTTCGAAACTCCGGGCGGCGGTGTGCATGCTGAGGATGTCCCCGCGCAGGCGGGGGCGGCGGCCATCCTGGCGGGCCAGGGTCGCCGCGATGTGGATGTGGTCGTCCGCGTGCCGCACCGCGATCCACCGGCAGGCCTGTTCGTCGCCGTGCTCCGCGATGCCCGCGGCATGCACCATCGCGGCCGCGACCTGTGCCCACTCGGCGTCCGACAAGCGGCGGTCACCGGGGGCGTTACGGACCGAGACGTGCCACACGTGCTCCTCCGGTCTCGGGCCGCGCAGCGCCTCCACCGGGGCGTCCAGGAGCAGCGCCAGGTCGGCGAGCGTCATGCGGGCCGGGGTGCGGGCCGGGCACGGCAGATCCGGGTCCCAGCCCGCGACGAGGTGCGGGTCGACATGCTCGTCGCGCTCGCCCGGACCGAAGAGGTAGTCCAGGAGATCGATCGTCGTCGAACCCGTCTCCGCCTTCTTCGGCATCACGACCGCGGGCGCCTCTCCCGCATCACCCGGGCCGTCGCCTCATCCACCCGCGCCACCGCTTTGAGGGCCTCTTCCACGACGGTGGCGGCCGACTCCGGGAGGCCGGCCACGGGCGGGCCGGTGGCGGTCAGGGCGCGGAGCGCGGCGACGGTCTCCCGCAAGTTCACCCGTGCCTGGACCAGCTCCCGCAGCACGTCCCCGGCGTCCCGGGAGACCGGCACCAGCACGTGTTGCGCGACCGCCATCACCTGGCGCCCCGCCCAGGCCGCCGACGCCATCCCCTCGCGTTCCGCAGCGGTGCGCACGACGGCCAGTTCGGTGTCACTGAAGGACACGTAGAAGCGCTTCTTCCGTGGTTCACCGGCCTGGCGTTCACGACGCCGCCCACCCGTATTCCCGTCCGCGCCGACTGTCACCCAAGGCCCCTCACAATTCCGTGCCAGCCGCTACCGGCTTTCCGGCGCCCCGGGGGCTTACTGCCCCCATTACGCACTACTGAGGTTGTAGGCGTGGTGTCGTGGGTGTGAGGCCGGTCGCGGCGAGGCATCCGTCGATGATGTCGCTGCGGTATTGGATCTGACGGAGGCCATGTCGGAGTCGGCGGATGAGGTGGTCTGGG
>NZ_JASISO010000097.1 GCF_030063135.1 Streptomyces sp. G-G2
GACGCCGCACCTTGACCGGTTCCGCCACCACGCCTCCACACGCTCGATGGGATGTCAGCCCTCATCCAACCGCTCCCAGCCCCAGCGGGGGCCCGAACACGGCGAACCAACGCGGTCACAGCACTAGCGATCGGGGGCTTGGAGAGGTGGTCCAGCACAAACGACACCTCTGGCAGTGCCCGCACAGTCCCGATAGCGGCCGGGAGTTGGTGCGGCAGGGTGAGCAGGTCGTAGCAGAGGCCGGCAGCGCCGACCGCGCCCAGCCCGCGCCGGACGTCGGGGCGGGCCAGCCAGGCCGGGTCGGCCTCACCCTGGACCAGGTGCCGCACGCCGACGAGCAACTCGCCACCCGTCCCCTGCCGAAGCTCGGCGAGGGTATCGGCGACCCCCGGCGCGGTGAGGTCCACCCAGCCGACGACACCCGCGACCAAGTCTTCGGCGACGGCCAGCGCGAGGAACTCCCTGGTCTCCGCCGGGTCCGGCAGCACCTGTACCAGCACGGTGCGCTCGACGTCTGCCGCCCGGGCAACGGGCGCCAGGTCGGCCAGGCCGAAGCTCCGCCGGATGACGGCCGTCTCCGGTGCTTGCAGCCAGGGCTGCGGGCGTCTGGTCAGGTCCCAGACATGGTGGTGCGCGTCCACTCTCACGCGCGATCACTCCTCGGTCGACGGAACGACCCCGCGGGCTCGGACGAACCGGCGGGGCTGTGGTGTTCCCCCCTCGCGCAGGTGCTCGCGCAACCAGCGCTCGGTGGTGTTGACGTGCATCAGGGCGGCGGCCTGGGCGAGAACCGCATCCCCGGCGACCAGGGCCTGGTGAATCGCCTCGTGCTCGGTGATGGTCCGCCCGGCCGCGTCGGCGTCGACCATGCCCCGCCAGATCCGGGCGCGCAGGGTGTGTCCGGAGATGTGTTCCAGCAGCGTGGCCAGGGTCTCGTTGCGAGTGGCGCGGATCACTGCCCGATGGAAGGCGGCGTCGTGATGGTTCAGCAGCTCCACGTCCTCGTGCGCCTCCCGCATCGCCGACAGGTGCCGCTCCACCTCGGCGAGCTCCTCCTCGGTGATCCGGGTCGCGGCCAGGCCGGTGGCGGCCGGTTCGAAAAGCCGGCGCGCCTCCGTCAGCTCCAGGACGGTGGCCCCCTGCAGCAGTTCCACCGCACCGCCGAGGCCCTCCAGCAGGAGCGCGGGCTCCAGGCTGGTCACGTAGGTGCCGTCACCGCGCCGGATCTCCAGCACTCGTGCGACGACCAGCGCCTTGACGGCCTCGCGCATCAGGTTCACGGGACAGCCCCAGTGAGGCCGCGAGCTGCTGCTCGGGCGGCAGCTTCGACCCGGGTAGCAACTCGCCGTCCTGGATCAGCTGACGGATACGGAAGATGGCCCTGTCGGTCAGTGACACAGCTCCAACCTAACAGGTGATCCGATGTCTGCGAAGAGATGGGATGGACTCCATTAAGGGCCCACACCCGGACCACCCCACAAAATCCCCTCACTGAGCAGTACTTTTGAAAAACTTCCCCATCGCCACCTAGACTCCGGAGGTCGAACCTCATATAGATCCATCCCATGTATGCAGGGCGATGCGAGAGGGATTCCGTGTCCGAATCGGTCACCGCCATCGAGGCCACCGACACCCGCTTCCCGACTGCCCGTCAGTTCGTACGCTCCGTCAGCGGCGAGGAGAACTGGTCATGAGTGAGCCCGATTTCGCCGGCTCGCCCGCCGTCGTCACCGGAGGGGCCACCGGTATCGCTCTCGCCACCGCCCGGCTGCTGTTGGCGCGCGGCGCCCGCGTCGCCTGTCTGGACCTGAACCCGCAGGACGTCCCCTCACCGCTCGTCCAGACCTGCGTCGACGTCGCGGACGAGCACTCCGTCTGCGCGGGCGTGGCCTGGGCCGCCGAGCTCTTGGGCGGAATCGACATCCTGGTCAACAGCGCCGGGATCGGCGCGCAGGGCGGCGTCGAGGACAACCCGGACCACGAGTGGCGCCGGGTCCTGGAGGTCAACGTCCTGGGGGTGGTCAGGACGACCCGGGCGGCACTGGCGTACCTGCGCCGCTCGGGCGCCCCGGCGATCGTCAACACCTGCTCGATCGCGGCGACCACGGGCCGGCCGGACCGCGCCCTGTACGCGACGTCCAAGGGTGCCGTGCTGGCGATGACCCGTGCCATGGCCACCGACCTGGTCGAGGACAGCATCCGGGTCACCTGCGTCAACCCCGGCCCAGTGGTCGGCGCCGACGAAGTGGCCGCCGCCATCACCTCCCTCGCCGGCCCTCTCTCCGGTGTCACCACCGGTACCGAGCTCGCCGTCAACGGCAGGGCGAGCGGACCGCAGCTCCGCCCCGGTACCTGACACCACCCGCACCCCGACGCCCCCCTGCGCCCAATTGTTAACGCTCACAATTCTGTTCGTCAAGCCCTCGCCGAGCGCCTCCCCACCTTCGCCCGTGCTATACCCAACGGTGATCTCCGAGCCCTTGACGCCATTTCTGTGAGCGTTAACACTCAAGTAACACCAGCCCAGAGCGGCACCCATCCGGGCCTCCGGCGGGGTTCACCCACCCAGCCGCCCGGTCGGCCGTACCGACCCCGGGCGAACCCGGCCCCCTCCCACTCCGGGCCGGCGCTCGACCCCCGCTCGACCCGATCCGAGGCTCCCGCCGAGGTCGCGCCGATCGCGGCATACCCCTGGAGGAATAGTGCGGAAAGTTTTGATGGGCCTCGCTGCTGCGGGCCTCACGTTGGCCCTGACGGCCTGCGGCCAGAGCGCCAACGGCGCGGGCGGCGGCGCGGGCGGTGGTGATGCCAAGGGCGGTATCGTCGGCATCGCGATGCCCACCAAGTCGTCGGAGCGCTGGATCAACGACGGCGACAACATGGTCAAGCAGTTCCAGGCCAAGGGCTACAAGACCGACCTCCAGTACGGCGACAACGTCGTCGAGAACCAGGTCTCGCAGATCGAGAACATGATCACGAAGGGCGCCAAGCTGCTGGTGGTGGCCGCGATCGACGGCTCCTCGCTCACAAACGTCCTCCACAAGGCCGCTGAAGCGAAGATCCCCGTGATCTCCTACGACCGCTTGATCCGCGGCACCGGGGACGTCGACTACTACGCGACCTTCGACAACTTCAAGGTCGGTGTCCTGCAAGGCACTTACATCGTCGACAAACTGGGTCTCGCTAGCGGCAAGGGCCCGTTCAACGTCGAGTTGTTCGCCGGCTCGCCGGACGACAACAACGCCACCTTCTTCTTCCAGGGCGCGATGAGCGTGCTCCAGCCCTACGTCGACCAGAAGAAGCTGGTCATCCAGAGCGGACAGACCGGCTTCAGCCAGGTCGCCACACTGCGCTGGGACGGCGGCGTCGCCCAGTCCCGGATGGACAACCTGCTGAGCAAGTCGTACACCTCGGCCCGGGTCGACGCGGTGCTCTCCCCGTACGACGGCATCTCCATCGGCATCCTGTCCTCCCTCAAGGGCGTCGGCTACGGCAGCTCGGGCAAGGCGCTGCCCATCGTCACCGGCCAGGACGCCGAGCTGGCCTCGGTGAAGTCGATCATCGCGGGCGAGCAGACCCAGACCGTCTACAAGGACACCCGCGAACTGGCCAAAGTCGCGGTGCAGATGGGCGACGCCCTGCTCACCGGCGGCAAGCCCGAGGTCAACGACACCAAGCAATACCAGAACGGGGCCAAGGTCGTCCCGGCGTACCTGCTGCAGCCGGTCAGCGTCGACAAGGAGAACTACCAGAAGGTGCTGGTCGACGGCGGGCAGTACACCGCCGACCAGCTCAAGTAGCCCCCGGGCCCGCACACGGGGCCGCACCAGAACCGGACGCGTACGGGCGGGGACAGTCGACCTGACAAGCCCCCGCCCGTACCGCCCCCTGCCGAACGGATGCACCACCATGGCCGGACCCGTCCTCGAGATGCGTTCGATCAGCAAGTCCTTCCCCGGCGTCAAAGCCCTCTCCGACGTCACCCTGAGCGTCGCCCCCGGCGAAGTCCACGCCGTCTGCGGTGAGAACGGCGCCGGGAAGTCCACCCTGATGAAGGTGCTCAGCGGAGTTCACCCGCACGGCTCCTACGAAGGCGAGATCCTCTTCCAGGGCGAGCCCTGCGCCTTCAAGGACATCCGGGCCAGCGAACAGCGCGGCATCGTGATCATCCACCAGGAGCTCGCCCTGGTGCCGTACCTCTCCATCGCGGAGAACATCTTCCTCGGCAACGAGCACGCCACCCGGGGCATCATCAGCTGGAACAAGACGCTCACCCACGCCACGTCGCTGCTGCGGCGGGTCGGGCTGGACGAGAGCCCGCACACCCGGATCGCCGACATCGGCGTGGGCAAGCAGCAGCTGATCGAGATCGCCAAGGCGCTCGCAAAGGAGGTCAAGCTGCTGATCCTGGACGAGCCCACGGCCGCCCTCAACGGCGAGGACAGCCGCAAGCTGCTCGACCTCATCCTGGAGCTCAAGGCCCAGGGGATCTCCTGCATCCTCATCTCGCACAAGCTGGGCGAGATCGCCCAGGTCGCCGACTCCGTCACGATCCTGCGCGACGGCCGGACGATCGAGACCATCGCGGTCGGCGCCGAGGGCGTCTCCGAGGACCGCATCATCCGGGGCATGGTCGGCCGCGATCTGGAGCACCGCTACCCCGAGCGCACCCCCGCGGTGGGCGAGGTCGCCTTCGCCGTCGAGGACTGGACCGTGCACCACCCGATCGACCACCAGCGCAAGGTCGTCGACGGCGTGTCGTTCGACGTACGGCGCGGCGAGATCGTCGGGATCGCCGGCCTGATGGGCGCGGGCCGCACCGAGCTCGCGATGAGCGTCTTCGGCCGCTCGTACGGGCGCTACACGGGCGGCCGGGTACTGCTGGACGGCAAGGAGATCCGCACCCGCACCGTCCCGGAGGCGATCGGCCACGGCCTCGCCTACGTCACCGAGGACCGCAAGCACCTCGGGCTGAACCTGATGGACGACATCAGCCGCAACATCTCGCTGAGCGCGCTCGGCAAGGTCGCCCGGCGCGGCTGGGTGAACGAGCACGAGGAGACCCGGGTCGCGGAGTCCTTCCGCAAGACCATGAACATCAAGGCGCCCTCGGTGTTCGCGGAGACCGGGAAGCTCAGCGGCGGCAACCAGCAGAAGGTCGTCCTCAGCAAGTGGATCTTCTCCGAGCCCGAGGTCCTGATCCTCGACGAACCCACCCGCGGCATCGACATCGGCGCCAAGGCCGAGATCTACACGGTGATCGCCGAACTCGCGGCCCAGGGCAAGGCGGTGCTGATCATCTCCTCCGAACTTCCCGAGCTGCTCGGCATGTGCGACCGCATCTACACGATGACCGAGGGCCGGCTCACCGGCGAGGTGGACCGCGCGGACGCGACCCAGGAATCACTCATGCGCCTCATGACCGTGAGCGCTGCGACCGAGAACGAGCAGGTGTAAGGCATGGCCCAGACAGAGACCACGGACACCACCACCGCCACGGACCTCCCAACGGCCGTGCCCGCCAAGCCGGGAAGCGGTGGCGGCGTCGGCCCCCTGCTGGTGCGGGCGCTGCGCGGCAACATACGCCAGTACGGCATGCTGGGCGCGCTGGCGCTGATCGTCGCGGTGTTCCAGATCTGGACCGACGGCATCCTGCTCCAGCCGCTCAACGTCACCAACCTGATCCAGCAGAACAGCTACATCCTGATCCTGGCCATCGGCATGATGATCGTGATCATCGCCGGGCACATCGACCTCTCGGTCGGTTCGCTGGCCGCCTTCGTCGGCGCCGCCGCGGCCGTGATGATGGTCAAGCACGACGTGCCGTGGCCGCTCGCGCTGGCCGCGGCCCTGCTGATCGGCGCGGCCGCCGGTGCCTGGCAGGGGTTGTGGATCGCGTACGTCGGCGTCCCGTCCTTCATCGTCACGCTGGCCGGCATGCTGCTGTTCCGCGGCGGGACGCAGATCGTGCTGCAGGGCCAGTCGGTGGCGCCCTTCCCCAAGGGCTTCCAGGAGATCAGCAGCGGCTTCCTGCCGGAGGTCGGCCCGCAGACCGACTACCACAACCTCACCCTGCTGCTGGGGCTCGTCGTCCTCGTGGTGGCGGTCCTCCAGGAGCTCCGGGGCCGACGGCAGGCCGCCCGCTACGGGCTCGACCTGCTCCCGCTGGGGTTCTTCCTGGCCAAGCTGAGTGCCATCGCCGCCGCGGTGCTGGTGTTCACCCTCCTACTGGCGAGCTACCACGGCTTCCCGATCGTGCTGCTGATCCTCGGCGTGCTGCTGGTGGCCTTCGGCTACCTGATGCGCAACTCCATCCTGGGCCGCCACACCTACGCGATCGGCGGCAATGAGGCCGCGGCGAAGCTGTCCGGCGTCAAGAGCAAGCGGGTCGTCTTCCTCGCCTTCGTCAACATGGGCGTGCTGGCCGCGCTGGCCGGCATGGTCTTCGCGGCGCGTCTCAACGCGGGCACACCGCAGGCGGGCATCAACTTCGAACTGGAGGCGATCGCCGCCGCGTTCATCGGCGGCGCCTCGGCTTCCGGCGGCGTCGGCACCGTGCTCGGCGCCATCATCGGCGGCCTGGTGCTCGGCGTGCTCAACAACGGCATGTCGCTGGTCGGCATCGGCACCGACTACCAGCAGGTCATCAAGGGCCTGGTGCTGCTGGCCGCGGTCGGATTCGACGTCTACAACAAGCGCAAGGCCGGTTCCTGACCTGACCTGATCCGTCCGGGTCCGGCCGCACCCTTCGGGGGTGCGGCCGGACCCGGCTCTCACTGCTGGTATAAGTCTCGACCCGGACCTCGCCGTTCCTCTGCTGTGCAGGTAGGAGCCGGGGAAGCTGACGGACTCCGGCGAGACCGTGCCGCTGCCGGACAGCCCGGTCACGATGCGGAACTACGAGTCCGCCAGGTTGGTGACGTCCGCCTCCAGTTTCCTTCTGAGCCCAGCTGAGGTAGCGGATCCCGCCCACGACGAAGGTGGTGGCGTCCAGTGCGAAGCTGTCCATCGTGATCGCGATCCGGCCCTTCTCGGTCCAGCCGCCGGTGTGCTTGTAGATCTGGGCCTCGGCGCGCTGGTTCACCAGGCGGTTGGCGCACGGGACGGCGGGCGAGGTGGGTGTCACGGCCTGAGCTGGGGCCGTCGGCAGCTGGGGGACGGCCAGGGCGGTGACGGCTGTGAGGACTCCGGGGAGCACGTGCGCTCTGATCACGTCTTCTCCCGTGGTGGACGGCCGGGGTCGAGGGGATGGCCGGTCAGTTCGCCTTGAGCTGCCACTGCCGGCAGGCGTTGTTCAGCCAGGACCACTGCCGGATGTCCGCGCCGTCGGCGGCCGAGCGGTCCGCGACGTCCAGGGCCTTGCCGCTCGCCACGTTCAGGAGGCGGCTGGTGTCGTCGCCCTGGTCCTCGATCCGCCACTTCTGTGCGGCCGCGCCGTTGCAGTTCCTCCGCCGGACGTTCGCTCCGTTCGCAGGCGAACCATTTTCCAGGTCAAGGGACTTGCCGCTGGTGCGGTTCACCAGGGTGTACGAGGGCTGCGGTCTCGCCCGACGGCCCGGCGAGTGACGTACCGAGGGCGACCGGGTCGACAGCCCGGCCGGTGTGGGCGACTTGCGCAGGGTGATCTCGGAGGACCACGAGGTGGCGACGAGGCAGTAGTTCCGGTTGTCGTACTCCAGCCAGGGATCGGCGCCCTTCCGCGACTTCACCGCGTTGGTGTACGTGCGGCCCGCGGCGGCCGTGGCCGGCCGGGTTTCGACCAGGGTGGTGCAGAGCAGCACGAGCAGGGCGATCGCGATGGTCGGGCGCGGCCGTGCACCGCCCGTCAGCCGGGATCCACCGAGAACCCGTAGACCGTGGTCGAGCGGTATTCCTCCCCCGGGCGCAGCACGGTGGAGGGGTAGCGGGGGCGGTGCGGGGAGTCGGGGAAGCGCTGGGTTTCGAGTGCGATGCCGGCGAAGGCTCCGTAGACACCACCGCCGGGGCCTGTCAGCGAGCCGTCGAAGAGGTGCCCGGTGTAGATCTGCAGGCCGGGCTCGGTGGTCAGGCACTCCAGCCGCCGCCCGCTCGCCGGGTGCCGGAGCACCGCCACCGGCCGTGGGCCGTTCCCCTCGTACGGACGGAGCACCCAGTTGTGGTCGAAGCCGCCGCCGGCCAGCTTCAGCTGCGGGTGGTCGGCCGTGATCCGCTCGCCGACCGGACCAGGCTCGCTGAGGTCGAACGGAGTGCCCTCCACCGGGAAGTGCGGGCCGTACGGGATCAACTGCCCGTCCACGGGCGTGTACTGGTCCGCGTCGACCCGCAGCACGTGGTCGAGGATGGTGCCGCTGCCCTCGCCGGCCAGGTTGAAGTAGGCGTGGTTGGTCAGGTTGACCACCGTGGGCGCGTCGGTGACGGCCGCGTAGCCGATGGTGAGCGACCCCGCACGGTCCAGCAGGTAGGTCACCTGGACGGTGAGCGCGCCGGGGAAACCTTGGTCGCGGTCCGGGCTGCGCAGCGTGAGGCGGACGCCGACGCGGTTCGGCTCGCGCACCTCGGCGGCGTCCCAGACGCGTGCGTCGAAGCCTTCGGGGCCGCCGTGCAGGGTGTGGCCGCTCTCCTGGGTCGCCAGCCGGTGGACGGCGCCCTCGACGGGCAGTTCGCCGCCCGCGATCCGGTTCGCGTAGCGGCCGATCGTGGCCCCGAAGTACTTGGCCCCGCCGAGCATGTCCGCCACGCTCGCGCCGCCCAGTACGACGTTGGCGCGCCGCCCGTCCCGGTCCGGGGCGTACAGCGCTTGGAGCCGGGCACCGAGGCTGAGCACCTCCGCCGTGATGGCGCCCTCGGAGCCGAAGGTCCAGCGGTCGACGACCCGCCCGTCAGGGAGGGTCGCGTACGGCTCGCGGCGGATCGTCAGGGACCCGGCGGCGAGGGGGGTGGGCGCGTCGGTCATGGCTGTTCGTCACTCCGGTTCCGGGCACGGGTTCGGGAGGGAGGGAAGGGCAGCGTGGGAAGGGCGGCGCCCCGGGCAGTACCGTCCCGGGAC
>NZ_JASISO010000098.1 GCF_030063135.1 Streptomyces sp. G-G2
GGCGCGGCCCGCCGCGGGCGCGGGGTGCGGGAGGGCGCGGGGGGTGTTGTGCGGGGAGTGCGCGCAGGCGCTGAGCGGGGCCCGCGCGCGGGCCGTACGGCCGTGCCCGTCGCCGCCGGGGCTGCCGGTGGTGTACGCCGCCGCCGCGTACGGGGACGGCGTACGGGCGGTGCTGCTCGCCCACAAGGAGCGCGGCGCCCTGCCGCTGGCCCGGGCGCTCGGCACGGCGCTGGCCGCGGCGGTCCGGGCCGGGGGCGACGGGCCCGGTGAACTGGTCCTGGTACCGATGCCCTCGGCCCGGCGGCAGGTACGGGCGCGCGGCCACGACCCGGCCCGCAGGATCGCGCTGGCGGCTTCGGCCCGGCTGCGCCGGGGCGGCACGCCCGCGCGGGTGGCGTCCGTACTGCGCCAGCGGCGCCCGGTGGCCGACCAGGCGGGCCTGGGGGCCCGGCAGCGGCGGGAGAACCTGGCGGGGGCCCTGGAGATGTGTCCCGGCGGGGTGCGGCTGCTCGGCGGAGGGCGGATCGTGCTCGTGGACGACCTGATCACCACCGGGGCCACCCTCACGGAGGCGGCCCGGGTGCTGCGCACGTCGGGCGGAGACCACAGGGGGCTGCGCGCGGCCGTCGTGGCCGCCCCGCGGGGGTCTTTCGACTCGAACAGAGCAAAAAACCCTGAATAGATTTGGAACTGAGTGGGAAGGCGCATCGTTGCAGGTAGTACGAGGGAATGGCCACCTGAACGGGGGTACGTTCCGGTAGCGGGTGACGGCAACCGTCCAAGAGGGATATGTTCGGTTGAAGAGGAACTCGCGCTTCGGAGCTTCTCCGCATCAGGCAGCCTGCCCTCGACTCCAACCTCGGTGGCGTTGATCTTGCCGATGGGGGAGGAGGAGGTGAAAGTCGCCAAGTCCGAGGCTCCGGTGTTCACCGGAGCCTGGTGCAAAAGGGAGACGCTTCGCCGCTGAGGCGGAGCCATCCGGGAACGGAGTTCTGCGTGGACATCGTCGTCAAGGGCCGTAAGACCGAAGTGCCCGAGCGATTCCGCAAGCACGTGGCGGACAAGCTGAATCTGGAACGCATCCAGAAGCTCGACGCCAAGGTGATCAGCTTGGACGTAGAGGTGTCCAAGGAACACAACCCGCGCCAGGCCGACCGTTCCGACCGCGTGGAGATCACCCTTCGCTCACGGGGCCCCGTGATCCGTGCCGAGGCGGCCGCCGCAGACGCTTACGCGGCGCTGGACCTGGCCCAGGACAAGCTCGAGGCCCGACTGCGCAAGCAGCACAACAAGCGCGCCTCCCGCCGTGGCAACGGCCGGCTGTCGGCGGCCGAGGTCGCCGATGTGGTGCCGGGCGTCGCCCAGCTGAACGCGAACGGCGAGGTCGTCTCCGAGGAGAAGACCGACGAGGTCCCGGTGACCCGGATCGGTTCGCTCGAAGTGCAGGGCGACGGCCCGCTCATCGTCCGCGAGAAGACCCACTCGGCCGCGCCCATGTCGCTGGACCAGGCTCTGTACGAGATGGAACTGGTCGGCCACGACTTCTATCTGTTCGTCGACTCCGAAACGAAGTTGCCCAGCGTTGTCTACCGGCGCCACGCCTATGACTACGGCGTCATTCACGTGAACCCCGACGGTGCCTCCAGCACGGAGGAATCGCCTGGTGGCGCGGGTGGCGCGCTCGGCGGCTGACGGTCCTTCGCGGTGCCCCCGGTGACGCTTCGCGTGGCCGGGGGCACCCGTATGCACCTGGTGAAACCCCGCTCTCGGGCCCGGGCATGGAATCATGGCGGGCAGTCAGTCGGCGTACGACCACGCCGCGTTGACGTCAGACGGCGCAGATCGGTGCAGACGGCGCAGATCGGCGCGGCACGTGAATTCGGGCCACGGCCTTGCAGGGGGAGGAACGATGGCGGACAGCTTCGGACCGGTGCGCGGTGACAGCGGTGCGGACTGCCGAACCGGCCCGGGTGGTGAGCCGATCCGTGTACTCGTGGTCGACGACCACGCCCTCTTCCGGCGCGGACTGGAGATCGTCCTCGCACAGGAGGAGGACATCCAGGTCGTCGGCGAGGCGGGGGACGGCGCGGAGGCGGTGGACAAGGCCGCGGACCTGCTGCCGGACATCGTGCTCATGGACGTACGGATGCCCCGGCGCGGGGGCATCGAGGCGTGCACCTCGATCAAGGAGGTGGCGCCCTCCGCGAAGATCATCATGCTGACGATCAGCGACGAGGAGGCCGACCTCTACGAAGCGATCAAGGCCGGGGCGACGGGGTACCTGCTCAAGGAGATCTCCACGGACGAGGTCGCGACCGCGATCCGCGCCGTCGCCGACGGGCAGTCGCAGATCAGCCCGTCGATGGCCTCGAAGCTGCTCACCGAGTTCAAGTCGATGATCCAGCGCACCGACGAGCGGCGGCTGGTGCCCGCGCCGCGGCTGACGGACCGCGAGCTGGAGGTGCTCAAACTGGTGGCGACCGGCATGAACAACCGGGACATCGCCAAGGAGTTGTTCATCTCCGAGAACACCGTGAAGAACCACGTCCGCAACATCCTGGAGAAGCTGCAGCTGCACTCCCGGATGGAGGCCGTGGTCTACGCGATGCGGGAGAAGATCCTCGAAATCCGCTGAGCGCCGACGCGCCTCAGGCGCCGACGGCCCTCAGAGCGCGGCCAGTTCGGCCGTGACGGCGGCGGCCTCCTGGGCGTTCGCGGCCCGGTCCACCCGGATCTCGTCGCAGCCCACCCAGGCCGCCGCCTCGCGCAGCGCCTCCGCCATCGGGCGGGCCGCGGCCGGGGTGGTCAGGGAGAGCTGGCGGGCCACCAGGGTGGAGCCCTCGCGGCCCGGGTCCACCCGGCCCTGGAGCAGGCCGCCGGCCAGCAGCGGCATCGCGAAGTATCCGTGGATCCGCTTGGGCTTGGGCACGTACGCCTCCAGCCGGTGGGTGAAGCCGAAGATCCGCTCGGTCCGGGGGCGCTCCCAGATGAGCGAGTCGAAGGGCGAGAGCAGTGTCGTGCGGTGGCGCCCGCGGGGGGCGGTGGCCAGGGCGGCCGGGTCGGCCCAGGCGGGCTTGCCCCAGCCCTCGACCTCGACCGGGATCAGCCCGGAGTCCGCGATCACCGCGTCGAACTGGTCGTTCTTGAGGCGGTGGTAGTCCGCGATGTCGCCGCGGGTGCCGAGGCCCAGGGACTGCCCGGCGAGCGCGACGAGGCGGCGCAGGCACTCGGTGTCGCTCAGGTCGTCGTGCAGCAGGGCGTCCGGTACCGCGCGCTCCGGCAGGTCGTAGACCCGCTTCCAGCCGCGCCGCTCGGTGCAGACCACCTCGCCGATGTCGAGCAGCCACTCCACCGCGATCTTGGTCTCGGACCACTCGAACCATTCGCCGCCGTTCTTCGCGCCGCCCAGCTCGGTCGAGGTCAGCGGGCCGTCCGCGCGCAGCCGGTCCAGGACCGCCTTCGTCGAACGCTCCTTCTCCGCCAGGATGTGCCAGCGGTAGCCCCGGTCCCGGCGGGCGCGGCGGCGGAAGGCGAAGTGCGGCCACTCCTCGATGGGCAGGATGCAGGCAGCGTGCGACCAGTACTCGAAGGCGTGGTTGCCCGACCAGTACGAGGCCTCCACCGCGGGCCGCCCGACCGCGCCCAGGCGCGCGTACGGGATCAGCTCGTGCGACCGGGCCAGCACCGAGATGGTGTCCAGCTGTACGGCGCCCAGGTGCCGCAGCACGCCGCGCACCCCGCCCTTGCGGTCGGGGGCGCCGAGGAACCCCTGCGCGCGCAGCGCGATCCGGCGGGCCTCGTCGGCGGAGAGGGAGACGGTGGCGGTGGTCATGCCCCGCAGCCTAGGGCGCGGCACTGACACTCCCGCCGGGCAGCGGGCAGCGGGCAGCGGGCCGGGCGCGGGGCCGGGCGCCGGGGCGACCGGCTCAGGCGTCGCGGCGGGGGGCGGGCAGGTACGGAAGGCGCGAGGGCAGGCCCAGGTCCGAGGGGAGCAGCGCGCCGATCCAGCAGTCGCGCAGGGTCTCGCGGTGCTCCATGCCCGCGCGGTGCACGCCCTCGACCACGAAGCCGCACTTCTCGGCGACGGCGCGGGAGGCGGCGTTGCCGACCCCGGCCCGCCAGATCAGCCGGACGCAGCCGGCCTCCGTGAAGGCCCAGCGGGCGACGGCCCGTACGGCCTCGGTCATGTAGCCCTTGCCCCGGTGGTCGGCCACCGACCAGTAGCCGATCTCGTGCGCGAAGGAGCCCCGGGGGTGGACACCGAGCGTGGCGACGAGCGGGCCGTCGGCCCCGAGCCGGACCGCGAAGTTGTACTCGGTGTCCTCGCGCCAGCCGCGCGGCGCCGTCTGCGTCACGTAGACCTCGGCGTCCTTGAGCTCGTAGGGCACGGGGACCGGGATCCACCGCTGGATGGCGGGGTCCTGGCAGGCGGCGTGCACCTCGGCGGTGTCGGCGGGCAGGTGGGGACGCAGTACGAGGCGCTCGGTGATCAGGGTGCTCGGTTCCATGCGGGAATTCTGTGGGGCCGGGGAGCGGGCCGCGAACAGTTTTCACCGCACACCGGCACCTTCCAGGCCCCCCGCCCGTTCTTCTTGCGGGTGCCAGCCGCCCTGCGGATACGGCGGACCTCCCGGCGTGACCACGTCCTCGCTTACGATGGCCGTTGCGGTGGGGTCCACCTGCCGTGCCCGTGTACGAACAGTGCCCAGGCCCGACCGGCAAGGAGACAAACCTCGGTGTCCGTCTTCAACAAGCTCATGCGTGCAGGCGAAGGCAAGATCCTGCGCAAACTGCACCGCATCGCGGACCAGGTCAACTCCATCGAAGAGGACTTCGTCAACCTCTCCGACGCCGAGTTGCGGGCGCTCACGGATGAGTACAAGCAGCGCTTCCAGGACGGCGAGAGCCTGGACGACCTGCTGCCCGAGGCCTTCGCGACGGTCCGCGAGGCCGCCAAGCGCGTCCTCGGCCAGCGCCACTACGACGTCCAGATCATGGGCGGCGCCGCGCTGCACCTCGGTTACGTGGCGGAGATGAAGACCGGTGAGGGCAAGACCCTCGTCGGTACCCTCCCGGCGTACCTGAACGCGATGTCCGGCAAGGGCGTCCACCTGATCACGGTGAACGACTACCTCGCCGAGCGCGACTCCGAGATGATGGGGCGCGTCCACAAGTTCCTCGGGCTCGAGGTCGGCTGCATCCTGGCCAACATGTCGCCCGCGCAGCGCCGCGAGCAGTACAGCGCGGACGTCACGTACGGCACGAACAACGAGTTCGGCTTCGACTACCTGCGCGACAACATGGCGTGGTCGAAGGACGAGCTGGTCCAGCGCGGCCACAACTTCGCCGTGGTCGACGAGGTCGACTCGATCCTGGTCGACGAGGCCCGTACGCCGCTGATCATCTCCGGCCCGGCCGACCAGGCCACCAAGTGGTACGGCGACTTCGCGAAGCTGGTGACCCGCCTGAAGAAGGGCGAGCCCGGCCAGCCCCTCAAGGGCATCGAGGAGACCGGCGACTACGAGGTCGACGAGAAGAAGCGGACCGTCGCCATCCACGAGGTCGGTGTCGCCAAGGTCGAGGACTGGCTCGGCATCGACAACCTCTACGAGTCGGTGAACACCCCGCTCGTCGGTTACCTGAACAACGCCCTGAAGGCCAAGGAGCTGTTCAAGAACGACAAGGACTACGTCGTCATCGACGGCGAAGTCATGATCGTCGACGAGCACACCGGCCGTATCCTCGCCGGCCGCCGCTACAACGAGGGCATGCACCAGGCGATCGAGGCGAAGGAAGGGGTGGACATCAAGGACGAGAACCAGACCCTCGCCACGATCACCCTGCAGAACTTCTTCCGCCTCTACTCGAAGCTGTCCGGCATGACCGGTACGGCCATGACCGAGGCCGCCGAGTTCCACCAGATCTACAAGCTCGGCGTCGTCCCGATCCCGACCAACCGGGACATGGTCCGCAAGGACCAGCCGGACCTGATTTACCGCACCGAGGTCGCGAAGTTCGCGGCCGTCGTCGACGACATCGCGGAGAAGCACGAGAAGGGCCAGCCGATCCTGGTCGGCACCACCTCGGTCGAGAAGTCCGAGTACCTCTCGCAGCAGCTCTCCAAGCGCGGCGTCCCGCACGAGGTGCTCAACGCCAAGCAGCACGACCGGGAGGCGACGATCGTCGCCCAGGCCGGTCGCCGCGGCGCCGTCACGGTCGCCACGAACATGGCGGGCCGCGGTACCGACATCAAGCTCGGCGGCAACCCCGACGACCTCGCCGACGCCGAGCTGCGCCAGCAGGGCCTCGACCCGGAGGAGCACATCGAGGAGTGGGCGCACGCCCTGCCCTCGGCGCTCGTCAAGGCCGAGGCGGCCGTCAAGGCCGAGTTCGAAGAGGTCAAGGAGCTGGGCGGGCTCTACGTCCTCGGCACCGAGCGGCACGAGTCCCGTCGTATCGACAACCAGCTGCGCGGCCGTTCCGGCCGTCAGGGCGACCCGGGCGAGTCCCGGTTCTACCTGTCGCTGGGCGACGACCTGATGCGTCTGTTCAAGGCGCAGATGGTCGAGCGGGTCATGGCGATGGCGAACGTGCCAGACGACGTGCCGATCGAGAACAAGATGGTGACCCGGGCGATCGCGTCCGCGCAGTCGCAGGTCGAGACCCAGAACTTCGAGACGCGCAAGAACGTCCTGAAGTACGACGAGGTCCTCAACAACCAGCGCGAGGTGATCTACAGCGAGCGCCGCCGGGTCCTGGAGGGCGAGGACCTGCAGGACCAGGTCCGGCACATGATGGACGACACCATCGACGCCTACATCACGGCCGAGACGGTCGAGGGCTTCGCCGAGGAGTGGGACCTGGAGCGTCTGTGGGGCGCCTTCAAGCAGCTCTACCCGGTGAAGGTCACCATCGACGAGCTGGAAGAGGCGGCGGGCGACCGCGCCGGGATCACCGCCGAGTTCATCGCGGAGTCCGTGAAGGACGACATCCACGAGCAGTACGAGGCGCGCGAGGCGCAGCTCGGCTCCGACATCATGCGCGAGCTGGAGCGCCGCGTGGTGCTGTCGGTGCTGGACCGCAAGTGGCGTGAGCACCTGTACGAGATGGACTACCTGCAGGAGGGCATCGGCCTGCGGGCGATGGCCCAGAAGGACCCGCTGGTCGAGTACCAGCGCGAGGGCTTCGACATGTTCAACGCCATGCAGGAAGGCATCAAGGAGGAGTCCGTCGGCTACCTGTTCAACCTGGAGGTCCAGGTCGAGCAGCAGGTCGAGGAGCTTCCGGTGCAGGACGCGGGGCCGTCGCTGGCGAAGCCGGAGATCCGGGCCAAGGGCCTGGACGCGCCGCAGCGGCCGGACCGGCTGCACTTCTCCGCGCCGAGCGTGGACGGTGAGGGCGGTGTGGTCGAGGGCGACTTCGACGCGGACGGGGCCGAGGGGTCCGGCGACGGGATGACCCGGGCGGAGCGGCGCAAGGCGCAGAAGGCGTCCGGCGGGCGCCGCCGCAAGAAGTAGTCCTCCGGGAACGCCGACGGGGTCGGGCGCCGCGTGATGCGGTGGCCGACCCCGTCGGCGTTCCCGGGTCGCGCTGCCCGGGGCGGGGGCGGGTGGTCTGTGCTCCGGGTTGGGTCGGCCCCCGGGCGCTGCGCGGCCTGCCGGCCGTTCGTGGGCTGGTCCCGCCGGTCCGGGGCCTTGTGGCCTGGCGGCCCGTTCAGGGGCCCTTGCCGTCGATCCGGGGTCCGGGGCCCGGGGGCGGCCGTCGGGGGCGTGAGGGGGCCGCTCGGGGCCTCTGGGGTGGCGTGGCGGTGTGCGGTGCGTTCGGGGGCCGCCGCGTCTGGTGGGCGCGTGCGGGCCGGTGTGCCGCCCGCCCCACCCCAGGGCTCCGCCCCGGACCCCGCGCCTCAAACGCCGACGGGGCTGGGCGGGTCGGGACCGGGGGGTCCCAAGGGGGTCCGGCGGGGCTGGATCGGGCCGGGCCTGGGGGCGGGTCGGGTCCGGTCATGGGCGGGGGCCGGATACTTCTACCGCCGCGCAGCGCCAGCGCAGGTCGGGGCCTTGCTCCAGGCGGAAGGCCATCGCCGTGAGGCGGTCGCCCGTCGCGATGCGGGCGAAGGCTTCGATCACGCCCGGCCCGGGGTGGAAGCGGCCGCACTGGCGCAGCACCGGGGCCGGGCGCGGGCGGCCGTGGAAGGGGCCCGCGGGGGCGGCCAGGGTGACCAGCTGCTCGTACGCGGGGCCGACCGTGTGCCCGAGCAGGGAGTGGACCGGGCGCTGCCCGCTGAGCACCGCCAGGAGCCGTTCCGCGAACCAGTGGTGCGGCCCCGACCGCACCCCGCGCGGCGGGTTCGGCGGGCGGCGCTGGTCGTGGCGTCCCGCAGGGCGGGTGGTGCTCCGCGTGCTGGTCATGGCGCGTCCCCGAAGTGGCCGGGCCCGGCGGTACCGGGCGGTAACTTGGTCGAGGACCTTCTACGGGCGTCCCGCGGCCCCCCGCAACGGCCCCGCGCCGGGCCGCGGCCCCGGCCCCGGTTCGCCTATCAGGG
>NZ_JASISO010000099.1 GCF_030063135.1 Streptomyces sp. G-G2
ATCGTCCAGAACCTCCGGCACCAACCCGGACGGCTGTACTTCCGCCACGGCCTCCGCCGACACGGTCACGTCAGTCATCAGGTGTCACTTCCTGCTCGAAGATCCACCGTTGACCGTACAGACCCGCAGCACACCGGACGAGGCCCTCGCGGACCGACCGGCTCACCTCACGAGCCATTCACTCCAGGACCCGGAACTGACCGGGATGACCCGCCGGCAACTCAGCGAACTCATCGACGCGTTGACTCCAGAGATGGATGTTCAGCGTGAGCAAGTACTCCGTACGCGCCGAGGCCACGAGCGCCTGGTTGCCCCTGGCGCAGGTGCCAAAGCCAAGCTCACCTCAGCCGACCGGGTCCTGGCCACCGTGCTCCACCTGCGAAAACTCGCGCCGATGGACCTCCTGGGCCAGCTCTTCAACACCACCGCCATGACCATCAGCCGCGCAGCGAAAGGCGTCCGCCCGCTCCTGGAAGCGCATGGCGTTCACCTCACCGCCTCAACAGCCCGTTTCCACACACCGGAAGACGTCGCCAGGTTCCTCGAACCCGACAAAACCAAGATCAAACCAACGTGTTGATTCCCGGCAAGCCCTAACGGGTTGACCCGCGATTGCTGTTGAGGCGTGCCGGCCTGGGGGTTCGGCTGGTGGGTGATTCAGCAGGCCATCGTGGGGACGAGCACGAGTTCGGTGCTCGGCTCGTGCCGGGTGGCCCGCTTGGCGGCGCGGTCGGAGACGAGGCCGGCGACGGCCCGGTGAATCTCCCCGTACTCCTCGCGCCGACCGGTGTACCGCTGCAGAGGTCGCCATTGCCGGTACTCGGCGTTGGCGTGCTCGACGCAGATCCGGCGGGACGACTGGCGCCGACGCATCTCGCGCCATCCGTACCGCTCGGTCAGCGGTGCATTGTCGATGTCTTTCGGTTTCCTCGGCGGTGCGCTGACCTGGTTGGGGAACTCGTTGGCCAGGCCCCGGTAGCCTTCGTCGACCTCGGCTTTGACTGTGGGGTGCAGCCGGAGCTGCTCGGCGATGCCTTCGGTACGGATCGCGGTCTGGTCGTGCATCCGACCGGGCCGCAAGGCGCCGGACCAGAGGGTACGGCCCTGGCGGTCGCTGATTGTTGTGGTCTTGATGGTGTTCTGCTTGCGCTTGCCGGAGACGAAGGCCCGCCGACCGGGGCGGTGCGCCTTGGGACGGCGTACCTGGGTCTCGGTGCCGTCGATCCTGAGGGTCACCCTCTCGGCTGCGGCGTAGGCGAATACATCCTCCAGCGTGCGCAGCCGGAGGCCCGGCCGGTCAGGCACGGCGAACCCGCGCTCGGCCAGCAGCAGGCGGATTTCACTGATCGCACGGCCGACGGTGGAGGAGCCCACTTCGTAGATCACGGCCAAGGCCTCGTGCGTGAGACCGGTGCGCAAGTGGACCAGGGTCACCAACAGCCGGTCGGTAAAGACCAGGTCGTACTTCGGCCCGGCACCGGCCTGCCGTCGGCGCGTACGCTGACGCCGCTCATGGCGGCCGGACTCGCAGCGCGCTTCCCAGCGTGGCACGAGTTCTTCGGTCAACTCGCCGAGGTGTTGAGGCGAGACGCCGCAGAAGGCAGGATGCGACATGGCCGCGCGGGCCTGCTTGATGTTCACACCACAAGAACCCGCACGGCCGCGCTGAGTCACGCTCCCCTTGCGCGGTGGCAAGGGGCAGGCAGGATCCGTCGGCTCCGTATCCCGCTGCGACGTCTACTGCCCCACTCGGCCGTCGATCCGCTCACGCAGGAAGTCGGCGTGACCGTTGTGCCGGGCGTACTCCTCGATCATGTGCACCAGCACCTCCCGAAGTTGCATCGACACCTGGCCGCTGATGCCAGTGACGCTGAGGTCTGGTGCCTCGGCCGTGAGACATTCTGCGAACGCGACCTCGGCCCGCCAGGTGGCCCATGCCTCCGCGACGACCTCCGGGTCGGGCACCGCGCCGTTGAAGTCTCCGTCGGGGTCGCCATCGGAGCGGTAGTGCCGCGGTGCGTCCTGCCCCGCCATCACCTGCCGGAACCATTTCTGCTCCACCCCGGCCATGTGGCGCATGAGCCCAAGCAGCGACAGAGTGGACGGCTCCACCGAACGACGAGCCAGGGCGGCGGCATCGAGACCAGAGCACTTCAATTCAAGCGTCAGCCGCTGGTCGCGCAGGTACCCCGTGAGGACTGCCCGCTCACCCTCGAACCCCCCATCGGTCCGCGGGTCCTCACCAGGCTCGACGAACATATTCGACCACCCAAAGTGCCGGGCGGACCGCTCCTTGAACGAGTCCTCGGCTCGTTGGCCAGGATCAAGATGTATATCAACGTTGTTGGACATGCTCAGAAGCATCGGCGATCCTTGCCGGATCCACCACAGGGTTCCCCACGCCGTGGAGCAGTGCCAGGCAGCCCCTCCACCTTTTTCAATTCCGAGCGGCGTCACACGATCAGGCCTCAGCAATCGCGGGGCAGCCCGTAAGCGCTGCACAGAGTCCGCGTCCAGGCACTCGCGCGAGGATGACCAGGCCACGCCGTCTCCCGGCGGCTGAGGATATTCGGCAACCTTGCCGACCGGGATGCGGCTCGCGCACTGTTCACCAGCGCATAACCGAAGTCCGATGGCAATCGGTTCGGGGCACAGTGTGCGAAGGTGGAGCGTCGACACCTGGTGTATGTCTGGGAACCTCCGCACAGCAGCTTCGCCCCGGTCCTCCCGGCCGGGGCCACCCGCTGCCAGAACGTCTCAGAGCCTTGAACACTGCGCGGTACCGGTCCTCGTTTCAGCCGTCGGCTGCGGCACTTCCCGCCACATTCCTTCCAGCACTGTCCACCCGACAGTGTCTAGTCCTAGATTGCCTGCTACTGGTGCAATCGGCTCCAGTAGCGGTCTACTCCACGGGAACCGTGACGACCGGATGTCTTGGGCAGGCCCACATCAGCGGTAAGAGGCCTACGGGCATCCGAACGCGTGCGCGATATATGCCAGCCCCTGACGTCCATGAGTAGAAGGATGGGAACACCATGCGACGATTAGCAACCGTGCTCTGCGCCCTGGCAATGACCTGGGTCGGAGTGACGACCACTGCGACCGCGGCGAATGCGGCGGCCACCGTAACAAACTGCAACTCCTCCTCCGGCCCGGGGACGCTGGTCTCATCGAACTACGTCCGCGTTGCCGGGAACGGAGCGGCCGTCGGCGCTGCGCAGTTGTGCAAGAGCGGCGCCTACTACTGGGGGTACGTCGTGTTCTATGCCCCGGTCCAGCCGAACAACTGGGGCCAGGTCAGGCTCGACCGCTACCAGGGCGGCACCCAGGTAGCCGCCTACACCTGCGACTCGGCCGGCGGCAACGGCCACGTACTCCCGGGCCAGACTCAGTGCTGGACACCCAAGATCAACGGGGGAACGTCCGATAAGTTCCAGGCCCTCGGGTACTCGTGCTTCGGTAGTACCTATCCCTCATGCCCCAATACCAACCTGGATGCCTGGGGACGCACCGCCCTCACCCGCTGATCGCCGCAGTAGACCCACACAGAACTGGCTGCGCCACCCGGCGCGGCCCCGGCGTCACAAGCCTGGGGCTGCGCCAATACGCTGATCCTTCACGACCAGGAACACAACCCCACCGGCACCTGTCGACCTGTCGCGCTCAGGCTCAACCGCCCACAACACCGTCGGTGACAACCAGCCTGCCTATGTGACAACCGTCGTGCTTCGGCTCACTGTGCCGATGTGACTGAGCACCTCACTTGGCGGGTTTCGCCAGGAGCACACTCCGATTGATACGCTCTGGCCGAGCCGGTGCCCGTGTGGCAGGATCGACAGCATGATCGAATTCTCAGCACGGAAGGGCGACCTCCGCCCCGGCTTGTGAAGTGGCTGGACGAGGCCGTGGCCGATGGGACCGCCACGACGCCTGGCCACCCTTCTCGCAACGCGATCTTCGATGCGGTACGCGCCGACCGCACCGGGCCGGTCGCCGTCCGGCTCCTCAGCCTCGCCCTCATCGGCGAGCCGTTCGTACGGCGCGAGGCGATGGGCCTCCTCTGCAGCCTGACCATCAACCAGCCCTGGTCCGAGGCCGTCGAAGCCGCGCTGGACCGGCTCGGCGACCCTGACGAGGAGGTACGGCGCAGGGCCGCATACCTCGTCGGGTATCGCGGGCAACCGGACCTTCTCCTTGCCCTCCTCGGTGATCTCACCGACCCCGTGGTGCGTACCGTCCTGGCCAGGGCGCTCGGCCCCGCCGTCGCCCGACTGAGGACCGACCGCCTGCTAGCGGTCCGCTTCCTCGCCCACCTGGAGACCCTGCGGGCAGCTCCTCCCGAGCGATGGCCCGCGCTGGACACGGCACTCCTCACCGATGCCCGCGAGGCAGCACTCCACCTAGCGGACATCGGGCACCTCTGGGGCCACGTGTTGTGCCGGCTGGGGCGCGAGCAGCACGCGTACGCCCTGGTGGCCCGGCTCCTCGCCGACCCGACCACCCGGGACATCGGTGCCGGGCTCGCCCGCGAGGCCTGCCACCAAAGGCGGGCGGCCCCCGTCGCACTGCTGCCACTGCTCATCCGGTACCACGACCAAGAAACCACCCCAGGCCTCGAGGATGCCCTCAGGACAGCCCTGATCTCCGAGGAGGCACGGCAGGTGCACAGGCACCTCGTCACCGAGCTGCCGTTCACGCCGCCCCCGCAACCCCGCCGGTCCCCGTTCGGAAATCCGCCCGCGTACGACAGCACGTCCGCCGCCGCCCACCTCGCCACCAAGCCCATGAACATCGGCCGCCTCGGGCACGTCACCGCGATCTTCAGCGCCCTGCTGGACGCCGGCCCGCTGACCTCCCGGCAGGCGGCCCAGCTGTACAACCTCACCTTCGATCGCCCCGGCCGCTCACAAGCGGAATGCGCCCCACTGTGGCTGAGACACGCCGGGCCCTTCGTGCTGCCCCGGCTGCTCGCCCTGATGACAGCACACCTGACCGACTGCACACTCGGCGAGCTCTACCTGGCCGGCCTCGCACGGATGGGACCAGTCGCGCTGCCCGCGCTGCCGGCCGTGACAGCGATGATCGACCGGCGCACCCGCATCCCCGTCGGTGCCTCGACAGCCGACGGCGAGATGCAGCTCGACGAACACATCCTGTCCGCCGCGCGACACACCCGCCAGGCAATCCTCACCGCTGTCGTTCCTTGCCCTTCACCGCGGATGCCACCCCAGTAGCAGCCTGCTACGGACGGTGGTGGGGCTGCCAGTTGTGACGGGGCGCGATAGTTGGAACCACGATCCGCAGTGACCTGTCAATCCCCTCGAACAGGGCTCGGTCATGGTCCTTGACCTATTCGGCCAAATGACTGACTGGCCATGGCTGTTGGAGCGATGGTCGATCCATGGACCTTCAGGCCATGTCTGCGCTCGATGCGGACCTCGCGGAGTTCACCGGTGACGTCTTCAAGTACTTGGCCTATGAGGGCCAGCGCGGCTACGGACAGCAGTACTTGCGGGGGTTGATGCTCGACGGCAAACGCAAGTCGGTGGAGCCGATGGCCGCGCGCCTGGGCATCCCACGACAGAACCTGGGCCACTGCGTCTCACAGTCCACCTGGGACTACTCCGAGGTGATGCGGCGGGTCGCGGCACGGGCGGTCAACGTCATCTCACCGACCGCCTGGCTGATCGACGACCACCCGTTCGTCCGCTACGGCCACGGCACCGCGGGGGCGATCGTGCAACACTGCGGCGAGCGCAACCAGCATCTCTGCCAGGTCGGAGTGTCCGTGCACGCAGTGTCCGGGCGAGGATCGACCCCGCTGCACTGGCGTCTGTTCCTTCCACAGAAGTGGGCAGAGGATCCGGTGCGGTGCGCGAAGGCCGGGGTCCCTCCCGGGCTCACGCACCGCACCAAGCAGCAGATCGCCCTGGACATGCTCGACGAGCTCGCCGAATGGGGGAACGTCCCGCCCCTGGTGATCGCCGACAGCGACTACGGCACCAACGTCGCCTTCCGGACCGGGCTCACCGCCCGCGGCATCCGCTGGCTACTGGCAGTCCAAGGGGACACGGTGGTCCTGCCCGTCACGGGCACGCCGGTCACAGCCTGGGCAAAACGACGCCCCACCATCTGCGTCGACAGCCTCGCCGAGGCCAATCGGCACCGGTCCAGCCGGTTCATCTACCGTGCCAAGACCTCCACCCACCGGGCCCGCTCCGGCTGGTTCGCCGCCATCCCTGTGCAGATCGCCGGCATCATCGAGCGCGGACACATCGCGGAGACCAGCAGCCGGCTCCTGCCACAGCGCACCCTGCTGATCCAGTGGCGACGCAAACACGGCGGCGGGGTGTTCCGCTCCTGGATCACCGACCTGCCCCCGGATACTCCGCTGTCCGTCCTGGTCAGGCACGCCACCAGCCGCTGGCACATCGAGACCGACTACCGGGAAATGGAGCAGGCCCTGGGCCTGGGCGACTACGAAGGCCGGACCTACCGCGGATTCCACCACCACGGCGCCCTGGTGTCAGCCGCGCACCTGTTCTGCCTGGAACAGAGCCTCAACCCAAAAGGCAAGAACACGCCCTGAGCCTGTATCAGGTCGTGTCACTCCTCCAGATCGTACTGATCACCGCCCTATGGCGCTGCCCGGCCTGCCACCGCGAACCGAACGACCTCGGCCTTGGTCAAGGACCATGACCGAGCCCTGTCGAAGCGTAGAGACCTTCCTTATGCGGCTTCGTCCTTCTGATGGTGCTTCGCACGTGCTTCGCTGATGGTTCGTTCGAACTCGATGGGTGCCAGGCCGGCGGCGGCACTGTGGCGTCGGCGCGGGTTGTAGAAGTCCGTGATCCAGGTGGCGATCTTCAGCCGGGCCTCGGTTCGGGTGGCGAAGTGGTGCCGGTGGATGTACTCGACCTTGATCAGTGAGTTGAACGACTCCGCGGCGGCGTTGTCCAGAGCTGAGCCCACCCGCCCCATGGACTGCACCACGCCAAGCCTGTCGCACAGGCTGTTGTACGCCTCACTGGTGTACTCGCTGCCCCTGTCAGAGTGGAAGATCACGCCGTCGACCTCGCCGCCGCGCGTGGCGGCCGCCATCTTCAACGAGGCCCCGACCAGGGCGGCGTCGTGGTGGGCGCCCATCGCGTAGCCCAGCAGGCGGCGGGAGAGCAGGTCCAGGACGGTGGCCAGGTACAGCTTGCCCTCGCCGGTCTCGATCTCGGTCATATCGCCGACCCACAACACATCCGGAGCGATCGCGTCGAACTTGCGATGCACCAGGTCAGGGGACGCGTGGCGCTTGCCCTGCCGGGTCAGTGAGCGACGCCGACGCGGCGGCTTGCGGCCCTGCAGGCCCAGGTCGGCCATGATCTCGGCAACGGTGTTCACCGACACCTGCCAGCCCTCGGCCCACAGGTCCAGGGTGATCCTCGGCGAGCCGTAGGTGTCACCCGACTCGCGGAAGAAGTGCAGGATCCGCTCTTCCAGACGCGCCCTCCTGACCTCGCGTTTCGTCGGCTCGGCCGGACGGCGGCGCCACTTGTAGAACCACGCCGACGACACGCCCAGCGCGCGGCACGAGACGGTGTGCGGGATGTCGTGCACGGTCCTCTGGTCGCTGATCACCCCGACGAGCAACGCCGGTGCCCCCTCAGCTACTTCACCCACAGGACCATGCAGCGTTTGAGGACATCACGCTCCATCGCCAGCTCCTTGGTCTCCTTCTTCAGTAGCGTGTTCTGCTGGCGCAGCCGTGCCAGTTCCTCGCGCTCGGGCACGCTCAGCGTTCCGTCCCCGCCGGCCTTCCTCGCCCGCGACACCCAGCTCGCGAGCGTCGTGTCGTTGATCCCCAGCTCCTTCGCGACCTGCGCGAGAGGCCGACCCGTCTCGGCCACGATCCGCACAGCCCCCTCACGGAACTCCGCATCGAACTTCCGTCGCTTCTCCGCCATGACTCTCAACTTCCCCTGCAGTTACGGCTCCACGCTACGAGGGGAAGGTCACTCTCAACTTCCCCTGCAGTTACGGCTCCACGCTACGAGGGGAAGGTCACCTTCACGGTGGTGGTGTACTGCGTGTAGATGTCGAGCCGCAGTCGAAGGGCTTCTTTGACATCCTCGTGCTTCCATCGGTTCCGATCGGCGATGAGAGTGGCGACGATGCCGATCGCGGCCCCGGTCAGGGTGGAGAGCAGTGGCAACCAATCCATGCGTGCCAGATTGGGCCATCCCGTGACGGCGGCGCAAGGTGGCTGACCCCGTAGGCAGGGAGCGTGCGCGGTCGGAGGTGACAGCAACCGTGCTTCCCACGCTGCCAGTGCCAAGTAGCGCGCTGATCTGAGAAGCCGTATCTCTATCGATCATGAGAGCGATGTGATCGAAAACGGGGGCTGGGGCGGGTGAACCTGGCCGTGTCCGCGCATGAAGGCAGGGCCTCCTGAACATCTCCGGGTTGTCGAGACCA
>NZ_JASISO010000009.1 GCF_030063135.1 Streptomyces sp. G-G2
TTGTCCGGCGCCCCTCAGCTGGTACTACGTTTCGCGTCCACCGGCCTGTTCCCGAAGTAACCCGTACGGAGTAACACCCGCCCCGAGGCCCGGCCCCGCGGCCTCCCGGCCGCCCCCGGGCCGCCCCCCGGCGCCGCCCCCCCCCGCCCCCCGGCCACCGCCCCCCCGCGGGGCGGCCCCCCGGGGCGCGACCCGGGGGCGGCCGGTCCCGTGGGGGGATTCAGCCGGGCGTCAGCTCACCTGGAGGGTGACGTCGTCCACGACGAAGGAGGTCTGGAGGGACTGGTCCTCGACCCCCTGGAACTGGAGGGTGACCGTCTGCCCCGCGAACGGCGAGACGTCGTAGGTCTTGAGCACGTAGCCCGCGGTGGCGTTCACGTTGGACAGGGTCTCCAGGACCTGGCCGCCCACCGAGACGGTGAGGGTGTCGTAGACGACGTTCTCCGTCTCGGCGGTGTCGATGTGCAGGTAGAAGGCGAGCCGGCCGGTCGAGCAGCCCGCCGGCAGGGTCAGGGACTGCGCCGCGCTGTCGGTGCGCGGGGTGCCCCAGCCGTTCATCCACGCCATGTACGCGCCGCTGTGCGGGGACTCGCCCGCCTGGTTGGTGATGACGCCCGAGGTGGAGGTCCAGGGACTCGCGCCGCTCTCGAAGCCGCCGTTGGCGACCACCTGGCGCGGGGTGCAGGTCCCGCCGCCGCCCCCGACGGTCAGGGTGTAGGTGGTGCTGTGGCTGACCGTGCCGCTACCGGTGACCGTCAGGGTGTAGGTGCCCTGCGCGGTGCCCGCGCCGACCTGGACGGACAGGGTCGAGGAGGAGCCGGACTGTACGGAGGCCGGGCTGACCGACGCGCTCACGCCGCTCGGCGCGCCGGAGACGGACAGGTTCACCGTCTGGGCGCCCCCGCTGACGGTGGTGGTGTTCACCGTGGAGGTCACGCTGCCGCCCGGGTTGGCGCTGCCCGCCGCCGGGGAGGTGCTCAGCGAGAAGTCCTGTGCCGGGGTGCCGCCGCCGACGGCCTGCTTCCAGATCGCGTACGCGACACCGTCGGCGTTGCGGTCCAGGACCGTGGCACTGACGTTGTTCGTGGTGTCACAGGAGCTGTGGTAGCAGGAGTCGTAGGCGGCGTTCGCGGTGCCGCCCCACTTGGCGGCCTGGGCCGCGGTCTTGCGGGCACTGGCACCGGCCGCGTAGCCCGAGGTCGGGATCCCGCCCTGCTGGAAGGAGTAGTCGTCACTGCGGCCCTGGCCCTCGACGTTCTCCTCGGGGGCGAGGTTCAGCGAGGTCCAGTACGCCTTGAGCGGCGCGGCGGTGGTGGAGTTGAGGTTGTTGATGAAGTACCCGGCGTTCGGTGAGCCGACCATGTCGAAGTTGTAGTAGCCCTTGATGGCGCTCTTCTGGGTGCTGCTGAGCTGGTTGACGTAGAACGTCGAGCCGTTCAGGCCCTGCTCCTCGTCGGTCCACCAGCCGAAGCGGACGTGCTTGGTCAGGGTCGGGTTCTTCTGCGCGAGGACGAGCGCGTTCTCCAGCAGGGTCGCGGAGCCCGAGCCGTTGTCGTTGATGCCGGGGCCCGCCGAGACGCTGTCCAGGTGGGCGCCGAACATGACGGTCTGGTCGGCGGGGCCGCCCGGCCAGTCGGCGATCAGGTTGTTGGACGGGTAGGTGCAGGAGGTGCAGTTCTGCTCGGTGACGGTGTAACCGGCCGCCTGGAGCTTGCCCTTCACATAGGCCAGGGACTGGGTGTGACCGGCGCTGCCCGCACGGCGGTTGCCGCCGTTCTGGTTGGCGATCGTGTTCAGCTGCGCCAGGTGCGCCTGCACGTTGGCGGGGTCGATGTTCGGCGGGTCGCTGCCGGGCTGGGTGCCGCCGACGTTGAGCGCGAAGTCGACGGTGTGCGAGAGGCCCGGTCCCTGGCCCTTGACGGTGACGGTGGAGGCGCCCGGGGCCGCGCTGGAGGTGGCGGTGAGGGTCAGCACCGAGGACTGGCCGGACTGGACGGTGGCCGGGTTGAAGGAGGCGCTCACCCCGGCGGGCAGTCCGCTCGCGGTGAGGGTGACCTGCTGGGCGGAGCCGGTGGTGGTACTGGTGCCCACCGTGGTGGTCACCGAGCCGCCCTGCTGGACGGTGCCCGAGGCGGGGTTCAGGGCCATCGAGAAGTCGTCGTTCTGACCGCTCGGGGTGCAGGTGGTGTCACCGGACTGCGCGGGCACGCTGATCGCGTCCCAGGCGGCCTTGGTCCGGGTGAAGAGGGTGCATGTGGTGTCCAGCGACTTGGCCGAACTCAGGGTCGCCGTACGGTACTTCTTGTAGGACATGCTGCTGGTCTTGAGCAGCATGCCGCCGTAGAAGATCTTGCCCGCGTTCTGCACGCCGACACCCGTCAGGGTGCTCTGGTTGCAGGTGGAGCTGTTGGGCTTGCCGCCGCCCGGGCTGGTGCCCTCGGCCAGCAGGTAGAACCAGTGGTTCAGCGGCCCCGCGGCCGCGTGCACCTCGGTGCTGGGTATGGAGGAGCTGTAGCAGGCCGGGTCGTTGTTCACGGCGGGCGGGTTGTACATGTTGCGGATCGGCCCGTTGCCCTGGAGATTGATCATCTCGCCGACGGTGTAGTCCGGGACGTCGTACGGGGCGGGCTCGTTGATGTACGCCTCGGTCAGCGCGCCGAAGATGTCACCGGTGCCCTCGCCGAGCCCGGCCTCCTGGCCGCTGGTGCCGCCCGGGGTGTTGGTGTCGATCGCGTGCCCGTACTCGTGGGCCACCACGTCCACACCGGCGATCCACTCGTTGGCGCTGTTGTGCCCGATGGTGACCGAGCTGCCGTCCCAGTACGCGTTCAGGTCGGAGAGGCCCACCTTGCCCGGGAAGCTGCGGCCGTTGCCGCTGACCCCGTTGCGGCCGAGCCACGCGCCCAGCATGTCCCACTGCTTCTGCGCGGCGAACATGAGGTCCGTACAGCCGGTCTCCTTGGACGTGGCGTTGCCCGTTCCCCAAGAGTCCGAGGACTTCGAGAACACACTGCCGGAGCTGTAGTCCGCGCAGCTCAGGCCGGTCCGGTTCGGGTCGCGCAGGGAGTACGAACCACCGGAGGCGGTGGTGTCGATGGTCAGCGGGTTGGGGCCGTTCCACTTGCTGGTGCCGCTGCCCGCCACCACCTCGTCGTAGCGGTCCACGAGCTTGCCGGTGCGCGCGTCCACGAACACGTGGAGCTTGCTCGGCGCGGTCGCGGTCCGGCCGGACAGGACGGTCTCCCAGGCCAGTACCGGCCGGTCGTCCTTGAGCCGGACCACGAGCCTGCTGTCGAGGACCTTGTCGGTCTTCGACAGCTCGGCCCGGGACGTGGCCTCCGCCGACTTCGCCGTGACGGTGGGGGTGGTTGCCACGTCGATGACGGTGGAGGAGGCCGACTGCAGGGCGCGGACCCGGCCCGCGCCGTCGGCGAGGACCACCGCGTCGCCGCCGACCACCGGCAGACCGCGGTAACTGCGCTCGTACGCCACCGAGTACAGGTCCTGGACCCAGGGGGTGACCATCCGCCGGTCGTACTGCTGCTGGGGGGAGTTGACCAGGGTGTCGAGGCCGCTCTTGACGGCCGCGTCGGCGGCCGCGACGGCCCGCGCGGCCGCGTTCGTCTGTGGGGGCAGGTTGGCCGCGGCCGGCTGTTGCGCGGCCGACGCGGTACCTGCCAGTGCGCCGGCGAGGCTCGCGGTCAGCGCCATCGCTGCCACGGTCGCCGTCCATCTGGTGGGCTGCAAGAGTCCACTCCGATCGTGTGGGGGGTCTGGCTGTACGCCGCCGCCGAGTATGGGCGTGGACATGGCGAGATTGGGACATCCCTGCGGGCATAAGACCCGCGTTATGGTGCGGGGGCGTTCACGCTGCGTAAGCTGCCGCAATGCAGCTCGAGTTGAGACATCTGCACACCGTCTGCCTGATAGCGGAATCCGGGAGCCTGGGCGCCGCCGCCCGGCGCCTCGGGATCTCCCAGCCCGCCCTCTCCGCCCAGCTCCGCAGGATCGAACGGGTCACCGGAGGCGACCTCTTCGTCCGCGGCCGGCTCGGGGTCGAGCCCACCTCACTGGGCCAGTTCGTCCTGGCCAAGGCCCGCCGGGTGCTGCACGAGATGGACGCGCTGGGCGCCGAGGCCCGCGCCATCGCCGGGCACATTCCGCTGCGCCTCGGCTGCATCCTGCTCGTCCTGATCGACGGCCTGCTCGCCCGCACCGACCTGGCCCTCTCCGGCCGCGAGCTCACCGTGGACCTGGAGGACTCGGTGACCGCGCTGGTCCGCATGCTCGGCGCGGGACGGTACGACGTCATCGTCTACGGCGAGTGCAACGACCACGAGGTCCCGCTGCCCGCGGGCGTGCTGGCCCGCACCCTGGTCCCCAGGGAGCCCTTCTGCATCCGGATGGCCGCCGGGCACCCGCTCGCCGACCGGGCCGCCCTCGACCTCGCCGACCTCGCGGGCGAACAGTGGATGACCCTGGTCGAGGACGACGACGGCGGACCCGAGGCCCTGGTCGAAGCCTGCGCCAAGGCCGGATTCACCCCGTCCCTGCGCTACCGGATCACCGACCGGATCATGCAGTACGACCTGATCGCGGCGGGCCGCGCCATCTCGCTCAGCCAGCCCACCGCGCCCGCCGTCCCCGGCACCGTGATGCGCCCCCTCACCGGCGAGCCCGTCGTGGGCCGCATCCGGCTCGCCTGGAACCGCTCGGCGGTCTCCGCCCTCCAGGCCGAACTGCTCTACCGTGCCGCGGCGGCCGCCTATCTGGCCAACGTGGACAACAACCCCTTCCACCGGGCCTGGTGGGACGCCCACCCCGAGGTCCACCCCGCGCTCGCCTGACAGGGGGCCCGCGCCCTGCGCCTGACACCGGGCGTCCGCCCTCTGCCCGCACCGGGCGCCCGCGCGCCATTCGGCGCGATCCGCTGTCACGAGAACCAGGTGCCTGGGAAGTGTGACTTTCTCGGATTCCGCCGTCTCCCTACCGTTGAGGGGTAAGCAAGCGGGAGTAAGCGCCGCGCGTCGAAACGGCGCGCCGCCGAGGGAGTTGTCTTGGCCACTCAGGATCCGATCGACCGACTCGACGAGCCGCCGGTCAGCGTATTCCGTGCATCGCGCGCCCAGCAGCGGATGGATTTCCTCCACGAAATGGAGGAGGGCCGGCCGACCTATCACATGCCGGTCTTCGACGCGCTGGAAGGCGCCGTGGACGCCGACGCCCTCCGCTCCTGCGCCCAGCGCCTGCTGGAGGAAGTGGCCCGGGAGATCCACGAGACGATCATCCGGCTGCTCGCGGCGGGCCTGAAGGACGAGGCCATCGCCCGTCGGCTGGGCATGTCGCTCCGCACGGCCCGGCGCCACATCGCCGACATCATGGAGGAGTTGGGCGCGGGCAGCCGGTTCCAGCCGGGCGCCGCGGCGGCGGCCCGCGGGCTGCTGGACCCCGGCCCGGAGGTGACTGTTCCGCCCGCCGGGCGAGTGGGAGGCGGCCGAACGGGCGACGGCCTGTCCGGAGGGACCGCACCTGCGCGAACTCGCGGTGTTCCTCTTCCTCCACCTGGGCCGTGCCCCGGGCATCCTGTGGCTCCAACACGAACACCCGGCTCTGACGGGCTCGTTGGCCGGTTTCCTGGCCGCGTGCCGCGGGCTCGGCCCGTGGGCCGCCCGGCTTGCGGCGCTGGCCGGACTCCCGGCCCGGTCCGCCGCGGCCGACGCCACCACGGAGCAGCGGGCGGGAGAGGCCGAGCACCTGCTGGTCCATCAGCTGGAGGGGGCCGCCACCTGGTCCCTGGCCGGGGCGGGCGAGTGCGGCGCGCGCACCTCCCTGCGCTACCGGCTGCGTACCGGAGAGGTGTTGTACGTTCCGGCGGGCTGGTCCCGGCGGGTCGAGTTCACCGGCCGCGCGTGTTACGTCGTCACGCGCCTCGGCCCCGTACCGGGTGGCCCGGTCGGGGCGTGAGGACGTCCGGCGGGCGCCGCGGAGGGCAGGCTCAGCCGCCCCAGGAGGTGTCGGTGGGGCTGTGCGGTCGCGAGTCGATGGCGGTGTTGGCGCCGGGCGTGACCGCGATCGTGGTGGGGGTCCGGGTCGCGGCCGTCGAGCCGGTCTCGCCGGAGGCGGAGACCGCGGTGGCGTCGTGCGCGGTGGCGGCGGACGGGACGAGGAGTGCGGCGGCCGTGACGGACAGGGCCAGGACGAAACACTTGAGCATGAGCTACCCCGGATCGGTGGTCTGCGCCGACGGGGCCGCCTCGTGAGCGGCCGCCGTCGCTCAGTGGTTGATGCACCCAACTCTGCCCCGATCAAGGTCTGATGATGAGGTCTCACCCCGCTCAGGAAGCTGTCTGGCGCGAAGGTGGACGGGGGCATTCGACTCGATTACGGGCCGAACCGGTACGGCGTACCCGTCAGCGTTCGCGGATCAGACCGGCGACGTGGTCGGTGATCATGTCGAGGATGTCAGCGGCGGTGTCCGTTTGGCCCAGAACGAGGAAGTTCAGCGTGACCCCGTCCGTCATCGCGGCCAGGTAGCGGGCCAGCACGTCGACGGGGACGAGGAGTTCGAAGTCCATGCTGCGGCCGAGCTGCTCCAGCAGTTCGGCGTAGGTCGCGGAGTACAGCTCGTACTGGCGCCGGGCGAGGTGCTCGAACCCCGGCTCGCGCAGCGCGTACTGGGTGAGTTCGTAGGTCAGCATGTGTTCGCCGGGACGGGCCGCCACATGGTCCCAGTACGCCTGGAAACCCGCCCGGACGGTCTCGTGGACGGTGGCCCGCGGCTGGATGCCCTCCTTCACCACCGTGACGTAGTGACCGGTGATCGTGGTGAGGACGGACTCCAGCAGGAGCTGCTTGGAATCGAAGCAGTAGTGGAAGACGCTCAGTGACACCCCCGCCTCGGCGGCGATGGACCGGGTGGTCGTCCGCGCGACCCCGTCGCGGGTCATCGCGCGGATCGCCGCCTCGGTCAGCTGCCGACGGCGCTCGGCCAGCGGCATCCGTGCCATGCGGGTCTCCTTCACTGGGGGTGCGCCGTGCTGCCCGGGGGGAGGGGGAGGCGCCCCCTCCCCCCGGACACGCGCGTCAGCTGCTGTATACGCCGACTTCGTGCAGGGAGTAACCCCATTGGGTGCCGCGTCCCAGCCCGTGGACGCGGACGTAGCGCGCGGAGACCCCGCTGAACCGGGCCGTGTCCAGGCCGCCGTCACCGGTGGCCGTGGACCAGGCGGTCTGCCAGTTCGCTCCGTCCGTGGAGACCTCGATGCGGTAGGCCTTCCCGTAGGCCCGCTCCCAGTCCAGGGTCACCCTGGACACCAGGCTCGCGGAGCCGAGGTCGACCTGGAGCCACTGGTCGTCGCTCCAGTCGCTGGCCCAGCGGGTGCCGGTGTTGCCGTCCACGGCCTGCCCGGGAGCGTAGCTCGTGAAGGGGTTCCATTCGGCCGAGCTGGCCGAGGCGGCGGCCCCGGAGGCGAGGTTCACCCCGGCCCGGTGCTGCTCGGACGCTCCCCACGTACGGAGGTAGGACTCGGCGCCCTGGAAGAGGTCGTCCACCACACCCTGGCCGCCGACGTGCCGGATGTCCTCGATCCAGTCGGGCACCATGCCGTAGTGCGCGCCGCCGTCGGTGTTGAAGTCCCAGGTGCGCTGGCCGCTGGTCAGCTTGTCGATGACCGAACCGCCGTCGGTGCTGCGGTAGGGGTACGTCACCGGGTCCGGGGCCCCGGCGCCGCGCGGGGCGGGCCAGCCGCCGACCCCGTTCATGTCGGTGCCGTAGCCGAGACCCACGTGGTACTTCTCGCGCAGCGCGTCCTTGCTTTTGGCCTCGGCGCTGAACCCTTCGGACCCGCTCATGTACTGGGCGGCGAAACCGCCGAGCTTGTAGAGGCGCTCGGTCCAGGCGCTGTCCATCCAGCTGTGCGAGGAGAGGACGCCGGGGTACGAGGCGGACTCCAGGATGTCGAAGGAGCGGCCCGCCGCCTTGACGCTCATGTGGTCGACCTCGAGCATCATCTTGCGTTTCATCATGCCGCGCACGGCGTACTCACCGAGGTCCGTCAGCCCCCGGCTGTTGCACTGGGCGTCGGCGGCGTACGAGGGCACCGCGACGCCCGGCGGGAGCTCCTTCTGCGCGTTGGCCGCGGGCGCCAGCCCGATGGGGTTGTCGTGCTGCGGACCGGTGCACTTCTCCGTCTGCCAGAAGGTCCCGGTCGACAGGAACTGCCCCACGTTGATGGCCGTGCCCAGGGCGCCCTCGTCGAACCGGACCCCGCACAGGGCGTTGTCGAACTTGTGGCACAGGAACATGCTGCGCACGCCCAGCGCGTGCAGCTCGTCGAGGCCCTTGTCGATGTCCGCCTTGCTGCACTGCGAGATGTCCAGCACCTGCTTGCAGCCGAAGGGCTCGGAGGTCTCGACCCCCAGCACCACGGCCAGCTTGCCCTGCTGGACCACGTCGCGGGCCTGCGCGGAGTCGGTGACGATGCGGAACCAGCCCTTGCCCGGGCCGCCGTACATCTTGTCGATGTAGGCCTGCATGTCGTACGTCTTCTGCGCCTCCAGCCGGATGGCGGTCATCTCGTCGCAGCTGCGGTCCTTGAAGAAGTAGACCGAGCAGATCACGCCGTTGGTGACGAGGTCGTTGACGAGCACCCGCTGGCCGCCGCGCCAGGCCCGCTCCACCCAGGCGTAGTAGTTCTGCTGATGGGTCAGCGAGTCGTGGGCGGGCCAGTCCTTGAAGGTGGGCCAGCCGACCGGGTCGTGCTTGCCGTCACCGCCCTTGGTGATGAAGTCGAAGATCGCGAGCGAACCGTCGGGGTAGTGCTCCGGACAGTCCTTGAGCGCGTCGGCGACCCCGAGGTCGGAGAACGCCTTGCCGCAGATCAGACGGCCACCGAAGCCCTCGTTGGCCATGATGTGGTCGTGGGCGTCGACGAAGCCCCGTACGTTCCCCTGCGCGTCCGTGCCCTTGAAGGGCTCGCCGGTGACGTTGATCCCGGAGTCGGGTACGGGCCGGGCGGTCGGGTTCCACCAGCCGGGGTCGGCGGCGGCGGCGCTGGACGCCGGGCTGAGCGCCGTGGCCAGCAGGGCGAAGAGCAACGACAGAACCATGACCGGCTTTCGCCGGATGTGCGGATGTCGGGTCAAGGTCATCACTCACGTCCTCGGTCGGCGGATGGCGCGGTGGGCAGGAGTTGTCATGTCCCGCGTAAACAACGCGTCGAGAATCCCGACTGCCGCGAGCAGAGTCAATAGTCCGGGTCACTTGACCTGATGCACCGTCGGATCCGGAGCCTTCACCGGTACGGGGGACCGGTGGCACAACCCAAGGGGCCGCGGGCCGTGTCGGCCCGCTGCTTTTCACGCACCGTCAGACCGTGTCAGGAGGCGGTCAGTTCACCCCGCACCTCGCGGGCGGCTGCGACGAGGGTCTCCAGTGAGCCGCGGGTCTCCTCCCAGCCCCGGGTCTTCAGGCCGCGGTCGGGGTCGACCCACAGCCGTCGCGGCGGCACTAGGCCTCGGACGCGCCGGACGGTGACAGGTGTTCAGATTCCGGACCGTGACATGAGATACGCCGGTTCCGCCGGACGGCGGGCAGGGAGAGCGCGGCCGGTTCGAGGACGGCGAGGGCGAGGAAGGCCCAGCAGTACAGGACGGCGAGTTCACCGTCGTTCTCCATCGGGAACAGGCCGTTGGGCTGGTGCTCGGTGAAGTAGGCGAAGGCCATGGCCCCCGAGCACAGGAGCGCGGCGGGCCGGACGAGGAGGCCGACGGCGACCAGGGCGCCACCGCCGAGTTCGACGAGTCCGGCCCACCAGTAGGGCCACAGGCCCACCGGAACGGGGTCGCCGCCGAGGAAGCCGAACAGCTTGGCGGCGCCGTGGCAGGCGAGGAGGAACCCGGTCACGATGCGGAACAGGCCCAGCAGGTGCGCGTCGGTGGGGCGTGGCAGGCGGGACATGAGCACTCCGTTCAGCGGACGGTGAGGGTGCCGGACGTGAACCTCCCGCTGCGACCGGCCTCGACGGTGACCACGTGACCACGATGACCACGGTGGTCACGTGACTGCGCGACCACGTGACCACGGCGAAGTTACCGCTTGGCCGCGGGCGGTCCGGGACGGTCGTCGCGACGGCGATGTCGTGTCGCGGTGCGGTGCGGTGCGGCGCGGGACGGCGCGCGCCCTCGCCGCCCTGCCGACGCCCCTCCGCCGGAGCCTCACGGGGGCGGGGCGGGGCGCGTGAGCGGGCCGGTGCGCGGTGGCAACGCGGCAGTACACGGGACGTAAAGCGGTGGCGGCAGAGTCCGGCGCATGACAGCCCCCGCCGCCCCGGCCCCCGCGTCCGCCCCCGCCGCCCCCGTGCCCGGGGCGGGACCCGGTGGCCCGTGCCGCGGCGGCGCGCCCTGGCAGCGCGCCCGGGAACTGGCCCACGCCGCCGCCGAGCCCGTGCCCTCCACCGCCGTGCCGCTGGCGGCCTCGGTCGGCCTCGTGCTCGCGGGCGCCGTCCGCACCCGGCTGCCGCTCCCGGCCCGCGACACGGCCGCGATGGACGGGTACGCCGTCGCGGGCCCGGGCCCGTGGCGGGTGCGCGGAGCCGTCCGGGCGGGGGAGGTCTGGCCGGGTGGGCCGCTGGTCGCGGGGGAGGCCGTGGAGATCTCCACCGGAGCCGGGGTCCCGCCCGGCGCGTATGCCGTGCTCCCGGTCGAGGAGGCCGCCCGCTGCGGGCCCGTGCTGCGGGGCCCGGCCCCCGCCGCGGGCAGGCACGTCCGCCGGACGGGGGAGGACGCCCCGGCCGGCACGGCCCTGGCCCCGGCCGGGTCCCGCGTGGGCCCGGCGCTGCTGGGGCTGGCCGCCGCGTGCGGGTACGACGTACTCCCGGTGCGCCGTCGGCCCCGCGTGCGCATCCTGGTCACCGGGGACGAGCTGGCGCTCTCCGGCCTGGCGGGGCCCGGGCGGGTACGGGATGCCCTCGGGCCGCTGCTCCCGCCGCTGGTGCGGGCGGCGGGGGGCGAGGCGGCGGACGTACGGCACGTCCCGGACCGGCCCGCGGACGCGCTCGCCGACCAGGTGCACGGGGCGCCCGCAGGCGCCGACGTCATCGTGGTGACGGGCTCCACGTCGGTGGGCGCCACCGACCGGCTGCGCCGGCTGCTCCACGACGACGGCGCCCGGTGGGTGGTGGACACGGTGGCCTGCCGCCCGGGCCATCCGCAACTGCTGGCCCGTACGGTCTCCGGCCGCTGGGTGGTCGGCCTGCCGGGCAATCCGTACGCGGCCCTCGTCGCGGCGCACACCCTGCTGACCCCATTGCTGGCGGGCCTGTCGGGCCGGGCGCTGCCCGTCCTGCCCGCAGCACCGCTGACCGGCCCGGTGCACCCCGCTCCGGGCCGCACCCGACTGGTCCCGGTGGTGTGGGAGGGGGCCACCGCGCGGGCGCTCGGCGGCCACGGCGCCGCCTTCCTCCACGGCGCGGCCCTGGCCGACGCCCTGGCGGCCGTACCGGCGGACTGGACCCGCGGCCGCGCGGTACCGCTGGTCCCGCTCTCCTGAGACGCCTTCCAGGGGGCGTCGAGGTCGTGGTGGCCGCCTTCCCGCACCCGCGGCCGGTGGGCGGATCGCGGTTCCGGCCGTCCTCCCGCCAGTCCCGGCCAGCGCGGCAGCCGGCCGCGGGGCTGGACTTAGGCTGCGCCCGACCATGACACTGGACTCCAAGGGGGGATCCGAATGGCACGGAGCACCACGCGGCGCGCGCTCGGGCGCATCGTCGCGACAGCGGGACTGCTGGTGGGCCTCGCGGCCGGGGGCGTCGCCGCGGGCAACCCCGTCCACGCCGCCGCGCACGCCACCGCCCGGACCACCGCGCCCGCCACCGCCCAGGCCGCCGCGCGGGAGGACATGCCCGAGTTGCCGGACATCCAACAGCCGGTCTCCCAGGGAACGTTCACCTTCGCCGGAGACTCGGACGACCGGATCACCCAGGGCCGCACGAAGTCCTTCGGGACCCCCGAGCAGGAGTTCCTGATCTACCGGAGCGTCGGCAGCAATATGGCGGAGATCCGGGTCCGGGACGGCGACACCTGGTGGTACCTGGCCTTCGGCGCCCCCCAGGGCCGGCAGCTGACGCCGGGCGTCTACCCCGGGGCCACCCAGTTCCCCTTCCACGGGAACAGCCCCGGCGTCGACTTCTCGGGTGACGGCCGCTACTGCGCCGCGGTGACGGGCAGCTTCACCATCCACCACATCGAGTGGAACCCGCACGGCTGGCTCGACTCCCTCGACGCCGACTTCGAGCAGCGCTGCGCGGGCGCGGCGGCGGCCTCCCACGGCACGGTCCGTGTCGAGGCCCCGCCCGCCCCGCCCGTCCTGGCGCTGACCATGTCGGCGGCCCGGATCGGCACCGTCACCGCCGGGGGAGAGGCGACGCTCCACGGCACCGTGCGCTGCAACAAGACGGCGAGCGTCAACGTGTTCGCCTACGTCGTCCAGCAGCAGGGCGCCGCGCGGGTCACCGGCTGGGTCCGTGAGGTGGTCGACTGCGCGGCCGGTACCTCGGTTCCCTGGCAGGGGACGGTGGGCGCCGACGACTTCGGCCGCTTCCGGGACGGCTGGGCCGACACCACCGCGGGCGCGCAAGCCATGGACTGGGACTACCTGATCTTCACCCACGCCCCGGGCAAGAACCCGCGGGTCTGCCTCGGCCACTGCGGCAGCTGACCCGTACCGCCCTGACGAGCGCGGCGCGATGGAGTCGACGTCCGTGTGGGCGCCCGTACCCGTACCCGCGCCTGTGCCGGTATCCGTACCCGATACCCGTACCCGTGCCGGTGCCGGTGCCCACGGGGTCCGGCACGTGCTCCCTGGCGGCCCCGGTCCGTACCCGCGAGATCATGGCCGCCGCCGGATCCGAGCAGGTCGACGCGGTGCGCGGGGAGGCGTACGGGAAGGGGGGCGAGGACGGGCGGGACGCTGCCGGGTTCCTGCTGGGCTCCGGCCCCGGCCACCACCTGATGGGCCGGGTCGACCAGGGATCCCGGGAACGCGCCCGCCGGAAGCCCGCCGGAAGCCCGCCGGGATCCTGCGCGCCCCCGAAGGAGACGGCGCGGTCCGGCTCCGCGGCTCGGCGTGGGTGGTCACCGTGATCCGCCCCGCTGACGGACCCAGGGGCTGTCCGGTTCCGTCCGTTGATCCCGGCGGGCGGAACCGGGTGTCGGTGGGTGACGTTACGCTTCGTGAATGGCCCTTCCCGACGCTTCCCCCGAGATCTCCGACGCTCTGCAGGTGCTGCACCGAGTATTCGGCTACAGCTCCTTCCGCGGCGAGCAGCAGGAGATCATCGAGCAGGTCGTCGGCGGCGGTGACGCCCTGGTGCTGATGCCGACCGGCGGCGGCAAGTCGCTCTGCTACCAGATCCCGGCGCTCGTCCGGGAAGGTACGGGCGTCGTGATCTCCCCGCTCATCGCGCTGATGCAGGACCAGGTGAACGCGCTGACCGCCCTCGGCGTGCGGGCCGGGTTCCTCAACTCCACGCAGGAGCCGTATGAACGGCAGGCCGTCGAGCGGGCCTTCCTCGCCGACGAGCTGGACCTCCTCTACCTCGCTCCCGAACGGCTGCGCACCGAGAACACGCAGCGGCTGCTCGACCGGGGCAAGGTGTCGCTCTTCGCGATCGACGAGGCGCACTGCGTCGCCCAGTGGGGCCACGACTTCCGGCCGGACTACCTCGCGCTGTCCCTGCTGCACGAGCGCTGGCCGAAGGTGCCGCGGATCGCGCTGACCGCGACGGCCACCGCGGCGACCCATGCCGAGATCGTGGCGCGGCTCGGCCTGGAGGAGGCCCGGCACTTCGTCGCCAGTTTCGACCGGCCGAACATCCAGTACCGCATCGCACCGAAGAACAACCCGCTCAAGCAACTGCTGGAGCTGATCCGCACCGAGCACGACGGGGACGCGGGCGTCGTGTACTGCCTCTCGCGGGCCTCGGTGGAGAAGACCGCGGCCTTCCTGGTCGAGCAGGGCATCGACGCCGTGGCCTACCACGCCGGAATGGACTCCCGTACGCGTGCGGAGAACCAGGCGCGCTTCCTCCGGGAGGACGGGGTCGTGGTCGTCGCCACGATCGCCTTCGGCATGGGCATCGACAAGCCCGACGTGCGTTTCGTGGCCCACCTCGACCTGCCGAAGTCGGTCGAGGGGTACTACCAGGAGACGGGCCGTGCGGGCCGCGACGGCGAGCCCGCCACGGCGTGGCTGGCGTACGGACTGCAGGACGTGGTCCAGCAGCGCAAGCTCATCGAGGGCTCCGAGGGCGACGAGGCGCGCCGCCGGTCGCTGGGCATGCACCTGGACGCCATGCTCGCGCTGTGCGAGACGGTCGACTGCCGCCGGACCCAACTCCTGGCGTACTTCGGCCAGTCGGGCGAGCCCTGTGGCAACTGCGATACGTGTCTGACCCCGGCCGAGTCCTGGGACGGGACGGTCCCGGCGCAGAAACTGCTGTCCACGGTCTGGCGCCTGGCGCGGGAACGCCGCCAGAAGTTCGGTGCGGGCCAGATCATCGACATCCTTCAGGGCAAGAAGACGGCGAAGGTCATCCAGTTCGACCACGACGGGCTCTCGGTGTTCGGCATCGGCGCCGACCTGAGCACCGCGGAGTGGCGGAGCGTCGTGCGTCAGCTGCTGGCGCTGCGACTGCTCGCGGTGGAGGGCGACTTCGGGACGCTGGTGCTGACGGACGACAGCGGCGAGGTGCTGGGCGGGCGCCGCAGCGTCTCGATGCGCAAGGAGAAGGCGGTCGCCGCCCCGGCCCGGAAGGAGTCCGGATCGCGCTCCGGGAAGGGCGCCCGGGTCCCGGTCGACCTGCCCGCCGCGGCCGAACCGGTCTTCCTGGCCCTGCGCGCCTGGCGGGCCGCGACGGCACGGGAGGCGGGCGTACCGGCGTACGTCGTCTTCCATGACGCGACGCTGCGGGAGATCGCGACCCGGCTTCCCACCACGGTGGCGGAGTTGGGGACCATCGGCGGGGTCGGCGAGGCCAAGCTCACGAAGTACGCCGAGGGAGTCCTCGACACCCTGGCGGAATGCGCGGCCGCCCCTGGTGCCCCCGCGGCCGCCGTGCCTTCGGCCCCCGCGGCGCCCGCGCCGCAGGGGCGGCCCGAGGCGGGGGACGCCGACGAACCGCCCTTCGACCTGGACGAGATGGAGCCGCCGTGGGACGACTGGGAGTAGCCGCCCCGCGGCGTCGCCGCGTCACGGCGTCATGACGTCACGTCCGCGCGGTCAGTCGAGTACGTCCGGGACCGGCTCGGTGTCGGCGCGCCGCAACGCCGCCTTCGCGCCGACCGCCGGGCCGAGGGCCCAGTTGGCCAGGGCCATGGAGTCGGCGTAGCGCTCCTCGTCGTTCAGCAGGACACCGACGACCGTCTTGCCGTTGCGCGTCACGGAGAAGACGAGGCACTTGCCCGCGGCCGTGCCGGTGCCGGTCTTGACGCCGATCGCGCCCGGGAACCCGTAACCGGTGGGGCGCGCCCGGATCAGCAGGTTGGTGTTCCACCACGTGCCCAGTGTCGACGTACCGCCGGAGCTGTAGGAGGTCGTCCTGACGAGCGACTGGAACATGGCGTTGCTCATCGCGTACTGGGTGAGCCGGGCGAGGTCGCGCGGGGTGGTGAGGTTGTTGCCGGTCGGTGAGATCCCGTCGAAGGAGTCGTAGACGGTGTTGGTCATGCCCAGCGCCTTCGCCTTGGCGTTCATCTGCTGGATGAAGTCCGTCCGCCGGGCGGCCGTGGTCGCGCCGGAGCCGAAGGTGTCCGCGAGCGCGAACGCGGCGTCGCAGCCCGACGGCAGCAGCATCGCGTACAGCAGTTGACGGACGGTCACGGTGGCGCCCGCCTTCAGCCCGGCCGAGCTGGCGCCCTGGAGGTAGACGTAGTCCAGGTACGCCTGCTGGACGGTGACCTTCCTGTTGGGATCGAGTCCGGGAGCGGTGGCCACCACCACGGCCGTCATGACCTTGGTGGTGCTCGCCATCTGCCGTTTGGTATCGGGTGACTTGCTGGAGAGCACGGCCCCGGTGGCGCCGTTCATCAGGAACGCCCCGGCGGCGCTGACGGGCGGCGCGGCGGCTGCTTGGGCGGGCGTAGACACCGCGAGCAGCGCACCGGCGGTCAGGGCGACGGCCAGCGCGCCCCGGGCGCACCGCATCAGGTTGGACATCACATCAACCCTCGAATCCCTCGAAGAAATCCGCAGGGGAGCGGTGGCCACACCCCGGATCCCGCTCCCTCCGGGGGAGAGTAGGCGCCCCGACGCCCGAGCGGGAGTCCGGCCGCACGAACCGGTGCGGACCTGGTGCCGGCTGCCGCGGGCCTGCCGCGGCCCCGGTGCGGTTCAGTCGCGGTAGGCGTCCGCGGCGAGCCGGACGAACGACCCGACCAGCGGGTTCGTGTCGCCCGCCCGCCACGCCACCACCACGCGACTCGGCGCCATGTCGGTCAGCCGGACCACGGCCAGCTCCTCGGGTACGCCGTGTCCGAGCAGGGTCATCCCGACCGTGCCCTTCCACAGGACGGCCTGCAGACACTCCTGCACCGCCCGCACCACGGGCCCCTCGCGCGGCTCGCCGCCGTTCCAGTAAGAGCGCCAGAGCTGGTCGGTGCCGTCCGGGAACTGGAACCAGCGCCTCTCGGCCAGGTCGGCCAGTGCCAGCTGGTCGCGGCGGGCCAGCGGATCGTCGGCGCGCAGCACCGCCCCCACCGGATCGACGCGCAACGCGCGCACCAACAGGCCGCTTTCGTCGAACGGCCCGCGGGTCAGCGCCAGGTCGAGCAGCCCGGCCCGCAGCCCGCAGCCCGCAGGTCCGGTCGGTCAGGTCTGTTTCGCGGACGCGCACCTCGACACCCGGGTGCTGTCGGCGGTAGGCGGCCGCCAGCCGGCTCGCGCCCCGGTCGCCGCTGTCACCCAGGATGCCGACGGTGAGGACCGCGGTGCCCGCCGCCGCGGCCACGCGCACGCGCACCTGCTCGGCCTGGTCGAGCAGGTGCGCGCCTGGTCGAGCAGCACGGCACCGGCCGCGGTGAGTGCGACACCCGCCGGGGAGCGGTGCAGCAGTGCGGCCCCGAGGTCCGACTCGAGCCGCTTGATCGACCGGCTCAGCGGGGGCTGGCTCATGTGCAGCCGGACGGCGGCCCGGCCGAAGTGGAGTTCCTCGGCGACGGCCACGAAATAGCGCAGGGTGCGTAGCTCCATGACCAGTGACGATACCCGGGGGGTATCGCTGCAATCCAAGGGGTCTTGGACAGCTCCGCCACCCCGGCGGTGGAATCGGGGCATGGACATCATGGACGTCGCCTACTGGCCCGTTGCCGGGTTCCTCGCACTCTTCTATCTCTACGGGGGCGGGATCAAGGTGCTCCGGACCCGGGAGCGGCTCCAGCCGATGATGGCCTGGACCGACCGCACGCCGATGCCGGTCGTCCGAACCATCGGAGTCGTCGAGGTGCTCGGCGCGACCGGCTTGATCCTTCCGCCGCTGACCGGCGTCGCACCCTGGCTGGCCCTGGCCCTGGTCCTGGCCGCGGCCCTCGGGTTCGTCCTCCTGCAGATCGCCGCGACCGCGGTCCACCTGAGCCGCGGCGACCGCAAGATCGCCCTCAACATCACCCTCGTCCTCACCGCGGCCGCGACCAGTTGGCTGGCCACGACCTGGCTGTGAACGCGATGCCTGAGGACGCGGGCCGCGCCTCGGGCCCCACACCGCGCGCGGCTGGAATGAGCGGCTGCAAGAAGGGGCGGGAAGGAGCGGCGGGAAGGAGGGGCTAGAAGAAGCCGAGCTTGTTCGGGGAGTACGACACCAGGATGTTCTTCGTCTGCTGGTAGCTGTCCAGCATCATCTTGTGGGTCTCGCGGCCCACCCCGGACTGCTTGTAGCCGCCGAAGGCGGCGTGGGCGGGATACGCATGGTAGGAGTTCTGCCACACCCGGCCCGCCTGGATCGCGCGGCCCGCGCGGTAGGCGGTGTTCACGTCGCGGGTCCACACCCCGGCGCCCAGGCCGTAGGGGGTGTCGTTGGCGATCCGGATCGCGTCCTCGAAGTCCTGGAACGAGGTCACCGACACCACGGGCCCGAAGATCTCCTCCTGGAACACCCGCATGCGGTTGTTCCCCTCGAAGATGGTCGGCTGGACGTAGTACCCGCCGGCCAGCTCACCTCCCGGCTCCAGCCGCTGACCTCCCGTCAGGATCTTGGCGCCCTCCTGCTGTCCGATCTCCAGATACGACAGGACCTTCTTGAGCTGCTCCTCGGAGGCCTGTGCCCCGATCATGGTGTCCGTGTCCAACGGGTGTCCCGGCACGATCAGTTCGGTACGGGCGACGGCCGCGTCCAAGAAGTCCCCGTACCGCCCGCGCTCGATCAGGGCGCGCGACGGACACGTGCACACCTCGCCCTGGTTGAGGGCGAACATCGCGAACCCCTCCAGCGCCTTGTCGCGCAGCTCGTCGTCGACGGCCCAGATGTCGTCGAAGAAGATGTTGGGGCTCTTGCCGCCCAGTTCCAGCGAGACGGGCTTCAAGTTCGCGGCCGCGTACCCCATGATCAGGCGGCCCGTGGAGGTCTCGCCGGTGAAGGCGATCTTCGCGACGCGCGGGCTGGACGCCAGCGGCTTGCCCGCCTCCTCCCCGAACCCGTTGACGATGTTGACCACGCCCGGCGGCAGCAGGTCCGCCACCAGGCTCATCCAGTAGTGCACCGAAGCGGGGGTCTGCTCGGCGGGCTTGAGCACCACCGTGTTCCCGGCGGCCAGCGCGGGCGCCAGCTTCCACACCGCCATCAGGATCGGGAAGTTCCACGGAATGATCTGGGCCACCACTCCCAGCGGCTCGTGGAAGTGATAGGCCACCGTGTCGTCGTCCAGCTCGCTGAGACTGCCCTCCTGGGCCCGTACCGCTCCCGCGAAGTAGCGGAAGTGGTCGATGGCCAGCGGAATGTCCGCGGCCAGGGTCTCCCGTACCGGCTTTCCGTTCTCCCAGGTCTCGGCGACCGCGAGCGCCTCCAGGTTCGCCTCCATCCGGTCCGCGATGCGCAGCAGGACCAGCGAGCGGTCGGCGGGGGAGGTGCGGCCCCAGGCGGGCGCCGCCGCGTGCGCCGCGTCCAGCGCCCGCTCCACGTCGGCCGCCGTTCCGCGCGCCACCTCGGTGAAGGGCTGCCCGTTGATGGGGGAGGGGTTCTCGAAGTAGCCGCCGAGGACGGGCTCGACGTACTCGCCACCGATGAAGTGACCGTACCGGGAGGCGTACGACATGAGCGCCCCGTCGGTACCGGGCGCAGCGTAACGGGCCATGGTGTACTCCCCTTTGCCGGGCGCCGTACCGGACCGGACGGCGCTCGGGAGGAGGCTAGGAGCGCGCGGGTTGCGGAAGGGTTGCACCACCGGGTGCGCATCGTCCGGACCGCTCTCACGGGGTGAACTCGGCGTCCTTGTAACTCAGTTCACGTTCCAGTGCGCGCACCCGGGCCAGCGCCGCCGAACGCCCCTCGGGCGGCAGTACGTCGGCCAGCGCCCGCCACACCGCCGGGTCGTCCTCGCCCCACGGCCCGCACACCCAGTCGGACAGCAGCCCCGCGTCGGCGCGGGCGATCACCGCGGCCCGGGCCTGCTCCTCGATCCGGCGGCGCAGCCGGACGACCCCGGGCGCCCCCGACCCCGGCAGCAGCGGCCCCGGATAGCCGGAGAGTGCGGCGGAGACGGCGCCCGCGGCCAGCTGCCGGATCACCGCGGAGAAGTCCGCCTCCAGCGGCGCGGCCGTCCGGTAGGGGCGGGACAGCAGCACGGGCCCGCGGAGCGGTCCGCAGGACAGCCCCAAGAGGGCCCGCAGCCGGGACATTTCGGCGCGCAGGGTCACGGCCGGGGCCGTCTCGTCCTCGTAGAGCGCGATGAGCAGCTCCTCGCCGGACAGTCCCTCCGGATGATGCGCGAGGAGCGCCATGATCTCGCTGTGTCGCCGCCCCAGCCGCACCTTCCGGCCACCCGTCACCAGCACCGCCTCGTCCCGGCCCAGCGCGGTCAGCGTGTCGGCCGCCCCGGCGTTCCCCGGGGATGCGGATTCCGGCCCCGGCTCCGACTCGGGCTCCAGCAGTGCGAGGTGGGACTCGGCGGCCCGCGCCACCGCCTGCACGAACGCCAGCGAATGCGGATGCGCCAGCCCGTCCCCGCCGGTGATGTCCACCGCGCCCAGCAACCGGCCCGTCCGCGGATGCCGCACGGGCGCCGCCGCGCACGTCCAGGGGTGCGCGTGGCGGCTGAAGTGCTCGGCCCCGAAGACCTGTACGGGCTCCCCGACCGCCACCGCGGTCCCCGGGGCGTTGGTCCCCATCGCCGACTCCGACCAGCGCGCGCCCGGGACGAAACCCAGCCCCCGGGCCCGGTCCAGGGTCCCGCTCTCGCCCTCCACCCACAGCAGGGTGCCCCGGGCGTCGCACACCGCCAGGAGGTGGGCCTCGTGCGCCGCGAACGCTCCCACCAGGTCCCGGAAGACCGGCATCACCCGGGCCAGCGGATGCTGTTCCCGGTACGCCCGCACCTCCGGCTCCGTCAGCTCCAGCCGGGCCGTGCACTCCGGGCTCACCCGGGCCCGCGCGCACCGCCGCCAGGACCTCGCGATGACCGCCCGCACCGGAGCCTCGACCCGTCCGTCCGCGGTGAACGCGGCGTGCGCCCGCCGCAGCACCCGGCCGCGCTCGACCGGATCGGCCCCGCCTGGCAACGCCACCGACGGATCGCCCATGTGTCAGCCTCCCCGGGTGCCGCGATTCCTGGCGGGCCCCATCCTCGTCCCGGCCAGCGCCGCCGACAAGCGGTACGTCGGCCAGTCCCCGACACCGGCCCTCCGGACGTTCCCCATGTGCTCGGGGTGGGCGGGAACGAGTCGCCGGGCCGTTGCGTTGTAGGGATGTAGCAGTCGTAGTGCGTGGAGAAGAGGGGCCAGATGTCGACGAGTGGAAAGATCGCCGCTGCCGGAGTCGTCGCAGCGATCGTCCTGTTCCTCACGGCCGGATTCTGGGTGGGCCTGCTGGTCCTGATCGGGGTACCGGCCGTCGCCTATCTGGCGCTGGATCCGTCTCAGCGGCGGCGGCTGCGCGGGGTGACGAGCAACAGGAAGCGAATAGGGCGCTGAAGGCGCCGCGAGGGGGACGTTCTCATGGGTACCGGTCGGGTCACGGCGGTCAGCAGTAACGGCGCGTACTCGTTCACCAAGTCCACGCGCGCGAGCATCACGCTGCTCGAGGGACTCGGCGTCGACGGGGACGTGCACGCGGGGGTCACGGTCAAGCACCGCTCCCGGGTCGCCGCGGACCCGACGCAGCCGAACCTCCGCCAGGTCCACCTCATCCACCGCGAGCTGTTCGACGAGGTCGCGGAGGAGGGCTTCTCGGTCGCGCCGGGCCAGCTCGGGGAGAACGTCACCACCGAGGGCGTGGAACTGCTCGGCCTGCCCACCGGAACCATCCTGCGCTTCGGCGAGGAGGCCGCGGTCGAGGTCACCGGCCTGCGCAACCCCTGCCTGCAGATCGACGCGTTCCAGCCGGGCCTGCTCAAGCAGGTGGTCGGCCGCGACGAGACGGGCCAGATCCTGCGCAAGGCCGGGATCATGGGCGTGGTCCGCCAGGGTGGCACCATACGCCCCGGAGATGCCATCAGCGTCACCCTGCCCGCACCGCCGCACATCCCCCTCGACCGGGTCTGACCCCCTCCGCGCGCCCCCTCCGCGCCACTACGCCGACCGCGCCACTACGCCGAGCGCGTCACGTACGCCGGCCGCTGACACCGGCCGCGCACCGCTCACACCGGCCTGACCGCCACCGCGTCCAGTGCCGCCAGCAGCGCGGGCAGGTCTCCGTCCGCGTCGCCGCCTCCGCCGTCCCCGGCCCCGCCGCGGGGTACCGGGATGACCTCGCTGGGGCCCTCGTCCAGCAGGACGAAGGCGATGTCGTCGGTACGGGCCACCAGCGACCACCCGGGTCCGTCGACCCGGAGGGTCCTGGTTCCCTCACCCGCGAACCCGGACCGCACCCGTCCCGGCGGCGGCGGGTCCGTGGTGTAGGCGCGGGCCTCCGCCAGCACCCGGGCCAGCCCGGGATGGGCGACGGGCTCGCCGCCGTCGGTCTCGAACCGCTCGCGCCACTCGGTCCACTGCCGGGCGATCTGGTCCGCGCCCATCCGCCGCTGCACCGGACCCCATGCCTCGGCCGACGGCGGTGCGAGCGGCACCCGCCCAGTACCGTCCGCACCCTGTTCCGGGTCGTGCGGTTCGGGGACGCCGGGCGCCGCCACCGACAGGGCCAGCGGCCATCCGGCGAGGGAGACCACGATGCTGCGCTCGTCGGGCGAGAGGTCGTACTCCATCCCGCAGTCCCAGGAGGCGATGGCCGTCGCGACGAGCGCGACATCGTCCACGACCACCGTCCAGCGCGCGCCGTCCTCGTCCTGGCCGAGCACCAGCCCGTACCCGTCCGTGGCCGGGGGAACGCCCAGCAGGGAGCAGGCCTCCGGGTAGTCGTCGCCCAGGATGCTCGGGAACTGGGCTGGGGTCAGCAGTACGGCGGACAGCACGTACAGCGAACCGTCGCCCTCCTCGTCGGACACGTACCCTCCCGGTGGTTCACCTGTCGGCGCACCCTAACCAGCGAGTAACCCGCGCGTCGAGAGCCGGAGAGTGCCGATTTCCAAGGCCCCTGCCTGCACGTAGAGTTGGGAACCCGCCACAGAAAGGGTCCCTCGGTGCAGCGTTACGACCGGCTGAAGGAGATCCTCCGGCTCGATCCGGAGCGAGATTTCCTGGCCATCTACCGGCTCACCGCCACCTACGAGTTCCCCTGGGACCACGCCCGGGCGCTGGAACTCGCCTTCTTGCGGATCTACGCCGTTCCCGGCATCGGCGCGCTGCTCGCCGAGACCGCCGCGTCCACCGACCGCACCCAGAAGCGCTACGACGACACCGTGCTGCTCCTCGACGCGGTGCTGGAACACGGCTTCGACAGCGATACGGCGCGCATCGCGATCCGGCGCGTGAACGGCACGCTCCGCGGCTACGACCTCTCCCACGACGAGATGCGCTACGTCCTGTCCACCTTCGTGGTGGTTCCGAAACGCTGGCTGGACGCCTACGGCTGGCGTTCGCTGACCCACCACGAGCTGCGGGCCTGCGCGCGGTACTACGCCACGCTCGGCCGGCACTTGGGCATCACGGACATCCCGGACTCGTACGAGGAGTTCGAGGCCACGCTGAACGCCTACGAGGAAGCCCATTTCGGCTGGGACGAGGGCGGCCGCAAGGTCGCGGACGCCAGCCTCGCCCTGATGGCCTCCTGGTACCCGGCCCCGCTCGCCCCCCTGGTGCGCGGCGGCGCCCTGGCCCTGCTCGACGATCCGCTGCTCGGCGCCCTGCGGTACGAGCCCCCGCACCCCCGGGTGCGGGGGCTGGTCCGGGGTGCGCTGCGGCTGCGGGGGCGGGCGGTCAGGCTGCTGGCCCCGCGCGCGGAACCGCACTACGCCCGGCAGAACCCCGAGATCAAGAGCTATCCCGGGGGCTATGACGTGGGTGAGCTGGGCACCTTCCCGGCGCCGGGCGCGGGCGGCAGTCCGGTCCCCCGCCCGCGTCGCCCCCGGGGTGCCGACGCGCAGCCCCCGCTGTAGGCCGCCGCTCCCCGGGGGCCCGCGACGGCGCCCCCGGACTCATGGGCGACGTACCGCCAGCGCCAGGAACCGGTCCTCCTCGTCGGCGTACGAGGCCATGTCCCAGCCGGAACCGGCGAGCAGCGGGCCGAGGTTGTGCTCGGCCCGCATGTCCCCGGGGGTCAGTTCACGGCCCTGGCGCGCGGCGAGGGCCGCCCGGCCGATCGGGTGGAACAGCGCGAGGCGCCCGCCGGGGCGGACCACCCGGGCGAGCTCCCGCAGGTTCGCCCCGGGGTCGGGCAGATGGGCGATCAGTCCGGCCGCGAACACCGCGTCGAGGCAGCCGTCGCGCAGCGGCAGTCGCGCGACGTCCGCCAGCAGCAGGGTGCCCGCCGCGTCCCGCCCGGCCCGGGCCGCCTCAGCGAGCATCTGCGGGGTGAGATCGGCGCCGAGCACGGTCCCGGAGGGGCCGACGGCGGCCCGGAGTTCGGTCAGCGCCCGCCCGGTCCCGCAGCCCGCGTCGAGCACCCGCTGCCCGAGCCGCAGGCCGAACTCGGACACGGCGGTGGCGAAGGCGGGCCCGTCGCGGGGGAACTTCCGGTCCCAGTCGGCCGCGCGGGCCCCGAAGAACTCCTGCACGTGTGTGTGGTCTTCGCTCATGCGCCCATGATCCCCCACCGGTCACCGGCTGCGGACAGTGCGCAGGATGACACCTGGGGTGATCGAAGAAGAACGTAGCTCTGTCATATTCCAGCAGTTCCAGCTGCTTTCGAAATGCGCCCCCTGTTCGTGGCCTCACCCGGACTAGCGTCCGGGAGCCATGGGACACCTCGACCACGCGGCCTACGGCTGGCTGACACCCGTACTGTCATATGTGATGGCATGCATCGGCTCGGCCCTCGGGCTGCGCTGCACCGTCCAGGCGCTCGCCGCCACCGGCCGCTCGCGCCGCAACTGGCTGCTCACCGGCTCCTCCGCCATCGCCACCGGCATCTGGACGATGCACTTCGTCGCGATGCTCGGCTTCTCCGTCACCGGCACCGAGATCCACTACGACGTGCCGCTGACCCTCCTGAGCCTGATCGGCGCCCTCCTGGTCGTCGGCGCCGGGGTGTTCGCCGTCGGGTACGGCGGGAACCGGGGCCGCGCGCTCGTCCTCGGCGGCCTCACCACCGGCCTCGGCGTCGCGAGCATGCACTACCTCGGGATGGCGGCGCTGCGGATGCACGGCCGCCTCTCCTTCGACCCGCTGTACGTCGGGCTCTCCCTCGCCATCGCCGTGGTCGCGGCCACCGCCGCGCTCTGGGCCGCGATCAACATCAAGTCCCCGATGGCCGTGGCCGTCGCCTCGCTGGTCATGGGGGCCGCCGTCAGCAGCATGCACTACACCGGGATGCTCGCCGTCTCCGTCCGCGTCATCCCCTCGGACGCGTCCCTGTCCGGAGCCCCGCTCATGCAGTTCGTCTTCCCCCTCGCCGTCGGCCTCGGCTCCTACCTGTTCATCACCTCCGCCTTTGTCTCGCTCTCCCCGAGCGCCGACGAACGCGCGGCCTCCGCCTTCGCGCGGAGCCTGGGCGCGCCGGTCGCCGTGCCTCCCGCCGCTCCCACCGGTTCCGTCACTTCCGCCCCTCCCGTCCCCGCCGCCCGCTGAGCCGCCCGTGTACGTCCGTACGTACGCACGCACGTACCGCACCCGGAACGAGGACCCCATGCGCACACCCCGCAGGAAGCCGGACACGGCGGCGCCCCCGCCGCCCGTGCCCCCGGTGCGCGGCCGCCGGGCACACGCCGGACCTCCGGCGGAGGAGCCCCACCCGGACGCGTCGGCCTCCCCGGGGCAGGCACACGCCCCCGGCGGACAGGTGTACGCGTCCCGGCCGACGTACGCCCCCGGTGAGCTCGGCGCGCACGTCCCGGGTCGGGGAGCGCCGGTGCCCGCGGCCTTCGCCGTCGGCCCCGCCTCCGCCGGAGCCGATCCTTCCGGACGACGGCCGGGGGCTCCCGGGCCCACCACGTACGGCCACGGCGCCTCGGACTTCGCCGCCGCGGCGGCGGCCACCACCGGCTTCGCTCCCCACGGCCGGGGCCGACCGAGGGTCCCGCGCCCCGGCACCGTCCGCGCGAAGATCGTCTCGCTGCTGATGGTCCCGGTCGTCTCGCTCCTCGCGCTCTGGGCCTTCGCGACCGTCAGCACCGCCCAGGACATCGCCCGCGCCGACCGTGCTCAGCAGACCGACGACCGGATACGCACCCCGCTCGACGGAGCGGTGGCGGCACTCCAGGCGGAGCGGGGCGCGGCCGTCCGCTTCCTCGCGGATCCTGCGGCCACCGACCGGGCGGCCGCCCTGCGGGAGGCGTCCCGGCGTACCACCGCCGCCGTCGACCGGCTCCGGCTGGGCGACGCGCACACCGTGGCCGACTCCGGCGGGTACCCGGCCGAACTCGCCACCCGGCTGCGCGTCTTCGTGGCTGCCGCCGACGCACTCGGGTCCTCCCGTACGGGGGCCGCCGAGGGGCGGACCACCCCGGACGCCGCCTACGCCGCCTACACCGCGGTCGTCGACTCCGCCCTCGGGGTCGGTGGCGCGCTCAGCGGCGGTCCGGCCGGCCCGGAGGCGGAATCGGGAGCCGCGGCCCGGGTCCTGCTGGAGTTCGGCCGGGCCGCGGAACTGCTGTCCCGGGAGGACGCGCTGCTCGCCGTACCGGGGCCTCGGGGCGCGGAAACGCTTCAGCGGCTGGCCGGGACGATCGAGACCCGCCGCACCCTCACCGACGCGGCCGCCCGCGACCTGCCCGCCGCGCAGCGGAGTGCTTGGCAGGCCGTGCTCAAGAGCGCGGGCTACGCCGACCTCACGGCGGCGGAGGACCGGACCCTCGGAAACGGAAACGGAAACGGAAACGGAAGTGGGAGCGGGAGTGGCAGCGGGGGCGCGAGCGGGGGCACCGGGGGGCGTGAAGTGCAGGGCGTACCCACCGGCTGGGACCCGGCGTACGCGGGCGTGGGCACCTCGATGCGCGACATCACGAGCGCCGCGCACGCCGGGTCAACGGACCGCACCGGCCCGCTCGCCCAGGGACTGCTGAGCCCGTCGGGAGCCGCCGTCCTGCTGGGCCTGGCCGCCGTTGCCGCCTCCCTCGTCATCTCGGTGCGCGTCGGGCGCGGGCTCGTCGTCGAGCTGGTCTCGCTGCGCAACGGCGCCCTGGAGATCGCCCACCGCAAACTCCCGCACGCCATGGAGCGGCTGCGCGCCGGACAGCACATCGATGTCCTCGCCGAAGCCCCGCCCGGACAACCGGCCGAGGACGAGGTGGCCCAGGTCGGCGCGGCCCTGTCCACGGTCCACCGGGCCGCGCTGAGCGCCGCGGTGGAGCGCGCCGAACTGGCCGACGGGGTCTCCGGGGTGTTCGTCAACCTCGCCCGCCGCAGTCAGGTCCTGGTGCACAAACAACTCACCCTGCTCGACTCCATGGAACGCCGCGCCGACGATCCCAACGAACTGGGCGACCTCTTCCGGCTCGACCACCTCACCACCCGGATGCGGCGCCATGCGGAAAGTCTGATCATCCTGTCGGGGGCGGCCCCGGGGCGCGCGTGGCGGCTGCCGGTCCCGCTGACCAATGTCGTACGGGCGGCCGTCTCCGAGATCGAGGACTATCCGCGCGTCGAGGTACGGGGCCTCGCCGAGGCGGGCGTCGTCGGCGGCGCCGTCGCCGACCTCACGCACCTGCTCGCCGAACTGATCGAGAACGCCACCCAGTTCTCTCCGCCGCATACCAAGGTCCGGGTGAGCGGCGAACCCGTGGGCACCGGCTACGTCCTGGAGATCGAGGACCGGGGGCTCGGCATGGGCCGGGAGGCGCTCGCCGACGCCAACCGCCGCATCGAGCAGTCCGAGGCGCTCGACCTCTTCGACAGTGACCGGCTCGGCCTCTTCGTGGTCAGCCGCCTCTCGGCCCGGCACGGGGTCCGGGTCCAGCTGCGTACGTCGCCCTACGGTGGCACCACGGCCGTGGTGCTGATGCCCAACGCCCTGCTCCAAGGCACCGTCACGGCCGACGGGGGCGCCGAACCGGGCGCGGTCGGCGTGCGGCCGGAGCGCCCGGTCCCCCCGCCCACCGCCGTCCCGCGCGTCGGATCGCCCCCCGCCGTTCCGCCCGCCGTCGTACCGGCGGCCGGTGCGGCCGGCCCCGCGGGCGCGGCCGGCCAGCCGGGGGCCGTCGGCGACGCCGGTCCCTCCGGCCACCCGGGTGGCTCCGCAGAGCGGGACCCGCGGCCCGCCCCGGTGGCCGCCCTGCGGATGCGCGATTCCGGCGGCGCGGGACCTCGTACACCGTTCCCGAGTACGCCGTCCCACGCTCCCACCCCTACTGCCACCCCTACTCCCGCCCGCGCTCCCGAGCCGGAACCCGTGCTGGCCGGGGTGACCGAACTGCCCCGCAGGGTCCGCCAGGCCAGCCTCGTCCCGCAGCTGCGCGAAGCCCCGGCGGCCCGGGCCGCGACCGCCCCCCGGAGCGCGCGTACCCCGCAGGACCCGCCCGGGCGCAGCCCGGAGGAGGCCCGGGAACGCATGGCCGCGTACCGGGCGGGCTGGGCGCGGGGCGCCCAGGACGCCACCCCCGTTGACAGCGAAGGAGCAGAGTGATGATCGAACACCACAGAACCGCCCGGCCCGTGACCGGCACCGAGGGCGCCCGCCGGTCCGGCGAGCTGGACTGGCTGCTGGACGACCTGGTGGTCCGGGTACGGGAGGTCAGGCACGCCGTGGTCCTGTCCAACGACGGCTTGGCGGTGGGCGCTTCGACCGCTCTCGGCAGGGAGGACGCGGAGCACTTGGCGGCGGTCGCCTCCGGCTTCCACAGCCTGGCCAAGGGCGTGGGGCGGCACTTCCACGCCGGGGGCGTGCGCCAGACGATGGTGGAGATGGACGACGCCTTCCTCTTCGTCGCGGCGGCCGGGGACGGCTCGTGTCTGGCCGTGCTCAGCGGGGCGGGCGCCGATATCGGCCTGATCGCCTACGAGATGGCCCGGCTGGTCAAACGGGTCGGCGAGCACCTGTACACCCCGCCCCGGTTCGCGGCCCGGCCGCCGGCCGCCGGTTGAGAGCGGCGGCCGAAGGATGAACGGCCAGTGGTACGACGCCGAAGCGGGCCCCCTCGTGCGTCCGTACGCGATGACCGGCGGGCGCACGAAGCCCGGGCCGCACGGGGTCCGGTTCGACCTGATCGCGCTGGTGGCCGTGGAGCCGGGCGCCGTGGACACGGCGCTGGAGTCGCTCCTCGGACCCGAACACCGGTCCCTGCTCGGCCTGTGCGGGCCGCAGACCCAGTCGGTCGCGGAACTCGCCGCCGACGCGGACCTCCCGGTCGGGGTGGTCCGGGTGCTGCTCGGGGATCTGCTGGAGGCGGGGCACGTCCGGGTGAGCAGGCCCGTACCGCCCGCCCAGCTGCCGGACGAGCGGATCCTGCGCGAGGTCATCGAAGGTCTGCGCGCGCTGTGATCGGACGAACGTGATGGAGGGGATGGCAGTGACGGGGCAAAGGATCAAGGGACCGCGAGCGGAAGCGGTACCGGCGGCAGCGACGGCGGCAGGGGCAGCAGCGGAGGCGCAGGCAGGTTCGGGGGAGGAGGAACTCGCCTCGCTGGCCCTGAAGATCCTTGTGGCCGGGGGCTTCGGGGCCGGCAAGACCACGCTCGTGGGCGCGGTCAGTGAGATCCGTCCCCTGCGTACCGAGGAAGCGCTGAGCGAGGCCGGCGAGCGGGTCGATGACACGGGCGGCGTGGACGCCAAGACCACCACCACCGTGGCCATGGACTTCGGGCGGATCACCATCCGGGAGGGGCTGTCGCTCTATCTGTTCGGGACGCCCGGACAGGACCGGTTCTGGTTCCTGTGGGACGAGTTGGCGCAGGGGGCGCTGGGCGCGGTGGTGCTGGCCGACACCCGGCGGCTCCAGGACTGCTTTCCGGCGGTGGACTACTTCGAGCACCGGCGCATCCCGTTCGTGGTGGCCGTGAACTGCTTCGCCGGGGCGCGGGGTTACGGGGCGCACGAGGTCTCGCTGGCGCTGGACCTGGAGGCGGGTACTCCGGTGGTGCTGTGCGATGCGCGGGACAAGGATTCCGGGAAGGAAGTGCTGATCAGGCTGGTCGAGTACGCCGGGCGGCGGCACACCGCCCGGCTGCTCGACCTGGTGGAGCCGCAGGTGGATCCCGTATGAGGACCGACGGCCACCGCTCGACGTCCTAGTGCCGCGTCAGGCAACGTTCGCCCCGTCGCGACGCCCCGCACGCACTCTCGCCGCACCGGCCGAAAGCCCACGTACGTCCAGTACAAGGGCTTCCGGCCGACACGCCGAGAGCACGCACCGCACGCCGCTCCTCAACGGGGCAAACGTTGCCTGACGCGGCACGAGCCGGCGAGCATCAGTCGGCGATGTCCGCCGCCGAGATCACCTTCTCGATCCCGACGCGGACGAGCAGTTCGCCCGGGACGGCGTTGCGGCGGCCGAAGGCCTCGGCGTTCTCCTCGCCCATGTAGCGGCCGCCGATGCGGGTGGCCCATTCCCGCAGGTCGTCCGTGTCCTCGCTGATCTCGGCCCGCCCCTGGAGGACGACGTAGGAGAACGGCGGCCGTTCATCGTCCACGCAGAGGGCGACGCGGCCGTCACGGGCCAGGTTCCGGCCCTTGACGGTGTTCTTCCCGGTGTTGAACACGAAGGAATCGCCGTCGAGGACGAACCAGATGGGAGCGATGTGCGGGCTTCCGTCCTCGCGGACGGTCGAGAGCTTTCCGGTGCGGGTGGAGTGGGAGACGAATGCCCGCCATTCCTCTTGAGTCATCTTCTTCGTCATAAGGACATCCTCCTTGCCGGAAAGCCGCTGGTGGGGAAGGCTGGCGGCACGACTACGCGGTGGTGGGCACGGCCATCCAGGCCGGGTCGACGGGAGGGGCGGGGAAATGGCACTGGACAAGCAGCTCGACTGGCTGCTGGACGACCTGACGCGCAGGGTCCAGCAGGTCCGGCACGCGCTGGTGCTCTCCAATGACGGCCTGGTGACGAGCGCGAGCGCGGGCCTGGCGCGGGAGGACGCGGAGCACCTGGCGGCGGTCTCCGCCGGACTCCAGAGCCTGGCCAAGGGCTCCGGCCGCTACTTCCAGGCCGGTGAGGTCCGCCAGACGGTCGTCGAGTACGACGAGGGAGTCCTGCTGGTCATGGCGGCGGGCGCGGGCAGCTCGCTGTGCGTCCTGACGGCGACCGAGGCGGACTACGTACAAGTCGCCTACGAGATGACCCTGCTGGTCAACCGCGTGGGCGAACACCTGGGCGTCGCGGAACGCCGCATCACCGGCGGCTGACCTCCTCCTTCTCCTCCTCCTCCTCCTCCCTCGGCGCCCACCCACTTGTCCACGCGGCCGCCATCTCCCCCACCACGGCCCGGCCCCCGCGAACCTGCCCCGAGCTGGCCTCATGAGGAGCGCCGGGAAGTTATCCACAGGCTTTGCCAGCTGTCGTCGCGCTCAGTTACGGTCTTTACGCAGAGTAATCGACGCGCGTGGGGGAGGACCGTCATGGAGGTCAAGAGCAGGGTGCTGGGCAGTGCTGCCGGTCGGGGGCTCGCGGCGGGGGCGCCGGGGCCGGAGCTGGTGGGCGGAGGGCGGGCTGCCGGAGAACTTGGCCTGAAGCGAGGTGAGTTGGCTCGGGCCGTGCAGTTGGGGATGGTCCGGGCCGGGCCGTGCGCGTCCGGCGGGGCCGCGCGGTTCGCGTGGGCCGAGCTGGACCGGGTGAAGGCGGGGGACGGATTCCCGGACACGCTGCGTGAGCGGGTCCGGACGGTGGGGGCGGCGGAGGCGTCGGGGCTGCTGGCGATCAGCCCGGGCCGGTTCACCCGGCTCGCGCGCTGCGGGCGGGTCTCCCCGGTCGGCTATCGGATCAACCGGTACCGGGCCGTCGTCTGGCTGTACCTCGCGGCCGAGCTGGCGGAGTTCGCGGCCAGGGAGCCCCTGCTGCTGCGCGGGAGCGCGCCCCCGGAGGACCGGGAGCTGGTCGAGGCCCGGGCGGACCTGCGGCCCCGCCGATGGCGCGGTCGGCACGTGGGGCTGCTGCTGAGACGTACCGCGGACCCCTGGGAGCGGGCGGCGGTCCTGGCCTCGGTGCTGCCGGAAGAGGAGCTGGAGCAGGCGGCGCCCGACCCGGTGGAGCGGATCCTGCTGGCCGGGCTCGCCCCACCGCCGCCCTACGGGCATCCGCAGGTTCCGGCAGCGGCGGCCGTCGCGCTCAGGCTGCTGCGGGCCGAGCCCCCGGACGAGCTGTGCTGGTACCGCACCAGCCTGGAGTTCGCCCTGGCCGGGGCGAGGGGTCAGTCGAAGACGACGGGGGAGAGCGGGCCGACGTAGACCCAGGCCCCGCCCTCCCGGGAGAAGGTGCTGTGCTCCAGCAGCGAACCGGCGTGCCCGCCCTCGCGGTAGTGCGCCCGGAACTCCACCGTGCCCTCCGTCTCGAACATCCCGCCGCGCTCGGTCCGTAGGATCTCCAGCCGTTCCCAGCGCTGACCGGGGTCCAGGTCGAGTCGGCCCGGACGGGTCGACGGGGCCCAGGAGCGCAGCAGGTAGGCGGTGTCACCGACGGCGAAGGCGCTGAATCGGGACCGCATCAGCAGCTCGGCGGTGGGCGCCTGCCGCTCGCCGGAGTGGAAGCGGCCACAGCAGTCCGGGTAGGCGGCGGGCAGCCCGCAGGGGCAGGGGAGGGCCGGGGTCGGCATGGTCGCGCTCAGCTCTTCCGTGACGGGTCGGACGGGTCGGACAGGCCGGATGCCACGCCGGTGTGGACGGGTTGGACGGCTTCACCTGATCGGACGGATCAGGCGGCTACGCCGGATCGGACGGCTTGGGAGGCTCGGACGGCTTGGGAGGAGCGGCCGGGTAGGGGCGGAAGAGCCCCTCCTGTACGACGGAGACCAGCAGCCTGCCCTCCACGTCGTAGATGCGGCCACGGGCCAGCCCCCGGCCGCCGTGGGCGATGGGGGACTCCTGGTCGTAGAGGAACCACTCGTCCGCCCGGAAGGGGCGGTGGAACCACATGGCGTGGTCCAGACTCGCCATGTCGAAACCGCGCATCCCCCACAGCGGTTCCACGGGAATGCGCACGGCATCGAGGAGGGTCATGTCGCTGGCGTAGGTCAGGGCGCAGGTGTGCACGAGCGGGTCGTCGCCCAGCGGGCCGACCGCCCGCATCCACACCGCGCTGCGCGGATCGGCGTCCTTGAGGTCCTCGGGGGTCCAGCGGAGCCGGTCCACGTACCGGATGTCGAAGGGCTGGCGGCGGGCCATCCGCTCCAGCGCCTCGGGCAGCGCCCCGAGGTGCTCGCGGATCTCGTCCACGACCTTCGGCAGGCTCTCCGGGTGCGGGAAATCCAGACGGGGAGGCAGCTGGTGCTCGATGCCACCCTCCTCCGGGTGATGGAAGGAGGCGGTGAGATTGAAGATCGTCTTGCCCTGCTGGACCGCGGTGACGCGGCGGGTGGTGAAGGACCGCCCGTCGCGCACCCGCTCCACCTGGTACACGATCGCCACCCCGGGAATGCCGGGGCGCAGGAAGTACGCGTGCAGTGAGTGGACCGGCCGGTCGCCCTCGGTGGTCCGGCCCGCCGCCACCAGGGCCTGGCCCGCCACCTGGCCGCCGAAGACCCGCTGGAGGGACTCCTGCGGGCTGAGGCCGCGGAAGATGTTGACCTCGATCTGCTCCAGGTCGAGGAGATCGACGAGTCTCTCGGCGGGGTTCGTCATCAGGGGTTCTCCAGTGGGGCGGGTCGGTTGTGGAGGCTGGTCAGAGTTCGCCGACGCCGGTGACCCGGACGACTGCCCGGCCCTCCTCGTCGGAGGCGGCGAGGTCGACCTCGGCGCTGATGCCCCAGCCATGGTCGCCGTTGGGGTCGGCGAAGGCCTGGCGGACGCGCCACAGGCCGTGCTCCGCGTCCTCCTCGATCATCAGCAGCTTGGGGCCGCGGGCGTCGGGGCCGGTCCCCAGGTCGTCGTACTCGTCCCAGTACTTGTCCAGCGCGTCGCCCCACGCGTCGGCGTCCCAGCCGGACTCGGCGTCCAGCTCGCCCAGCACGTTGACGTGGTCCAGGGCGGCCAGCTCCACCCGGCGGAACATGGCGTTGCGGACGAGGACCCGGAAGGCGCGGGAGTTCGCGGTGACCGGCTTGACCTGGTCGGCCTTCTCCTGGGCCTGCTCCGCCGTCTCCACCTCCGGGTTCGCCAGCTGCTCCCACTCGTCGAGCAGGCTGGAGTCGACCTGGCGGACCAGCTCGCCGAGCCAGGCGATGAGGTCCTGGAGGTCCTCGGACTTCAGGTCGTCCGGGATGGTGTGGTCCAGGGCCTTGTAGGCGCCCGCCAGATAGCGGAGCACGATGCCCTCGGTACGGGCCAGCTCGTAGTAGGAGGTGAACTCGGTGAAGGTCATCGCGCGCTCGCACATGTCGCGGATGATCGACTTCGGCGAGACGGGGTGGTCGCGGACCCACGGGTGGCTCTTGCTGTACACGTCGTAGGCGTGCAGGAGCAGTTCTTCGAGGGGCTTGGGATAGGTGACGTCCTGGAGCCGCTGCATCCGCTCCTCGTACTCGATCCCGTCCGCCTTCATCGCGCCCACGGCGATGCCGCGCTCCTTGTTCTGCTGGGCGGCCAGGATCTGACGCGGGTCGTCCAGCGTGGACTCCACGACCGACACCATGTCCAGCGCGTAGGAGGGGGACTCCGGGTCCAGCAGGTCGAAGGAGGCCAGCGCGAAGGTGGACAGCGGCTGGTTGAGCGCGAAGTCCTGCTGGAGGTCGACCGTGAGCCGGATGGTGCGGCCCTCCGCGTCGGGGGTGTCCAGCTTCTCCACCACGCCGCCGTCGAGCAGCGAGCGGTAGATCGCGATGGCGCGGCGGATGTGGCGCAGCTGGTTCTTGCGCGACTCGTGGTTGTCCTCGAGGAGGTGACGCATCGCCTTGAAGGCGTCGCCCGGCCGGGCGATGACCGACAGCAGCATGATGTTGGTGACCTTGAACCGCGAGGTCAGCGCCTCCGGGTCGGCGCCGATCAGCTTCTCGAAGGTGGTGTCGGACCAGGCCACGAAGCCTTCCGGGGCCTTCTTGCGGACCACCTTGCGGCGCTTCTTCGGGTCGTCGCCCGCCTTCGCGAGCGCCTTCTCGTTCTCGATGACGTGCTCGGGTGCCTGCGCGACCACATAGCCCGCGGTGTCGAACCCGGCCCGCCCGGCGCGTCCGGCGATCTGGTGGAACTCGCGGGCGCGCAGCGTACGGACCCGGGTGCCGTCGTACTTGGTGAGCGCGGTGAAGAGCACGGTGCGGATCGGGACGTTCACGCCGACACCCAGGGTGTCGGTACCGCAGATGACCTTGAGCAGTCCGGCCTGGGCCAGCTTCTCGACCAGGCGGCGGTACTTGGGCAGCATGCCCGCGTGGTGCACACCGATGCCGTGGCGCACGTAGCGCGAGAGGTTCTGGCCGAACTTGGTGGTGAAGCGGAAGTGGCCGATCAGCTCTGCGATCTTGTCCTTCTCCTCACGCGTGCACATGTTGATGCTCATCAGCGACTGCGCTCGCTCGACCGCCTGGGCCTGGGTGAAGTGCACGATGTACACGGGTGCCTGCCGGGTCTCCAGCAGCTCGGTGATGGTGTCGGTGATCGGCGTGGTGACGTACTCGTACGACAGCGGGACGGGCCGGTTCGTGGAGCGGACCAGCGAGGTCGGCCGCCCGGTCCGCCGGGTCAGATCCTCCTCGAACCGCTTCATGTCACCGAGGGTGGCCGACATCAGGACGAACTGCGCCTGCGGCAGTTCCAGCATCGGGATCTGCCAGGCCCAGCCGCGGTCCGGTTCCGCGTAGAAGTGGAACTCGTCCATCACGACCTGGCCGATGTCGGCGTTCTTGCCGTCGCGCAGCGCGATGGAGGCCAGCACCTCGGCGGTGCAGCAGATCACGGGGGCGTCGGAGTTCACCGAGGCGTCTCCGGTCAGCATGCCGACGTTCTCGGTGCCGAAGAGCTTGCACAGGTCGAAGAACTTCTCCGACACCAGCGCCTTGATGGGCGCGGTGTAGAAGGTGACCTTGTCCTGGGCCAGAGCCGTGAAGTGCGCTCCGGCCGCCACCAGGCTCTTGCCGGAGCCGGTCGGAGTGGACAGGATCACGTTCGCTCCGGAGACGACCTCGATCAGGGCCTCCTCCTGCGCCGGGTACAGGGTGATGCCCTGGCCCTCCGCCCACGAGGAAAAGGCCTCGAAGAGGGCGTCGGGGTCGGCGTTCGGCGGGAGCTGATCAATGAGGGTCACACCCCCCATCTTGCCTGGCTTCCTCCCGGATCAGGGAACCGGCGGAGGGAAAGAAGATCATCGCCGGTACGCTGTGCCGTTGACCGGGCCCGAACGAAACCGTCAACGGGGCCCGACCTCCACAACACTGGGGCGGGAACGACCATGATGGGTCCGGCGCACTCACTCTCCGGGGCAGCTGCCTGGCTGGGGGTGGGCGCGGCGACCGCGGCCGCCGGCTACCCCATGCCCTGGCCCGTCCTCGTCGTCGGCGCGCTGATCTGCGCGGGAGCGGCCCTGGCCCCCGACCTGGACCACAAATCGGCGACGATCTCGCGCGCCTTCGGACCGCTGTCCCGCGGGCTGTGCGAGGTGGTCGACAAGATCTCCTACGCCGTATACAAGGCGACCCGCTCGCCGCGTGACGCCCGTCGTACCGGAGGCCACCGCACGCTCACCCACACCTGGCTGTGGGCCGCCCTGATCGGCGGCGGCTCCTCGGCGCTCGCCGTCAGCACCGACCGCTGGGGCGTCCTCGTCCTGCTCTTCGTGCACCTCGTGCTCGCCGTCGAGGGCCTGCTCTGGCGCGCCGCCCGGATGTCCAGCGACGTCCTCGTCTGGCTGCTCGGCGCCACCAGCGCCTGGATTCTGGCCGGGGTGCTGGACCAGCCCGGCAACGGCGCGAACTGGCTCTTCACCGATCCGGGCCAGGAATACCTCTGGCTGGGCCTGCCCATCGTGCTCGGGGCCCTGGTCCACGACATCGGGGACGCGCTGACCGTCTCCGGGTGCCCCGTGCTGTGGCCCATCCCGATCGCGGGCAAGCGCTGGTACGCGCTCGGGCCGCCCAAGCCGATGCGTTTCCGCGCGGGCAGCTGGGTCGAGCTCAAGGTCCTCATGCCGGTGTTCATGCTGCTCGGAGGCGTGGGCGGGGCCGCGGCCCTGGGATTCATCTAGTGCCGCGTCAGGCAGTGTTTGCCCGTTGAGGAGCGGCGTCCGGTGCGGCGAGAGTGCGCGCCGGGCGGCGCGACGGGGCGAACGGTGCCTGACGCGGCGCTAGGGACGGCCTGGACGGCGTCGGCCGGTTCGCTCCGGTACGGACGTCATGTGAGCCGACGGACCGTCAGTGTTCGGCGGCCCGCATGAGGTCCGGGGGGACGCATGGGCAGTAGACGCACGGTCATGGCCATGACCGCGGCGGGGGCGGTCCTCGCCTCGCTCGCCCTGGCGGTACCGGCGCAGGCGGCCCCGGGGGGCTCCGCCGCGGCGCCGGACCACGGCGCCGGGTGCGAGCCGTCCATCAAGGTGCTCGGCACCCTGCCCGGCTCGGACCCCGCTCCGGCACCCTGGTCGCACCTGACCCAGGTGAACGGCATCGGCCCGCTCGGCCTCTCGGCAGGCGTCTCCTACGGCAGACCCGTCTTCTGGCTGGGCCCCTCCGCGCACCCCGTGCCGCTGCCCGCCGGGGCCACCGGCAGCAGCCCGGAGGCGGTGACCGGTTCGGCCTCATGGTCGGCACCCTCACCACGGCCGTCGGCCGCAAGGCCTTCAGCTACTGGCCCGGAGCGGCCGCGGTCCACCTGCTGCCCGGCGGCCAGGCCGCCACGGACGTCAACGATTCCGGCCACGCCGTGGGCTCCCGCTACGACGCGGTCGCGGGCCGGACCATCGGCCTCGAATGGTCCGGCGGCGCCCTGCGCCGGGAGCTGGCGCTCCCGACCGGGTTCCAGCTCGACGCGGTGACCGGGATCAACAGCTCCGGGCAGATCACCGGCCACGGTTCCGGACTCGGCGACGACCCCGACGACTCCTACGGCACCAGTCCTGGCCTGCTGGGGTCCGCCCACCCCGCGGTGGCGCCCCTCACCCTCCAGCCGCCCGGCGGTGACTACGAGTCCTACAAGACCCTGGGCATCGAGAACAAGGGCCGGGTCGTCGGCTACTACGCCTACAGCCGGGCCATGGAGGACACCGCCGTCTCCTGGAGCGCCCCGTACGGCAGCCCCACCTAGTGCCGTGGCTCGCCGGAAGCACCAGCGGCGACTTCGAGGACATCAGCCCCACCATCAACGTCTCGGTCGGCCTCGCCTACGCCCCCCTACACCTACCCGCCGGAAGAACCCCCGCCCGTCCAGGCCGAGTACTGGAACGGCGGCGGCCCCATGAGGGCCCTCCCGCGGCTGGCCCCCACCGGGTCCTTCGCGGCGTACACGGTCACGGACGACGACCGGGTCGGCGGGGTGGCCGTGGACGCCAAGGGGGTCGCGCGCCTGGTCATCTGGATTTGCGCGAGCAAGCAGGTGTACCCACCGCGATGACGGGACCGGGTGAACCGGCCGGTCGGCCAGTTTCACGGTGAGTCCAAGCCATTGCGGCCACGGCCGGGCGTCGACCCCCCGTACGGATGGGTAACCTCGGCGAGCGGGCGCCCGCTGACGCGCGGGCGGGAACGGGGGGACCGTGAGCGGGATAGTCATCTATCTGCCGCAGGGGAGCGACGGCGTCGGCGAAGAGCCGTGCGGCGACGCGGTGACGCTGCGGCTCGGACCGGGTGAAGTGGCGCGTTTCGGCCGGGGATCCGCGACCACTCCGGTCGAACTCCGCCTCGTCGACACGGCGATCTCCCGGCTGGCGGGGGAGATCCGGGTCACCGACGACCACTGGCAGCTCAGCAACCACAGCAGGACCCAGAGCTATCTCGTGGAGAACCCGGAGGGCGCCGGGGAGTACCTGAGGGTGCCGCCCCGCCGCGCCGGGGCGCCCATTCCCTTCGAGTTCTCCCGGGTGGTGCTGCCCACCCGGGGCAGTGCCACCGTGGCCTTCCAGGTGTTCGCTCCGGACCACGTCTACCTCGATCCGGACGCGATGGGCGGCCAGTGGGGAAGCCGTACCGTCACCGCGTACTCCCTCGACGAGACGGCCGTGTACTTCCTCGTCCTGCTCGCGCTCTGCGAACCGCGCCTGCGCGACGAGTCGCCGGTCGCGGTGCCGACGACCCCCGAGATCGTCGAGCGGCTCAAGGGCCACGCCGCGTGCGGCCTGCTGACGGCCCGGGCGGTCAGTTCGCACATCGACTACCTCGCCGAGGAGAAGATGCGGATCAGCCTTCCGGCCGAGGACGACCCCCGCCGCAGCGCCCGCCGCAACGGGAAACGGGAGACAGTCGTCGGGCTCGCGCTGCGCTTCGGGCTCGTGCGCGAGGAGCACCTCGCGCTGCTGCCGCCCCGGTTCTCGGCGGGCGCGCGGAAGCGGGAGTCGGTGTGACGGGACGGCAGCGGCCGGCGGCCGGCGGCGGACACCGACATGGCCGACGGGCCGGAGGAGCGGACGGTGCACGGCCCGGCAGACACCTCGGAGAGTGACCGCGCGCAGGCCCTCCCGCGAGGCTACCGCGTCGGAGACTGGGAGGTCACCGGGCCGATCGCGGACGGCGGCTGGGCAACGGTCTACGCGGGACGCCCGGTCCGCGACGGCGACAGCGACAGCGGCGGCGATCCGGGTCCCGGTCCCGGTCCCGGTCGCGATCCCGGCGTCGGCGTCGGCGTCGGCTTCGGCGGTACGGACGGCGCGCGTCCGGACGGCGTCGCGCTCAAGTTCCTGTCGACCGCCGGACTTTCCCCGCGCCAGGCCCGCAAGGTCGCGGAGACCGCCCGCCGCGAGGTGGAACTCGGCACCCGCTCCCCTCACCCGAGACTGATCCGCCTCCTCGGCTCCCTCGTGCTCAGCGACCCGGACCACCCGTTCCTGGACGGTGCGATCGTGCTGGTCATGGAACGCGCCCGGTGCAGCCTGCGGGACCTGCTCGGCGCCCCGCCGGACGAGGCCGGAGCCGCCCGGCTGATCGCCGAGGTGTGCGAGGGGCTGGCTCACCTGCACCGTGTCGGCTGGGTGCACGGCGACCTCAAACCGGACAACGTCCTGATCATGGAGGACGGTTCCGCCCGCCTCGCCGACTTCGGGATCGCCACGGAACTCACCGGCACCCGCGGTACCCACGGCTATGCGCCACCCATGGGTACCTTCGACTACCTCCCGCCCGAGCGGTGGAAGGCCCCGCTCGGCGAACACGGCGTGGAGGTCCGCCCGAGCGCCGACATCTGGGCCCTGGGCGTCATGGTCCACGAGCTGTTCGCCTCCGGTGCCCCGCCGTTCCCCGGCGCCACGCCCATGGCGCGCGGTGCCGTGGCGCAGGAGTACGCCGACGGGCGCGCGCCGTTGCGCCTGGACCCCCGGCTGCCGCCGTTCTGGCGGGAGCTGGTCACCGACTGCCTCGCCCCGACACACGCGGAGCGCGCCGCGCACACCGCCGAGAGCCTGTACGAGCGGGTCACCGCCCGTACGTCCGCGCTCGGTTCGGCCACCCGCCCGCGCCCGCGCCGCCCGGGCCGCGTGCTCCTCCTCGGGAGCCTGGCGCTGTGCGCCGCGGCGGCGGCCACCGCCGCCGCCTGCTGGTCGTACGCCGGGCGCGAGGACGGCGCACGCGAGGAGGCCGAGGACCGGATCCGGGTGTTCAACGCCGAGCAGAGCTGCCGCGCGCGGACCGACCGCGACGTGCAGTGCAGTCTCGGCCTGGCCATCGACCCGCTGAAGGCTTACACCGCCGACAACGTGGTGACCGTACGGGTGTGGCACGGTGACGTCCTCGCCGTGGACTGTCAACTGCCCGGGGGGATGCCCATCATCGACGAGATGGGCACGCGCTCCACCCAGTGGTTCCACGTCCGTTTCCCGCCGGGTTCCCCCCGGAACGACGCCTGGCTGCCCGCCGTGCGGACGAAGGACCGCCCGGCGCTGCCCCCCTGCCCGCGCCCCGCTCCCGCGGGCTGAGCGGCCGCGCCCCGCGCGCCGTACGTCCTCGAACGCGCGCCCGGTTAGCGGGGGTTGCCCGGCGCTGTCACTCCGGATCGTTCCGGATGCGTTCGCGCGGCTTCCCCTCGCTACGTTGTGGGCCGTCGGTCCGCGGGACGGACCGCACCCACCCCTGGCAGGTCCGCCACCGCGTGGTGAACCGCAGCGAAGGAGCAGGCTGGTGCGTGGCGCAACCGTACGACGCATGAGATCGGGAACGGTGGCCCTGCTGGCCGCCCTGGCCGTGTCCGCCCTCGGGCCCGCGGCGGCGCGGGCCCAGGGAGTCCGCGATGTGCCCGGTCCCCTGGGGCACACCGCGACGGCGGACCTGTACTGCGACATTCCCGCCGAGCGGGACATCGCGGTGATCCGCAAGGTCTACGAGGTCGGCCAGCGGATGAACGTGTCCGACAAGGTGATGCTCGCCGGATTCGAGACGGGCTGGGTCGAGTCCCGGATGAACAACCTGAACTGCGGGGACCGGGACTCGCTCGGCGTCTTCCAGCAGCGGCCCTCGCAGGGCTGGGGCTCGCCGGAGCAGATACTCGACGTCGACTACTCGGCGGGCAAGTTCTTCGAAGTGGCCCTGCAGATGGAGCCCGGTATGGAGGGCAGCAGTCCCGGGCAGCTGGCCCAGGCCGTCCAGCGCTCCGCCTACCCGGACCGCTACGACCAGGTGGAGGGCGCCGCCCGGGCGATGCGCGACGAGGCGTTCCAGCCCTACGGCGCGATCGGCGCGAAGTACGACGGCCTGGGCGGGCACGGCGGCCCCCTGGGCTGGCCGGTCCGCGCCGAAGAGGCGGCCCTTCTGGGCGGACGGTTCCAGGGCTTCCAGAACGGGATCATCATCTGGCACCCGGACGCGGCCTTCGCGGTCTACGGCGAGATCCTCAGCAAGTTCTGGGCGACGGACGCGGAGCGGCGCTGGGGCTTCCCGATGATGGACGAGGCGGCGGCGGCGCAGGCGCCCGACGGGACCCGCGGGCGTTATCAGTTCTTCGAGCGGGGGCTGTTCATGTGGTCGCCCGTGACCGGGGCGCACGTGGTCCACGGGGCGATCTACCAGGCGTTCCACGCGGGCGGCCACGAGGCGGCCCTGGGCTATCCGGTCAACGACGAGGTGGACGAGGCCGGGGGCAAGGCCCAGCGCTTCCAGAAGGTCACGATCCACTGGAACCCCGACCGGGGCACCTGGACCACCAACAACTGACCAGGAGGAAGCCATGAGATCGCTGATCTTCCGGCGGGCGGCCGGGGCGCTGACACTGACCCTGGCGGCTGTCGCCGTCACCTTCTCCACCGCGCCGACCGCGAGCGCCTCGGACCCCGGCGGCCCGATCGGGCGGGGCGAGGCGATGGACCGCGCGTGGTCGTGGATCGCCGAGCAGGTGCCCTACAGCCAGAGCGGCTGCCACGAGAACCAGTTCGGCTGCTACCGCCCCGACTGCTCGGGTTACGTGTCGATGGCCTGGCACCTGGGCTCGTCCCTGACCACCTGGGGCCTGTGGGACGTCACCGCGGACATCGCGGCGGGCGACCTGCAAGCGGGCGACATCCTGCTCAAGGACTCGGGCGGTACGGACCACGTGGCGCTGTTCCTCCGCTGGGCCGACCCCGGCCACACCCAGCCCGTGGTCCGCGAGGAGTACGACTTCGGGCACGTGGCCGAGGAGCGGGTCTGGGGCGACGGACTGCGCGGGTTCACCCCGCGCCGCTACCACCAGCTGGACGACCTGGTCCCGTACGGCGCGATCGGGGCGAAGTACGACGGCATGGGCGGCCCGGGCGGCGCGCTGGGACGGCCGACCTCCGGCGAACGCGATTCCATGATGGGCGGGCGCTTCCAGGCGTTCCAGAACGGGATCATCCTGTGGCACCCGGACGCGGCCTTCGCGGTCTACGGAGACATCCGGGACAAGTTCTGGGCGACGGACGCGGAGCGGCGCTGGGGCTTCCCGACGATGGACGAGGCGGCGGCGGCGCAGGCGCCCGACGGGACCCGCGGGCGTTATCAGTTCTTCGAGCGGGGGCTGTTCATGTGGTCGCCCGTGACCGGGGCGCACGTGGTCCACGGGGCGATCTACGAGGCGTTCCACGCGGGCGGACACGAGGCGGCCCTGGGCTATCCGGTCAACGACGAGGTGGACGAGGCCGGGGGCAAGGCCCAGCGCTTCCAGAAGGTCACGATCCACTGGAACCCCGACCGGGGCACCTGGACCACCAACAACTGACGGACCCCGCCCACGCGGTGGAACGCTACGACCGCTCGACCGGCCGCTGCCCCGCGGTGTCATTCGCAGGGGCGGCGGCCGGCCGGGCTCAGCCGTGCCAGGAGCGCCACAGGGCCGCGTACGCCCCGTCCGCCGCGACCAGTTCCTCGTGCGAGCCCAACTCGCTGATCCGGCCCGCCTCGACCACCGCGATCACATCCGCGTCGTGCGCGGTGTGCAGCCGGTGGGCGATCGCGACGACCGTACGTCCCTCCAGGACCCGGGCCAGCGAACGCTCCAGGTGCCGGGCCGCCCGCGGGTCCAGCAGCGAGGTCGCCTCGTCCAGGACCAGCGTGTGCGGGTCCGCCAGCACCAGCCGGGCCAGCGCGACCTGCTGCGCCTGCGCCGGAGTCAGCGCTGCCGAGCCCGAACCGACCTCGGTGTCCAGGCCGTTCTCCAGCGCCCGGGCCCAGCCGTCCGCGTCCACCGCGCCCAGCGCCGCCCACAGCCGCCCGTCCTCTGCTCCCGGCCGGGCCAGGCGCAGGTTGTCGCGGAGGCTGCCGACGAACACGTGGTGCTCCTGGTTCACCAGGGCCACGTGCTCCCGCACCCGTTCCGCGGGCATCTCCGACAGCCGCGCCCCGCCGAGAGTGATCTCGCCCGTCCGCGGCGCGTAGATGCCCGCGAGCAGCCGTCCGAGCGTGGACTTGCCCGCGCCCGAGGGCCCGACCAGCGCCATCCGGGTTCCCGGCGGTACCGACAGGGACACCTGGTGCAGGACGTCCACCCCCTCGCGGTAGCCGAAGCGGACCTCGTCGGCCCGTACGTCGCGGCCGTCCGGCGCGACCCGCTCGTCACCCGCGTCGGGCTCGATCTCCCGGACCCCGACCAGCCGGGCCAAGGAGACCTGGGCGACCTGGAGTTCGTCGTACCAGCGCAGGATCAGCCCGATCGGGTCGACCATCATCTGCGCCAGCAGCGCGCCCGTGGTCATCTGCCCCACCGACATCCAGCCCCGCAGCACGCAGTAACCGCCGATCAGCAGCACCGAGCCCAGGATCGTCACATAGGTGACGTTGATGACGGGGAAGAGCACGGACCGCAGGAACAGCGTGTACCGCTCCCAGGCCGTCCACTCCTTGATGCGCTGCTCGGACAGGGCGATCCGGCGCCCGCCCAGCCGGTGCGCCTCGATCGTGCGGCCCGCGTCCACCGTCTCGGTGAGCGCCGCCGCGACCGCCGCGTACCCGGCGGCCTCCGAGCGGTACGCCGAGGGCGCCCGCTTGAAGTACCAGCGGCAGCCGAACACCAGCACCGGCAGCGCCACCAGCGCGGCCAGCGCCAGCGGCGGCGCCGTCACCGTCAGCGCCCCGAAGAGCAGCCCCGCCCACACCAGGCCGATGGCCAGCTGGGGTACGGCCTCGCGCATCGCGTTGGCCAGCCGGTCGATGTCCGTGGTGATCCGGGACAGCAGATCACCGGTGCCCGCGCGCTCCAGTACGCCCGGCGGCAGAGCGACCGACCGCACCAGGAAGTCCTCGCGCAGATCGGCCAGCATCTCCTCGCCGAGCATCGCCCCGCGCAGCCGGACCATCCGCACGAACAGCGTCTGCACCAGAAGCGCCAGCGCGAACAGCAGCGCCACGCGCCCCAGACGCAGTTCGCGCGCCCCCGCCGCGAGATCGTCCACCACCTGCCCCAGCAGGTAGGGACCCGTCATGGACGCGACCACCGCGACCGCGTTGACCGTCACCAGGAGGACGAAAGCGCGCCTGTGCCGCCGCAGCAGCCCGCGTACATAGCCCCGTACCGTCGTCGACGTGCCCACCGGAAGGGTGGCCACGGACTCGGGGGCGGCCGGATCGTACTCCGGCGCCACCACGCCGATCATGCCGATTCCTCGATCTCTGTGAGTTCCCGCAGCTTGTCCAGCCCCTCGACCGCGCCGAGCAGCTGTTCTTCGTCCGTCTCGCGCGTGACGACCGCGCGGTAGCGCGGATCGCCGTGCAGCAGTTCACGGTGCGTACCGACCACCGCGACCGTGCCCCCGTCGATCAGGACGACCCGGTCGGCGCGGTCCAGCAGCAGCGGCGACGAGGCCAGGACCACCGTCGTACGGCCCGCGCGCAGCGCCGCGACGCCCTCCGCGATCCGGGCCTCGGTGTGCGAGTCCACCGCCGAGGTCGGCTCGTCCAGCACCAGCACCTCCGGGTCCGTGACCAAGGAGCGCGCGAGCGCGAGGCGTTGGCGCTGGCCGCCGGAGAGCGAGCGTCCGCGCTCGGTGATCCGCGCGTCCATCGGGTCGTCCACCCCGTCCGGAGCGGACTGCAGCAGCGCGTCCAGTACGTCACCGCACTGGGCCGCCGCCAGCGCCGCGGCCGGCTCGACCGTGCCGGACGCCGGTACGTCGAACAGCGCGCGCAGGGTGCCGGACAGCAGCACCGGGTCCTTGTCCTGGACGAGCACCAGCGTGCGCGCCGTGTCCAGGTCCAGCTCCTCCAGTGCGACCCCGCCCAGCAGCACCGACGTCCCCCCGACGGCGTCCGCGTCGGCCGGATGACCGCCGAGGCGCTCGGCGAGCCGCCCCGCCAGATCGGGGTCCCCGCAGACCACGGCGGTGAACTGCCCGGCCGGAGCCAGCAGTCCGGTCTCCGGGTCGTACAGGTCCGCCCCCGGGGCCGGCGCCTCGGGCGGCTCCCGTACCGGATCGGCAGACGCCGCTCCCGCGCCCGCCTGCCCTTCCGGAGCCGGGTCGGTACGGGTCAGCGCCAGCACCCGCGCGGCCCGCTTGGCGGAGGGCCGGGAGAAGGAGTACGCCATGGCGATCTCCTCGAAGTGCCGCAGCGGGTACAGCATCAGGGCCACCGCGCTGAACACGGCGACGAGTTCACCCACCGTGATCCGGCCGTCCAGGACCAGCGTGGCCCCGTACCAGACCACCGTGATCAGCAGCAGACCCGGCAGCAGTACCTGGATCGCCGAGATCAGGGCCCACATCCGGGCGCTGCGCACCGCGGCCTTGCGCACCTCCTGCGAGGCCTCGCGGTACCGGCCGAGGAACAGTTCCTCGCCGCCGATCCCGCGCAGCACCCGCAGCCCGGCCACGGTGTCCGAGGCCAGCTCGGTCGCCTTGCCGGCCTTCTCGCGCTGGATGTCGGCGCGCTTGGTGGCACGGGGCAGCAACGGGAGTACGGCCAGGGCCAGTACGGGAGTTCCGGCCGCCACGACCACGCCGAGCGCGGGCGCGTAGAACACCAGCCCCACACAGATCACGACGACGGCGACGGCGGCCGCGAGGAAGCGCGAGACGGCTTCGACGAACCAGCCGATCTTCTCCACGTCACCGGTGGAGACGGCCACCACCTCACCGGCCGCGACCCGCCGGGTCAGCGCGGCCCCCAACTCGGCGGTCTTGCGGGCGAGGAGCTGCTGGACCCGGGCGGCGGCGGTGATCCAGTTGGTCACGGCCGTCCGGTGCAGCATGGTGTCACCGAGCGAGATCGCGATCCCGATGAGCAGGATCAGCCCACCGACCAGGAGCAGCCGGGTGCCGTCGCGGTCCACGACCGCCTCGACGCCGAGACCCACGGCGAAGGGCAGACCCGCGATCCCGCAGAAGTGCACCAACCCCCAGCACAGGCTCTTGAGCTGTCCACCGAGCTGATTGCGTCCCAGCCACAGCAGGAACCGGGGCCCGGATCGCGCGTCGGGTACCCCTGGGTCCGGATACGGAAGATCGCTGATCTGCATGACGCCCCATGACTCGGTAGTGGTCCAAACCGTGCAAGGTTCGCCTTCCGGAACCTTGCGGGGCAATCGATTTTTCGTTGACCGAGCGATATCCGGCCACGGCGACAGAGGGGGCGGTCCGGGGCAGACCGGCGCTCAGGGGCGAGTGGCCCGCTCCAGCGCCAGCAGGACCGACTGGTAACCGTGGCCCGTGGCCCGGTCCATGCCCACCTCGCACATCCGGTTCGCCGACAGGTAGGCGTCGTAGGGCCGCGCCGTCACCTCGGCGGCCTCCCGCGCCGTGGCGGCGGCGGCCAGCTCCGGGTGCAGCATGCCCCGGTCGCCCGCGAAGGCGCAGCAGCCCGCGTCGTCGGGCACCACCACCTCCTCGGCGCAGGCCGCGGCCACCGCCCGCAACTGCGCCTCATCACCCAGATGGCGCATCGAGCAGGTCGGATGCAGCACCGCCGAGCCGACCGTGCGCAGCACCTCCAGGCGCGGCAACAGCTCCTCCGCGGCCCAGACGACGGAGTCGACCACTGTCAGCCCGGCGTGCAGGTCCCGGTTGTCCCGCGTCAGGTACGGGACCACCTCGTGCGCGATGCCCAGGGTGCAGGAGGACGCGTCGACGACGAGGGGCAGCCGCCCGCCGGCCGTCCAGCCCCAGGCGGCCTCCACGATCCGGTTGGCCATCAGCCGGTTCCCGGCGTCGTACCCCTTGGAGTGCCAGATCGTCGCGCAGCAGGTGCCGGTCACGTCCTTCGGGATCCACACCGGCCGTCCGGCCCGCTCGGACACCGCGACGACGGCCTCCGGCAGCGACGGCCCGACCGGCCCGTGCGCGCCCGCGGCGCTGTCCGGGCCGCCGAAGATGCGGTTGACGCAGGCCGGGTAGTACACGGCCGAGGCGCCGACCCGCCGGGTGGCCGGCAGCGTGCGGGCCGCCGCTCCCGGGATCCGCGGCAGCCACTGCGGGACCAGGTCCGGACGTACGGCCTTGCGCGCGATCCCCGTGGCCAGCCGCAGCGGACCGTCCCCGACCCGGTCGGTGATCCGGCTCGCGGCGGCCACCGCGAGCCGGGCCGCCGCCTCCACGGCCCCGAACCGCTTCGCGGCGAGCGCGGCGGCCCGCTCCTCGCGCGGGCTGTGCCGACGGTGGCGGAAGTCCTTCATCAGGGCGCCGGTGTCGATGCCCACCGGGCAGGCGAGCTTGCAGGTGGAGTCGCCCGCGCAGGTGTCCACCGCGTCGTAGCCGTAGGCGTCGAGGAGCTCCTCCAGCACCGGGGATCCCGGCTGCTGGCGCGTCATCTCGCGGCGCAGCACGATCCGCTGGCGCGGGGTCGTCGTCAGATCCTGGCTGGGACACGTCGGCTCGCAGAAGCCGCATTCGATGCAGGGGTCGGCGACCGCCTCGACCCGCGGAATGGTCTTGAGCCCGCGCAGATGGGCCCGGGGGTCGCGGTCGAGCAGGATCCGCGGGGCGAGCACCGCGTCGGGGTCGAGGAGCCGCTTGGTGCGCCACATCAGGTCGGTGGCCTTGGCGCCCCATTCGAGTTCGAGGAAGGGGGCCATGTTGCGCCCGGTGGAGTGCTCGGCCTTCAGCGAGCCGTCGAAGCGCTCGACGGTGAGCCTGCAGAAGGCGTCCATGAACGCCCCGTAGCGCTGGACGTCGGCGGGCAGCGCCGCGTCGAAGGCCAGCAGGAAGTGCAGGTTGCCGTGGGCCGCGTGACCGGCCACGGCGGCGTCGAAGCCGTGCTCCGCCTGCAGTTCGAGGAGCGCCTCGCAGGCTTCGGCCAGCCGGGAGGGCGGTACGGCGAAGTCCTCGGTGATCAGGGTGGTGCCGGAGGCGCGGGCTCCGCCGACGGCGGTGACGAAGGCCTTGCGCGCCTTCCAGTACCCGGCGATGACCGCGGAGTCGGAGCTGAAGGCGTTGCTCACCGAGGCCGCCGGGGCCACCAGTTCCAGTCCGGCGACCACATCGGCCGCGCGTGCCCCGTACGCGGCCAGGCTCGCCGGGTCCGGCGCCCGGAACTCCACGAGCAGGGCGGTCGTGTCCTTGGGCAGCCCGGCCCAGTCGGCCGGTACGCCCGCCACGCTGACCGAGGCGCGCAGCGTGTTGCCGTCCATCAGCTCCACCGCGACCGCGCCCGCCGCGTTGAAAAGTGGCACGGCGGCCGCGGCGGCGGGCAGGGAGGGGAAGAAGAGCAGAGCGCTGGAGATCTCCCGGTCCAGTGGCAGGGTGTCGAAGACCACCTCGGAGATGAAGCCGAGGGTGCCCTCGGAGCCGACCATCAGCCCGCGCAGGATCTCCACCGGGGTGCTGCCGTCGAGGTAGGCGTCCATGCGGTAGCCGGTGGTGTTCTTGATCTCGTACTTCGCCCGGATCCGGGCGGTCAGCTCGTGATCGTCCTCGATCGCCCGCTTGATCTCCATCAAGCCGTGGCACAGGGCGGGCTCCGCCCGCGCGAGCTCCTCGTCGGCCAGCGGGTCGGCGGTGTCCACGATGGTCCCGCCGGGCAGCACGAAGGTGAGCGAGGACAGGGTGCGGTACGCGTTCCTGGTGGTCCCCGCGGTCATGCCCGAGGCGTTGTTCGCGACCACCCCGCCCAGGGTGCAGGCGATCGCGCTGGCCGGGTCGGGGCCGAGCACCCGGCCGTGCCGGGCGAGCGCGGCGTTGGCCCGCAGCACGGTGGTGCCGGGGCGGATCCGGGCGCGCAGCCCCTCCTCCAGGACCTCGATCCCGGCCCAGTGGCGGCGTACGTCGACCAGGATGTCCTCGCCCTGGGACTGGCCGTTGAGCGAGGTCCCGGCGGCGCGGAAGACCACCTCGCGCTGCCTGCCGTGGGCGTAGGAGAGGACGGCGGAGATGTCGTCGATGTCCTCGGCCATCACGACCACCTGCGGCACGAAGCGGTACGGCGAGGCGTCCGAGGCGTAGCGGACCAGGTCGGAGATCTTCCACAGCACCTTGTCCGCGCCCAGCAGGCCGATCAGCTCGGAGCGCAGCGGCTCCGGCGTCCCGGTGGCCCGGCGGTCGGGCACCCGGTCGGGGGCGGGAACGCCGGTGGCATGGGGGCGCAGGGCTCCCGGCTTCGGCTCCAGCAGCGGCATGGGTGCCCCCTCGGTACGGCGGTCCGCCTCAGCAGGCGCGCTCCGCCGGTCCGTCCGCCAGAGCGTTGAGCAGTCCGCCGAGCAGCTCGCGCTGACCGGCGGTCAATGGAGCCAGGATCTCCTCCGCGGCGCCCGTTCGCGCGTTGCGCAGCCTGCGCAGCGTGGCGCGGCCGGTGTCGGTCAGCTCGATCCGGATCACCCGGCGGTTCGCGGTGTCCGGCACCCGGCGCACGCACTCGGCCGTCTCGAGACCGTCGACCAAGGTGGTCACCGCCCGGGGCACGACCTCCAGCCGAGCGGCCAGATCGGCCATTCGGGGCGGGTCCGCCGCGGAGAAATGGGCGACCGTGCGCAGCAGCCGGGACTGGGCCGGAGTGATGCCGAGGGGCTCCAGGTGGCGCTTCTGGATGCGGTGCAGCCTGCGGGTCAGCCGCAGCAGCTGCTCGGCGAGTACGCCGTCCGAACTGTCCGGGCTGTCGGTCTCCGACGCGGTGCTCATACTGGGAAGAGTATCAGGACCAGGCTCATTGTGAGTATAGGTAACAATGAGCTATGCTCATTCGAGTGCTGTCGGGAATGCCCGGCAGCGGTGCCCGCACACCCGCACACTCGACAGCAGTGCCCTCACAAGGGAGGCCCATGCGCCCCGAAGAACCGAAGTGGACCCCATCGAAGGAATCCCTCGACCCCAGCCGTCCCGCCCCCGCGGACCAGCCGCGCGAGCTGCGGCGGATCGCCCGCCTGTTCCGTCCCTACCGGGGCCGTCTCGGTGTGGTGGGCCTGCTGGTCGGGGCCTCCTCGCTGGTCGGCGTGGCCTCGCCGTTCCTGCTCAAGGAGATCCTCGACGTCGCGATCCCGCAGGGGCGTACCGGGCTGCTCAGCCTGCTCGCGCTCGGCATGATCCTCACCGCGGTCGTCACGAGCGTCTTCGGCGTGCTCCAGACCCTGATCTCGACCACGGTCGGCCAGCGCGTCATGCACGACCTGCGCACCGGGGTCTACGCGCAGCTCCAGCGGATGCCGCTGGCCTTCTTCACCCGTACCCGCACGGGTGAGGTGCAGTCCCGGATAGCCAACGACATCGGCGGCATGCAGGCCACCGTCACCTCGACGGCGACCTCCCTCGTCTCGAACCTGACGGCCGTGGTCGCCTCCGTGGTCGCGATGCTCGCCCTCGACTGGCGGCTCACCCTGGTCTCGCTGCTCCTGCTGCCGGTCTTCGTGTGGATCAGCCGCCGGGTGGGCCGCGAGCGCAAGAAGATCACCACGCAGCGGCAGAAGCAGATGGCGGCCATGGCCGCCACCGTCACCGAGTCCCTCTCGGTCAGCGGCATCCTGCTGGGCCGCACCATGGGCCGGGCCGACTCGCTCACGCAGGCCTTCTCCGAGGAGTCCGAGAAGCTCGTCGGGCTCGAAGTGCGCTCCAGCATGGCCGGCCGCTGGCGGATGTCGACCATCGGCATCGTCATGGCCGCGATGCCCGCGCTGATCTACTGGGCGGCGGGCATCGCCCTGCAGTCCGGCGCCCCCTCGCTCTCCACCGGCACCCTCGTCGCCTTCGTCACCCTCCAGCAGGGTCTGTTCCGGCCCGCGGTGAGCCTGCTGTCGACCGGTGTGCAGATCCAGACCTCGCTCGCCCTGTTCGCCCGGGTCTTCGAGTACCTCGACCTGCCGGTGGACATCACCGAGCGCGCGGACGCCGTGCGCCTGGATCAGGCCAAGGGCGAGATCCGGCTTGAGGGCGTGGACTTCGCCTACGACGCCAAGCACGGCCCCACCCTGACGGGCATCGACATCACGGTCCCGGCGGGCGGTTCCCTCGCCGTGGTCGGCCCGACCGGATCCGGCAAGAGCACCCTGAGCTACCTGGTGCCCCGGCTGTACGACGTCACCGGCGGCCGGGTGGCCCTCGACGGCATCGACGTGCGCGACCTCGACTTCGACTCGCTGGCCCGGTCCATCGGCGTGGTCAGTCAGGAGACGTACCTCTTCCACGCCTCCGTCGCCGACAACCTCCGCTTCGCCAAGCCGGACGCCACCGACGAGGAGATAGCCAAGGCGGCCAAGGCGGCCCAGATCCACGACCACATCCAGTCGCTGCCCGACGGCTACGACACCCTGGTCGGCGAGCGCGGCTACCGCTTCTCCGGCGGCGAGAAGCAGCGCCTGGCCATCGCCCGCACCATCCTGCGCGATCCGCCGGTGCTGATCCTGGACGAGGCCACCAGCGCACTCGACACCCGCACCGAGCACGCCGTGCAGCGGGCCATCGACGCCCTGTCCGCGGGCCGCACCACCATCACCATCGCGCACCGCCTCTCCACCGTCCGCGACGCGGATCAGATCGTGGTCCTCGACGGCGGAACGATCGCCGAGCGCGGTACCCACACCGAGCTGCTGGAAGCCGACGGGCGGTACGCGGCCCTGGTCCGCAGGGACGGCGAGCTGGTTCCGGCGGCGGTCCCGGACGCCCTGCCGGTGGGGGCGCCGGTCACTCCCGTGAACGTGTGATCGTACGACCGCGACGCGGGGAAGATGCCCGACATGCGGCACTTGGCGGGTTAGCGTTCCCGCATGCGTCTAGAGCACCGGCCGCCGGAGCGGCCCGGGATCCGCGTCACCCGCCGGGGCCGACTGGCGATCCTCCTCGGCCTGCTGGCCGCGACCGGAGCGGCGGTACTGGTCCCCATACTGTTGAACGGGGGCGGCGAAACGCCCCCGAAACCGCGTCGACTGGTGATCCCCGAAGGCTGGCGGGCCACCCAGGTGTACACGGCGGTGGACCGCGAACTGAAACTCCCCGCGGGCTCCGCGAAGGCGGCGGCCGCCGGTGCGGCGCTGGACCTTCCCGCCGAGGCCAAGGGCAACCCGGAAGGCTTCCTCTTCCCGGCGACGTACCCGCTGACCGACGGGACCACCCCGGCCGGACTCCTCGGCTACATGGTGCGCACGGCCAACGGGCAACTCGCCGCCCCGCCGATCGCCACGCAGGCCAGGAGTCAGGGCATGACCCCCTATCAGACGGTCACCCTGGCCAGCATCATCCAGGCGGAAGCCGATACCCCGGCCGACATGGGCAAGGTCGCGCGGGTGGTCTACAACCGGCTCGCCAGATCGATGCCGCTCCAGATGGACTCGACCATCAACTACGCGCTGAACCGGACCGCCGTGGACACCGCGTCGCGGGACACCCGGATCGACAGCCCCTTCAACACCTACGAACGCCAGGGTCTGCCACCCACTCCGATCGACAGCCCCGGCCTGGCGGCCCTGCGGGCCGCGGTCGCCCCGACCCCCGGCGACTGGCTGTTCTTCGTCACGGTGAAGCCCGGCGACACCCGCTTCTCGGCGACCTACGAGGAACACCAGCGCCACGTCACCGAGTTCAACAAGCACCGCGCCGCCGCCCGCACGGCGTAGGCCCGGCAGTGCGCGGCGGCGGGCCGGCTCAGGCGGAAGCGGGCTCCGGGGCGCGGTCGAGCAGGCGGCGGATCTCGCGTACGGCCGCGCCGCCCGCCCGGTTGGCGCCGATCGTGCTCGCCGAGGGCCCGTAGCCCACCAGGTGCACCCGCTCGTCCCGCGCCGCCCTGGTGCCCTCCACCCGGATCCCGCCGCCCGGCTCGCGCAGCCGCAGCGGGGCCAGGTGGTCGATCGCGGCCCGGAACCCGGTGGCCCACAGGATCACATCGGCGTCCACCCGGTGCCCGTCGTCCCAGGCCACGCCCGAGGGGGTGATCCGGTCGAACGCCGGCTCGCGGTCCAGGACCCCGGAGGCCAGCCCGGCCCGGACGGCGTCGTTCAGCGGCAGCCCGGTCACGCTGACCACGCTCTGCGGGGGCAGGCCGCGCCGGACCCGCTCGTCCACCAGGGCCACCGCCGCCCGCCCCTCGGCCTCGCCGAAGGAGCCGTCCCGGAACACCGGGGGCCGCCGGGTCACCCAGGTGGTGGCGGCGGCCACCTCGGCTATCTCCAGCAGGTGCTGCACTCCGGAATTGCCGCCGCCCACCACGATGACCCGGGCCCCGGCGAACTCCTGGGGCCCGGGATAGTTCGCGGTGTGCAGCTGGCGCCCCCGGAAGGTCTCCTGGCCGGGGTAGCGGGGCCAGAACGGGCGGTCCCAGGTCCCGGTGGCGTTGATCAGGGCCCGCGCCGACCAGGTCCCGGCCGAGGACTCCACCAGGAGGCGCCCGGCCGTCCCCTCGCGTACCGAGGTCACGTCCACGGGGCGCCGTACGCGCAGCCCGAACCGCTCCTCGTAGGCGGCGAAGTACTCCCCGATGACCTCCGACGAGGGCCGCAGCGGGTCGGCGCCCGTCAGCTCCATACCGGGCAGGGCGTACATCCCGTGCACCGTCCCGTAGGTCAGCGACGGCCATCGGAACTGCCAGGCTCCGCCCGGGCGGGGAGCGTGGTCCAGCACCACGTGGTCCAGCCCCGCCCGCCCCAGGTGGTAGGCACTGGACAGGCCCGCCTGCCCCGCGCCGATGACCACCACGTCCACGTCCCTCAGGAAATCGTTCACGGTTCTACCAACCGGCGGCGGTCCCGGGATCTTCCCGCCCCGCGGCCGAGGCCGTCTCGTGCTTCCGTGTGACGTGCTCGGTCTCGCGGTCGAGCACGGCCACGGCGGCGCGCATCCGGCGCCGCCCGGGGGTCCGTACCCACGGCGGCAGGAACGGGGTCAGCCCGGCGTCACCGCCGAACAGGGCGCGGACCGCGATCCGTTGGGTGAGCCCCGCCACCTCCCGGTGTACGTCGATCCGAGGAAGCGCCGCACCGTCGTGGGACGGGCGGCTCATGCCGTGCGGCGGGCCGTCAGCCAGTCGTGCGCCACGTCCGCCGAGAACTCCGCGTGCCCGGCCCGCAAGGGCAGTGCGGCCGTCGCGAAGGCCGGGTCGTCGGCCGTCTCCGCCACGTACGGGATCGCCACGCAGGCCATCCCGGCCGCGTGCGCGGCCTCGGCGCCCGGGGCGGCGTCCTCCATGACCAGGCAGTCGGCGGGGTCCGCTCCCAGCCGCCTCGCCGCCTCCAGGAAGACGTCCGGGGCGGGCTTGCCGTGCGGGACCTCCTCGGCGGAGACCACGGTGGTCAGCAGGGCGGCCAGCCCGGTCCCGGCGAGCACGGCGTCGATCGCCTCGCGCGAGGAACCCGAGGCCACCGCCATCGGGACGCCCTCGGCGTGCAGCCGCTCGACGAACTTCCGCATCTCGGGGAAGGCCTCGGTCCGGGCCCGGGCCAGCTCCAGGCAGGCGGCGTTCTGCTCCGCGAGCAGTTGTTCCACCGGGGCCGTGAGGGCGTACCGCTGGCGCAAGACCTCGAGTGTTTCCAGGGTGCCGATGCCGATGTACCGGGAGTGCTGCGCCCAGGTGAAGTCGGGGACGCCGTGCCGCTCCAGGGTCAGGCGGCCGGACTCGTAGTAGTTCGGCTCGCTGTCCACGAGGGTGCCGTCGAGATCGAATATGACGGAAATCACCGCTATGGCCGTCCTGCCGGTCGTGTGCGTATCCCTGCCATCCTGTCAGGGTTTTCGAGCGGCCCGGCCCACGGATTCCACGAGTGGCAGCAGCCGGTGCGGGACCCGCTCGCGCAGCACCACCTCGGTCCGGGTGCGCACCACGCCCGGCAGTCGGATCAGCCGTTGGATGACGTCCTCCAGATGGGCGTTGTCCCGGGCCGCCACCCGGGTCAGCAGGTCCCCGCCGCCGGTGATCGAGAAGGCCTCGATGATCTCCGGTACGGCCGCCAGCGCCTCGCCCGCCTCGTCCAGGTGCCCCTGGGTGACCTCGATGTGCACGAAGGCGAGCACCGGATGTCCGAGGGCGGCGGGGGAGAGCGCGGGGCCGGTGCCGGTGATCACCCCGGTGCGCTCCAGCCGGTCGAGGCGGGCCTGCAGGGTGCCGCGCGCCACGCCGAGCCTGCGGGCGTACTCGCGCACGCTGGTGCGCGGCTCCTCGATCAGCAGCCGCAGGATCCGGGTGTCCAGCTCGTCCACCGCCATGGTGCGCAGGCCCTCCGCCGCAGGTCACGATCCGTATGGAACTGTACCAATGGCGCTCAAAACCAATGGCGCTCAAACCAGCCGACGGACCGGACCTACGGCCGACGCGGTGGCCGGGGCAGGAAACCGCTGGTCCGCGCCACGTACTCGGCGTACCCGGGCCGCCCCGCCATGTGCCGCTCCAGCAGCGCCTTGCCGCTGCCCGCCGTCAGCAGGTACGACATGACCAGCGGGGCCACGAGGGTCGCCGCCGCCGCGGCGGGGGAATCGCACACGATCAGGAAGAGCCCCCACCACACGCAGAAGTCCCCGAAGTAGTTCGGGTGCCGGGTCCATGACCACAGCCCCCGGTCCATGATCCGCCCCCGGTTCGCCGGGTCGGCCCTGAACCGGGCGAGCTGGTGGTCGCCGGCCGCCTCGAAGGTGATCCCGAGCAGCCACAGCGCGGCCCCGGCCACCGCGAGCGGACTCATCGGACCCGTCACGTACTGCCCCGCCTGCACCGGCAGCGACACCAGCCACACCAGCGCCGCCTGGAGCAGGTAGACCTTGCGAAGGGCGTACAGGTCGCGGCCCCGGGAGCCGGGCCCACCTGCCTTGGCCAGCATCCGCTCGTACCGCGGGTCCTCGCCGTGCCCGCGGCCCCGCCGGGCGATGTGCCCGGCCAGGCGCAGCCCCCAGACCACCGTGAGCAGGGTCAGCAGCAGCCTGCGCCCGCCGTCCCCGTGCCCGGCGGACATCCCGTACGCCGACAGCGCGACGGCGGCGAAGGCCGCGCCCCAGGCCACGTCCACCCCGCGGTGGCGGCCGAGCCGCACCCCCACCGCGAAGGCGGCCAGCAGCACGGCGAGCGCCGCGCCCGCCGCGACCCCCAGACCCGCCCCGAAGGCACCCCATCGCATCAGTGCTCTCCGTCCCGCTCGGCCAGCACGATGTGGTGCACGTCCAGGTAGCCGGAGGCGAACCCGGCCTCCGAGTAGGCGAGGTAGAAGGTCCACATCCGCTGGAAGGCGGCGTCGAAGCCCAGTGCGCCGACCCGCTCGGCCCGCTCGCCGAAGCGCTCCCGCCACAGCCGCAGCGTCTGCGCGTAGTGCGCGCCGTAGCCCTCGCACCGCTCCACCCGCAACCGGGTCCGGGTGCGCGCCAGTTCCTCCACCGCCCGCACCGACGGCAGCATCCCGCCGGGAAAGATGTACTTGTGGATCCAGGTGTAGGTGCTCCGGGTGGCCAGCATCCGCTCGTGCGGCATGGTGATCGCCTGGAGGGCGACCCGGCCGCCCGGCGCGAGCAGCCGGTCCAGGGCGGCGAAGTACCGCGGCCAGTACTCGACGCCGACGGCCTCGATCATCTCGACGCTCACGATGGCGTCGTAACTGCCCCGCGCCTCCCGGTAGTCGCACAGCCGCACCTCGGCCCGCGCGCTCAGTCCGGCGGCCTCGATCCGCTGCTCGGCGAGTTCCCGCTGCTCCCGGGAGAGGGTGAGGGAGACGACGTCGGCGCCGCGGCCGGCCGCCCGCAGGGCGAGTTCGCCCCAGCCGGTGCCGATCTCCAGCAGCCGGGTGCCCGGGCCCACCCCCGCGCTGTCGAGCAGCATGTCGATCTTGCGGTGCTGGGCCGCCGCCAACTCGGGCCAGGAGGCCGGCAGTTCGCCGAAGACGGCCGAGGAGTAGGTCATGGTCGGGTCCAGGAACTCCGCGAACAGCTCGTTGGACAGGTCGTAGTGCCGCTGGATGTTGCTCCGGGCGCCGGCGCGGGTATTGCGTTCCGTCTCCGGGTGCCGGGGCGCCCACAGCCCGCGCAGCCGCTGGAGCGGCGCGGGGATCAGGGAGGCGACGCTCCCGGCGAGGACGGTCAGTACGGCCACCGGATCAGGCGCGTCCCACTCCCCGGCCTGGTACGACTCGCCGAAGCCGATCAGGCCGCCCGTCGCGATCCGGCGGACGAAGGCCCGCGGATCGCGCACCACCAGGTCCGGGCCGCCCCGCCCCAGGATCCGGGCGCCGGGACCGGATCCCAGCCGCACGGTCAGCGGCAGCCGGTCCAGCGCCCGCCGGACCAGCGCCCCGCCGACGGCGGCCCGGGCGCGCGAGCACCGGGGCACCTCGGGCACGGACGGCGGCCCGGCGGGAGCGTGGGCGGGGTCCTGGGCCAGGTCTTGGGCCGCGGCCCGGGCGGCCCGGTCCCGGGACTCGTCCTCGGCTCCCGGCTGGGACGGAACGGCTGCCGTGAACGTGGTGGACGTCGTGCGCGTGCTCACTTCACACCCTCCTGGGGTACGTGTCGGGGTCGGGGCTGGACGGGCATCCCGCGCAGCCACAGCCGGATGCCGTGGAAGCGGATGCCGAGCGAAACGGCGGCGGTCGACCACGGGCGGCGCAGCGCGGCGCGCAGCACCCCCGGCGGGTCGGCGGCCCGCCGCACGCCCCGCACGGTCGCCGTCAGCCGCCGCCCGCCCTCGGTGTCGAGCCGGACGGTCAGGGCCAGCCGCTCACCCGGCCGGGGCAGCCGCATCAGGTAGTCCCCGGTGACCGGCAGGAAGGGCGAGACGTAGAACTCCTTGCGGGCGTGTCCGGCGCCCGTGGCGGCCTCCGGGCCCAGCAGGTAGCAGTGCCGCTCGCCGTAGGTGTTGTGCACCTCGGCGACCACGTGGCGCAGTTCGCCGTCGGAGCCGTGGCACCAGAAGACCGACAGCGGGTTGAACACGTACCCGAAGACCCGGGCGTGCGCGAGCATCAGCACGCGCCCCTCGGCGGGCGCCGCCCCGTGCGCGGCGAGGAACCGGTCCAGGCCCTCCCGGATCGTCGGCCGGTCCCCGCCGAAGTGGTCGCGCGCGTCGAACCGGGCCAGCGCCCGTATCGCGCGGGGGAGCCGGGGCAGCCGGTCGAGGTCCACGAGCCACAGGTAGGTGCGCTGCCGAAGGGCGTAGGAGCGGGGCCCGGACCGTACGTGGGTGATGACCGACGGGTACAGGGCGGGCGCCACGGTGTCGGCGCCGGCGGTGTCACCGACCGTGGCGGCGGACGTGGTCGGGGGAGTCACCACACCACCCCCAGGGCCTCGGCCGCCTCGGCCCCCGAGCGGCAGCCGTCCTCGTGGAAGCCCCACCCGTGGTACGCCCCGGCGAAGGCCGTCACCGGGCCCGACAGCTCCGGCAGCCGCCGCTGCGCGGCCACCGACTCCGGTGTGTACACCGGGTGTTCGTAGTCCATCTCGGCCAGCACCAGCTCCGGCCGCACCCGCCCGTCGGCGTTCAGCGTGACGACGTACGGCTCGGGGCCGTCCAGTCCCTGGAGCCGGTTCATGTCGTAACTCACCCGCACCCGCGCGTCCCCCGGGCGGCAGCCCGACAGCCGGAAGTTCCAGCAGGCCCGGGCCCCCGCGCTGCGCGGCAGCACGGAGGTGTCGGTGTGCAGCACGGTGCGGTTGCGGGAGTACCCGAAGGCCCCGAGCAGGGTCCGCTCGGCGTCCGTCGGATCGGCCAGCAGGGCGAGCGCCTGGTCGGCGTGGACGGCGACGACCACCGAGTCGTACGTCGCCCGCGTGCCGTCGGCCAGGGTGACCCGCACCTCGCGCGGACCCCGCTCCAGCGCCCGGACCGGAGCCGCGACCCGCACGGCGCCGGGGCCGAGCCGCTCGTTCAGCAGGCGCACGTACTGGGCCGAACCCCCGCTCACCGTCCGCCAGTGGGGGGAACCGCCGATCGCGAGCATCCCGTGGTGCTCCAGGAAGCGGAACAGGTACCGGGCCGGGTAGCGCAGCGCGGTGTTCTCCGGGCAGGACCACACGCAGGACACGAGCGGGATGGCGAAGTGGGCCGCGAAGTACCCGCCGAAGCGGTGCCGCCGCAGGAACTCCCCCAGGGTCGGCTCGTCCCCCGGCGGGGCGGCGAGCAGCTGCCGGGCCCGCCGGTGGAAGACCGGGACCAGTGCCAGCATCCGCAGGTACGCCGGATCGAGGACACCGCGCGGCCGGGCCAGCAGCCCGCGCGGGCCCCGGGCCCCCGCGTACTCCAGCCCGCACCCCTCGCAGTGCACGGACATGCTCATGGTGGTGCTCCGCGTCGCCACCCCCAGCTCGTCGAAGAGCCGCAGCAGCCTCGGGTAGGTCCGGTCGTTGTGCACGATGAAGCCGGAGTCCACGGACCGGAGCACCCCGTCGGGACCCTTGAGGTCATGGGTGTGGGCGTGCCCGCCGAGCCGGTCGTCGGCCTCGTAGACGGTCACGTCGTGGGCGCGCGAGAGCACGTACGCGGCGGTCAGCCCGGACACACCTCCGCCGATCACCGCCGTGCGCGGCCGCCGCCCCTGTCCTCGCTCCGTCATCGTGCTCCCTCCTGCGTTCCGGCCGGTCACCGGCCTGCGGGAGCCGGACGGCCTCCGCACACCTACTTCGGAGCCGAAGCCGTTTCGGATGCCCGCCCGTTCGGCCCAATGCGCGCCGCCGCCGCATCCGTCCTCCCGGTCCACCGCGAAACACCATGAAAGGGTCGGCGCACAGGCAAGGAAGGGTCCGCCGTCAGGGGCGGCACGGTCCGGAAGGAGAGCCATGGACGATCACCCCACCCCCGGGGAGGGAAACGCCGTGCCGGGAGGGCCGCACTGCCTGGTCACCGGCGCCACCGGATACATCGGCGGCCGCCTGGTGCCCGAACTGCTCGGCGCGGGCCACCGGGTGCGCTGCCTGGCCCGCTCACCGGAACGGCTGCGGGACCACCCCTGGGCCGGGCGGGCCGAGGTGGTGCGCGGGGACGTCACCGACGCGGAGTCGGTGGCCGACGCCCTGCGCGGCATCGACGTGGCGTACTACCTCGTGCACGCCCTCGGCACCGGGTCCGGCTTCGAGGACCTCGACCGGTCCGCCGCCCGGATCTTCGCCGAGCAGGCCCGCGCGGCCGGGGTCCGCCGGATCGTCTACCTCGGCGGCCTCACCCCCGTGGGGGTGCCGACCGGGGAACTCTCCCCGCACCTGCGCTCGCGCGCCGAGGTCGGCGAGATCCTCCTCGGCTCCGGGGTCCCCACCACCGTGCTGCGCGCGGCGGTAATCATCGGCTCCGGTTCGGCCTCCTTCGAAATGCTGCGCTACCTCACCGAGCGGCTACCGATCATGGTCACCCCGAGCTGGGTCGGCACCCGGACCCAGCCGATCGCCGTCCGCGACGTGCTGCGCTACCTGGTCGGCTCCGCCACCATGCCGGCCGAGGTCAGCCGGGCCTTCGACATCGGCGGACCCGACGTGGTCACCTACGAGCAGATGATGCGCCGCTACGCCGTGGTCGCGGGCCTGCCGCACCGGCTGATCCTGCGCGTCCCGATGCTCACCCCGCGGCTGTCCAGCCACTGGATCGGGCTGGTCACCCCCGTGCCGAGGGCCCTGGCCAGGCCGCTGGCCGAGTCCCTGCGCCACGAGGTGGTCTGCCACGAGCACGACATCGCGCGGTACGTCCCCGATCCGCCCGGCTCTCCGATCCCCTTCGACCTGGCGCTGTCGCTGGCCCTGCGCCGGGTGCGCGAGGCGAAGGTGACCACGCGGTGGTCCTCGGCCTCCCTGCCCGGCGCGCCGAGCGACCCGCTGCCCACCGACCCCGACTGGGCGGGCGGCAGCCTCTACACCGACTGCCGGGAGCTGGCGGTCGACGCCCCGCCCGAGGCGCTGTGGCGGGTGGTGGAGGGGATCGGCGGCGAGAACGGCTGGTACTCCTTCCCCCTGGCCTGGGCGCTACGGGGCTGGCTCGACCGGCTCGTCGGCGGGGCCGGGATCCGGCGCGGGCGGCGCGACGCGGCCCGGCTGCGGGTGGGGGACTCCCTCGACTTCTGGCGGGTCGAGGAGATCGAACCCGGGCGGCTGCTGCGGCTGCGCGCGGAAATGCGGCTGCCGGGGCTGGCCTGGCTGGAGCTGACCGCCGAACCGGAACCCGGGGGCGGCTCCCTCTACCGGCAGCGGGCCCTGTTCCACCCGCGCGGGCTGCTGGGGCACCTCTACTGGGCCGGTGTGTCCCCCTTCCACGCGGTGGTCTTCGGCGGCATGGCCCGCAACATCACCCGCGCCGCCGCGTCCGGAGCGGGCGCCGCCCCGCCGACCGCCGAGGACGCCCCGTCCGGGACGGGGGACGGCGCATCCGGCGCGGGGGGCGGCGGCGAAGTACCCGGTGACAGCAAGCCGTCCCCGCCCCGACCCGGAGCCCGCCCATGAACGTCGCGGTCGTCCTGTACACCTCGGACCTGCGCCTGCACGACCACCCGCCGCTGCGCGCCGCGCTTTCCTCCTCGCACGAGGTGGTGCCGCTGTTCGTCCGCGACCGGGGGATCGCGGCGGCCGGGTTCGGCGCGCCCAACCGGCTGGCCTTCCTCGCCGACTGCCTGGCCGCGCTCGACTCCGGCCTGCGCGAACGCGGCGGCAGGCTCGTCGTCCGGTCCGGGGACGTGGTCGCGCAGGTGTGCGCGGTGGTCCGGGAGGCCGACGCGGACGAGGTCCACATGGCGGCCGGGGTGAGCGCCTACGCCCACGCCCGCGAGGAACGGCTGCGCGCCGCATTGGAGGGGGAGGGGCGGCGGCTGTACGTGCACGACGCGGTGGTGACGGCCCTCGCCCCCGGCGCGGTGACCCCGGTCGGCTCGGACCACTTCGCCGTGTTCACCCCGTACTTCCGCCGCTGGTCGGAGCAGCCGCCCCGGGCCGTCTCGGCCGCCCCGCGCGCGGTCCGGGTGCCCGAGGGGATCGGCTCGGAGCCGCTGCCCGGACGGGCCGCGGTGACCGGGGTATCGCCGGGCCTGGCCCGGGGCGGCGAGAGCGAGGCCCGGTCCCGGCTCACCACCTGGCTGCGCGACGGTGTGGCCCGCTACGAGGAGGGCCACGACGACATGGCCGGGGACGCCACCTCCCGGCTCTCCCCGTACCTGCACTTCGGCGCCCTCTCCGCCGCCGAGTGCGTCCAGCGGGCCCGTACGGCGGGCGGGCCCGGCGCGGAGGCGTTCGTACGGCAGCTGTGCTGGCGGGACTTCCACCACCAGGTGCTCGCCGCCCGCCCGGCCGTCGCCCACGACGACTACCGCGTCCGGCACGACCACTGGCGGACCGGCGCCGGTGCCGCCGAGGAGATCGAGGCGTGGAAGGAGGGCCGCACCGGCTATCCCGTCGTCGACGCGGCCATGCGCCAGCTGCGGCACGAGGGCTGGATGCACAACCGGGGCCGGCTGCTCGCCGCGAGCTTCCTCGCCAAGACCCTGTACGTCGACTGGCGCACCGGCGCCCGGCACTTCCTGGACCTCCTGGTCGACGGGGACCTCGCCAACAACCAGCTCAACTGGCAGTGGGTGGCCGGGACCGGCACCGACACCCGGCCCAACCGGGTCCTCAACCCGGTCCGCCAGGCCCGGCGCTACGACCCGCGGGGCGAGTACGTGCACCGCTGGGTACCGGAGCTGGCGGACCTGCCCGCGCCCGAGGTGTTCGAGCCGTGGCGCCTGGCGGGGCTGGAGCGCGCCCGGTACGACTATCCGGATCCGGTGGTGGACCTCGCCGACGCGCTCGGCCGGTTCAAGCGGGCCCGCGCCGTATCGTGACGGGTGTGGACCGTCCGCACCCCGCCCCGGAGCCGCACCCCGCCCCGGAGCTCGCGGCCGGGGCCCCGGCCTGGCCGCTGAGCACCGGCGCCGTCGCCCGGCGGCTGGGCGTCTCGCCGACCACGCTGCGCTCGTGGGAGCGCCGGTACGCCATTGGTCCGGCCCGCCGTGAGGACGGCCGGCACCGCCGCTGGACCCCCCAGGACATCGCCCGCCTGGAATTGATGTGCCACCTCACCAGCCAGGGGGTACCGCCCGCCGAAGCCGCCCGGGCCGCGCTGCGGACCGGCCCGGACGAGGGCGCGGTCCCGTCGGAGCCGGCCGTGGCCGCGGTGCCCGTCCCGCCGGGGTCCGCGGTGACCGGGCCCGTCGCCAAGGCGCCGGGCGGGCGCAACGCGCTGCCGCTCGGGGAGGTCCGTCCGGAGTGCCGGGGGCTCGCGCGGGCCGCCGTACGACTGGACGCGCCCGCCCTCGAGGAGCTGCTGGAGGCGGCCCTGGCCGAGCACGGGCCGGTCATCGCCTGGGAGGAGATCATCGCCCCCACCCTGCACGCGGTCGGCCGCAAATGGGCCTCGTCGGGGGAGCGCTACGTGGAGGTGGAGCACCTGCTGTCCTGGCACATCTCCTGCGCCCTGCGCCGGGTGCGGCCCGCCGCCGAGGGCGCGGGGCGGGCTCCCGTGCTGCTGGCGTGCGTACCGGGCGAACAGCACAGCCTGCCGATGGAGGCCCTGTGCGCGGCCCTCGGGGAACGCGGCCTGCCGGTGCGGATGTTCGGGGCCGCGCTGCCCGCCGACGCCCTGCACGAGGCGGTCCGCCGGACCGGGCCCCGGGCGGTGGTGCTCTGGTCCCAGTCCCGGGTCACCGCGGACCGCGCCCTGGTCCGCTCCGTGTCCGGGATCGAATGGGGGCTGCGGGGCGCCCGCACCCACCCCCTGATGCTGCTCGCCGGTCCCGGCTGGGGCGCGGGTGGCGCGTGCGTCCCCGGCACGGAACGGCTGCACGGGCTGCGTTCGGCGGTCGCGCTCATCCGGTCGCTGACAGCGGCTGCGCCCGCAGCGACTCCCGCAGACAGCCCAGCGCGCGCCGCATATGGCTCTTGACGGTCCCCAGCGGCAGCCCGGTCCGGGCCGCGATCTGCGTCTGGGTGAGGTCGCCGTAGTACGCGAGGCGCAGGATCCGCTGCTGCGCGGAGGGCAGCCGGGACAGCTCGCCCAGGACGAAGAGCCGGTCCACCGCCCGCTCCGGTTCCGCCGCGGGTCCCGGCTCGCCCGCGGTCTCGTACTGCGCTCCCACGGCGGCCAGCGCCCGGGCCCGCCGGGTCCGGGCGGCCAGCGCGTCCGCGACCTTGTGGCGGGTGATGCCGACGAGCCAGCCGCCCAGGTCCCCGCTGCCGGGCCGGTAGCCGCCCCGGCCGCGCCAGGCGGCGAGGAACACCTGCTGGGTCACGTCCTCGGCCTCGCGCTCGTCGCCCAGGCCGCGGCGCGCCAGGGTGTGCACGAGCGGACGCCACTGCCGGTAGACGACCGCCATGGCGTCCTCGTCGCCGTCCAGGAAGAGGGCGACGAGGTGCGCGCCGGCGGGTTCCGAGAGGTCGGTGCGGTCCATGAGGTCCATGGCCCCAGCCTCGTGAGCGCCCCCGGCCCACTCAACTCGCATCGTTTCTGCATCGGATTTACCCGAGCGGGGTGAGCCGCGCCGCCAGCCGTCCCCGGTAGTGGTCCACCACCACCGCGACCACGATCACCCCGCCGGTGATGATCTGCCGCTGGAAGTCGGAGACCCCCATCAGCAGCAGCCCGTTGGTGAGCACACCCAGCAGGCAGGCCCCCAGCAGGGTGCCGACCATCGATCCCTTGCCGCCCGACAGCGAGGCCCCGCCGATCACCACGGCCGCGATCGCGCTCAGCTCGTACCCGCCGCCGATGATCGGGCTGGCGATGGACAGCCGTGCCATGTAGGTGACGGCCGCGATGCCCACCGCGAATCCGGCGATGACGAAGACGGCCACTTTGACCACCCCCGTGCGGTGCCCGGAGAGGCGTACGGCCTCCTCGTTCCCGCCGATCGCGAAGACCAGCCGCCCGAACACCGTCCGGGTCAGCACCAGGTGGCCCACCGCGACCATCAGCAGCGCGATCCAGAACAGCGCCGGCACGCCCAGCAGGGTCGAGGTCCCGAAGCGGGTGAAGCCGGGCGGGAAGTCGTACAGGGTCTTGGCGTCGGTGTACTGGAGGGCCGCGCCCCGGGCCATGTTGAGCATGCCGAGGGTGACGATGAAGGACGGGACCCGCCACCGCTCCGAGACGAACCCGTTGACCAGCCCGCACAGCATGCCGACCACGGCGGCCACCAGCACCGCGAGGGCCACCGCGGCGCCCGCGGGGAGCCCGTCGGCGGTCAGCACCTCGCCCGCGACCACCGCGGACAGCGCCATCACGGCGCCCACCGACAGGTCGATGCCGCCGACGAGGATCACGAAGGTCATGCCGACCGCGAGCATGGTGTTGAGGGTGATCTCGGTCGCGATGTTCGTCAGGTTCGCGGACGTGGCGAACTTCGGCGCGCTCAGGGCGAAGACGGCCACCAGCACGAGCAGCGCGATGCCGATGCCCGCCTCGCCCATCACCTGCCGCGCGAGCGAGGACCCGGCGGGCTTGCGGACGGCGGTGAGCGGCGCTGAGGCCACGGGCGGCAGGGAGGTCACGGCTGGTCACCATTCTTCGTACGGGTGCCGGAGGCAGGGCCGGGGTCAGGGCCGGGGTCAGGGGCGGCCCCGGAGGCGGAGTAGGCGGAGTAGGCCAGGGCGAGGATCCGGGAGCCGTCGAAGTCCGCGCGGGCCACCTCGCCCGCGATCGCGCCCCGGGAGAAGACGAGGATCCGGTCGCAGATCCCCAGCAGCTCGGGCAGGTCGGAGGAGACCACGAGCAGCGCCTTGCCCTGTGCGGCGAGGCCGGTGAGCTGCTGGTGGATCTCGTAGCGGGCGCCCACGTCGATCCCGCGCGTGGGCTCGTCGACGATCAGTACGTCCGTCCCGGCGAGCAGCCAGCGGCCGAGCACGACCTTCTGCTGGTTGCCGCCGGAGAGCGTGCGGACCGCCGCGCCCACCCCGGGCGTGCGCACGCCGAGGGAGTCCACGGCGGCGCGGGCGAGCCGCGCCTCCTCGGCACGGCGCAGCAGGCCGCCGCGCGAGACCGTACGGGTCGCCGCGAGGGTGACGTTGGCGGCGAGCGGCATGTCCAGGACCAGCCCCTGCCCCTTGCGGTCCTCGGTGAGCAGGCTGATGCCGTGGCGGACCGCGTCGCGCGGGGAGCGGATGCGGACCTCCTCGCCGCGCACCAGGACCCGGCCGCCCTCCGCCCGGTCGGCGCCGAACAGCGCCCGGACCGCCTCCGTCCGCCCGGAGCCGACGAGTCCGGCGATACCGACCACCTCCCCGGCGCGCAGGGCGAAGGACAGCGGGGCGCCCCCGGCGGGCCGCAGTCCCTCGGCGCGCAGCAGTTCGGATCCGGGCTCGCGCGCGGTGTACGGCGGGTACTCGCGGTCCATGTCCCGCCCCACCATCAGCCGGATGACCTCGGCGGTGCCGGTCCCCGCCAGCTCCTTGGTGACCACGTGCCGGCCGTTGCGCAAGACCGTCATCCGGTCGCCGATCTCGAACACCTCCTCCAGGTGGTGGGAGATGTAGAGCACGGCCGTCCCGCGCGCGGTGACCCTGCGCAGCAGGGTGAACAGGCGCTCGGTCTCGCGCGGGGTGAGCGTCGCGGTCGGCTCGTCCATGACCAGCACCCGGCAGTCCTGCCACAGGGTGCGGGCGATCTCCAGCAGTTGCGCCTGCGCGATGCCGAGCTGCCCCGCCTTCATGCCCGGTGGGACGTCGAGGCCGACCTCGGCGAGCAGCCCGGCGGCCCGCCGGTGCAGGGTGCGCCGGTCCACGAAGCCGTACCGGCGCGGCAGTTGACTGAAGAAGAGGTTCTCGGCGACCGACAGGTTCGGCAGCGGGTTCAGCTCCTGGTGCACGACCTGGACCCCGGCGCGCATCGCGGCCGCCGCGTTCCCGGGGGCGTACGGGCGGCCCCCGAGCCGCATGGTGCCCGCGTCGGCGGGCTGGATCCCGGCCAGGATGCGGACCAGGGTGGACTTGCCGGCGCCGTTCTCGCCGAGCAGGGCGTGCACCTCACCGGCGCGGAGCTCCAGCTCCACGCCGTCGAGGGCGACGACTCCGGGGAAGCGCTTGGCGATGCCGGACGCCTCGAACACGACGTCGGGGAGCGCGTCTGGGGAGGTCATCGCGTCACCCGAGGTCGGCCGCGGTGACGACCGTGAGCTTGGTCTTGACCCAGGCCTGCGGCTGCTCGCCCTTGACGGCCTTCATGGCCTCGTCGATGCCGTCGGCCGCCTGCTCGGCGCCGTACTGGTCGACGGTGGCGAGGACCGTGCCGTCCTTCACGTACGGGCGGATCGCCTCGATGTTGTCGAAGGACACGATCTTGATCTTGCTCCCGGCCTTGGCCTGGACCGCCTTGACCGCGCCCAGCGCCATGGAGTCGTTGGAGGCGAGGATCCCCTGGACGTCGGGGTGCGAGGTCAGCCAGTTGCCGGTGACCGTGTAGGCCTCGTCGGTCTCCCAGTGCGCGGTCTTGGAGTCGACCACCTCCAGCCCGGCGGCCCGCGCCGCCGCCTCGAAACCGGCCTTGCGCTGCTGGGCGTTGGCGGCTCCGGGGTTGCCCTCCAGGATGACCACCTTGCCGCCCTTGCCGAGAGCCTTGCCCAGGGCCTCGCCGGAGAGCCGTGCGCCCTCGGTGTTGTCGGGGCCGACGAAGGGGATGTCGAGTCCGGCCGCCTTCAGCGCGCCGTCGTCGAGCTTCACATCGATGTTGATGATCTTGATACCGGCTTTGGCGGCCCGCCCGAGCGGCGCGACCAGGGCGCGCGAATCGGCCGGGGCCACGACGATGGCTGCGGCCTGGTCGGTGACGCAGCCGTTGATCGCGGCGACTTGCCCGTCGATGTCGGTCTCGTTCTGGATGCCGCTCGCCTTGAGGTCGAGGTCGCCGCGCTGCTTGACGTGCGCCTCGGCGCCCTTCTGCATGGCCTGGAAGTACTCGTTGCCGAGGGACTTCATCACCAGGCACACGGTCGGCCTGCCGCCCTTGGCGCCACCGGGCCCGGCCTCGCCACCGCCTTCCTGGCCGCAGGCCGTGAGCGCGGTGCCGAGCAGCAGCAGGCTGGAGGCGGCGATCAGGAGTGATCTGTTCCGGTTACTGGTCACAACGGTCTCCTTGCGAAGGTGGGTGGGGTGGTGCGGGGGGACCCGCGGTTCAGAAGGGGACGCCCGCGCGCAGCACGGCATTGGCGTACGGAGTGCTCTCACCCGTCCGTACGACGACCCGCGCGCGGGCGGTGAGCGCCTTGAGCGCCTCGTGCGGGACCCGGTCCACCGGGAGCCCCGCCAGCCGCGCGCCGAAGACGGCGAGCAGATCCGCATCGGTGGCCTCCGCGGCCACGGTGGCGTGTTCCGCGACCAGTTCGGCCAGGACCGCGCCCAGCACCGGTCCGAACGGTGGATCCCCGCGGCGCCACACCAGGTCGACGACCTCCACCCCGGGCGGCACCGGCAGCCCGGGATCGGCCACCACCAGCAGGTCCCCGTGCCCGAGTGCGGCGATCAGGTGCAGCAGCCGCGGATGCCAGAGCCCGTCAGCGCGCATGCCCGGCCTCCAGCGGGGTGTGCGGTACGCCGCCCAGTACGCCGTCCACTTCGGCCCGGGTCGGCAGCGCGTCCTGCGCCCCCCGCCGGGTCGTGGCCAGTGCCCCGGCCGCGCAGGACCGGCGTACCGCCGCGGCCAGCGGCTCCCCTGCGCCCAGCGACAGTGCGAGCTGGGCGCAGAAGGCGTCGCCCGCGCCCACCGCGTCCACCGCGTCGGCGGGGAAGGCGGGTACGGCGACCGGGCCTCCGGGCCCGGCGGCGACGGCGCCCGCCGCGCCCAGGGTGATGACGACCGTGCCGGGGCCGAGCGCCCGCATCCGCTCGGCGTGCGCGGCCCAGCCGGCGGCGTCGGTGCTCGCGGCCCCCGACGCGGCAGGCGGGGGCAGCAGCCCCGCCGCCTCCGTCTCGTTGACCACCAGCACGTCGACGTGGGCCAGGAGTTCGCGCGGCAGCGGCCGGACCGGCAGCGGAGCCGCGTTCAGCACGGTCAGCGCCCCCGCGCCGCGCGCCGCCCGGGCCGCCGCGAGCACCGTGTCCACCGGCACCTCCAGCTGGAGCAGGACCGTGTCGGCGGGCCCGATGGGGCCGTCCGCCGTGAGCCCTTCCAGGGCGGTGACGTCCAAGTGCCGGTTGGCGCCGGGGGAGAGGGTGATGGTGTTCTCCCCGTCGCCCTGCACCACGATCAGGGCGAGCCCGCTGGAGACACCCGGCAGCCGGGACACGCCCCGGTCGCAGACGCCCTCCGCGACGAGCCGGGCGCGCAGCTCCGCGCCGAGGGTGTCGTCGCCGAGCAGCCCCACCATCCGTACGTCGGCGCCCAGCCGGGCGGCGGCGACCGCCTGGTTGGCCCCCTTCCCGCCCGCGCCGCGCACCACGTCGGCGCCCGACACGGTCTCGCCCGGCCGCGGCAGCCTGGGGACGGTGACCGACAGGTCCATGTTGAGACTGCCGATCACGACCAGTCGCTCACCCGGTCGCCCGTCTCCCCGCTCACTGCGTCGCCCACCCGGTCGCTCACTCATGCGCGGTGAACTCCCGCGAGCCGTCCGATGCGTTCACGTCGTTCCTCTCCTCCGGTTCCTCGAAGACCTCGCCGCCCGCCGGGTCGGGGCAGCCGCAGGACCCCCGGGCCAGCAGCGTCACCGGCAGCACGTCCCGGGTCGGCGGCAGGTCGGGTTCCCTCATCCGGCCCAGCAGACGCTGTACGGCCGTGCGCGCCAGCTCCTCGAAGGGCTGACGCATCGTGGACAGCGCCGGGCAGGTGTACGCGCCCGCCGCGATCCCGTCGAACGAGACCAGGGCCAGGTCCTCCGGGACCCGGATGCCCAGTTCGGTGGCGGCCCGCAGCACCCCGAACGCCTGCTCGTCCGAGGTGACGAACAGCGCGTCCACGGACCGGTCGCGGGAGAGCAGCGCCCGCCCGGAGCGGTAGCCGTCGAGCCGCCCGAACTGGCCGTGCAGCAGCGGCGCGGCGTCCGGACAGGCCTCCCAGCCGGTGGATCCGCCCGAGCCCGTACCGGCCTTGAGTCCGGCCCGTTCCAGGGCGGTCCGCCAGCCCACCACCCGGTCCACCGTGGGGTGGATGCCCAGCGGGCCCGCGATGCAGCCGACCCGGCGGTGGCCGTGCGCGAGCAGGTGCTCGGTGGCCAGCCGCGCGCCGAGGGTGTTGTCGACGACCACGTGCGAGGCCGCGACCCCGGTGAGCTCCCGGTCGAAGACGATGCTGGGCACCCCCGAGCGGGCCAGCTCGGCCCGCCACGGCCGGTCCCCCTGGGAGGGGATCAGCACCAGCCCGTCCACCTGCCGGTCGACGAAGGTACGGATGTACCCCGCCTCCCGGCCCGGGTCGTCGACGGTGTTCCCGACGAGCAGGGTGTATCCGGCGGCCCAGGCGTGGTCCTCCAGGGCGCGGGCCAGTTCCGCGAAGAACGGGTTGGCCGCGTCCGGAACGACGAGCCCGAGGGTCATCGTGTGGCTCATCCGCAGCGACCGGGCCACCGCGTTGGGCCGGTACTGGAGTTCCTTGACGGCGGCCAGCACCCGCTCGCGGGTGGCGGGCGCCACCGACCGGGGCCCGTTGTTGAGCACGTAGCTGACGACCGAGGGCGACGTGCCCGCGAGACGTGCCACGTCCTGCCGTGTTGCCATGCCGTAGACCCCCGGTAGCGGTGCGGTAAGCAGCCTGATCGAAATGCCAATTCGAGTTGGCAACTCGTGTTGCACGCGGAGTATGGGAAGCAACCCCGGCAACCGCAAGACCCCGGACCGGATCCGTTGACACGTTTCAGGGACGACGCAGCAAGGAGGTGTAGAGCCGCCAGAAGCGCTCCGCGTCGACCTCCGTCACCACCGTGGCCCGGCGGGTGCCCGCCGGATTGCGGGGCGCGGAGAACTCGTCCAGGCCGTAGCCCAGCGCCCGCCCGTAGTCCGGCCCGAACGCCGCGTCGACGTCGACGTACCGCTCCCGCGGCCGCACCGCGATCCGCGGATCCAGGAACACGGCGGCGGTCAGCGCGTCCCAGACGAAGGTGGAGTGCCCCGGGTCCTGGGCGAAGAGCGGCCCGTGCAGGTCCCGGAAGATCTTCTTCACCGGGGTGTCCGCCCCGGCCACGACGGCCTCGTACCGCGCCTTGGTGTACCTCACCCCGACCGCCGCGTCGTCGGGGAGGACGGTCTGCCTCGCGAACGGCGTACGGACCGCGATCCGCGCGGACTCGGGGTCGAACCACCAGTTGAACTCGGCGGCGGGCGTGATGTTCCCGGGCTTATCGAAGGCCCCGCCCATGTAGATGACCTCTTTGAACAGGGGCACGATCTCGGGGTGGCTGCGCACGGCCAGCGCGAGGTTCGTGGCGGGACCGCACGCGAAGAAGGTGATCTCGTGCGGACGCCGCTTCACCTGCTCGACGATGAAGTCCACGGCGGCGCTCCGGCTCGGCCGGGTGCGCGGGTAACCCCCGTACGGAGGGCGCGCGAGCCGGTCGTAGGCGGGCGGCCGGGCGGAGTCGAAGGCTCCGGCCCAGGGCGTCTTCCCGTACAGGATGTTCTCGGCGGCCAGCCGTTCCTGACGACCCGGCATCAGCGGCTCGCCCGCCCCCGCCACCACCGGTACGTCGGCGCGCCCGATCAGCTCCAACTGGCGCAGGGCGTAGGCCGTTCCCTCCTCGACCCAGGTGTTCCCGCTGACCACGGTCACCCCGAGCAGCTCCACGTCGGGGGCCTTGGCCAGCATGAACATGGTGACGGCGTCGTCGTTCAGCTCGCCCATGTCGGCGTCGAGTATCACCGGTCCGCGTCCGGCGGGCGCGGTGGCGGGGGCGGCGGAGCCGTCGGGTGCGGTGGACGCCGACGCGGCCGACGCGGACGCGGTCACCAGCGGCAGGGCCGGGATCGCGGCGAGGGCGGACGAGAGCAGGGTTCTGCGCTGCATGGAAGCTCCGGATGCGGGAGGGGCACGCGTGCGGCAGCACGGGCGGCGTGAGTATCCGAGGCAACCCGGTCAACGGCAAGGGCCGCGCGCGGTGCTGGGCGGCGGGCGCGGGCGCGGTGGGAGCGCGAGGCGCGGGCGCGGTGACGGTGGGCAGGTCCGGGCGTGGTGGCGGCCGGCGGGTCCGTGCGCGATGGCGCCGGGTAGGGCCGTGCGCCCCCCGGCGCACGGCCGTGCCCGCCCCCGAACGGGCACGGCCGCACGGCGTCCCTGGGAGCAGGGTCCGCCGCGAGCGAAACGCTCGCGGTGTCCGTGGGGCGAGGTGCCGGTGGAACGATATCCGCGCACCCGCATCGCCCTCGCCCATCCAGGGGATGAAATCCGCCTACCCCCAGGGGTGTAGACCCTGTACAACGATGAGTGGTCATGAGGGGGTTGACGTGCGGAGAGCTTCACCAGGGAGGTCCGTGGCGGTGATGGCGGCGCATCCGGCGGCGGTCCGGATCCGCTCGGTGCTCCCGCTCGTCGGGGAGGTCGTGTATGCCGTGGGCTCGCTGTGGATCTCCACCGCGATGCTCCGCAACTGGCCGGATCCGAACGGCTACTGGCGCGCGTCCGATCCGCTCGCCTACGGGCTGCTGTGCGCGGTCTACCTGCCGCTGATGCTGCGCCGCGTGTTCCCGGTGGCCGTGCTCGTCTCCACGGCGCTCCTCACGGCCTGCTACTTCACCCTCGGCTACTACCACGTGCCCGCCGTCTGCGGGCTGCTGCTCGCCCTCTACACGGTCGCCGCGCGGCGGGACCGGCGGGTTTCGGCCAGGTGCGCGGCCGTCGTCCTCGTGGTCCTGCTGTGGGGCACCCGGCTCGCCGAACCCGGCATCGGCCCGCTCAGCGTCGGCTTCGTCACGGTCTCCACCATCGTCTGCTGGGTGGCGGGCGACGGCTCCCGGCGGCTGCGCGCGCTCACCCTGCGGCTGCGCCGGGAGCAGGAGGAGAAGGCCCGCCGGGCGGTCATGGAGGAACGCATCCAGATCGCCCGGGAGCTGCACGACGTCATCGCGCACCACGTCTCGGTGATCTCCGTCCAGACGGGAGTGGCCGGGTACGTGGTCGCCACCGATCCGGCGACGGCCCGCTCGGCCCTGGACGTCATCGGCTCCAGCGCGCGCGAGGCACTGGCCGAAATGCGCCGGATGCTGGTGGTGCTGCGCCAGCCGGACCCCGGCCCCGGGCCCGGTGGCGCCACCTCCGGCATGCCGGGACTGGGACGGCTGGGCGAGCTGGTCGAGCGGGTCGGCGCCGCGGGGGTGCCCGTCGACGTGACGGTCACCGGGACCGCGTACGCCCTGCCGCCGGGGGTCGACCTGTGCGCGTACCGGGTGGTCCAGGAAGCCCTGACGAACGTCATGAAGCACGCGCCAGCCGCTCCGACCACCGTCCGCGTGCACTACGCGCCGGACTCCGTCTCCGTCCTGATCAGGGACGAGGGGGCCCGGCAGCGGGTTTCGGCCACCGGCCGGGGCTCGGCCGGCCAGGGGTTGATCGGCATGCGCGAGCGGGCGACCATTTACCACGGCACGGTGGTCACGCGCTCCGTCCCCGAAGGCGGCTTCGAGGTCAGTCTGACCGTCCCGGTGCCCCGGCCGGGCCTCGCGCCCTGACCCGGGCCGTCCCCCTCACCGGAAAGCTGGAGAAACCCGGATGCCGTCTGTGCTCGTCGTCGACGATCAGTTCCTGATCAGGTCGGGGCTGACCGCGCTGCTGCGTGCCGCGCCCGGCTTCGACCCGGTCGGCGAGGCCGCGAACGGCGACGAGGCCGTACGCCTCGCGGCCGGGACCCGCCCCGACGTGATCCTCATGGACATCCGGATGCCGGGCACCGACGGGATCACCGCCACCGAACGCGTCCTGGCCGCGGCGGCGGCCGACCCGCTCGGCGCCCCCGCCCCCCGGGTGCTGGTCCTGACCACCTTCGACACCGACGAGTACGTCTACCGGGCGCTACGCGCCGGTGCGAGCGGCTTCCTGCTCAAGGACACCCCGCCGGACCGGCTGCTCGCCGCCATCGAGACCGTGCACGCGGGCGAGATGCTCTTCAGTCCCGGCCCCCTCAAGGGCCTGGTCGAGGCCTGGACTCCGGCCGTCCGGACCACCAGCACCGTCCTGGAGGTCCTCACCCCGCGCGAACGCGAGGTGTTCGCGCTGGTCGGAGCCGGGCTGTCCAACTCCGAGATCGCGCAGCGGCTGGTCCTGAGCGCCGCCACCGTCAAGACGCACGTGCACCGCTGCATGGGCAAGCTCGCCCTGTCCAGCCGCGCCCAGGCGGTCGTCCTCGCCCACGAGCACGGCGTCGTCGCGCGTACGGTCTGACCCGCGCCCCGCGCTGCGCCCGGACCCGGGCCGGGGGATCACGAGCAGCGCGAGCCCGAGCAGCGCCGTCGCCACCGCCGCGTCCAGCCAGTAGTGGTTGGCGGTGCCGACTATCACCACCAGGGTCAGCAGCGGGTGCAGCAGGCACAGGAACCGCCACCGCCCCCGGGTGGCCGCGATCATCCCGATCGCCAGCATCAGCGCCCACCCGAAGTGCAGCGAGGGCATCGCCGCGAACTGGTTGGCCATGGTGTCCGACGCGGGCGCCGACGCGTACACCGTCGGCCCGTAGACCTGGCCGGTGTCGATCAGGTGCGCGGTGTCCAGCAGCCGCGGCGGCGCCAGCGGAAAGCCGAGGTGCACGAGGAGCCCGACGGCGGTGAGCACCGCGAGCACCCGGCGGGCCCACAGGTAGTGCCGGGGCCTGCGCAGGTAGAGCCAGATCAGGAAGGCCGCGGTGGCCGGGAAGTGCACGGCCGCGTAGTAGGTGTTCGCGATGTGGATCACCGCGTCGCCGTGCAGCAGCAGGTCCTGGACCCGGCCTTCGCCGGGCAGCCGCAGGGCGCGCTCGGCGTCCCAGATCCGGCGTGCGTTGCGGAAGGCGTCCTCGGTGTGCCCGGCGGTCAGCATCCGGCCGCCCTTGTACACGGCGAAGAGGGCCGCGACGAGCAGCAGCTCGGGTATCGCCCGGGGCCGCCCGACGGCCGTGGTGCGCTGGGTCATGCCCCGGTTCTCTTTCCTCTGCGACGGTCTCGGCGACTCCGCGACCATCGATACGACAATGTATCGATACGAGAGTGTACCGATACGCCTGCGTTCCGGTACGCTTCCGTCTCGGAAGCCCGCGAAGCCCCGCCCGTCCCACATCCCGCGAGCACCCGCGAAACGCCCGGATCCGCCGCCGAAGGAGAGCCGCCATGACGACGTCGACACCGCCGCCCGCCACCGCGCGCCGCTCCAAGATCACTCCGGAGCGGGAGCAGGAGTTCTACGACGCGGTCCTCGCCGAGCTGCGCGAGCACGGCTACGAGGCCCTCACCATGGAGGGCGTCTCGGCCCGCGCCAACTGCGGGAAGTCCACCCTCTACCGGCAGTGGAAGACCAAGCCGCAGCTGGTCGCCGCCGCCCTGCGCTCGGCCCGGCGCAGCCGCACCCTCGCCGCCGTGGACACCGGATCCCTGGCCGGGGACCTGCGCGAGGCCGCGCGGATCGCGGCGGGCACCTCGGGCCGTGACACCCGGCTCACCCAGGCCCTCGGGCACGCCGTGATGAACGACGAGGAGCTCCAGGGCGCCCTGCGCGAGGCCCTGGTCGAGCCCGAGCTCGCGGCGTTCGACGTGATGGTCGCGCGGGCCGTCGCCCGGGGCGAGATCGTCGCGGGCCACCCCGCCGTGGAGTTCCTCCCGGCGCAGCTGATGGGCGTGCTGCGGATCCGTCCCGTCCTGGAGGGGCGCTACGCCGACGCCGACTACCTCGTCCGCTTCGTCGACGCCGCGCTGCTCCCCGCACTGGGCCTGGCTCCGGGCCCCTGAAGACCGGCAGGCGGCCGTCTCCGATGACCGGACGGCCACTCCTGCCCGCGCTGCCTCGTGGGGACGGTGGCAGCGCACCCCGCGGGCCGGGCGGCGGTCGCTCCTGCTGGAGCGCCCGCCACCCGGTCCGCGTCCCTACGTCCGCCCGGCGGTCGCGGACCCGGTCGCGGTCCGGGACCGGGTCAGGGCCGGGGTCCCGGTCACGAAGCGCCCATGGACCGGACGTACTCCTCCGGGTTGGCCGCGAAACCGCGCACGGCCGGGTCCAGGGACCACGCGCCCCCGTCGTCGCGGGCGAACACGGCGACCGTGGCCGCCGAGGCGCCCGATACGCCCGCGATCCCGCCCTCGGCGACGAGGTCGACGTACCCCTCGCGGATGCGCAGTGCCACGCCGTCGACGTCGGCGAAGGTCTTGGTGCCCCCGGTGTTCTGGATCACCACGCCCACGACCACCCGGCGCAGGCGCTCCGACATCCGGTCGAGTTCCAGCGTCATCACCTCGTCGAAGCCGAAGCCCTGGCCGGTGCGGCTGTCCCGGTTGAGGGTGACCGTGCCGTCGGGTGCCCGCTGGTCGAAGTGGACGACGTACTCGGGTGTTCCGTGCGGATCACCCTCCGCATACACCGCCGCGATGATGTCGAGATCATTAGCGGGCGTACCGGACGGACTGGGGTCCCATTTGAGGGCCACCTCCACCCGGGTCAGACTCTTGCGTACTCCGCTCACCGAACTCCCCCTCCAGGTCACGTGCGTTGCCCCCGTTAGCCGCCATGCTGCCATGAGGCCCTTCGGCCCAGCCGGATCGTTATCCTCAATTCTTGCTCAGATGTAGTGACGCTGTGCGCATGGGCTTTCTAGCTTCTCCAAGCAAGCCATTCCCTTCGGAGAGAGTCCAGCATGAAGGTTTCCCAGGCCGGTGCGGTCGCCGTAACGATCGCTCTAGCCCTGACCACCTCCGGGTGCGGCGGGAATGATGACGCCAAGCGCACGATCCCGATCGGGATCAAGTTCGACCAGCCCGGCCTCGGATACCGGGCGCCCGACGGCACGTTCTCCGGGTTCGACGTGGATGTCGCCCGCTACGTCGCCAAGGAGCTGGGCTACAAGCCCGACCAGATCGAGTTCAAGCAGGTCTACAGCGCCGACCGGGAACTGCTGATCCAGTTCAACGAGGTCAAGTTCGTCGCGGCGAGCTACTCGATCAACGACAAGCGCAAGACCAAGGTGGACTTCGCCGGGCCGTACTTCCTGGCCCACCAGGACCTGCTGCTCCGTGCGGCCGAGACCGACATCACCAAGGCCGAGGACCTCAACCGCAAGCGCCTGTGCTCGGTGACCGGTTCCACCTCGGCCGAGAACATCAAGGGCACGCTCGCCCCCAAGGCGGACCTGCTGGAGCTCCCCGGCTACTCCGAGTGCCTGATCGCCCTCCAGGACAGCCAGCTCGACGCCCTGACCACGGACAACACCATCCTCGCCGGGTACGCCGCGCAGGAGGCCAACCAGGGCAAGTTCAAGCTCGCCGGGCTGAACCTGAGCAAGGAGAACTACGGCATCGGGATCAAAAAGGGCGACAAGGACCTTCAGAAGAAGATCAACGACGCGCTGCGGAAGATGGAGCAGGACGGCTCCTGGGCGAAGTTCGTCAAGGCCAACTTCGGCGCGGCGAACTACAAGAACGAGCCCGCCCCGCCGATCACCGAAGGCGGCTGACACCTCCGGTCGTTCAGGGCGACGGGACCGGTCCCCGCATGTGCCGACTGATCCACTGGATCAGGCCGCCCCCGTACATGCCGGGGACGTAGCTGTAGGCGCTGTGCCCGCCGCCCTGGTTGACCGAGAGTCTCGTCTTGACCGGGCCGGTCCCGTATTCCGCGATGAACCGCTCGATCGGCGGCCGGGTCCGTACGTCGGTGCCCGTGGTGCCGACCTGGAAGCCCAAGTACACCTCGGGGCCGTCGTGGTCCAGGATCTGCTGGGCGAGCTGCGGCGGACTGTTCTCCGCCTTCTCCTGCGGGTGGCCGTTCCACAGTCGTGAGTCGGGAACGATGTCCGGCCCGTTGGCGATCACCGCCTTGAACTCGTCGGGCTTCTGCAGGACCGCCTTCAGCCCGGCGAAAGCGCCCGTGGAATTGCCCAGGAAGCCCCAGCCGTCGCGCGAGCCGATCGTCCGGAAGGTGGCGCGGACCAGGTCGGGGACGTCCTCGGTGAGCCAGGTGCCCATCTTGGGCTGGCCGGGGATGTCGCTGCCGTCCCAGTACAGGCCGCCCGCGTCGGTCTGCGGGTTCAGGACGGGCATGGCCAGGATGAAGGGCAGGCTGCTGCCCTCCTTGGACCACTTGGAGACGCTGGACTCCAGCTTGAGGTTCTTGTCCATCCAGTAGTTGTCGGGGTACCCAGGCCCGCCCGGCAGGGCGATCAGCACGGGGAAGCCGCTGCGCGCGTACCGGGGCTCCTTGTACTGCGGCGGGACCCAGAGCCAGACCTTGCCCGTGAACCCTGACTTCTTCCCGGCCAGGGTGGTCACCATGACCTTGGATCCGTCCTCGGGGATGGTGGCGGCGATCCGCAGCTCGGGCCGGGGCCCCATGGGCATCCGGGTCAGCGGATCGGCCGGGGCGTGCGCCGGGGTGCCCGGCTGGGCCGTGGCCCGTCCCTGGTCCTGGCCCTGTTCTCGGTTCTGGTCCTGGTCCTGGTCGAAGCGGATCACGTCACCGGTGTCCGAGAAGACATCGGCGTCCGAGAGCGCGCATCCGGCCGCGACGCCGGCGATGACGAGCGCCGACGCCCCGGCGGCCCAGGCGCGCCGCGATCTCTTGGGAGGTGCCTGCCCGGACGGTGGCCGGGTCTGCGGCGGCTGTGGCTGCGGCTGCGTGCGGTAGGTCATCGTGTGCCACTCCTGTTCGTCACCAAAGGGTATGAACAGGACAAGCGGTAAGTGCGGTAAGCCACGTTCCGGTTCAGGAATCCATGCTCGAACCTGCGTGATAATGCGTCACTTCGAGCATCTTCCTTCACCTGAACCTGTGAGGGCGCTATGTTGCCGAGTGCATGCCAAAGAGCAGAGTCCGTCGTCCGGACCGCACGAGGAGCTGCCCCATGAGACTCACCCCCCACCTCCTGCCACCGCTCCCACCCCTCCTCCGCCGCACCCGCCCACGCCGGGCGCGCGGCCCTGCCCCGGCCGCCGCGCTGCTGGCCGGGGTGCTCGCCATGGCGGGCCTGGCCGCCGCCGGCCCGGCCGCCTCCCTGGCCGAAGCGGCCCCGGCCGAAGCGGCCCCGGGCGCGGCCTCGGCGTCGGCGTCGGCGGCGGCGTCGACGGCGGGCAACGCCACCGGACTGAGCCAGTCCGGGAACACCTTCACCGTGACCTCGTCCAGTGGCGCCAAGGCCCGGGTCGTGGTCGCACGGTCCGACGTCTTCCGGCTCTGGCTCTCCCCGGACGGCGCCTTCACCAATGACCCGGCGGGCTCCGACCTGGCCCCCACCACCGACTTCGGCCCGGTGAACACCTCCTCCACCGACGCCGGTTCCTATTACAAGATCACTACGGGTGGGCTCTCGATCCGGGTCAACAAGACCCCGCTGCAGTTCTCCGTCTACCGCGCCGACAACTCCACCCTCGTCTGGCAGGAGACCCGGCCCACCAGCTGGACGGGCGGCCAGACCACCCAGTACCTCGCCCGCGGCGCCGACGAGCAGTTCTACGGAACCGGCCTGCGGCTGGGGGAGTGGGCGCTGCGCGGAAAGACCGTACCCGTGGCCGTCGACAACAAGTGGCGCGAGAACAACAACGCCAGCCCGGCGCCCTTCTACATGTCGACCAACAACTACGGGGTCATGCGCAACACCTGGGCCCCCGGCTCCTACGCCTTCGACGCGCCCAGCGCCCTGACCCACAACGAGAACCGCTTCGACGCCTGGTACTTCACCGGCGACTCCCTGAAGGGTGTCCTGGACGCCTACACCGACGTCAGCGGCAAACCGTTCATGGCCCCGATGTGGGGCTTCGAACTCGGCAACGCCGACTGCTTCAACGCCTCCAACCCCGCCTACCAGGGTGACCACGACCGGCTGCGCCACCAGACCACCCCGGACGTGGTGGGCTACGCCACCGACGCCCGCGCCGCCGACATGCCCTCCGGCTGGTTCCTGCCCAACGACGGCTACGGCTGCGGCTACACCGCCCCCCTCAAGTCCACCGTCGACGCGCTGAAGGCCAAGGGCTTCCAGACCGGACTGTGGACCTCCACCGGCCTCGGCTCCATCAAGGACGAGGTCTCCGTCGCCGGGACCCGGGGCGTCAAGACGGACGTGGCCTGGATCGGCGGCGGCTACAAGAGCGCCTTCACCGGGGTCCAGCAGGCCGTGGCCGGCATCGAGAAGAACTCCGACGCCCGCCGCTACGTGTGGACCGTCGACGGCTGGGCGGGCACCCAGCGCAACGCCGTCGTCTGGACCGGGGACACCAACGGCACCTGGGACGACATGCGCTGGCACGTCCCCGCCATCGCGGGCGCGGGCCTGTCCGGCCTGAACTACGCCTCGGGCGACATCGACGGGATCTTCGGCGGCAGTCCCAAGACCTATGTCCGCGACCTCCAGTGGAAGGCCTTCACCCCCGCCTTCATGACCATGTCCGGCTGGGGCGCGACCGGCCCGGCCGCGGGCTACCAGGACAAGCAGCCCTGGCGGTTCGCGGAACCGTACCTCTCCATCAACCGCAAGTACCTCCAGCTCAAGATGCGGCTGATGCCGTACCTGTACACGATGAGCGCCACCGCCCACGACAGCGGCGTCCCGAGCACCCGCGCCATGGTGCTGGACCACCCCGACGACCCGGTGGCCCGCGGCAACCTCACCAGCGGCCAGTTCATGGCCGGTGACTCCTTCCTCGTCGCCCCCGTCGTCTCCGACACCGCCGTCCGGGACGGGATCTACCTGCCCGCGGGCACCTGGACCGACTACTGGACCGGCAAGACGTACGCCGGACCGGGCTGGCTGAACAACTACGCCGCCCCCCTCGACACCCTGCCCCTGTTCGTCAAGGGCGGCGCCATCGTGCCGATGTGGCCCCAGATGAACTACGCCGGGGAGAAGCCGGTCTCCACCCTCACCTACGACATCACCCCGCGCGGCAACTCCTCCTTCTCCCTCTACGAGGACGACGGGATCACCCGGGCGAACGACAGCGGCGCCTTCGCCCGCCAGCAGGTGAACGTGAGCGCCCCCGGCGCCGGTTCGGGAACCGTCACCGTCTCCGTCGGCGCTTCCACCGGCAGCTACACCGGCAAACCCGCCTCCCGGGGCTACGAGTTCAGCCTCCACGTCGCCTCCGCGCCCACCACCGTCACCGCGGACGGCGCGGCCCTCGCCCGGCTCACCTCCAAGAGCGCCTACGACGCGGCGCCGACCGGCTGGTTCTTCGACCCGGCCGACCGCGCGGGTGTCCTGTGGGTCAAGACCGGTACGAAGTCCGGCGCGTTCACCGTCTCCGCCGCCGGTACGTCGCTCCTCGTGGCCGAGCCCGTGCCCGCCTCCGGCACCCCGATAGCGCAGTCCGGCTGGTCCCTGGTCTCCGCCGACAGCCAGGAGACCGGCAGCGAGAACGGCGCCGCCACCAACGCCTTCGACGGCAACCCGGCCACTCTCTGGCACACCGCCTGGTCCTCCGGCACCCCGGCGCCCCTGCCGCACGAGATCCGCATCGACCTCGGCGCCCGCTACGCGGTGGACGGCCTCGGCTACCTGCCCCGCCAGGACGGCGGCAGCAACGGCCGGATCGGCGGCTACGAGGTGTACGTCTCCGACAGCACCACCGACTGGGGCTCCCCGGTGGCCACCGGGACGCTCGCCGACACCGCGGCGGCCAAGACCGTACCGCTGGCCGCCAAGACAGGGCGCTACCTGCGGCTGAGGGCCCTGACCGAGGCCGGTGGCCGGGGGCCCTGGACCAGCGCCGCCGAAGTCACCCTGACCGGGCGGCCGGCCCCGCTGCCCACCGACGCCACCCTCGTCAACGCCGCCTCGTCGACCTGCGTGGACCTGCCGCACAGTGACACGACCCCCGGCGCCGAACCCACCCTGTACACCTGCCACGGCGGGCCCAACCAGCGCTGGACCCTCCAGGCCGACGGCCGGGTCACCGGCCTCGGCGGGGTCTGCTTCGATGCCACGGCCGGCGCTACCGGCGCCGTCACCGTCCGCACCTGCGCCGGGGGCACGCCGGGCCCGGCCCAGACCTGGCAGCAGGGCGCCGACGGCAGCCTTCGCAACGCGGGGCAGTGCCTGACCCCGGTCGGGGCCGCCACCGCCAACGGCACCGCGCTCACCCGCGCCGCCTGCGCGGGAACCCCGGTCCAGCGCTGGGCGTTCACTCCCTGACGGACACCATGGCCGAGGCGGCCGGGGCGGGATCCTCCGTCCCGGCCGCCGCCGTGTCCGCGTCCATGCCCGCGGCCGTTTCCGCTTCCCCGTACGCCGCCGTGTCCGCGGCAGCCCGGAGCACTTCGCGGACCAGGGTGGCCAGATCGGCGGGGGTGGTGCGGTAGTTGCAGATACATGCCCGCAGGACCGTTTCACCCTCGTGCTCCACCGTCGCGAGGAAGGCCCGGCCGCCCCGCTGGACGCGGGCCGCGACGGCGGCGTGGAAGGCATCGCGGTCCCGGCCGCCGGTCAGCTCCGCGCCGAGCCGGAAGCAGACCACCGGCAGCGGCCCGCTCGCGCACACCTCCAGACCGGGTTCGGCCCGCACCGACTCGCGCAGCTGCCGGGCGAGTTCCTGGTAGCGCCGGAGCAGGTCGGCCACGCCGCCCCGGCCCAGCGCGCGCAGCGTGGCCCACAGCTTGAGGGCCCGGGTGCCGGGACGGGTGAGCTCGACGGTGTAGTCGGACATCCACGGCCAGTCCTGGTCCCCGTCCAGGTAGGAGGCGCGGAAGGAGAACGCGCCGCGCAGCCGGTCCGGATCGGTCACCAGCGCGGCCCCGCAGCCCACCGGCACCGACAGGGTCTTGTGCGGATCGACCGTGAGGGAGTCCACCTCCGCGATCCCCCGGTAGTACGGGGCCAGTTCGGGCAGCAGGGCGCCCAGGCCGCCCCAGGCCCCGTCCGCGTGGTGCCACATGCCGCGGCGGTGGCACAGCTCGTTGAGGGGCGCGGGGGTGTCGATGGCCCCGGTCGCGGTCGACCCGAGATGGGAGACCACGCAGAACGGGAGCAGTCCCGCCGCACGGTCGGAGTCCACCGCCGCGCGCAGGGCGTCGAGGTCCATCCGCCGGTCCGCGGTGGTGGGTACGGCGCGCAGCCGCCAGGGCGGCAGACCGATCGTCGCGGCCGCCTTGGCGACCGACAGGTGCGCCTGGTCGCCGTGGTAGGCCACCAGCCGCGCGTGCGCCCTGTCGTAGGCGGCCCCGTCGGTGGCGCCGCGCTGCGCGAGGAACCAGCTCCGGGCGGCGGCCAGGCACAGCAGGTTCGCCATGGACCCCCCGCTGGTCAGCACCCCGCCCGCGGTGTCCGCCAGTCCCGCGAGCGATGCCAGGTCGCGCACCACCCCGTGCTCCAGGTCCATCAGGGCGGCCTCGCCCATCCCGCAGGTCGTGTTCACGGCGCAGGCGAGCAGCTCCGCGATGATCCCGGCGGGGGACGGGGGCGAGTTGATCCAGGCGAAGAACGCCGGATGCCCGTTCCCGGACGGGTAGGGGGCGATGTCCCGCTCGACGAACTCCAGCAGCGCCCCCAGTTCCTGGCCGTCCTGCGGCAGGGATCCCGAGGCCAGGGCCCGTCGGTGGCCGGGCGGCCGGGGGCGGGTGACCGGGCCGTGCGGCAGCGCCTCCAGGTAGTCGGCCACCCACTCGGCCGCGGCGGTGAGTTCGGTGCGGAACGAGGAGGGGAGCGAGGAGGGCGCGGACGCGTGCGGGACGTGGGGCGCGTGGGGCACATGGGGCGCGAGGAGTTCATGGGGCGTGTCGGGTGTGTGGGTCAGGGGCAGGGTCAGGGGCAGGGTGAGCGGCGACGACGGCAAGATCGAGTACCTCCGGGGACCGCTGGGGGGAGCGCAGATTCCTTCCTGCGGTGATCATTACTAGGGGCCGTCGCCCTCGGTGATCAATCCGCGCGCGCCCTGCGCGCGCCCCCTCTCCCGCGCCGTTGACGCGCCCCGCCTGGGCAAAGGCCGGGGGACTGGGCCATTCGGGGACCGTCCGCAATCACCCTCGCGCATGAACGATTCGCCTCACGAGCTCTCCGGCGTCGGCCTCCTCCCGCGACCGCGGCCGCCCCATGGGCACCGGACGGGCCCCCGCCCCGGCATCCGACCCACCCGGTCTCCGGCCGGCTGCCGGGGCCGTCGCGCAAGCCCGTCCGCGCGCCGCACGGGAAGCTGGGCCGCCGGTCCGCTCCCGGCCGAGTTCAGCGGACCGCGCCTGTGCCATTGGTCCAGTCGAGACGGCCAGAGTTGAGCCAGTGGGCCTTCGGATGGTTATCTGTGTCGTATCCATGTACTTACGGCACCGCGCGGCGCCGGACGGCGACGAGGCCGTTCCGGAGCGCGGTGCCTTCGCCGCGCCCACCCACGCCCACCATCCCGGGCCGTCGGCGGGCCGGCGTGCGCACGATCGCGAGGGGGGCGGCGCACCGCCGTGAAGAGAATGTTCGTGGCTCCGGATCCGGGGCGCCTGAGACTGCGCACCTCACTGCGCGCGGTGACCGGGATCGCTCTCGCCGTCATCACCGCCGAACTGTGCGGCCTGTCCCTCACCGCCTCCATCACCGGAGGCCTGACCGCCCTGCTCGCCCTCTTCACCGTCACCGACGCCAGCGTGCGGGCCCAGCGGGGGACGACGGCCCTGCTGCCGGTGGCCGGGTTCCCGGTGCTCGCCCTGGCCACCTCCCTGCACGGGGTTCCGCTCGCCCGGGACGCTGCGTTCCTCGCCGTCGTCTTCTGCGGGGTCTACGCCCGCCGCTGGGGCCCGCGCGGTCACGCCCTCGGCATCTTCGCGTTCATGAGCTTCTTCATCACCCAGTTCCTGCACGCCGTCCCCGCCCAGCTGCCCGAGCTGTACGGCGCCGTGGGTCTGGCGCTGCTCGCCTCCGGCGCGGTGCGCTTCCTGCTGTGGCCCATCGAGCGGCGTACCCCGCCCGCCGCCGTGCCGCCCGGGATGCCCGGCCGCGGCTTCGCCCGGCCCACCACCCGCCAGGCCCTGCAGGCCACGGCCGCCTGCGCGGTCGCCCTGTCCCTGGGCCAGTTCTTCTCCGAGGACCGCTGGTACTGGGCCGTCGGCACCACCTGGTGGATCTTCGTCAACACCACCTCGCGAGGCGAGACCCTGGTCCGCGGCTTCCGCCGGGTCCTCGGCACGGTCGTCGGCATCGTCGTCGGCCTGCTGATCGCGATCCCGCTGCACGGAGCCCCCGCGCCCACCGCCGCGCTGGTCGCCGTCTGCGTCTTCGGGATCTTCTACACCGCCCCCGTCTCCTACAGCTGGATGATGCTGGCCGTCACCGTGATGGCCGGGCTGCTCTACGGGCTCCTCGGTGTCCTGAACCCGGCCCTGCTGGTCCTGCGCCTCGTGGAGACCGGGGTCGGCGCGGTCTGCGCCGCCCTCGCCGTGGTCCTCGTACTCCCCGTCACCACGCACGCCACCAACGACGCCTGGATCCAGCGGGCCCTGCGCTCCGTGCACGCCGCCACCGGGGAGTCCGCCGCCCGCCTCGCGGGTTCGCCCACCGCGGACCCGGCCCCGCACGCGGCCGAACTGGAGCTGCTTCTGGCCCGCGTACGGATGGCCCTCGCACCCCTCGTGCACCCGCTGAGCCCCTTCCGGGCCCGTAAGGACCGCGCCCGCCAGGTCATCGCCCTGCTGGACGACTGCGCCCGCGAGGTACGCGGACTGGTCGCCATCGCGGCCGACCCCTCGGCCTCCCACGACGCCCGGCTCGCCGCCGCCTGCTGGCGCGTGGAAGCCGCGGTCGAGGGGCTCACCGCGCCCATCACGGGCCTCGGCCACGGCGCCGACCGCGGTTCCGCCCCCGCTGCCGCGCCCGCTCCGGCCCTGTCCGAGCCCGCGCTGGCCCATCTGCACGGACTCGAACGGGCACTCGCCGACCTCGCCCACCCGCTGCGCTCCGACCGCCCCTCCCCGCTGGTCGGCGCGGGCTGAGGGTCAGGCCTGGCCGCCCGTCGTGCCCTCGGGCAGCGAGTCGGCGAGGTAGGCCGCCAGGCCGGGCAGGAGCGCGTACGCCGCCCAGCTCGCCGAGGAGCTGGAGGTCTCCGTCCGGAGCCTCTACCGGGACGTCGAGGCACCGCCGGCCGGATGCGCTCGCGGTGCCACCTCGACGCCCCCGGCTGGTACGCCGAGAGTCTCGCGGAGGGAGGGGGCCGCCGCCCGGGCGGCCCTGGCCGAATCCGATCGCGGCGACCGTCGGAGAGCTGGCGCGGCGCTACGGACGTGGCCGGATACCGCCCACTGAGCCTCGTATGCGCGGCAGATCCTAGGCGAAAGGGTGTTCCCCCGCAGGGGCTTCGGGACCTTTCACTCGAACGAGTATTCTGACCGCCGGAGTCGTACGTCGCTGACCTGCGGCCTGTACAACCAGTGATGGCTATTCGCACGTGCATCTGGCATGTACAGGGTGGATCTGTTCGGACAGGGGGTAACCGCACGCAATGGAAATACTGCAGCACCACTCGACGGCCCATCAGGTCTGGGAAGAGGCCCAGGAGTTCATCCGGCTGTTCCACCAGGAGAACCCGGAAGCCGGAGATCCGGCCGCCCGGCTCGACGCGGTACGGACGCAGCTCGCGGAGACCGGAACCTACCGGCACACCCATGACGAGCTGGTGCACGGAGCCCGGGTGGCCTGGCGCAACAGTAACCGGTGCATAGGCCGCCTGTACTGGAACTCGCTGCGCGTGCGCGACCGCAGGGGTCTCGACGGGGCCGACGAGATAGCCGCCGAGTGCTTCGAGCACCTGCGGGACGCGACCAACGGCGGCCGGGTGCGGCCCACCATCACGGTCTTCGCCCCGGACGCTCCGGGGCGCCCGGGCCCGCGCATCTGGAGCGAGCAGCTGATCCGTTACGCCGGATACGGCGACGAGAACTCGATCCCGGTCGGCGACCCGCGCAACGCCCCCCTGACCCGGGCCCTGTGCGGGCTCGGCTGGACCGGCGGCCGCGGCGGCGCCTTCGACCTGCTGCCCCTGGTCGTACAGGGCCGTGACGACAAGCCCCGCTGGTTCGACCTGCCCGCCGACGCGGTGCTGGAGGTGCCGATCGAGCACCCCGACCGCGACCACTGGACGGACTGGGGGCTGCGCTGGCACGCCGTACCGGCGATCTCCAACATGTGTCTGGAGATCGGCGGCATCCACTACCAGGCGGCGCCGTTCAACGGCTGGTACATGGGGACCGAGATAGGCTCCCGCAACCTCGGGGACGAGGACCGCTACAACCTGCTCCCCGCGGTGGCCCGCAGGATGGGACTGGACACCTCCAGCGATCGCTCGCTGTGGAAGGACCGGGCCATGGTCGAGCTGAACCGGGCGGTGCTGGACTCCTTCGACCGGGCCGAGGTCACCATCGCCGACCACCACACCGAGTCCCGGCGCTTCCTGTCCCACATCGACCAGGAGGAGCGCAGAGGGCGGGACGTGGGGGCGGACTGGTCGTGGATCGTGCCCCCGATGTCCGGCTCCGCGACCCCGGTCTTCCACCGCACCTACGAGGACCGCCGGCAGAGCCCCGCGTACGTCCAGCACGCGGGCGCGAAGGAACGCGCCCAGGGGCGCGATTTGGTATAGACCCTTCTGTTACCGTCGGCTCCGGACGGACCGGCGGAGAGGGGCACACCGTGGGAAGTACGGACCGGGGTACCGGGAACGGAACCGGCAGTGGCGGGCAGGATCCGGGCGGGGAGCGGGACCCGCTCCCCGGGGCGCGGGGGGCCGACGGGCGCGGACGGCGCGCGTACATCGGCTCGTTCACCTCGACGGGCGGCCGCGGGATCACCACCGCGGCCGTCGATCCCGCCACGGGCGCGCTGACCCCGGTCGCCGCCACCGACGCGCTCGCCGACCCGTCCTACCTGGCGCTCGGCGCGGACGGCGCGGTGCTCTACGCGGTCAGCGAGACCAAGCGGGGAGCCGTCGGCGCCTTCCGGACCTCCCTCGCGGGCGGGCTCGAACCGCTGGGCGCACCCGTCACCGTGGACGCCTCCGGTCCCACCCACCTCAGCGTGACCGGACGCCACCTGCTCACCGCGAACTACACCTCCGGCAGTGTCAGTACGCTCGCCCTCGCCGCCGACGGCCGCCCCACCGGGCCCGCCTCGGTGCTGCGCCACCGCGGCTCCGGCCCCGACGCGGACCGGCAGGGGGAGCCGCACGCCCACCAGGTGCTGCCCGACCCCAGCGGTCGCTGGGTGCTCAGCGTGGACCTCGGCACCGACGCGGTCCGGGTGTGCTCCCTCGACCCGGCCGACGGCGAGCTGCGGGTGCGTTCCGACATGGCCCTGGTGCCGGGCAACGGGCCCCGCCACCTGGCGTTCCACCCGGACGGCGCGCTGCTGTACGTACTGAACGAGCTGCGGCCCCTGCTGACCGTCTGCCGGTGGGACGCGGCCGCCGGCGCAGCCGAACCGGTCGGCGAGGTTCCGGTCGCATCAGAGGGCGCCTCACGGGCCGTACGGGCCTATCCCTCGGCCCTCGTGGTCTCGCCCGACGGCAGGTTCCTGTGGGCGGCCGTGCGCGGAGCCGACACGATCGCCGTCCTGTCGCTCTCCGAGGGCGGCTCGAAGCCGCAGCTCACCGGCAGTGTCCCGAGCGGCGGCCGGTGGCCGCGCGATCTCGCCCTCGACCCGGCCGGGCGGCGGCTGTACGCCGCCAACGAGCACTCCGGGGACGTCACCTGGTTCGACGTGGACCCGCTGACCGGCATCCCGCGCCGGGGCGGATCGGTCCCGGTCCCCGCCGCCACCTGCGTGGTCTTCGACTGACCCGGTCCGCGACCGCGTCGTACGTACGAGGGCCCGCCGCCGGATCAGATCCGGCGGCGGGCCCTCGTACGTGCTGCTGCGGTCAGTGGACGGGCGTGCTCAGGGTGATGCCCGCGGCCCGGCTGTACTGGGCCACGGCGAGCTTGCCGAGCGCCGGGTAGGCGCCCAGCACCTCGGCGGCGGAGCAGCCCGCCTCCTTGCAGGCGGTGTCGAGCAGCCCGTCGGCGGCCTCGGGGCCGATCAGGTACGGGGCCAGCGCCAGCTGGACGGCGCCGGAGGACTGGCGCAGCTCGTCCGCCACGGCGGCGACCGAGCCCTCCTGGTCCAGGGCGGCGGCCATCACGGGCACCGCGAGGCGCGCGGCCAGCAGCATGCCGGTGATCCCGGCGGCCTGTACGGCCTCCGGGCCTCCGGTGGTGGCCAGGATGATGCCGTCGGCGGCGGTGGTCACGGTGAAGAGCCGGGCGCGGTCGGCGCGGGCCAGGCCCGCCTCGGACAGCCGCACGTGCACGGCCTCGGCCAGCAGCGGGTGGGGTCCGAGGACGTCGGCCAGTTCGACGGCGGCCGAGCAGTCCATGACGGCCTGGCGGATCCGGCGCAGCAGATCACCGTCGGGGCCGACCAGCAGCGGGACCACCACGGCGTCCGGACCGCTCGGCGGCGGTACGTCCTGGCCGGTGGCGCGGGCGAAATCGGCGCGCGCGGCGCGCTGGTTCGCGATCGCGGTCAGTACGCCGGAGAGGCCGGGGAAACCGGCGCCTGCGGTGTCATCGCCGTCGAGGAAGCCGATGTGCCCGTCCAGGCCGGGCAGCTCGGAGCGCCCGATGCTCAGGATCTCCTCCGCGAACCGCCGCGAGGCGTCCGAAGGGGCACCGGGCACGGCGAGTACCAGCGCGGGCGCGCCCTCGGGCGCCACCGCGGGCTCGGGCCGGCGGTGCCGTCCGGTCTGGGGCGGTCGCGGCATTCGTACGGGCAGGCCATTCGCGGGCCCAGTGGGGGAGCTCATGGCGCCGCATGCTACTGGCTTTCCCGGGTGGCCTGTTCGGGCAGGGCCCACTCGGGCGGCATCTGTCCGTATTTATCCGGTGAAGCTTAGATACGATCAACTCACGGACGGCAAGCGCCAGTCCACGGGCTGTGATCCTTGCTGGACCAGGAGGTCGTTCGTCCTGCTGAACGGCTTGGACCCGAAGAACCCGCGGTCGGCGGACATGGGGGAGGGGTGGGCCGCCTCCAGCGCCGGGAGATCGCCCAGCAGCGGCCGCAGGTTGCGGGCGTCCCGCCCCCAGAGCACCGACACCAGCGGCTTGCCGCGCGCCGCCAGCGCCCGGATCGCCTGCTCCGTCACCGCTTCCCAGCCCTTGCCCCGGTGGGCGGCGGGCTTGCGCGGAGCCGTGGTCAGGGCCCGGTTGAGCAACAGCACGCCCTGGCGGGTCCACGGGGTGAGATCGCCGTTCACGGGCCGGGGCAGGCCGAGGTCGCTGTGCAGTTCCCGGAATATGTTGTCGAGGCTGCCCGGAACCGGCCGAACCTCGGGGGCCACCGAGAACGACAGCCCGACCGCGTGCCCCGGGGTGGGATAGGGGTCCTGCCCGACGATGAGCACCTTCACCTCGTCGAAGGGCTGCTGGAAGGCGCGCAGGACGTTCGCCCCGCTCGGCAGGTACGTCCTGCCCGCCGCGATCTCGGCGCGCAGGAAGTCGCCCATCGCGCCGATCTGCTGCGCCACCGGTTCCAGAGCACGGGCCCAGCCCGGCTCGACGATCTCGTTCAAAGGTCGTGCTGCCACGCCGAGTCACTCTAGTTGATTCGGGCTATTGGCCGATCACGGCGGCCCGCACGCACAGTACGTCCGGCAGGTGGGAGGCGAGTTGGCGCCAGGTGTCGCCGTCGTCGGCGCTCGCGTACAGCTCGCCGTTGCGGTTGCCGAAATAGATGCCCGCCGGTTCTCCGTCGTCCGTGCAGAGCGCGTCCCGCAGCACGGTCCCGTAGTGGTCGCCGGAGGGCAGGCCGGCGGTGAGGGGCTCCCAGCTGGCCCCCGCGTCCCGGGTGCGGAACACCCGGCAGCGCCGTTCCGCCGGGACCCGGTCGGAGTCGGCGTTGAGCGGGAAGACGTAGGCGGTGTCCGGGTGGTGGGGGTGCGCGGCCACGGCGAAACCGAAGTCGGAGGGCAGTCCGGCGCCGATGTCCGTCCAGCGCGCGCCCGCGTCGTCGCTGCGGTAGACGCCCCAGTGGTTCTGCAGGTAGAGCCGGTCACGGTCGCCCGGGTCCTGGGCGATCTTGTGGACGCACTGGCCGAACTCCGGATGCGGATCGGGCAGGAAGACGGCCGACACGCCCTCGTTGGACGGGGACCAGCTCGCCCCGCCGTCCTCGGTGCGGAACACCCCGGCGGTGGACACCGCGACGGTTACCGCCTCCGGCCGCTCCGCATCGGTGATCACGGTGTGGACGGCCTCCCCGCCGCCTCCCGGCACCCAGCTCTTGCGGCTCGAATGCTCCCACAGCGGCCGGACCAGGTCGAAGGTCTCGCCCCGGTCCGCCGAGCGGAACAGCGCCGCCGGTTCGGTCCCCGCGTACACCACGTCCGGGGCCTCCGGCCCGGCTGGGTGCAGCTGCCAGACCCGCTCCAGCGAAGCGCCGGTGTCCTGCGGGAACTTGACCGCGGGCGCGGCCGGTTCGTGCCAGGTCTCCCCGAGGTCGTCGGAGCGGAAGACGGACGGCCCCCAGTGCTGGCTGTCCGCGCCGACCAGCAGCCGCGGGACGGGCCCGCGTCGGTCGATGGCCACGGCGTAGACGGCCTGGGCGTTGAAATGGGGATCGTCGAACTCCCATCGGCCCCCGCTTCCCCGGTGGCCGATGAAGAGACCCTTGCGGGTTCCTGCGAGCAGTAGCACGTCGGACATGGCCGACACCTCCCGGACGTCTTCGCCCCTGCGGCATCCTCTTCCGGCCAGTCTGCACCCGCCCACTGACAGTGGCCCGGCGGGCGCTGCGGCGCGCTGACCTGCTGATCGAATCTGATCGATGCGTGGATCAAGCCAGCTGGTTACTTGATCGTACGGGGCCGGAAAGGATTCACTTCGGGCTTCTGCTGCCCTGTGAGAGGCGATCCGTGGCCACCGAGCACCTCCCCCCGCTCGACCTCGCTTTCTGGCGGATCGAATCCGCCTCCCACCCCATGCACCTGGGTGCGCTCGGCGTGTTCGAGGCCGCCGGTCCCGACGCGGCCGCCCGCGCCGCGTCGCTGATCGCCCAGCGGTGCGCGGCCGTGCCCCGGCTGCGCCGCCGGATCCACGACGTGCTGCTTCCGGTGGGGGCGGCCGCCTGGTCGCCCGCCCGGGACTTCGACCCGGCCCGGCACGTGTTCCTCGTCCGGCACGGGCGTACGGACCCGCACCGGGCCGCCGGGCCGCTGATGGCCCGCCCGCTGGAGCGGGGCCTGCCGCCGTGGGAGGCGCACGTGCTCGCCGGGCCGGACCCGGGGACCTTCGCGGTGCTGTTCAAGTTCCACCACGCGCTCTCCGACGGGCTCGGCGTGCTGGCGCTGGCGGCCGGACTGTTCGACGAGGGGGCGGGCGTACGGGGCTCCGCGCGCCCGGCGCCCCCGATCCCCCGCCGGAGCACCGGCCCCGGGTCCTGCTCCGGTTCCGCGGCGGCCCTGCGGCGGCTGCCCGGGATGCTGGCCGCCCGGGTCCAGGACGTGGGCCAGGCGCTGGAGATCGGGGCCGCCGTGGCCCGGTCCGGACTGCCCTTCGGAGTCCCCGACGGGCTGAGCGCCGACAGCGGCCGGACCGACGGGACACGGGCGCTGGCCGGGGTCGCGCTCGACCTGGACGAGGTGAACCTGATCCGCAAGGCAGCCGGGGGCACCGTCAACGACGTACTGATCGCCCTGGTCGCGGGCGCCCTGCGGCGCTGGCTGGCCGGGCGCGGGGAGACGGTGGGCGGCGGACCGGGGCCGCGGGCCCTGATACCCGTCTCGCGCCGCCGCTCCAGGGGCGGCTCCGGCGCGGCGGGCTCCGGGGCGGGCAACCGGCTCTCCGGTTACCTGCTGCGGCTCCCGGTCGCCGAGAGCGAGCCGCTGCGCAGGCTGGACGCCGTACGGGCGGGGATGGACCGGAACAAGGAGGCGGGACCGGCCCGGGGCGCGGGGGCCGTGGCCCTGCTCGCCGACCACGTGCACCCGCTGGGCCACCGGCTGGGCGGGCCGCTGCTGGCCCAGGCCGCGCGGCTGCTCTTCGACATCCTGGTCACCAGCGTTCCGCTGCCCGGGCTGGCCTTCTCGCTGGGCGGCAGTCGGGTCCGCGAGATCTACCCGCTCGCGCCGCTGGCGCGGGGGCACTCCCTGGCCGTGGCGGTCTCCAGCTATCGGGGCACGGTCCACTACGGGCTGGTCGCCGATGCGGCCGCGGTGCCCGACCTGGACGCGCTGGCGCGGGCGCTGCGGACGGAACTCGAAGAACTTGTACGAGAGGTCTCGTAGTACGAGGGATTACGTAGTACGGTGTGTCTCGTACTTGGCCGTCGTGCCCGGCCCAGGCCGGACCGCATCCCGTGGAGATCCCAGATGAGTGCCGCCCTGTTCGAGCCCTACACCCTCCGCTCTGTCACCGCGCCGAACCGCGTCTGGATGGCCCCGATGTGCCAGTACAGCGCCGAGCCCGCAGGCCCGCAGGCGGGGGTGTCCCACGACTGGCACTTCGCGCACTACGCGGCCCGCGCGGTCGGCGGCACCGGACTGATCCTCCAGGAGGCCACCGCCGTCTCGCCCGAGGGCCGGATCTCCCCCTACGACCTCGGTATCTGGAACGACACCCAGGTCGAGGCGCTGCGCCGGATCACCTCGTTCCTCTCCGCGCAGGGCACTGTTTCCGGGATCCAGCTCGCGCATGCCGGCCGGAAGGCGTCGACCGACGCGCCCTGGAAGGGCGGCGCCCCGGTGGCGCCCGAGGCGGGCGGCTGGCGGCCGAGCGCCCCGAGCCCGGTGGCCTTCGCCGAGGGGCACCCCGTACCGCACGAACTGACGATGGCGCAGATCCAGGAGATCGTGGAGCAGTTCGCGGCCGCCACCCGGCGCTCGCTGGCCGCCGGTTATCGGGTCGTGGAGATCCACGGCGCGCACGGATACCTGCTCGGCGAGTTCCTCTCCCCGCACAGCAACCGGCGCACCGATGCCTATGGCGGTTCCTTCGAGAACCGGATCCGCTTCCCGCTCGCCGTCGTGGACGCGGTGCGGGCCGAGTGGCCCGAGGAACTCCCGCTGTTCTTCCGGATATCCGCCACCGACTGGCTGGAGGAGGACGGCTGGACCGCCGACGAGACGGTGCGCCTGGCCTCCGTACTCCTGGAGCACGGGGTGGACCTCCTCGACGTCTCCACCGGCGGGCTCGCTCCGCACGCCAAGATCCCCGTCGCCCCGGGCTACCAGGTGCCGTTCGCCGCGCGGGTCAAGTCGGAGGCGGGGGTCCCGGCGGCCGCTGTGGGTCTGATCACCGAGCCTGCCCAGGCCGACAAGATCGTGGCCAATGGCGAGGCGGACGCGGTGCTGCTCGGGCGGGAACTCCTGCGCGACCCGCACTGGGCCCGGCGCGCGGCCCGCGAACTGGGCGCGGAGATCCGGCGCCCGAACCAGTACCACCGGTCGTGATCCGGTCCTGACCCGATCCTGGGCGCTCGGGCGCGATGCGCGGCGGCCGGCGCCGCGCTGACGGCGATGCCGGCCGGGCTCAGGTGGTGGTGGCGGTCTCTGCGTGATCCGGCGGTGCGGCAGGTGCCCGCGGCGGCCTCCGCGAGGGCCGGGAGAACCGCCGCGCCGCAGCTGTGGGCGGCCGCGCCGCCCGCCGGTTCGCAGGGGTCGGGGCGCAATGCGGCCCCGCTGCCGCAGGCCGAATCCACGGCTTCTCCCTCATGCCGTGTACTACGATGGTTCTCGTACCATTGAGGCGTCAAGCGAGTGGAGGAGTACATATGACGGAGCCCAGCCCCACCACCCGTTCCCTCGATCACCCCACTCCCGCGGAGATCCGGCTGGAGAGCGTGCTGCATGCTCTCTCCGACCCGGTGCGGTTGTCTATCGTCCGGGAGTTGGCCGGCGGGAGTGGCGAACTGTCCTGCTCCTACTTCGCATTGCCGGTCACCAAGTCGACGACCACCCACCACTTCCGCGTCCTGCGCGAGAGCGGTGTCGTCCGGCAGACCTACCGCGGCACCACCAAGCTCAACGATCTGCGCCGACACGACCTGGACGCGCTCTTCCCCGGCCTCCTCGACGGCATCCTGACCGCCGCCTCGGCCGAGGCCGACCGCACCGAGAGCTGATCCGGAAACCTGCCCGGGCGGCGCCGGGAACACCCCCTCGGCGCCGCTCCGCACCGCCGTGCGCGGCCGTCCATCCGGAGTCGGGCCCGGGGCCGGGGCCCTCCGGGGGTAGGCCGCCAGAGAGCCGCTCGCGGCCTTGGTCTATGCGCTCTGAACTGGTCTTTCGTCTGATTTGGACCTACGGTTGACCTCTGGGGAAAGGGGCACCTGATGGACCGGAACATCCGCACCATCGACGACGTACTTCAGCTCATGGACGGCCTGTTCGCGCCGGAATCGGACCGCTGGACGGCCGGAGCGGCCGATTGGTGGGACGGGTTCTACGCGGACCGCGCCAAGCCCGTGCCGTTCTTCGTGGCGAAACCGGACGAGCACCTCGCCGAAGCCCTCGACCGGGGTCTGATCGCTCCCGGCCGCGCGCTCGAACTCGGCTGCGGCCCGGGCCGCAACGCCCTGCACCTCGCCTCACTCGGCTTCGAGGTGGACGCGGTCGACCTGTCCCCGGCGGCCCTCGCCTGGGCCGGGGACCGCGCCCGGGAGGCGGGCCTCGACGTCCGCTTCCACCACGGCGACATCTTCGACCGGCGCCACGCCGACTGGTCGGGCCCCTACGACCTGATCCTCGACTCGGGCTGCTTCCACCACGTGCCGCCCCACCGCCGGATCAGCTACCTCGACCTCCTCGACCGGGCCCTCGCGCCCGGCGGCCACTTCTCCCTCACCTGCTTCGCCGCCGGCGAGGCGGGCATGGGCTCCGAACTGTCCGACGCGGAGTTCTACGCGCACTCCCGCCTCCACGGAGGCCTCGCCTACACCCCGGAGTCCCTGCGAGCGGTCTTCGCCGACCTGACCGAGGTGGAGATCCGTCGGATGAACGACGAACCGCCCGAGTCCCTCCGCTTCGGTGAACCCTTTCTCTGGACGGCCCTGTTCCGCCGGGACGAACAGCCTCCGGACCAGGCCTAGTTACGGGGACCCCGCGCGGAGTCCCCGGGCGCCCTGGCCGTGAGCAACAGGCCCGCGAGCAGGGCCGCGAGGAGCAGGCTGCCCGCCGCCCACCAGAGGGACGTGGTGTAGCCGTCGAGCAGTTGCTCCCTGATCGACGACGGGCGCGTGGTGCTCAGGCGGCTGCTGACCATGGTGGCGATCAACGCCCCGCCGACCGCCATGCCCAGCTGCTGGGCGGCGGTCACGGTCGCCGCGGTACCGCCTGAGTACCGCGGTGCGACCGCGGCGGTCGCGGTGGCGAAGACCGCCGTGAAGGCCGCGCCGGTACCGAGGCCGACGAGCAGCATCCCCGGCAGCAGCTGGATGACGTAGGCGCTGTCGGGCTTCAGGCCCGTCAGCAGCAGCATCCCCACGGCCGCCGCCACCAGGCCCGCCACGATCAGGACCCGGGGCGCCGTGTGGGGCAGCAGGCGGCCGGAGATCTGGGTGGCGCCGATGACCGCCGCGCCGACCAGGGGCAGGAGGGCCGTCCCGGCCCCGGCGGGGGAGTAGCCGAGGAGGTTCTGCAAGAAGAAGGTCAGGAGCGGGAACAGGGCGAGGAAGCCGACCCCCGCCACGAGCATCGTGACGAAGCTGCCGACGCGGTCGCGGTCCCTGATGGTGGACGCCGAGAGGAGTGAGCTCGACGCGCTCCGCTGCCATGCCGCGAAGGCCCCCAGCAGGACGGTGCCCAGGGCGAGCATGATCAGGGCCAGCGGGGCCCAGCCGTTCGACGCGGCCTGGTCGAGGCCGTAGACCGCGGCGGCGAGTCCGCCGGAGCCGAACAGCACGCCGAGCACGTCGAAGCGGGGGCCGTCGCGGTCCGCGCGGTCGTGCACCAGGGTGAGCGCGCCGATCAAGGCGATCACGGCGACGGGGACATTGGCGTACAGCGTCCAACGCCAGCTCAGGGTCTCGATGAGCCAGCCGCCCGCGAACAGCCCGAGTGATCCACCACCGGCGATGACCGCGGCGTAGACGCCGAAGGCCCTGGCGCGTTCCCTGGGGTCGGTGAAGCCGGTCGAGACCAAGGACAGCCCGGACGGAGTCAGCAGCGCGGCGAAGGCGCCTTGCAGCGCGCGGGCCCCGGTCAGGGTGGCGGAATCGCCCGCGGCGCCGCCGAGCACGGATGCCGCCGCGAACCCGGCCAGGCCGATCACCAGCGCCCGCTTGCGTCCCATGAGGTCCGCGAGGTGCCCGCCGAGCAGCAACAGCCCGCAGAGGGCGAGCGCGTAGGCGCCCACCACCGTGCGCAGGCCGTCGGACGGCAAGTGCATGTCGGCCTGCACGGACGGCATCGCCATGTTGAAGGTCGTCGTCTGCAGCAGCACCATCAGCTGGGCCAGCGCGATCACCACCAGCCCCCACCAGCGCCTGGGGTGCGGCGGCGCCGCGTCCTGGCTCAAGCCCGGGAGCGGGGTCGCGGACCAGGCCGTCACGGGCGCGCCCGGCGGCGGCCCGAACCCCTGCCCGGCGCCGTACTGGGCCGAGGCCGTCGGGGCGTAGGCGGGCGGCGGGGGCAGCGCGGGGGTGGACGACTGGGGCTGGTGGGACGCCGCCGCGACCCGGGGATCCAGCTGTGCGACGGGTGTCCCGGCGGAGGCCTGGGCGGGGATCCGCGCGGCGGTCTCCGCGGGAGAGGCCGGCGCGAAGTCCAGCAACTCTGCCGCGTGCCGCCCGAGTTGCGCTAGCACCGCGCCCGGAAGCCACTCCGCGGCCCGGTCCGTCGCCGTGCGCTCCGCCACCTCCCGGGGGCTGGGCCGCCGGGCCCGGTCCTTGTCCAGGCACGCGCGGACGAGATCGAGGAGCGCGTCCGGCACGCCGGTCAGGTCCGCCTCCTCCTCGGCGACCCGGAAGAGGTGCGCGTTCAGCCCGGTGTCCGTCGCGCCGAAGAGGAGCCGTCCCGTGGCGGCGTAGACGAGGACGGCGCCCAGGCAGAACACGTCGCTGGCGGGGGTGAGTTCGAGGCCGCGGACCTGTTCCGGCGACATGAAGCCGGGTGAGCCGATCAGCATCCCGGTGCTGGTGTGCAGGCTGTCCCCGGCGAGGCTGTCCATCGCCCGGGCGATTCCGAAGTCGATGACCCGGGGGCCGTCGACGGTGACGAGGACGTTCGACGGCTTGAGGTCGCGGTGGATCAGGCCCGCCTCGTGCACGGCCTGGAGGGCGAGGGCGAGCCGGTTGGCGAGGGTGTGCACGGAGTCCTCGGGCAGCGGCCCGTAGTCCTTGGCGACCACGGTGGTCAGATCCGGCCCCGGGATGTACTGCGTCGCCACCCACGGCACGGCCGCGTCGGGGTCGGCGTCGAGCACGGCCGCCGTCCAACTCCCGCCCACCCGCCGCGCGGCGGCCACCTCGCGGGCGAAGCGCCTGCGGAACTCGGGATGTCCGGCGTACTCGGCCTGGACGACCTTCACGGCAACGGTACGTCCGCCCTCGGAGCGGCCCAGGTACACCAGGCCCATCCCGCCCGCGCCGAGCCGGGCGATCAGTCGGTACGGGCCTATGCGGGTCGGGTCTGCGGCAATCAGCTGGTCCACGGGGAGAAAGATAGTCCAACTCTCCAACGGGGGAGAGCCCATGGGGCGATTCCCGTGCCGCACCCCGCTGACGCGGTACCGGCCGCCGTGGCCGGAGGTCAGCCGGACGCCCCCGGCGCATCGGCCGCGTCGGGCGGCGCGGACGCCCGGAGCAGGCCCGGCCAGTCCGGGATCTTGACCGACCGGCGGCCCAGGGACCGGCCCAGATCCACCTCCGCCGACTCGATCGCCAGCCAGCCGGGCCACAGCACCGGCCGCAGGCCCGCCGCGCGCAGCGCGTCCAGGGGATCTCCGGGCAGCTCGCGCCGGGCCAGCGCCGCCGCGTCCTGGAGCAGCGAGGACGCGCTCTCCTTGGCGCAGGGCCGGTTGGTGCCGATCACCCCGGTCGGCCCGCGTTTGATCCAGCCCGCCACGTACTCGCCGACCGAGGCCCGGCCCCCGCGCAGCACCCGGCCCGCCGCGTGCGGGACCGTACCGCGCGCCGGGTCGAAGGGCAGGCCGGGGAGCGGTACGCCCTGGTACCCCACCGACCGCAGCACGAGCTGCGCCTCGAGGTCCTCGTAGGTGCCGGTGCCGGACACCCCGCCCCGGCCGTCCGGGCCGGTGCGTTCGAAGCGCACCGCCCTGACGTGCCCGTCCGCCCCGCCCAGCACTTCCACGGGCCGCAGGAAGAACCGCAGCGTGATCCGCCGGGCCGGTGCGCCGTCCCCGGTGCGCTCCCCGGCCGCGCTCCCGCTCCCGGGGCGCGCCGCCCACTCCCGCAGCACCTCCACGTTGCGCCGGTTCGCGGCGGGCAGCCCGGCCGCACCGCCCGGATCGGCGTAAGCCGGGTCCAGCGCCAGCTCGGCCGGGTCCACCGCGGTGTCCACCCCGGGCAGGGCGCCCAGCTCACGGAGTTCCTTGGTGGTGAACTTGGCCTGCGAGGGGCCGCGCCGGGCCACCATCGCCACCTCGCGCACCCCGCTCTGCGCCAGCGCCCCGAGCGCGGGCTGCGGCAGGTCGGTGGGCCGCAGCTCCGCCACGCCCCGGGCCAGGATCCGGGTCACGTCCACCGCGACGTTCCCCGCCCCGATCACGACCGCGGACCGCACCCCGTCGAGCCCGAAGGCCTCCCCGGCCGCGTCGGGATGCGCGCTGTACCAGGAGACGAAGGCGGTCGCGGAGCGCACCCCGGCCAGCTCCTCGCCGGGGATCCCCAGCATCCGGTCCCGGGCGGCGCCCACGCAGTACACCACCGCGTGGTACAGCTCCAGCAGCCGCCCGGTGGTCAGCCGCTCCCCGCCCACCTCGACGTTCCCGATGAAGCGGATCCGCTCGTCCTCCAGTACGGTCCGCAGACTGCCCTGCAGCGATTTGATCTTCTCGTGGTCGGGGGCCACCCCGTAGCGCACCAGCCCGTACGGGCACGGCAGCCGGTCCAGTACGTCGACCAGCACGCCCGGCACCTCGCGCTGCTGCACCAGGTTCTGTGCGGCGTAGACCCCGCTCGGGCCCGAACCGACCACGGCGATACGAAGCACGGAGGGTCTCCTTCCGCAGAGGATCCCAGCATCGCACCGCCGACCCGGACCGTCAGCCCATCGCGCGCATCCGGCTGATCTCGGCGCTCCGCTGGGCCACGACCTCGTTCGCCATCTCCTCCACCGCCGCGTTGTTCCCCCCGGCCAGGGCCTCGCCCGCCCTTTTCACGGCCCCTCGTGGTGGGCGGTCATCAGGCGCAGGAAGAGCCGGTCGACGTCGGCGCCGCGGGCCTCGCCCAGCTCCCTGAGCTGCTCGGGGGTGGCCATGCCCGGCATCTGCCGCGCCCCGGGTCCGGCCGCGGCGGAGCCGTGGTCGTGGGCCCCGGAGCCGCCCGTCGCCGCGCCCCCGCTCGCGGTCCCCTTCCCGCTCTCCGTCCCGCCCTGCGCTTCCGGGTGCCTGGCCAGCCAGCTCTCCGTGACCGCGATCTCCGGCCGCTGCGCCGCCGTGATCCGCTCGGCGAGCCGTTTGACCGGTTCGGCGGCGGCGCGTTCCGGGGCCGGCGCGCTCATCGTCAGCGCCTGCCGGTGGCGGTCGGTCATCCGTCGTCCTGCCGTCGAAGGACCTCGCCGCCGGGGCCTACGGCTCGACGACTGGCGCACCGAGAGCGCCAAGTGGGTCTGGACGGACCGGTTGAACGTCCAGTCGCAGGCCGCCTACCGCTGAGTCGCGCCGGTCCATGCGCGGGGCCCCCTGGGCCTGAGGGCCTAGCGAAACGTTCCGTCGGGCGGCCCGCAGTCCGGCGGAACCCCCAGCTCCCACTCCAGCCCGTACCGCTGGAACAGCTCCGCCCGCAGCCGGGGCGCGGCCATCGGCGCGCCCGGCAGCACCACGGCGAACACCGCCCCCATCAGCAGGGCCCGCAGCAGCGGGTAGTCCCGCTCCGGGTCCACCTCCGGATCGCCCGCCCCGTACCGGGCCACCGCCTCCCGCAGCAGCTCCGCCAGCCGCCGCTGCTCCGGGCACTGCACGAACCCCTCGTTCGAGAGGATGCCCGCCATGTGCGTCCGCATCAGCAGCGGATGCTGGAGCCCCAGCCCCAGGACGGCGTCGATCGCCCGGGCCAGCAGCTCCCGCCCGGCCCGCGCGCCGGTGGGCTTCGGTTCGCGCTCCAGCGCCTCGTCCAGGGCCTGGTGCATCAGCCGGTGCACGGCCGACTGCAGCAGTTCCCGCTTGCCCGGGAAGTAGTACGAGATCAGGCCGCGGGCGGCGCCGGCCCGGTCCGCGATGTCCCCGAGGGTGGTGGCTTCGTAACCGCGTTCGCCGACGAGTTCGGCCGTGGCCTGCAGCAGCCGTTCCCGGGAACGTCTGCGCAATTCTTCATTGACCGATGGGCTGCGCGGGACCATGCTTGCTCCTGCGTTGACTGGCTCCCGGCCAATATACTCAGCGCGCGGAATCGTTGGTGGTGGGCGACGCGGGGGATCGCCCACCACCGGCCGTTCCGGAGGGCGCGAGCCCTCCTCCCGCTCCGCCGGCGCGGCCCACCGCGCCGATCGTGAAGGCCGCCAGGGCCGCGCCCAGCAGCCAGCCGCCCGCCACGTCCGACAGCCAGTGGACGCCCAGGTACACCCGGGTGAAGCCGACCCCGGCCACGGACACGAGCGCCGCCGCCCACGCCGCCGCCCGGACCGCCCGCGAGCGGGGGGCCAGCCACAGCAGCAGCCCGCAGACCACCGTCGCCGTCAGCGCATGCCCCGAGGGGTAGGCCGCGAAGTGCCCCGAATCCACCGGATCCGGCCACACCGGCCGCGTACGCCCCACCGCCGCCTTCAGCCCCTGCTGCACCGCCGCCGCCACGAGCACGGCCGCGGCGCACCACCACGCGCGCACCCGTTCACCGCGCCGCCACAGCCACAGGCACGCGAGGGCGGTCAGCGCACGCATCGTCCAGGGGTCCCAGACCCAGTCGCTGAGGAACCGCACCGCCCCGGTGACCCCCGGATGCCCGACCGCGTAACCGTGCAGCCCCCGGGCGACCCGGCCGTCGAGGGAGAGCAGCGGTGACCAGTCCACCACCACCAGAGCGGTCAGCGCGGCGGCGAGCAGCACGCACACGCCCCCGATGAGGGTCCCGGTCCTGCTGCTGGACCTTCGTTCACGATCGCCGGTCATCCGCCGATCCTCGCACCGATGGCCCCGGAGGCTACGTCAGCGCGCTGAGCCCCGGTACGAGCGCCACCAGCAGCGGAACCGCCGGCACCAGCGCGGCCAGCGCGGTCAGCCGCAGTCTGCGTACGGGGGAGAGCCGGGGCGCGGCCGTGAGCAGCCGCCGCACCCGCAGCGGCACATGGGCCTGCGGGGCGGGGCAGGGTCCGAACACCCCGCGGTCCTCGTTGAGCCCGACCAGGGCCAGGGCCACGGTGAGCCGCCCGTAGCGCCGCGAAGCCACGTCGTCGGCCGCCAGCTCGACCAGCCGGTGCATCTCCGCCTCGAACGCTGCGAACACCGGGACCTGCGGGAACCCGCTGGACAGGGCGCGTGAGCAGTGCAGCAGCCAGTCGTGCCGGGCCACCGCGTGACCCCGCTCGTGCGCCAGTACGGCGTCCAGCTGCTGCCCCTTGAGGCGGCCGAGCGCCCCCGTGGTGACCACCAGCTGGGGCGCCGTGCCCGCCAGCCACCACGCATCGGGGCGCCGCCCCTCCAGGACGACGAGCCGGCCGCTGTCGGGCTCCTCCCCGGGCAGCAGCGGAGCCCGCACCCGCAGTTCCGCCCGCGCGGCCCGCCTGCGCGAGCGGGCCCGTAGCACCTCGACGGTCAGCATGGCCCCCGTCCACACCGCGCCGCCCGCGAGCGCCAGCGCGGTCCCGGTGGCCCAGGGGCCGCCGCCCCCGCCCAGCCCGTACGCGTCCACGACCCCGCGCGGCGCGGCCGAGAAGAGCGGGCCGCGCACCGCCAGCCAGGCGGCGGCCGCGCTGAGCAGCATCGACAGGGCCAGGCACAGGAGCACCGCGGCCACCACGCACTGCCACACCCACAGCGCCACCACGGGCTCGCGCTCGGGCCACTCGGCACGGGCCAGCAGTCGGGGGGCGAGGAGGGAGGTCAGGGCGCCGAGGAGCAGGAGAACGCCGGGGACCATCATGGGCCGCATTTTATGAGGGCGGAGCTACCGCGGGGTATGGCCCCCGCCCATTGGTGACGCACGACACGTCCCCCGGCGCCACGACCACCACCGCACGCACGACACGTCCCCCGGCCCCACGACCGCCGCCGCCGGGGCACGGCCGGGGCGCGCCTCACATCGTGAGCAGCATCGCCAACATCCCTATGCCCATGGCCAGTCGGCAGGCCCGCGTCAGCTCGCCCGCCCCCGACCCCACGGTCTCGGCCCCCGACCCCACGGTCTCCGCGCCGGGCCCCGAGATCCCCGCTCCGGACCCCGCGGCCTCCGCTCCGGGTGTCGCCGCCTCCGCCCCCGGTCCCGGGACGCCGTAGGCGCCCACCGTGACGCCCGCCGTCACCAGCCGCGCCCCGCCGAGCAGTACGTACCCCGCGAAGTAGAGCAGCAGCGCCCCGGTCACCAACGGCAGCCCCTGCGCCAGTCCTTGACCGTGCCCCGCGCCGTGGCCGCCGGGCGAGCCGTGGCCACCGGCCGCGCCCGGCCCCGCGGCCATCGTCACCGCCATGTAGACCATGGCCAGCGACCCGACCAGGTGGTGCGCGTGGTGGACCCCGCCGCGCAGCAGCCACAGCGCGTGCAGCGCGGCCGCGCAGAAGACGGTCAGCAGCACCCCGCCGCCCCAGGCCCCGGTGCCGGTCGGCGCGGCCATCACCGCCATGCCGATGCCCATCAGCGCCTCACCCGACGCGGCCCCGCGGGCGGTGCGGGCCGTTCTGCGGGCCCGCAGCAGGCAGTACGCGCCGCTCATGGCGCACAGCGCCACCAGCAGCCAGGCGGAAACAGCTGCGGAGTCGGACAGGGACATCGTGGGACCGTGCACGGCGGAACCCCCCGGTTCGTCGGCGTCACGGGAAGAGATGCCCGCCGCAGAGGGGCCGCACGCCGCTCCGGGTTAGGCTCTCCTGACCACACCCGGCTTGTCATATGCCAGCTTTTCTGAACGGAGCCGCCCGATGTCGACCGCCGAGCCCACCCGCACCACGGCCCTCAGTTTCCGCACCGCCACGGACGCGGACGTAGTGGCTCTGGTGGCCCTCGTGGAGTCGGCGTACCGGGGTGAGGCCAGTCGGGGCGGCTGGACGACCGAGGCGGACTACCTCGACGGTCGGCGCACCGACGAGCGCGGGGTGCGCGAGATCATCGCGACCCCCGACAGCACCCTCCTGGTGGTCGAGCGCGACGGCGCGCTCGTCGCCTGCTGCCACCTCCAACACCGGGGTGACCACGCCTACTTCGGGATGTTCGCGGTCCGCCCCGAGCTCCAGGGCGCGGGCCTCGGCAAGGAGATCATGGCCGAGGCCGAGCGCCGGGTGCGGGAGCAATGGGGCGCCACGGAGATGCACATGACCGTGGTCAACGTGCGCGAGGAACTCATCGCCTACTACGAGCGCCGCGGCTACCGGCGTACGGGCCGGCTGAGCCCGTTCCCGTACGGCGACGAGCGCTTCGGCATCCCGCGCCGGGACGACCTGGCCTTCGAGCTGCTGGTCAAGCAGCTCTGAGCCACCCGCCGGACCCGGGCCGGACCGCGCCCGCGCGGACCGAGCCCATGCCCGAACGGCACCGGCGGCCGGACCGGCCGGAGCCGGGGTCCGGCCGGTCCGGGATCCCGGTCAGGCCGTGAAACGGCCCGTACGCCGGATCTCCGGGAGGTCGGTCACGGCCCCGTCCAGTTCCAGCGCCCGCGCCAGCTTCAGCCGCTCCTGGGTGTTGACCGTCCAGCCCGTCACGCGCAGCCCGGCCGCGTGCGCCGATTCCACCGTTTCCAGGGTCACGCGGCGGATGTCGAGGTTGAGGGCCTCCGCTCCGACGGCCAGCGCCCGTTCCACGAGGTCCCCGCCGTGGCGGCTCGCGCTCAGCACCGTGCGTACTCCCGGCACCAGCTCGGCGATCCCGGCGAGCACCGCGTCGTCTCCGCAGGAGACCAGGACCCGGGTGGTCAGGTCCCGGCGCAGCAGCACCTGCGCCAGTGCCCCGGCGGCCGCCTGGTCGCGGACCGAGGCCAGCAGCGGGAGGCCGACCGCGTCGAGCACCTCCTCGAAGACCGGGACCCGCTCGCCGTGCCCGGCATCGAGCCCGCGCAGTTCCGCGAGGGTCAGATCGGCGACGGACCCCGAGCCGTCGGTGGTCCGGTCCACGTCGGCGTCGTGCAGGACGACGAGGACACCCTCCTTGCTGAGCCGGAGATCCAGGGCGATGGCGTCCATGCCGGAACGCTGTGCGCGGACGAACGACCGCAGGGTGTTCTCCGGTTCGACACCCATGACTCCGCGGTGACCGATGGTGAGGAAAGTCAAGGTTCTCTCGCTTCCGTCGACGGCGGCTCCCCCACGCGGTCGCGGTGTCCCGACCGTCCGCGTGGTGAAGGACGCATGCTAGTGCGCCGACGGTGCGTTGGGACCGCCCGTGCGGCGCCCCGGCAGGACCGCCCGGCCGGTTCCCGCCAAGCGTTGTGCACGGCGCGCGCGGTGGCGCGGCGTCACCCTGCCGTGGGCGCGTCCCCAGCGCCTTGACCGGGCCCCCCGGAAGCCTCCAGCGCCGCGAGGTCCGCGAGCATCGCCCCGGCGAGTTCCAGCTCGGCCAGGTGCTGGCGTTCGCTCCAGCGCAGGGTCAGCCGGGGGAAGGCCCACCCCGCCTCGTCACCGGCCCGTTCCAGGGCCGCCCGTACGGAGTCCAGCTCGCCCCGGGTGCGTTCCACGTGCTCCTCCACCAGCGCCCGGAGCCGCTCCGGCTCGGCCAGGTGTCCCAGCCACACCCGCAACAGCAGCCCGTGCTTGAGCACCGGAGGGCCCGCCTCCGCGGTGTCGGAGGCCCAGCCGGTCAGGGCCGCGCGCCCCGCCTCCGTGATGGCGTACCGCCGCTTGGCGCGGACCTCCTCGGGTCCGGAGCGGGTGGAGGCGGCGTACCCGAGGTCCTCCAGGCGGCGCAGTTCGGCGTAGACCTGGCTGATCGCGGGCGACCAGTAGAAGAAGCGGAGGGAGGAGTCGGCCCACTTCTTCAGCTCGTACCCGGTGCGCTCCCCGGGGAAGGACAGCAGTCCGAGCACCGCCCACGCGGTCGCCGGGAGACCCGGCTTCCCCGGCTCTCTGCGTCCCGGCTCCTGCTTGTTCGAAATCTGACTACTAGCCATATTCCGAATTGAAGTGAGGCCGGGCACGGGACGCAACCCTGGAGGCATCGTGACATTCTCCGTGATCTTCGAAGCGCGGCTCGCCGACCCGGCCGTGGAACGGGAGCACCAGGTCATCCGGGACTGCGCGGAGCAGGCCGCGCCGGCCGAGCGGACGGGATTCGGCCGGATAGGGGCCGTCGAACACCACGCGCTGGAGTGGTCCGCACGCATGTCCGCACCCGAATGCTTTGCTCGGCGGATGGGTCGACGGGTTGTTGACCTTCGACAAGGTAGAGGGTGGAGGGGGTGTGCGCGAGGCCGTGACCTGGAATTCCAGCCAGCGACCTCGCCGAGTGCCTCTCGTACGTCGATGGCGGCCGGGGCGAGGGTTCAGTGGGCGGCGATGACGATGACGGCGAGAATGCCGAACGCGATCAGCACGTACGGAGTTGACGCGGCCACTCGTTCACCGCGCCTGCTCCTGCCGTGCGCGGCGCCGGGCCTCCCACCCGAGCCGCGTCACGACGCGGGCTCTCGGGCGGGGCGACATGAGGGGTCGCGGATGTCGTGCTCCCAGATGGGCGGATGGGAGTCCGGCGCGGAGTGCCGGATGTTCTTGTGGCCGCCGGACTTGATGATGAGCTCGCAGCGGTGGCAACGCTGCCCGGCGGCCCCGGCGGCCCCGGCGTTCACGCCCGCTCCAGCGTGTCCGGGGCGGCGGTGAACTCGCGCCCGTCGGAGCCCCGTACGTACGCGGTCCGGGCGTACTCCTGACGCCCCGCCACCCGCCCGATCGGTTCCCGGACCACGGCCATCAGCTCGCCCTCGCGGTCCGTCCGGGGGTCGCGGACCTGCTGGTGGAGGAGGGGGTGACCGATATGGCCGAAGCCGTTGTCGGTCACGCTCTCACGGACTTCCATGGCGGTGCTCCTTGCCGTCGACTGCGGGTGGTGATGCCCAGCGTGCCGTCGCAGAGGTCCGGTGACGAGGACTTCTCTTGGCCTCATGAGGTCCTGAAAGCGGCCTTCTGGGCGCGATCCGGGTGAAACGTGGCCGTTATGCGGACTTCCTGGGAGAGTGGCCACATCCCTTACGCACCAAGGAGGTTGGGATGGCCCAGGGGCCCAGCAACACGCGCTTCAAGGCGGCCCGGCAGGCCGCGGGCTTCACCTCGCAACAAGCCCTCTCGGATGCCCTGCGGGCCCGATTCGGCGTCAACGTGAGCCCACGACAGATCCGCCGCTACGAGGGCGCGAACCCGCCGCTTCCGTACGCCGACTGCCAGCGAGCACTGATCAGCCTGCTCCACGTGTCGACGATCGAGGAACTCGGCTTCGCCGCGGGTCCCGCGCCCGACACCGCGGGTCGCGTCCTACGCACCCCGGCCGCCGCACCCATGCAAGGCAGCAACGCGGCCCAACCCGCCAGCACCGGCAACGACTACGCCGCAGTCACCCGCTCGCACAGGCGCCTCTACTGGGCCGTCGCACCCGCAACACTCCACCCCGCGGTCACCGCCCACGCCGTCCTCGGCACCGCACTCTTGCCCGCGACGAGCGGCACCCCCCGCCGCACCCTCGCCGCTGCGCTCGCCGAGTCCTGGCTGCTCGCCGGCCGGGTGGAGTTCTTCGACCTGTCCGAGCCCGCCCGGGCCCGAGACACCTGGCTGCGCGCGCTCTCCGCCGCCGGAGAGGCGGACGACCCGCTCCTCGGCGCGGCCGTCCTTGCGCACACCGCGTTCATCCCCGGCTGGGCGGGAGACCAGCGGGCCGCCGCTGAGCGGATGGTGATGGCCCGTACCTACGCTCGCCGCGCCCCGGCGTCCGCCGAGTTCCTCGCCTGGCTCGACGCGGTCGAGGCCGAGTGCGAGACCCGCTGCGGCAACACGCGTACCGCCCTGAACCTCATCAGCCACGGCGAAGACGTCCTCACGGCCGGCAACGAGCACGCGAGCCCCGAATGGATGGACTGGTTCTCGGCCGTCAGGCTCGCCGCGTTCAAGGGCAACACGCAGCTGAAAGCCGGGCACCTGCCGCAGGCCCGCGAGACGCTCCTGGGCGTCCTCGGTGCACTGCCCGCCGAAGCGGACAAGCAGCGCACCGTCACCCTCGGGGACCTCGCCGCAGTCGAGGCCGCCGCCGGACGGCCCGAGGCCGCGTGCGACTACGCGGTCCGCGCTCTCGAACTACTGGAGACGCACTGGTACGCCACCGGGATGGCGCGGATCCAGGACGTACGCCGCGACCTCGTGCCGTGGCAGCACGAGGCCTGCGTCCGCGCCCTCGACGACCGGCTGTACAGCTGGGGTGCGACGCTCAGCGCCCTTGCGCATTGAAGTCGGCGATCCGCGCCGGAAGTTCGGAGAGGCTGTCGACCCTGAAGGTCGGCAGCCTCTTCGCTTCTTCCGTATCCCATTGGATCGTGGCCCACGGGCCGCGGCGAATCAGCGCGGTGAGCATGCCCGCAGCGGCCCCGGGGCGCAGGTCGTTGTCGACGCGGTCGCCGACGTACAGGATCTCGGCGGGGTTGAAGGGCGTCACCTCGGCGACCCGGTCGAAGAACAGCTGATCGGGCTTGCTGGCACCCCAGTCGTCGGAGGTGCCGATCAGGTCGACGTCGCTGGTGAACAGACTTCGCAGAATGCCGCCGGCGCGTACCGTCTGGTTCCCGGCGATGCCCAGCCACAGGCCGTCCGCGCGGAGCCGAGCGAGGGCGGGCCGGACGTCGGGGTACAGGTCGGACTCGTCGAAGTGCTCCGGCTTGCCCGCGGCCGCGCGGGCCTCCCGCTGCTCGGTGAGGTCGAAGCCGGGCCGGAACTCCTGGAACACCTCGCGGTAGTCGCGGCCCTGCGCCACGACCGCGCCGAACATCGCCGCGAACGTGTGCCGCGGGACGCCGAGCCAGTCCGCCCACGTGCCGTACTCCCGGGTCTCGTCCACGAGGCACTCGCCCACGTCGAAAACCACAGCGCGAATCGTCATGGCCGCAGCGTATCGACCAGGCCCGGAGGCACGAAAGCGCCCCTCCCGCCCGTAGCTTCCGCTCCAGTGGTCGTTGCAACACCCCAGTTCGCAGGCGTGTCCGGAAACGCTCCGGCAGGGGGGTGAGAAGGTCAACCTCTCCTTCCGGGGGGTATGAGGGCCCCTTGTCCGCGCGGGCTCCGCGCCCGGCCCGCTCCCGCTCACCCGTGGAGGTAGTCCCCGTGTTGCCCAGCCCCGACCGGCTCGACCCCGGTGCCCGTCCCCTCGTCGACCTGATGACCGCGGCCTTCCCCGATCTGGGCGGCCGGGTCACCGACGCTGGTTCCGCACGCCGGATCATGGCGGCCGCCCCCGCGCCGCCGGTCGATCCGCCCGCCGTCGGTTCCGTCGAGGACCGCGAGGTGCCCGGGCCCGCCGGGACCCCGCCGCTGCCCGTGCGCGTGTACCGGCCCGATCCGCGGCAGTGGCCCGGGGCCCGGCCGACCGTGGTGTTCTGCCACGGCGGGGGCTGGGTGCTGTGCGACCTCGACACCCACGACACCACCGTGCGGGAACTGTGCCGGGTCTCCGGCGCGGTCATCGTGTCCGTCGACTACCGCCGGGCCCCGGAGGCCCGGTTCCCCGGACCCGTGCTCGACGCCTACGCCGCCCTGTGCTGGGCCGCGGAGCACCTGGCGGACCTCGGTGGCGACCCCGGGGCCCTCGTCGTCGCCGGGGACAGCGCGGGCGGCAACCTCGCCGCCGCGTCGGCGCTGCTGGCCCGGGAGCGCGGGGGACCGGCGGTCGCCCTCCAGGCGCTGGTCTACCCCGCGCTGGACGCCGCCCAGGACAGCGCCTCCGCCCGGCGCAACGCCGAGGGGTACTTCCTGACCGCCGCGCACATGCGCTGGTTCTGGGAGCAGTACCTGGGCCCCGACGGGGACGGCGCCGATCCGCTGGCCTCACCCCTGCGGGCGGACCTCGCGGGGCTGCCGCCCGCCCATGTGGTCACCGCGGGCTGCGATCCGCTGTGCGACGACGGGTCGGCGTACGTCCGCGCCCTGCGCGAGGCGGGCACGAGCGCGCGCGAGGACCATCATCCGGGGATGTTCCACGGATTCCTGGGGCTGTCGGGGCTGCTGCCCGCGGCCCGCGCTGCCCTGGACGGCGTAGGCGAAGCGATCGCACGGACGGCCTCCAGCGGGAAGAATTGCGGCGCAGATGGGGGTCGCGCAGGATAATTTCCGGCTTTTCCTCTTGAGTAGGAGAGTCTCACGCGCTTACGCTGTCCAGACGTGAGGTTCTCCTGTGGAGGAAGTGACATGACGGAAACTCTTGTGCCGGGTCCGGTCGGCGCTGCGATAGCCGCCGGTGCGCGGGTGGTGGACCACCCGGCGTGGCCCCAGCTCAAGGCCGCCGTGGAGGAGATCCGCCCCTGGCAGGCCAAGGACGGTTCGATCGACTTCGAGGCCGCGGGCGCGCCCGCCCCCGCCGAGGCCGAGGCCGTCGTGGCCCGGATGGCCGACGCCGTCGGGCAGCTGTCGCCCCTGCTGCCGCACGCCGTGGACTACCACCGCGCCCTCGTCGGCGACCTGCGCAAGTGGGTCGCGGACGGCTTCCGGGTGCCGGACTTCCTCGACTCGCTGCTCGCCTTCCGCCCGGCCGCCGAGCGCGCCGACGGACTGCAGCACCTCGTGGTCTTTCCGATGTACACGCAGAACGGCAACCCGGACCGCAACTTCGAGGCCGTCGCGCTGAAGATGGTGTGGCCCGAGTGGCTCGCCGAGCTGGAGCGCACCCGGTACGACAATCCGCTCTTCCTCGGCATCACCTTCGAGGACTTCACCGCGGGCTACGACACCCACTCCGCCGTGCTCTTCCCGGAGACCATCGCCGTGCGCGAGGCTCCCGAGCGCTTCTCCTGGGGCGGCATCTTCTGCGACCGCGAGGCCGCGCGCTTCCGCAAGGTCACCGAGGCCTCCGTGGACATCCTCGGCATCGACCTGCCCTCCGACATCGCCGCCATGGTCACCGACCAGGAGCGCTGCGAGAAGGCGTTCGTGCTGTGGGACATGGTCCACGACCGCACCCACAGCCACGGCGACCTGCCGTTCGACCCCTTCATGATCAAGCAGCGCCAGCCGTTCTGGATGTACGGCCTGGAAGAGCTGCGCTGCGACCTCACCGCCTTCAAGGAGGCCGTGAAGCTGGAGTCCGAGGGCAACGAACACGGCCGTGACGTGCAGTACGCCGTCCTCTTCGACCGGATGTTCCGCTTCCCGGTCTCCGGCGACCGCAACCGCAACTACGACGGCCTCGGCGGCCAGCTGCTCTTCGCGTACCTCCACAAGCACGACGTCGTGCGCTGGACGGACAACAAGCTGAAGATCGACTGGATGCGCGCCCCGCAGGTCACCAACCAGCTGTGCGCCGAGATCGAGGACCTCTACCGGGCGGGCATCGACCGGCCGAAGCTGGTTCACTGGTTCAAGGCCTACGAGCTGGTCGCCACCTACCTGGCTCCGCACCCGGGATCGCGCTGGGCCAAGGGCCCCGACGCCCTGGACCTGTCGCAGCCGCCCCGCAAGCTCGTGGACGACGTGCTTCCGGACGAGTTCCCCCTCAGCATGTTCTACGAGGCCCTCGCCAAGAAGCTCAAGGGCGTCATCGCCTCGACGAAGGGGATCACCGCCCTGAACGCCGAGGACCGGCAGGAACAGCGGGTCGCCGCGTGAGCGCTCGCGCGGAGGAGGCAGCACAGATGAACAGCTCGAACGGGAACGGCAAGCTCAGCGGAGCGGTCGTGGCGGTGGCCGGGGCGGGCGGGCCCGCGGGCCGCGCCACCCTGATCAGGCTCGCCGAGGCGGGCGCCACGGTGATAGCGGCCGACGCGGACCCGGCGCGCCTGGCGGAAGCCGTGGACGCCGCCCGGTACGCCCACGGCGGCGCCACCGTCACCGGCGACACCGTGGACCTGCTCGACCTGAACGCCACCAAGGAGTGGGCGGCCAGGACCGAGAAGGAGTTCGGTTCGGTCGACGGGGTGGTCCACCTCGTCGGCGGCTGGCGCGGCAGCACGTCCTTCACCGAGACGGACCTCGCGGACTGGGACTTCCTGGAGAAGCTCCTCATCCGCACGGTGCAGCACACCTCGCTCGCCTTCCACGACGGCCTGCTGCGCAGCGACCGCGGCCGCTACGTACTGGTGAGCCAGTCCGGCGCGCACAAGCCGGTCGCCAACAATGCCGCGTACAACGCGGGCAAGGCGGCGGCCGAGGCGTGGACCCTGGCGCTCGCCGACTCCTTCCGCAAGGCGGGAGGCGAGGACGGCCCGGGCGCCGCGGCTGCGATCCTGGTCATCAAGGCACTGGTGCACGACGCGATGCGCGCCGAGCGACCCACTGCGAAGTTCGCGGGCTTCACCGACGTCAAGGAGCTGGCCGAGGCCATCACCAGCGTGTGGGAGCGGCCCGCCCCGGAAGTGAACGGACAGCGTCTGTGGCTGACCCCGCAACCCTGAGGACCGACGCCCGCAGGCACCACGACCCGGCGGTGCGCGGCTTCGCGAGCGACAACTACGCGGGAGCGCACCCCGAGGTCATGGCGGCGATCGCCCTCGCCAACGGCGGCCATCAGGTGGCCTACGGCGACGACGAGTACACCGAGCACCTGCAGAAGGTCATCCGCAGCCACTTCGGCCCCTACGCCGAGGCCTACCCGGTCTTCAACGGCACCGGCGCCAATGTGACCGCCCTGCAGGCCCTGACCGACCGCTGGGGCGCGGTGGTCTGCGCCGAGACGGCGCACATCAATGTCGACGAGGGCGGCGCCCCCGAGCGGATGGCGGGCCTCAAGCTGCTCACCGTGGCCACGCCGGACGGCAAGCTCACCCCCGAGCTGATCGACCGGCAGGCCTGGGGCTGGGAGGACGAGCACCGGGCGATGCCGCAGGTCGTGTCGATCACCCAGAACACCGAGCTGGGCACGGTCTACACCCCGGACGAGATCCGGGCGATCTGCGAGCACGCGCACGCGCTGGGGATGAAGGTGCACCTCGACGGCGCCCGGATATCCAACGCGGCCGCCTCGCTGGACGTGCCGATGCGTACGTTCACCAACGCGGCGGGCGTCGACGTGCTCTCGTACGGCGGCACGAAGAACGGCATGCTCTTCGGCGAGGCCATCGTGGTCCTCAACCCGGACGCGGTCCGGCAGATGAAGCACATCCGCAAGATGTCGATGCAGCTGGCCTCCAAGATGCGGTTCGTCTCGGTGCAGCTGGAAGCGCTGCTAGCGAAGGACCTGTGGCTGCGCAATGCCCAGCACTCCAACGCGATGGCGCAGCGGCTCGCGGCCGGCGTGCGGGAGCTGGAAGGCGTCAAGATCCTCTATCCGGTGCAGGCGAACGCGGTGTTCGCCCGGCTGCCGCACGAGGTCACGCGCAGGCTGCAGAAGCGTTTCCGGTTCTATTTCTGGGACGAGACGGCGGGCGACGTGCGCTGGATGTGCGGGTTCGACACCCAGGAGGACGATGTGGACGCCTTCCTCCAGGCCCTGAAGGAAGAACTGGCCCGGTAGAACCCCTGGCTGCATAGGTATACCCCACTCCGTAAAGCTATAGACTTACCGAGTGGGGTATACCTATGCTCCCGATCATGGAACTCATCCAGGAACATCCAGGGCTCGCCCCCTATCTTGCGGCCGATGACGTCATCGACCACGGCCACCCACTGGTCCAGCAGACCGCAGACACCCTCTGGGCCGACACCGGCGACGCATATTCATACGCCCAGGCCGCCTTCGAGTTCGTCCGCGACACCGTTCCGCACTCGAACGACGCCGGCGACCCCCGCGTCACCTGGCGGGCCTCCGACGTCCTGGGCCAGCGCACGGGCATCTGCTATGCCAAGTCCCACGCGCTCGCCGCCCTGCTGCGCGCCCGCGCGATCCCGGCCGCCCTCTGCTACCAGCTCCTCACCGAGGACGACGGCTCCCACCCGGTGATCCACGGCCTGATCGCCCTCCGGCTGCCGGGCCGCGCCGGCTGGTCCCGGCTGGACCCGCGCGGCAACAAGCCCGGTGTCGACGCACGGTTCTCGCTGGACACCGAGCGACTTGCCTTCCCCGTACGCCCGGAGCTCGGTGAGATCGACCACCCCGTCCTGTACGCCGCCCCGCCGGAGCCGGTGCTCGAAGCCCTGCGCACCGCCCCGGACCGGGCCGCCCTGATGCGGTCGCTGCCGACGGCGGTCCCGGCGTCCTAGTGCCGCGTCAGGCATCCTGACGCGGTGCGGGGGCCGTCGTGGACGGGGCGGCGGGGGCGCGGGGGCCCGTGGTCAGCCGGTGCAGGGCCGCCGCCGCGAGCTGGAGGGCGGCGATGCCGAGGAGCAGCGTCCAGGGCGGCCGCGCCGCCGCCAGGCCCACCAGGGCGGCTCCGGCCGCCGCCGCAGTGATCTTGAGCCCGGCGCCCAGTGTGAACACCTGGGCCCGGACCGCCTCCGGCGCGTGTTCGGCCCGGATCCGCAGCGTCGCGGTCAGCAGCGGCCCGTCGCACAGCCCGGCCAGCGCGAAGCAGCCCACGGCCAGCGGCACCGTCGGTGCGAAGGCGGCCCCGGCCAGTGCCACGCCGGTCCCGGCCAGCGACCACCGGGCCAGCCGCCCGGGGTCGCCCGCCCGCCCCGCCGCCCGGCGCCGGGCCAGCAGCAGCGACCCGCTCAGCGCGCCCACCGCGAAGGCCGTCATCAGCGCGCCCCCGGCGCCGGGCGCTCCGAGGCTCCTCGTCAGCAGGACCGAGGTGGTGCTCAGCGCGCCGAGGCCGACGAAGGCCAGGGTGGTGGAGGCGGTGACCGCCCGGAGTTCACGGACCCGCCACAGCGCGGCGAACCCGCCGCCCGCGCCGGGCCGGGGCCCCGCGGCGCGCGGGCGGGTGCGCTGGTCCTCGTACGGAAGCAGGGCGGCCAGTACGGCGGCCAGCGCGCCCGAACAGGCCAGCACGGCCATCGCCGGGCCCGCCGAACCCAGCGCGGCGATCAGGCTCACCACCGCCGGGGCGGTCACCCCGGCCGCGTTGTAGGTCGCCGCGTCCCACGCGTACGCCTGGTCGCGCCCGGCGCCCGCCGGGACCAGCGTGGCCACCAGACTGGACAGCCCGCCCGTCACCATCGGCCCGCAGCCGCCGCCCGCCACCGCCACCGCGATCACCACGGGCAGCGGCGCGCGCCCCACCAGCACCGACAGAGCCGCCACGGCGAGCGCGAAACCCGCGAGCGCGCCCGCGTGCAGCAGCCGGGGCCGCGCGGTCCGGGCGGCGACGGCTCCCGCGAGCGGGGCGGCCAGCACGTGCGGGGCCAGCCAGGCGGTCAGCACGAACGCGCCGTCCGAGGCGCGTCCGGTCCGCTCCAGGGCCAGCAGCACCAGCGCGATCCCCATCCCCTCGGAGGCGAACCGCCCGGCCAGCGCCGCGGCCAGGTAACGCTTGAATCCACGCATATGACCACCCACCCCCGGGTCGAGACGGTACTCCCGCACGGGTGGAGAGGGGGTCGAGACGGCCCCGAAGGACCGCCTGGGCCGACCCGGGGCCGACCCGGGGTCAGCCCGCTCCGCCGCCCGGGATCAGCCCGCTTCGCGCCGCGGGATCAGCCCGCTTCGCGGACCTGCGCCGGAGTGGGCGCGGTACCGCCGAGGTGGGCGGGCAGCCACCAGGAGTCCTCGGTGCCCTTCGGCTTCGTCGGGTACGCGCGCTGCGCGGCCTCCAGCAGCTCCTGGACGCGCTCGCGCAGCCGCCGGGTGATGGCACCGGCGTACTGGTCGCCGGGCGCCTCCATCGGCTCGCCGACCCGCATGGTCACCGGGATGTGGCTGCGCTTGAGGTCCTTCGGGTGGCCCTTGGTCCACATCCGCTGGGTGCCCCACAGTGCCACCGGGATCAGCGGGACCCCGGCCTCCTGCGCCATCCGCGCCGCGCCGGACTTGAAGCTCTTCAGCGTGAAGGACTGGGAGATCGTCGCCTCGGGGAACACCCCGATGATCTCGCCGCCGCGCAGGGAGTCGAGGGCCAGCTGGTAGGCGTCCTCGCCCTGCTTGCGGTCCACCGGGATGTGCTTCATCGCGCGCATCAGCGGCCCCGACACCTTGTGCCGGAAGACCGACTCCTTCGCCATGAAGCGGACCAGCCGCTTGGACGGGCGGGCCGTCAGCCCGGCGAAGATGAAGTCGAGGTAGCCGACGTGGTTGGAGACCAGCACCGCGCCGCCCTTGCGCGGGATGTTCTCGGTGCCCTTCATGTCGATACGGACGTCCAGCGCCTTGAACAGCGTGTGCGCCGCGCCGATCACCGGGGGGTAGACGAGCTCAGCCATCGTGGGGAGACCCCGCTTTCTGCCTGGGGAGGTACTCCCGGCCGGAAGTTACGCCATCGTAGGTACGTGGCCATGGGGATCGTGCCCCAAACCTGCCCCGGTGGCCAGTCCAGATGCCCCCACCAGGCGAGATTCTTGTCACGCCGGGAATGCGGCGCGCCGCGGGCGCGCTCGGATCACCGTAGGGACGGACGAGCGACGGCGACGGGAGTGCGCGTGCGGGACCAGGGCGAGGGGCGGGCCGTGGGACAACCGGGGAAGAGGGGGCCCGAGCGCCCGCTGGGACGGGCGGAGCTGGGCGCCGAGCCGGGGGAGCGGGCGACCCTGGTCCAGTTCTCCAGCGCGTTCTGCCAGCCCTGCCGGGCCACCCGCCGGATCCTCGCCGAGGTCGCGGGCATGGTCGAGGGAGTCACGCACATCGAGATCGACGCGGAGGAGCGCCTCGACCTGGTACGCGAGCTGGGCATCGAGAAGACCCCGACCGTGCTGGTCCTGGACTCCGCCGGGCGGACCGTGCGGCGGGCCACCGGGATGCCGCGCAAGGCCGATGTGATCGCGGCCCTCGGCGCGGCGGTGTGAACCGGTGCGTGCGCCCCCACGCAGCGTGACGCGCCCGACATCTGGCGGCAGCGGCTTGACGCCGTGCGCCAGAGATCGCCAGGCTGGCGCCATGCGGTACGAACTCCTGCTCTACGGACGGGTCCCGGTGGACCTGGTCCGGTACGCGAGCGCGCGCTGTCGGGGCCACTGATCACCCCACCCCCGCCCGGCCGCACGGCCGACGCAGACGACGCGGCAGAAGGAAGAGACCCTCCGATGACGATGACGACGACGGCGCCGACCGCACATACCGCCGCTGACGCCACCCCGGCCCCCGCCGACGCCACCGCGGGGCCGGCCTCCGGCGACGCGAGTCGGCCCGCGGACCCCGCGACCGGCCCCGCCTCCGGTACGACCGGCCCGGCCTCCGGCGGGAGCGCCCTCCCCGGATCGCCCGAGCTCCTGCGCTCCGTCTTCCGGCAGCACGCCGCCGGGGTCGCGGTGATCACCGCCGAGAGCGACGGCCGCCCCGCGGGCTTCACCGCCACCTCGCTCAACTCCGTCTCCGCCGACCCTCCGCTGCTCTCGTTCACCATCGGTACCGGGTCGTCCAGCTGGCCCGCGATACGCGACTCCGAGCACGTCGGGGTGCACATACTCGGCGAGCACCAGAAGGACACGGCCGGGCTGTTCGCCCGGAGTGGCGCCGACCGCTTCGGCCCGGCCACCGACTGGGCGGCGGGGCCGCACGGGGTCCCGGTCCTGGACGGCGTACTGGCCTGGCTGGTCTGCCGGATCGTGGCCCGGGTCCCGGCGGGGGAGCACCGGGTGATCATCGCGGAGGCGGTTGTCGGGGACCCGGCCGGGGACGGTCGCCCCCTGCTGTACCACCAGGGTCGCTTCAACGCGTTGCGCGACTGAATCGTCCCTGCTGGGGGGGTCGGTCCGGCGTTGGCAAGGTCACAGTTCACCGGCCTTGCAACCGAGTGGGACCCAGGATGTACTGACGAGTAACATTCCCTTCGGAGCGCGGGCCGCCCCGACCGGGACCGGGCCGACAAGGCGCCTATGCTGCCTGCATCAAGGCAGCACCAGAAAAGACGATGCAGTAGGAGAGCCGGCGTGAGCTTGAGGATCGTTGTCTGTGTGAAGTACGTGCCCGACGCCACCGGCGACCGGCACTTCGCCGATGACCTGACCGTCGACCGCGACGACGTCGACGGCCTGCTGTCGGAACTCGACGAGTACGCCGTCGAGCAGGCGCTGCAGATCGCCGGCGAGGCCGACGACGCGGAGATCACCGTGCTGACGGTGGGCCCGGAGGACGCCAAGGACGCCCTGCGCAAGGCGCTGTCCATGGGCGCCGACAAGGCGATCCACGTCGAGGACGACGACCTGCACGGCACCGACGTCATGGGCACCTCGCTGGTCCTCGCCAAGGCGATCGAGAAGGCCGGTTACGACCTGGTCATCACCGGCATGGCCTCGACCGACGGCACCATGGCCGTCCTCCCGGCGATCCTGGCCGAGCGCCTGGGCGTCCCGCAGGTCACCCTGCTCTCCGAGGTCAAGGTCGAGGACGGCACCGTCAAGGGCCGCCGCGACGGCGACACCGCGAGCGAGCAGCTCGAAGCCTCCCTGCCCGCCGTCGTGTCCGTGACGGACCAGTCGAGCGAGGCCCGCTACCCGTCCTTCAAGGGCATCATGGCCGCCAAGAAGAAGCCGGTCGAGGCCTGGGACCTGTCCGACCTGGAGCTCGAGGCGGACGAGGTCGGCCTCGAGGGCTCCTGGACCGCGGTCGACTCCGCGGCGCAGCGCCCGGCCCGCACCGCGGGCACGATCGTCAAGGACGAGGGCGAGGGCGGCAAGCAGCTGGCCGAGTTCCTGGTCGGCCAGAAGTTCATCTAAGAGCTTCGGCCGTCACGGCACGGTCACGCCCCACCTCCCCCGACTACTTCGCTTTCGCAGGAGCATCCCCATGGCTGAAGTCCTCGTCTACGTCGACCACGTGGACGGCGCCGTCCGCAAGCCCACCCTCGAACTGCTGACGCTGGCCCGCCGCCTCGGCGAGCCCGTCGCCGTCGCCCTGGGCGCCGGCGCCGCCGACACCGCCGCCGTGCTCGCCGAGCACGGCGCGGTCAAGGTCCTCACCGCCGACGCCCCCGAGTTCACCGAGTACCTCGTCGTACCGAAGGTGGACGCGCTCCAGGCCGCCTACGACGCCGTGTCCGCCGCGGGCTCCCTGGCCGCCGTGCTCATCCCGTCCTCCGCCGAGGGCAAGGAGATCGCGGCCCGCCTCGCCGTCCGCATCGGCTCCGGCATCATCACGGACGCCATCGACCTGGAGGCGGGTGACGAGGGTCCGGTCGCGACGCAGTCCGCGTTCGCCGCTTCCTTCACCACCAAGTCCCGTGTCTCCAAGGGCACCCCGGTCATCACCGTCAAGCCGAACTCGGCTCCGGTCGAGGCCGCCCCGGCCGCGGGCGCCGTCGAGGCGCTCGCCGTCACCTTCGGCGCGCTGGCCACCGGCACCAAGGTCGTCTCCCGCACCCCGCGCGAGTCGACCGGCCGCCCCGAGCTGACCGAGGCCGCGATCGTGGTCTCCGGCGGCCGCGGCGTCAACGGCGCCGAGAACTTCCACATCATCGAGTCGCTCGCCGACTCGCTCGGTGCAGCCGTCGGCGCCTCCCGCGCCGCCGTGGACGCGGGCTGGTACCCGCACTCCAACCAGGTCGGCCAGACCGGCAAGTCGGTCTCCCCGCAGCTGTACATCGCCTCCGGCATCTCGGGCGCGATCCAGCACCGCGCGGGCATGCAGACCTCGAAGACCATCGTGGCCATCAACAAGGACTCCGAGGCTCCGATCTTCGACCTGGTCGACTACGGCGTGGTCGGCGACCTCTTCGCGGTCGTCCCGCAGCTGACCGACGCGATCCAGGCCCGAAAGGGCTGACCTGCGTCGATAGCGTGACCCGGGGCCGCGTGGTGACTCTCACCACGCGGCCCCGCGGTGTTTCCGGCAACCATTGACGGAGCGGAATGCGCTGACTAAATTCTGCTATGCGGATCAATGCTTCCGTGTAGCGGAAAAGAGGAGAGTGCACGATGGGTCAGCAGGAGAAGGTGGCGACAAGCCTCGCAGGTGCGGTCAGCGAGGGCATCAGCGCCTCCCTCAAGCCGGTGGACGCGGAACTCGCCCGCCACTACCCGGGCGACCCCGGCACCCGCCAGCCCATCCACACGGTCTACGTCCCCGGCGACGCCTTCGCCCCGGACACCATCCGCTCCTGGGGTGACCAGGCCCTCGCGTCCCTCGACGAGCACGCGCCGGACGCGGCCACCTTCGCCAAGGTGCTCGGCATCAGCGACGAACTGGCGGTCCCGGTCTACGACCGCGTGCGCGCCAAGCTGGCCTCCGAGCCGATCGAGGACCTCCGCGTCGACTTCGAGGACGGCTTCGGCGTCCGCTCCGACGAGGAGGAGGACCAGGCCGCGGCCCGCGCCGCCCGCCTCGTCTCGGAGGCCTTCTCCAACGGCACCAACGCGCCGTACATGGGCATCCGCATGAAGTGCATGGAGTCCAACGTCCGCGACCGCGGCATCCGCACCACGGACATCTTCCTCTCCGGCCTGCTGGAGCACGGCGGCCTCCCGGACGGCCTCGTCCTGACCCTGCCCAAGGTGACGTACGCCGAGCAGGTCAGCGCCTTCGTCGAGCTGCTGGAGGCCTTCGAGACCACCCGCGGCCTGCGCCCGGGCCGGATCGGCTTCGAGATCCAGATCGAGACCAGCCAGTCCATCGTCGCCTCCGACGGCACCGCCACCGTGGCCCGGATGATCGGGGCCGCCAAGGGCCGCGCCACCGGCCTGCACTACGGCACCTTCGACTACAGCGCCTGCGTGGGCGTCTCGGCCGCCTACCAGTCCAGCGACCACCCGGCCGCCGACCACGCCAAGGCGATCATGCAGGTCGCGGCCGCCGGAACCGGCGTACGCGTCTCGGACGGCTCGACCAACGTGCTGCCGATCGGCACCACCGAGCACGTCCACGAGGCCTGGAAGCTGCACTACGGCCTCACCCGCCGCGCCCTGGCCCGCGCCTACTACCAGGGCTGGGACATGCACCCGGCGCACCTGCCGACCCGCTACGCGGCCGTCTTCACCTTCTACCGCGAGGGCCTCGAAGCGGCCGCCGCGCGTCTGAAGGCGTACGTCGCCAAGATCGAGGGCGACGTGATGGACGAGCCCGCCACCGCCAAGGCCCTGGCCGGATACCTGGTCCGCGGCCTCGACTGCGGCGCCGTCGGCGCGGACGAGGTCACCACTCTCACCGGCCTGAGCCGCGCCGAGCTGGACGCCTTCGCGATCCCGCGCCGCTCGGCGACCCTGCACGACTGAGCCGCCCGTCGACGGGGCCCGGCCGGAACCCTCCGGCCGGGCCCCGTCGCGTTCCCCCCGCACACCGCGCGCGGCGGGGTAGCCCGTGCCGCGCGGCCTCAGCCGGTGACGGGGGCCGGGCGGATCTCGCCCGAGCCGCGGGCGATCAGGCGGGTGGGGAGTTCGATGCGGGCGGGCGGCAGGTCCGCTCCCGACAGGCGCTGGAAGAGCCGCTCGGTGGCCACCCGGCCCAGCGCCGCCGGATCCTGGGCCACCACCGTGACGGCGGGACTGAGCAGGTCGGCGAGTTCGAAGTCGTCGAAGCCGACCAAGGCCACCGTCCGCGCGCCCGAAGCGGCGGCGGCCGCCAGGACCCGTACCACCGTCACCGTCACCCGGTTGTTTCCCGCGAAGACGGCGGTGACCGGGTCCGGGCCCGTCAGCATGGCCGTGACCGCCGCCGCGACCCGTTCCGGAGAGGTGGAGCCGAGGGACTCCCAGGCCCCGTCCGCCGCCAGCCCGGCCCCGGCCATCGCCGCGCGGTACCCGCGCAGCCGCTCCGTGGCCGTGTGGATGCGGCGATGATCACCGATGAAGCCGATCCGGCGGTGGCCGTGCGCGATCAGGTGGGCCACCCCCGCGCGGGCGCCGCCGAAGCTGTCCGAGAGGACCACGTCCGCGTCGATCCGGCCCGCGGGGCGGTCCACGAACACCGTCGCCATCCCGGCCAGGATCTCCGGCTCCAGGTAGCGGTGGTCGTCGCCGGACGGGATCACGATCAGCCCGTCCACCCGGCGCGCGCACAGGGCGAGCGCCAACTCCCGCTCCCGGTCCGGGTCCTCGGCGCTGGAGCCGTTGATCAACAGCGCGCCGTTGGCCCGGGCGACCTCCTCGACCGCCCGGTTCAGCGGACCGTAGAACGGGTCGGCGAGGTCCTCCAGGACCAGACCGACCGTCGCCGTACGGCCCTTGCGGAGCACCCGCGCGCTGTCGTTGCGCCGGAACCCCAGCTCCTCGATGGCGTCCTGGACGCGCTTCTCGGTGTCGGGGGTGACCCCGGGCTCGTCGTTGACCACGCGGGAGACCGTCTTGAGGCCCACCCCGGCCCGGGCCGCCACGTCCTTCATCGTCGGCCGCCGACCGTAGCGGGGCTCGGGCGAACGGCGGGAGTGCGGCACGGTGGGAAAACCTCCGGTGTCTCAAGTGGTCGCGCCGGGTGCGGCGCGCTGACCTCGAGGATAAGCACCTCTGCCGATTACCGGGTTTCCGCGACGGGCTGGTGCGGGCAAGCCACTGGAGGTTCGGACGAGCCGCGGCAGTCGTGGGAAGAGGGGTAATCGTGATTGTCTGGATCAACGGCACCTGCGGGGCCGGGAAGACCAGCACGGCCCGTGAACTGACCGGGCTCCTGGCGGACAGCACCCTCTACGACCCCGAGATCGTCGCAGGAGCCCTCCGGCTCCTGCTGCCCGGCAAGCGGCGCGACGAGGTCGGCGACTACCAGGACCTGCCGAGCTGGCGCCGCCTCGTCGTGGACACCGCAGCCGCCCTGCTCGCCGAGGTGGGCGGGGTGCTCGTGGTGCCCATGACCCTGCTGCGCCAGGAGTACCGCGATGAGATCTTCGGCGCTCTCGCCGCTCGCCGGATCCCGGTCCGGCACGTGCTGCTCGCCCCAGAGGAAACGATCCTGCGACAGCGGATCGCCCACCGCGCCGAAGCCCGGGACCGGGCGTACGCGCACATCGCGCCCTACCGGCAGGCCCTCGGCTGGCTCTCCGCCGACGCGCACGTCATCGACAACAGCACCCTGACGCCCCACGAGACCGCGCGCCGGATCGCCGAGGCGCTGCGCTCCGAAGCCGTCGCGGTGTGCGACATCGTGCAGACCCCGGAACCCACCGCCGAGACGGTCGCCGCCGGAGTGCTCCTCTTCGACGAGCAGGACCGGGTGCTCCTGGTGGATCCGACGTACAAACCCGGCTGGGAGTTCCCGGGCGGGGTGGTCGAGCCGGGGGAGCCGCCCGCCCGGGCGGGGGTGCGGGAGGTCGCCGAGGAGCTGGGCGTCGTACTGGACCAGCCGCCCGGGCTCCTGGTCATCGACTGGGAACCGCCCTGCGCCCCGGCCTACGGAGGGCTGCGGCTGATCTTCGACGGAGGCCTGCTCCCGCCCGAGGCGGCGGCGCGCGTCCGGCTGCCGGGGCCGGAGCTGCGGGCCTGGCGGTTCGTTACCGAGGCGCAGGCGGCGGGGCTGCTCCCGCAGAATCGTTTCGAACGGCTCCGCTGGGCCCTGCGCGCACGGGAACGGGCGACCGTGCTCAACCTGGAGGCGGGAGTTCCGGTCGGCACTCCCTGAAGCTCAGCCGGCGACCTGCCCGGAGGCCTGCTCCGCGGCCGTCTTCACAGCGGCCGCGGTGTCCTCGGTGACCGGATCGCCGTGCCCGAAGCAGGCCACCGACGGAGCGAGCGACGCCAGCCGCCGGAAGGACTCCAGAGCGCGCTCCCGGTCCACGTTGAACACCCCGAGCATCACCTGCCCCACCGACGCGACCGCGTCCCCCGTGAACAGCACGCCGTGGCGCGGGAGGTGCACGGCGATGCTGCCGTCGGTGTGGCCGGGCACGTGCACGACGTACGCCCCGTCCCCGAAGCCCAGCGCGTCGCCGTCCTCCACCTCCCGGTCCACCCGGGTGGGGGGCGCCTCCGGGAGGGTGAGGCCGCGCTCGTACAGCGGGATCTCCCAGTCCAGGAGCGCCGGCTCCGGCACCGGCAGCTCGCCGCGGACCACCGGGGCGTCGAGGCGGTGCGCCACCACCGACGCGCCCCAGCGGGCGGCCAGCTCACCCGCGCCGCCGACGTGGTCGCGGTGGCAGTGGGTCAGCACGATCCGCTCCAGCCGTTCGGGGCGCAGCCCGAGGGAGCGGATCGCCTCTTCGATCCCGGCGGCGGAGCCGGCCGGCCCCGAGTCGATCAGGGTCAGCGCCCCGCCGTCGCGCCACAGGTAGGCCTGGCCGATGGGATAGCGGAGCACGTACAGCCGCTGCGGTACGACTTCCAGGAGGTCGAGGCCGAGGCCGAGGTCGAGGAAGTGCGGGTCCGAGGGGGGCGCCGGGGTCGCCGGGGCCACGGGGTCCGAGGGGTTCATGGCGCGAACGTACGCTCCACCGCGCCCCGGAAAGGCGCGGCTTCACCCTCGGCGGACTCCGCCCAGAGCGCAGTGCGCCCTGGGCGGACAACCGGTGCCGCGCGCGGCCTCAGCCCCGCTTCGACTCCGCGTAGTTGACCAGGAACAGCGCCTCGGTCACCGAGAGCCGCTCCAGCTCCTCCGGGGAGACGCTCTCGTTGACCGCGTGGATCTGCGCCTCGGGCTCGCTCAGGCCGATCAGCAGCATCTCGGCCTCCGGGTAGAGCGTGGTCAGCGTGTTGCACAGCGGAATCGATCCGCCCATGCCGCTGATCTGCATCTCCTGGCCGGGGTACGCCACCTTCATGGCCGCCCGCATCGACGCGTACGCCGGGCTGTCGGTGTTCGCCTGGAACGGCTGTCCCTGGCCGACGACTTCGAGCTCCAGACGGGCCTGCCACGGGGTGTGCGCCACCAAGTGCGCCTCCAGCAGCTTGATCGCCTCGGTGACGTCCACGCCCGGCGGCACCCGCAGGCTGATCAACGCGCCCGCGCTCGCGTGCACCGACGGCGTGGCGCCCACGACGGGCGGGCAGTCGATGCCGAGGACGGTGACGGCGGGACGGGCCCACAGCCGGTCCGCGACCGTGCCGTCGCCGATCAGCTCGACCCCGTCCAGCACCCTCGCGTCGGCGCGGAAGTCCGCCTCCGGGTACTGCAGGCCCTCCCACACCGCGTCGGAGGCGAGCCCGTCCACGGTGGTCGAACCGTCGGCCGCCCGCAGCGAGTCCAGGACCCGGATCAGCGCGGCCAGCGCGTCGGGGGCGGCGCCGCCGAACATCCCCGAGTGCAGGTTCCCGCCAAGGGTGTTCACCGTGGCCTTGAGCAGCGTCATCCCGCGCAGGGTCGCGGTCACGGTCGGCAGGCCGAGGCGGAAGTTGCCCGCGTCACCGATGACGATGGTGTCCGCGACGAGCAGCTCCGGGTGCGCCTCGGCGTACTGCTGGAGGCCGCCGGTGCCCTGCTCCTCGGAACCCTCGACGATCACCTTGACGGATACCGGCACGCCGCCGTTGGCTTTCAGCGCGCGCAGTGCGAGCAGGTGCATGATGAACCCGCCCTTGCAGTCCGCCGCGCCGCGCCCGTACCAGCGGCCGTCGCGCTCGGTCAGTTCGAAGGCAGGAGAGATCCAGGCGGCGTCGTCGAGCGGCGGCTGGACGTCGTAGTGCGCGTACAGCAGGACGGTCGGGGCACCCGCGGGACCGGGCAGGAAGCCGTACACCGACTGGGTGCCGTCAGGGGTGTCGAGGAGGGCCACGTCCTGGAAACCCTCGGTGCGCAGTGCGTCGGCCACCCAGTTCGCGGCGGCTTCGCTCTCGCTCTTGGGGAACTGGGCCCAGTCCGCAACCGACTGGAAGGCCACCAGCTCCGCCAGCTCCTGCTTGGCGCGGGGCATCAGCGAGGCGATGGTTCCGACGATCGGATCGGTCGGCATGGGCACGCTCCTTTTGGGTGCGACGTTCTGGTACGTGTACGGGTGACGTGGCGTACGCCGGGTTACGGCGCATGCGGGTCCGATCCTCCCACAGCGGGGTGAGCCGGACTCGCGCCGTAGGATTTCCCCGGCAACGGGACCTCCGAACCATCGGGACCTCCGAACCATCGGGACCAACGCGTGATCAGGAGCAGCAGCACATCGTGAGCAGCGACGACGTACACGGCGCGGGCAATGCGGGCAATGCGGGCGACGCGGAGGGCGCGCGGGGCGCGGCCGACGCGGGGCAGGACGTGCAGGGGGCGGACGAAGTGGCGGAGGTGACCGGCGCCGAGGGAACCTCGGACGGGGACGGGGACGGGGTGACGGACGCGAAGGGCGTGAGGGACGCGGACGGGGTGACGGACAGGGACGGGGTGACGGACGCGGACGGCGCCCGCCTCGCGGACGAGGCGCGGGACCTCGGCGGGGCGCGGGACCCCGAGGAGGAGACGGACGCCGAAGGGGCCCGGGCCGCGGACGAGGTCTGGGACGTGATCGTGGTCGGCGCGGGCCCGGCCGGAGCCTCGGCCGCGCACGCGGCGGCGGCCGCCGGGCGCCGGGTGCTGCTGCTGGAGAAGGCCGAACTTCCCCGGTACAAGACGTGCGGCGGCGGGATCATCGGCCCCTCGCGCGACGCGCTGCCGCCCGGCTTCGTGCTGCCGTTGCAGGACCGCATCCATGCGGTCACCTTCTCGATGAACGGGAAGATGACCCGCACCCGGCGCTCCAGGAGCATGCTGTTCGGGCTGGTCAACCGGTCCGAGTTCGATGCCGGGCTGGTCGCCGAGGCGGAGAAGGCGGGCGCCACCGTGCGCACCGGTACGGCCGTTTCGCGCGTCGAGCAGCACGGTCCGGCGGTGCCCGACCGGCGCACGGTGGCCGTGGTGCTGAGCGACGGGGAGACCGTCCTGGGCCGCGCGGTGATCGGCGCGGACGGCAGCGCGAGCCGGATCGGGGCCCACGTCGGGGTCGAGATGGACCAGGTGGACCTGGGACTCGAAGTGGAGATCCCGGTCCCGCCGACGGTCGCCGAGGACTGGAAGGGCCGCGTACTGATCGACTGGGGCCCGCTGCCCGGCAGTTACGGCTGGGTCTTCCCCAAGGGCGACACCCTCACCGTCGGCGTCATCTCGGCCAAGGGTGACGGCGCCGCGACCAAGCGCTACTTGGAGGACTTCGTCGCGCGGCTGGGCCTGGCGGGTTTCGAACCCTCCCTGTCCTCAGGTCACTTGACCCGCTGTCGGACGCCCCAGTCGCCGCTGTCGCGCGGCCGGGTGCTGGTGGCGGGCGACGCGGCGGGACTGCTGGAGCCGTGGACCCGGGAAGGCATCTCCTTCGCGCTGCGCTCGGGGCGGCTCGCGGGGGAGTGGGCAGTGAAGATCTCCGAGGCGCCGGACGCGGTGGACGCGCGGCGCCAGGCGCTGAACTACGCCTTCGCCGTCAAGGCCGGGCTCGGTGTGGAGATGGGGGTCGGCAAGCGGATGCTGACCCTGTTCGAGTCCCGGCCGCGCGTCCTGCACGCCGTGCTCATCGGATTCGGGCCCGCTTGGCGGGCCTTCGCCCGGATCACCCGGGGGTCGACCACGCTGGCCGACCTGGTGCGGACCTACCCGATTGCCGGGAAGGCGCTGCACGCGCTGGACCGCAGGGAAGCGCGGGAGCGGGAGCGCGGGCGGGCGTAGCCACCGGAGCGGCGGCGGTGGCGGTGGTAGCGGCGGTGGTAGCGCCGCTCCGGCAGTGGTGGCCTGCGCGGGGCGCGGGGTCTGGGGTGGCGGCCGGGCTGCGGTCGGCGGTCGACGCGAGGTCAGGGGCGGCCGCGCCGGGCTGAGGGCGGGGTCGGCCGCGGCGGCCGGGGCGCCGCGCCGGGCTGCCGGGTCCGGGCCCGGTCAGTCCGCCACCGTGATGCGGAAGACGGGGTGGTCGGCGGAGGCCGTGCGCAGTTCCTCCTCGGAGGAGTTCGCGGTCACGCCCTGGTAGAACCGGTTGACCTCCCAGCCCCACTTCACCAAGTAGCCGCGCAGGACGACGGCCTTCTCGGCGGGGTCGGTCAGTTCGACGGCGGTGAAGGATCGGACCCGGCGGCCCACCCGGAGCTCGCCGCCGCCCGCGGCCCGCATGTTGCGCACCCAATGGGAGTGGCCGCGGGCCGAGACCAGGTACTGCGCGCCGTGGTCCGTGTACGGGTTGACCGGAATCCGCTGCATCTCGCCGGACTTCCGGCCGCGGACCGAGAGCTCGGCGCTCCCGGCGAGGCTGATGCCGAGACGGGCCAGCCTGCCGAAGAGGGCGTTGAAACGGGTGCCGAACGCGCTGGCCTTCATGTAGTAGGGGGCGGGAGTGCTCATCGGGGCCTCCGGGGCGCTGTGTGCCGGTTCTGGTGCTCTACTTCGAGAGCGGCGCTCTCGCTTGACAACAGTGTGCGCGTATCGCCGCACTAAAGCAAGAGCAGCGCTCTCGAAATAGATTGGCAGTCTCGTTCTTGGGCGGTGCTCCGGATGCATGGCACACTGATCCGCATGAGCACCGTGCGAGGGGCCAGGGAACGGGCCCGCATCGAGATCACCGCCGCCATCAAGGACGAGGCGCGCCGCCAACTGGCCGCCGAGGGCGCCGCGAGACTCTCGCTGCGCGCCGTCGCCCGCGAGCTGGGCATGGTCTCGTCCGCCCTCTACCGCTACTTCCCGAGCCGCGACGACCTGCTCACCGCGCTCATCGTGGACGCGTACGACAGCCTCGGTGCCGCCGCCGAGGCCGCGTACGCCCGTACCGCCCAGACGGCCACCGGCGCCGCGGCCCCCGGCGCGGCCGGCCGTGCCTCGGCCGTCGGCGCCTCGGCCAACTCCGCGGCCGGTCGCGCCGCGGGTCCAGGCGGCGCGGCCACCGCCACGCCGCGGGAGCAGTGGGTGGAGGTGTGCGGAGCGGTACGGGGGTGGGCCTTGGCCCACCCGCACGAGTACGCCCTCATCTACGGGTCCCCCGTCCCCGGCTACTCCGCCCCCGCGTCCACGATCGGCCCGGCCTCCCGGGTCGGGAACACCCTCATCGCGATCGCCCGCGCCGCCTACGAAGGTCCCGGGCTGGCCCTGCCTCCGCTGCCGCCGGGGCTGCGCTCCGAGGCGACGCGGATGACCGAGGACTTCGCCACGGGGCTGCCGCCCGCGGTCGCGCCCGCCCTGGTGGCCGCCTGGGCGCAGTTGGTGGGCCTGATCTCCTTCGAGCTGTTCGGACAGTTCCACCGGGTGGTCGAGGAGCGCGACGCGTTCTTCGCGCACGCCGCGGGACAGCTCGCCCACGGGGTCGGCCTGCTCGCCACGTGATGCGGCGCAACGCGCATGCGGCGTGCGCGCGGCGCGCGTCCGGTACGCGTGCCGCGGCTTCGGCACGGATGTGCCGGAGGATCACATGACAAGGCGACAAGTCGCTTTTCTGTTCCTCGTATGAAGAGAACCGGTTCTCCCACCCCCGGACCGCGGCCCGTCTAGTCTTCCTCGCGTCGGTGCCCAGCCGCCCAGACGCCTGCCGGAGGACGATTCATCATGCTCACCACCCGAACGGCGAGGGCGCTCTACGCCGTCCTGGTGACCGCCGTCCTGGCCGCCCCCGCGCCCAGCGTCTGCTCGGCCGCGTCGAGTACGGAGTCCGCCCCCGGCCATTCGGCCCCGTCGGCCGAGCGGCTCGCGCCCGCCCCCGGACCGACCGGGCCGATCCGGGCCCGGATACCGGGGGTGCGGGGCCTGGAGGTCGCCGTACCGGCTTACGTATGGGCGAACGATCAGATGCTCAACGAGCTGACCGCCACCGGACCGGCCGCCTCCGTTGTGGTCCTCAACCCCGGCAACGGCGATGCCCCCTTCGGCGCTCCGTGGCAGGCCAGAGCCGACGTCTTACGCGGCGGTACCACCACCAACGGCGAACGCACCAAGGTCCTCGGCTACGTCCACACCGACCACGGCAACCGGCCCCCGGCCGAGGTCAGGGCCTCCGTGGACAACTACCTCAAGACCGCCGACGGCAGGCTCCACGTCGACGGCATCTTCTTCGACGTCGTCAGCCGCGACTGCGGGCCCGCCAACGCCACGCGCGACCTCTACGCCGGCTACCACCGCTACGTCGAGGAAGCCATGCAGGCGGTCGACCCCGACGCCCCCGACCTGGTCGTCGACAACCCGGGCACCGCCATCGCCGACTGCTACCTCGAACCCGGCCACCGCACCGCCGACATCTTCGTCACCTACGAGGACACCTACGCCGCCTACACCGGAGGCGGCTGGCTCGGCGGGAACGTCTTCAACGAGACGACGGGCTACCGGCCGGGCACCGAACTCGACCCGAGCGGTACCGCGTTCTGGCACCTGATCCACGACGTGCCGTCCGCCACCGCGATGCGCGCCGCCCTCCAGACCGCCTTCACGCGCGGCGCGGGCTACGCCTACGCCACGAGCACGGCCATGCCCAACCCCTGGAACGCCACCCCGGCCTGGGCGTTCGGCCCCCAGACCAGCTACGCCGCGGCCCTGGGCTAGGTGTATTGCCCTGTGAGGTTGGGGACGCGGCTGGCGGCGGACCACCCTGATCGCTAGTGGTTCTCCGTGGGCCGCAGGTCGTGCGGGATCAGGGTCCACGTGGTGGCCGCAGCGACCACCGCCAGGCCTCCGGCCAGCAGGAACGCCGGGGTGATGGCCAGGGTGTAGGCGTGCGAGGCGGCCTCGATCAGGGTCTGGCCGAGGCTGCCGCCGAGGAGCTCCGCGGTGTGCGCGGCCTCTCCCACGGAGCCCCGTACGGCGCTCATCGTCGCGTCGTCCAGGTCCAGGGCCGGGAGGTTGCTCCGGTAGAGCGCGGCGGCGGTGGAGCCGAGGATGGCGACGCCCATCGCCGAGCCCAGTTCGTAGCAGGTCTCCTCGATGGCGGCCGCGCTGGAGACCTCGTCGGCGGGCGCGGTGGAGATCAGGGTCACCGAGGCGACCGTGGTGGCGAGGCCCGCGCCCAGGCCCATGACGGTCAGGGCCGCGGCGAAGGCGGGATAGCCGAGTTCGGTGAACCGCTGGAAGACCCAGGGCAGGGCCATGCCCGCGGCGAGGACCACCAGAGCGGCCCCGAGCACGTGCCGGATCGCGAACCGCTGCATCAGGGCCGGGGCCACCATCGAGGCGCAGATCAGCGAGAGCGGCGCGGGCAGCAGGCGCAGGCCCGCCTCCAGCGGGGTGTAGCCCTGGCCGTACTGGAACCACTGGGTGACCAGGAACAGGATCGCGCCCATGCCCACCATGGGCAGGAAGATCGCCGTGGCGGCCACACTGAAGGCCGGCTTGGCGAACAGCCGGACCTGGAGCAGGGGATCGTCCAGCCGCAGCTGGCGGCGTACGAAGACGGTCAGCAGTACGGCGGCCAGGGCGAGCAGCGCCCAGGGCAGCGGATCCGCGACGCCGCTCTTGCCGAGCTGCTTGATGCCGCCCGCGAGGGCCAGCATGCCGATGATCGACTGGCCGACGCCCCACCAGTCCCAGCGGCCGGTGGCGCGCGGCGAACGGGATTCGGGGAGGTAGCGCAGTCCGGCCGCGACGATGACGGCGGTGACGGGGAGGTTGAGGAGGAAGGCGGAGTGCCAGCCGTAGTCCTGGACGAGCAGCCCGCCGACCACCGGGCCGAAGGCCATGCCACCGCCGAAGACGGCCGCCCAGACGGCGAGGGCGAAGGCGCGCTCCTTGGCGTCGGTGAAGACGCTGCGCAGGATGGACAGGGTGGAGGGCATGATCGCCGCGCCACCGACGCCGAGCAGCGCGCGGGCGGCGATGACGTGCCAGGCCTCGGTGGAGAAGACGGCGATGAGCGAGGCGACCGCGAAGATGCCGAAGCCCGCCATCAGCAGCCGCTTGCGGCCCCAGCGGTCCCCCAGGGCGCCCGCCGTGACGAGCAGGCCGGACAGGGCGAGCGCGTAGACGTCGATGATCCACAGCTGCTGGACGGCGCCCGGCTGGAGGTCGCCGACGAGCGAGGGGAACGCCACGTTCAGGATGGTGGTGTCCATCGAGATGAGCAGGAGACTGCCGGAGAGGATCGCGAGCACGATCCAGCGGCGCGGGTCCCGCGCGGGGGTGCGCATGGGGGTTCCGTTCACGGTGGTGCGGGGGTGTGGGGCCTGCGGGGATCAGCGCTGCGCGGCCGGGGGCCGGGTGCCGCCGAGGAAGGAGGCGAGGACCAGCCGGACGGTCTCGCGGGGCGCGAGGTGGCCGTCGCGGACGCCCTCGGCGGCGGCGTCGAGCAGGCCCCAGAGCGAGTACCAGATCCAGTACGGCGGCATGTCGGCGCGGATCCGGCCGAGCCGCTGGCCGTGCGCGAGGAAGACCAGCGCACGCTGGTCCTGGCACTCGATGCCCGCCCGGAACTCGGGGTCGGCGAGGACGGTCGTATCGCGCGAGGTGAAGCCGTATAGGTGCACGGCGGGCAGCAGGTCGGCGATCAGCCGCTCCAGCGCCGAGTCGAAGCCCTCGGTGTCCCCGGTGTCCCCGGTGGCCCGGGAGTCCGCGGCGCCTTCGGGCAGGTCGGCATGGGTCAGGCAGCCGTCGATCACCTGGATGGCCCGGACGGCGACGGCCTTGAGGAGTGCCTCGCGGGTCGCGTAGCGGCGGGTCAGGGTGGCGCGGCTGGTACCGATGCCCGCGGCGATGTGCGCCATCGAGGCACTGTGATCGCTCGCGAGAACGCGGGCCGCGCCGTCGAGCACTTCTTCGTCGTGCACCATGGCGGATTGAGCCTCCTTCGCCTCAAACGATACAAACATGTCTCACTTGAAGCAAATCTGCACCACCTGCACCCCCTGCGCCCCCGTGGGTGGCCCGGTCGGATCAGTCCTCGAAGCCGAAGCGCCGGATGGTGTGCTGTTCCTGGGCCAGGCGGCGCAGGCTCAGCAGGACCGGTTCGAACAGCACGGCCCCGGCGACCGCCATCTCCACCTGTTCCACCGGCGTGCCGAGCCGTTCCATCCGGTCCAGATCGTGGAGCGCGGTCTGCTCCATCTGTCGGGCGTACGGGATGAGTTCGGCCGCGTCGAGCGGGTACCCCAGCCGGTGCAGCGAGGCCACCAGGGACACTAGTTCGCGGTAGACGGGCGAGCGTCCACTGATCTCGGCCGCGTGGTTCCAGCCGAGCCCGGCGAGCAGGCGGTCGACTTCCTCTCGGGCGGCGGCCGTCGCAGGGTCGTCCGGATCGGGCTCGGTGGCCCGTGGCAGGGTCCAGAGCGCGGCGCCGAGCCGGACGGCCCGGCCGAGCGAATCGTCGTCGACCTGGGTCAGTACCTCGCGCACGGTGGCGACCGGGATCCGGCCGACCTGGATCATCGCCCGGACCAGCCGCAGCCGCCGCAGGTGCGACTCGTCGTACTCGGCCTGCGTGGCGTTGATCCGGCGACCCGGCGCCAACAGGCCTTCGCGCAGGTAGTACTTGATGGTGGCGAGCGAGACCTGGCTCCGCTCGCTCAGGTCCGCGAGACGCATCCGCCGTCCTTTCCCGTGCCCTCTTGTGAGTCGTATTGAATAGTGCAACTATCCTATGGGGAAGGATAGTTGCACTATCCAGTAGGGAGGGTGGCATGTTCGCCAAGCCGATTCCCGGCCGCACCACCGCCGCCGCCGAGGGGGAGGTCGTCGTCTTCCTCATCGGCATGCGGATCAATCATTTCCGGGCGCCGCGCCATTGGATGCCGGTGTTCACCGGAATGCTCCGGATGCTGCGCGAGCTGTCCGGAATCAAGGGCAGCGGGCTGATGGGCTACCAGCTGTTGAGCGGCTCGCCGCGCACGTACTACGTGGTCCAGTACTGGGAGTCCAAGGAGAAGCTGCTGGAGTACGCGGCCGCGCCCGACCGGCTGCACCACAAGGCGTGGGCGATGATCAACCGTTTCGAGCGTGGCACCCGCATGCACGTGGGGATCTGGCACGAGACGTACGTCGTCCAGCCCGGCTCGTACGAGTCGATCTACGGGGACATGCCGCTGTACGGGTTGGCAGCCGCCACCGGGGTGCTGCCGGTCGAGCAGCGCGGGGTGACGGCGCGCGAACGCCTCGCCCGGGGGGCCGAGGCCGACGGCTGACGCCCCACAGCCCGCGCCCACCGGCATCGGGGAGCGGACGGCCCGCCGCGGGGGGACGGGCCGCCCGCCCCCCCCGTGCGCTGCCCGCTCCCCGGCACGCCGCGGCCGCCCCGCCCGTACGCCGACCGGGTCGGGCCGTGCGGGGCTCGACGGGGCCGAGCCGGGTCGGCGGCCTCAGCGGCCGTCGTGCTCCGGCCGTCGGGCGAACCGCCACAGCAGGTGGGTCACGCGGAGCAGGAACACCACGGCCGCGAGCACCCCGCCCGCCACCTTGAGCGCCCGGGTCACCGCGTCGGGCAGTGTGAAGGCCAGCGCGGGCCCCGCGACCGCTCCGAACGCGAGGGCGGCGGCGAGGCTCGCGCTGACGAACGCGTAGCCGATCTCGATGGTGATCGCATCCCGGTCCGCCTGTGTGCGTCGCTCCATGCGGGCAGTGTCACAGCGTGCCCGGACGGCGACAACCCCGCCTCGCGCGGCCCGAGTTGCCGTGCGGGGAAGGCGGCTACTCGGGTCCTCAGATCCCGGCGCTCTCGCGCCACAGCCGGGCGAGCGACGCGTCGCCGCTCACCCCGGGACCGTCCAGCGGCGCGCGGTTCCACAGCGCCGTGTACAGCCACGCGGCCTCGCCCGTCACCTCGCAGTCCGCCGGGCCCGCCTCGCCCCGTTCCGTCCGGGCGGGCTCCTGCGACAGGTGTACGGTCCACACCTCGGCCGTGTCGGAGGTCCGCAGCCGCAGCACCCGCGGCTCCGGGGTCCGTACCCGGCTGCGCGGCCGGGCGTGGAACCCGGTCAGTACCTCGTCCACCCCGTCGGCCGCGAACCGCGCCTCCAGCGAGGTGAGTTCGATGCCGAGCGCGGCCTCCGCGTCCATCCGGTGCACCGAGGTCTCGTGCGCCTGGCGGCGCGCCCAGAAGGCCAGGGGCGACGGCGGATCCGTCGGCAGGAAGGTCCAGCACCGGACGTCGGCCGGGGCCTCGGCCAGGGTCCGCACCAGCGCCGCGTGCCCCTCGCGGAACCAGGACACGAGCGGGGCGCCGGTCAGCTCCGGCTCCTCGGGGAACCCCACGGGCTCGGTCAGGCCGCCCGCGACGTACCCGGCGGCCCAGCGGTGGACCGTTCCCGTGTGCCGCAGCAGGTCGGCCACGCGCCACTCGGGACAGGTCGGCACCGGGGCGTCCGGGCCCGCCCGGTCGGCCGCGTCGGCCAGCAACTGCCCGTCTCGTTCAAGTGTCTTCAGGTGCTCGATGATCTCCATGCGGCGAGTGTGCCACCGGAGTCCGACAATGGGGGGATGGAGCGGCCACCCCTCATCCCGCCGGAACTCTTCCCGCGCGAGCGGACCGAGATCGCCCCGGGCGCGGTCCACGTGCCCGACTGGCTCGGCCCCGACCGCCAGCGCGCGCTGCTGGCCGCCTGCCGCGTCTGGGCGCGGCCGCCCGCCGGGCTGCGCACGGTACGGACCCCCGGCGGCGGGACGATGACCGCACGCCAGGTCTGCCTCGGGCTGCACTGGTACCCGTACGGCTACGCCCGTACCGCCGTGGACGGTGACGGGGCGCCCGTGAAGCCCATGCCCACCCTGCTCGCCGAGCTGGCCCGGGAAGCCGTGGCCGCGGCCGGGGCGGGCGGGGCCGCGGGCTGGGCGGGGGAGGGGATGCCGGGTGAGGGGACGGCGGCCGAGCGGACGGCGGCCGAGCGGGCCGGGGGCGCGGGGGCGGCGGAGGCCGCGTGGGTGGCGGAGCCGTACGACATCGCGCTGATCAACTTCTACGACGGCGACGCCCGCATGGGCATGCACCGCGACGCCGAGGAGCGCTCCACGGCCCCGGTCGTCTCCCTCAGCCTCGGGGACAGCTGCGTCTTCCGCTTCGGCAACACCGTCTCGCGCGGGCGCCCGTACCGGGACGTCGAGCTGCGCAGCGGCGATCTGTTCGTCTTCGGCGGTCCGGCCCGAAGGGCCTATCACGCGGTGCCCAAGGTCCTGCCGGGGACCGGCCCGCCCGCGCTGGGCCTGACCGGGCGGCTGAACATCACCCTCCGGGTCGGCGGGCTCGGCTGAGCGGCGGCGCCCGCGGCCTGCCGATCATGCGAGGATCGCTGTCATGAACGGCAACACCGGGGATGTGACCACGGCGTCCACGCGGACCAAGCTGGAACGGGGCCGGGGCGCGCTCGGCCCGGCGCTGGAACTGGTGCACACGGGCCGGGCCCCGACCCGCGCGGTCCTCACGGCCGAACTGGGCGTGACCCGCGCCACCGCCGGGGCCGTCGCCGCCGAACTGGAGGCGCTCGGCCTGATCCGCGTCGACTCCAGCCCCGGCGGCGCGGGCGGCACGCAGGGCCGCCCCTCGCACCGGCTGTCGGTGGACGAGAACGGGCCCGTGGTGCTCGCCGCCCAGGTCCACCCGGACGGGTTCCGGGCCGCGCTGGTCGGCCTCGGCGGCCGCATCGTGGCCACCGCACCCGGTCAGGTGAGGGTCTCCGCGGATCCGGCCCAGGTCCTCGGCGCGGTCGTCGCCTCGGGCGCCGCGCTGCTCGCGAAGAGCGGCCGACGCTGCGTGGGCGCGGGCCTCGCCGTGCCGTCGGCGGTCGCGGAGCCGGAGGGTACGGCGCTCAACCCGCTGCACCTGGCCTGGCCCGCCGGTTCGCCGGTGCGGTCCATCTTCGCGCAGTGCGTCCGGGCCGCCGGGATCGAGGGCCCCGCCCTGACCGGCAACGACATCAACCTCGCCGCCCTCGCCGAACACCGTCACGGCGCCGGGCGCAGCGCCCAGCACCTGCTCTGCGTGGCCACCGGCCACCGCGGCGTCGGCGGGGCGCTGGTCCTGGACGGCCGTCTGCACAGCGGGAGTTCGGGCCTGGCCCTGGAGGTGGGCCACCTCACCGTCAACCCGGAGGGCAGGCCCTGCCACTGCGGCAGCCGCGGCTGCCTGGACGTGGAGGCGGACCCGTTGGCCTTCCTGACGGCGGCGGGCCGCACCCCGGGCCCCGAGGTCTCGCTGCTCCAGCAGGCCCGTGACCTGCTGCGCGCGGAGTACGCCGACCCGTCCGTACGGGCGGCCACCGAGGAGCTCATCGACCGGCTCGGGCTCGGGCTCGCCGGACTGGTGAACATCCTGAACCCGGACCGGATCATCCTGGGCGGCCTGCACCGCGAGCTGCTCCGCGCCGACCCGGAGCGGCTGCGCGCGGTGGTCGCGGACCGCAGCCTGTGGGGCCGCAGCGGGGGCGTTCCGATCCTGCCGTGCACCCTGGACCACAACAGTCTGGTGGGCGCGGCCGAGCTGGCCTGGCAGCCCGTACTGGACGACCCGCTCGGGGCGCTGGGGGCGGCGGTCTGACCCGGCCGCCGGGCCCGCGGCATCCTCGGCGTCCGGTCACCCCGGTACGGGCCCCAGGGCGCCCACGGCCGCGGCGCCCACCGCGGGCTCCGGCGCGGCTTCCGGCGCCTCGTCCGGCGCCCGCACCCGGACCGTGCACGTCACCAGCGGGGAGGCCGCGGCGGGGTCCGGGGCGAGGGTCGTGGCCAGGGCCGCGGTCAGGGCCTGAGCGGGGGCGGCGGCGACGGCCGGATCAGGGGCCGGGGCGAAGGTCGGCGCCGGAGCGGCGCGGAGCGAGAACCACACCACCTTGCCGGGGCGGTCCGGCTCCGGGCGGGCGCCCCAGGACTCGCTGACCGCCTCGATGAGCGCGAGCCCGCGCCCGCAGGTGTCCAGCTGGTCCGCCGCGCGGGCCACCGGCAGGGTGGGATCATTGTCGTGGACCGACACGGTGAGCCGTCCGAGCCGCAGCTCGATCTCGACCCGGCAGGCCTTGTCGGGCCGCGCGTGGCGGTGGACGTTGCTCAGCAGCTCCGTCACGCCGAGCGCGGCCCGGTCTATGAGCGGATCGAGCTGCCAGTGGCGCAGTTGTGCTGAAACGATTCTTCGGACCTGGCCTATCCGAGGCGGCAGGGCCTGTAGTGCGACGACGCAGTGCCTGCGTGGATGACTGATCACGGCTGCGACTCCCCGACATAAGTGTTACGGGTGCTGCACCCTCTGTGACGCCCCACCAGAGTCACCCACGGTGCGCCGCCGTGCAACCGAAGGCGACGAAATGGCGGCCCAAAAGGCATCTGCATGGAACCCCAAAGTGACTGTTTGTGCAGGTGAGGGGGGTACATTGCGAAAGCAGGGGGGCCGCGGAACGACTGAGGAGCAAGGCGCATGAGCACCACCGGTACGACGGGCACCACCGGTACGACGGCCACCACCGTCGACGTCGACCGAAGCGACGCCGACTACCGGGCCTGGCTGAAGGAAGCGGTCCGCAAGGTCCAGGCGGACGCCAACCGTTCCGCCGACACGCATCTGCTGCGGTTCCCGCTGCCCGAGGAGTGGGGCATCGACCTCTACCTCAAGGACGAGTCGACCCACCCGACGGGCTCCCTCAAGCACCGGCTCGCCCGCTCGCTGTTCCTGTACGCCCTCTGCAATGGCTGGATCCGGCCCGGCCGCCCGGTGATCGAGGCCTCTTCCGGGTCCACCGCCGTCTCGGAGGCGTACTTCGCCAAGCTGATCGGCGTCCCGTTCATCGCCGTGATGCCGCGCACGACCAGCCCGGAGAAGTGCCGCCTGATCGAATTCCACGGCGGGGAATGCCACTTCGTCGACGACTCGATGAAGATGTACGCGGAGTCGGCGGACCTGGCGGCCCGGACCGGCGGCCACTACATGGACCAGTTCACCTACGCCGAGCGCGCCACCGACTGGCGGGGCAACAACAACATCGCGGAATCGATCTACCAGCAGCTGCGTCTGGAGCGGTACCCCGAGCCCACCTGGATCGTCGCCACCGCGGGCACCGGCGGCACCTCGGCGACCATCGCCCGCTACGTGCACTACATGCAGCACGACACCCGCATCTGCGTCCCGGACCCGGAGAACTCCTGTTTCTTCGACGGCTGGACCCGCCACGACCCGGAGGCGAGCAGCGACTGCGGCTCGCGCATCGAGGGCATCGGGCGCCCCCGGATGGAGCCGAGCTTCGTGCCCGGTGCGATCGACCGGATGATGAAGGTCCCGGACGCGGCGAGCGTCGCGGCCTGCCGCGCGCTGGAGCGGGCGATCGGCCGCAAGGCGGGCGGCTCGACCGGTACCGGCCTGTGGAGCGCCCTGAAGATCGTCGCGGAGATGGTGGCGGAGGGCCGCACGGGCAGTGTCGTCACCCTGCTGTGCGACCCGGGCGACCGCTACCTCGACAAGTACTACTCGGACGAGTGGGTGGACGCGCAGGGCCTGGTCCTCGCCCCGTACGCGGAGACGATCGACACCCTGCTGGCCTCGGGCAGCTGGCACGAACCCGGGGCCTGACCGTGCCACCACCCTGACGAACGGACCCTGGGCGGGCCCGGGACAGCCCTTAGGCTGTGGGCGGACGCTCCGGAGCGCGCGGACGCTCCGGACGCGTGATCGGCGGCGAGCCTGTGGGGGGATCCATGCCGGGCAAGGACGAGGGCGGGGCGTACGGGCCGGAGACCGACTCCGTGGGATGCGTGGGGGCTCACTCGTCCTGGTCGCGATCGGAACGTTCGTCTGAGGCGCCATCGCCGGGGGCTGGTTCGGGCGCGAGGGCGGGGGCTGGTGGGTCGAACAGGACCATGGTGACCGCCGGTTCGTGACCGAACTGCCCATGGCCTACCTCGCCTGGATCTCGGGGCTCGCGCTGCTGGCCGCCGTGGTGCTGTTCTTCGCTCTCAACCGGTACGAACTGCGTGTGCGCAGGCGGGCCGAGGCGGGCCGGGCCGCCGCCGAACGCGTCTGGTCCGACGGCTGGTTCTGCGCCCGGTGCGCCCGCGTCTACTTCGCCCGGTCCGGCGAGGACCGCGGACCGGCCCTGAACCTGCGGGAGTTCCGGGTCCAGGTCTGGGAGGCGGGCGGATACGGCGACCGGGTCGCCCGGCATCCGACCACCTGACGACCGGACACCCGTGCGTCCCCGGAAGAACCCGGTGACGCGGCCTCCTAGGAGTGCCCGGCCCTGCTCAGGCGGCTGTCGAGGGTCCGGACCGCCGTCCGGAAGGAGTGGCCCAGCCCGGGCCGGGCGGCGGTCAGGCCCAGCCGGAACGGCGCGGAGCCGTCGGCCGCGAAGGTCCACCGCACCCGGGTGCCGGCGCCGGACGCGGTCAGCAGCCACTCCTCCAACAGGGCCCGCACGCCTGGTGCGTTGGTCTCGTCCACCCGGTAGGCGTAGCGGTGCTCGGCGTCCGCCGCCATGATCGTCTCCTGGAACCGGACCCCGCCCAGCAGCTTGATCTCCCGCCCCGCGCCGCCGTGCGTCGGCCGGGCGAGGGACACCGCCCGGAACCAGGACGGCCAGCCCGTCACGTCCTCGGCCAGCGCCCGGTACACCGACTCCGGTGATGCCTTGGCCTCGGCCGTGAAGACCATGCGTACCGGCGCGGTCTCGGTGAAGTCCAGCCCCACGGGGCGCAGTCGGCGGGCCATGCGGTACTCCCGGGGTGGTGAGGCGGCGGCGAGGGGTCATCAGGGTGCGGTGCGCTACCGGCTGCGTGAACTCCGGCGCGCGTCACCATATCTGTCCCATCGTCAGATGTCAGCGTCAGCCGTCCGGGTGCTGGGCAGCACGGTCCGCACGCGGGATGCTGGAGGCGGGGCCCGTCGCCGCCGCCCCCGAGAGTGGAGGCCACCGTGCCGGACATCCCCGCGCCCCGCCCCGGCCCCGAGGGGGCCGCCGGACCGCTCGCGCTCGAACTGCTGGTCCACGGGGTGGCCGGAGCCGCCCCCGAGGAACTGCTCGGCGATCCGCGGACCGTCCGCGTCACCGGGGACTCCACCGCCGCCGTCTTCCGGCGCACCGCCGACGCCGACGCCGAGGCCCGTCCCGAGCGCTACCGGGGGCGTCCGGTCCCCGAGGTCTACTGCTGGTCCCGGCTCACCTCCGGGAACGGCGCCCGCGCGCTGTGGCTGCTGCTCCTGCCGTTCATGGTGGCCAACCTGGCCCACTGGGCCCGGCCGCCCGCGCCCGCCGGGGCCGTCCGCGCGGTGCGGACGTACGGGGTGCTCGTACGGATCACCGCCCTGACCCTCACCGTGCTGCTGATCGCGGCCGCCTGCGAGGTCTCGCTGGACCTCTTCGCCTGGCAGTGCGCGGGCTCGGAGCACTGCGCGGCCTCCCGCCCCTGGCTCGCGGTTCTCTCGCCCGAGCGCGGAGGCTGGTGGTCCCAGCCGGGGCGGCGCCTGGCGCTGGGCGCACTGGTCCCGGCCGGACTGACCTGGCTGCTCTGGTACCTCTCGAACCGCACGTGGAGTGCGTACGAATCCCAGCCGCCGCCCCCCACCACCCCCGAGCCCGACGAGGCCGAGGACGGCGCGGAGGGCGCCGCCCCCGCTCTCGGACGGCCCGGATTCTGGTACGGACGACGGCTCGTGGCCCGGCTGCGCGCGGCGCACACCGCGGCCGGACTGCTCACCGTCGCGGCGGCCGTCGCGGTTCCGGTCCTGCGCTACGACGCCCGAGCGGCCGCAACCGCGCCGCCGCCGGAGCTGGGACGGGCCGTCCAGGCGCTGCTCGCGGCCGGGGCCCTCGTCGTCCTCCGGGTGGTCTGCAGGCGGGGGCGCACCGAGGCCCGGGCCGACCACCGCCTCGACCGGGCCGTGGTCACCCTGCTGCCGGGCTGCGCGCTGGCCCTGCTGGCCGTGGTGCTCTGCTACGCCTGCTGGTCCCGCCCGGGCTGGGCCTCCACCGGGCGCCTCCCCGGGGACTTCGCCTTCGGCGCCCTCGTCCTGGCCCAGGGCGGGGGAGTGCTGGCCCTGGCGGCCGTCGCCGCCCACCTGCACCGCCGGGGCAGCGGAGGCGCGTTGCGCGGGCTGGGCGGCCCGGCCGTGGCGATGCTCGGGTGCGCGCTCGGCGGGGTGATGACCGGCGGGGTCGCGCAGTGGGTGGGCGACTGGCTGGGGGCCACGGGCGGACCGGGCTCCGGCACGACCGCCTCCGCGCCCGCCGCCGTGTCCCCGGGCGCCTCCGCGATCGCGTCCCCGGGCGCCGTCGAGGTGGCCGGGCCGCCCGTGCTGCTGTCCTGGCAGGCCGCCGTACTCCCGCCGCTGCTCCTCGTCCTGCTCCTCGCGGCCTGCTGGTTCGGGGTGCGTGGCGCCCGTACCGTGCGCAGGACCGCCGCCACCGTCGCCGCCGAGTACCCGGGGGCCCGGCCGGACCGCTCGCGCAGCCGCCGGATCGCGGGAGCCCGGGCCGCCGCCGCGCTCACCGACTCCGCGCCCTGGTTCATCGGCGCGGTCTCCACCGTCACCCTGCTCCTCGGCGCGGGCGCCGTCGCGGGAGCCTGGCTCAGCGGGCAGGTCCCGGGTGAGGCCGCCCGTCACGCCGGCCCCGTCCTGGAGAGCGCCGCGCGCGCCGCGCAGGACGCCGGGTCCTGGCTGGTCGGCTTCGGCTTCGTCCTGTTCGTCACCTGGGGCCGCCGCGCCTACCGGGACGCCTCCGCCCGCCGGACCATCGGCATCCTCTGGGACGTGGGCACCTTCTGGCCCCGCGCGGCCCACCCCTTCGCACCGCCCTGCTACGCGGAACGCGCGGTCCCCGACCTCACCTGGCGGATGACCACCTGGACCGCGCGGACCGGCGGCCGACTGGTCATCTCCGGGCACTCCCAGGGCAGTGTGCTCGCGGCCGCCGCGGTCTGGCAGCTGCCGCCCCAGATCCGCCGCCGGGTCGCGCTGCTCACCTACGGTTCGCCGCTGGCCCGGCTCTACGGCCGCTGGTTCCCGGCCTACTTCGGGCCCGGCCCGCTCACCGCCCTGCACCGCGAGGTGGACTGCTGGCGCAACCTCTGGCGGGCCACCGACCCCATCGGGGGCCCGGTCCTGCCGGACGTACGCGGGGGCGTGGACCGGGGTGTGGACCGGGGGCCGCTGGCCGACCCGGTCGCGTACGGACGTACGCCCCAGTACCCGCTGCCCGCGCCCGTCCTGGGCCACTCCGACTACCAGGCCGACCCGTCCTTCGCCGCCGAACGCGCCGCCCTGCTGGCCCGGCTGCTCCTCACGGGCCCGGAAACGGCTCCGGAAACGGGCCCGGGCCCGGAAGCGGAACCGGATCAGGAGACGGAAGCGGAACCGGAACGCGGGCCGCGCCTCAGCAAGGGGACGACAGCAGCGGAAGGTCCTCCACGAACAGCAGGGTGAGGTCGTCCGTGGTCGGTTCGGCGAGCTGGGCCACCCGCCCCGCGTGCCGTTCGACCATCGACTCGAAGGTCTGCCGGGCGGTGCGGCCGTTGCCGAAGGCCGGCCCCTTCGGCAGCTCGGTGAAGTACGTCAGCAGCGCCTCGGGCGTGCCCTCGGCGAGCCGGTACTCGTGCTCCTCCGCCTGCTGCTCGATGATCCGCAGCAGTTCGCCCGGGCCGTAGTCCCCGAAGGTGATGGTCCGGGAGAACCGCGAGGCGACACCCGGGTTGACGGTCAGGAAGCGGTCCATCTCCGCCGTGTACCCGGCGACGATGACCACCACCGCCTCCCGGTGGTCCTCCATCAGCTTGACCAGGGTGTCGATGGCCTCCCGGCCGAAGTCCCGGCCCGAGTCCTCCGGCGCCAGGGCGTACGCCTCGTCGATGAACAGCACCCCGCCCCGGGCCCGGTCGAAGGCCTCCTGGGTACGGATCGCGGTGGACCCGATGTGTTCGCCGACCAGGTCGACCCGGGACACCTCGACCAGATGTCCGCGCTCCAGCACCCCGAGGGAGGCCAGGATCTCTCCGTACAGGCGGGCGACGGTGGTCTTTCCGGTGCCGGGGGACCCGGTGAAGACCAGGTGGCGGCGTACGGAGGCGGCCTTCAGGCCCGCCCGCTGCCGTCTGCGGCCCACCTCGATCATGTCGGTGAGGGCCCGCACCTCGCGCTTGACGCTCTCCAGGCCGACCAGCGTGTCGAGCTGCCCCAGCACCTCTCCGGAGCCCCGGGCCGCCGAACCGGCGTCCCCGTCCCCGGAACGCTGACCGGGGACCGCCGCCGCCTCGGGCGGGGTGCCGTGCCCGCCGCGCGCACCGGCCCCGGCGCCGTCCCCCGGACCGGCGGGAGCCGGAACGACGGCCGCCGGTCCGAAGCCCCGCACGCCAGCCCCGACTCCGGCCCCCGCGCCGACGCCCGCCGAGGACGCCGCGCCCAGGACGCCGGCGCGCACCCCGGCCTCGTCGCTCGTGCACTCCTCGGAGAGCGGACCCTCCTCGGCGAACTCGTAGCCCCCGCGCGCGCACCGCTCGGTGTGGCAGCGGGTCAGCGAGGTCCGGCAGCCGTCGATCACGTGGAAACCGAAGCCGGAGCTGCCGCTCACCCGGCAGGCGTGGAAGGTGCCCCGGCCGCCCGCCGACACGTAGAAACCGGCCTCGGTGGCCGAGCTGACCGTGCACCGTTCCAGCGCCGGATCGGCGCCCTTGGTGACGATCACGCCCGTCTGCACCGAGTCGATGGTGCAGTTGGCGAGGGTGCCGCCGCTGCCGTGGTCGCGGAACCAGGCACCGGTGGCCGCCTCGCGGATCCGGCAGTCGTCGAGCTGCACGGTGGCGCCGTCGCTGACCGAGACGGCCGTGTTGCGCACCTGGGACAGGTCGCTGTCCACCACGTCGGCGCGCGAACCCCGGTCCAGCACGAAGAGCGCGTCCGGTACGTCGTGCACCCGGCAGGAGTCGAGGGAGGCGGTCGCCCCGTCGCTGATCCACACCGCCGGATAGTCGCCCGTACTGTCGTGGATCTCGCAGGAGTCGGCGTCCACCCGGGTGCCCGGGTCCCATACCGACAGGCCGTTGCGGCCGAACCGGCGCACGGTGGTGCGGCTGAGGGTGAGGACCGAACGCGAGCGCAGGTCCACCGCGTTCTCGGGGATGTCATGGATGTCGCACCCGGCCAGGGTGAGGACCGCGTCGGTGTCCAGGGTGACCCCGTCGGCCGAGGTGCGGTGCACCGAGCAGTCGGTGAGCCGGGCGGAGGCGCGGGCGGCGATCTGCACGCCGGTGCCCTTGATCTCGTACACCTCGCAGCCCAGCGCGTCGAGGCCCGAGCCCTCGCCGGTGACCCCGATGCCCGCGCCCGTGCTGTGGTGGATCCGGCAGCGCTCCAGCCGGGGGTGCCCGCCGCCGCGCACCGAGACGCCGGTCTGCCCGGCGGCCACCACCTCGCACTCCTCGAACACCCCGCCACCGCCGTCGATCACGGAGATGCCGACGCCCGTCGGGTTCTCGACCGTGCACCGGCGCACCACGGGCCGTGCGCCGCCGCGGACCTCGATGCCCGCCGCGGACCGGGTGCTCACCCGCAGGTCGGTCAGTTCGGGGGAGCCGTCCTCGACGAGCAGCGCGGGCGCGGCCCGGTCCTGCCCCTCCAGGTGCAGGTCCTGGACGATCGCCGAGGCCCGGATGGTCAGCGCCACCCCGTCGGGCGGCGCGATGCGCACCGAACCCAGTCCGCCCTCCGGCCCGCGCAGGGTGACGGCGTGACTCAGCACCAGGTTCTCGCGATAGGTACCGGGAGCGATGGACAGGACGTCCCCGTCGCCCGCGGCGGCCAGCGCGGCGGTCAGCGTCGGATACTCACCGGAGCGGCGCCGCCATCGCGAAGGCCCGCCGTGCGTCACCTGGACCGTGCCCTGTGCCATCGTGCCGCCGTGCCCCCACCCTCGTTCTCGTACCGAAGTTCCCGAACCGGACGAGGGGTCACCCGCACCACCCGCACCGGCCGCTCCACCGTAGCGCGCGCGGGGCCCGGTGAGTTGCCAGGTCAGCTGCCCGCGCCCGCCCGGCCCCAGTCGGGTCCGGCCGCCGCCCATGCCCGGTCCAGACGTATGTACCGCCGATGCATGAGGCGGCGTACGACCATGCGCCGGAGCGTCTCCACGAACGCGGCCGCGCCGATCGCGGCGGCCAGACCCGCAAGTCCGGCGTGGACGGCGGCGGTGGAGGGGTCCAGCGGGCGCCCCACGATCCGCCCCGCGGTGTCGGTCCATATCCGGAACCGGTCGCCCGCGTGCGGCGGTTCCTCCGCGGCCGGGACCATCCCCTGATGGCTGGTGCCGTCGGGCGCGGTCCACGAGGCGACGATCTGGGTCCGCTGCGGGGACTGCCGCTGGGCGGCAGGGTCGGCGGACGCCCCGGACGGGGGATCAGCGGTGGGCCGGACCACGACCGCCGGGACGAGGTACCGCTCCTGGAGCTGCTCGCGCGCCGCGCGCTGGAGCGTGATGTCCACGCGCAGACCGGCCGTGCAGCCCACGGCCGGAACCACCACCAGCACGCACACCAGAGCGGCGAAGGCCACCCAGGCCTCGATCAGATCAGTCTGCCTGCGCAGCGGATTGCGCCGCCAACGCCAGACTCCCATTGCCGTCCACACGGTCGGGCACCCCCTTGCCTCCGTCTGCCTGCGCGTCCAAGCCTCGCCCATGTCCCGGGGACGCGCATTCCGGGACTCGCGAGACGTGTGTCACCCGATCCGGTGGTCGGTCCGGAACTCGATGTCACGCGTCTCATCCGGCACAACGGCGCTGCGGGGCCGGTCGGTTCCCGTTCGCGCGCGGAGCCGCCCGAAGGTGTCAGTCCGGATACCGTCAGACGGGCCAGGACCGGTTCCTGGCGGGCTCCGAACGGCGTCCGGGCGGGTCGGCCCAGCCTCGCGGGCCCGCCTAGGGCCCGGCTCGAGTCCCCCTCGCTCCCTCCCGCGCCGCCCCTCGGCCCGGAGCCCCGCGCCCCGGCTCAGTCCAGTACGCGGACCTCGTCCCCGACCCGGACCGTTCCCACCTGCACCTGCACCGGCACCACCAGCCGGCCGAAGGCCAGCGACTTCCCGATCCGCCGGTGCTTGGCCAGGGTCTTCAGCGGTTCCTTGCCCCGCTCCGCCGTCCGCTGGTCTGTGGTGGTGATCACGCACCGCCCGCACTCCCGGACGCCGCGGAAGACCGTGTCCCCGATCGCGATCCGCTTCCAGTGGTCCTCGGCCCACGCCACCGTCCCGGACACCACCACATTGGGCCGGAAACGGTTCATCGGCAGCGGCCCCTCCTCCGGGTGGTCCCCCTGCGCGATCAGCGCGTTGAGCGCGTCCAGCGAGGCGAGGGTGGCCACCAGCAGCGGGTATCCGTCGGCCAGGCTCACGGTCTCGCCCGGCAGTGCGTAGTCCGGGTCCACGGGACGCCGTACGGCCGGATCGTCGAGGTGCACCAGCCGGGCCGCGAGCCCGAGGTACTCGCTGATCCAGGCGTGCCCGGCCGGGTCGTCCGCGACCACGGTGGCGATCTTCTTCCCGAACAGCACCACGGGCTGCAGGGGCCCCGGAGCGGGCGGTTCCACCGCGATGGACCCCATCCCGGGCGCCGACAGGGCTATCCCGCCGCTCTCCAGCGGCCGGGCCGAGGCCAGGGCGAGGCGCGGCCGCTGGCGCTGCGTGAGGACATTGCCCTCGGCGTCGATCACGGCCCACCGGCGGTCCCCGGAAAGGCCCCAGGGCTCCACGGCCACCTCATCGGGAGAGGTCCCCGCTACCGATTTGACGGGGTGGACGTGGAGGGCCTGGACACGCATGTTCGTCATGGGGGCATTTTGTCAGCCGCCCCCGGCGGCCTACCAGCCGGTACGGAGCCGGTGCGCCGTCACCCCCGTCAGTAGCCGCGCCCCTGGTACGGGCGGCCGTACTGGTCCTCGTAACCGGACTGCGACGTGGACGCGGCCGGAGCGGGGACCTGCATGGGCCGCGGGGCGGCGGGGCGCATGGCCTCGTACCCGGTGCCCGTGGCGGCCGGGCGGGGCTGCTGGGGCTGGGGCGCGTAGCCGCTGCGGGCCGCGACCGGCTGCTGCTGCGGGATGTACGGGGCAGGCGCGTGCGCCAGCGGCGCGGGCTGCGGAACTCCCTGCTGCTGGTACGGGTACCCGTAGGCGGGCTGCTGCTGCTGCGAGGGGGCCGGCGGCAGGGCGGGCAGGGCCGCGGGCAGTGCCGGCAGGTAGCCGCCCGAGTAGCCGTTGTGGTTGCCCTGCGGAGCGTTGTAGCCCTGGTAGCCGCCACCCGTGGAGTCGTAGGCGGCCGGCACGCGGATGGGCGCGATCTGGGGGGTGCCTCGTTCGGCGACGAGCGAGTCGTAGATGGGGGTGTCCTGGAAGGAGGGCGCGGAGTAGTAACCGCCGCCATAAGTGGAGCGGGGGGAGGTCATGGCACATAAGTTAAGCCCACGACTTCACCGGGTCCATAGCGAGGTCTGGTCAACACCGCCCTGACCTGCATCTTCGCAGGTCAAAGCCACACCTTTTCACTTGACGTTCACGTGCACGATTCGTCGCTTCCACCCCGAGTTGTTCCCACTCGTGCACACCGTGGGCACTCCTGACGGTCCGTTGACTGACGAGTCCTCATATCACTGTGACCTCGGAGGATGTCCGCCCGGGCCGTGTCAAGGCGTGCCGACGTGCGTTTCACGCATCGCTGGGACGGGCGTAGGTGCGCCCCTTCCACGCCGCTCCGCGCCCCCGGTAGTGCTGCACGGCCGAGTCGACCGTCATCAGCAGATAGAGCAGCGCGGTCAGCGGCAACAGCGGCGCGAGCGCGGCCGACTGCCGGTAATACCGCAGTATCGGCAGATACGTTCCAGCCATCAGCAGCCAGGCCAGGCCGCCCGCCGCGGCGGCCACCGGCTGCCCGGTCAGCAGCCCCGCGCACAGCGCCACCGGGGGCGCGAGATAGACCAGCGCCAGCCCCGCCACCGTCCCCACCAGCAGCAACGGCTGGTGCCTCAACTGCGCGTAGGCGCTGCGCGAGACCATCCGCCACAGATCCCCGAGCCCGGAGTACGGGCGCACACTGTCCACCCGTTCCGCCAGCCCCAGCCAGATCCGGCCACCGGCCCGCCGGACCGCCCGGGCCAGCGACACGTCGTCGATCACCGCTTGCCGGATCGACTCCGGTACGCCCGCCCGCAGCGCCGTCTCCGTGCGCAGCAGCACGCAGCCGCCCGCCGCGGCGGTGGTCCGGGCCGCCGGGCGGTTGATCCGGCGGAAGGGGTAGAGCTGGGCGAAGAAGTACACGAAGGCCGGGACGACGAGCCGCTCCCAGACACTGACCACGCGCAGCCGGGCCATCTGGGACACGAGGTCGAGGTCGGCCGATACGGCGGCCGCGACCAGCTCGCGCAGACTGTCCGGCTCGTGCGCGATGTCGGCGTCGGTGAGCAGCAGGTACTCCGGCGGCTCGGTGTGCGCGGTCCGGGCCAGGCCGATCCCGTGCCGCACCGCCCACAGCTTCCCCGTCCAGCCCGGGGCGGGATCGCCGGGGCAGGACACGGTCAGCGGCAGCCCCGGGTGTTCCCGGGCGAGGGCCAGCGCGAGCGCGCCGGTGCCGTCGGTGCTCCCGTCGTCGACGAGGAACACCTCGGCCTCGCCGGGGTAGTCCTGCGCGAGCAGCGAGGGCAGGCTCAGCGGCAGCACCGCGGCCTCGTCGCGCGCGGGCACCACGACGGCGACGGAGGGCCAGCGGGCGGGCGGGGTGCGCGGCGGCAACCGGACGTCGGTCCGCCAGAACATGCCCTGGCCGAACGTGAGCCAGAGCCAGACGGCGAGCGAGGCGCAGGCGGCGATGCTGAGGGGGCCCATGTCCGCAGTCTGCCCAACCGCGCGTCGCCTGTCCCGAACCACGGCCGCCGGGTGCGTTGCCCGTCGCCGCCTCCCGCCGTCGCCCTCCGCCAGGCGCCCCGCCGCGGCCCCTCGCCACGCCCCCGCCGAGACCCTTCGGCCGGGACCGCGGCGGCGTGGCGGAGGTGGCGCGAAAGGAGCGCGGTGCCCGGGCGGAGGCCGGGGGTCGATTAAGGTGACCAAGTGAAGATCGCGCTCATGGACTCCGGCATCGGCCTCCTCGCGGCGGCCGCCGCGATGCGACGGCTGCGGCCGGACGCCGACCTGGTCATCTCCTCCGACCCCGACGGCATGCCCTGGGGTCCGCGGACCCCCGCCGACCTCACCGGCCGCGCGCTGGAGGTCGCGCGGGCCGCCGCCGCGCTGCGGCCGCAGGCGCTGATCGTGGCCTGCAACACCGCCTCCGTGCACTCCCTGCCCACCCTACGGGCGGAGCTGGAGCCGGGCATCCCGGTCATCGGGACGGTCCCCGCCATCAAGCCCGCCGCCGCGCGGGGCGGCCGCGTCGCCATCTGGGCCACCCCGGCCACCACCGGCAGCCCCTACCAGCGCGGTCTGATCCGTGACTTCGCGGCGGGCGTCCCGGTCACCGAGGTGCCCTGCCCCGGGCTCGCCGACGCCGTGGAACACGGCGACGCGGAAGCCGTCGTACGGGCCGTCGCGGCGGCCGCCGAACTGACCCCGCCCGACGTCACCGACCTGGTCCTCGGCTGCACCCACTACGAACTGGTCGAGGCACCCATCCGGGCCGCCCTCGCCGCGCGGACCGGCGGCGCCGTGCCGGTCTTCCACGGCTCGGCCGAACCCGTCGCCGCCCAGGCGCTGCGCCGTGTCGGGGCCCACCCCGCGCCGGAACTGCCGCGCACCGGCACCCTCACCGTGCTGCACAGCGGGCGCCCCGGGCAGCTCCCGGCCGCCGCCCTCGGCTACGCCGAAGGCAGGCTCCTCGCCGCGGCGGCCCAGGTGGCGCACGCCGCGCGGTGACCCCAGGACCACGCCCTGGTCGAGGCCGCCACTGAAACCGGCCCGGACCCGCTGCCGCGGTGAGGACCACACCGTGGCCTCCGTCGCCCGGGCGCGTGACGGACGTACCGTCTCCCCGGACTGAACGTCCGCGCCGCCCCCGCACATCTCGCCGCCCGCGCCCGGCGCCGGGAAGCGGGCCGAGAAGGCGCCCTCGGGGCCGAACTGGAACGGCGCGCCCAGCGCGTCGCCGACCGCCGAGCCGATGACGGCGCCGACGGCCCGGGCGCGCGGTCCCGGGTTCACGGGGCCTGCGGGCATACGGCGTCCAGCACGGCCCGGGCGAAACCGTCCAGGTCGTCCAGCCCGGCAGCGGCCAGCGTCCGAGGCGCCCCGGTCAGCAGGTGACCGGTCGCTCCGTGCAGGGCGAGGGACAGCGCGCGGGCCCGCTCCGGCGCGTCCGGGAGCCCCGCCGCGCGCAGCAGCCGGGCGTGGGCCGCGAAGTCTGCGGCGCCGATCGGGTCCAGCAGCGCGGCCAGCCAGGGCCGCCGGGCGGCCTCGGTCCGCAGCTCCAGGCAGGCCAGCACGCGCGGCCGCCCCGGCCCGGCCGCGTCGCGCAGCGTCCCGGCGAGCACCGCGGCCAGACCGGCCCGGTCCACGGGCCCCGGGCCGCCGTCGCCCCCGCCCAAGGCCCGCTCCCGCTCCCGGTACCGCTCCGCACACCGCTCGGCCACGGCCCGCAGCAGCGCGTCCCGGGTCGGGTAGTAGTTCTTCGCCGTGCCGGGCGGCACCCCCGCGACCGCGTCGACGGCCCGGTGGGTCAGCCCCCGGCCCCCCGCGTCCGCGAGTACGTCGACGGCCGCGTCCCGCAGCAGGTCTCTCCGGTCCTGGTTCACCGGGGCAGCCTAACGACGGGGCCGCCGGGGGTCGTCCGGGTTCTACGGCTCCCGTGCCAGGCGCTGGGCCAGTTCTTCCCCGGACACCTCCCGCTGGTGGGTGAGGAAGATCCACACGTGCCCGGCGGGGTCGCGCAGGATCGCCGTCCGGTCGCCGTGGAACTGGTCCGCGGGCTCCTGGAGCAGTTCCGCGCCCTCGGCCACGGCTGTCCGTACGAGCGCGTCCACGTCCGCGACGTAGACGTGCAGCGCCACGGACGTCCCGCCGAGCGCCGAGGGGGACGCGAACGGCCCCTCCCCGGATTCGCCCACCGCGTCGCCCAGCATCAGGACGGCCGCGCCGATCCGGATCTCGGCGTGCAGGATCCCGCCCCCGTTCCCCGGGCGGCCGAGCCGGAAGTCCTCGGTCGCGCCGAAGGCCCGGGTGTAGAAGTCGATGGCGGCGGCCGCGTCGGCCACCAGGATGTGGGGCACCACCGCAGTGCGGTGGCGCTCCGGAACGGTCCGCCGGACAGGCTGCTGGACGGCCGGTCCGGTGGTCCGCCGCGCCGTGGGATGCGTCATGGGGAGGAACCTAAAACCTCAAGTTTGGTTGATGTCAACCGCGGGCAGGTGCCGCCTGGACGACCCGGGGACCAAAGGGGCGAGAGGCGGTGGCGCGCGTGCGGAACGTGAGTACGCTGCTACACATGACGGACCACCCTCCGGGCCCGCTCTGGACCGGCCGGGCTTCCAACCGCGTGCAGTGGCTGATGGCAGCCGCGGGCGTGGCCTGCCTGGCGCTCGGCATCGAACTCGCCGTCGACTCCGCCTGGACCGCCGGGATCATCCCGCTGGTGATGTCGGTCGTCGGCTGCCTCGCCGCCGGGCTGCTGATCCTGTATGGCACCCTCGCCTTCGTCCACGTCGCCGTCACCGTCGACTCGCAGAGCCTGGAAGTGCGCTGCGGCCACATAGGGCTGCCGCGCCGCCGGATCAGCCTCGCCGAGGTCACCGAGGCCGAGTTCGCCCCCCGGATCACCCCCCAGCAATGGGGCGGCTGGGGCTACCGCTGGCGCCCCGAGAAGGGCACCGCCGTCATCGTCCGGCGCGGCGAGGGCCTGGTGCTGCGGCTCGGCGACGGCAAGGTCTTCACCGTGACCGTCGACGACGCCGAGAACGCCGTCCGCGTCATCCGCACCCACCTGCGCTCCCTCACCGGCTAGTGCCGCGCGCTCAGCCGGGCGACGTACACTCCGCCAGATGAGCAGCAGCGCCACCCGAGCGGTCGACGACGAACCCCCAGCCCAGCCCGCACCCGGCGGCCCCGCGTCCCCACGGGCGCGCAGGACCGCCTGGCTGGTGCGCGCCGGGGCTTCGGTGCTCTCCGGGGTGCTGCTCTACCTGAGCTTCCCGCCCCGGCCGCTGTGGTGGCTGGCGCCCTTCGCCTTCGCGCTGCTCGGCTGGTGCCTCCAGGTGCGCCGGGCGCGCGCCGGGTTCGGCTTCGGGCTGCTCGCCGGGCTCGGCTTCATGCTGCCGCTGCTCTCCTGGACCGGCGAGGAGGTCGGGCCGGTGCCGTGGCTGGCCCTCGCGCTGCTGGAGGCGGTGTTCGTCGGGCTCACCGGGCTCGGGATCGGCCTGGTCCGGCGGCTGCCCGGGTGGCCGCTGTGGGCCGCCGCCGTCTGGGTCGCGGGCGAGGCGGTCCGGGCCCGGATCCCCTTCGGCGGTTTCCCCTGGGGCAAGATCGCGTTCGGGCAGGCCGACGGGTACTTCCTCCCGCTCGTCGCGCTCGGCGGCACCCCGCTGGTCGGCTTCGCCGTGGCCCTGTGCGGATTCGGGCTGTACGAGGCCCTGCGCGTCGGCCGCCTCACCGGGCGCCGGGCGCGCTCCGACGGGCAGGCCGTGACCCGGGCGACCGCCGTCACCGCGGCCGTCGCCGCGCTGAGCGTCGCCGTACCGCTCGTCGCGGCCCTCGCCGCCCGCCCGCTCGTCTCCGACGACGCCGAGGACGGCACCGCCGTGGCGGCCGTGATCCAGGGCAACGTGCCGACCATGGGGCTGGACTTCAACTCCCAGCGCCGGGCGGTCCTCGACAACCACGCCAAGCGCACGATCCAGCTCGCCGACGACGTCCGGTCGGGCCGCGCCCCGCGGCCCGACTTCGTCGTCTGGCCGGAGAACTCCTCCGACCTCGACCCCTTCGCCGAACCCGACGCCTACGCGGTGATCGACCAGGCCGTCAAGGCCATCGGGGTCCCCGTGGCCATCGGCTCGGTCCTGGCCCCCGAGACGGGCCCGCTGCGCAACACGATGATCCTCTGGGACCCGGTCAAGGGACCCACCTCCACCTATGACAAGCGCAAGATCCAGCCGTTCGGCGAGCGCATGCCGATGCGTTCCTTCGTCCGGCTCTTCAGCTCCGACGTGGACCGGGTCCGGCGCGACTTCGGCCCCGGCAGGGAACCCGGCGTCTTCGACATGGGGGGCAGCCGGGTCGGCATGGTCACCTGCTTCGAGGCCGCCTTCGACGACGCGGTGCGCTCCACCGTCCAGGCCGGGGCCCAGGTGATCGCCGTACCGAGCAACAACGCGACCTTCGGGCGCAGCCAGATGACCTACCAGCAGCTCGCCATGGACCGGGTGCGGGCCGTCGAGCACGGCCGGACCGTCCTCGTTCCGGTCACCAGCGGGGTCAGCGCCGTCATCCGCCCCGACGGCACGGTCGTCCAGCGGACCAAGATGTTCGTCCCGGACGCCCTCGTCGCGACCATCCCGCTGCGCTCCGGGCAGACCCCGGCGACCCGCTTCGGCCCGCTGCCCGAGTACGCCCTCCTCGCGCTCGCCGCGGCCGGTCTCGGCCTGGTGCTGGCCCGCGCGATCGGCTCCCGCCGCAAGGCGTCGTAGGGTCGGGGGATGAGCACCCCCGAGTTCATCCGCAGGATCCGCGCGCACGCCGGGCATCAGCTGCTCCTGCTGCCCGGCGTGACCGCCATCGTCCTCGACGACCTCGGGCGGGTACTGCTCGGCAGGCGCGCCGACACCGGCAACTGGTCGGTCATCGGCGGCATCTGCGAGCCCGGCGAGCAGCCCGCCGAGACCGCGGTGCGCGAGGTGTACGAGGAGACCGCCGTACGGTGCGTCCCGGAGCGGGTCGTACTCGTCCAGCAGCTGTCCCCGATGGTCTACCCCAACGGGGACGAGTGCCAGTTCACGGACATCACCTTCCGCTGCCGCGCCACGGGCGGGGAAGCCCGGGTGAACGACGCGGAGTCGCTGGAAGTGGCCTGGTTCGCCGTCGACGCGCTGCCGCCGCTCGAACCCTTCGCCGTGGACCGTATCCACCGGGCCCTGTCGGACGAGCCGACGGCCTGGTTCGCGGTGCCCGAAGTGGACTTCGAGGACGCGTAGCCCAGGTCCCGGCGCCTCGCGCCGTCAGGACCACGACGCGTCGCGGGTTACGTGGTGGACGCCCTGATCGGCGGCCCGGCCCGCGGCCTCGCGGTACAGCTCCTGAGCGGTGTCGCCCATGACCGCGCTGTAGGAGACGTCGTCGACCTCGCCGCCGGCCTGGTATCCGCCCAGGACGCCCGCGAGCGCGCCGTCCGCCAGCCACGGGCTGCCGCTGGTGCCACTGGCCAGTTCCGGGCAGTCGACGCGGCGCTGGGTCGGGCTCAGCATCGTGGTGTCGTTCGAGCAGACCAGCGGAACCTCGTCACCGGCCGGGTAGCCGACGATCGTCACCGTCACGTCGTCGGGCTGTTCCGCGAGTACCGGGAAGCCGCCGACCACGTCCTCGATCTGCCGACCGTTCAGCGGGGCGACGGTCGCGAAGGAGATGTCGGCGTCCGGGTCCTGCCCGTCCTGCCAGCTCGGGTCGACGTACTGGCCGGTGAGCTGCCAGGCCCCGTACGGCGCGGTGCCGTCCCGGTAGCCAGGCACGAACACGGTGTTCTGCACGTCGCCCAGGCAGTGGGCGGCCGTCGCGATCACATCGTGGCCGTCGCTGCGGACCACGGACGCGGTGCAGTAGTGCCCGCCGTCCGGCCCGGCCGTGAAAAGGGCGCCCACCCGCTGCGTGGATCCCGCCACCGGGGCCTGCGCGGTCACTCCCAGCGGGGGAGCGGCGGAGGCGTCCGGGATGTCCACCGTGAGCAGGGCGGACATCGCGGCCATCGCCAGCACGACACGGGCCGCGCGGCGGGCACGGAGGGCCTGTCGGGGAAACATGCGCTGGATCATGCCCAGATCGTGTAGCCCGAACCTATGGCCGGAGCCTCGGATTCCATAAGAATCCCCTGTGAATTCGGCGGCCGCGCACCTCGCCCGGCACCTCGCCCGGCACCTCGCCCCGCACCCCCGCCGGACCGCCCCCCGGGCCGCCTACGGCCCCGCCGAGCGTTCAGCGGCCGCCCGCGGTCCGCTCGTAGACCGTTACCCGGCGCCCGCGCACCTCCCGGTCCGCCACCGGGGTGAAGCCCTCCCCGAGGACCGCCGCCTTCACCCGGTCCCGCGTCGCCCCCGACGGCTTCGCCGCCTTCGCCGCGTCCGTGACCAGCAGGATCCGCCGCTGCGCGAGCATCGCGGCCCGCAGCCGCGCCGGATCCTCGCCCTCGACGCCCTTGAGGGTCCCCGACTCGGCCGGGGTCCGGGCGAGCGCGATGTCGGCCAGCCCGGTGAAGCTCCCGGGGGAGACCAGCGCGGTGTCCCGGCGCGCGGCCGGCACGAAGAGCACCGCGTCCCCGTCGTCCTTCAGCCGGGCCACCTCGTGCGCCACCGCGAGCACGTCGTCCACCCGGCTGGCCGGTGCCCGCCGCTCCCGCTCCATGGGCAGCATCGCGAGCACCGCGGCCCCGATGACCACGGGCACGATCAGCGCGGCCGCCCGGGGAGAACGGCGCGCGGCGGCCCGTACACCCGCGCCCAGCCCGGCGCCGATCAGCAGCGCCAGCCCCAGCATCGCGAAGAGCACGTACCGGTCCAGGAACAGCGGCTGCACCAGTGACAGCCCGGCCAGCGCCACGAAGGGCACCACGAGCAGCGGCAGCCCGACGGCGGCGGCCGACAGCCGCCGGGTGCGCGGCCCGTCCAGCGGGGCGCACAGGGTTCCGATGGCCAGCAGGACCGCCGGGCCGATCAGCATGTGCCAGGTCAGCGGCGGTATCCAGGAGACCTGCCCGGACTGGCTCCGGCTGAACAGGATCAGCGGCAACGCCCCCAGCCCCGCCCCCGCCGACGCCAGGACCCAGCGCCCGAGCACCCCGCGCCCGGCCCGCGTCCACCACAGGGTGACGGCGTGCGCGGGCAGGACCAGCAGCGACAGCCAGTTCAGCAGCGCGCACACCAGGACCGCGAGGGCGTACGCCGTCCAGCGCGGCCACGCCCGACGGCCCGGCCGGTCCTGGAGCAGCCCGGTCAGCAGCAGGGTGGAGAGCCCGGCCCCGGCCAGCACCAGGGCGTACGGGCGGCCCTCCTGGAGCTGGAACTGGACGGCGGGCAGCAGCCCGAGGGCCGTTCCGCCGCCGAGGCCCGCCCAGAATCCGGCCGGTCCCGGGACCAGCCGCCGCGCCGTCACCGCCACGCAGCCCGCCGCGGCCGCCACGGCCAGGACGGAGGGCAGCCGCAGGGTCGTCGTACTCGGCCCGAACACCTCGAAGAGGCCGTGCATCAGCAGGTAGTACAGCCCGTGCACGGCGTCGACGTTGCCGAGCATGTGCCAGATCTCGGCCGCCGAACGCCGGGCCACCTGCCAGGTCGCGGCCTCGTCGCGCCAGACGCTGTCCTGCCGGGACAGCCCCCACAGCCCCAGGCCCAGGGTCCACAGGGCGGGAACCAGCCAGCCGGTGTGCCGGTATCCGCTCGCAGGGACACGGGACACGCGCGATATGCCGGAAGTCATGGAAGTGCTGGGTCCTCAAAGGGGGTGCGGGGCGGGAACGACCAGTCTATGGACGCGACGGAAGGTTCCCGACCGCTGGTTGTGCGCCGCGGCACGTGATCACCCCGCGCCGGCGCCCCTAGCCTCGCCGCAAGGAGTACGCAGGAGCAGTACGAACGAGGGGCGCCGCCCGGTGAACTGGCTCATCCACGACTACCGCGAGAGCGATCTGGCCGCGGTCGTCCACCTGATCGACACCACCGCCGAACTGGGCCAGGAGTCGGTCTTCTCACTCGCCGAGTGCATCAGCGCCCTCACCGGGCGCCAGCCCGCGGTGGTCGCCGTCCACCAGGGCGTACCGATCGGCGCGGCCCTGGCCTGCGTCGCGGGGGAGCGGGCCTGGGTGATGCGGATCGCGATCTGTGCAGGCTGGCGCGGCCGGGGCCTGGCCAGCGCCCTGCTGGTCGAGCTGGAGCGGCGGCTGATCGCCGCCCGGGTCGGCCGGATCGCGTACGTCCTGCCCGAGGAGGACCTGCTCGGGGAGGGGCTGCTCAACGCCGGGTACACCCGGCAGCCCGCCGTCGCGTACTTCGAGAAGACCGAGCCGCTGCACGGTCCGGCGGCCGGTCTCCTCGACGAACTCGGCGGCCGCTTCCTGCCCGCCGACCTGTGGGACGCGGTCGCGGGCATGGAGACCGAGAAGGACCTCATCGAACGGCGCGTGGTGCTTCCCCTGGCCGAACCGGAACGGGCCGCGCAGCACGGGGTCCGGCCGCCGCGCGCCATCACCCTCTTCGGGCCGCCCGGCACCGGCAAGACCACCTTCGCCCGCGCGATCGCCTCCCGCCTGGGCTGGCCCTTCGTGGAACTGCTGCCTTCCCGGCTGGCCGACGAGGGGAACCTGGCGACCGCGCTGCGCGGCGCCTTCGCCCGGATCGCCGAACTGGAACGGGTCCTGGTCTTCATCGACGAGGTCGAGGAGATCGCGCCCGTGCGCACCGAACCCGCGCAGCCCGGCGGGATCCACGGGGTCACCAACGAGCTGCTCAAGCTGATACCCGGATTCCGCGAGGGTGGTGAGCGGCTGCTGGTCTGCGCGACGAACTCGATCCGGTCGCTGGACCCCGCCTTCCTGCGGCCCGGGCGCTTCGACTACCTCATCCCCATCGGCACCCCGGACGCCGGGGCGCGCGCCGCGATCTGGGCCCGCTACACGGCGGGGCGCGCGGACGTCGACGTGGCGGCCCTGGTGGAGGCGAGCGAGCTGTTCACGCCCGCCGACATCGAGCACGCGGCGCGGATCGCGGCGCAGGTGTCCTTCGAACGGGATCTGGAGGCGGCCGGAACCCGGGGCGCGGTGGCGGGGCCGCCCGGCGCGGGCACGGAGGACTACCTGGCGGCGGTGGCCCAGTGCAAGCCGACCGTGACACCGGCACTGACCGGCCAGTTCGAGGCGGACATCACCGCGCACGCCCGGTTCTAGTGCCGCGTCAGGCGATGTCTGCCCGTCAAGGAGCGGCGTCCGGTGCCTGACGCGGCACTGGGCCGTCTCTCGCGGATCCTGCCCGGCCCGCGCCGCCCGCTGCCGCGCCTCGGCGCGGTGCCGGAGCGCGGGCCCGCGCCGCGGCCCCCGCCAGCCGGCCGAGCATGCGAAATGGCCCGCGGCCGCTCCCCAAAGCAGCCACGGGCCTCCCGCGCGGACGTGGCATCCGTGCGGAACGGCCACGTTCCGGTTGGGGTGTTCGCCGGCTGGAACGTGACACGCAGGGTGCCGTGGAGGTGTCCTGCACACCTCCGTCAACACCTTCGAGTCAACCAGCCGGCCCGGGCTCGGGGCTTCGGCCGGAAGGCCACGGCCCGATGGGCCGAACGGGGGAGGGGCCGGTGGGACGACGTCACACCGGCCGACCCTGCCGCCCTCCGACGGAGGAAGCCGCCCGTGGGCTTCGTGATCTTCATGATCTTCATGACCCTGCCCGGACCCGCGCTGCGGCTCACGGCCGTGGCGGTGATCCGCCTCCCCGCTACCGGGGGCAGCGGTAGCTGAATTCCACGGCCGCCGTGTGCGCGCCGGGCTCCTCGATCCGGATCTCCGCCCGGGCCGGGTAGTCGCCCGTCCCGCGGAAGGTCCAGAGCAGGTGCAGCCGCGCCTCCCGCTCCCCGCGCGGCACCCGCTCGCTCAGCACGTCCGAACGGCTGCCGTCGCCGCGCACCCAGCGGTAACGGATCGTCCCCGGGTTCCCGTTGGTCCGTACGACGGCCACCACATCGGCCGTCGAGTCGCAGCCGGGGCCCCGCGCGTCCGTGCTCACCCGGACGTCCCGGACCGCCACGGCGGGCCCGTACCGCTGCCAGCCCAGGTACGCGAGGACGGCGGCCAGCACGACGAGGGCGAGCGCGTAGCGGCGCAGCCCCGCCCCGCGTCGCCCGCGCGCGGCCACGGCCGCGGGCGGCGGCGCGGTCACCGGGAAGGGCGCGGCCACGCCTGCCGTCACCCCGGGTCCGAACCGCAGCACGGAGCCCTCGACCCGGTCGGGCACGGCCTCCGGCCCCTCAGGGCCTCCGGGGGCAGCGATGCGGCGGGTCGCCGCGAGGCCGTCCGGACGCTCCGGACGCTCCGGACGCTCCGGGTGCTCCGGGTGCTCCGGCGGCCCGCTGATCCAGTGGCTGCCGAGCACGGTGGCGCTGTAACCGTCCTCCTCGGGGGCCGCCGGGGGCCCGGCGGAACCGGGCGGCTCCTCGGGGCCGGGACGCTGGAGGGGCTGGAGGGGCTGGAGGGGCTGGGTACGGTCGTCGGGATCGCTCATCAGCGCGGCACCTGCGCCTGGCAGCGCGGGATGGGCTTCGAGTCCGTCGCGGCCCCGCCGCCCGCCGCCGGGACGGTGGTGACGCGCACGCTCAGGTAGCAGCCGAGACCCCGGGTGACGGTGTGCGACTGGACGAGCGGGGCCACCGCGCCCGGCTGCGCCGTGAGCGTGTCCGCGCCGTCCGCGTACCGCAGATCACCGGACTCGGTGCCGAGGAACCACTCGATCCGCACCGTCACCGGGCCCCCCTTGGCATTGAGGGACACCGTCGCCCGCCCCACGCTCGGGCTGGTGGCGAGGGCCACCGACACCGATCCCACGACCACCGTCGGCGTCGGGGACGGAGTCGTGCTCGGCGTCGGGCTCGGCGTGGGCGTCGGCTTCACCGAGAGGGACGGCGACGGCGACGGCGAGGCCGAGACCGAAGCCGAGGGGGACGGCGAGGCGGACAAGGACGCGGAGGGGGACGGCGAGGGAGAATCCGACGGGGACGGACCCGGCGCGCCCGGTCCCGGCGGCCCCGCGCTCGTCGTCGCGAACGCGCTCACCACCGAACTCGCGTCCGGCGAGGCACCGATCGCCTGCGCCGCGAACACCAGCACCGCGCCCAGCACCAGAGCCGTTCCGGCCGCCACCAAGCCGCGCCGCCCCGGCCGCCAGGACACGGGCGGCGGTGGCGGCAGGACGGTCGTGGCCAGCGCGGTCGTCCCGGCGGCCGGAGCGCCCGCGGAGGGGAACAGCAGCGGCAGCAGCGCGGCCAGCGCCGCCAGCTTGCGCTGCCCGCGTTCCTCCCAGTCCGGCCCGTACGCCGCGCGGGCCACGACCTCCAGCTCGGCGACGAACGCGTCCGCGTTCTCCGGACGCTCCTGCGGCCGCTTCGCCAGCCCCCGGCGGATCAGCGGGCGTACCGGCTCGGGCGCCTCGGCCTCCGGGACCGGCGCCTCGATGTGCTGGACGGCCAGTTCGGCGAAGTTCTCCCCGGCGAAGGGCTTGCGCCCGGTCAGGCACTCGAAGAAGGTCGCGGTGGCCGCGTACACGTCGGCGGCGGGCGAGGCGGGCTCGCCCTGCCACTGCTCCGGCGCCATGTAGGCGGGCGTGCCCGCCACCCCCGGCGTCGTACCGCGCCCCGCCGCGATCCCGAAGTCCACCAGTTTCGACGAACCGTCCTGCGCGACCAGCACGTTCTCCGGCTTGTAGTCGCGGTGCACCACCCCCGCGCGGTGCGCTTCGGCCAGTCCCAGCAGGGACCCCTTGAGCACCACCAGGGCCGCCTCCGTGTCGGTGCTCCCCGAGCGCTTGAGCAGTGCGCGCAGGGAGATCCCGTCCACCAGCTCCATCACGATGGCGGCGCCGTCGGGCGCCTCCACGTACTCGTACAGCCCCACCACGTACGGCGAGTGCAGGCCGCCGAGCAGCCGGGCCTCCGCCCGGAACTCCCGGACGAACGCCGGGTCCCGGCGCAGCCGGTCGGCGAGGTACTTCACGGCGACCGCCGTACCCGTCGCGTCGTGCACGGCGAGCACCACGCGGCCGCTGCCGCCCGCGCCGAGTTCCCTGTCCTGCGTGTAACCGGGAACGGTCCACGTCTTCATCGTTCGCCCTCTGCCATGGCGTCACCGTGTCGTTCGAGATGTCCTTGGGCGCCCCGGCGGTGCCGGGCCATCTCCTGGGACACGGATTGTGCCGTGGCCGGTTCCCGGCCGGAAGGCTGTCTCATCCACTGGTTCCGGCCGCGGTTCGGGCAGATTTTCAGCCAGGATCCGGGACGTGGTTCAGGCGGCGGCCTCCCGGACCGCGATCATGTCGTGCAGCCGGTCGGCCGCCGCCCGCCCGAAGGCCGGGTCGTTGATGTGGGTGTCGTAGTCGTAGAGGTGGGCGGAACTGCCCCGAAGCCCCTCGCGCAGCGCCCCGAACAGCGCCCGGTCCGCCCCCGGATCGTGGTAGGGACCGCCGGGAGCGCCCAGCGTGGACAGCCCGCGCAGCGGCAGGCAGACGGCGGTGGGTCCGGTCGCCACCCGCAGCTTGGTCGCGACCCGGCGGCCCAGCTCCGCGCACTCCGCCTCGGTCGTACGGATCACCGTGATCGACGGATTGTGCACCCGGACCCGCCGGTAGCGGGCGTGCTCCGGCAGGCTCTCCAGCGGCCCGAACTTGACCATGTCCAGCGCGCCCAGGCTCACCACCTGCGGAATTCCCGCCCGCCCGGCCGCGCTGAGCCGGTCGGGACCGGCGGTGAGGATCCCGCCGCACAGATCGTCGGCGAGTTCGCTGAGCGTGAGGTCCAGGACCCCCGCGAAGAGACCCTGACCGGCCAGGGTCTCCAGGGTCCGGCCGCCCGCGCCACTGGTGTGGAACACCAGCACCTCGTAGCCGAGCCCGGTCAGCCGCTCGCGGGCCGCGTCCACCCCGGGAGTGGTCACCCCCGCCATGCTGGCCGCGATCAGCGGCCGCCCGTCTCCGCCTCTGCCCCCGCCCCCGCCCGGGAGGGCGGGGCGCAGTTCGCGGGAGGACCGCGCGAAGGCCTTGGCCATGCCCGCTACGGCCTCGGCGGCGTTCGCCAGGACGGGCGCGGAGACGCTGTTGATCCCCGCGATGTCCACCACGCTGTACATCATCGTGATGTCGGACGATCCGACGTACGGCGCCACGTCACCGGACGCCATCGAGGACACCATCAGCTTCGGCACGCCCAGGGGCAGGGCCCGCATCGCCCGGGTGGCGATGGACGTGCCCCCGCTGCCCCCTACCGCCAGCACGCCGTCGAGCCGCCCGTCGGCGTGCATCCGCAACAAGGTGGCTTCCGCGCCCCGCGCCATGGCCGTCACGGCCGCGCCCCGGTCGGCGGCCGCGCGCAGCTCCGTCAGTTCCGTTCCCGCCGCCCGGGCCACCGCCTCCCGCGGTACGTCGGCGGGCACCCGTGGATCGCCCATGATTCCTGTGTCGACCAGGACCACCTCGACGCCGGCGCGCAAGAGCCGCTCGCGCAACCAGCCGTACTCGACACCCTTGGTGTCCAGGGTTCCCACCAGCACGACGCTCGTCATGATGTGTAATGTCCACGCGGTCGGGCCCCGCTGGCAAGTCAAGGTCGAGTCAATCGTGCAAGAGCGTCAACAGCCGCTCCAGGAAGGCGATTTGGGACGTCACCAGGCTGCTTCGGGCCACCGGTGGAGCGAACCAGGCCACCCGGTCCAGCTCCGGGAACTCCTCCGTCCGCCCCGACCCCGGCGGCCACTCCATCGTGAAGGTCCCGGGCCGCATCAGCTCCGGATCGAGGTCCGCCTCGACCGCCCAGACCGTCACCAGCTTCCCGTTCGTCTGGCGCACCTCGCCCAGCGGAAGGTACGGGCCCTCCGGCGGCGGCAGCCCGATCTCCTCGGTGAACTCCCGACGGGCCGCGTCCCGGGGGGCCTCGTCCGCCAGGTACTCGCCCTTGGGAACCGACCAGGCCCCGGCGTCGCGCCGCTCCCAGAACGGGCCGCCCATGTGGCCGAGGAGCACCTCGACCCCGGCCTCCGCCACACCCGGCGGGACCCGGCGGAACAGCAGCAGACCGGCGCTGCGCTTCTGTGTCATGGACCGATGTATGCCCCGCGGGGCCGTGGTTCAGCGGTCCGGTCAGTCAGTGGTGGTGGGGCCCCTCGCGGTGCACCGGGCCGTGGGCGTCCGCGCAGTGCCCGTCCGGAGCCGTGCCATCGGGGTGCTCGCCCGCCCGGCCCACCGAGAGCAGACCGTCCTGCACGTGGTCCACCTGGAGGGTGGTGTGGGTGATCCCGTACTCCGTCCGCAGCAGCCGTTCCAGGTCACGGCGTACGGCGTGGCAGTCACCCGCCGGTTCCACCAGCACGTGCGCCGAGAGCGCGGCCTGCTCCGAGGTGATCGTCCAGATGTGCAGGTCGTGCACCTCGGTCACCGGCGGGTGCGACACCAGCCGGTCGCCGACCGCGTCCGGGTCCACATGGGCGGGCGCGGCCTCCAGGAAGATCCGGCCGGACTCGCGGACCAGCCCGTACCCCGCCTTCACCATCAGCACCACCACGATCAGCGTGGCGATCGCGTCCGCCTGGACGAAGCCCGTGGTGAGAACGATCAGACCGGCCACGGCCGTCCCGATGAAGGCGAACAGGTCGTTCAGGATGTGCTGGTAGGCACCCTCGACCGCGAGCGAGGACCGGTTCGCCTTGGAGATGCACCAGGCGCACACCACATTGACGACGATCCCGGCCAGTGCCGTGACCAGCACCAGGCCGCCCTGCACCTCGGGCGGGTCGACCAGCCGCCGGACCGCCTCGTACGCCAGCCAGAGCGCCAGCAGCAGCAGGGTCAGCCCGTTCGCCTGGGCGGAAAGGATCTCCGCGCGCTTGAGCCCGTACGTGAACCCGCCGCGCGCGGGCCGCGCCGCCAGCCGCATCGCTATCAGCGCCAGGACGATCGAGACGGCGTCCGTCAGCATGTGGGCGGCGTCGGAGATCAGGGCCAGCGAGCGGGCCACGAGACCGATGACGACCTCGACCGCCATGAACGCGCCGATCAGGCCGAGCGCGATCCCCAGCCAGCGGCGGTCGGCGTTCTCCGCGACCCCGTGCGCGTGCCCGCCGTGGCCACCGGCGCCGCCGTGCCCCCCGGGCCCGTCCGGTCCGTGATCGTGTGCGTGGTCGTGCGCACTCATCGCTGGTCCCCCGTCTGTTCGGTCTGCCGGTACATCCCGTCCGTCCCGTCTGCTCGCAACGTTCGGACCGTTCGGACCGTTCGGATCCGACGCGTGAAGTGAAGCGCACCCGGAGAGGATCGGCAAAGGCTGCAACGGGGACCGTTGTCATTACCCATAAGACCACTCTGACCTGCGGTGATGTTCCGCGCCCGCTGGACGGGCCCAGAAGGCCCCGCCGTGGGAAAATCGGCTCATGGCCCAGCACCCCGGTGCGCCCACCGCTCCCGAACTCGTCCTGGAAACGGACCGGGGCTCCACCGTGATGAGCCCGGCCCGTACCTACCACGTCGGCCGCGACCCCCTCTGCGAGATCTGCCTCGACGACGCCCGCGTCTCCTGGCACCACGCCGTCCTGCGCCCCGACGGCGACCACTGGACCGTCGAGGACGAGGACAGTACGAACGGCACCTGGGCCGACGGCCACCGCGTCCACGCCTGGGGCGTGGGCCCCGGCAGCGAACTGCGCTTCGGCAGCTCCGCCGACGGTCCGCGCGCCGTGTTCGCCGCCCCGGCCCCGCCCGCGCCGCCGCCCGCCCGGCCCCACCCGGCGCCGCGCCCCTCCGCCGTCACCAACCCCGCCCTCACCGGCACCTTCCGGCAGCCCACCTCCGTACGCCCGCTGCCGGACCGGGCCGCGGCGGGCCCGCGCACCGCCCTCACCATCGGCCGGGCCCCCGACAACGACCTCGTCCTCGACGACCTCGTGGTCTCCCGGCGCCACGCCGAACTGCGCGCGCTCCCCGGCGGCGGCTACGAGATCGCCGACCTCGGCAGCCACAACGGCACCTACCTCAACGGTTCCCCCGTGGACCGCGCCCGCCTCGGCGAGGGCGACATCGTGGGCATCGGGCACCGCGCCTTCTGCCTCGTCGGCGACCAGCTCCAGGAGTACGTGGACACCGGCGAGGTCTCCCTCGACGTCCAGGACCTCACCGTCGCCGTCGACCACGGCCGCAAGGTCCTCCTCGACCACGTCTCCTTCCCCGTGGGAGCCAAGTGCCTGCTGGCCGTCGTCGGCCCCAGCGGCGCGGGCAAGTCCACCCTGCTCGGCGCCCTCACCGGCCTGCGACCCGCCGACCAGGGCACCGTCCTCTACGACGGCCGCGACCTCTACCGGGACTACGCCGAACTGCGCAGCCGCATCGGACTGGTCCCGCAGGACGACATCCTGCACGCGCAGCTCACCGTCCGCCGCGCCCTCGGTTACGCCGCCGAACTCCGCTTCCCCCAGGACACCGCCACGGCCGAACGCGAGGCCCGGGTCGCCGAGGTCATCCGCGAACTCGGCCTGGGCCAGCGGGCGGACCAGCCGATCCACAGCCTCTCCGGCGGCCAGCGCAAACGCGTCTCGGTCGCCCTCGAACTGCTCACCAAACCCTCCCTGCTCTTCCTCGACGAACCCACCTCCGGTCTCGACCCGGGCATGGACCGGTCCGTGATGCACATGCTGCGCGGCCTCGCCGACGACGGCCGCACGGTCATCGTCGTCACCCACAGCGTGCTCAGCCTGGACGTCTGCGACCGGCTCCTCGTCCTCGCCCCGGGTGGCCGGATCGCGTACTACGGCCCGCCCGACGAGACCCTCGGATACTTCGGCCACACCGGGTGGCCCGAGGCCTTCGAGGCCTTCGGGAACGAAGAGGACCGCGACTGGGCGGGGGAGTACCGCGCCTCGCCGTACCAGCGCCGCTACGCCACCAGCGCCGCGGCGCCCGTACGGGCCCGCGCCGACGGCGCCCCCTCGGCCTCCGCCGCGGGCCTGCGGCTGCCGCCGCCCAAACCCCAGAGCTGGGGCGCGCAGCTCTCCACCCTGGTCCGGCGCTACGCCGCCGCCCTGGGCGCCGACCGCACGTTCCTGGCCATCATGGTCGCCCTCCCCTTCGTCATGGGCGCCATGGCCCGGGCGCTGGCGGGCAGCGAGCTCACCCCCGAGACCGCGATCAACGCCCTGCTGATCCTGTGCGTCGGCGGAGTGCTCACCGGCGCCGCCAACGCCGTACGCGAACTCGTCAAGGAACGCGTGATCTACCAGCGCGAACGCGCCGTGGGCCTGTCCCGGTCCGCCTACCTGATGTCCAAGGTCGTGGTGCTGGGCGCCATCACCGTCGCCCAGGCCGTCGTCCTCACCCTCGTCGGCCTCTTCGGGGTGAAACACAACGCCCCCGGCGGCAGAGGCGTGTTCCTGCCGCCGCTCATTGAAATCACCCTGGCGGTAGCCCTGTTGTCCTTCACCGCGATGATGCTCGGCCTGCTGGTCTCCGCCCTGGTGAAGAAGGAGGAGGTCACCATGCCCTTGCTGGTCCTCCTCGCCATCGTCCAAGTGGTTTTCTGCGGAGCGCTGTTGCAGCTCCACGGGGTACCGGTGATCGAGCAGCTCGCCTGGTTCGTGCCCTCCCGGTGGGCGCTCGGCGCCATGGCGGGCACCATCGACCTCGGCGCGCTCGTCCCCGGGAAACTCACCGACGACCCGCTCTTCGCCCACTCCGCCGGGACCTGGGTGCTCAACCTCGGGATGCTGGCCGCCCTGTCCGTGCTGTTCGGGGTGCTCGTCGCCCGGCTGCTGCGCCGCCACGAGCCCGCGATCATGCGGAAGTAACGGGAGCGGCCGCCATGACACCACTGCCGACGCCGCCGACGGACGAGCCGCGCGAAGAGACGGATTTCCGGCCCACCCATGTCGTCCCGCAGGAGGGGCTGCCCGCCTGGGAGGCCCCGGACGTCTCCCGGCCCACCGTCGCGCTGGACCCCTTCCTCCCCGTACAGCTGCTGTCCCGGCGCGGGGAGTGGGGGGAGATCCTGTGCGCCAACGGCTGGTCCGCCTGGGTGGACGGGCGGCTGCTGGTGGCGGTCCCGCAGCCGCCTCCCACGACCGGGCGGCCGCTGGCCCGTACGGAGGACCCGCGCCCGCTGCTGTCCCGCGCGGGCGAAGCCCTCGAACGCTACCGGCGGGCCGCCGAGGACCTGGCCGCCGGGCGCGCCGACACCGAGGCGTTCCGGCGCGGGACCCGGGGGCTGCGCGCCGGGGTGGTCGTGGACGGGGAATCCGTCTGGCTCTTCGACGCGGACGCCGGGCGCTGGATGTACGGCGACGGCACCCGGCTCACCACCTACGCGGTCGCGGCGGCCCCGGGCGCCCGCCCCGCCCGGGCGCGGGCCGCCGTGCCGGAGGGCGCCGATGCGGTGGCCGCCGACCGGGAGGGCGCCGATGCGCCGGCGCCCGTACCGCACGCTCCGACGCTCGCCCCGGGCGCGGTGACACCCGAACCCGATCCCCCCGGACCGGCGGCGCCCGTACCCCACGCCCCGACCAGGCTCGTCACCCCGCCGGACGCGGAGGCCCGGTGACGGCCGGTCCGGAGCGCGAGCCCGTGGGCGGGCGCCCCTCCGACCTGCGGGGGCGCCGCATCGCGGGCTACCAGGTGGAGAGCGAGATCGGCCGCGGCGGCATGGCGGTCGTCTACCGAGCCCTCGACCTGCGGCTCGACCGTACGGTCGCCCTGAAACTGCTGGCCCCCGAACTCGCCCGCAACGACACCTTCCGCCGTCGCTTCGCCCACGAATCGAAGGTCGCGGCCGCCATCGACCACCCGCACATCGTCCCGGTCTTCGAAGCCGGCGAGACGGACGGGCTGCTGTACATCGCCATGCGCTACGTCGCCGGACAGGACCTTCGGGCCCTGCTGGACCGCACCGGTCCGCTCCCGGTGGAGACCACGGCGCGCATCGCGGGCCAGGTCGCCTCGGCGCTGGACGCGGCCCACGACCACGACCTCGTCCACCGGGACGTCAAACCGGGCAACATCCTCGTCGCCGAGGGCACCGACAGCGACCACCCCGAGCACGTGTACCTGACCGACTTCGGCCTGACCAAGAAGTCCCTGTCCCTGACCGGGTTCACCAGCGTCGGCCAGTTCGTCGGCACCCTGGACTACGTCGCTCCCGAGCAGATCTCCGGCAAACCGGTCGACGGCCGCTGCGACGTCTACAGCCTGGGCTGCGTCGTGTACGAAATGCTCGCGGGCTCCCCGCCGTTCCGGCGCGACGACGACATGGCCCTGCTCTGGGCCCACCAGTACGATCCCCCGCCCCCTCCCTCCGCCCAGCGCCCCGAACTCCCGCCCGCCGTGGACGACGTACTCGCGCGGGCGCTGGCGAAGTCGCCCGAGGACCGCTGGCCGACCTGCCTGGCCTTCACCTCGGCGCTGCGCCGTGCGGGCATCGACCCGGCCCCCCGCCGCGCACCCGTCCTGCCCCGTTCCCCGGACGCCCCGGCCCCGCCCCCGCCCTCCTGGGCCCTCCCGGTCTTCCGGCGGCGGCCCGTCTGATCTGATCGGCCCGTCTGATCGGCGCGTCCGGTCAGCGCGGTGGCGCGGGCGATTCGACCCGCCCCCGGCGGTGGACCGGTGCGGCCAGGAGGGCGCCGAGGAACCCGGTGACCGCGCCCCACAGGAGGGCCGGCGCTACCGTGCGCAACAGGCGGGGGAGCAGTTCGACCGTGCCGCCGAGGCCGTCCACATCGCCGATCCCGAGCAGGGAGAGGCCGAACCGCGCCTCCACACCGCCCAGCAGGCAGACCGTCAGGGTGGCCAGGGCCAGCGCCACGCCCAGGTGCAGGGCGTGCTGCCAGGGGCGGACGTGCGCGGGAGAGCGCACGGCCGTCACGAAGCCCGCACCGAGGAGCAGGACCGCCGCCACCGCCACCAGCCACCACGCCCGCGCGTCCTGCCCGGCCAGCGTGCGGACGTCCACGGTCGACAGGTCGGGGGTCCGCAGCACCTGGTCCAGCACCTGCGGCATCGGCAGCCCGAAGGGCCCCTCGACCCGCCCCTGCCAGGATCCGCCGAGGCCCAGGGAGAGCGCGAGCCAGGCGAGGTTGGGCAGCCCGAGCAGGACCACGGCCAGGGTCTGCCGCGCATGCCCCTGGGTCGCCGCGACCACCACCCCGGCGAGGGCGGCGAGCACGACGTACGAGAGGAGCAGCGCGACGACGGCGAACGCGGCCGGACGCACCGCCGCGTGGAACCGGACCAGCCGGGCGGGCAGTGGCGTACGCCGGGACACCAGCAGGGCGATCACCAACAGGCCGAGGATCCACAGGAGTCCGAGCCCGAGCGTGGCGGGCAGATCCGCCCGGAAACCCACCGTCGGTGCGGAGTCGAGGAGTTCGCCGATCTCGCCGACGGGCGAACTGGAATCACCGGTGGAGATGCCGAAGGTGTGACCGGCGAGCAGTGCGAAGCCGGTCAGCGCGACCAGCCACACCACCACCAACGGTCCGGCGCGGGCGAGGAGTTCACGAGGCGTCGCCACCGCGTGATGGCGCAGTGGCCGCACGAAGCAGAAGGCCGTGGCCAGCGCCCCGGCCAGGCTGACCGACAGGGGCATCACGGAGAGTCCGGCGTGCGCCCCCGCGAGGAACCCGGCCCCGCCGGTCACGCTCACCGAACCGCCCGAGGCCATGACCACGACGGCGGCCACCACGTGCGGGAACGCCCCGCCTGGCAACCCGTCGGCGCCCGCGCAGGCCAGGCCCGCCGCCGCGACCGCGGTCATCGCGACGAATCCGGCGACGACGGCCACCAGCGCGTCCCGCCACACCCGCTCCGAGCCCCGAGATGTACGGCTCACACCGCAACCGTAGGCACCCTCGGCTTGCGGCCACCACCTGAACGGCGCACACAATGGTGCGCAGGAGTGCAAGAAATCCGGAGATTTCCGGGGAAATGCCTAGATCTCTCACTCGGGGACCGGAACTCCTCCGCCTGGGAAGAAGAGCCCGTGACCACGCAACCTTCCGGCCAGTCGCCGTCCGAGCGCCCCTCCGGCCCCCCTTCGGGTCCTTCGTCGGGGGCGCCCTCCGGTCCGCCGTCCGGCCCGCTCTCGGGCGGGCGGCAGGAACCGCCGCCCCCGCCCCCGCCCGGCGCGCCGCCTCCCGGCCCGCCCGGGGCCTCCGGGCCGCCGCCCCGGAGCGCCTGGTGGCGGTCCGTACCCCGGCTCGCCACCGCGCTCGTGGCGCTGGCCGCCGTCGTCGCGCTGGCGGTCGTCCTCACCCGGCCCTCCGGCTCCTCCGGGGGCGGCGGTGAGGTCTTCCTGCAGACCACCTCGGCGACGGGACCCGACCCGTTCACTGAGTCCACGGCGGCGAAGCCCGCGGCCGAGGAGGTCCAGCCCGCGCCGACGGAAACGCGGACGGTCGCCCCGACGGGTCCGACGGGGCCGACCGGCCCCACGGGTCCGACCGGTCCCACGACGGGTACGGGGACGACGGGCGCCACCCGCAGCGTCAGCGGATCCGCTCCCGGTCTGTACGGCGGGACCAAGGACATCGCGAGCTGTGACGTGGAGAAGCAGGTCAGGGCGCTGTCGGCCGAACCGGCCAAGAACGGCGCCTTCGCCTCGGCCGCGGGCATCCGGCCCGCGGCCGTCCCCGGCTACCTGCGGTCGCTCACCCCGGTGCAGCTGCGCATGGACACCCGGGTCACCAACCATGGGTACCGGGACGGGCGCGCGACCAGTTACCAGGCGGTGCTCCAGGCCGGGACGGCCGTGCTCGTGGACGACCGCGGTGTGCCGAGGGTGCGGTGCGCCTGCGGGAATCCACTGGGGGCGCCGGTGGCGCTGCAGGCCGACCCGAAGCGGTACGGGCAGCCGTGGTCCTCGTACCGCCCGGCGAACGTCGTGGTGATCGCGCCGTCGGTGACGATCATCAACACGTTCGTGATCTACGACCACCACGACCGGCACTGGTACGAGCGGGACCGGGGTGACCGGCCGAGGCACGACAAGCCGGTGCCGCCGCCGGTGGTCCCGACGCTGCCGATCTCACCGTCCCCGCTGGTGTCCCCGCCCGTGTCCCCGCCCGTGTCGCCGTCCGTGTCCCCGTCCGTCTCCCCGCACGTCGCGCCCTCGGGCTCGGACTCGGCCTCGCCCTCCCTCTCCCCCTCCGATTCCACGTCCGCTTCCCCGTCCGACGCGGGGTCCGCTTCCACCTCGTCGTCGCCTGCCGACTCGCTGAGCCCGTCCGCGTCCGTGTCGTCCGCGTCCGCGCCCGCGTCCCCCGACGGCTCACCGTCGGCCGCGCTGGTTCCGGCCGCGACCCCGTGTCCTTCGCGCTCCGGCGCGGTGATCGTCACCCCCACGCCGACTCCGGGGCAGCCGGGTGGGCCCTGCCCGCCGGTGGCGCCCGGGGGGCCGTCGTCGGAGCCCCCGGTGACACTGTCCTCGGTGGCGTCACCGGGGGCGTCCTCGGTGGCGCCGCCTCCGCCTCCGCCGCCGGTGACCTCGTCGGCGGCCGAGCGGCCCCTGGTGACGTCCGCGCCGCCTTCGCCCCCGCCGCCTTCGCCGTCCCTGTCGTTGTCGCCGCAGGCGCCCTCCGCGCCGCTCGGCGCTCCGCGACCCCCGGCTCCGACTGACGGCGGCGGGACCGGAGGCTGAAGCCGGGACCGATGACCCGCGGCCACCGCCCCGGCGAGGCTGTGGGTCATGACCACTTCACCGACCGAGGCGGTACGCGCCACCGCCCGCCCGGTACCGCGCTGGGCCGAGCGCGTCGCCCGGGCCATTCCCCTGCTGATGCTGCCGGTGTGCCTGTGGCGGCTGCCCTTCGCCTTCGGCTTCTCCATGGGGCTCGACATGACGGGGTCCGTGCAACCGCCCCTGTGGATCAGCGTTCCGTACGTCTTCGGCCTGAGCTGCCTGTCCGAACTGGCCGCGTTCCTGTGCTTCGGCCTGGTCCGCGGCTGGGGTGAGGTCCTGCCCGCCGCGGTCCCGTTGCTGGGCGGCAGGCCCCTGCGCCCCGCGGTTGTGCTGGTGCCCGCCTCCGTCGTGGCGCTGGGCGCGAACCTCCTGCTGGTGGACTGGGTACTGACCACCTTCCGCATCGCCGGCTACTCCGGCCCCACCATGGCGAACGGCTGGTGGGCACTGCTCGCTTCGGTGGTCAGCGGACTGTTCGCCCTCTGGGGCCCCTTGCTGACCGTCCTGATCGGCGCGTACTACGTCCGCCGCTGCCGCGCGGCGCTAGGGCGCGTATCGGGTCGTGATCAATGAGTGGTCCGGGTGAGGTCTTTGAGCCAGATCATCGAGGCGCGCAGGTGGAGGCTGCTGTCCCTCCACTGCCGGAAACGGTTGTGGACAGTCGACCAGGCGCCGAACTCCTGCGGCATCTCCCGCCACTGCCCACCCGTCCGGAACCGCCAGATCACGCCCTCGAACTGCTGCCGCAGCCGCTCGGGGTACGGCCCGTACTCGCCGATCGGCAGGTACGGGGCGATGAACTCCCACTCCACATCAGTCAGTTGCATCCGCGTCACACAAAACGATCTACCAGAGCAGGCCCAGCCGCGAGGGCCAATCCCGCAGATTGATCACAACCAAATACGCGCCCTAGTGCCGTGACCGGAAAGGTGCACCCGGTCGCGGCGCCCGGCACGGCACCTCGCGGCCACAGCCCCAGACCGTCGTCCCTTTCGGTGAGGGGGTGTCATGCGTGAGGGGGACAGGGACTACGGGCGGATGCGCGGGTACGCGGCGGATGACCCCGCGGGGGTGAGTTCCGGGTGGTCCGGTACCAGCCAGATGGCCGGAAATCGCGTGGTACGCGTGGGGGACGAAGGACGGCTCTTCCGGGGGATTCGCCCGGGCACACCCACCCAGCAAGGTGGGGGCGTCAGCGATTTCACCGGACGAAGGACGGTCCCCCGCGCATGAAACGCCTCGCACCGATGCTCGCCACCGTCGGGCTCATCGCCGCCGCCCTGCCCGCGCTCGCGGCGCCCCAGGCAGCCGCCGCCCGAACCCCTGACTACCTGAGCCAGAAACCCGCCTGGCACCGTTGCGACCCCGGCAAGCCGGAGGCGTACGAGTGCGCGACCCTCAAGGTGCCGCTCGACTACCAGCGCCCCGAGGGGCGCACCCTCGACCTCGCCATATCCCGGATGAAGAGCGAGAACCCCGCCAAGCGGCACGGGGTCCTGCTCCTCAACCCGGGCGGCCCCGGCACCTCCGGGCTCTACCGGCCGATGCGGATGAACACGGAGATGCCCAAAGACGTACGGGACCGCTACGACCTCATCGGTTTCGATCCGCGCGGGGTCGGTCAGAGCAGCCCCATCGGCTGCGGTGACCTGAGCGAGGCCGAGAAGGGCGTCGGAGGTGCCTACCGGCCCGAGACCTTCGCCTCTGACGTGGCCTGGGCCCGCGGCATCGCCGACAAGTGCCGTGAGAAGTCCGGTGATGTGATCCCGTACATCACTACGCGCAACAGTGCCCGCGACATGGACGTGATCCGCGCGGCCCTGGGCGAGCGGACGGTTTCGTACCTCGGGTATTCGTACGGGACCTATCTGGGAGCGGTGTACTCCCAGATGTTCCCGCAGCGCACCGACCGCTTCGTCCTGGACAGCGGGATCGACCCGGAGCGCGTCTGGCGGGGCATGATCCAGGTGTGGGGCACCGGCGCCGAACCCGCCTTCGAGCGGTGGACGCGGTGGGCGGCCGAGCGCTCGGAGACCTACGGGCTCGGGGCCACGCCCAAGGCGGTGTCCGACACCTTCTGGGCGCTGGTGGCGCGGGCCGACCGGGACCCGTTCCTCCACCAGGGCCAGAAGGTCACGGGTGACGACCTGAGGGCCGATCCCTCGCTCTTCTTCACGCCCCACGGGGCCTCGGCGGTCATCAAGTCCCTGAAGGCCTCGGCCGATGCGTCGCCGCCCGGGCAGCCGGGAGCCCCCGCGTCCGGAACTCCCGCGCCGGGAGCCCCCGCGCCCGGTGCGCCCGCCCCAGGAGCGCCCGCGCCGGGAGCCGATGGGGCGGCCTCGGACGGCCCCGTCACCGTCCCCGCGAACAACGCCGCCGCCGTGTACTGGTCCGTGGTGTGCGGGGACACGGACAGCTGGCCGCGCGATCCGGAGCAGTACGCGCGGGACGCGGCCCGGGACAAGGTGGCGCACCCGCTGTACGGGGACTTCGCGTCGAACATCAAGCCGTGCGCCTTCTGGCAGCGGCCGCTCGAACCCACCACGCCCATCAAGACCCGGGCCGACGTGCTGACCGTGCAGAACGAGTGGGATCCGCTGACCCCCCTCTCCAGCGGCCAGGGCCTGCACCGGGCCCTCAAGGGCTCGCGGATGGTGCTGGCGCGCGGGGGTGAGGGGCACGGCGTGTACCTCTCCGAGCCCGCGTCCTGCGCCGACACGACCGTCAACGCGTACCTCTCCACGGGTCGGCTGCCCGCCGCGGACGTGACCTGCGACAACCCTCCGAAGGGTGGTGATGAGTAGTTCCTCCGGTGAACCCCGCCGACCACGATGGTGCGTTCGGGCAAGCCGCCCCTCCCGTCGGAACACCGGCCTCCGTCAGAACCCAAGGCGTGATCCCCCCGTCGTCGCCGGCGTGGACGCCAGTCGTCAACTGGCGGCCGAAGGAGGCCCGGAAGGTCCGCGGCGGGGACTGGCGGCGCAGCTGCCGCGGCGACTTCGGCGGCCGTATCGAAGCGGTCGACGGGAGTCGCTGACCGCACGGGCCGCGGCGCGGGCCGATAGGTGAGACGCTTGACGCATGGCCGAAAGGGGCGGTTTCCCCGCGGTCGACTGGCCCGCCCGCCCGGACCTGAGCCTCGCGCTCAACCGGATGGGCACCTTCGACTGGGACCTCGACAGCGGGCAGATGCATCTGGATCCGACCGCTCTCGAGGTCTTCGACATGCGTCCCGAGGAGTTCAGCGGCGCCCCCGGCGGCCTCCGGGCACGGATCCCGCCCCGCGAGGAGGCCCGGCTCGACACCCGGGTCGCCCAGGCCCTCAAGGACGGCCGCAGCCACTACGGCGCCTACGTCCGGATCCGCCGCCGGGACGGCACGACCAGCTGGACCCACATCCAGGGCCACATCCTGCGGGACCCCGCCGGCCGCCCGTACCGCGTCATCGGGATCGTCCGCGACGCGGACCTCGACCCCGGTGAGTCGGGGGCGCGCAACGAGCGGGACGAGGGACGGCGCCGGCTGACCGGTGTGGTGGAGCGGACCACCGCCATCCTGGCCCACGCCCGGACCGTCAACGACGTCACCGACATCCTCAAGGACCCCGCCGCGCTCGGTCATCTCGGCGCGGTCAGCATCATGCTCGGAGTGATCGACGGGGGCCGCGTCCACCTGGTGGCGGAGGGCGAGCTGGGCTCGTACGTCCCCGAGATCGAGTACACCCGGATCGACGCGGACCTCCCGATGAGCGAGGCCGTACGCGGGCTGCAACCGGTCTACGTCTCCTCCCGCGAGGAGTTCGAGCGCCGCTACCCGATGCTGTGGCCCTACATCGAGCCGCTGTCGGTGCGCAGCGGGGTCTACCTCCCGCTGATCGCGCAGGGCCGCCCGATCGGCGCGCTCGGGCTCCTGTACACGCGGGAGGGCGACTTCACCGCCGAGGAGAGCAATCTGCTGGTCGCCCTCGGCAGCGGCATCGCGCAGAGCCTGATGCGGGCCATGCTCTTCGAGCAGGAGCACGAGATCGCGGAGGGGCTCCAGCGCGCCATGCTGCCGCGCAGCATCCCCGAGGTGCCGGGCGCGCTGATCGCCGTACGCTACCGGGCCGCCCGGATGGGCCGGGACATCGGCGGCGACTGGTACGACGTGATCCCGCTAGGCGAGGGCCGGGTCGGCGTGATGATCGGCGACGTGGAGGGGCACGACACGGACGCGGCGGCCGTGATGGGGCAACTGCGGATCGTCCTGCGCGCGTACATCGCCGAAGGGCACACCCCGGGTACGGCGATGGCGCGGGCCTCGGCGTTCTTGCGCGAGTTGGAAACGGAACGCTTCGCTACCTGCACCTACGCGGAGATCGACCTGAACAGCGGGATCGCGCAACTGGTCCGGGCCGGGCACCTGGACCCGGTCGTGCGGCGCGGCGACGGCACCTGCCACCGGGTGGCCGCGGCCGGTGGGCTGCCGCTCGGCCTGCCGTCGGGCGACAAGCCCTGGGCGGGCTCCGGCTATCCGGTCACCACCCTCGAACTGCACCCGGGCGACACCCTGCTGCTCTGCACGGACGGGCTGATCGAGCGGCCCGGAGCCGACAGCGACAGTGGCATGCGCGAATTCCTGGCGGCGGTACGGGACGGGCCGGTCGAGGTGGAGGAGCTGGCCGACTCGCTGTGCGAGCTGGTCGGCGACTCCGGTACGGGCGACGACATGGCCCTGCTCGTGCTGCGCCGCCGAGGCGCCCCCGCACCGCGCGGCGGCGGCCCGCTGCGCCAGCGGCTGACCCCCGGGGACCCCGACGGCCCCGGGATGGCCCGGCACCTGATCCGGGCGGCCGTGGCGGCGTGGGGCGCCCGGGACCTTGCGGACGAGATCGAGCTGGCCGCCGACGAATTGATGACCAATGTCCTCGTGCACACCGAGGGGGGCGGCCAGGTGATCCTCCGGCTCACCGTCGAAGGGCGGATCCGGATCGAGGTCGAGGACTCCTCCAGCGCCCTGCCGCGGCGCCGCGAGGCGGGCGACTGGGCGGTGTCGGGGCGGGGCCTGATGCTGGTGGAGCGACTGGCGGACGAGTGGGGCGTCGAGCCCAAGGGCGCGGGGAAGTGCGTCTGGTGCGAGTTCTCCTTCCCCGCCGCCCCCGAACCGGCCCCGGCCCCGGTCGGTGCCCCGGCCTCCTGAAACGCCCTCCGGACCCCGGGCGGCCTTCGCGCGCCGCATCGATGTCAGCGTGCGCACGAAACGCCCGGCGGGTCCCCCGCTGAACCCACCGGGCGCGAACCCTCCCGCGTTGACCCGGACCCGGTGGAACCAGAACAGGAAGACGACGATGGCCGGCAGCCGCGTCAGCAGCCGCAGGTTCGTCGCGAAGCCGGCGAGCGCAGCCCCGGCGCGTCGCCTCCCGAGGGGTGCGCCGGCAGTTCGGAGACCGGCTGCGGCTGCGCGTCGGCCTCAGACGGCCGCATGGGGGCCTTCCGTGGCCTTCAGGACCTGCATGGCCGTCAGTTTGCGCACGAAGACGATGGCCAGCACGGCGGAGACGGCCGACAGCAGGTTGCCGCCCGGCTCGGTCAGGCGGGTCAGGAAGTTCGCGCCGATGAACGTCGCCCACCAGAGCAAGACCGGCGCGGGGGAGACCGAGCGGGCGGAGCCGTCGGGCCCGTACTGGGTGCTGGCCTCCCAGATCTCCTTGGCGATGCGCAAGGGCAGGAAGAAGTTCAGGACCGGCACGAACCAGCAGCCGATGGCCCAGCCGGGGCGCTTGGCGAAGAGGTCGGGCCGGAAGGCCTCGCCGTTGACGCGCGCGCGGTGGAACCAGACGATGAAGACGGAACCGGTGCCGAGCAGGCACACGAGCTGACCGATCCCGGCGGACAGGGCCAGCAGCGAGTATCCCGTGAGCGGCCCGTCGTCGGAGGAGGGGACGAGGGACTCCCCGGCACCCGGTGCGAAGCCGAGCAGGGCGGCGAAGAGGTCGACCGCGCCCGCCACGGCGAGCAGGATCGTGAGCGCGGTCGCCAGGCCGCTCGGTGACCGCAGGACTGGATAGGCCCGCGGTGGCGCACTGGTGGCGTCAGAAGACATGGTGAAGAACCCCCCACGGGTACATGTGGCGCGTGTGAAGAAACCCGCCGAGAGCGGGGCCCGCGTGAACATACGTCAGATGATCATCCGCTGTCCAAGTGTTTCGCCGGGGCGCCGGAACGCCGCGTGCGAATGGCTGAACCCGCAGGCGTAATGACGGTTTTACGTATATATCCACTGCGGGCGTCGCCCATCCTGCCCAGGTGCCCCTTCCGCGCTCCCTGCTCCCGCTGTTCCTCGCCACCGCCGTACTCGTGGCCCCCGGCCCCACCGCCGCGACGGCCACGGCCGCAGCCGCGGACACCGGTACCGAGACGGCACGGACCACCCGGCAGATCGCCCCCGGTGTCCGCTTGCGCTCCTTCGACCGGCTCGAACACGACCGCTGGCTGCGCGTCGACGAACTCGACGTGGACCTCGACACCCCCGGGGTGCGGGCCGAGTACCTCGGCGGCCCCCTGCCCGCGACCGTCGCCGACTCCGCCGCCCGCCACCCGGCGGGACCCGGACGGCGCGCGGCCGCCGCTGTGAACGGGGACTTCTTCGACATCCGGGGTACGGGCGCCCCCCTCGGCCCCGGCATCCGCGACGGGCGACTGCTGCACGCCCCCGCCCCCGGCGCCGGGCCCGCGGCGGGCTTCGGCCCGGACGGCGCGGGGGAGGTCCTGTTCCTCGGGCTGGCCGGCACCGTCACCCTGCCCGGCGACGCCGGCGCGCACCCGCTGGCCGGGTACAACACCGCGAAGCCGCCCGCCGAGGGCTACCTCGCCTACACCGCCGACTGGACCTGGGGCCCGCTCCCGGCCGCCGGGCCCGGCCCGGCCGCGGCGGCCGACGTACGGGACGGGCAGGTCGCGGCGGTACGTCCGCCCGCGCCCTGGACCCCGCCCGGACCCGGCACCACCGTGCTGGTCGGCCGGGGCGCGGCGGCGGCCCGGGTCGCGGCCCTGCGCCCGGGGGATCCCGTGACCCTCGCGCCG